>JAKLEZ010000010.1 GCA_022711465.1 Planctomycetota bacterium | reverse complement strand
AAGTGTCCGCCTGGCAAAGGGATCGGAACACGCGGGTGACCAAAGTGAACTGGCGTTTCACCATGGCGGATGCGCGGGTGAAGCTCAAGAGGCTTTACCCCTCAATTGAGTAGTGTCGGAGCACTAGAGCAGGCGACCTGCCCACCGGCGTCAAGGAGCTGGTTAGCAGCCTTCAAGCCTTCAGCTTGCAAGACTGCAAGACTGCACGAGCCCGTTGACAGCTATGCGTGGCTGCGTTAGCCTGCTTACGCTCGGATATATGTCGGCTGATTCGGGCGGGGTACAAGCCAGGTTCAAGTTTCGGAGGTCGAGAGATGAAAGTATCAACCACACTTCTCGTTATTGCAGCGCTTGGTTTCTTTTCCTCGGCATCGCTAGCCGGCCCAAGCACCGATCTAGACTCTTACGTTCTTTTCGCCACAGGCGAAGGGCTCTCTGACAACACCGCGCCTTTGACATTTAAAGGTGGCAACGCGGAGGGCAGGGGCTACGTTCTCGGTGGCAATGTGGGTGTCAACCGAAAGGATGGGAACCTCGGCAACGGTACTCAGATGATCAACGTCGGGGCGAATGGCCGCTTCGTCATGTCTTCAGGAACGCTACTGGTTGGCGATTCGATTCAGCTTGGGCCTGAGGCTCTCGTCTACGACGTCTACACCAACCAGCAGGCGGGTTCCGGCTGGTCAAGTCCGAACCCGGGCTACGGCGTGAAAGGAACGGTGTCTGTTTTCACCTCGCCGCTGTTCAATCCGATGCCGTCGCTCTTCGATTCGTTCGCCACAACGAGCACTGTCGATGTGACGGTTGCCACCGGTACCACATACAACGGCGGAACGCCGCTTGCTCCTGGAGACTACCGGGATTTGCAGATCAAGGATGGCGCGACCATCTATTTGACGGAGGGCACCTATACCTTCAGGCGGCTCAACACGGGCCAGAACTTCAACCTCTTCACCGTTCCCGGGACAATCATTCAGGTCACCGGCGATAGCGACGCCAACTCACTCGACCTCCAGTTCAACGGGAACGGGAGCTTCGTCGGCTCAGCGGATCCGAACGTCGAGTCCGTTGCCTTGTTCCGTTACCTCGGTACGGACGTGAACTTCAGCGACAGCAGTACTTTCTGGGGCGTGATTCTCGCTCCGAACGCCGATATCGGCCTGGGCAGGGCTATGACCCACTACGGTCGATTCATCTCTCGGCAGATTCACTCTGATTTCAATGACAACATCTACTACCGTCAGTTCACCCCGGGAGTCGTGGTCCCCGCCCCCAGTGCCGTGATCCTGGCGGCTCTCGGACTCGGCTTGGTGGGCTGGATCAGACGGCACGTGGCGTGGTGATTGGCCCACGAGCCTTGACCACCGCGATCTGGCCTTCTGGAGGAGGATTCGTCTCCTGACACACGCGGAATAGCGGAGCAGGGGTCAGGGGCGGCCAATCAGCCCGTTCAGGTCTCGAACATCCGGCGCATCCGGAGACGCTGGCGTTGAAGATGGTCGCCGGAGGCCCCGGCAGACCAGGGGCTCCTTTGCAGGTTTCGGTTGTGCCCTGAGGAACCAGAACGACCACCCACAGCGCATCGTCGGCCGATCCGTTGTTTCCCGGTTCGATCACTCATCAGCTTGAGGCCCTCGTCCTGGACGAGGCCCACGCCCGGGGCGTAGACCTTGTAGCCCCGCTCGCCGGGTTCCAGAGGCGTGGTCTCCTCGACGTTCAGGCAGTTCTTGAAGGTTCCTGCCGGCGTTTCGAGGGTCACGTCATCAGCGACATGCTCGGCCCGATCCCTGGTGTTCGGCGCGATCTCCTGGTAATACCGTGAATCCAGAAGCACCGTTCCGGGCCTGACGAGCCTGACCTTGGAGTCCTTCTCATCGGCCCACCATGCCCCCGAGTGCTTGACGACTTTGCCGTCTTCGTACTTATCGACCTCTTCGCCAAAGCAGAACACGCTCGCCGTGATCCTTGCAGATGGCGAGGAAGCTCTCCGCGTGCGGCGTCCTGTTTCGGTCTCCCGGCAAATCCGATACAGTCTACGTCATGGCGACGATCGTTGTGCGATACCCTGACGGACGGGAATTGGGCCGGGTGCTTGACCGCGACGTGCTGGCCTTCGGGAAAGCGGACGGCAACGACCTGGTGCTGAACGCCCGCGGGGTCTCTCGGGAACACGGGCGGTTTCTCCGTGACTGCGACGGCCGGTGGTGGATCGAGGATCGGGACAGCAGCAACGGCACCATCGTCCAGGGGCGGCTCATCAAGAAACGTTGTCTTGAAGACGGCGACGTGATTGTTGTCGGCCAGGTGCAAATCGTCTTCGCTGCCGACCAGCCGGAGCTGCCGTTCGGGCGGGGCAGCGCGATCAGCTTCAGTGACGCTCCGGAGACGCCCGGCTCCACCGTGGCACGGCAGGCCAGCGATTTGATGGTCCGCGATAGCGCCAGGCTGTCCGCGTTGTATGAGTTCGCCAGACGGCTGATGGGGCGGCATGATGTGTCGGGCTTGGTTGACGAAGCCTCGGCGACGCTCATTTCGGCACTGCATGCGCAGAGGGTGGTGTTCGGGCTCACCTGTGACCCGGAGCACGAGAGCGACCGCGTTCTGGTTCGCCCCGCGGGTGCAGCGGCCGCTGAGGTGATGATCAGTCGATCCGTCCTGCGACGGACCATCGCGGGACAGCAGGCGGTTCTCATTGCCGACACGAGTGCCGACCTCGACGCCCGGCAGTACGAGAGCGTTATCGCGGGCGGCATCCGGTCGGTGCTCTGCGTACCCATGGTTCGAGATGACGAGGTCATCGGATTCATCTACACGGACAATCGCCTACACGGGCGGGCCTACATCGAGAGCGATTTGGAATTCGCCTGTGCGATCGGGGCGATGGTCGCCACTGCCGTGGAGAACGCCCGCTTGATCGAGGCGAAGATGGTCAAGCAGCGGCTTGAGGCGGAACTGGCCGGCGCCCGGCGGGTTCAGCAGGCGATCCTGCCGTCGGTATGGCCGCGGCTGGACGGCTGGGACATCTACGGTGCCCACTTCACGTGCCGCGAGGTGGGCGGTGACTATTACGACGCCATCGTGGCGGAGGACGGCCATCTCTGGCTGCTGATGGCGGATGTCTCGGGCAAAGGGGCGCCGGCCGCACTGCTGGCCAGCCGCATGCATGCCATGACCCAGGGGCTCCTGGAGCGGTGTGATTCGCCCGGGCAGTTGCTCACTTCGCTCAACGACCTGTTGTTGCGGCGTTCGCTGGAAGGGCTGTTTGTGACCTGCCAGGTCGTGCGGCTGTCGCCGGATACGGGTGATGGGCTGATCGCCTCCGCCGGCCATCCGTATCCGATGTACATCGGTTCGGGAGGAGACGCTCGCTCATGGTGCGTGGACAACGGCTGTCCGCTGGGCATTCTGCACGGCACGGTCTACGGCGAGACAAGTTGTACCTTCCCGACCGGTGAAGGGGCGATCCTGCTTTACACCGACGGCGCAACCGAAGCGTTCGGGGGCAACCTGGAGCAGTTCGGTGAAGAGCGGTTACTGGCCGCGGCGGCATCGTGCGCCGGCTACACGGCTCGGAAGGTGGTAGAGAATGTGCGACGAGAGGTCGAGACATTCTGTGCCGGCCGTCCGCCGAGCGACGATTTCACACTACTGGCCTGCCGAAGGGTGGCAGCGGGCGGCAAATGATATTTACTCGACCGCCCGCGCGGTCGAGGCGGCCAGGTCTCTGATCTCGACCTTGCGATAGCGGACGGTCCCGAGATAGGCCTCAAAGCCGATTCGACCCGGCGCGGAAGGGGACACTGGATACTTCAACCCGTCCTTTGACATCTTATCGATGTCCGTGTCGAGTACTGCCCGGTTGTTCACAGTGACGCGCAGCAGACTTCCGCACAACAGGATCACCATCCGGTTCCACTCTCCGACCGCCATGAGCACCGCGGGGCGGTCGATGGCCAAGCCGTAGAGAGCGCCTGTCTGCCACTCGAGTGGTGTGCTTGCGTAACGCGGATCGTGATCCTCCCTGACTTGGATTTGCGGATGCGCGGGGTCGCCGGGATTCGCGCGTAAGGCGACACCGCTGTCCGCGCCGGTGGTCAGTTGGAACTCGAAGCTCAGTTCGAAGTCGGTGTACTCGCGGCGGCTCATGAGCCAGTTGAATCCCTGCGGCTGGTGGGCCGTACCGACGAGTACGCCGTCATCCATGGACCATGCCGACGAATCGCCGCTGGCCACAAACCAACCGGAGAGATCGCTATCGTTGAATGCAGAGCGCAGGCGCGGGGGGCCGTTCGCTTCATCCGAAATCGGGTCTCTTCTTGTGTCTCTCGCTCCGCTCCCCGAGGGGGCCGCCACAGCGGCAGGCTCGCTCACCACCCGCATGCCCGATCCCCAGTTCCGGAAACCAGGTGGGAAATCAAACCGGGCGGCGACTCTGTAAACTGCCGGGGGATCGTCCCAGGCGCCGCCGCGTATCACTCGGTTCGAAGAGCCCGAGTCGTCCAACCATGCGGACCCATCCGCGGGTGCCCCCGCGTAGCTCTCGTGGCTGTAATCCTCACACCACTCCGCAACGTTTCCGGTCATGTCATAGAGGCCGAAGGCGTTCTCGCGGTAACTGCCGACCGGAGCTGTGGTTGCGTGGCCGTCGCTCCTACTCGCGTTCGATGACCAGCTCGGGTACGCCTGCCTGAGAGTCTGGTCGGCAACATTGGCCATGCGGCCCGACTGATCCATGTCGTCACCCCACCAGAACTCGGTATCGGTACCCGCGCGGCAGGCGTATTCCCACTCAGCCTCGGTCGGCAGGCGGTACACGCGGCCTTCCTTCTTGCCGAGCCATGCACAGAACGCCTTGGCATCGTTCCAGCTGACGAAGGTGACCGGATGGTTATCCGTTTGCGCGAAGCCCGGCTTGCGCCACGATGCGTCGTCTGACCAGTGCGAATCCCCCTCGGGCGTCAGTGTGTCTCCGCCCTTCTTGCCCGCTTCGAAGGAGAGCACGCCTCCTTCGGCGTCGGTGACGTAGTGCGTGTCCTCAACGAATCGTCGAGACTGGCCGACGGTGACTTCGTGGGCCGCCATGTAAAAGGGAGTGCCGATTCGAACTTGGTGGTAGGGGATCTGAGTTGCGGGTCGGTTCCATTGGTCTTTCCCGCCAAACCGATCGATCAGTTCCGGAACGCTCGCCTTGCTGCCCATCATGAACTCGCCGGCCGGAATCAGCTTCAGGCTCATGCCGATCGAGTTCTTGAGGGTCCTCGACACCGCGGGTGGACTCGGCGGTACGGCCGTGGAGGGCGCGGGCTCAACCGCCGAACGGTCGACCATTTGAAGTGTGTACACGTGCGTCTCGAAGGAGGCGAACGGGTCGGCAAAAGCCGCGTCCTTGAGTGTGAGTGTCCGCGTCTCACCAACCAAGTCGACTGTTGGGGCTGTCCGCACGTTGAAGCGCAACCTTGGGCTGACCGGCTGGTTCGACGTGTTGACCGCGACGATGTAGAGCCGATCGCCTTGAGCGTAAGCCTTGCAGTCGATCGGGCCGGTGACACCGGGCGGATCCTCGACCTTCACTACATCGAAGACCGCGCCCGCCAGAATCGCCGGCGCCAGTTGCCTGAGCTCGCCGGCAATGCGGATGGATTCCTTGCGCAAATCGGCCAGCCGTACGTCGCCCATCCCGAGGACCGCGCGGAATCGGGGGTCGTCGATGTCGCCCTCGTAGAGCAGGGCCTTGAAGCCGTCGATCAGAACACCGCTGGCGCCTTGATTGATGACCAGATAGGTCATGGCGCGGATCTGGACAGGCGTGGGACGCCCGTCGTCCCCTTGGCGGGCGGGGATAAGCGCCCAGACGGGCCTCCCTCTGCCGAGTGAGACAGCCTGGTCCGTCCAGTAGGGGAGAAGGAGTATCCGGTCGCGATAGTCGAACTTCTGGTGTCGGAGATACGCATCTGTGAAGGGGTTGGCCTCGATTGCCAGGATATCGCAGTACTCGATGTAGCCCGGTGCCTTCGGCCATCGGTCCGGTACCGGGCATTCGAGCAGTTCCGCAGGGTGGGTACCGTCGGCGAAATGTATCATGTCGTACGCACGCTTGATATCAGCCTTGGGGATTTCGTAGATGAGGGGATCCGCAGGCATCATCCACGCCAGCAGTGTGGGATCGCCGCGACAGGCGCGGAGGTCGGCCTGTAAGGCATCCCAATCCGGTTTCTGACGAGTATAGCCGATCGCACGCAACCCGTGCCGCCTGGCCTCTTCCAGGTACGGCTTGGCCTTGTCGTGGTAGACGTACGAGACGGTGTTGAACCCCGCCCGGGCGACCTCTGCGAAGTCTGGCGGCTCGATGGATCGTGCCCCGATGACGAAGAACGGCTTGCCGTCGACCTTGATGGCGGTGGGCGGGGCGGCACGCTTGAGTGCCGATGCCGGCGCGGGCACGGCCGGAAGAGCCTGCCGGCCTTTGTCGTCGGAAAATCGCTGGGCACGAATGGCCGGCTGCGGCCTTCCGTCTCCATTCGACCGGGCGACGGATGAGGGTTCCGCCTCCGGCATCGGTGCGGCCGTCACCGGAGGCCTGCTCAGCATCGAATGAACCAACAGGCCGATGAGGACTCCCAGCACGACCACGCTTGCCAGGACGGGGACCACGATCTGCAGGAGAATCCTCCGTCGCCGCAGCGAAGCTTCATGCTCGTTGGCGGCTTTCCTGGCTACGACCTTCTCGCGGCGTTTGGCGATTCGGTCGATCAGGTTCTGGTACTTGCTCGAGCGTGATTCCGCTTCATCCAGAAGCCGGCCGGCCTCGAGCATCTCCCCCTGGTCGATCGCTCGGTCCGCATCAGTGATTCGCTGTAACGCCTCGGCAAGATCCAGGGCCTGAGCGAGCTTCGGCCGTTCTCTATGGTCCTCTGGAACGAGCTCCAGGGCCTCGCGCAGTGACAGGATGGCTCCCGGATAGTCCTTCCGGTCAAACAGTCTGAAGCCGGCGCGGATCTTGTCTCGTCCCATCCTGGTCCGGGCGGCGCGAATGGCCTTGCGGATCGCCTGGGCTTCGGCATTCTCACGGTCCAGGGTCAAGGCTGCCTGGCACTTGGCTTCGGCATCAACGAAGCGCTGGGCATCGAGGTGCCGGCGAGCTTCGCCGAGCTCCGTGGCCAGTTTTCCGTTGCGGATTTCGTCTTCGGCCTTGCCGAGTTGCTCGATGGCCTCCACATCACCGGGGGCCGAGTCCAGGATGCGCTGCCACGCCGCCGCCGCTGACTCCCAGTGACCTTCGTTTGCCGCGTGATTTGCTTCCTGCCGCCAACGTCGGATGCTCTCGATCCGCGAACGGATCAGCTCCGCCTGCTTGCCGGCCCAGGCATGCTGCGCGTCGATCCGCAGAACCTGCTCGTAGCGATGAAGCGCCCCTTCCAGGTCGCCGGCCTTGAAACGCGCGTCCGCTCGACGGATCAGGGTCTCCACATCTCCGACCTTCGCCTGGGCCAGCGCTTCGCTGAAGGCCTCGATCGTCTGGTATCGTTGGCCACGATCGGGCGACATCGCCTTCAGGACCGGCTCACGGAGCTCCTCAGGGATCTTGCTTTCCTGGACCATTCGGGGACTCATGCCCGTCAACATCTCGTACAGTGTTGCGCCCAGCGAGTAGATATCGGTGCGGTGATCGACATTCTTGGTGTCCTGGAGCTGCTCGGGGCTGGCGTAATCGACCGTGCCCATCATCACTCCGGTCACCGTCAGATCCTGATCCGCGATGCCCCGTGCGAGGCCGAAGTCCACCAGCCTAGGCGTTCCCTGCGTGCTGACGAGAATGTTGCCCGATTTGATGTCGCGGTGGATGATTCCGCGGCCGTGGGCGTAGCTCAGGGCGTTGCAAAGCTGCCGCGTGATCTCGACCGCGCGCTCCGGGTCGATTCGGCCGTCGCGGGCGATCTTGCTCTTGAGATCCTCTCCCTCGATGTACTCCATGGAGATGAAGTAGCCGTCGGAGTCCTTGTCGATATCGTAAATCTGTACGATGTTGTAGTGGTTGAGTACGGCGACCAATCTCGCTTCGGCCAGGAAGCGTTCCAGGGCCGAGGATGAACCGGCGATCTTGGAGCTGATCCGCTTGATGGCCACGACTCGGCCGAGGCGGCGGTCGCGAGCCTTGAACACGATTCCCATGCCGCCCTTGCCCAGCGGTTTCAGGATCTCGTAGCGGGCCAATTCGCCGGCGGCAGTCTCTCCCGCCTCCGCGGCCAGCCCCCGACCCAGCGAGTCGAGCAGCGACGCTCCGGCATGCGCGATGGCCGCCTCCTCGCCCAGAGCGGACAGAATGGTTGTTTCGTCTTCCGCGCAGCTGGGCGGCAACTCCGAGGGTGTGGCATCCGGGGTGGCCTGTGCCCCCTGATCGAGCGTTTCCGGATCGCGGGACGGCGACGGTTGCTGATCGGGTGTCAACTGGCCCATAGTGCTCTTCGTCTTCTCCGACTAATCGTCCCGTTACCGTTTGAGGAGACCATCCGGTCCGGATTGGCGGTTTGCACCTGTCATCCTTATACCCGTTCATCCGGCCATCCGCTACTCCTGCGGCCGGCTCGCTCTCCGTGGGGACCGTAACCTGGAATGGCGGCGAGCGCACGGAATGCGGTTCGATCACCCGCAAAGGTCGGCGCGGTCGTGGAACCGGCAGATATTGAGGGACTATCCTTGCCCCAGCCCACCGCGTCCGCCCGGCCCCGAAGCCCTCGTCGTTTAACGCTCTCCAATACCTTGCGTCTCCACCGTTAATCACCCTCCCGCTGGTGGTGATAATCTTCCAGCGGCTTGACGGCCCGGGGATCGTCGATCTCGCGCAGTACTTTGGCGGCAGCCTGGCGCACATCCGGACTGGCGTGCTTGAGTATTCCGATGAGCGGCTCCACTGCCGCAGGGTCGCCGAGCCGAGCCAGTGCTTCGGCAACGGGCCACCGCATCTCCCAGTCTTCCTGCTGGAGCACTGCAATGAGCGGTTTGACGGCCCGGGTATCGCCAAGCTGGCCCAACGCCTTGGCGGCGATTTCGCGAATACGCAGAGGCCCATCCTGGAGAGCTGCAATGAGTGGCTCGACAGCGCGAGAGTCGCCGATCTGGCCCAGCGACTTGGCTGCGAGACAGGTCAAGTTCGGGTGCCCATCCTGGAGAAGGGCAATGAGTGGCTCCACGGCGCGAGAATCGCCGATCTGGCCCAGTGCGTCAGCAGCGAGACGGCGCAAATGCAGGTCGCCATCCTGAAGCGCCGCCATCAGCGGTTCGACGGCGCGAGAGTCGCCGATCTGGCCGAGCGCGTTCGCAGCAAGACGGCGCATGTTCGGATTTCCGTGCTCGATCGCCGTAGTGAGTTGGTCAACGGCAGGGGCGCCGATTCTGACGAGCGCCTGGACATCGCCGATCTTGATGAGTGATTCGATAGCGATCTGGCGCACCTCCGCATCCTGACTCGCTGCAATGAGTGGCTCGACGGCGCGGAGATCGCGGATCTCGCCCAGCGCTTCGGCAGCAGCCTGGCGCGCATCCGGACCAGCATGCCCGAGCACCGCGACGAGAGAAGCAACGGACGGCGCGCCGATCTTGACGAGGGCCTTGGCGGCAGCCTCGCGTACACCCGGAGGCGCATCCCGGAGCACCGCGATGAGCGGTTCGACAGATGCCGCACCGATTCTGACGAGGGCTTTGGCGGCGGCGGTGCACAAATCCGGGTCCTTCTTGTACGCCAACGATCGGGCCAGACCTTTGACATCATGCTTGGCGAGCATCTTCTCAATATCCGGTGGTCCGAACAGCCACATGTCGGGTCCTCCTCTCTGGGGCAGGAAAAGCGGGATGAGCGGGTCAGGGTGGATTCTGCCGCATCCTCCGGCCTTCTCTCGGTCACTTGCCCCGGCGCAGACTCTGTCGAAGCCAGACCGCATCCCAGCTTCACCGCCCGACACGCCCCATCGTACCCAAAGACCGCGCCGGGCACCATTCAATCCGGCAAGAAACTGATTACTGGAGACCGCATCTGCAACGCCCCTGAACACGAGAAAGGAGTGGAGGGGCACGGCCAGCAAACGCCGATCGCCGCGAGATCCCGGCACCGAGAACCTGGTTGGACTCGCTTCGACGCAGTCAATCGAATGTGTACCTGGTTTGGCACGTAAAGGAAGTGAATCGAGAACCGCGATGAACGAGTAGACAGAGCACCCAACCGGTCAACACCACTGAGCCGCTGCCGATCGACATCGACGGTGCAATGCGAATCCGAGGCCCCTCGGTGAACATGGGAGCGTACGAGAGTCTGAAAGGGCCACCCCTGCCGGCTGACCTGAACGGCGACTGCACCGTGAATGACGCTGATTTTCGCCTGCTTGATGCCTGCAAGACGGGCCCGGACTTGGGAGCTCCGCTGCTGGATTGTGCGAACGCTGATCTCGATCATGACGATGACGTAGACCAGTCCGACTTTGGTTTGCTGTAGCGATGTTACGCCGATGACCCAGGCGGCCGAGGGCTCCTCATACAGGGTACTCATCGCGGTGCTTCTTCGACTCGATGCCCAGCCTGAGGAAGAGTTCATCAAGCTCTTTGGATCGCTCCACTCCTCGCTGACACCGTCGAAGTAGGTCCGGGCCACGGCCGGGACGTTTGATTGTTGACCACCACTTTACAGTCTCAGCCGCGAGTGTCCGCGGGGCAGGTCAAAGCAGAGCACCAGGCGGTCACCTTCCCGTAACCACATTCCCGCCTTGAGATTGGCAGCGCGGTTTATCTCACGAAGAGCAGTGCGTGTTTCGCCAACCTGCAGTTGCGGTGCGGCGCTACCGTGGGCGGCCACTTGGATCGTGAAGTCCGCACTGGCGAAGGGGGCTTGCAGCGAGAGCCCAACCCCATCCCTGTCGATGTGGGTCAATTGGCGAGCAGCCCAGTAACGGGCGATCTGGCTCAGTTTCATCCAGAGCAGGTGGTCGAAGCGCCGATGCAGGCGCTGCACGACCTCCTGCAGGATCTTGAATCCCACTTCTTCGCCGTTGAAGTAGATGCCGGTCCAATGACCAACCAGGATGGCTGGCTGGCCGCGCTCGATCACCTCGACGAGGCGGCCGGTCTTGAGGTCGGGAGCAATGAAACGGTCGAGATCACCTCGATTGGAGCAGTCCCAACCGCCGGTCCAGTCGCCAGTACAGCCGATGATCGAAACCACGCAGTGTGGATCGTCGCCATCCAGACCGGACGCGTATTCGACTCGCGGGGCCACGCTTTGAGGACCTTCTTCATGCAGATGACGGAAGTAGTGCGGGATCTCGGCATGGAACACATCACGGCAGGATTGGAGTGTCGCCTGGGCCAGTTCCGGCAGGACACGTGAGCCGAAGCCGCCGGGAGTCGTGATCCCTTCACAGGGCAGGCCCACGTTTCTGAGAATCCGTAGCGCATAGGCCATATAATCGGCCAGCTCATCGGTGGACCGGCCGACCGACCAATCCCAATTCTCCATGTACTTCAGCGTACGTTCCGGATAGGGATGGCCCGTCTTGGTGTCGATCGCCCAGGTGTGGGTGATCATCTCGGGATGAATGTCCCAGTTGGGCAGGAGGCGGGTGCGCACCAGGTTGAGACTGTCATCAAGTGCCTGGGCGGTCCAGCCGGGCAGGCCGCGGTCCAACCGGCCTACGCAGGCGGGGAAGGGCACCAGGCTGTACTTGCCCTTGATGCCGTGTTCGTCGGAATAGTCGGCGAACTTGCGAACGAACGCATCCGGAATCTCCATTGGCCAGTCCCGCCAGGGCTGCCGAAAAACCTGCCTCTTTCCCCATGCCTCGGCAAATTGAGGAACGGCGAGACGATTCAGATTCACCAGGCAGGTCGAGTCGTCGATGATCAGTGACACCGGCACGCGGTTGCGGGGGTTCAGCACGCTGACGTCGGCCACTTGTGCGGGGCGACTGCCTGCGACTTGCCCAGAACTCGTAGCGGTTCTGAGGGCCAGCCCTGCAGCAGCGGCCTGCAGAGCAGTTCGCTTCAGCAACGCGCGGCGTGAGAGTTGGAGCATGGGTATATATCCTATTGCGGTTCCCCTTATGAGGGAATAGGGAGAGCCAAGGCTGCGGCCAAACGCTTCGAGGCCTGCTCTTCACCGCTGTGGCGGTGCGGACATGCACTCAAGACGGACGACGATGGATCGTGAGAAATCCGCCAGCAGAATCCGTGTGCCGGTCATCTGACCGTCCTTCCAACGATCCTGCCAGGGATCATAGAATCGTAGACGCGCCTCCCTTAAGTTCGCATCTCCCGGTGGCGAGTCGATCGCCTGACCGTGGATGGGCTTTGGTTTGCGGCCATCGATCAGTTCGGTCTGCAAGGTGTTATCGGCGTCTCGACGCCAGGCCAGGAGCGTCTTCTCGCCCTGCAGTGCATAGACGCATATTCTTCAGAGGTCGCTGGCTCAGGGCTGGACAGGAAGGCGGAACTGCTATATGACGAGCGGTCAGTCGTTGGTCGGTCGCGGAACATGGCTGCGGCCGGTCGAGGAGACGCGAACTTGGTCGCCCTGGCAAGCCCCGGGTGGCCTCTTTGGTACGCGTGTGGACACCTGATACTGGCAAGTCGCCCGTGATCTTCCGACGAACGGCCATGCGGTGGATGAGCCTTGTTTCCTTGGTTGTCGGTCTCTTCGCTACCGGGTCCGGGTGCGCGCTGAGCGTCGGCCCGCGGCCCCTCGTTCTTCGAGGTGGCGCGGTGTTCGATCCGATCGTTGGGGGCTTTCAGCTCGATCGGACGGTCCTGATCGAGGATGGTCGCATACGTTCGGTTTCCGGATCAAGTGGCGAGTTGCCGCTCGGTGCGCGGGTCGTGGATTGTCGAGGCAAGTTCCTCGTCCCAGGTCTGATCGATGCCCATGCACACCTGGTCCACCTGACAGACTTGTCACATCTGGCCGGAGACGAGTTCCTGCCGATGTTCCTGGCCAGCGGGGTGACCAGCGTGCGCGACGCAGGTGACGCAATCGTGGCCCAGGCGGTCATCGCCCGCTCTGCCGAACTCCGCCCTCAAGTCTGCCCACGCGTGTTCCTGACCAGCCCGCTCATCGATGGCGATCCGCCTCTGCATCGCGATGTCGGATACGCACTCACCGACCCGGCGAAGGCTCCGGCGTTTGTCGACGACATGGCCAAGTGGTACGTGAGCACGCTGAAGATCTACGTTGGTACGCCGCGGGCTGTTGGCCGCGAGGTGATCAAGGAAGGTCACCGGGTGGGCATGAAAGTCATGGCCCATCTCGGGGCTTACTCAGCCCAGGAGGCAGTGGAGGATGGCATCGACAGCCTGGAGCACATCTGGTCGGTGTTCAACTACATCATCCCGGCCGAGGTGGCCGGGCAACCCAACCATCGGGCGAATCTCGACCTCAACAACCCGCGAGCCCGGGGTTTGATCGCGGCCTTGGCAGAACGCCACGTCAACGTCGATCCGACGCTGGTGGTGTTCCGCAACATGATCTACCTCAATGACCTTGAGGAAGTCCGGAATCATCCCGATCTGGCTTGCGTGCCCCGGCGGATGCTCGACTACTGGCACGCCTACGCCCAAGAGCATCCGCTGCCGACGGGGACCCGCGAAGCCCGCCGGAAGGAAGTTGACAAGTACAAGGAACTCACCGGCCTGCTGTACCGGGCGGGCGTACCGCTGTTGGCGGGGACGGATACGCCGGAGCCGTACGTGCCGCCGGGCTGCTCGCTGCATCAGGAACTCAAGATGCTGGTTGAATCCGGGCTAACGCCCGCAGCGGCTCTGGCCGCCGCCACGATCAACAACGCCCGGGCATTGAACCGGCAAGACCAGTTGGGAACGATCTCGCCGGGCAAGCTGGCCGACCTGGTCATTCTGGATGCGGATCCGTGCTTCGACGTTCGGAACACGCGGCGGATCTCCGCAGTTGTGCGCGGCGGATGGCTCTGCGATCCTGCCGGCATTCGCAGAGCCGTGCCGGGCGAGTAGGCGTCGACCAGCAGGACTCCTCCTCGCCATGTGGGGTTGGTGATCTGCTCGGCACCTCTGGCCCATCTGGCCTTGCGCCCAGCCGTGTTCTTGGCCGTTTCGCTGACCGGTGGCGTGCTCGTCCTTCTGTATTTCATTTCCGTGCAACGGTTTTTCTCGTGCCAGGGAGTTGTAGCAATGATCTGCGAGAACGTGCTCACGGCCTACGCCGGTCTGGTGGGCATGGGCGCGGTTGGCCTGTACTACCGGCACTACAAGCGCGACTGGCCCTGGTTTGCCGAGTGACCGCACTACCGTTGGCAGATGCGAACGGCTTCTTGGGGCGTGACACCGTCGAATACGAGGGCGGGCACGGTCTCAAGAGCCAGCGCGGGATTCCTGCTGCCCCAGACCCGCCTCCCGATCGCCGCCCCGCACGCTCCGTGGGTCAAAGCTTCCTGGAACTGAAAGCGGAAGCGCCACCCATCGAATGAGCAGAACCGGCCACCGCCGAGTCGCGGCGACATATCCGGCGGCGCGGTTCAGACGCTCGACGGCCCCCGGCATGGACCATAGAGTACTACCGTTCTACACGGTACAGGTGCACGCCGTAGCCGTCGAACACAGGGGCGCTGTACAATGATGGAATACCGCCCGGCGGCGGAGCTGGGCAGGGTCATATGGGAAATCTCGGGCAACGACCCTTCTCAGGAGCACTGCCATGTCCGCTCAGTCGATTCAGCCTCGGGCCATCAGGTTCCTCCTGTTGCCGGTGATGTCCGCGCTGGCGGTGGTATTCCTCTGGGGTTGCCCGTCCGCCGGCCCGGTGGTGGATGACAGGCGCGTGCTCGAGCCGATCCGCGACATGGCCAGCCTTGACGCGTGGATGGATGCAACCGCCGGCGCGCCGGCCAGCATTGAGACGCCCGCATCCACTCGCTCGTCGGACCTGATTCGCCGGGCGTACCAAGCCGGCAGCATCACCGAGGAGCACCGTTGCCTGCTTGAGGTCCAGGCGGCGTACCACCCCGAGCAACTGGATCCGGTGTACCGGGGTGATCCGGACCCGGGCATCGACGACACCTCGCTCCTGCGCGAGATCCGCCTGCGGTTGCCGAGCTTCTCGCCGGCGACACAGGAGGCCCTGCGACCTTACACGCTCTCGTTCGAGGATCCGGAGTCGGCCTTTTACCACGGCCCCGTGACGGCTGCGCGCACGGTAACGTCACGGCAGGTCTGCGGGACCTCCGCCCCCGGCAAGACAAGCGTCCGCAACGCGATGATCCGCCCGGCACCCGACGGCTCGTATTTCGTCATCACCGCGCCTGCGGGCACCGAACGGCAGCGTGACATCATCCTGGAGGCGTTCGAGACGGCATACCCGATGTACGTTGGCCTGGGGTTCACCGAGCCGACGGACTTCATTCGCGTGGAACTGACCGAACAACTGCCCGCGAACATTTATGGGCGCGAATGGATGAGCCACCTGGAAGCCCAGGAGCGCTGCCACATCCAGATCCGCCACTCACTCGACGACGATCGCCTCCGCGCGACTGCGGTTCACGAGCTGTTTCACTGCTTCCAGGATTACACCAACACCGACTACATCCCCGCCAACGCTCGTTGGTTGTGGGAATCGACGGCCACGTGGGCTCAGGAGTTCGTCTACCCTGACACCAACACCGAGCACGAATACGACCCCAGCGGCTTCAGCAACCTGACCCGTGAGTTCTTCTCCCAGGAGGGAACGCTCGAGTACTCGTCCTATCTATACTGGTTCTTCCTCTACCAGCGCCAGGGCAAGACCGGGGCGATCGTGCACGACCTGTATCGCCAGATCTACCGGGACGGCATCGTGCCGGCGCTGACCAGCAGCCCGATCTTCCAGAGCGAGTTCAAGGAATTCGCCCTCTGGAACCTCAACACGCCGCCTTACAAGTACTACCAGGACGCCAGTGGCGCTCCGATACATTCGCCCTCGGGGTACTCGTTGACCCGGCACCGCGTACGCTCGAACACGGTGGACTTCCAGGGCGTGTTCGCGTACTCCGGCGGCATGCGCTACCTCGTCTACACGTTCGACGATGATGTGGACAGGGTGGTTTTCGACCTGAGGGCGGTCCGCAAGCGCGACGACAACCAGTGGGGCATTCAGGCCGTGTACCGGGTGGGAGGTAACTGGCTCCACCGGGATGTCTCCTCACATGACGAGCTGGTCTTCTGCCGCGGACGGGAGGCGGAACGGGTCACCGGGCTGATTCTCATTCTCAGCACCGGCGAACTGGACGAGACGCGCCCCAACGCCGAGCTCAGCGGCACCGTCAGCTTCGATACCCAGGACGTGTGCGTCCCACAATGGCGCGGCTACGTCGAGTGCACCTGGAATGCCAGCGGTCCCGGCAACGGGCGCGAGGACGAGGGCGTGAGCCTGCAGCCCGGAGACTACACCTGGCACGGCACGACCCGATCGGAGGAGACGCTGATCCACGACGAGGAAGGGGGCTCGTTCTATATCCTCGAACAGACCATCACCACCTCCTCCGAGTACGAGTGGTACGCGACGCACGAGCCGCCGGAGAGCGAGCTCTGGTCGTACACGGCATGGGAGCGTCGGGTCGAGCACGTCCGCGGCAACCGCACGACCACGCACGAGCGCATGCCTGAATGCCCGCCGAGCAACTGTAGCACCATGCCAAGGCGCATCCACCTGCGATCGGAGACCGAGGAGGACCCGGTGTTCGTGTTCACGGGGTTGTACTTCACGGGACTCGGGACGTATGTCTCCACCTACACGTCCTATCATGTCGTCGGCACGCTTGAGATCATGCAGGGGCATGTGTCTGAGGTGCGGACGGACGAGGACGAGCACGGCATCTCCACCTTCTGCCCTTCGCTGGATATGGAGCTGCGTCTCTCGGAGGACCACCGGATCCTGTCCGGGAGTTCCGAAGGCCCGACTCGCTCGTGTCGCGCGGAGTACAGGTTCGAGTAGGGAACCAGTATTTCCATCACAAGTCCGATGCATACCGCAAGGCCGTTCGTATGCCTTTGAATAGCGCGCAATCCTCCTGATCCACGTCGCCATCGCCACTTCCCGCCAGGTCGGCGATCGTGTTGCCTGACCCCGGCTAACACCGATCCAGTCTTGGACGCAGGAGCCGCTGGTCTGTCTGATGGCCGTGGTTGACGGCATACGAGTCCGGAGCATCATTGCCAGGCAACCGCACCGTGTCACCCGCCAAAGGACACTGGAAACCGTCGGTGATCTGCCAACGAACACGGACGTAGACCGAACACCAGTCCGCTTCACGTCGATTGGGTCTGGTTCTATCGATGTTGCTGCGTGCTCCGTCCTCAGGGCCCAATCGTCATGCAAAAGTCTCCGGTTACAGCCTGCTGGGATACGTGATCGAGGCCGTCAGCGGTAAGACCTACTGGGAGTTCATGGCGGAGCGCATTTTCCGCCCTATAGGCATGAACGCCACGACGGACCGCAATCCGCGGCAGATCATCCCGCATCGCGCCAGTGGCTACGAAGAAACGACAAATCACGTCCGCATCAACCGCGATGATGATCTGACGGACGTGTGTGCAGCCGGGGCGATCGCTGCAACCGTGTGCGACCTCGCGAAGTGGAACGCCGCGTTGGATGGGGATAAACTCCTGACGGCGGCGAGCAAGGCCCAGATGTGGACGCCCGGAAAACTGAACGACGGCTCGCCGATGACTTACGGCTTCGGCTGGCGAATTGGAACTCTGGAGGGACACCGCAGCATTGGTCATAGCGGCTCGACTTCCGGCTTCTCGGCCAGCGTTCAACGCTATCCAGACGACCGGCTGGTGGTCATCGTCCTCACGAACACCGGCGAGGAGATTGCCACGAAGCTGGCGGAGAAGGTCGCCTCATTCTACTTCGGATCCAGGTAGGCGGCATTAACGCGATGTTCATCAACACGCGGCCAAGGCGGAATAGCGTCCTTTGACGGCGTTGTGCCCTGCAGCCGCCTTCGCGCGGAATCACATTTCCCGTCAGTCTTCAAACCAGCATCTCAACCGGTACAATCGTCTTGCGTTGTGCCGATGTGGTGCGTACTCTCTTGGACTCAGCCATCGGCTTGTCGCCGCCCCAAGGAGACCACGATGAGATTCCAGCCACCCCTTCTCGTAATCGCTTTGTTCGCGGCATCAGGCCTCGCCCACGCCGGCGACCCCGCGTTTCGCGACCTTCACGCGGACACGTGGGTCGCAACGGATGCCCTGGGCCGCACCATGCCGACCATGGCCGACGTAGGCCCCGTTAAGACGGACCAGCTGCGCGTCGTGAGCATCTTCTACATCACTTGGCACAGCGACAGCCTCGCGGGCCTCAAGAGTCCCTATGCCGCCGACGTGACGAAGATCCTCGCCAAGGACCCGGCCGCGCGCCTCGACGCGAAAAACCCGCTCTGGACCGAGGGCATGTATCACTGGGGCGAACCGGAGATGGGCTACTTCCTGAGCAAGGACCGTTACGTCATCCGCAAGGACATGTCGATGCTGTCTGACGCGGGCGTGGATGTGCTCATCATGGACGTGACCAACGCCGTGCGCTACTGGGACGAGTGGGACGTCGTGTTCCCCGTGATGCAGCAGATGAAAGCCGAGGGCAACAAGGTCCCGCAATTCTGTTTCTGGGCCTTCAACGGCCCATCCATCACGGTTGTTCAGGACCTCTATGAGAAGATCTACAAAGCCGGGAAGTACAAGGACCTCTGGTACTACTGGGACGGCAAGCCGCTGTTACTCTACAACGGCAGCCCCACCGTAGACTCCACTGGCAGCGGCATCCGGCATCCCAACCCGCATTACGACGCGGCCGCGAAGACCGATCCGAACCACCCGCACTACGGCGACCCGGAGTACACCGAAGAGTTCTACCAGGACTACACCAAGGCGGTGAAGGACTTCTTCACGCTGCGGACCATGTGGTGGGGCTATTACGAGTGGGCCGGCAAGCGCTTCGTCGGGACGGAGGACAACTGGAGCTTCGGTTACGACCTGGGCGACGACAAGGTGCGTAAGATGAACCCGGACGCGCTCGTGTCGCGGCACAAGGGCGAGAAGGAAGAGGCCGCCGTCACACCCGCGCAACATCCCGTGAGCCTGACCGGCAAGTGCTGGACCCGCGAACGTGGCGAGCCGGAGTTGAACGAATACGACCTGCCCGTACCCACCTATGTCCCGTGGCTCGGCAAAACGGTCGAGCATCCCGAAGGCTACGGCATCTACTTCCAGGAGCGCTGGGACGAGGCCATCCAGGCCAATCCGCGGATGATCTACATCAACGACTGGAACGAGTGGTCCGCGGGCAAGTATCACCCTGCCGAAGGGCAGACCTTCCGCTTCATGGGCCGCGATTCCACGTACCGTTTCATCGATCAGTACAACAGCGAATTCAACCGCACCTGCCAGCCGATGAAAGGCGGCTACGCGGACAATTACTACATGCAGATGGGTCAGAACATCCGGCGTTACAAGGGCGTCCGACCAATCCCCCTGTTGACTGGCGATATGGCGGTCTCCATCGACGGTGACTTCACCGATTGGGACAAAGCCAACGTCGAGTACCGCGACACCATCGGCGACACGATTCACCGCGACTACCCGGGCTACGGCGGGCTGCACTACAAGGACGACTCGGGCCGCAACGACATCGTGACCTGCAAGCTGCTCGTGAGCGAGAAGGAAATCGGGTTTTACGCGGAGACGAAGGACGCCCTCACGCCTTGCACGGACCGGAACTGGATGCTGCTGCTCATCGACGCGGACAACGACCACGGGACCGGCTGGTTTGGCTATGATTTTCTGGTGAACAAGCAGGTCGTCGACGCGAAGACCACGACAGTCCTGCGCTACGATGGGAAAGCCTGGGTCGAAGCGGCGCGAGTTCCCTGTGCCGTGAAGGGCAATAGGCTCGAACTGGCCGTTCCCCGGGCGCTCCTCGGGCTGGACAACCGCAACGCCTTCATTTTCGACTTCCACTGGGCCGACAACCCAGCAACACTCGATGCACCCATCTCCCTGTGCACTCACGGTGACAGTGCCCCGAACCGGCGCTTCAACTACCGCTGCATTTGGAAGAAGTAAGCCCCCACCCCGGTGCCGACGCTACCACCCTGTGCGGAAGGGCATTTTCTATCAGTTCCTCGGCACCACCCGCACATTCGTCACGTTCATGGCCCGCATCAGCTTGTCCGCGCAGGCCGGGTCCTCGAGGATCAGCTCGACTGGGATCGCAGCGCATAGAGGGGCCTGTCGCACATCCCCAGTCAGCTGATCCGCCCGCCCTTGGCGGGATCTATCGATATTTTGAAATGGAACCTCCACCCTGAGCCGGTATGTCCCTCAAAATGGCTACCGTTGAGATGGTCCCAGGGAATGCCCTCCCCCGAAGCCAGGAAACGAGGGGGGAAAGTCACCCTGGCACCCATGGGTGTGACCATTTCAGCTCGTGAAACGGGAGGAACTCGAAAGCGGGGTAGGCACAGCGGGGGAAGACGCTGGTATAATAGGAGAATACCGCTCGGCGGCGTAACCGGGCGAGGTCACATGGGAAATCTCGGATCAGGGATAGAAGCATGTCGAGTCTGATCCCCGCAAACGTGCGGTACATGTGGGCGTCATCCATCATTCTTGCATTTGCGTCTGCGGTGAGCGGCGGGCAGGTCATTGGCCAGCTCACCGATCCGGAGCAGCCGGCCGAGGCGGCCTTCGTGGACATCCTTTCGGCCTGGGTTGAGCAGGATGGCGGCCTGTTGACCTTCGTGATCGAAACTCGGGGCGAGATCCCTACGAGTCTGGCTGAACCGGAAGACCACCTCACCATTATCTGGCTCGTCGATACCGACAATAATCCCCTTACGGGCCAGCCGCACCAGCATATCGGCAGTGAGTTCAACGTGCGGGCGGTAATCAGCGAGATGTACGGGGGCGGATTTGTCGACGTGACCGGAACGGTCGCAGGCGGAGGAGGGGGTACGCTGACTGTCGTGGGGAACCGGATCCAGATCACGATCGGGCTCGGGCAAATCGGCACCCCCGCCGCGTTTCGCTGGAGTTGCGACGCCTGCCTTGCCATCGCCAACGTATGCGTCTCGGCCAACCGTGAGACAGGAACCGCCCTCGCGAGCGTATTGCCGTTTACCCCGCCGGCCCGCGTGACCATCGTGACGCCCTTCCTGCCGCTGTGCCCGACGGGGCCGGCAACGGGTCAACTCGAGGTGGAGATCCGCGACGCCGCCGGGAACCTCCTTCCCACCGGGGACTATCATCTCGCGTTCACCAGCTCGGACGAAGCCACGGCGACGGTGGACGCCGCAGGCGTTGCCACCATCCACACATTCCCGACACCGGAGCACCATGTGTCCTATGTCCAGGTCTCCGCCGACGGCGTGCAATCCGACAACGCCGCCGTGGTCCGCAGCACGTTGACCGACCTGGGCCTGTCGTACCAGATGTATCCGGCGGAGCACATCGCGTTTTACCTGCCCCCAACCATCCAAGGCGTAGACCTTGATGCGATCACCACTGCCTACGAGGTCCCGGGGGCAACCGAGCGAGCCTACGTCGCGGAGCAGACGCTGACCGACGTACGGCCATTCAACGGTGGCCTGCAGTACTTCATCCTCGAAGTCTCCGATCATGAACCAACCACGCCCTGCGGCATCAGCGGCAACCCGATGCGCCTGGGCTGGTTCTGGGGGAAGACCGAGCACAACAGCTGTTACATCATCAACGCCCCCGAGCATCGCACGCCCCAGTGGTTCGTCATCTTCCACGAGGTGGGTCACAACTTCACGTGGCCGTCCTGGAGCTTCGGGCAGTTCTGCTCCGGGCCATCACCGGCACACAATGCCACGTACAGCGAGGGCTTGGCATCTTTGGCGGCCATGTGGGCCCATCACTCCATCGTCTCCTGCCCGGCGGGTCTGGGGTCGCTCGCGGTCAGCGATATCGACGCCCGCCTGAGCGGTTGCATGAGCTTCTTCCGGCAGACGTTGTCCGACTACCGCACCGCAGGAGCCGATTACGCGGCATTTGACGCCAACGTGCTCGACGGCCTGCTCTGCGAGCTGTTCGACGCCTACGGCCCCCGCGTCTGGTACGAGCTGTTCAGCACCTTCACGCCGACCAATCGACCGCTCCCGTGCGTCATCGATAGCGAGGAGAAGCAGGCCACCTGGTTCGCCGCGGCAATCAGCGCATCGGCCGGCGAAGACCTGCGCGGCCTGTTTGCCGGCCGGTACGGCTTCCCGATCGATGATGCCTCCTGGCCGGAGATGCTCGCCGCCGCCCAGACACGGATCGCTGCTCGACCGTGGCGACCACCGCTGTCATTCGATTGGGATTGCGACGGCGACGTAGACCTTGACGACTTCGCGGTGTTCCATGCGTGTTTCTCAGGTCCGGCCGTGGCCTACTCGGGCGACTGCGCCAAGGCCGACTTCGACCACGACGCCGACGTCGACCAATCGGACTTCGGCATCTTCCAGCGGTGCTACAGTGGCGCAGGCAAGCCGGCGGATCCGAACTGCGCGACGTGAATTGGCGGCTATGGCATCGTCGACCATTGCGGCCAAGCCTCGCCGCTGGGTGTTGGTGACCTCGTGAGGTGGTTGACTTCCCCGGCAGAACCGTTAGACGGGCCTTATAGCAGTGTCACGGTATTTCCGCCCGGCCTTATAAGCGGCTGAGGCCCACGCGCCGAGATTCTCGGTGCGCCCGCCCTCATTGCCGTGGTTGCGCCCCGTTGGGGTGGTGGGCACGGCCGGCGGACGTCGCAAATCAGTCTCCTGTTGATCTCGTAGCGCCCGGGACCAGTCTTACCGGCCTAACGGCGACGGCGGACCGAGCGGACGAAGCCGGTGGTTCCCAGGGCCAGCAGGGCAACGGTGCCCGGTTCCGGCACGGGCGATCCCACCTGGAAGTTGTCGCTCCACGCCCGGTTCTGGCCGCCGCCCAAACCCGCTCCGGCGCCCACCGCCTGATTCGAGAAATTCGCGTAGAGGCCGCCTGCGAAGGAGGTCAGATCGATGACGCCTTCGGAATCTTCATCCACGAAGATCTCGATCGTCTGGGCCGTCTGGTCGAATTCGACCGCGTAGTTGTGCCACTTGCCGTCGTTCGTCAACCCCGTGTTGAAGCTGGGAATCGAGGATTGAATCGGCGTATCGGTCGCCCCGTTGTACAAGCTGGCATTGCCCGAACCATCGCCGCGAATGAAAACCGACAGGCTGTTTGGCTGGAAGATGCTGCCCGGCGAAGGCGACGAGGTGATATCGATGCGGTCGGAGGAGGCCACGAAATCGACCTGAACCACGTAATGCGTCCGCAGTCCATAGGCGATTCCGTAATCGAGATTGCCGCCGGTTTGCGTGAAGCCGGTGTCGCTACCCGCGCCACTCGTGCCGGGATAGGCGGGCGATCCATCGACCAGACCCGGCATTCCCGCTCCATCCGCAGCGAAGCTGAACTCGCCACGGTCCGGTCCGACGCTGAAGCTGTTGAAGTTTCGCGCCGAATTCCCGTAGGTGTTCTCCACCGCGTAGGCCGCCGCCGGCTGAACCGCCGGCACATAGACGCGGGCCGCGTTGCTGCCGCCGCTGTCGGCTCCCGTGAACGTGTCGCTGAAGTCAAGGTCGGCGATGAGCGATGACTGGTTGACCGGTACGCCACTGCCGCCGGGGCCGGAGAACAGGGTGGCGTGCGCACCATGCCCCCCGAGCAGTAGCACCACCGCCAGGGCCGAAAGATACCTTCCCATCGTCCCCTCCCCTCCGTTTCGTCAACATGTTGAACTGAACCTGGAACCGCTCCAAGCTCGGGATGCCGTCTATTATAACACGTTGCCCTCCCCTGCAGCAAGCCCGTGCGTTTTTTTTGAGGGGTCGAGAGTTGTGCCGCCGGTTCACACCTTACGCCTGTCCCCGCACGGCTCGTTGGCCTTCCTCGGCCGGGCTCCGGGCCTCAGCGATGATTCCAGCCCCAACTTCGCCGCCATGGCTCCTGCCAGCCGGCCACCCGGGTGAGTACCCGTCGCTTGCCAAAGCCATCTCGGCCCGGAAGGCGCCCCATATCACTCCAACGGGAGGTCGGCAAGGATGCTGCCTTGGTTACGGCATGGGAAGCCCTTTGTCAATCAACGGAAACGACCTGCGGTCTATCCATCGGTATTCAACAGGACTTAGCCGGTGGGTGTAACCCCTTGTAAAAAGGCGGCCAAGGAGCGCAGGCAATCACCCGAGCGACTGCGGGCCGAACGGGCCAGCAGGATGCTTGACGAGCCGGTGGATGGGACCGAGTTCGAGCGGCTCGACGGGTATCACGCGCTGCGGCACGCATTCATCAGCGTGCTGTTGGCCCAGGGCAAGACCTGGGATCAGATTGCGGCCTTCGTGGGGCACTTGGATCCGAAGACAACGCGGCGGTACATCCACTTCATGCCCAAGGACACCACCCGGCGTTTACTGGCGATGTGCGCTCGACTGGAACGTGGCAGCGATTTCCGACGTGCCCTGGCCGTCTGCGTGCTCAACAAGGTGCCGCCGGAGGACCGCAAGGTGATCGGCGAGACGTTCGATCATCATGTGGGGGGGAAGGGGTGAACGAAGTGTATGTGGAGGAGGCACTCCCATCGGGTGCCCCCTCCGCTCTGCCAGTCAATTCGCGCAGTTCGGATCGGCCGGCTCACTCGCTCCGCTGACGCACCTTTGGAGGAGGCCGAAGTCGGATTGGTCTACGTCGCCATCATGATCGAAATCCCTGGCTTCACAACCGGCGATCAGAGGAATCGCCGGACCTGACACGCAATCCTGAAACAGGTCGAAATCGTTCTGGTCCACATCGCCGTCTTTGTCAAAGTCTGGCCGAATTAGCGGTCTCACCTCGATGCTCAACGTCTTCAAAGCACAGTTGCCCTCTTGATTTCCGGTTATTCTGCACGAGACAAGATAACTTGTCGGATGAACCTCAGATGTTTCCGGTGCCGCGTAGGTGGCCGCGCTGTCAGCGGAGCCTCCGCCACTCAGGAGAGTCAGCGAATGACCAGTTGTCGGATGCGAGTAAACGGCGGCTGTGGGCTGCGCCCCGATGTTCATGGCAACATAAAGGCAGTAGCGGTCGCCGAAGTGATCGCATCGGGGGCCATTCCGCGACGCGCGGGCGCGACTTAACGGCGCCAGGTCCAGCCATCGTCGGAGACCAGGCAGGAACCGCCAGTGCCGAAGGTGTAGTACTTGCCGTCGCACGGAACGATCGTGGAGGGGGCGCGAATCTGGACCTGGCCGTCGAGGGCGAACGCGGGCGAGACCCAGACGGCGACAGCCCTCATGGCGAACATGATTGATTGAACGCGGAATCCGCGAGGTTTGATGAAGGAACTCATTCGCAGTAAGCTCCAGAACAGCAGCAGCCTGGACTCAACGCGAACCGACGAAGGAGACAGCATACCGTCGCTCGGGCGGTTCGCCACCATAGGGAGCGGTGCGGATGGGCCGTTATTGCGGTGCGCGGGCTCCGGTTCAATCCAGAAACGGGCGGTCTAACGCTCATTGGATGAAACGCGAAGGCCCGCGCACAACGCGATCAGACCTTTCGAACGAGGATTAACGCCATGCTGAAAACGAGTGGCTTTCGACGTGTTGGCACGCGGGTCATGGCCGCGGTGAGTCTTCTTCTGGTGGCGGCAGCACCTGCGATGCCGGCTCCTACCGCGCGAGTTCCTGCCACGGCTCCGGCGGGGCTTGCCGGTCCGTTCAGATGGAAGTCCAGCGGTGTGCTGATCAAGCCCCGATCGGATGAGACCCACAAGCTGGTCTCCGTGAAGGACCCAACGGTGGTTTATTACGGCGACAAGTGGCACGTCTACGCGACCACGGCCAACGAACGGGGCCAGTGGAGCATGGTGTATCTGAGCTTCAAGGACTGGTCGGAAGCGGCCGACGCCAGGCCCTATTACCTGGACGCCAACCCGAACCTGAGGGGTTATCACTGTGCACCACATGTGTTTTACTTCCGACCCCATAAGAAGTGGTATCTGGTTTTCCAGTCCCAGCAGCCGCAGTACTCGACGACCGACGAGATTTCCAGGCCGGAAACCTGGAGCAAGCCGGAGGACTTCTTCGCCGGCAAGCCCCCCGGAGCACCCAGGCTCTGGATCGACTACTGGGTCATCTGCGACGACACGCACGCGTACCTGTTCTTCACCGGCGATAACGGCAAGCTCTACCGCAGCCGAACGAGGATCGACGATTTCCCCAAGGGCATGAGCAATCCGGAGATCGCCCTGGAGGAGACGCGCGATATCCTGTTTGAGGCAAGCATGACCTACAGGATCAAGGGGACGAACACGTATCTGACGCTCATCGAGGCGCTCAGTCCCGACCGCTACTACCGTGCGTTCACGTCGGATCGACTGGATGGCAAATGGACGCCATTGCCGGAGGCGAATACCTATCGCAAGCCCTTCGCGGGCATCAACAACGTCACGTTTGAGGAGGGTGTTACCCCCTGGACAAAGGATATCAGCCACGGGGAACTGATCCGCGACGGGTACGACCAGACAATGACGATCGACCCGAGAAACCTTCAACTGTTGTACCAGGGGCGTGATCCGGCGGTCAGGGCAAATTATGGCCTGCTGCCGTACCAGCTTGGACTGCTGAAGCTGGAAAGATCGGAATGACTCGATGAATACGATCGCCGAGCACGGCCCTCGAATGGCAACCTGGCAACGTGATCTGTATCAGTCTGTGGCTCTGTTGTTTCAAGATCAGAAGGAGGTGTCGATATGAAAGCCACTGTTTCAGGTCTTGCTCTGTTACTGTGCTTGCTGGCCGGTCTTCCGTCTCCTGCCCAGACAACCCAGCCGCTGGAGGATTTCAAGCCGTCGGCGCTGAATCAACCGGGCAGGCAGTATCCCCAGGTGAACTCGGAAAGGCGCGTCCGGGTCCGCGTCGTTGCGCCTCAGGCCCAAAACGTCACGCTCGACTTCCTGGGTGGTGCAAAGTACCCCCTGACCAGGGGCGAAGACGGCTCCTGGACCGGAGTGACTCGGCCGCAGGACGAGGGTTTTCACTATTACCAGCTCGTCATCGACGGCGCTGGGGTTCCAGACCCTGGCACTTTGTACTTTTACGGCGGCAGTCGCTGGGGCAGCGGCGTCGAGGTTCCGGCCCAGGACCAGGACTTCTACGCCCTCACGAACGTGCCCCATGGCCAGTTGCGGCAGGCCCTGTACTTCTCCAAGAACGCCAACGCCGTTCTCCGCTGCTTCGTTTACACACCCCCTGATTATGAGAAGGATCAGTCCAGGCGTTATCCGGTGCTGTATCTGCAGCACGGCGGCGGGGAAGATGAAACCGGCTGGGGCAGCCAGGGGCATGCCGGCCTGATTATGGACAACCTGATCGCTGCCGGCAAGGCCCGGCCCTTCATCATCGTGATGGCCAACAGTTACGTTCCCGGCGCCGCCGGCCCAGGCCGTGGACCGGCTCCTGGCCGTCCCGCGGGCGGTGCCCCGGCTGCCGGCGGCGGTGCTCCAGGCGGCGGCTTCCGCTTCAACTTCAGCGCATTCGAGCGGGTCCTCGTCGACGATCTGATACCTTTCGTCGATGCCAACTTCCGCACCATGGCCGACCAGGCCCATCGGGCCATGGCCGGCCTGTCGATGGGTGGCATGCAGACCAAACAGATCACCCTGGCCAACCTCGACAAGTTTTCCCACATCGGCATTTTCAGCGGCGGCAGCATCGCGCCGGCTGATATCACCGACATGGAGGCATTCAAGCAGAAGGTCAAGCTCGTATTCGTCGGGTATGGCAGCCGAGAAGTTGATTCCCCCAACCGGAGAGGCGGCGACCCCAAGGCCAATGCGGCAGCACTCAAAGAGGCTGGGATCAACAGTCACTACTACGTGTCCGGGCAGACCGCTCACGAGTGGCAGTCATGGCGGCGCAGCTTGCGTGAATTCGCACCGCTTCTGTTCGAAGACCAGCCCCTTCCGCCCGTCTTCGCGCCGCAAGCCGCCACGACGATCCGGATCAAGGCCGGAAGGTCCGAACCGGTCAAGGACGCTGAAGGCAACGTGTGGTTGGCCGACCGGGGCTTCGAGGGCGGCCAGACAATCGAAAGGCCGGACCTCGAGATTGCCAACACGAAGAGTCCCGACCTCTACCGGGCGGAACATTACAGCATGGACTCCTTTACCTGGCCTGTGCCCAACGGCAAGTACGTGGTGAAGCTGCACTTCGCGGAAACCTACGAGGGCATCACCGGGCCCGGCCAGCGCGTATTCTCGTACAAGGTCCAGGACAAGGAGTTCAAGGACTTTGACCCGTGGGTCAAGTCCGGTGGTTTTGGCCGCGCCTATATCGAGACGGTTCCCGTCGAGGTCACCGACGGCAAGATCCAGGTCACCTTCACGCCGAACGTCCAGAACCCGCAGATCTGCGCGATTGAAATCCTCCCACAACCCGGCGCCCAAACGAGTGCGCCTGCGCCATCTCCGGGTGGTCAGCCGGGTCGCGGGCCGGGCGGCGCGGGCGGATTCGGCCGTCAAATCACCCTCGGCCCCGACGACAAACAGGCCTTCCCTGATCCTCCGACCGGCATCAACGCCCAGCGCGACGGCATCCCCCACGGCCAGTTGGAAATGGTGACCTACGAATCGGAGTCCGTTGGCACCACCCGCAAGATGCAGGTCTACACGCCGCCTAGCTATTCCAAAGACAAAAAGTACCCGGTGCTCTATCTTTTGCACGGCATCGGCGGCGACGAGACCGAGTGGCAACGCTTCGCCACACCGGGCATTCTCCTCGACAACCTGCTGGCCGATCAAAAGGCCACGCCGATGATCATCGTGATGCCCAACGGCCGTGCCCAGAAGAACGACCGGGCGGAAGGCGATGTTTTCAGGTCCGCCCCCGCGTTCGCCGCCTTCGAGGAGGATCTGCTCAAGGACGTGATCCCAGCGATCGAGTCGCGCTACTCGGTCCAGGCGGACCGCGAACATCGAGCGCTGGCGGGTCTTTCGATGGGCGGTGGCCAGTCCCTCAACTTCGGGCTGGCGCATCTCGACACCTTCGCCTGGATCGGCGGTTTCTCGTCGGCGCCCAACACGAAGCCCCCTGCGGAACTGATGCCCGACCCGGACCGCGCCAGGAAGCAGCTCAAGCTGCTGTGGCTCTCCTGCGGCAACAAGGACGGTCTGATTGGCATCAGCCAGGGCGTCCACGCATATCTCAAGGAACACGACGTGCCGCACGTCTGGAACGTGGACTCCAACGCCCACGACCCGACGCACTGGCGCAACAACCTGTATCATTTCATGCAACGCATATTCCGCTGATTTCGTTGTGTACACATGGTCAACCAGGAGTGTCGCATGTTCCGTTTCTTGATGTCCGAGCGCTCCACGAGCCGTCCGGCACGGCTCGCGCTGGCTGTCGTTCTTGTTGCGGCGTCCTCCGCCTTCCGCGCGGACGAAGCGTCGCGCGGCTCCGTGCAGGATTCCCCCGTCAGCGGTCAGAGCGTGCCCATGCTCAAAGATGTCTATGCCAAAGACTTCCTGATCGGGGCGGCGATCGACTTCCGGGGACTTGGATACAGTCCCCGAGAGCTCGAACTCATCAGGACCCAGTACAATGTCCTCACTCCGGAGAATTCGATGAAGCCGGCCAACATCCACCCGGCCCAAGACCGGTGGAACTGGACGGCTGCCGACGAACTGGTGAGCTTCTGTGAGGCCAATCGCATGCAGGTCGTGGGGCATACGCTCGTGTGGCACGCCCAGACCGGCTCCTGGTTCTTCCGTGGGGAAAATGACGCCCCGGCCACCCGTGAACAGGCCCTGGCCCGATTGAAGCACCACATCCAGACCGTCGTCGGCCGCTACAAAGGCAGAGTCAGAGGGTGGGATGTGGTCAATGAGGCCATCAGCGATTCGGGTCCCGGTACCACCGAGAACCTCCGCTCCACTCCCTGGCTCCGTGCCATCGGTCCTGATTACATCACCTATGCCTTCAAGTATGCCCGCGAAGCAGACCCCGATACCGAGCTGTACTACAACGACTACGGCATCGAGCGCGGGGCCAAGCATCAGAGTTCTTTGCTGCTGCTCAAGCGACTCCTGAAAGAAGGCGCCCCGGTCACCGCCGTGGGTATCCAGGGCCATTGGAGCTTAGCCAATCTCCCCTGCAAGGAGCTCGATGAGGCCATCGATCACTACAAAGCCTTGGGCTTGAAGGTCTGCATTACTGAATTGGATATCGCCATCGGCGGACGGGGCGGTGGTCAACTTGGCCCGCCCGGCGGCTTGCCAGGCGACGGCGCCACATCGCGCGCCGCGACCACCCGACCCACCGCCACCAGACCAGCCGCGACAGCACCGGGAAGCCGTTTTGGCCGCGGTCGAGGCTTCGGCCGCCTGCGAGTCCCCCCAACCCCAGAGCAGCTCCAGGCCCAGGCGACCGCCTACGCGACCCTCTTCCGGACCCTTCTGAAGCACAAGGACGCTGTTACCCGCGTGACCTTCTGGGGGCTGAGCGACCGCCGCAGTTGGCGCGGCTTTCAGAACCCCCTCCTGTTTGACCCAGACAATAGTCCCAAACCGGCATTTCACGCTGTCGCGGAACTGAAAAAGCAGTCACAGTGAGCTGATTCCGTTTCGCCAGTTTCTCCGATGGCCGGAAATGGGTGCACAGGGCTAACATATGCGCAGGAGCAAATCGACCATGTCTCTTCGCTTGACCCCCATGGCTGCCGTTCTCACGCTGGCCTCCGTTTGGGTCGTATGCTTCCCCCGCGAGGCTGCGGCTGCGGAACCAGAACCGAGCCAGGCGCGATTGACCTCCTGGGCCGCCGACAACGGCAACGGCACCTACTCCAACCCCCTGTTCTACGAAGAGTTTGAAGATCCGGACGTCATCCGCGTCGGCCAGCACTATTACCTGGCTGGCACCACGATGCACATGAACCCCGGCCTCATGGTAATGCATTCAAAGGACCTGGTGAACTGGGAACTTGCCAGCTACTGCATCGATCGGCTGGACCTCGGGCCGCGGTTCCGCCTCCAGGGCGGAAGCGTCTACGGCCAGGGCATCTGGGCCCCCTGCATCCGCCACCACGACGGCACGTTCTACGTCTTCTCCAACGTCAATGGCGTGGGCACCCAGGTCTTCCGCTCCAAGTCTCCCCGTGGCCCCTGGGCACGCAACCAGCTTCCTGGCATGCATGATCTGTCCGTCCTGTTCGATGACGACGGCAAGATCTACGCCATCTACGCCGCAGGCCGGCCCACGATCGTCGAACTCAACAAGGATCTCACCGAGGTCCTTCCCAATACCCGTCGCCAGATGAACGCCCCGGGCATGGGCGAAGGCCACCACCTCTACAGGATCAGAGGCAAATACTTCGACGTCTCTGCCATCCCCGGCGCGCACACCGACCAGGTCGTCGCCCGCGCCGACTCGATCGACGGTCCCTGGCAAGTCGAACGCATGGTCCAGAGTGAATCCCTGGGCGTTCCCACTCAAAACGGCCTCCGCGTCAGCGGCCGCGGCGAGAATCGGACCTTCATTATCATGCCCAGCGACCCCAACGCCGGCGGCGGGCTCACCCTTCATCAGGGCGGCATCGTCGATACTCCTTCAGGCGAGTGGTGGAGCATCATCATGCAGGACCACGGCAGCATCGGCCGCATGGTCGCCTTGGTCCCGGTCACCTGGGACAACAGTTTCCCGATCATCGGCCTGTCAGGCAACCTCCGCAAAGCACCCAACACCTGGATTAAGCCCAACACCGGCCACACCCAGGCTCCGAGGCCCGCCTTCGTCCGCAGCGACAATTTCGATGCGCCCACGCTTAACCCCGTCTGGCAGTGGAACCACGTTCCTGACGACACGAAGTGGTCGCTTACGGAGAAGCCCGGGGTCCTTCGCCTCCACTCCCTTCCCGCTGCCGATTTCTGGATGGCCCGCAACAGCCTCACCCAGCGGCCACCGGGGCCCGAGTGCGTGGCGACGGTCGAACTCGACGCCTCCGGTCTTGCGGCGGGAGATGCCGCCGGGTTGGCGTTGCTGAGTTCTCCCTATGCATGGATCGGCCTGGTCAAGAGCGGCGAAGGCGTGACTCTGCAGATTTTCGACCAGACCCATCGCACGACCGTCCAAGCCCCGGTCAGTCCCACCCACCTCTGGCTCCGCGTGACCTGCAACTTCGACACCGAGAAAGCCGTGTTGAGCTGGAGTGCCGATGGCAAGGACTTTGCTCCTCTGGGTGAGCCCTTTACCATGGTGTTCCAGCTCACCACGTTCCAGGGGGTTCGCTTGGCCTTGTTCAACTACAACACGTCCGGCAAGCCCGGCGGACATGCCGATTTCGACAACTTCACCGTGAACGAGCCGCGAGCAGCAGGCTCTGAACGGACTATTCCCGTTGGCAGGATCATCACGTTGACCAGCGTCGCTGACGGCAGCTTCCTGGCCATTAGCGCCCAGGACAGCTCGCTCGTGAACATCCCCTCGAATTCACCCATTGCCGCTACGCCCGCCGTTCGCTTCCAGGTCATCGATCTGGGCAAGGGTCGCGTGGCACTCAAGACCGGCAATGGACGGTTTGTTTCCGCGGCTGACGACCGCGTGGTCCTTAAAGACCTGGCCGGTGCCGCGCCGGGGGCCACCGAATCGTTCCAATGGGTCAACCTCATGCGCGGCCACATGATGCTCATGTCCCTCACGGACCATCGCTACCTGGCCACCAAACCCGATAGCCCCGGCTCGGTCACAGTTTCCGCTGCCGGGCCAAGCCCGGACCGCAAGGACGGGGCATGCTTCAAGTGGAAAGAAATTGAGTGAATTGTCGTCACCGTTCGGCTTTCCGCATCGCAGACGAAACCAGCGATCTGGCAGCAGGAACCGCTGGCGATGGAGGCTTCTTGGCCCATCCCATGGCAACTTGGCCTGGCTACCAAAAGCCATTCGGGTCTCTGGGCTCATCGGGTCGTAGGAACCGCGGTGGAAGGCGTTCCAGACGGATGTGGGGCTTTGGCCGACGTTGACGTAACAGGTCTGAGAACCTCGCGTTCAAGACGCGTTCGGCTAGTCGGCTCAGGCAGATCCCAGGCGGCTTGTCGGCACTCCGTGAGCGCATTGGCCACGTCGTCGGCTAAGGGGCCGCCGGTAGGAAGGGGTATTCCGGACAGAGAGGTGGAGAGTCCGGGTTCGATAGACGAGTGGCTGCCGGATCGCTGGAGGAAAGCACCGCCAATCCGTCCACTCGCTGAACCCGACCTGCAAACCCCAGGACCAGGTTGCGGTCAGATCTGAGACCATGACCATGGCTCCGCTTTGCGGCTTGCTGGCAAGGGGCGTTGTATTATCAGGTTTACGGCCACCCCCGTCCGGTACCGAAACGTGTGGATTCGCCCGCTGTAAGTGTGCCGGTTTTTGTTGATTCGCGAGGCCTTCTCTTGACACCTTACACAGTTCAGTGTAACCTGACTATGGTAAGATAGCGATAGCCCCTTGTATGCCCACTGGACGGCTGAGGCGGCTATCAGCAATTCGATTTTGGTCCACAGCTCTCCTGCGGCCAAACACATTCTGCGTGCTTGGCACATCGGTCATTTCACGTTTCCGCGGGAGGGCCTCGAGAAGGAGGGGTTGCCTTGAAGCTTTCCTGCTATGCGCTGGTTCTCGTCTCGGCCACGGGCTTCGGATCCGCCGCCGGAGTGGCGGCGCCGCTGAACACGGCCTTCACGTACCAGGGCCGGCTGACCAATGGTGCTACGACGGCGAGCGGCCCGTATGACTTCGAGTTTCGCCTGTTTGACGACGTGACCGCCGGCGTGCAGGTAGGATCAACCCTGACGGTGGATGACGTGACGGTGACCGGCGGCCTGTTCACGGTGACGCTCGATTTCGGCAGCGTCTATGACGGGAACAGGCGCTGGCTGAGCATTGCGGTTCGGCCGGGGGAGAGCGTCGAGCCTTGCACGCCGCTGACGCCACGCCAGGAGTTGACCGGCACGCCCCACGCGCTGTTCGCGCTAAATGCCCAGGCCGCCGACGGTCTCCGCCTGCCTTTCGGCGCGAGCGCTTCGGCGGGAATCCCGATCTTCTCAATCCACAACACGGGCACGGGCCTGGCGATCTCCGGCACCGCAGTTGGCACAGGCGTCTCTGGGTCATCAACAGCGGCCACCGGTATGACCGAGGGCGGACTGTTCCGCAGCAGCAGCACCTCAGGCCGAGGCGTCTTCGGGATTGCCAGCGCTACCGCGGGCAACACCAGCGGCGTGTATGGCCAGAGTGACAGCGCCACCGGCCGCGGTGTATTTGGTACAGCCACCGCCACCACGGGAGCGAAGAACTGCGGCGGCTGGTTCCAGAGCGGCGGCACCGGCGGCGTGGGCGCATTCGGTTGGGCATCCTCGGGGTCGGGCACGACCTACGGCCTCTACGGCCTGAGCGACAGCGCCACCGGCCGCGGTGTGCACGGCTGGGCCAGCTCGGCGTCGGGCAGGAACTATGGCGTCTACGGCCAGAGCGACGGTAACGATGGACGGGGCGTCTATGGGATAGCCACGGCGACCACCGGTTTCACTTATGGAGGTAAGTTCGAGAACGACAGCACGCAAGGAGGCGGGGTTCAGGGGGTGGCGAAACCTGACTCCGGCGAGACCTCCGGCGTGTTCGGCCAGAGTAACAGCACGTCCGGCCGCGGCGTCTACGGAATCGCGGCTGCGTCCACGGGGCAGAGCTATGGCGGATATTTTCAAAGCAAGAGCAGCGAGGGAACGGGCGTCTATGCGTCTGCGGAGACGGGCCGGCCGGCGGTGGTGGCCGATCACATGCTTCACGTCGGCTCGGACACCCGCGAGGGCTGGCTGCGCGTGTACGGCACGGCCTCGAAAGAGTCCCTCGTGAACATTTTCGCGGATCGCGATGGCGGGAATGTGGTTGTCTTTGAGAGTGAGGGTCGCCCCGCGGCGGTGTTGGAGGCGAGTCAGGACCTTTCGGGCGGCCACCTCCGCGTGGATCGCGGGAGCGGCAATCCCGGCTTCGTGGTGCAGGGCAACGCGGGCAGTCAAGAACCCATGGTGCGCATCACCGGCAGCTCGCGTTCGGCCGTCTTCAATATGCGGACGACCATTCCAGACGATGAGACTGTCATCCTGCCGGAGGGTGCTGTGTGCGCATCGGAGATCGGCGACGAGCCCGGGATTGCCGTCGGCTTCGACGCCAGCCACTCATTGACCGAGTCGCTCACCACGCTACTCTCCGTGGACATCACGACGCCGGCCGTGGGCTATGTCTTTGCGATCGCGACGGCCAACGCCCGTGTAGAACACGGCATAACCGGGGCCAGTTCGGCTGAATTCGGCTTGACTGACGGGATTTCACCCTCGTACTCGGCCGCCGCGTTTGTGCACGCGGGTCTGCCCGCTGGCCCCTTCCTCATCCCGGTCACGGTTCAGCGTGTCTTTCCAGCGAACGCCGGCCTCACCACCATCTCGATCATCGGGCGGGAGATCCTTGATGGGTGGACCGCTCAGAACATCAGGCTCACCTTGATCTACTTCCCCACTGCCTACGGCGCCGCGCCCGCGAGCGCGTCGGCAAGCATGCCGAAGACCAACGCTGGTCAAGTCGTATCGGCTTCCGGTCAAGCCGCAACAGCGGCCGAGGCGCCTGCTTCCGACCGCGCCCGCATGGCGAGCGAACTAAAGGAAGTGAAGGCCAGGCTGGCTAGGCTGGAAGCCATGCTGGAGCAGGGAAGCAAAGGAGCCGGCCGATGAAAAGCAGAAGCTGCCTCACCCGTGTGGAGAAGCCGGCTGGTGGCCTGATGGCCGCTTGCGTGCTAATCATCACTTCCGTCGCCTACACGCAGTTTGACCTGAGCTCGAGCACGATCGACGGAGGCGGCGGGACCAGTTCCGGCAGCGCTTTTGCACTGACCGGCACCGTGGGCCAGCCGGACGCGTCCGTGGCGGCGGCCATGACCGGCGGCAGTTACACGCTGACCGGCGGGTTCTGGAGCGTGACGCTGCCGCCCTGCGCGAGCTTCGTCCGGCCCGACTTCGATCGAGATTGCGATGTGGACGCGGACGACTTGGCGATCTTCATGGGTTGTGCCACCGGTCCGGAAATCCCCCACGATGGCAGCCCGAACTGCCAGCAGGCCGACGCAGACACCGATACCGACGTGGACCAGTCCGACTTCGGGATCTTCCAACGGTGCTTCCGCGGGACGGATAAACCGGCTGAGCCGAACTGCGCAGAGTGACGGGCAACCGGTCAAGAATCTGCGTTCATTGGCCGGACATGACCACGTGGGAAGGCGAAGGGAGCGACTGCGATGGCTGCGCCTCTCCGAGCCATTGGCATTCACTTTCAGGGGTACCAACGTCCCCACGTTCGAAGGAATGGGCGCTCGCCCTTCGGTCTTCCGGCGGTACCTTGTTGAGAGAGCAGGCCAGTGACCGCACGCTGGAAGCCACTCCCGCGTTCGAGCTGGACCGACGACCCAGCAGCCAGTGGGTGATCAGGACGGTCCCCGAACGGGACTCGAATCTGCAACAAGCTGGTTAGCAAACCGGCGCCTTCAGCCACTCAGCCACCTCTCCAAGTTATTTGTTGACGGCAACTTACGCACAATGCCGATCCTAACACACTTGTTCACGACAACCCTTATGACGGCAACCAGGCTATCGCGCATTCTGGCTCACTCGCGGCAGAGACGTCTTTGAAGAGGCCAGATCTCATGGGCATTCTCGGCAAGTTGAGAACCACCAAACCGCACCCGAGCTTCCCGCAAACAGCCCATCCAAACGGGCCGTGGTGCAAGAGAAACCGGGGCAAAGCCCACTTCTTCGGCGTCCGGGCTGATCATAGCCGCCCCCAAGCGGCATTTTGCTCTGACAGCGGACCTGCACGCTACGACGCCAGGCTTCTATCCGGTACGCCAACCGCAGGTCTATGAGCTATCGCTTGAGGCCCTTACGGTCAAGGACGTGTGCAATTCCTACCTGAGCTGGCAGAAAGGCAAAATGGAGGTTCGCGAGATCGGGGAGCGATGGTTCGAAGATTGCCGGTCCATCCTGAAGGGTTTCGCTGGCCTGACGGGCAGAAGCCGAGTCTTGGCAGGTCTGCGTCCGAATGACTTCCAGCGACACCCTGCTCGCCAGGCGAAGCGACCCGGTGTTCATACCCTGGCGCGAAAGATCATGGTCGCCGATAACCCGCGCGGGTGACTCGCGGCTTCGGCCGAATCACCCCGAGGCCCCCTCATCGCCCTCCTCCTCATCATCACCGTCGCCATCATCATCGTCGCCGTTCTGCTGGTCCTCCTCGCTCTCCACCTGCTCGAGCGCGTCGGTGATGTTCGGTTTGTCTTCAGACACCTCTTTCATCCGGTCCAGCAGCGACTGGAATTTCCCGTCCTTTTCTTCCTTCGTACCCTGCAGGCTGTTGGCCCGCTGGCGCAAGCGGGCGGTGGCGTTGAGGAGGTCCAGGGCCTCCGCCTTGGCGAAGGACTTTCCCAGTGACGAAGAGCCATGCTCAAAAGCCAACAGTTCGGCCGCCTCCTTCTCGTGGTCGTTCCACGCGCGAGGATCGATGAAATCCCCCATCAGCTCCGAGATGTCCTGCAGTTTCTGCGGCTCGAACGTCCCGCGCATGCGGTCCACAATGAACCCTAGCTCGTCGAACCGAAGCGTGGAGAAGGTCTTGGCCAGATTCACCATGGAGTATGTGCGGGCCTTGAAGTCCTGCATGACTTCGGGGAATTTCGCCTTGTCCAGCGGTTCCTTGGAGGTTCCGCGGGCAAGCTGGATAGCCTTGTCCAACTGACCATAGACCTCATCGATCGCCTCGATGCCCGGCGGGATATTCGACTTGACCCACTCCCGTTGAACGACTTTGGACAGTTCCACGACCTTCAGCATGATGTATTGAATGTCCGCCCGGTCGTCGCGGGCATCGAAGTGGTTGACGATCTCTTTGGCGATGGCGTTGCAGTCGGCCTGGCTGATCTTGCCGGTCCGGAACTGCTCCATCAGGTCCAGGAGCTGGTCCTTCTCCCCCTCCTCCTCCTCGTCATCATCGTCATCATCGTCGTCGTCATCCTCGTCGTCCCCTTCCTCATCGTCGTCGGTGGCGTCGAGTTCCCCGTCGCCGTCGTCGTCCAAATCCCACCGGTCGCTGAGGCCGTCGCCGTCCTCGTCAGGGTCATCGTGGCCCTTCTTGCCGTCACCGTCCTGGTCAGGGTCGCTTTCATTGGGCACCCCGTCGCCGTCGATGTCGCTATCCTTGACATTGGGGATGTCGTCACCATCGACGTCGGAGTCCTCCTCGTTGGAGATCCCGTCGCCATCGATGTCGCGGCAGTCACCTGGGACCAGACGGTTGGTGCCCTGCAACAGTTCCTTCAAGTCACTGCAGCCGTCGAGGTCGCTGTCCAGGTTGTCGAGGGTGGCGGCGATCTGCTCCGGTGGCAAGCAGGCCGTGCACTTCGTACCGGGCCCGAGGAACTGTCCGCCCCGACGTTCGCAGTCGATCTGCGGCAGGTCCTCCGTACACCCATCCAGCAGACAGCAGGCACCGAAGGCCGCGTCGTCGTCACTGGCCGACGTATCTTCGAGCGGGGCTGCGGTGTCTGCGGGGGTGTCTGTGGGCGACGTGTCGTCCACAGACTGGGCGGTGTCCGAGGGGCATGTGCCGCTGGTCTCTGGAGCCGCAGACGAGTCGCCCTGCGCCGCGGGGGCTTCGGTCTGACCGAGTGCCTCCGCTGCGGCCGTGTCCAGCGAAGACGGTTCCGAAGACAAAGGGTCGGGTGCCCCAGCGCAGCCCGCCAGTAGGCTACCGCTGATAAGCGTCACCAGCAGAAAAACGTATCGCTTCATTCGTCTCACTCCACTGGCTGCAACTCCTGGTCGGCCGCAAGGCCTCGGCGACACTGTGGCGCTGGGGCCGAAGCCGTGATATCGGGCCAAGATCAAACGCCGTTCGGCGTTGAGTCAACTCCATTTGGGACCCCATCGCCGTCGATATCGAACTCCAGAGGATCGGTGTCCAACAGACCGTCGCCATCGATGTCCAACTCAAGGGCATCTCCGTTGGACAGCCCGTCCCCGTCTACGTCGGTGTCCACGTCGTTGAGCACTCCGTCGTTGTCCAGATCGTTGTCGTGGCCGCCGGGCGAATCCGTGTCATCCGTGTTGATGACTCCGTCACCATCCATGTCGCCATCGTTCACGTTGGCCAAGCCGTCGCCATCGATGTCGAGCTCACTAGGATCGATGTCCGTCAGGCCGTCGCCATCGATGTCCAGTTCATTAGGATCAGTGTCCGCCAGGCCATCGCCATCGATGTCCAGCTCGTCGTCGTCGTCGTCCGCCAGGCCGTCGCCGTCGATGTCCAGCTCACCGCCGGCGTCGTCCGCCAAGCCGTCGCCATCGATGTCCAGTTCACCGGCGGCGTCGTCCGCCAGGCCGTCGCCGTCGATGTCCAGCTCATCGGCGGCGTCGTCCGCCAGGCCGTCACCATCGATGTCCAGCTCATCGGCGGCGTCGTCCGCCCGGCCGTCACCATCGATGTCCAGCTCATCGGCGGCGTCGTCCGCCCGGCCGTCACCATCGATGTCCAGCTCATCGGCGGCGTCGTCCGCCCGGCCGTCACCATCGATGTCCAGCTCATCGGCGTCGTCCGCCAGGCCGTCGCCGTCGATGTCCAGCTCACCGGCGGCGTCGTCCGCCAGGCCGTCGCCATCGATGTCCAGCTCACCGGCGGCGTCGTCCGCCAGGCCGTCGCCATCGATGTCCAGTTCGTCGTCGTCGTCGTCCGCCAGGCCGTCGCCGTCGATGTCCAGCTCACCGGCGGCATCGTCCGCCCGGCCGTCGCCATCGATGTCCAGCTCACCGGCGTCGTCGTCCGCCAGGCCGTCGCCATCGATGTCCAGCTCATCGTCGTCGTCGTCTGCCAGCTCATCCCCATCGATGTCCAGCTCATCGGCGGCGTCGTCCGCCAGGCCGTCGCCATCGATGTCCAGTTCATCGGCGGCGTCGTCCGCCAGGCCGTCGCCGTCCATGTCTAGTTCATCGGCGGCGTCGTCCGCCAGGCCGTCGCCGTCCATGTCCGGATCGGGAGCGTTGAGCAGACCATCGGCATCGATGTCCGGATCGCCGCCACCGTTGGCGATTCCGTCGTTGTCCATGTCGGGATCGACGCTGTTCAGAACGCCATCGCCATCCATGTCGGCGTCCGGATTGGAGGTCTCGCTGCCCGCCTCAATGCGATTGAGCAGACCGTCTCCGTCGATATCGTCGTCGACGCCATTCAGCAGACCGTCGCCGTCAATATCGGGGTCGACGGCGCTCCCGTTCGTCGTATTGCCGTTGGCAAGCCCGTCGCCGTCGACATCGGGGTCGTCACCGTTGAGCAGCGGGTCGCCGTCGACGTTATCGTCTGCGCCGTTCGGAATGAAGTCGGCATCTACGTCCGGGTCGACGCCGTTGGCCTTGCCGTCGCCGTCGATATCCGGATCATCGGCGTTAGCCTTGCCGTCGCCGTCCATGTCGCTGTCCTGATGGTTCAGGAAGCCGTCGCTGTCGATGTCCTCGTCCTCGCCGTTGAGCAGGCTGTCATCGTCGATGTCGGGATCGGCCGCGTAGCCCATGGCATCGCCGTTGGCCAGGCCATCGCCATCCACGTCGCTGTCCTGTCCGTTGAGGATGCCGTCGCCGTCCAGGTCCGGATCCTCGCTGTCAACCAGGATCCGGATATCGATCTTGCCGGTCGGCGGTGCGTCCTCATCGAACTGGTCCAGTTCGGTGATGAGCGTCTCCATTTCGAGCGTCTCGGCGATGAACCTCACCTGAGAGCCGCCGCCCTGGCTGACCTGCAGATCCTCGAAGCCCACCGCCTTGGAGAAACGCATGACGAACGAGCCGGACAAGCACTGCGGGCACTTGGACGCATCGTCGGAAGAGACCAGGCAGAACTGGCCGTCACCGGGCAGGCTCTTGCTGCAATCGTCGGATTCGAGGACCTCGCCCTCGATGAAGATGACGTCCCCGGGGACCATGCGGAACTTGGCCGAGCTCGCATTCACGCGGACGAATGTGTTGCCGGGCAGGTTGTGCGAGCACGACGGAGCGTTCTGCACAACGGTGAGCTTGCTACCGGGCCCGCGAATGCGGAAGTTCCAGGACCACTCGGCCAGCTTGTTGTCGCCATCCTCGGCGGCGCTGCCGGCCTGCATGCGCAGGTCGGCGAAGTTCACTGAAATCAGCGCATCCGGGACCAGCGGGTCGGTTGGGGGATCCTCGATCCCGTCGCGCCGCCCGTCATTGTCCGTGTCGGGATTGGTCGGATCAGTCTTCTTGACGAACTCCGGCCGGTCGGACAACCCGTCCGCGTCGGTATCGCGCATGAGCGGGGACGGGAAGACCTGTCGGATGTTGCTGTCGCCGGCCAGGATGACGCGCCAGCCTTCGTTCACCTCAAAGCCGTCGGTGAGGCCGTCATCGTCCGAATCGGCGTCGGTCGGGTCGGTGCCCACGGCCTTCGATCCGGAGGGGCTCAGGGAGAACCCGTGGAACTCATCGTTGAGATCGAGGAAGTCCTCCAGGTTGGCGAGCTCATCGAAGTCCTTCAGGCCGTCCTTGTCGCTGTCGTTGGACCTTGGATCGGTTCGCAGGATGGACTCGAGCAGGTCGGGCAGGCCGTCGCCATCCGTATCGCCGCGCGTTGGGTCGGTGGTGACATGGCCGTGGAAGGGTATGGAGGAGTTCGGGCTACTCGGATCCGGAATCATGAAATCGATGTCATAGCCGAGGAGTTCCTCACGGTCGGTGAGGCCGTCCTCATCCACATCGCGGATCGTGTCGCCGTCGAGCGGATCGAGCGGGTTGCTTCCGAACGCCCGTTCCAGGCCGTCGACCAAGTTGTCGCCGTCGGTGTCGGGATCCAGGGGATTGCTGATCACCACCGTGCCGGGGGTGGAAGTGTCGTCGCCGGCCAGGGCGGTGTCCAGCACACCGTTGGGTCCCGGCAGAATCACCAGGGTGTTCGAGGGCACGCTGGTCGTGGATTGGCGGATGACCTGGATGTCGTCAAATTCGGCGCGGGTGTCCACGGTCCCGTTGGGACCCGGCGTGATACCGATGCCGATGCGATAGCCGTTGATTTCCACCGTATCGATGACCATGTCGCCGTCGGTGTCCCGCGCCTTGGGGTCGGTCCGATAGCCCTTCTCGACGTCGTCAAGCAGGCCGTCGCCGTCCGAGTCCGCCCGCCGGGGGTCGGGATAGACGTTGACGATGTCCTGACCCGCGATCGGACACTGCCAGCCCACGCGGACTTCAGCGTAGTCGTCCAGGTCCTCCTTGATCGTGCCGAGGTATTCGTCGCCCGCGGGCGTCGCGTCAATGACACCATTGGGGCCGGCGAGGACGACGGCCATGCCCGGCTGAACCGGGTCGCCCACCGGAATCACCTGGATGTCGTCGAATTGGGCCGCGGTGCTGACGACGCCGTTGCCCTGGGGGTTGCCGTTGCCTGGTCCCTGGTCGTCGCCGGCCGGAGTGGTGTCGAGCACCCCGTTGGGGCCTGGGAGGATGATCACCTCGCCCGGCCCGACGGGCGCGCCCAGCGGCACGGCCTGGACGTCGTCCTCCACGGCCAGGGTCTGGGCGGTGCCGTTGCCGCCGTCGAGCGGCTCGCGAATGCCGCCGGGTTCGTAGACGGCCTCGGACATTTCGACGCCGTCGACATCATCGCCTCCCTCGGACACCGCATCGCCGTCGGAGTCACCAAGAACACTGTCGATCCGACCGTTGGCGCCGGCCGAGATGATCGGACGACGCGGGTCCAGGCCGGTCGTGCCCAAGTCCACGATTTGCAGGTCGTCACCAAGAGCCACCGTATCGACCGTTCCGTTGGAGCCGGCATAGATGATCTCGGGCGTCTGGTTGCCGCCGTCGGTGTTGATATCCTTATCCGAGCTGCCGTACATGTACTCCTGCCGGGCGTAGAGGCCGTCCTCGTCAAGGTCCTGGACGTAGGCCAAGAGAAGAACGTCCCGAGGCTTGAGCACGATGGAGCCGAAATCTCCACCCAATGGGATCTGGTTGGGGGTCAAGGCCACCCAGAACCGGAAATCCTCGCCGGAGGTCGCGTTGGTGATGTCACGGTTGCGCGAGTTCCCGATCCGAACGAGCGTCTCGGGGCCGCAGAATCCTCCTTCGCTGCAATTCGAATCCTCGGTGCAGTCCGCCCGGGCATTTCCGGAGGTGACGCTGCAGAAGCGACGGGTCTCGTAGCCGGCGGTGACGGTCGCCTGATCATCACCGAGCGGCGCCGTGTCGAGCACGCCGTTCTGGCCGGCGCCGACAACGATTGTGCGCTCCTCGAGGCCGCGGGTGCCGACGGGCACCACCTGCACGTCATCGCCCTGGGCGGCGGTCTGGGCGATCTGGTCCGGCCCGGCGACGATGGCATCAGGATCCGTCGAGTTCTTCTTCAGCTTCAGGATGTCCTGGAGGATGAAATCGAGCGGCAGGCCGACCGGCCGACCTTCATCGTCGAAACCGCCAAGGTAGGCCGGGCCACAGGTGCCCAGGTCATTCGGGCCGATACAGTCGTCGTTGCAGGAGCACTCCTTTCCGAAATCCGGGGAGTCAGCGCTGCACTGCTTGGGGAAGTAGCCGGCCAGGTCCAATCCTCCGGCCACAGCGACGCGGTACTTCTCAGCTGTCCCATCGCCATAGTCGATCACAATCCCCGCAGTCTTGTCGTTGGCCTCCTGCGAGGCAAAGGCGAAGTTGCGCCCGAACTCGTCCACGATGTCAAAGTTGGCCACCTTGGTGATCAGCCCGCGCGGATCCTTCATCAGATCCTGCACGAGGTTGGGGTAGACCTCGACGTTCGAGAAGATCACAGGGCCCCGCTCCGGGAGCAGGGGACCCAGGTTGAACACCGTCTCCTGGCCTGTGGCGGGCATCAGGGAGGCTACCGGCAGGAACCGCTCACGATCGCGCCGGTCCTGCTCGAGCATGGTCAGCGAAAGGTTCTCAATCGTGAAGGCGATATCGCCGGCGTTCTCGATGGTTACCGCCGCACTCAAGCTGGCCCCGGCCAGTTCGCGCTGCACGCTGGTCGAATTGGTCAGCGTCTGGCCCTTGTTCAGCGATTGCTCGAAGGTCTCCTCCGCATGCACCGTCGACTCCAGGCTGAACTGCGACGTGTGCTCGTTGCTCTGGGCGTACTTCCCGGAGACCTCCGCGCTCAGGGTCAGGCTGGGGTCTTTGCTGATCTCGAGCTCGGCCCCAAACTTCCCGGCGATCTCCCATTCCGACTTGTTCACCTCGCTCTCGGAGGTGGCGAATTTCTGGTCCTTGGCCTGTTGCAGCGTGGTCTGGGAGTTCTTCTGGACCGACACCTCCTGCCCGCGCTCGTCATTGTAGGTGAAGCGCTCATCGAGCTGCAGGCGGACATCGCCGATCTTGATCCGCGGCGTGGGCAGATCGGCCACACGGGGGTCGCGGTTCAGCTCGACAAGCTCGCGGGAGTCGTCCAGCCCGTCGCCGTCCGTGTCCGCCAGGAGGGGTGAACTCTTGTAGAAGCGAGCCTCCAGCCAGTCAACGAGCTCGTCACCGTCGGTGTCCTGATTGGTGGGCTCGGTGAACCAAACGTTGAACTCCTCGGCGTCTGATATCAGGTCACCGTCGGTATCAACCGCTCGTGGGTCCGTGCCGAGGCTGTATTCGTCCCCGTCGGTCAGGCCGTCGGTGTCAGTGTCCGCCACCAACGGGTTGCTGGTGACCTGGCGTTCGATCGTCTCACCGCTGGTCAACTGGACGGCCACCACGTAGCCGCGCAGTTCCTGGTTGTCCATGAGGCCGTCGCCATCGGAGTCGATGAGGTCCCCGGCGCCGCCCTCGTCATCGCCGCTCGGCGGCGTCCCGGCGAAGGTGGCCGAGGTGGGATCGACCAGTAACTGCTGGGGCGCCATCCCGTTGCCTGACAGGTCCCGGACGTTCACCGCCGTGACCCGGTAAGTCACCTCGTTCTGGGACGAGGTGATCAGCCGGACGGATTTGCGGCTGGGGCCATCCGCCCAGTCGGCACTCAAAATGATCAACGTGCCTACCTCGGGGTTGACGTTCTCCTGGACGATCACGTAGCCGGAGGGATCCACCGCGCTCTCGCCCATCGGCTTGTTGAACGTCACGACGACTGACGTGTTGCTGAGCGAGGCCGCGCCGACAACGCGTGGCAGCGCATTGGCGTCGGCGGGGCCTTCCGTCTCAGGCGAACCGGCGAAGGTGACGACAGTGTAGCAGGCGCATTGCCCCCCATACTCTTCGTAGGTCAGTATGAAGTTGCCTCCCCTGTCCACAATGTATTTAGCCCATACCTGGTACGTCTTTCCCGCGGTCATCGGAAGTGTCGTCAGCTCGACCTGCGTGCTGTAAAGCGTCATCCGCGCAGAGGTAATAGACAGCTCAGGCCAAGTTGATTCCGCTAAATAAATCTGAAAATGCGTCGGATCTGCCGCGTCGTCGGCCAGTTGCTTGTTGAACGAGATCAGCACAGTGGTGGCGCTGGTCGCCACGGCCTTGGTGATCTTCGGCGGCTCTGCCGGAGCGATCCCGTTGAACGTGACCGTGCACCGCGTCGGATCGATCAGCTGGCTGCCGTTGTTAGCGGTCACATTGGTCACGCGGAGGGCGTAGTCGATGTTCCCCTGGGCCTCGGTGGTGAGCAGGACCATCGTCCGTCCCTTTGGATTGACGATGCTGACAGCAGTGATCTTGAGATCGGGATTGGCGATCTCGTAGTAGGCCCTTTCGGCGATGTTCTCATCCATGTTCGAGCTGTACGTCACCAGGACGGTGGTCTCGTCCAGGGCGATCGCGCTGGATACGTAAGGCTCATTCGCCGACGAGCCTTGGAACAGGATGGTAGGAAGCTGCGACGCCGCCGCTCGGATCCACTTGGCGATGGGCTCGCCGGTGTTCACCGTGAGTTCGTACTGGACCTCCGCCTGGGCGTCGGTGACGAGCAGCACACGCGTGGTATCGGACTGGCGGCGGAGTACTTCGGTCACGGCGAGTGATATGCCGCCGGGCCCCCGAATGGCATAGAGGCTCGGGTCTTCGACCTCGGTCCCCACCGCCTGGTCGAAGACCACTTCGACGTAATGCTGGCTCAAGGCCTGCGCGGCGATGGGCACGGCGGTCAGCCGGCCCGAGGTGCCGTCGAACGGCAACGGGATCAACTGCCCGCTGGTCTCGTCGCCCGACTGCCCGGGCGGCGAGCATGCGAGAACCAGGCCCATCAAAGCAGCCCCGCTCAGAGATGCGAGTGCACCGACTCTTCTCACTCTTCTCGTCATCATGGTAGTCCTCTTCCCTTGGCCCCGACTTCGCGGAAGCGACGTGACCACTAAACAACGCACCGCGCCGGCGCTAACCGCTACCGCCGCATGGAAGGCCTGCGCGATTCGACTTCGCGGAAGCGATGTGACCACTAAATAACGCACCGCGCCGGCGCTAACCGCTACCGCCGCATGGAAGGCCAGCGCGATTGAATCCAGACACCCCACTTCGCTATCCCGAAACCCTCTGAATCCACGGGTGAGGCACTGCGTGCATCGGTTTCGAGATAGGATCTGACCTGTCCGGGCTAGAGGGTGGAAAGGAATGCGCGACCAGACTCGACTTCGCGTATAGCTTCGTCCGCTAGCTCGGGCTGTGAACTAAGGTACTCTTAACCCAGATTACCGAACCTGTCAAACAATTTCTGCGTTTTTCAAGGAATTCTTGAGCAGGTCAAGAGAAATCTGGTGTGCTTCCAGGAGGCTTGCGGGGTCGCGAATAGGTGGTAGTCAGCGGGTGGATTCAGGGAGCAACGCAGCGGTCATGAGCCTCTCGCGCTCGTTCCGCGGCCTCCACTCCTTCAGCGGCCGGCTCCAATTCTTCCACCCGCCGCTGCACCTCGCTGAGGCAGTGAAAGCATTTACCTCGTTGATCAGAGGCCAAGCAGAACTAGATCGGACCAACGGGTGGGCGGGCCTACCGCGGCGGAAGCAGCAGCAGAGGGTGGCGATTGGACTACCCGGCCCGGGGCGGTTGGCGGTGGGCAAGGTGGGCAAGCAGCTGACCGACCACCTGAGTGGCTCCAAAGTGGCCCTGCAGGTCAGAGGTGTCAGGCTGAGAGACGCTGCAACAGCTCGCCGGACTCCTTGAGCCAGCCCGCGAGGCATTGCTGGAGATGGCCTTCGTCGGTCTCGGTGACATTGCCGCAGGGATGGACATCATCGTTCTCCCGGGTCCTTGTGCCGGTGCGTACCGTCGGGCGGGCTGCATCCAACATGCTGACGAAGTCCTGAAACGGCCCCTCCTCCCCCTGGTCGTCGTTCCACGATTCGTTGGACAAGACCTAGAGGATGACCGAGGGATGATCCCAGAGCCGGGCCATCCAGCCGGCTCTGTCGGCGAGCACGTTCCGATGCCAGACTTCATACTCCTGCGGTGTGAACTTGTAGTCGGCGTAGTCGTACAGCACGGGGAACCTGGGGGCTACCTTTTCTTGGGCGGCGGAGGAAGATCGGGACCGGAATCGTCCAGGTCGATTTCCGTGGTCTCGTCGGAGTTGGTCATGGCCTCGAGGGCACTGATCGCGTCGTTCTCCTCATCGTCCAGATCGATGTCGATATCATCGTCATCGGCAGGGCGGGGCTTCTTCATCGTGATCTTCTGTTCGTCTACGGACGGTCCACGGGCCTCCAGGCGAGTCTTGACGGGCCGAATCTCCGAAGGCTGACCGTCGATCTGGATGGTGAACACCACTGGCCCGACCACGATGTGGTCTCCAGGGGAGAGCTTATGCTCGACGACCCGCTGGTTGTTGATGTAGGTGCCGTTGGCGCTGCCCAGATCGCGAATGCTCACCATCTTGTCGCCGACCATGAGCAATGCGTGTTTGCGGGAGATCTCCTTGAGGGGAATTCGCAGGTCGCAGTCCTCGCGGCGGCCGATGACTGTCTGGCCCAAGGCGATGGGAAAGTCCTTGACCACCCCGTTGTCCTTCAGCATGACCAGAGAAACCTTCATGTGTGCCAAGTCTAATCGCTTTGTCCAGGGCACGCAAGCTTGCTCGGGCCCATAGCCGACCGCGGATGGGCCCGCAGGCCGGACTCGGCCGGGGCCTCCCTCGCCCGGCCCGGCCGCTCGGTTGTCCGCCCGCATTTCCGGCGGGCAGATGCGCCAGGGGCTGGCACGTCAGAGCGCAGGCCCAGGGTGTGTTGCGGATTGCCCGGGCGTGGAAACGTGTTGACGCAGCACGAACCAGTGCCGGGGGACGACGGCCCCGGCGGCTCGGCGCTCGGGGTTTCTCGCCCAGCCTGCTTGACAACTCCCGGGCCGGGCTTAAACTAGAGTGCTCTGTGGCTCGTGACGGGCCACGGGGTCAGAGCGGCGGCTGGTCTGCGTCGCCACTGACGACAACCTGGGGCCGTAGCTCAATTGGTTAGAGCATCGGATTGTCGATCCGAAGGTTGCGGGTTCGATCCCCGTCGGCCTCGTTCGTGTAAACCGCTGAAGGGAAATCACTTATGTGATTGCCCGTTTTCTTTTCCCGACCGATCTCCCTCATTTGGGCCCGATTGGGTCAGTTTTGGGTCAGTGGGGCTTCGCTCCGGTACCCGCGACTGAATCCGCCTCGCCTGCTCAAGATCGGCCTCCTGAACGGACAGGTAATAGCGCTGTGTGGTCTTGATATCGCTGTGCCCCGCCAGCCTTTGGACCACATGAGCAGGAAGACCCTGTGCCCAGTTGGTGATGCATGAACGGCGGAGATCGTGATAGGTGAACTTGGCGACTCCCGCCCGTTTCCGGAGCGTCGCGAGTCGCCGGTTCAGGTTGTTCAGCAACGCCCGGCGTTCATCCCACCGCCCCTCGCTCAGGGCTTCTCGAATGTGGTTCCATCGCTTCGTCGGCACGAAGATAGAGGGGCAGTCCGGAGCCCTGCGCGAAGAGCCGGTTCCTGCTTCCTTGCGAATCGCACGCGACCAAGAGAGTCAGCCGGTGCGCCGATTCTGGCGGCCCGCCACCATAGGTCTGGCGGCCGCCGCGTGTGTTGCTCTTGTGCTGGTTCTGCCCGCTCTGTGGCGAGCCTTGTCGCCGAAGCCGGCAACCGACACTCCGAAGACTACGGTCGCCGTGTCCCTTCCCGCGCTGCCGGCTCTGTCCGCCGATCGCTTGTTCGCCCAGCTCCGCGAGCCTGTTGAATCGCTGACCTCCCCGGCCGGCGAGCCGCTGAAGCGCGAGATCGAGCGTGCCCAGAACCGTGTCGCCGCCCGTCGGCCGCGACATTGTCGCTTGCCTGCCCTCCGGTTTCATGCCCCGAGCACACCGGGCGGAGTAGCCTTACCCTCGCGCCGCCCGGGCACTGTCCCTCTCGTCTCCTGGCGGTACAATCGCAGCAGGTGGTCATCTGTCCCTCGATGCGGCGTGGAAGGTGAGGGTCCCAATGGCGTCCATCTCCTTGATCTTCGTGATTCTGCTTCTCGCGATCGTGGTGATCGTTGTGCTTGCCATCCTCCGCCTTCGGCGAGGCCAGACCGTGTCGGTGCCTGTCTGTGGCAACTGCTCCTATCCTGTTCGGGGCTTGCCGACGTTCACCTGCCCGGAATGCGGTTCTGACCTCCGCGAAGTGGGGATTGTGACGCCTACGACTCGCCGCCCGCTGCCTCCGCTGGTCCTCGCGATCATCTGGACCCTGATACTCCCCGTTCCCGCGATGGTCGTGAGCGTCGTGGTCATCGGCGTGGTACCTCTGGTTCAGGAAACGACCATGAACGTGCATTACTTGGCGCCGTCTTCCGGAGCATACGCCGGCCTAGATTTGGAGAGTCACAGCCAGAACACAGTAGGCAGCGGCATACCGATCAGACCCTATGAACTGGTCTTTGCGCTAAGGATGAATCCCGGGCCTGCGGGCGATATGAAGACGAGCACAATGAGGATGGACGTCTCATCGAATCGTTGCAGCTATCTCGATGCTGCAGGAAAGCCTGTTGAGGGGTCGACCGGGTTGTCCGCGGAGACGCTTCGTGCATGGATGGCTGCGGCCGGCGTTGACACGAAGAAGCCGCAGGTGCAGGTCGAGATTGCCGAAATCATGAGTACGATTCAGTCGCTACTGGCCGGAACCATGCCATCGACCGGTTCGATCCCATTCACCAACCGCGGAGGAGGGACCTCCTCCAACACCAGTCCTCCGCGTTGGCTGGTCCCTTCGCTGGGCGGCTTCTGGTTGCTCGTCTGGCTTCTTGGGATCATCCGTATTGTGTGGAAACGGAAGCCACTGCCAGTGTGAGTGGCTTGCGGTCGGCCACCCGCCCGGAGAGGTCATGACGCCGCCGTAGTCGCGCTGTCGCTGTGCCCGCCCGTGCGAGTGGTGACGGCGGATTGATGAATGACCTCGAGCCTGCTCGAGCGATCCCGCCACTGGGAGGACGACAAGGTGCCATGCCTGCCGTGCGCAGGATCATGCTGAGACTGAGATCATGCTGAGACCTTCTCTGCCAGATGAGCTCTGGCGACGGCCATTTCCTCCGGCTGGGGCCCAACCGTGAAGGGGGGCGGCTCCAGGCCCAGCATCGCGTATTTGGATTCGCCCAGCGGATGAAAGGCGAGCAGCTCCACACCCTGGCAATGGGTCAGTTCGCGCCGCAGCCCGGCGACCTTGTCGAGGTGCTCCTCGCGCAGGTTCACGCCCGGAACCAGGAGGCATCGCAGCAGGGTTCGTCCCCCGGCACGATCCACCGCCCGGAGGTTATCGAGAATGGGGTCGAGGGCGACGCCGGTCAACTCGCGATGTTGGACCGGATCGGTGTGCTTGAGGTCCCACAGGAACAAATCGACCAGGGGAACCACCTCCGCGAATTGTCCGGCCGGGGCGTAGCCGCAGGTTTCCATGCAGGCGTGCAGGCCCAGCCTTCGTCCGGCCGTCAGCAGCTCGCGGGTGAACGGATACTGCATCATGGGTTCGCCGCCGGAAAGCGTCCAGCCGCCGCCGGATTCCTTGTAGAATATCCGGTCTCTTTCAACCTCCTGCATCACTTCGTCGGTGGTCATCTCCCGGCCGGCGGTGGTGATGGCCCCGGAGGGGCAGTGGGCGGCGCATCGTCGGCAGGCGGCGCAGGCATCCGGGCGGCTCCCTCGCCGTGCCAGCACATGGCGCGCGGCTCCGTTCGGACACACCGCCTCGCATGTCTTGCAGTCGATGCACAGGGTTGCCGAGAACAGAAGCTCCTTGCGGAGGCTCCACGATTCAGGGTTGTGGCACCAGGCGCAGCGCAGGGGGCAACCCTTGAGGAAGACCGTCGTGCGGATGCCCGGTCCGTCCTGGGTGCAGAACCGCTGAACGTCAAAGACCATCCCTGTAAGCATCGGAGTACCGACTGTGGGTCGCCGCTCCGCGAGCCGTGGGCGTGCGCAATCACTCCATCAGCACACCTGCTGCGTACGGTTGATGACCATGTCCTGCCACTGCCGGTCGAGGGTGGCGAACCGGGCGGACCATCCGGCCACGCGTACGGCCAGGTTCGGGTATTTCTCCGGATGACGCTGGGCATCCACCAGCATGGCCGAATCGACCACGTCCACGTGCATGAACCACCCGCCGAGGCGGACGAACCCGCGCATCAGGGCCACCAGGGCGGTCAGCCCGGCCTCGTCCTTGACGCTGTCGGGGTGGATTTTGAGCTCCACGGTCGCGCCGTTGGGTGCCCGCGTGAAGTCCAGGCCGCAGTAGGACCGGATGACGGCCGTCGGGCCTTGCTGGTCCGTTCCGGGTGATGGGGAGCAGTTGGTGGCGAGGTACTCGCCCTCGCGGTGTCCATCGGCGGTGGCCAGGCGATGGCCGGCAGGGCGTGACCATCCGATTTCCCGGCCGAACGTGCTGATCCCGGCCGGCCGGAGTACGCCCTCCCGCTCGCGGGTCCGTGCGGCCAGCCGCGTGTAGTCGTCAAAGACGCGCCGCATCATGGCGTCCGCCGCCGGGTCGTCGTTGCCGTAGAATCGGAAACGGTTCAGGACCAGCCGGCGCAGGTGCTCGTGACCCTTCCAGTCATCGCGAAGAATGCGCACAAAGTCGGTCAGGCCGATGTACTTCTCCTCGAATACCAGCTTGCGAATGACCAGCAGGCTGTTGGCTACATTCGCCATGCCTCCGGCGTGCGGGGCGAGGACACTGTAACGCGAACCACGGTCGTGGTAGCCGCGGGCCCGCTCGATGCAGTCTTCCACAAACAGCGAGACCAGCGGCGCGGGGACGCCGTTTCGGGCCCAGCCGTCAGCCTGTCGGTGGTGGGATTCGAGATGCCGATCCAGATGGGCCAGGAACGCGCCGTAGAGGTGCTCGAAGTCGGGGTACGCGGGCGGGTCGCCGCTGCCGTTCAGGCCAAGCGTGGCCTGGAGCAGCCCGAGCATGTCGAAGGGCACGTACGAGAACGTCGTTCGGCCGGGGATCAGCGCTTCCCAGCAGCCGTCATTGGTGAAGGTCCGGGCTTCGGCAAGCGGATAGCCGAGCTTCACCAGGCCGTCGATGACGACGTTTTCGTTGTAGACCCCGACCGTGCCGCCGCCATGCCGCTGGACCTCAGCCACCCGGCGCAGCAGCCGCTCGGGCGTCTGCGGGTTGATCCGCACGGCGATGGGAAAGTCGCTGATGTGCAGCTCCTCGACAATGTCCAGTACCAGGTACGTCACCTCGTTGGTGATGTCCCGGCCATCGGCGTCCACGCCGGAGAGAATGACGTTCTGGTAGAATTGGGCGTCGCCGGTGCCGCCGAACACGTCGGGGGCGCCCGTCCACTCGCAGCCCTTGATCCAGAAGTGGGCGAGGATCTCCCGGGCTTCATCCAGCGTCAGCCGGCCGTGCTCGAGATCGCGCTGCAGGTACGGCCCGAGCATCTGGTCGATGCGCCCGATGCCCGACCAATTGCCCATCAACCGCTGGAACGCGTACGTGAACCACAGCGACTGAACCGCCTGGTGGAAGGTCTGCGGCCGGCTCTCTGGCACGTCTCGAAGGGCCTCCCGTGCCCGGCGGTAGCCGTCGCGCTCCGGGCCGGTGGCGGCTGCGGCGAGTTCATCCAACTGCTCCATGTGCCGGCGGTGCCAGGCTTCGGCGGCCTCCAGGCACAGGAGCATGGATTGGAGCAGGTCCTCGCCGGGCGAGATCGACGTCGCGGAGCGGGATTGTGGTGCCCCTACTTCCTTCTGGAGGTCGCCCCGGGCCAGCCGCTCCGCGATTTGTCTCCGCAGCCCGCTATAGCCGCATTCGAGGACTTTGTGAAAGCCGAGGGTGGTGTGGCTGGTGCTGGGCACTCCGGCCAGCGGAGTCATGTGCCGAGGGCCGTCCAGCATGGTGGCCGATCCCACGATCCACTCGCCCGGCAGGATTCGCAGGGGAGCCTTCTGGGCCACCAGCATGGCCGCTCTGGCGTACTTCATGTTGGGGGTGGCCTCTTGGAGATCGGCCGGCGAGAGGGCGAAGTCGGCCTCCTTGAGCGAACGGCCGTGTTCCCCGCTCATGGCGCGAGCCGCCAAAGCGTGAGTGGCTTCGGAAAGCCTCTTTGGCGCGGCCGGCCGCCAGCGGCGCGACCAGCTGGCGACAGGGACGCTCTGTTCGGGCGAAGCGGGTGCTCCACTCGCCATCGACCCCAGCATGCCGCCCGCCGCAACCGAACCGGACAGGGCTTTGACGAATCCTCGACGACTGAGTTTCCCTTGGTCTGCATCCATCGATGGACCCTCACGAGCCAGGACATGATCTCGAGCATACGCCAAGACCTAGGCAAAGAGAAGCATACAATGGGCCGGGCCACTGCGATAGGGGCGAACTTCGTTCCGCCGCGCCGCACCACTTGCCATTCGTGCCCGAAGGGCGTCGACCGGTGTACGCCGCCCGGCCCGCGGGGCGGCGAGCCGCCGGCTTCACGATCCGCAACGAACGGGAGTGGCTATGGGTGCTCGGGGCGCGTCAGTCTTCTCTTGATATGGCCTGTGTCTCGGCACCGGGGGGGCGTTTCGAACGGCCCTTGGTCATTCTGCCGGCCTGCCTCGGCATGCCCCCCGCGGGAACGCCGCCGGAGTTTGCGGGGCGTAACCCCCTCGCGCTGGGCAAAAGCGACCCGCATGCGCTGCTCGCTCGGGAATCCTGCCAGGTATGCGATCGCCTTCACTGGCATGTCCGTCTCCTCGAGCAGACGTTTCGCCCGGTTCACCCGGCAGGCAATGATCTCCTCAACAACCGAATGGCCGATATAGCGCCGGAACCGGCGTTCCAGGGTTCGTTGGGTCACGCCCACTCCTTCGGCAAGTTGCTTGACGGAGATGGCCTGATGGCCGCGGGTCCATATTCGGGCCAGGGCTCCGGAGACCACCGAGTCTGCGGGCAGATCAAGCTGAACCGAGGGCTCCAGGGCGCTGGGCAGTCTGATGCCCGCGACCGCCTCGATGACGGTGCCCAGCAGGCCCAGCGCGTGCAGTGACAGGAGAATTGAATTGCGGGCCGGATTAACCAGGACCTTGTCGATCAGCTCGTCGAAGCACCTGACCAGCAGCTCCGAGCCGGTGATGCGACGCACCGGGCACTCGCGTTGGAGGAGGGTTATGTCCATCAGCCGATGGGCCAGTTCGCCGCTGAAACAGAGCCACCGCTCCGTCCAGCCGACCTTGGGTGACGGCCGATACCGGTGCCACACGCCCGGAAACAGGAAAATGACGCTCTGGGGACGGACCGGCAGCGGCCCGGTGGTCTTCGACTCGAAAAGGCCAGTTCCCTTGTTGATCAGGAGCAGCGCGAACTCCGGGAGTTGACGTCCCTGCTCCCAGCGGAAGTGGTACAGGTGAGGATGGGCTTGCCGGGGGTAGACGGATCCCGGCGGAGTTGTTGCCCGCCCGATCCCCGTCAGGTAGATGCCCCAGCGCATGGCGTCATCGTTCACCGGCAGGTAGTAGTGTACGTCGCGTGCTGATCCCATGACGATTTTCAACCCTTTGAGTTCGCCTGAACCATAGCACGAGCATAGCAGGACGGCAATAGGCGTGTCGGGAAACACCTGTTGATTCCGCTTGCCCCGATCGCCGACAAACCGTTAGCATACGAGAAGTTCTATCGGATTCCCGGGACGTGCGAAGAGCAGGTTCCGCCTGTACTTCAGGGCTTCGGCCGGGCCTCCGGCCTGGGCCACTCGCCTGGGCATTCTGTGGTGGGGCTTGAACCAGGCACCGCCCAGCGGCCGGCTGGGCCCAGCCTCGGCGTGGCCAGAGGGGGCCCGGGCACAACCGATCGTTTCCGGCGGCCACGGTCGCGGTGATGCGGGCGCGCCCGCGTTCGCAGAGAGAGGAAGGAGGCGAGAATCCGCGAGTCAGCATTGTACCGCGCTGTTCGGCCTCGTGGCTGGCGGGGGGAGCGTCACCAGGACCTCCTGGGGAGTCGCGGCGGCAGTCCGGCCGTCTGGACAGGGCTCTCACGTCCCCTGGACAAACGTCTCCGCTGATCCGCATCACAGCGCGACCATGAATTCACTTTGCATTGGGAGGAAGACCAAATGCGCACCAATCTGCACCTGTGGCCCTGGATCGTGACACTGGCCTTGCCGGCTGCCGGGCCCGCGTGGGGCCAGTTCAGCTACGTCAGCGACTTCAACTCGGTCGCGCCCGGCACGAAGCCTCCGGGCTGGGTGACCCGGAACTACTACGGCCCAACTTACGACCCGGTCATCTTCAGCCAGGACCCGGCCGGCTGGAACGAGGCCTGTTCCTCGACGCTGTGGGGCATTCCAGGAGCCCAGGACTACGCGCTCTGCGGCAATCGCCTCACACTGATCCACGCAGGCTTCGCCGACGTCGGCGCCGCCACCGCCTGGTACGCCGGCAACTCCGATCCCGGCTACCCGATGAACCTCCAGCAGCAGAGCCTCAAGGCCGAATTCGACATGTTCCTGCGCGTCGGCCATACCTGGATCAATGTAGCGGGGGATGGAGCCACCTTCGCCGTTCAACCGGTTGCAGACGCGGTTGATGCCCAACAGGCGGTTGGCGCCTGCGGCGCGGGCGGCAGCATGTTCGGTTGGCAGGCCGGCGGTTTCGCCATTGAGTTTGACAACTGGCCCAGCGGTGGCAATGGCGAACCTGCAGTGTATTCCCAGGGGCTTGGAACAGACTGGGGTCCCGCCAGGAACCACCTGGGGGTGGACGTCTACTCGTTCTGGGATCTCTACAGCGTGGGCTTCCCCAGTCTCCAGACCGACTTGGATGTGCTGGATCTGGTCAACGGCCCGTTCTACTGGCCTACCGGAGTGTCACCTGATGCCTTGCCCTACATGATGATGATTGGTACCTGCAACATCCCCATTCATATCACCGTCTATTACAACGATCCGGACCACGGCGGGCTGGGACAGGTTCAAGTGTACATGAGGATCCCCAATTCAACCGGTCTGCCCGGCGTCCTGCTCGACCTCCAGCCGGGCGGGTACGGCCTTGGCGAAGGTGATCCTCCCGAAGGCAAGAAGGTCCTCGACTACCAGGTCGGCCCTTGGCCTAGCACCGGTGCGGTTTTCGGCTTCAGTGCCGGCGGGGGTTCGGCGACGGGCACCATGCAGTTCGCCAACGTTCGAGTGAGTACCACGGGTGTCAGCGGCACAGCCCTGCCGTACTCCGGCAGTATTCCGCAGCTCGCCGCCGGCGATCCGGTTACCTTGACCGCTTCGCCGACCGCCGGTACGCCGAGCCAACCCGGCTGGGATGTGACCACTTACGCCTCCAAGGTCCAGCTTCCCAGTCTTGGCTTCCTCAAGAGAGACATAGCGACAGACCTGGCCTCGGGCGTCAATGCACATCTGTCGCTGCTTGCCAGCGTCACTGGAGAGCCGGCCATCGACTACGTCGATACCGGCGATAACGGCAACCTGGGACGGGGCCGGTACTTCCCCGGCCTCACCGACGGGGCCGATCACGACAACTTCACCATGACGGCCAAAGGGTGGATCCAGTTCCCGGCCGCCGGCGACTACTCCCTGGGCATTGGCGCTGACGACCAGGTCGAGGTCTCCATCGGAGGCCAGGTCGTACTCTCCGGTTTCACCGGCATGTACGTCGGTCAGAATGAGGACATCCGCTGCAACCTGCATGTCGACCCCGCCGGCATCTACCCCATCCAGATCACCTATGTTGCCGCCACCTCCGGCGACGGCGTCGAGTTCTATCGCCGTCTGACCAACATCACCAACCCAATGACCTTCCCGTATGCGGCCATCGGCAGCACCAACGCCGGGCTGGCCGACCAGCCGGTCGTCTACGGGCTGTTGGATGGCAAGGCAGCGCCCCTGGACTTGTCGGGCGGCGAACCGTGGACACTCACCCTTTCCAAGACCGAGCGGGTCGACAACGGCACCGCCGGCGGCACGACCGGCTTCAAGATCAAGACGACGCCCTCGCCATGGATCTACTTCCAGCCCGGCTCGGGCTACAACCTGTTCTGGAAGCGCGATCGGGAATGCGAGGACTGGAACACCGTTGCGTTGATGTTCCTGGACTTCCTCGGTAACGATCCGGCCCACGCGAGCACGGCCGACACCATCAACTTCGCTACCGGTGAGACCTCCGGGTGGCCTCGCGTGTTCACCGGCGGCAATCCGTTCCCCAACGCTCCCGCGGATGTGCAGATGTTTGCCCTGCGGGCGGAAGGCTTCGTTGACTTGGCCCCGGGCACCTACCTCCTGGGTCTGGATGCCAATGACCAGGCCCGGCTCTTCATCGGCAATCAGGCCGTCGACGTTGTCTACTATCAGCCGCACCTCATGCTCTTCAAGCTGGTTGTGCCGGAAGACGCCGGCGGGACCTACCCGATCCGTGTCGAGTACACCCAGTACCTCGATGTGGGCTACCTCGACCTCTATCAGGTGGTTGATGGCAACCTTGTGCTGGTCAACGGCCCGGGTTCCACCCTCACCGTCTACCAGTCCGTGACCCCAGGTGCCAGCTACCATGTCAACAGGACGAACGGCTACGTCATCCCGGCGGGGGCTAAACGCGCCGACCTGGGCGGCGGTGGCACGCCCGGCTGGAACGCCATCTTTGCGCCCTGCCTGCCAGACCAGCCGTTCTTCGGCTACGCCGAGGCGGCCCTTAGCTACGATCTCGCCGGCGGCCCGAACATCGTGATCGTCGCCCCGCCCGACACCAGCCAACACCCCAACGTCGTCGCCTATGGCGTCGCCGGCCAGGGGCTCGGCCATTTCCCCGCCAGTCAGACCGACTGGATGGCGGCCTTCCCAAGTTGCCCGGCCAACTACGACGACTTCGCCGTGGCCCTGGAGGGCTTGATCGAGTTTCCCGCACCCGGCGACTACGGCTTCAATACCTGTACCTCGGGTGCCTGCAAGATGTGGATCGGCGGACAGCTCGTCCAGAGTCACTCGGCCGCCTTCGCCTGGCCGTACAACAACGGCGATGCCGCCCAGGACAACGTCGCGGTCTCCGTGCACGTGGAAGAGGCAGGGATCTACGACATCCGCGTGGCTTATCTCCAGGCCGTCTCCGTAACGCCCACGCCTCTGCTCGAGGTGTTCCAGTACCAGACGGCCGACGCGGCCCCTGTGCTGCTCAACAGCCCCGGCGCTCTGAGCGTGTTCCAGAACCTGGCCGACGGCGGCACTCCGCGCAATCCGGTCATGCTTTCGACCAGCGCCAAGGTGGCTCCCTACGACGCCGGTATCACGCCAGGTCTGCATGCTGAGGTTGTCTCTTGGGCAGCGGCCAGCGGCGACACCTACGGGTTGTCCATCTACGGCGGCCTCGGCCACGACGCGTTCATCAGCCTCCATCAGGCCAGGGATCTGCTCGACGCGGTGGCCTACGGCGACAGCAATGCACTCCTTCGGCAGCAGGGGACGGTCGCGTTCAGCGGCATCGTCTACCAGGTCGGCTTCAAGACCGACAATTGGGCCCTTCCGGCCGGAGAACCGTTCCCCGGAGAGCTGGACAACTGGTTTGCCATGCGTCTCAGCGGCCGAATCGCGCTGAAGAAGGGTGGCACCGTCATGGGCGTCTTTGCCGATGACGCGGTGATCGTCAAGATCGGCGGGGTGGACCTGCATCGCGAGGGGGCCACCTACGATGCCAACGAATGGCCGATGATGTACGTGTATGCCCCGGAGGACGGCCTCTACCCGATCGAGATTGACTACTTGGCTAAAAGTGGCAACACGTTTCTCTGGCTGGTAACCACTGACCCGGCCTGGACGGTGTGGAACCCGATCAACTCGGATCCCAACTACTTCGGCGTGCACTTCTACGCCGACGTGGCCACCTGCGACCATCAGCCGTTCGCCGACGCGGACGGCGACGGCGACGTCGACCAGGTCGACTTCGGCACGTTCCAGGCCTGCTTCACGGGATCAACGCCACCGTCCGGGCCGCTTGGCTTGTGCAAGTGCTTCGATCGCGACAACTACGGCGTGGGCAATGGCGCCGTCGACGCCGCGGACTTGGCAGAGTTCGCCAAGTGCTACACGGGTGCGATGATTCCGTGGTCGTCGGCTCAGTCGCCGGACTGCAAGCCCTAGCCCACCCGCCATGGCGTGAAGGCCGTGGTCCTCCCGGCGGCCACGGGCGAATCGACCCGCCCGTGGCCGTCCCCTTGAGCATCGCTAACCGCCGGCGAGGGTTCAGGTCCTCGACAGTCAGAACTGGGAGAACCAGGTGAGCCCGGAGGGCATTCAGAACCACGCCCAACCGAACCATGTCCTGTTCCCCCGCGCCATGGGCGGGGCAGGAAAACGCCAGACGAGCCGGGGCAAGTCCAGTCGGCCTACGATCCACGCCTGATTCGCTCGATGATTCCGCTGGTGCTCAGGCCCTTTTCCATGGGCACGAGGACCACCCGGCCACCCGTGGCTTCGACATGTTCTCGTCCGACCACGCCCTTGTTCGCCCAGTCCTCGCCCTTGACCAGAACGTTCGGGGAGAGCTTCTCGATGACCTCCTTCGGGGTCGGGTCGTCGTAGATCACCACGTAGTCCACGCAGCCCAAGGCGGCCAGGACTTCCGCTCGCTGATCCTGGGGCACGATGGGCCGGCCGGGAGCCTTGCCCTGGGCACGCACCGAGACATCCGAGTTCAGGCCGACGACCAGAATCGCGCCCATCCTCCGGCACTGTTCCAGCAGTCGCACGTGTCCCACGTGCAGCAGATCGTAGCAGCCATTCGTGAATACTACCGTCTCGCCCCGGCTCTGCCGAAGGGTCAGCTCGGCGGCCAGCTCCTTCAAGTCACGAATCTTGCTGCCGGCCGAGCCCGACGAGATCCGCAGGTCGGCGATGACCTCGTCACGTCGGATCGGCACGCAGCCGAACTTCTCGACTTCCAGGCCGCCGGCCACGTTGGTCAGATGAGCGGCCTGTTCCCAAGTCGCCCCGGCCACCCGAGCGGCCACCAGCATGGCCAGCACGGCGTCGCCCGCGCCGGTATTGTCGTACACCGCGCGTGGCCGCGTCGGAACGTGCACCGGCTTCTGCCCGCGGACCGCCAGGACAACACCCTCGCGGTCCAGGGTGACCAGCAACCCCTCCAGGTCACATCGCTCGATCAGGGGGTTCACCTCGGCCAGCACGGTCGTCAAGCTCGTGTCCGCGCAACCACTGGCGATCTGGAACTCGTTTCGGTTCGGCGTCAGCATCGTTGCCCCGCGGTACCGGGTGTAGTCGCTGATCCGAGCCGGATCCACCAGGACCGGCTTGCCTGCTTCCCGCGCCGCCGCGATGATGCGTCGGCACAGGGCATCGCTGAGCAACCCCTTGCCGTAATCCTCCAGGCACACCGCTACCACGTGGGAGGTGCATCGCCGTACCAGCTCGGCCAGCCGATCCGCATCACCGGGACCGAGCGGCCGGGTCACCTCCTCGTCGACACGCATGAGTTGCTGCCGATGGCGATGCTGGGCCAGGCCGACAAACCGCGTCTTGGTGGTGGTGGGGCGATCACCGACCGCGAGTACGCCACGCGTGCTGATCGCCTGGTTCTGCAACAAGGCTCGCAGCCGGCTGCCGGAATCGTCCAGCCCCACCGCTCCGCAGCAGATGACGTCCAGGCCGAGCTCACGCAGGTTTGCGGCCACACTGCCCGCCCCGCCGACCCGCTCTTCCTCCGATTTCTTGCACAGCACCGGCACCGGGGCTTCCGGGCTGATCCGCTCCGCGTCGCCGTACACATATCGATCCAGGATCAGATCGCCGACCAGCAGCACCCGCTGGCCACCGAACGCCTCCGCCAATCGAATCAGCTCTGGAATCAAGGGCCACTCCTTTGCCCAGGACGGAATGTTGCCGCCGTAACAACCTGTCGGCCATGTGGTTACGCCATGGGGCGGGCGCGGAATCGCACACCTCGCACCTCGGCGGCTCATGGTATTCAAGCCTTGGGAGAGCGTCAATTCCGCGGCGGCGGGCGGCCACCTTCCCCAGCCCTTGCATTGGGGCTGGGTTTGGCTACACTACCTGCGAAATCGCGTGCGCCGCGGGGCGGGTAGCTTATGTCCCTTGCACGCCGCGTCATGATTGCTTCCTCACTTTACACACGGAGCACAGGGTTCACCACGATGATTGATGTCGCCGCTTTGATCCGCGAGGGCAAGATCCAACAAGCCGAGACCGAACTGAGCCAGAGCCAGGCGGAATCCGCCAACAATCCGCAATGGCATTTCGCTCGCGGGCGGCTTCTGGAAGCCAAGGGGCAGGGCGAGGATGCCGTGGCCGCCTACGAGAAGGCTCTGAGCATGGACCCCAATCACCAGGAGGCGATGTTTGCGCTCGCCTTCTACCTCGATTTGCACGGCGCGGACGATGAAGCCGTCAAATACTACGAGGCCCTGGCCGCCAAGACACCTGCCCATGTGAACGCCCTGATCAATCTGGCGGTGATTTACGAGGATCGCGCCCGATATGAGGATGCCCTCCGCTGCATCGATCGCATCTTGGCGGAGCAACCTAATCACCAGCGGGCCCGCATGTTCGCAAAGGACATCGAGAGCTCGATGGACATGTACTATGACGAGAACCAGGAACGCAGCCGCCAGAAACGCAATGCGATCCTCGATACGCCGATCGCGGACTTCGAACTGAGTGTCCGCAGCCGCAACTGCCTCCGCAAGATGAACATCAACTCGCTCGGCGATCTGCTGCGCATCAGCGAGGCGGAACTGCTGGCCTACAAGAACTTCGGCGAGACCTCGCTCAACGAGATCAAGGCCATGCTTGCCCAAAAGGGGCTGCGGCTGGGCCAGCTCAAGGAGGAGGCCATTCGGTCAACTCGCCCGGCGCCGCGTCGCCAGCTCCCGGAGGGCTCTCCGGATGTACTCAACAAGTACCTGTCCGAGATCGAGTTCTCGAGCCGGTCGCGAAAATGCCTCCAGCGGCTGAACCTGGTCACGCTGGGCGACCTGATCATGCGGACCGAGGCCGAACTCCTGGCAACCAAAAACTTCGGGCAGACCTCCTTGAACGAAATCAAGGCCAAGTTGGCGGAGTTCGGCGTCAGCCTCCGCAAACCGGAGTAGAATTCACGACGATCGCTACCGGGCTGAGCAGTATGCCGTCGGACAGGTTGGCTGCCTGTCGAGTGACCACCCGGTCGTTGTGGCCCCATGATCACCGTATGTGCTGTCTCGCCACACTGGGATTGTGGGTGCTCCTCGGCACGGGCTGTCATCAGACACCCGAGACGGCACCTGCCGGCGCGGCCTCACGTCCCGCGGAGGCGGTTCCCGAGCCTATTGACCGGCAGATCCGCGTCCTGTTGCTGGAGGGGACGCCCGCGTGTTCGGTCAGCTCGGATGACGCCTTCGATCTGATTGACCCCACCGCAGGTACCCATTTTGGCCAGGGCGAAGGGGGCAAGCCGCTCGGCGTCGTGTTTGAGGATCAACGGATTCGCGTGCCATCGCTGCAACTCGACTTGGCCGACCAAGTCGTTGACCTGGTTCCCCGCGGCCTGGAGCCCATCGGGATCCAGGTCAACGGCAAGGTCCAGTACTATCGCGGCTGGATCCGGTTCGCCCGGACCGGCGACAACGCCGGTGCGGTCACCAATGTCGTTGACATCGAAGACTACCTCATCGCCGTCGTGGATGCCGAACTCCCGCGGCGATTTCATCAGGAAACGTTTCGAGCCCAGGCCATCGCGGCTCGGACGTACGCCTGGTATCACAAGCAGACCACGGGCAAGAAGCGCTTCTGGGACGTGAAGGCGACGGAGCGATCGCAGGTATACCGCGGGATCAACCGGAGTCCGCACGGCTCTCCTGCCGCCGAGGCGGTCTACGACACCCGTGGCTTGGTCTGTGCCTGGGATGCTCCCGAGGGCGAGCGGATCTTCTGCGCATACTACTCCTCCGCCTGTGGCGGGACGACCGCTTCGGCAGCCGCCATCAACGGGCGGGAAGACGCCCAGATCCCGCCCCTAACCGGCAATGTGCAGTGCGATTCCTGCCGAAACGCGCCCGATCGTTCCTGGGGGCCGGTTTCACTCGGCAAAACGATGATCACCGAGGCGCTCCGCGGCCGATATCCTCGTTTTAAGGCCCTCGGTCTCATCGAACGCATCGAGGTGGCCGAGGCGACTCCCGCCGGGCGAGCGGTGAGGTACCGGTGCATCGACGGCCAGAATCGCGAGGTCGAGATCGAGGCCGAAAACCTGCGGCTGACGCTCGATCCCAGCGGACGCGAGATCCGCAGCACCTGCTTCGTTCTCGCCAGCAACGGCTCTGAGTGCGTGTTCCAGGAAGGACGCGGTCTGGGCCACGGCGTCGGCTTGTGTCAGTACGGCGCGGACGCCTTGGCTCGCCAGGGGATGAAAGCGAGCCAGATTCTGAAGTTGTACTATCCGTCTTCTCGGGTAAGAAGGGCGTACTGAAGGTTCGCACGCATGGAGGCTGAGTCCAGGTTGCGGCTGTCGACCGTCCTGCGCTATGCGGTTTGCGCCGCGGCTCTGGCTTGGCTCTATCACAAGACGGACTGGGGCCAGTTCAAGCAGGTTCTGGTCAGTGCAGATTGGCGGCTGGCCCTGCTGGCAGTGCTGGTCTTCGGTCCGGCGGTGCTGCTCATCTCGGTTCGCCTCAAGGTGCTCCTGGCAGTCCAGCGGGTCCATCTCTCCGTGTGGCAAGCCGTGAAGGTCACCTTCGCGGGAAACTTCGTGATCAGCGCCTTGCCGGTGGGGACGCCCGGCGGCGATTCGGTCAAAGCCTACTACGTCGCTCGAGACACACCCCTGAAGCACGAGGCGGTCACGGCCGTCTTCTTCGATCGGGCGGTGGGCGTGCTCGGCCTGTTGCTCATGGCCGGCGTCATTGTCCTGGTCGACTGGGACAATCCGGCCTTCAAGGTGTGGGGGCGGGTCATCGGCCTTCTCCTGCTGGTCCTCGTGGCCGGCGTAGGTTTGTACGCGTCGGCTTACGTTCGCCGTGCACTCCAACTGTGGCGAGTGGTCGCGATTCTGCCTCTCAGCCGGCACATTCACCGCGTGGACAAGGCGATCATGGCCTTCCGTCAAGACCTGGGACGGATACTCGTCTCAATGTGCTTAACTTTCGTTCTCCAAACGATTTCCATTGCAGCGTATTTCCTCGCAGGATGGGCCCTGGGCGTGGTGGGCACCGATCCGTGGACGGCGTTTCCGGTGTATCTGGCCTATACCCCGATCTGTCTGCTCACCGGGGCGTTGCCGATCGGCGTGATGGAACTGACTTTCCAGGAGCTGTTCGCCGGAGCCGCAGGACTGGGCAGTCCCGAGGCGGCGTTGTCCCTCTCGTTCTTCGGGCGACTGATCCAGCTGATCTGGGCACTCCCGGGAGGCCTGGTGGTGCTCCGCTCTCGGGCCGACCTGGAAAAGGCCAGTTTGGACGCGGCCGAGTAGGTCCACCCGCCTGTTGCTCCTATACTCCACCGGCGGCCGGTTTGCAGCGGCCGGCTAATAAGTTATCTTAATGTCGGTTCCTGATACTCGCGTTGCGTGTGACCTTCAGATGGAAACCGTATGGGATGGCGCGGCAGTCTGCCGCGGGACATGTGGTCTCGTGAGTAGCCGCGCGCTGCCCTGCAGCAGACAAGGGAGGGCGCTTCGGCGACCACCGCGATCCTCCTCGCACCCGGTCGTCAGCGTCAGACATCCGTGACGAGACTGGATACCCAAATCGAGCAGGCCGCTGCGGCCAAGAACCTGGAAGACCTCAAGAGCGCCATCGTCCGGTTCGCCGGCGACTCCGGCGACGGCATGCAGGTGGTCGGTACCCAGTTCACCAACGCGACCGCATTGGTGGGCAACGACCTGGCTACCCTGCCGGATTTCCCCGCCGAGATCCGTGCCCCGGCCGGCAGTCTCGCCGGTGTCTCCGGCTTCCAGATCAACTTCGCCAGCACCGAGATATTCACGCCCGGGGATACCGTTCAGACCCTGGTGGCAATGAACCCTGCAGCCCTCAAAGTCAACCTCGGCGATCTGGAGCGAGGCGGCCATCTCATCGTCAACTCCGACGCGTTCACGCCCCAGACCATCAAGCAGGCAGGCTACGACAAGGACCCGCTTGAGGGCGACGAGCTGGCCGGCTACCACCTGCACAAGGTGCCCATGACCCGGCTGACGCTGGACTGCGTTAAGGACGTGGGGCTCAAGCACAAAGATGCGGAACGCTGCAAGAACATCTTCGCCCTGGGCTTGACCTACTGGCTGTATGAGCGTCCCTTGGCCCCGACCCTCCGGTGGCTTCAGGAGAAGTTCGGCAAGGACGAGAAGCTCCGCCAGGCCAACGAGTTGGCCCTTCGGGCGGGCTTCAACTACGGCAACACCACCGAGCTCTTTCAGGTCCACTATCGAATTCTGCCCGCCAGGCAGGAGCCGGGCGTCTATCGCAAGATCAGGGGAAACGACGCGGCCGCCTACGGTCTGATTGCCGCCGCGTGGCAAGCCGGCAAGCGGCTCTTCTACACCGGCTACCCGATTACGCCGGCCAGCGACATCCTCCACGAGCTGGTCAAGCACAAGAACTTCCAGGTCAAGGTCTTCCAGGCTGAGGACGAGATTGCCGCAATGTGTGCGGCGATCGGGGCGGCGTATGGGGGGGCCATGGCCGCCACCGGCACGAGCGGGCCGGGCATGGCCCTCAAGAGCGAGGCCCTCGGCCTGGCGGTCATGCTCGAATTGCCGGTCGTGATCATCAATGTCCAGCGGGCCGGCCCGAGCACCGGTTTGCCCACCAAGACCGAGCAGGCCGACCTGCTTCAGGCTGTCGGCGGGCGCCACGGAGAGTGCCCGTTGCCCATTCTCGCCGCCCAGTCACCCTCGGACTGCTTCTGGACGGCGTTTGAGGCTTTCAAGATCGCGGTCAGGTACATGACTCCCGTGATCATGCTCAGCGACGGCTACCTGGCCAATGGATCGGAGCCGTGGCGCGTTCCCCGGGTCGAGGACCTGCCCAAGATTCCCGTGGCCCACCCCACCGATCCCGAGGGCTTCAGGCCTTACTCCCGCAACCCGGACCTCGCCCGTCCCTGGGCGCTGCCCGGCACCCGGGGGCTGGCCCATCGGGTCGGCGGATTGGAAAAGGAAGACCTCACCGGTCGTGTGTCCTACGACCCGGTGAACCATGAGCGCATGTGCCGGTTCAGGGCGGCCAAGATCGCCAAGGTGGCCGAGAGCATTCCGGATCAGGCCATCTACGGCGACGATCACGGCGACCTGGTCCTGGTCAGCTGGGGCGGAACCTTCGGCTCCGTTCGGACCGCCGTCGAGCGGGCCAGAGAAGCCGGCCGGAGCGTCTCCCACATCCACCTCCGCCACCTGAACCCCATGCCCCGCAATCTCGGTACCCTTCTCCGGGGCTTCCGGAAGATCCTCGTTCCCGAGCTCAATATGGGCCAGTTGCTCATGCTCCTTCGCGCCACCTACCTGGTCGACGCCGTCGGGATCGACAAGATGCAGGGCCGACCGTTCACCGTGGCCGAACTGGTACTCAAGATTCAGCAGACCCTCGAGGGGGATCATTGACATGTCCGATACCGCGACCTTGCCGGTGGTTAATCTGCAGCCCAAAGACTACGGAAGCAACCAGGAAATCCGCTGGTGCCCAGGCTGCGGCGACTACTCCATCCTGGCCCAGATCAAGAAGGCGTTCAGCAATCTCGGCAAGGACCCGGACAACGTGGTGTTCGTCTCCGGCATCGGCTGCTCCAGCCGGTTGCCGTACTACATGAACACCTTCGGGATCCACAGCATCCACGGACGGGCCCCGGCCCTGGCAACCGGTCTGCGGCTGGCCCGCCCGGATCTCGAGATTTGGGTGATCACCGGTGACGGTGACGGCCTGTCCATCGGCGGCAACCACCTGCTCCACTCGATCCGCCGCAATCTCAACATCAAGATCCTCATGTTCAACAACCGAATCTACGGCCTGACCAAGGGACAGGTGTCACCGACATCGGAACGGAACAAGAAGACCGTGTCGACGCCGTTCGGCTCCGTCGGGGCCAGCATCAATCCCTGCTCCTTCGCCATCGGCGCGGAGGCCACCTTTGTGGCCCGCACCGTGGACATGTATCCCGCCCATCTCCAGTATACTCTCGAGCGGGCGGCCAAGCACCGCGGAATGGCCTTTGTCGAGATCTATCAGAACTGCAACATCTTCAACAACGAGGCGTTTAATCACGCCACCGATCGCGAGACCCGGGACGACAACATCGTCGAGCTCGAGCACGGCAAGGCTCTCATCTTCGGGAAGAACAAGGACAAGGGCGTTCGCCTTCGCCGCGACTACCGGCCGGAAGTCGTCAAACTGGGCGACGACGGAGCCAGCATCTACGACCTCCTCATTCACGACGAGAAAGCCACCTCGCCGGCCCTGGCCTTCCTCCTCAGCCGCCTGCGCTACCCGGACTACCCCGAGCCGATCGGAGTCTTCCGCGATATCGAGCAGGCGGTCTACAACGAGCTGATCGAAGAGCAGATCCAGCGGCTGACCAAGGAGAAGGGCGAGCCCGATCTCCAGAAGTTGCTCAACGGGCCGGAAACCTGGGAAGTGCAAGCGAATTGAAAAGGCGACAGCCGGCGACTCCACCATGCGCGTGTACCGGGTTGCCGATGCCAAGAACCATCAGGCGGCGATGGCAAGCTGCCTCCGGCAGATCCTCGAGGCCTTCCCCGTGGTGACCGGGCTTCAGTGACGCTATCATGGCGTTGCGGCAGGGGGAGCGTCAGGAGTCCGATCCATGCGCGTGGTGTTCTTCGGGACTGGTGACTTCGCCGTGCCCAGCCTGCGCTGGCTGGGCAACAGCCCCCACGAAGTCGTGCTGGTCGTGACTCAGCCTGACCGGCCGGCCGGTCGGGGCAAGAAGCTCCTCCCTACCCCTGTGGCCGCGCGGGCGGCCCAGGACGGCATGCGTCTCCTCCGTTGTGAGGACGTCAACACGACCGACTGCGTCGAGAGCCTCCGCCGGCTCAGACCCGATCTCGGCGTCGTGATCGACTTCGGCCAGAAACTCCAGGCCGAGGTCCGCTCCGTTTTTCCCAGCGAGTGCATTAATCTGCACGCGTCGCTTCTGCCCAAGTACCGCGGGGCGGCCCCGGTGGCGCACGCCATCCTGTCCGGTGAGCGGAAGACGGGGGTCAGTGTCTTCCGCCTGGTCGATCGAATGGATGCCGGACCAGTGCTGGTGCAGCGGGAGACGGCCATCGGTCCCTACGAGACTCAGGAGGAGTTGCACGGGCGGTTGGCGGCCATAGGTTGCGACGCGATCGACGCCGCGTTCAAGCTGTTCTCCGGCGATCGTCTGCCGGAGGGCAAGCCGCAGGACGAATCGCAGGCGACCCGGGCCCCGAAGCTCTCCAAGGCCGACGGTTTGCTGCGCTTCGATGAACCCGCCGAATGGATCGCCCGCCGCTGCCGGGCATTGTGGCCCTGGCCCGGGGCCCGCTGCCAGTACCTCGGGTCGGAGGGGCGGCCGGTCGAGGTGACCCTGATCTCCGCGACGGCAACACCGGTGCCCGTCGATTCACCCCCGGGCACGGTCACGCCCATTCTGACCGTGGCCACCGGCTCCGGGACGCTCGAAATTCACAGTCTCCAGCCGGCCGGCAAACGCCCCATGGGCTGGCAGGACTTCGTCAACGGCCGCCACGTTCAAGCCGGTTGCCGGTTCGTCTCCCTGGGGGCCTAATGCAGATCATCGTCTTTGTCGCCTTCGCCATCGCCCTGAGCGTTCCACTGAATGGACCTCCGTGGCAGACGGTAGCCAGGCCGGAAGTGATCTGGGCGACGGTCGCAGCCCAGGTGCTTTTCCCCGCCCTGGTCGCCTGGCTCTACGTCCGACTGGTCCTTCACCGGCTGGAAGTGAACCCTGCCTGGCTGCCCGACGCCCAGGAACGTCTGTCGCAGGGCGGAACGGCGATTCGCGGCGTCCTCGTCGCGGAGCTGTGTTTCCTGCTCTACGGTACCGGCTGGGGGCCGCTGGTTCGCAGCTGGCCGGTGGTCGGATCGGTCTACGGGCTCGACGAGCTTGTCCTGCTGGCTCCGTTCTTCCTGGGTGTTGTCCTGTCGTGGTTTGTCCTGTACCCGGCCGATCGGGCGGTACGCGAAGTGGCCATGGATCGGCGCCTCCTGGCGTCGGTTCCCATGCGACCGGTGTGGAATCGACGGGCGTTTCTTTCCTTCATGATCCGGCAGAACGTGCTGATCATCCTCATCCCCATGCTGCCGATCCTGTTCGCGAACGACTTCGTCGCTGAACATGCGGATTGGCTTCGGCGGTTCACCCGCGTGGCCTGGGGCGACCAGGCGCTGCTCGTCCTGATTGCCGGGGTCGTGTTTCTGTTCGCCCCGGTCGCTCTCCGCCATATCTGGCACACCCGGCCGTTGCCCCCTGGCGACCTCCGCGAACGGCTCGAGGCGATGTCGCTCCGGGTCGGATTTCGCTCCCGCGAGATCCTGATCTGGGAGAGCGACGGCATGGTGGTCAACGCGGCAGTGATGGGAATCGTCCGCCCGCTCCGGTACGTCCTGCTCTCCGACGGCCTGATCGAGATGATGGAGGACCGAAAGATCGAGGCGGTGTTCGGCCATGAGGTCGGTCACGTCAGGCATCACCACATGCTGTTCTACCTGCTTTTCACGATTGCGAGCATGCTGGCCGTCGGCGGGGCGATCCATCTTGCCGTGCAGTTCTGGCCCCAGCTGCTCCATAACCGGTCCGGATTGCAGGACTACTTCCAGGTGGTCGCTATGGCGATGATCATCCTGACCTGGGTCCTGGGCTTCGGTATCGTCTCTCGCCGTTTCGAGTGGCAGTCCGACTTGTTTGGCAGCCGCAGCATCACGCCGCCCCCCGAGGAGTGCGATCAACCGTGCCTGTTCCACGGCACGGCCATACGCAGCGGTCCCGATCCTGATCCGCCGGCCTTGACTGCCCTGGCCGTCTGTGCCACCGGGGCCGAGGTGTTCGCCAAGACCCTCGAGACCATCGCCAGTCTCAATGGGATCCCGGTCGACGCCCGCAGTTGGCGACACTCGAGTATCAGCAACCGCGTCGGCCGCCTGCGCTCCTACGCGACCGATCCGACGCAGGTGAGACGGCTGAACCGGCATGTCCTGGCGATCAAGATCCTGCTCTTCTTCGGCACGCTGATCGGACTCGCGGTCGGCGTCTACCTCTACTGGTTGCAGCCCCGCTGATCCAGGCCAAAGAACCTCTCCGCGTTGGCCGTGCTTGCCGCGGCCAGATCGTCGAGTTCCATGCCCCTGAGTTCGGCCGCAAATCGGACGGTGTGAGGCAGGTTCCTGGGCTCGTTGGGCTTCATGCCGCGCACCGGCTCGGGGGACAGGTAGGGCGAGTCGGTCTCGAACATGAGCTGATCGACCGGCGTCTCAACGCAAACCCGGCGCGAGACGTCGGCCTTCTTGAAGGTGATGACCCCGGTGAAGGACGTCCACCATCCGTGCGATCGGAGCTCGACGGCCTGCTCCGGCGTGCCGCTGAAGCAGTGGAACACGACCCGCCGGCCGGCGTATCCTTGGTCCAGCAGGATTCGTACCGCATCGCCGTGAGCCTCGCGGGAGTGAATGATGATGGGGAGCCCGGTGGTTCGGGCCAGCTCGAGCTGCCGCATGAAGACCGAGCGCTGCACATCACGCGGGCTGAAGTCGTAGTGGTAGTCCAGACCGATCTCGCCGGCGGCCACGATCTCGGGCCGCTCCTTCCATAACGCCGCCAGCCGGGCAAACTCCTCCGGATCGGCCTTGCCGGCCTCGTGGGGGTGAATCCCGGCGGCGACCCAGAGATGGGTGTGCCTCTGGCGAAGCCCGATCGCCGTGCAAGCCTCCTGCGATCCGCTCGCCACAGTGATGAAACGGGTGACGCCGGCTGCAATGGCACCGGCGACGACCTCCCCGGCTCGGGCGGCCAGGTCGGCGAAGCTGAGGTGGCAATGGGTGTCAAAAAGTTCCATATAGACTTCACGTCTGGACCACGAACGCGCTCTTGAAGTGCTTGACCGACATCCGGCCGGCATCGCCGAGCGTGATGGCCACCACGTCGAACCGGCAGGGGCGGCCGCCGGAGCGGGTCTGGCGAATGAAGAACCGGGCACTGCGGCTCAGCCTTCGCTGCTTCTCAAGCGTCACCGCGTCCTCCGGGGCGGCATACTCGTCACTGGTGCGGGTCTTGACCTCGACGAACACGATGATGTGCCGGTCCAGGACGACCAGGTCGATCTCGCCCAGCGGACAACGATAGTTGCGGGCGACCAGCCGGTAGCCCAGTTGGCGCAGAAACCGGGCCGCGCGTCTCTCGCCGGCTCGGCCCAGTTCGGCTCGGTCGTCCATGGCGGGCCATGATGATCGATCGCGGGCGGTTGCTCAACAGGAAGAGCACACCGGCTTCGGCCGGGGCGTGCTCCGGGATGATTCGCTGGATGGCGACGACGACGCTGGCGGCTCAGCTCTGAGTGCCCACCGCCTCGGTCGCCCCTTCGGTCTTGCCCGCGGTGGTCCGCTTGCGGTCCTTCACCCGACGGGCCTTGCCGACGCGGTCGCGCAGGTAGTAGAGCTTCGCCCTGCGGACATGGCCGGAGCGAACCAACTCAACCTTGGCGATCTTGGGCGAATGAAGCGGGAAAATGCGCTCCACACCCTCGTTATTCACGATACGCCGCACGGTGAACGACTCGCCCATCCCTTTGCCGCGACGGGCGATGACATCACCTTCGTAGGGCTGGATGCGGTGCTTGTCGCCCTCAACGATGCGCACGTGAACCTTGACCCGGTCACCGATGTCAAACGACGGCGGCTTGGGCTGGCGGGCCTTGTCCTCAACGGCCTTGATTAACGGATGCAGCATGATGTCGTTCCTCCGCGGACGGATGGCCGACGAGGGCCTTGTTCTCAGTCCGTGTCCTGGGTCTGACCTTTCTCTTCCAGCAAGTCCGGGCGGCGCTCGCGGGTCCGGCGAGCGGATTCACTCCTCCGCCATTCCTCGATCCGGGCATGGTCACCGCTGATCAGGACCTCCGGCACTTCCATACCCCTGAACGTCCGCGGCCGGGTGTACTGCGGATACTCCAGCAGGCCGCGAGAAAACGACTCGTCTTCGATCGATTCCTCGTCGCCCACCGCTCCGGGCAGCAACCGAACCACCGCGTCCACCAATACCATGGCGGCCGCTTCACCGCCGCTCAGTACATAATCCCCTATCGAAATCTCCCTGGGAGCCAATCCCAGGCGAATCCTCTCGTCGAATCCCTCGTAGTGCCCGCAGATGATCAGCAGCCTGGGCAGACAAGCCAGTTCCCGGGCTACCCGCTGCGTCAGTCGTTCTCCCTGGGGCGTCAGCAGGATCCGCGTCGCCGGGACCGGATCTTCACTCTCCACGTTCGCCACCGCATCAAACACCGGCGAACACATCATCACCATGCCGGGCCCGCCGCCGAATGGCCGATCATCCACCTTCTGGTGCCGGTTCCCCGCGAAACCGCGAATGTCGGTGCAGTGAATACGGGCAATCCCACTCTGCCGGGCCCGCCCGATGATGCTGGCCTCGAAAAACGGCTCCAGCGCTTCCGGGAACAGGCTCAGCACGTCGATCCGCACGGCCTACGCCTTATGCCTTGGCGGGCTCCGCCGGGCTCGTCTTCGTCAACAGATTCCGCACCGTTTCGCTCGGCTGGGCGCCTACGCTCAGCCAGTATTGGATGCGATCCATCTTCAGGTTGCACCGCCACTCCTCCCGGCGGTGAGCGGGGTTGTAGAACCCCAGTTCCTCTATGACCCGGCCGTCACGTGACCTGCGGATGTCGACGGCCGTCACCCGGAACGATAGTTTGTGAGCGCGACCCGTGCGTTTCAGCCGAATGCGTACCATGCACTGCTCCCTTGTGCCAACGATCCTTCCGTGCACCCCGCCGCCCGACCACTTCGTCAGGCCTGTCCCATTCTCCCAGGTCGGACCGACGCACCAAGAGTACGCCCGGCCCCGGCCGGGCCGGGGTGCGAGAACCCAGTAGGATACCAGATTCCCTCGCGGGGAGCAAATCGTCTCCTCCGACCTTCGCCCCGGTAAACGCACGCCCAACCGATGTGAGGATGGACATCGCCGTAACGTCAATTCTTCAATGAGGTTATGTGGAATACGGGGCCCGGCCGCCGGTTGCCCGCACAACAGCCCGGCGAGGGGCTCCACCAAGCAGGCCCGCCCGTTCATCCCGCTCACCGAGCAGGATCCGACTACCCCCGCAGGCCAGTCGTCATCATGGCCCCCGTCGCCATCGACCTCCTTCCCGGCCTCCCGCGCCTGGCCCTCCTCCCAACCGCGAGTGACGCCTGCCGAGCAAGCCCCCCTGTCATCCACCCTTGCTCTTCGCCACTGAGCGGTTCCGGTGGAGACACCGTACAATCGCCAAACGCGATCCGGCCACGCAGCTGGACGCAGTTCAAACCGGTCATGACCTGGAGAGTGTTCCCGCTCCCGACGCCGTTCAGGCAGGTCAGCCGCGGATGAGATTCCCGGATGATTGACCTGAGAGCCAGTGGTCATCCTCCCCCCAGGGGTAAGCCGGCATACGCGGTGTCCGTCGAACTCTACCCCGGCCGCCATGCTCTCCAAGAGAAAACGCGGATGCGGCCTGAACTCGCTCCCCGTCCCCGTGCTGGTTATACTCTCGCCCTGTTTCTCCAGACGAGGAAGGTGGCAACCACATGCGCGTGCTTATCACCGGATCGAGCGGACAGATCGGCACCAATCTGGCCCTGGCCCTCATGGAACGCGGCGACAAGGTGGTCGGGATCGACCGGCGGCCCAATGCCTGGACCGACCGCATCACGGCTCGCCAGTTGGATCTCCTGACTGCCAAGGTCGCTGACCTGCCGAAGGGGCCATTCGACGTCGTTGTTCATCTGGCGGCCCACGCCAAGGTCTTCGAACTCGTTCAGAGCCCGTCTCGAGCTCTCGAAAACGTGACCATGAACTTCGCCATCCTCGACTATGCCCGCCAGAACAGAATCCCGTTCATCTTCGGCAGTTCTCGCGAGGTGTACGGCGACATTCATCGTCACGTGACCGAGGAAGCGGCGGCCGATTTCGTCGTCGCCGAGAGCCCCTACTCGGCCAGCAAGATCGCCGGCGAGGCCTTCATCTACTCCTACGCCGAATGCTACCAGCTGCCGTATCTCGTCTTCCGGTTCAGCAACGTCTATGGACGCTACGACAACGATATCGAACGGATGGAACGGGTGCTGCCGCTCTTCATGCGGAAGGTCTCCCGCGGAGAACCGATCGTCGTCTATGGCAAAGACAAGGTCCTGGACTTCACCTACGTGGACGACTGCATCGCCGGAATCACGCGGGGCATTGACGTCCTGGTAGGTCGCAAGGTCACCAACCAGACCATCAACGTCGCATACGGACAGGGCAGTACCCTGGTGGACGCGGTCAATATCATCGCTCTGGCCCTGGGCAAGAAACCCGATGTGCGCTACGAGCCGGCCCGGTCGGGCGAGGTAACTCGCTATGTGGCCGACATCTCCAAGGCCCGCCAACTGCTCGGCTATGAGCCTCAGACACCGCTGACCGCGGGAATCCCGAAAGCGATCGAATGGGCTCGTCAGCGGGGCGACTTGTAGGAATCCCCCGGGCAAGCAGGGACGACCCGGACCATCATCTTGCGGATATCGTCGGTCGTGATTCCCATGGCCCGGAGGACGTTGTGCCCCGTGCAGCCTTTTTCGCCCAGCAGGGCCAGAAGCAGGTGCAGCGAACCAATCTGCCAGTTGCCCAGCCCGCGGGCCTCCTCCTGGGCTCGGGCCAGAATGTTCTTGAAGTGCGGGATGCCCGGGAGTCGGCCCATGACCCAGGTTTCATGGAGACGCTCCTTGATGAGCCGATCAACCTCCTGTCGTGCCCGCACCTCGGTCAGCCCGCGCGCCGCCAGCATCTTCGCGGCCTCGCCGCTACCCTCACGCAGCAGGGCCAGGAGAACGTGCTCGGTCCCGACGTATTTCTGCTGGTATTCCTGAGCGATATCCTTGGCGATCTTGAGAATCTGATCCGCCCGCTTGGTCAATACATACATGGCCTGCTCACCCTCGACCCAGGGGAGTGATGCCCCTTGGCTCTACTTCACGCGGACCGTGGACGCAAACGCCCCGGTCATCGTTCCTCATCGGATGATTTCGGTCTGCACTTGAGCTGGCAGGTCGTCGCCTCGAGCGTCGGGGACGACTGCTGGACGGCCTACTTGGCTTGGCTCGGGTTCTCCGTCTGCCCGTCCAGGCGGCCCGCCCAGACCGTGCCCCGCTGCAGGAGCTGCACGAACTGAGGCAGACGGCAGGCCTTGGCGTCATGTCCCAGGACGATGTTGAAGACCCGCCCCTGACCGTAGTCCAACGTCCAGGCAATGGGTTCGGTCTTCTTGCTCCATTCGGAGTAGGCTTCAACCAGCACGTTAATGGGGGTGTCGCCGATCAGCTTGGCATACAGCTCATCGTCGGCCTCGAAATCGGTCAGGCCCTGCGTGATGTAATGATCCGCATCGGCGACCTTCACCTTGAACGTGCCCCGGGGACCATGACCGGAGCTGTCGACCCAGATCCGGCCGATCAGTTTCCGGTACTCCGCCCATTTGCCCCAAGCCCGGACGGAGAAGTGGAAGGAAACCAAGCCCTTCCCGCTCTTGACGAACTTCAGCAGGTTCTCCTTGGCCTGGTCGGTGATTTCCGGGCGTTCCCAGTTGTAGTAGTTGAGCAGGATGACGTCATAGCTGGCCAGGGCGGAAGACTCCAGGACTGCGGGCTCCTCACTGACCAGGACCTCGAACTTTCCGGTCTTCTCCAGGGCTTCGCGAAGGGCCGGAGTCGTCTCCCGCCAAGGGTGAGCGGGAACGTCACGTCCGGTAACCAGCAGGATGCGACTCAGTCGCTTGGCTTGCGGTTTGTCTGCGGCGACGGCAGTCGTGGCGAATGTGGTGATCAGGCAGGCGATCCAGAGCGTCCATTTCATATCCGGTCTCCCTGATAAGCGGGTGTGGTGGTTGCCGTGGCGTCCCGGTCGCGGGCCGCTTTAGGCAGGAGGAATTATATCTGTACTCGGCCCGGTCCCCAAGAGCTCAAGGTCGGGGTGCGATTTTTCCGTAAATAGACTGTACACATCCAGCCGGGGGGGTATAATACCCCTACGGTTGGTACGTCGATGTGAGTCGGGTACGAGACGTGGAAAGAACAAGTCCGGATCGTGTTCTCAGTCGCCTTCCTACCAGTATTGGGCCGAGACGGCGGCCCCTTTCAAATCAGACCCGGAAAGCAAAAAGCGGGTCCACAGAAGCCCTCGGACAGGAGATCTCACGATGGGCACGAAGTTGTATGTTGGTAACTTGCCTTACAGTGTCAGCAGCTCCGATCTGGAGCACCTTTTCGCTCCGCACGGCACCGTGCAAAGCGCTGAGGTGATCAGCGATCGTATGACTGGCAGGAGCAAGGGGTTTGGCTTCGTCGAGATGGGCTCTGATGAGGAAGCCCAGGCGGCGATCACCGCCCTCAATGGTCAGGACCACAATGGTCGGCCTCTGACCGTCAACGAAGCGAAGCCGCGAGAGAGCCGCGGTCCTGGCGGCGGCGGCCGCGGTGGCTACGGTGGTGGCCGCGGCGGCGGCGGGGGCGGCCGCGGCGGCTACGGCGGGGGACGCGGCATGCGCTGATTCCTTCTCTCTCATCCATGAACACGAAAAGGCCACGCATCGAGATGCGTGGCCTTCTCTTTGGCTCTCGGTTCCCCGATCCCGGGCAACTCCGGCCCTTCCGTCGATCCACTCAGCGGGCGGCCACACCCCTCATGATCCGGCGGAGGGCGTCCCGGCACTGCCGGCCGTGGACATTGTCGGCGAACAGCACCGTCGACGAGAAAAGACAGAAACCCCGGCCCCACGCCTGGGCTTGCCGGACCTGATCGGCCACCGCCTTGACCGTCTTGCGATCCGGCACGGAAAGGCTGATTCCTGGGGCGATCCACGCCCCACCCGTGGCTCGCAGCCACTCGCTCTGGCGACGCTGGAAGGCCGGCAGGTTGTCGGTGTAGTTCATCACGAAAACCAGGTCCACCAGACTCTGCATGAGCCAGGCAGGAGCATCTTGAAAGGAGTCCTGACGGGCACGCTCGATATCCGGCAGGCAGGCGGCGGTGAGTCGTACGCCCGGCCGCGTGTGGTTCATCGCGATGCGAAGCCGCCAGACGAGTTGGGTGACCTGCTGGGTGCGCCAGCGATTCCATGAAGGCCGGTCCTGCTCCGGACGTTTGCCCGTCGCCTGGGCGTACAGACTGAGCGTACGCCGATCGCAAGGGTAGTCACTGCCTCCGGGGGCCTCGTCCAACGGAATCCGGACGTAGTCGAGATGCAGACCGTCCACCGGGTATCGCCGCACGATGTCGGTGAACACCTTCACCAGGTACTCGCGCACCTCGGGCAGACACGGGTTCAGGCTTACGTAGAATCGTCCGCTCAACGGTTGGCGCCGTCCCTGCTGATCTTGCAGAAACCACTCCGGATGCGTGTTGTAGAGTTGATGGGCGTCGGCGGGAGGGGCATCACCGTGCCATGCGGGCATCACGTTCACCCAGGCGTGCAGAGCCATGCCCCGGCGGTGAGCCTCGGTGCAGGCCACCGCGAGGGGGTCGAACGGCGGAGGCTTGCCCCGGTATTCCTCGTCCCACGGTTCGTAGGGCGATTCATAATACGCCGTCGCGTTGCCGCGAACCTGGAAAAGTACCGTGTTGAACCCCGCCTCCTGGCATCTCTGCATCACCGAGGCAATGTCAGCGGGTGACCGCCACGCCCGACGCACCAACCACAGGGCCTGCGGCGGCCAGACCTTCAGGGGATCGGGCGGAGCGACCACTTCCTCCACCTGGTGCTGCCGTGGCGGTTGCGGCCGCGGCACTTGCCGGACGGCCGCCCTTCTCGGTCGGGCAGTTCGCGCGTCCTCACAGCCGGTGGCCGCAAGCATGCCTGCAAGCGCAACCCCAAGCAGCGACACTCTTGCCCGCGAGGGCCACCGGCCCCTCAACCTCGCCATCATCTCCACCGCCATCTCCAAGTACGCCGGATGGAAAACGCAACCGATGCCATATCCGGAATCATGGACGGTAACGCCTCGTACCGCAAGGCGCGGGCGCGTCGAAGATCGTCGCGGCCCCGACTTGTTCTCGCCAGCCGAGGATCCGTGGCCGCGTGCCGGTTCGGGGAATGCGGCTTACTTGCCGCCGCTTTGATCGTATTCGCCTAGCTTGCGGATCCAGATGTTCCGGAACCGCACCGGATTGGCGTGATCCTGCAACTCGATGAAAACCTCGGGGTCATGGGGCTTGCCATAATATCCCAGCGAAGGGTGGGGCATGCCGTTGATGCCGTCCGTGGCGCCGAAGTAGTCATGCCGATGGTGCAGGACGGCACCGTTGTGGATGACCGTGACGTTGGCCTTCTTGACCAGCTTCGCATCGGAATCCCATCGTGGCGACTCGAAAACGATGTCGTAGGTCTGCCATTCACCTGGAGGCTTGCTGGCGTTGACCAGGGGAGGTGCCTGGCCATACATCGCCCCGCACTGGCCGTCGGGATAGGTCGGGTTCTTGAAGCAGTCCAGCACCTGGACCTCGTACATCCCGTTGATCAACACACCGCTGTTGCCGCGGCTCTGGCCGTCGCCGCTGACCGCCTGGGGTGTGGCGAACTCCAGGTGCAGTTGGAAGTCGGACCACTTCTCCTTGGTGCGGATGTTGCCCCTGCCACTGGCCATGCAGCCGTTCTCGACCGTCCACCGGGCCGGCTGGTTGTCGCCACCCTGCCACTTGGACAGATCCTTGCCGTCGAAGAGGATCACCGCGTCCGACGGCGCCGGGGCGTTGTGGCTGAACGTGGTTCCGGGCGTCACCACCCGCGGCTGCGGTCGCTCGCCGTCGTGCACGCACCAGGGCGTCCCGGGAATGTTTGGTGTTCCCTTGTAGCCCAGCCCCTGGAAGGTGGCCGCCGCATAGACGGCCGCCACCACGCTCAGGCCGCCCAAGCCCAAGCCGACGAGTCTGAGGAATGGTGAGGTTCTCATGGTCCCTCCGCTCCGGTCTGATCCAATGTCAGGCCAAATGACCTCGATGGCAGATCCCTTGCCGTTGCGCCCGGCGCCGACCTGCTCGGCATATCCTACCGCGAACCTCCCCGGTCCGTCGAGCGCGTCGCCAGAGGCCGGCAGGAAAAGGGACTCCAGCGAGGGACCTTGCCTCCGCTCATGTCCGCGGCATTCCGCAATCCGGTCCCGCACCGCGAAAGGTAGTCGTGGGCAGGACGCACCCGGGAATGCCCCACAACTCTGAATAGCTCTGGTCACCGGCTCGGCACGATCGTTCCCAACCTCGTTGTGCGGCAACGATCACTGTTGACTCGTGCGGAACGGCTTCACTGGCACACCCTCGCCTCTCACCAACGCCTTGTTCCACGCGTCAAAGCGGGTGTAATAGGGACGGTGCGAGCCGTGCGTCTCGCCGTGTTCGGCCAAGGGGAGCACGACGACCTCGGTCGGTCCCCGCAAAGCGTTGCACGCGGCGAAGATGCCGGGCGGCGGGCAGGTGGTGTCAATGAGCCCGATACCGGCCAGCACCGGGCACTTCACCCGCGAGGCAAAATGCACCACGTCATAGTAGCGGGCGGCATCGCGGACCTTGGCCTCGTTCTTGTCCTTCGTCTTCCAGTACCACATCGGCCAGCCCGGAAGGCGATCCGCTTCCGGACCGTTCAGGTCGCAACCGGCCGGAACACACGCGAGCACGGCCGTCACCTTCGGATGCAGGGCGGCCGTCACCATCGACTGCAGACCGCCTTGGCTGCCGCCAGTGACGACCAGAGTCCTCCCGTCCCAGTCAGACCGTTCCGTCAGGTACTGGGCCGCCCGGAAGCAGGAGAGGTACATTCGCAGAAAATAGCTGGTTTCGCGATCGTCATTTCCGATCGCCGGATAGTCCTTGAGCGGCCCTGCACCCTGGTCCTTGTAGAATGGCTCCGGCTCATCGATGGGCAGATCGTGAGCGCTGATGTTGAGAACCAGCCAGCCTTCCGCCGCCCGGCTGGTGACCCACTCCTTCTGCAGCGGGTACACGCCCGCCCACTGGACGATGAGCATGGCCGGAAGCCTCTCTCCTTGCCTCGGCCGGGCGAGCTGGCCGTGAATGTGCGAGCCGCGTATGTGGTCCATGGTGATCTTGTGATACTCGAGGTCCGCTTTGCCGCTGTCGCCGGTGGTGAGCCTGGGATTGGCGGGAACGGCGGTCAGGTCCTTGAGCTTGCCCTCCCAGAAGGCGTCGAAGTCGTCCGGACGCTTGGAGGCCGGTCGCAGCTTCTCCGGCGAGACCAGGGCGCCGCCCAGAGCCTTGACCCGCCGCTTGCCATCGACCGGAGGAAGCGTCACCTCGGCTAGCAGCCAGCCGGGTTCGTCAAGCCGGGCTTCGATTCGACCTTTGCCCTGGGAGAGGCTCACCCGGCCTCTGCTGAGTTCGGTCACTCCGCCTTTCTTGGCCACGAAGAATACCTCGGAGGCGGAGGAGTCCTTGACCTCCACGGCCCATCGTATGACCTCGCCCGGTGCATAGAGCCCTTGTTCATGTTCTGGCTTGACCAGCAGCTCCTGCCCCCGACCCGTCGTGGTGAGGCTCAGGCAGAAAACCGCTGCCATGAGGACAAGACGCGAGACCAAATGGGGTTTCGAGATCATGAAGGGTACTCCTCCCAGGCTCTTCCGTGCGGGTTGATGCGGCCGGTTCGCTTGGCCACGCGTGCCCGGCGACGCCACCAGGCTGTGTTCAATCATCGTATCGCCTCGCCGTCGCAATGACCATTGCAGGGCTCAGCGTACGCCGACGGTTCTGCTCGGCATCCTTCAGCCCGGGCGTGAAAGCGGAATCTCCGGGACAACCGCGATGGCGACGCAGGTCATGACACCCCTTACGGCCATCCGAGGAAGAGGTATGATGCATGGCGCTCGGACGGGAGGGCTGGCACCATCGATGGGTCGGCTTCCCTTGTCCGGTGGATTCCAGGCGGAGCCTGTCATGAAAACCAGGTCGCTTCTTGTCGTATGGTTGTCGTGTTCGAGCGTCATCGCCACCGCGGCGACGCCCGTGGCCAAGAAGGTGCCGGCCGCATCCGCCGGCATAGAGCTGTTGGCCAACGGGGGCTTCGAAGGCCTGGATGGCCGAAAGCCGGAAGCCTGGTCGTGGTACGAACAGGGGGGCGAAGTCGACCGGGACGCCCACCACGGGGGGCAGATGAGTGTGCGCTGCGACAATTCGGCCGGCAAGCTCGGCATGGGCTTCAGCCAGTCCCTGAACCTGGATCGCAGGGAGCCCCGGCTACTGATCGCGTCCGGTTGGAGCAGGGCTGAGAACGTGGTCGGGACCCCGAACGCCGATTACTCCATCTACGTGGACATCATCTACCAGGACGGAACCCCCCTCTGGGGACGGGTGGCATCCTTCTCCTGCGGCACACACGACTGGGAGTATCGCCAGGTCCGGATCGTACCCGACAAGCCGGTCAGACAGATCAGCGTCCATGCCCTCTTTCGCGGCCGCAAGGGCAGGGTCTGGTTCGATGACGTCTCGCTCAAGGAGGCAGTGACAACCGGTCCATCCTTCGTCTTCGACGGCGTGGGCGTGCAGCCGGCAGGGGAGGCACGGTCCCCGGCGGCCGACGCGACCGGCGAGATCCACCTTCGCGACGTGGCCGCCGACGGCGATTTCTTCCGCGTTCGCGAGGCCGGAGATTCCGACGCAACCGTCCAGATTCCCGAGCTGCAACTTGCCGTGACCAGCAAGACAGCCGCCGTGCCCGGCGGCCGGCGGATCGACATGACCGTCAAGGACCTCGCCGGTCGCGATCGGGCCGTTGCCTTGTACTACGTCGTACCCATCAAGGCCGCCGGCTGGCACTGGTACGACAACGTACGCGAATCGCAGGTGATCAAGCCGTCCGCGGCCTATCAGAACGTGACCCACACCGGGGTCGGTACAACGGGTCAGACATCGCGCTATCCCTTTGCCTGCGTGGCAGGTCCCCACCAGGCCCGCAGCCTCCTTGTGAACCAGCCCTGCCTCTGCCGGTTCGGATACGCCGGACCCGCGGGCGAGCTGTACGCGGCGTTCGATATCGGCTTGGTCAAGGAAACCAAAACGCCCGGGCAGGCCTCGGTGAGCGTCGTCGATGTCCAAACCGACCCCACATGGGGCATGAGGGCCACGGCTCAGCGGTTCTACGAACTGCTCCCGGCTTGGTTCGATCCAGCCCGTGTCCCCCGGCGGCAGGGGAACTGGATGGCGTTCACCGCCATCAGTTCGGTTCAGAAACCGGAGGATTTCGGGTTCGCGGTCCATGAGGGTGACAACGACGTGCGCTGGGACAACGACCACGGCGTCCAGGCATACGTCTACGTCGAGCCGATGACCTGGTGGTTGCCCATGCCCAAGGAGATGCCGCGAACCTATGCCGCCGCCCTGGCGCACGCGCGGTCGTTCCAGCGAGATCCCCGATCGGACCGCTACGCCGTGAGCTGGGCGGTCGAGCAGTCAGCCGTGGCGGACGAGGACGGCCGCCTGCATCTGGACGTGCTCGATACGCCCTGGGTGGACGGGGCGGTGTTCGGCAACTCGGCCGATCCCGATGTGCCCGAAAAGGACGGCCATTTGAACCTCGCCCGCCTCAACCTGCGAACGCTTGAGGACGCCTTACGCCGCGCCGAGGCCCAGGGCGGTTTGGCCGGCGTGTACCTCGATTCACTCGAGGGCTGGGGCATGCTCAGAAACCAGCGCCGGGAGCACTTCGCGGCCGCCGATCTCCCCCTGACTTTCGATTCCAGCTCCCACCGGCCGGTGATCCTCAACGCCATGGCCACCCAGGAGTGGACCGAACACATCGCCGGCTGGATCCGGTCGCGCGGTAAGCTGCTCATGGCCAACGCCGTGCCCCACAACTTCCCCTTTCTGGCTCTGCCGCTGGATCTCATGGGCACGGAGACAAACTTCCAGCACGACGGAAAGTTCGCCCCGCCCGGTCCGGACTTCTTCTACCTCAAGCGAACGCTCGCCTGGCACAGACCCTATATGTTTCTGATGAATACCCGCTTCGAGACCTGGACCCGGGAGATGACCGAGCGCTACATGCAGCTTTGCCTGTTCTACGGCATGTTCCCCGGATTCTTCTCCGAAAACGCCAGCACCAACTGCTACTTCGCCAACCCGACGTGGTATAACCGCGATCGCGAACTGTTCCAGAGGTACATGCCCGTCATCCGGCGGGTCGCCCAGGCGGGCTGGGAACCGGTCACGCATGCCGCCGCCTCGAACGAAGCCGTCTGGGTCGAGCGGTGGGGGAGAGAGCCGTCCAAGGGACTCTACTTCACGCTGATGAACACGACCGAAACCGAGCAGCAGTGCCGGCTGAGCATCAACCTGAAGGAGGCAGCCGGCTGCCGCGCGGTCTCCCTGCTGAACGGGGAAGCGATTGGTGAGGTGTCGACCGGTCGGTTGAAGCTGGCGGCCCATGCCGTGGATGCCCTGGTTCTGGAGTCGAAGCAGGAGCGATGATGCCGTCGTCGTGGCGGCTTCTCTGTGGGCCTGTGCGTCGCTCACTTCGCAGGTGCCGCGGCGGCAGGATTGGTGTGAGTGAACCCATTGCAGCGACGGGAGTTGCCTGATGACCACGCGAACATGTGCCCTGCTGGCCTCGTTGGCCGTAACACCCGCAACGACGGCCAACGCCGAGTCGGCCATCTCGGCCGACGGCCTTCGATGCGAGTATCGGGTCGAGCCCGACGGCATTGACGTCGCCGCTCCGCGCCTGGGCTGGATCCTGACCTCCGCCGCCCGGGGGCAGGTTCAGACAGCCTACCAGGTCCTGGTGGCCGGCGAGCGGCTCCGACTTGAGACCGACGAAGGCGACCTGTGGGACAGCGGGAAGGTGATGACGAGTCAGACCGCCCAGGTCGCCTACGCGGGTAAGCCGCTGCAGGCTCACCAGGAGTGCTGGTGGAAGGTCCGGGTCTGGGATCGCGACGGACAGGCCTCCTCCTGGAGCAAGGTGGCGTCTTGGAGCATGGGGCTGGCGGCGGGCAAGCCGTGGCAGGCTCGATGGATCGGCTGGAAACCAGCCCCGTCCACCGCCCCGGCAACCACGCAACCGGCCAAGCCCGCTGTCACGCAGCAGCCCCTGCCCATTCTCCGCCGCGAGTTCGAAATCACCAAGCCCATCACCCAGGCACGCCTCTACGTCTGCGGACTTGGTTTCAACGAGGTGCGGCTGAATGGCCGCAAGGTCGGTGACCATGTGCTCGACCCGGGTTGGACCCACTATCGCAAGACCTGCCTGTACTCCACCTACGATGTGACCGCGAACATCGCCCTGGGCCGGAACGCCCTCGGCATCATGCTCGGCAACGGCATGTACAACGTCGTCGGCGGGCGATACGTCAAGTTCACCGGTTCCTTTGGACCACCCAAGCTCATCCTGCAGTTGCACATCGAATACGCTGACGGGACGACGACCGAGATCGGAACCGATGAGTCCTGGCGTGTCGCGGCGTCGCCGATCACGTTCTCCTGCATCTACGGCGGAGAAGATTACGACGCCCGTCTCGAACAGAGCGGCTGGGATCGACCCGGCTTCGACGACGAGGCATGGCAGCCGGCGGCCGTGGTCGATGGCCCGGGCGGCAGGCTCCGCTCACAGTCCGCCCCGCCGATCCGAATCATGAAGACCTTCAAGCCGGTCAAGGTCACCGAGCCCGGTCCCGGCGTCTGCATCTACGACCTCGGACAGAACTTCTCCGGCTGGCCACAGATCAAGGTCAGGGGGCCGGCCGGCACCCAGCTCAGACTGATCCCCGCCGAGCTGCTCAACCCCAAGGGCTTCGCCGATCAGAGCGGTTCAGGCGGGCCATGCTTCTTCGTGTACACGCTCAAGGGTGATGGCGAGGAAACCTGGCATCCGCAATTCACCTACTACGGCTTCCGATACGTGCAGGTTGAAGGCGCGGCTCGCGACGCCGCCCAGGCCGCCGGCAGGCCGGTACTCCTCGAACTGGAAGGACACTTCGTTCATTCCTCCGCTCCAGTCGTCGGTGAGTTCTCCTGCTCCAACCCGCTGTTCAACAACATCCACGACATCATCCTGGCCGCGATTCGCAGCAATCTGCAGAGCGTCAACACGGATTGCCCCCACCGCGAAAAACTCGGCTGGCTCGAGGTTCCGCATTTGCTCGGCCCGGCAATCATGTTCAATTTCGATGTGGCCACCCTCTATGTTAAGATCAGCGACGATACCGCCGAGGCTCAACTCGACAACGGCCTCGTCCCCGACATCGCTCCGGAGTATACCGTCTTCAGCAAGGGCTTCCGCGACTCGCCCGAGTGGGGAAGCGCGGCCGTCATCGTGCCCTGGCTGACCTGGCAGCGCTACGGCGAACGTAGGGCCCTGGAGAGTCGCTATGACTGCATGAAGCGATACGTCGATTACCTGGGCACCACGGCCAAGGATCTGATCGTGTCCCATGGCCTCGGCGACTGGTGCGATTTCGGCCCGGCTCCCTACGGGCCGTCCCAGCATACGCCCATTCCACTGACCGCCACGGCCATGTACTACTGCGATGCGGCCATCGTTGCCGAAACCGCACGCCTGCTTGGCAATACGGCCGACGCGGAGAAATACGCTCAACTGGCCGGGGATATCCGCGCGGCGTTCAACCACCAGTTCTTCCACCCCGACACCGGGCAGTACGCCACCGGCAGTCAGGCGGCCAACGCCATCCCCCTCGTGCTCGGACTGGCCGAGCACGAACGGGTCGCCGACATTCTCGAAAACCTGGTCAAGGACGTCCGGGTCCATGACAACCATCTGACCGCCGGCGACATCGGGCATCGCTTCCTCGTGCAGGCCCTCCGCCAGGGCGGACGCTCCGATGTGCTGTTCGACATGACCAACCAGCGCAATGTGCCCAGCTACGGCGCCCAGATCGAACAGGGCGCTACGTCGCTCACCGAGGTGTGGGATCCGAAACGTGGCTTCTCGCAGAATCACTGCATGCTGGGTCACATCGAGGAGTGGTTCTACAACGGCCTGGCAGGCATCGATCAGGATCCGGGCGAGGTCGGCTTCGCGAACATCGTGATCAAGCCACAGGTCGTCGGCGATATCACCTGGGTCAAAGCACACTACGACTCCATCCGCGGCCGGATCACCAGCGAATGGAAACGAGAGAATGACACCCTGGTGATGGACGTGACCATCCCCCCGAACACGACGGCCACAGTCTACGTTCCCGCCGGCAAGAGTCAGACCGTGACGGTGAACCAGGGTGCCACCCCCAGGATCGCTCCCCTCCGCCGGGAGAAGAGTGCGGCCGTTTTCAAGATTGGCTCCGGTGAGTACCAGTTTGCCGCGAGGCCGTGACGGGGCATGGCTCCTGTGGCTGCACACCGCACCACGGCCGGGCAGAAGATGCCCAGGGCCAATACGGAAACGCCTCCCGCGCAACCCCCCTGAGGGTCGCCTGCGAACCGCATTGTACCCGGTTTGAAGTCCTGATAGATTGAATCGCACACCTCGATCCGTGCCATTCGCACCGTCCGCGAACGTTCGCGTCGGCGAGCGAGCCGGCCTGGTTGAGGAGGAACACCCCATGGGATGCACGTGCCTGAATCGCAGGGAATTGCTGGGCGCCACCGCAGGAACCGCCCTGAGTATCGCCCTGGTCTCGCGAGCGGCCGCTCCAGCTTCCGAAGGCGGCGATTGGAGGGCCCAAGCGTGGGATCCGGATCGCCCGTTTCGCATCGGCGGACGCCCCCTGCGAGTCCAGCCGGTCCTGATGTACCAAGTGCCCCGGAAACGCGAGGCGGCGTCATGGAAGTCCTGGGGCGGCGTGCAGACCGAGGAAGCCGCCGGGCAGGAAATCGAGCGGATCACCCGGGAGCTCAAAGCCCTGGCGGATCAGGCGGTCGGTCGCCTCGAATTCCTTCCGGCGGTCAAGGTCAGGTCGGTCGAAGAGGCAGCCGCCGTTCACCGGGCCGAGCGTGACGCCGATATCGTCTATCCGGCCACAGGGTCGGGTGACACCCTCCAGGCCTGCGTCACCAGGGATCATCCGGTGATTCTGTTCGTCCGCCATCGCAGCGGGCCAATCTACTACTGGTACGAGGCGCTCAGCAGCCGCTATCTGGCCACCGACGAGCCGGGGGCGGCTGGACCAGCCGCCCCCGCTCTCGGCAACCTGTCCGTGGATGATGTCGTGGTCGATGACATCACCGACCTGGCCTGGCGGCTGCGCGGGCTCTATGGCGCCAGGAACCTCCTCGGGACGCGTATCGTCGCCTTGGGCGGTCCTTGGGGCAAGTACGCCCCGGCCGCGCCCGACGTGGCCCGACAAAAACACAGGATCGAGATCGTCGAGACAACTTACCAGGATCTCGAGCCTCGGATTCAGAAGACCATGGCCGACACCGGCCGGATGTCACTCGCCGCTCGCTGGGCCGATCGGTTCTTGTCCCTGCCCGGCACGAAGCTGCAGACCGACAAGTCGTTCGTGGTCAATGCCTTCATGCTCTACGGCTTGTTCAAGGAGCTCATGCGCGAGAATGGGGCCGAGGTGTTCACGATCAAAGACTGCATGCGGACCATCATGCCCATGTCGCGCACGACTGCCTGTCTGACACTCGGCCTGCTCAACGATGAGGGACTGCTGGCCTTCTGCGAGTCGGATTTCGTCATCATTCCGGCCGGCATCCTCCTTCGGCACATCGCGGGTACGCCGGTGTTTCTTCACAACTCCACCTTCCCGCACAAGGGGATCGTAACCTGCGCCCACTGTGCCGCACCGCGGCGCATGAATGCCCAGCGCTACGAGCCAACTGCGATCATGACCCATTACGAGTCGGACTACGGCGCTTCCTCCAAGGTGGATATCCCCGAGGGCACCGAAGTCACCTTCATCGATCCGGAATACGCCACCGGCCGATGGCTCGGCTTCAAGGGCAAGGTCAGGGGCAACCCGCAGTACGAGATCTGCCGTTCCCAGCAGGATGTCGAGATTCTGGGGAATTGGAGAAGGCTGCTGACCGAGGTCCGCGATTCGCACTGGGTAATGGTCTACGGCGACCATCTCGACGCCGCCGGGTACGCGGCCCGCAAGCTGGGCATCAGGTGGGAGAGCCTGTCGGGAGCCTGAAAGCCGGGCGTTCGTCCCGCTCACCCGCCCCCAATTCTACCGCGGCATCCTCGTGTACTCCCCCAGCAGCCGGAGGTACTGCCGGTACTCCTCCAGCGAGACGCCAGGGGGCGTCTGGTGGTCGACGCTGGGGATGAATCCGCCGGTCCGCATCAGCGGCAGCAACCGCTCAAACTCGGCTCGCATGGCCGCTTCGCCCTGGTTCATGACCATCTTGTTGTAGTGGCCGATCATGGCCAGGTGGGGAAAGGACCGGCGCAGCTTCATGCCGTCCACCCCTGCTTGTCGCTCCAGGGGCAGTACGCCGGCCACGCCCATGTCCTGAAGCCATGGAACCAGAAGGGTGACATCGCCGTCCGTGTCGACGATCGGGACGGCGTTCATTTCGCGCATGGCGGGAACGAGTCTGCGGTAGTAGGGGGCCATGAAATCGTTGAACGTGGCCCGCGAGATCATCGGGCCATGGTTGTAGGACATGTCCTCCGCCAGGGTCATGAAGGTCGGCACGCAGGCTCTCGAAATCCGCTGGAGAATGCGGAGGTTGAAGTCCAGCAGGTCCTGATTGATCCGGTGGATCAGTTCCGGCTGGTCGTGGAATGCGTACATCAGCTTCTCGAAACCCATCAGGGTTCGGGGGAACCAGAAGAAGCCCTCCAACGTGACCCAGACCACGACCTCGCCTCGTGCCTGCCGGTCGGCCCACGGCCGCATCGATTCAATGGCGGCATCGTGTTCCGGAAACAGCCTCGGCCGGATGGCGAGGTAGTCGTCCATCGTGGCCACGACGCCTTCGACATGGTGCTGCGCGGCTTCGATGGTCTCCTCGGTGGTGCTGAACCAGAACTGGTAGTAGGGGTCTAGCCCGAAGTGCTGCGAGATCTCGAACACGCCGGTCAGCTCGGTCGGCAGTCCCTCGGAATGCCATCGATCGATGGTCAGATCCCACCACATGGCCCATTCCCACCGCGGCACCCGATCCACCGGCTGGAAACTCATGACCGCGCGGAAACGTTCAACGTGATTCACCGGAGTCTCCCTGACTGGAGCGTTCAACAGTCAGCATTCGGCCAGTCCCTGTCCCGTGCGGCCTCAACCGGCCGACGGGCCCACCGGCCATGGGGCGGATTCTGGGAACCCGGCAATGGCTCATCCCACGGAGGAACACGACTCAGCTGGCAGTCTGGGCGGCGGGCGGACGACGGGTGACCCCCAGCAGCTCCGCCCGGGCATCCTTGAGGACCTTGAAGGCAGCCTTCGGCGTCAGGTCGGCCTGCAGTAACCCCCCCGACGGAATCAGACCGGCCTCGCGATCGACCAGATCGAGCCAGGTGACGCTCTCGATGAACGGCTTGCTCAGCGCAATGGTGTAAAACTCCTTGGCCCACAGCGCCTGGACGTTCTCGTCCCACGGCGTCCGCCAGCAACCGCCGCTTCGCCCGTCGCTGAACGACCGCGACGGAACCTGAACCGCCGTGATGTGCACCGGCTTGCCAAGATTGCCGAGCCGGTCCAGCTTCTCGGAGATCTGGAACATGTCCCGCACAAACATGCCGTCCGACGAGGGGCCGAAGAGGAACTGGGCCCCAACCCCATCGAAGCCGATCCCACTCTGGACAACCATGTCCGCGTAGAGCATCGGCGGTATCGTCCTCTGATTCCGGGCATAGTACTCGCCCCAGGGGGCAACCAGATTGATCAGCGTCTGGGCCCGGGGGGCAAGCTGCTTCACCAGCGCAACCGTCACCCGGGTGATCTCCATCAGCTGCTCGAAGGAGAACTCGAAGGTGTTGTCCGCGTGCACGCCGCTGATCACATCCCACTGGTAGACGTAGTTGGCATACCGCTCAACCACCCGCCGCACGTGATCGAAAATCAGGTTGCGAACGGTCTCGAAGTCGGTCTCGTACATGCTCGCCCACGCCGGGATATTGGCCTCGCTGAAACTGACCAGCGGCCCTACCCGCATCGGGGTGCGGTGCTTGGCCAGCCACTCGATCCAGGCGTCAAACGGACGCCAGTTGAACTCCCCTTGCTTGGGCTCAACCAGACGCCAGGGAATGGGAAGGTAAACGTAGTCGCTGACCTCACGCAGCCGTTGACGGTACACCTCGGCCGAGTTGCCCAGGTCAACCGTGCAACCGATGGTCCGGCGGGTGAACGCGTGAACCTGCTTGCGGCGGGCAAGGAAGATGTCCGCGTGAAAATGACTGAGCTTCTCCCCTGCCAGAATGGCAGCCTGGAGCGCCTGCTCGGCCAACTGAGCCTGCTTGGCAGCCGTGGCCGCCTTGAGCGAGTCAACCATCAGATCCCGGGCCGCAGTGATCTCGTTGGCCACCGGCTCAACGCCCTCAAAATCAAACAAGCCCCAGTCTTCCCGCTTGAGATTGATACGCGTCAGACGGCCACGAGCTAACTCGAGAGACAGGTTGTACGGCTGATCCCGGTCCATCAGCCGGCTGGTCTCCAGCATCATCGTGCCGCAACCACGGACCGGCCAGACCAGAGAAAGAGCAGCGGGACCATCAGCCCGCTTCGCACAAATGACCTGAGAATCGCGAAACTCGAGCTCGGCGCGCAGAGGAACCCCATCACTGCCCACCACGTATGCGCCAGACAGATCCAGATCGCGAACGGCAGAGCCTTCACGGGTAACAGCAAAACGAAGCATGAGCGGTCCCGAAACTTTATGTATCGAAATATAACCCTAATGAGTCCGTGCAACGGCTCAGGCGATAATCGCAACCTGAAACCACGGAACCCGCTCATCAACTTATCGCTGTCGCCCCAGGGCGCTTCCACGTCCGAGGATGACATCTACCCACAGTCTATGGGATCCTGAGCGTCCCGACAAGAGCCACCCGGCATTGTTCCGCCAACTTCGGCAACCTCCCGGCCACACGCCGACTCACGCACCACGCGGCGACGCCCACCCCCAGCCAAGCTGCCTTGGCGGCACCTCGCTCGTCCGGCCTCCGAGACACGCACCCTCACTCCTCCCATCGGCTATTCCGGTGGCCAAGGTGCAGTTGCCGCCAACTTTCACATGGGGTGACTTACCCCGCCGCAAGAACCAGCCGCGAACAGACAGATCCAACATCCTTGCCGCTATGACCTTGCGACAGCTTCAGCAAGCGCCCCTCGGCCACATCAAGAACCACGTGACACGGACCCTGTCCGAATCGCGTCACACGATCCGAACTCGCGTATCGCTTCATTCAGACCCGCGGGCTCCTCAAAGAGATAAACGTGCCCACACCACGCTTGTTTCAGCCCACCCTGCGAACGAAATGCACAGACCCACACCCGTCTCCAGCCTCCACCTTCCCCAGGGCTCATGCTTGAGCCCCTCCTGCCGGGAAACGGCCGAGGCCAGCGACAAAAGCCACTGGCCTCGGCCGATGGTCGCAAGATCCAGGGCCGGCCGGCGGTCATCACGGGCAACTCGCCACCGCCCCCACGTTGTTCCTGACCTGCGTCATGTCCAGTACGTTGATCCTGCCGTCTGCATTCACGTCCGCCCGAAAAGTGGCGGCCACGACCGGCCCGCCGATCGCGTTCCGCACCCGGGTCAGGTCGAGCGTATTGACCTTGCCATCACCACTGACGTCACCGGTCAACGAGAGAATGCTGATCTGATTGACGCCCTCCAGCGGCTCGCCTCCTGTACTGGTCACACCGTCAGGGCCGTTGGCCACGGTCAAGGTCGCACAAGCGGCCCTCGGAACATCATGCATCAGGATGGTCAGCGCATTGTCCACGACCAACAGGCTGTCAATCACACCCGCGCTCGTCGTCACCTCATCTCCAATGTCCAGCGAGCCATCACCGGGGACGATATCCTGGTTGAAAGTCAGCACCACCTTGGTCGGCCCGCCGACACGATCCTCGATCCCGTACGGGGGCACCGGCGACCACGGCAGCTCAATGCCGAACTCGCCCGCCGTCCCGTGAGTCTTGTACGAGACCGCACTGATCAGATGAAGCGGCTTGCACGGATCAGGAACTTGCGTCACGGGAGTGAGCAGCTCAAAGGCCATGTTGATGCGATGATCGAACGGGCACACCGGCTTGACGTACGACCACGGCCCATACAGCCATCGCGGTCCCGGCGGACATTCACTCAACGGCGGGCACGGGCTCTGCACCGGCTCACCCAGTGAGATCGCGGTCTGAACCGCCGGGCGGATACCCTTCTCGATCGACGTGGCGTGCCATCCCCAGAAATCGCCCAGAGCCACGTTGTTGGAGAATACTCGCTCGCAACAGACCGCCGACGCACCGCCCAGCCAGCGGACCCCCACGACCGCTTGGATGTTCAAGGCATACCAGAAGCAATGGTGCTCGGCAAACGCATTGGGGCGCGCGGGGCAGCGATCGACGCCCGTGGCCGGCAACCGCGGGTCCGGATGGCTCTGAATCAGACAGCACTGGCTCAAGTCCACGTAGTACTCGAATACCTTGTGCCCGTCACAAGGCACGATTTCCGTCAGGTTGATTCGCACGGCGCCACGCGGCGCAAAATAGAGGCCCAGGGCCGGACGCTTCGGGTTCCCACCCGCAACCTGCTTCAGCACCAGCGGCAGGTGAAAACTGATCAGCCAGCCGTCGATCTGGTAGGGCGGTTGATCGAAACCACCAAACTCCCGCGGCACGTATTCCTCGTTGAGGTAGGAGCCCCACCATCGAACCGCCGAGATCGGCCGCCCGTCGGAACGGAAGTCATCGGCCACATCCACGTTGGGCTTCTGGATTCCGTTCGGACTGATCCAGAGATTCGACGGAATGTCTTCCCGCTCCGGCGTCGGCGGCTGACTGAACTTCGGAACACCCTCCTGGCCGCAGGTCACCGTCGCACAATCACTGCCCGGCCCTTGTGAAATGCCTCCCTTCTCCTTACAGACCGAAACCGGCAGGTTGTCACATGTGCCGTCGGGAAGGCAACAGGCCTGACATTCAGGGTTCGCGATATGCACGCACCCGCCGGTGGCAGGATCACACCGATCGATCGTGCAGAAATCCCCATCATCACAATCGACGGGCTCATGCACACACTGCCCGGTGTGCGGGTCACAGTAGTCCTTGGTGCAGGGGTCACCGTCATCACAGTTGACCGCAATGTGAACGCAGAAATCCGGGCTCGCAGGATCGCAGAAGTCCAGGGTGCACGGATCACCGTCGTCGCAGTTGATGGGCTCATGAAAACATTTCCCCGTGGCTGCGTCGCAGTAGTCCTTGGTGCACGGGTCACCATCGTCGCAGTTCAGATCGCTTGTGCACCCCCCCTGGTCACACGGTGTCCCCGGAACGCACTGACTGCCCGGCCCCTGGGGCGCCCCACCGTGCGCGGCACACATGCCCGCCGGCCAGATGCCAAAACACAAACCGTCCAGGCAACACGCCTGCAGGCAAATCTCAGGATTGTCGCAGGAGGATCCGGGCCCCTGCGGCACGCCGCCCAACTGCAGGCATTCGGTCGGCAATAGCATGTGGCATCCGTCGCCGAGACAACAGGCCTGCGGGAGTTCCTGCCCGCTCATGCTCGCGAGGCAAGCGAACAGCCCCCCGCCAATACAAACCGCTTGAATCATCAATCGACACCTGACTCCAGACATGGTCCAATCCTCCTTGTCATACCTGACAGAACGATCACACAAACAACGCAACCCCTTCACTGAACGCGCGCTATCTAAGACCGCGGCCACCTGAGAGTGACCGCCTGAACGACAGCACACGCGCATCCAAAACCGGGCCGCCCACCCGGACAGCCCGGCATCCAGAATCCACTATCGTTTTGTCACGCTCGTCACCCCTCTCCGGCAAGAGGGTGAAACTCGGCGCCGCAAACGGCTGCGGCCGGGGAGAAAGTGCCTGTTCCTCTATAGGGGCTCTCAGCCGATCTGACCAATCGGAGTGACGCAGAATTCTAAAAAACGCCAATCACCGGGCCGTCAGGTTCGGGACCTGGCAGGCAACAAGCGCATCGCGGAAGCGACATCCCGGCCCGGACCATCACATCGCAGACGCACAGGCTGGCCGCAACACCGCGGCCATGCAGTCTCGGGATGTGACGCGGCAAGATCCGTCATCGGTCGACAAGTCTCGGCACAAGGTGCTGCCGCGCCGCACCATCGACGGTGACTTCGTAAACCAGCGAAGCCTCCCGAGGCGGGAGCAACCCGAGCTTCGCGGAACGCGGCAAGTCGGAGACAATCCACACCGCGGCGAAGACCATTCGCCGCCCCTGTGTCCGGACGATCACCGTCGGGATTCGACCCGAGTCAGGCCGGTCACTGGCCGGGTAATCCAGCAGGATCACGTCCTGAACCCCGGCCGACCCCATGTGCAGTTGGAGCAGAACCTCTCCGTTCCCCCACCGGAGTTCGATCGCACCGGAAGGAACGAACGCCCGACCATTCCGCAGCCATCTCCACGCACCCGCTTTCGGCAGTGCGAACGGGCGGCACCGCTTCTTCAACTCCGGGTCAAGCTCATCCGGGGCCTTCGCCCCCTCATCCATCGCGTGCACAACCCAGTCGATCTGCCGCTCGCGACCTCCGCAGTCGACCTGAAAAACATCCAGCACGTAGTCCGCGGCCATGGCCACGGTCCGCATCTGCCGCACGCCCTCGTACAGGAGCCCCTCGTCGTCGCACGCACTAACCCGCTTCTCGTCCCGCAGATCGCGAAACTCCACCAGCCGGAGAAGCCGTCCGGTCCCGCGCTGGTCCTGACCGTCGATCATGACCGTGTTCTGGCTCAGCCCTCCACGGTTGAGCTGCCGCTGAATCTCGGAACTGAATGCGTGCGGCGTCGTGGAGATGCCCTCGACATCCGGAATCAGCAGCCGCTTGCGGCCAAACAGCATCAGACTGAGCTTGTCCGCATTGGAGTGAACACCAGAGCGGTCGTAGGTCAGGAACGCACAGCGAGCGTCCGAATCCCAGTAAGACGCGCCCTCGCTGGAACGAAGAAATGCGTAACCGTGCTCCGGCCGGAGCAGGCTGCGAATCGCCGGAGCTGGAACATCGGCCGGCAGCGCCGGAGCAAAAACCGCGTCGATCCCTCGCCTGTCGTTGTGCCGGAGCAGCCACGCGTGTTTCGGGTCGCCCCATGCAGCCCACGCCACCTCGTACGAAGATGCCTCCCACAGACGCACACGCCGCCCATACGCGTCCCCAATCGGCGGAATCAGACCGTCCGCCGCCAGAACGTCGAACATCGCGTCATAGGCCTGCTTCAACGTGCGCCCGTTCGCCCCGACGATCTCCAGAATCGAAGGCTGGAATCCCACTCGTCGCTGGCAATTCCCGAAAACGAGCATCGGATCGACCGCCGCAAACTGATAGATCAGACTGCTCTCACACCACAGCCCGTTGTCCAGCAGACCTTCCTCCAGCAGCGAAACCATTCCCCGCCGGCCGTGCAGGCAGTACTCGACCATCTCCGGCCGACCATAAAACAGGCCCAGCAGCCCAAGCATGGCCTTGTGCCAGGCCAGATGGTTGTTCAGCCCACCCCCAATGCCGTTGTCGATCCAATACACGTCGTTCCGGGCAACCGCCCAGGCCAGACGGGCCATCATCGCATCCAGCGCCGCCCGCTGTCCGGAGCCGAGGCGATCGAACAACACGTCGTAGGCCTTCAGGGCATGAATCCCCCACCCAGCATAGTTCATGCCCACGTCGTAATGCTCCGCCCGAAAAGAGTACCCAGCCAAGTTCATGAGCATGGCGGTCGCCCGCTCGGCATACCGCTCTTGGCCGGTCAGCAGCCACGCCGTGGCCAGAGTCGCCGCCCCATGGGCGTAATTCGTGGGTTCAATGCACGTGTGAACGTAGACCTCGGGATAGGTGGCCTCCCATGGCTTGGTGGCCGCCTCACCCCACCAGCCCTCGTCCAGCGGCTTGATCTCAGCCTCGAGCTTCGGGTCAGCCATGGCCAGAAACCGCAGAAGCACATCGCGACCACCGCCATCTTCCGCCGTCCGGCGCCTCCCTCGCTCAACCTCGGCGGCGGTGAAGAACAGCCTCGGGTGACCACCGGGAGCGGCGTCGGCCTCCAGCCGGCCGATCTCGAAGGGCAGCCCCTGGATCGCTGGAACCGACTGGCCAACAGCCAGACAAGCCTCAGCACCCCCGAAAGCCAGGAGCAGACCCCAGCACGTGGCAACCAACGGCCTCAATCGCATGGCCGCAGTCTCCACCCTCCCTCGGGAACCTGTCAAGAGGCGATGCAGCAATCGCAAGCCGCCGACCACTTGTCCCACGCCAACCCGCTCCGCCAAGCCGGCCCTCGCCGGGACACCCGACACGATGTGAATACGGAGGAAAACCGCCCCCTGCCAGCCTCCCCAACACCACGCCCGACGGTTGGGTTCGTTTCGCCATGCGGTTGCATTCCTGTCACCATACAATTGCCCTCGTATCGCCAGACAATTGGCTTCGTTTCGCCAGACGGTTGGATTCGTTTTGCCAGACAATTGGCTTCGTTTCGCCGAACGGTTGGATTCGTTTCGCCAGACAATTGGCTTCGTTTCGCCAGACGGTTGGATTCGTATCGCCAGACAATTGGCTTCGTTTCGCCGAATGACTTCCGAGCCCCGTGCGGGACCCAAAGCCCTTGCCTCACGTCAGCGACGGCAGCGGACGGAGCACGGTCTCGGGACACTCGACGGGCAGAACAACGGTGAAGCGGGAACCCTTGCCCAACTCGCTGTCCACTCGGATCGAGCCCCCAAGCATGTGCACGAGCTCCTTGCTGATCGCCAGACCCAGGCCGGAACCGCCGTGCTCGCGAGTCACCGAGGAGTCGAGCTGGCGAAAACGTTCGAAAATCCGCTCCTGGTCCTCTGGGGCAATGCCCGGACCAGTGTCGGCCACCGACAGGCGAACCGACTTCACGCCGTCCTGGGGAGCCGCTTCCATCCGGATGATGCCCCCCTCCGGAGTGTACTTGATGGCATTGCTGAGCAGGTTGTAGAGCACTTGGCGAACCTTGCCCGCGTCCGAGTTCATCATCGGCAGCCCTTCGTCGAGCTCGATCGCCAGAGTGAGCTGCTTCTTGTCGGCCAGCGGACGAGTGAAGTCGGCCAGCCCCTCGCAGATGTCCTGCAGGGCAAAACGCGAACGGTGCAGCTCGACCTTGCCGGCCTCAATCTTGGCCAGCTCCAGCAGATCGTTGATCAGGTCGAGCAGCATCCGCCCGCTGACCAGGATGTTGTGAGCGTAACGATGCAGCCGGCTGCGGTCCACCTCGCCCTCACCCTGCGACGAGTCGCGAAGCAGATCGGCGAACCCGATGATCGAGGCCAGCGGAGTGCGCAGCTCGTGACTGACCACCGCCAGAAACTCGCTCTTCAGCCGGTTGGACTCGTACAGGGCCACGTTGGTCTCGGCCAGTTCGCCCAGCCGGGTATCCAGCGAGCGGTTGATCGTCTCCAGCTCGACCCGGGCTCGCTCGAGCTGGCTGAGCATCTCGTTGAACGCCCCGCCAAGGTTCTCAAACTCGTCGCCAGTGTTGATCACCGCCCGGGCGTTGAGATTGCCGCCGGCAATGTCCTCGGCCAGCACGGTCAGATCGCGCACCGGCGCCAGAATGAACTTCTGAACGATCAGATAAAACACCAGAATCGCCAGGAACCCGGCGATGAAACCGGCCAGAATGATCACCACCCGAATCCACATCAGGGCGGCATCCGAACGCGCGGATTCCAGGTTCATCTCCACCAGGCCCAGCAACGGGCGGCGACCGGAACCGGTGTCCTCCCCGCGGACCGCCAGGATCACCCGGTAGGTGGTCGACCCGCCCGGGCGGCGCTCAGGCTGCTGCATCTCCTGCAGCGCCTCTTCCTTGGTCATCGCCTCCACGCAGCGCCGGCGAAAATCGTCCAACACCAGCCCGGTCGGCTGAAGCGTCCGGATGGCCTTCCGCCCGGCGGCCACGAGACTCGATACCCCCCGCTGCTGCCACTCGTCGGGAATGAACCTCCATCCACCCGCGGCCAGCCCAACGCCGGGCGGCGGCCGGACATGACGGCGAACAGCCTTGACCGCAGGATCCATGACCCGGGCAATGCCGGACAGTGGGGCCAGAAACGACTCCACGCTCACCGGACCCGGCAAGGCCGGCGGCAGCTGCAGCAACACCGGCTTCTGGGCGGGCAGGTTCAGCGACTTGGTGTTGTCGTCCCACCATTGATTGAGCCGGGTCTGCTGCTGGCTCCAGTTCGTGCTCGTCGGGTCCAGAAGAGCCCGGCCCAGAACGGCCAGATGCCGGGCCCGCTGAATGTTGCGGTCGTGCACGAACGTGGCCAGCGAGTACCAGGGCACGAACAGGGCCGAACCGATGATCAGCGCTACGGCCATGCCGAACAGGAGACGGCACTTGGCGGCCAGTGATAGCGAGAGCATCCCGTGTCGAGCCATTCAGGGAATTGTACCGGCCACCATGAGATGCGTCATCGGGAAAGCAGAAACAAGTGCGGGGCGCGGTCACAGAGCCCAAACCCGTGAGTGAACAGAAAAAAAAGGAGTGATCAGCCCTGACCACGCGCCCAAAAGACCAGGAACCGGCGAACCAGGTCCACCCGCGATTCGAGACCAATCGCTCGCCGTCGACCACTCGCCTGCGGCCGCCGCTTACAGTAGACTGCCCGGCCTATGGTCACGCGGCGAACGGTGGCGGCATGGACGACATTCCTGACCGTGGCGGCAGCGCTCGGCAGCACACTGGCCTACGCGGCCTACTACCGCAGCGACCGGTACCGCCGGAGCGTGGAAGCGGACCTGACCGACTTCTTCGGACTGCCCTTCGAAGTGGGCGGAATCCAGGCCCACAGCTTCACCGCCCGGCGACTCATGAACGTCCATGTCTGGCTGCCCGAGCACCGGGCCAGGATCTTCAGCGCCCCGCTCATCCTCTGGGACAAACGCGACCCGGAAGGCCAGGGCGGCGCAGGCATCCATGTCCACCGTGCCGCCTGGTCGATCGGATCGGAAGACTGGCGATCCGACGACTATATGCAGGTTCTTCGAGCCAGCCTGGCCCACAACTTCAACCAGCTCAACCTCCGCCAGGTGAGGTTCCATGGCGCCCGGATCGACTGGCCGCGACGAGATTTCCACCTGGCGGCCGAGAACGTGAACGGCCGGGTCACGTTCGCGACCGACGGCAAGGGCCAGGCGGAGCTCAGCTGCACCTCGCTCAACGGCCAGCCGGTTTCCGACCCGATCCGGATCCGGGCCCGGATCGACCCCGAGGCCGAGGAGTTTCTGCCGGAGGTCACCCTGCACGTGCCCCACGTGCCACTGACCGGACTGGGACTCGGCGGACTGGTGGCATCCCCCGTCACCCAGGGCTCATTCAGCGGCGAGATGACCGTGCGGCAGGCGTCGGCCGGCGACGAAGTCCAACTCGTCGGCGCGGTCCGCGACGTCCGGCTGGAGGAGTTCACGCCCCGGCTGCCGGGCGGAGCCGTCCCGGCGGTGGTCACCCTGGACATCCAGGACGCCCTCATCCGCGACCGGCAGCTGGTACGACTCGAGTTCACCGGACAGATGCGCCAACTGGGAATCGAGCAGCTGCTCTCTCGCTGGTCAATACCACCCATAGGGGGCGAAGGACGCCTCAACGTCTACCGCGGACTCGTCACCGACGCCGGCATCGAGGACCTGCGGCTCGACGGACAGTGGGACGGGGCCTCCCTGGACAAACTGGTCAACGCGGCCTTGGGACGCGGCGGCCTCAACGGAACCCTGAACGTACGCATCAACTCGCTGATCATCGCAAAGAACGAGATCGTCACCGCCGACGTGGACGTGACCGCTCGACCGCCCAGGAACGGCAAGGGCACCCTGAGCAAGACGTTCCTGACTTTCCTGATGGAGAAACTCCTCAACAAGGCCATCCCCCAGGCCGCCCTGGCATTGCTCCCGGAGGAAGTGGAATACAGCCGCATGGGCGCCAAAGTGCTGGTCGACCGCCGGCGAGTGCGAATCCTCGGAACCCAGGCGGCCACCGGGAAATCCCTGCTGACCATCCCCCTGGCCGGACACGATCTTCCCGCCGTACCCCTGGACGTGAGCCTCGAACTGGGCCCGCTCACCGAAAACGTGTGGCCGAACCTCAAGGTCCTGGCCGAACGTGCCAAAGAGGGAATAAGACGCCCAACTACTCAGAAAGGAGGTATAGAGTAGCAAAAGGCGGTCCGCGCCACGCCCCGGGACGGCGACAGCCCCGAGGACCGAAACCCACCCCCCGACCGGCTGACGCATCCTGCCTCCCGGACCCGCCCTTCCCCTGCCCCCGGGCTGACTGCCCGCGGCTACTGAGCCGGAGGAGTGAGAGCGAACTCCCAGAGAGTCGGACCTTCCGTGGCCTCGGTAATGTTCAACCGCACGTGCCGGGCGGTCACCGGCGCGAACTTGAGCCGGCAGCGACGACCGATCGTCGTCCCGGTCGCGAACGTCCGCCAGCTGTCACCGTCCTTGTACTGGAGCTCGAACGCCCGAACACGCTCGTAGGCCTCGCGCAGGGTCGCCCGGTCAAAGGTCTTGGCCTCGCCCAGATCCACCTCCAACCAGGCGGAGTGGGTGCCCGCATCCGTCGCCCAACGCGTGGCGTCATTCTCGTCCACGGCCTTGTCCGGCCCGTGCGCGTCGCTGTTCTGAAAGACGTTCGATGCAGTGGCCTTCTTGCCGGTGGTCAGCGAAACCCCGCCCGTCGCCACCGGAGCAACATCGATCGCCGGACAGGCCAGCTCGAGCACCACAATGGTGTCCGGATCCCTCCGATCGGCGGCCCGCACGCCGACGGTGATGCCCTTCTCGCCCTGCTCGACCGTGACCGTCCCGCCGCCGAGCAGGGAACTGGCCACGATCCTGGCCGGGATGGCCGGCAGGACCAGCAGCTCCTCGCCGTCCGGCCACTCGAGCACGTGAAGGTAGACCTTCTTGCCCCGATGAGTGCTCGCCCCCCAGAGGCCAGGCATGAACGGCCCGCCCCGTGTGCCATAGACGGCCTCCCCCGCAGCCTTGAGCCATTGGCCTATGCCCCGCAGCACTTCCACCTGCCGGGGCTCGATCTCTCCCGAGGGCATCGGCCCGACGTTGAGCAGCAGGTTGCCGTCGCCGCCGGCACAACGGACCAAAGTGTGAACGCATTCCTTGAGCGATTTGAGGTTGTCGTTGGGCTTCCATGCCCACTGCTGGCATATGGTGATGCAAGACTCCCAAGGCCTCTTGATGTCGAACCGGCCGATGGTCTGCTCGGGCGTGCCGAAGTCGCCCGGCAGACCCGCCCGGTTGTTGAGCAGGACGTGCGGCTGGAGGGTGCGAATCACCTTGAAGAGGTTCTCGGAGTCCCAGTCCTTGGCCGTGCCGCCCAGCCCGTCGAACCAGATGATGTCCACCCGGCCGTATCGGCTGCACAGCTCGCGGAGCTGACCGTGAAGATACTCGATGTACTTGGCGTGCTCGGCCGTACGGTAGTTCGGGTGATGCCAGTCCGGCGGCGAGTAGTAGAAGCCCAGGCGCATCCCGGCCTGGTGACAGGCCCTGGCCAGCTCGGCAACAATGTCGCGGCCGAACGGCGATTCCGGGCTGGTGATCTTGTAGTCGGTGAGCTTGGAGTCGAAGTTGGTGAAGCCGTCGTGGTGCTTGGTGGTGAAGACCAGGTACCTCATGCCCGCGTCCTGGGCGATCCGCACCCACTCCTCGGCGCTGAACTTGACCGGGTTGAACTTCTTGTAGAGATTGTCGTAAACCTCGAGCGGAACCTCACCCTTGCCGCCGGTCCCGCGTCGCTCGCCGCCGCGCGACCAGCCGATCTCGGTGCCCTGCAGGCTCACCGGCCCCCAGTGCACGAACAGGCCGAACCGCGCCTCGCGCCACCACTGCATGTCCTGGGGACTGGCCCGCAAGTATTCCATGGCCTCCTGGGTCGCGGCCGGCGGGGCATCCGCACCCACCAACCTGCCGGCGCCGACCATCACCAACAACGCCGCCGAGACGATGCTCATCTTCTTCATCCGTTATGCCTCCTTATAGAGTGATTCAGGGTTCATTGGCCAACCGGATGTTGTCCAGGTAGCTCGCCGCCTTCTCCCTGCCGTTGCTCACAAAGCCAAGCCATTCAAGCCGTGCGAAACCGGGGCTGCCGTGGGCCAGGCCGGCGAACCGCTTCGGCTGCTGATCCGGCAGCGTCACGCTCAATGTCCACTTCCCGTCGGCCTTCGGACCGAGGCCCGCGGCCATCTCGAGGTGGACCCACCGGCCGATCGGCCATTCGACAAGTGCTTCGCCCCCGGCCTGCAGCTTGCCCTCCCGGATGGACAAAGTCGGCCCGACGCGGTATGGGCTCGCCGCGTCTCGCCACTCGATGTATACGACCGCTCCGGGATCGGTCCGCAGATCGCAGCTCATCCGCGTCACGCCCGCCGTGTGGCCCGGAGCATAGTGAAAATGCGGCGAGAAGTCGTGCTGCAGGCCACGGGCGTCGGTGATCTTCAGGCTTCGCTTGCCCCCCCGAGCGGCCTCCTCGGTCACGCCGATCGAGTCACCCTTGTTCTCAGTCTGAACCGTGGCCAGCGGCACCGGCAACCCGACGGACACATCCTCGAAATCCTCGTCAATCGACAAGGGCGGCCGCGGCGGCGGATCGGCCGCCCATTCCACCTCGGGATAGCTGATCGCTTTCGCCTTCCGGACCCACGCCTCGTCGCCATAGACACCCGCCCTGCGGTAGTCGAACGCCTTGAAGCCGATCCTGGCCGCCGGCGATCCGTCCCGGAGCCGAAAGTCGCGGCGCTCGGCATCAACGAACAGCGGATCGGCCACCACCGAGCCCGCGTCCTGCCCCGTCGCCTGCCACTGCTCCAGCGTCTTGCCGGCGAAGGTCACCGGCTTGCCCGAGGCGTCCCAGTAGAGGTTGCGCTCGGTCTTGACGTTGGCATCATTCCACTTGCCGCTCAACAGGTCGCTGGTGTCCCAGTACACGATATTGCCGACCAGGGTGAAGGACAGATGCTCCTCGACGCGCGATCGCTGAATCTGCCCGTCCTTGCTCAAGGCCAGGATGTTGTTGCGGATCACGTTCTCCCTGCCGTAATGCTGATGGTAGCAGCCGGTGTTCACGTTGTAGACCAGGTTGTTCTCGAGGACGATCCCGGTGCTGCCCTCGTCGTTGTAGAGGCCCCAGCCGCCCCGACCATACCGGTCGTAGGAGTAGACGTCGTGGATGACGTTGTTGCTGACCGTGGTCCCGGGCGAGATGCCCAGCGTATAAACCCCGCCCATGTCACTGAGAATGCCCCAGCCGATGTGGTGGATGTGGTTGAAGTCGATGGTGTTGTGGTGGGCCAGGCTCTGGCCGTAGCCCCAGGTCCAGCCGGCGGAAACGCCGGTGTAGCGCAGGCCGCTGATGTCGTTGTGGGTCACTTGGTTGTGGGGGCTCTGGCCGATCCATACACCGACCGCGCCCATCAAGATCTGGCCGGCCGATCGAATGATGTTGTTGTCCACTACGATGTGGTCGGTGCGCAGCGGTCCTTCTGGGTGAATCGTCGCCTCACCGATCCGCACCCCGCCCGCCCCGAGGTCGTACAGCTCGTTCCGCACGATCCGGCAGTGGGAACATCCCTGCCGCATCCAGATGCCGTACAGGCCGACGTGCTCGATCGCGCAGTCCTCGATCGCCACCCCGCGGGCATGATCGGCGGTGACCACGCCGGCGATGGCGGCGGCGGCCTGAGAATCACTGTGGCCCTGCGGTTCGAGGGCAAAGCGGGCGTGGCGGAAAGTCAAGCCCCTGAAGTGCACGTGCTCGACCTTGCTGTCGGGCTTGCCCTGGATGAGGAGGAACTGATCGGCCAGCGGGGCAACGACCGTGACCTTGGCCGGGTCCTCGCCGGGCAGCGGCCTGTAAGACAGCGTGCCGTCGCGATCGAGGAACCACTCGCCGGGCTCGTCCAGAGCCTCCACAAAGTTCTCCAGGTGATACCGCTGGTGCGGCCCGAGCCACTGAAACGCCCAGCGGGCCGGGCCGGTGGTGATCACCGTGTTCTTCTTCGCGTGGACGGCCGCCAGCCTCAGATGGGACACCTCCCACGAATGATAGGCGACCAGATCAACGTCCTGAAGCTGCTCGGCGTGCTTCCCGACCAGCGAGCGAATGTCCTCGGGGCGGGCCACGAATGCCCGCCGGCTCAGGTCGGCCGGCTGACCGGTGAGCGGGTCGATACCCTTGTCCACCCGCAACACGGTGTAGTAGTAGCCCTTGTTCGGTGATCGGGCCCGGGTCGCCCGCCGGCCGTCGACGAAGAGTTGCTCGAAGTAGAACCTACCTTCCCTGACACCCGGGACCTGAACCGTCCAGACACCGTCGCGACCGACTTTGAAGCCGGTGAGTCGCCGTCCGCCGTCGAATACCGGCCGGGCCCCCTCCTGCGCCGCGTAGATGATCGGCGCCGCTTCCGTACCGCCGTCACCGGCCTCGAGCACCAGCGCTTCGGTCATCGGATAGGTTCCCTCGGCCACCAGCACTTGAACGGGCCTCGCCGGGGCACCCTTCTCCTTGAGTCTGCGGATTGCGTTTCGGGCCCCCTGAAGTGAGGCCAGCGGCCCGTCGGTCTTGCCGAGATTGGGGTCCGCGGATGCGCCCGACCAGGCGTCGTTGCCGACCGGAGAAACGTGGAGCGTATTTGCGGAAGAGGAGACGCCCGCGGCCAGAAGCACCGTTCCTGCCATCGCGACGGAGAGAAATCTGGAATGCACCATGACGTGTGTTCTCCCTGCTGAAGCAAGTTCGCCCACCGACCGAGGCGCTCGGGGACTGCCGATCAGGGTCGTCCTTCGGGATCATATCTCCCCCGCGGATACAGAGCCAGTGTGATCCAAGGTCGAAGGGTCCCGGAGGACTGGCCCCATCACTACCCGGACGGTTACCATGGTCCGAACCGCTCCGCGGAATGATGGACGATGCCGCAGATGGCCGGAGGAATCGACGATGACACGTGAACAAGCCTGGGGGCTGCTGAACGACTACACCAAGTCCGAGTCCCTGCTCAAGCACGCCTTGGCGGTCGAGGCGGCCATGGGATACTACGCCCGGCTGCTCGGTGAGGATGTGCATACTTGGCGGGTCGTCGGGCTGATCCATGACTTCGACTACGAGCGATGGCCCCAGCAGCCGGAGCACACCCGTGAGGGCGCCAAGATCCTGCGGGCGATGGGCGTGAGCGAGGAGGTCGTCGGAGCCGTTCTCTCTCATGCGGAGACCAATCGCGCCGAGTACCCGCTCGATCGCCCGATTCGCAAGGCCCTATCGGCGGTAGATGAACTGTGCGGCTTCATCACCGCCGTGGCCTACGTCCGTCCGGAGAGACTGGCCGGCATGACACCCAAAAGCGTGCGCAAGAAGATGAAGACCCCCGCATTCGCGGCGGCCGTGAGCCGCGAGGACATCAGCCGGGGCGCGGAACTCATGAACCTCGATCTCGACCAACACATCGCCAACGTGATCGCGGCCATGCAGGGCGTGGCCGGTGAGTTGGGGATGGGCGCGGGTGTTCCGTAGGATTCCGGCTCAGAGGATCCCGCCCCGCGCTGCGGCCGTAGCCGGTCAAGGCGTCACGTCTGGCGAGGTGGTTCGGGATCGACAGGGTGGCTCGGTGAAGCTGGCCGGAATTCGCCGGGAGCGAAGCAGACTCGGCCCTCGGTCGCTGCGTCGATTCAAGCCCCCCGATGAAGGGCTGCCTTCCTTTCCACACCGGCACGTTCTCAAGACGACGGTGTTGCAGGGGCGGTATCGCCTCCGGACGAAATCGGTCATTTCTGTTCGCGAAGACCACCGTCAGTTCTATTGCCCTCGCGCCGGTGCCTGGGGATCGCCGTCACGATTCGGTGGAGTTCCGGGCGAGGGGACGCCTGCGCCAGGCGGACCGTCTGGCGAGGTCGCCGCGGCGCTTGCACTCCGAGCCTGATTCCCGGCCAGGTCGGCATGGGTGCCGCTGAACCCAAGCGTGCCGCGGTCGGCACGCGCTTCCGGGCCGCAGGGGGCGCCGCATTCCGGGCAGCGGCCGAACTCGTAGGAAGCCCGCAGATCATAACCGCATCTGCGGCAATGGCCCTTGGGGTACTCCTTGCCGACCCACCACCACTGGATGAGGTGCACGACCAGCATATAGGCGCCCAGGGTGATGTGCAGGAGAGTCCCCTGCACCAGGGTGATGACCAGGGTCACGAAGAAACCGCGACCGCCGCTCATCGCAGGGATCCTCGGGTTCATCACGGCCTCAACCAGACTGACGCTCACGATTCCTGGAACCAGATCCAGGGCCATTCCCAACGGGACGATGGCAGACACCACCACCCGAGTGAAGTAGCCGATACGAAAGGTGCGGTCTGTCAGTCGGGAGGTCCGCCAGCGGGCCACGGCCGAGGTGCCGCTCACCATGGTGTACATGGCGACAAAAAGCGCCACCCCGACGACCATGCCGGGGGTACTGAACTCGGACCGCGCCCAGACAAAGCTGGGGATCGCAGTGATTCCGCAGATCATCGTCCATAGCACTGCCCGAGCGAGGATACCCCGCAGGGAGTTGTCGACCTGGAACGAGTCGTCATCCATTGAGCAACACCTTCCTCGCTTCTCCGGAACGTCCCCACTGCCACGCACGGATTCCAGCCATCGTAGCCGCGAACAGGTCGGGTGGACAATCCGCCGCCCGATGGTATGGTAAGGGGGCGGAATCACGGGAATTGACGCTCTTTCCCTGGAGGTAGACGACATGATCAAGTGCATCAGCTACTGGGCGAACAAGGACGGTCAGGCCGGTACGCATCCGATCGACGACGCCCTGGCCTGCACCAAGAAGGCCGGATTCGCGGGCATGGAGCTGTGCGTGGGAACCGACGGCGTGCTGACGCCGGGCACTTCGCAGGCCGCGTGCACCGCGATCCGCAAGCAGATCGACGCCGCCGGGCTGGTGGTCGAGACGCTGGCCAGCGGGATGAGTTGGGGCTTCAACCCGGCCAGCGACGACGCCGGGATCCGCAAGAAGGCCGTCGCCCTGCACGCCGACGCCCTGCAGCGAGCCGCGTGGCTGGGGTGTAAGGCCATGTTGTTCGTGCCCGGCGTGGTCAAGAGCCCGCTCAGCCCGGACCTGATCCGGTACGATGTGGCCGTTCAGCGGGCCCGGGAAGCGGTGAAGCAGTTGCTCGACACTGCCGAGAAAGTCGGCGTGGACCTGTGCGTCGAGAACGTGTGGAACGGCCTGTTCTATTCGCCACTGGAGTTCCGCGATTTCGTGGATTCGTTCAGCAGCAAGCGGCTGGGCATCTACCTCGACGTCGGCAACCTGCTCGGCTATCAGCAGCATCCGCCACACTGGATCGAATTGCTCGGCCAGCGGATCCGCCGGGTGCACGTCAAGGACTTCCAGGATGCGTTCGGATTCCTGGGTGCGTACTCCTTCTGCGCCCTGGGCGCCGGTCAGGTGCCCTGGCAGGCGGTGATGGCCGCCCTGCGGGGCGTAGGCTACAACAGCACCCTGGTGGCGGAGATGATGCCGTGGGATCCATCGCTGCTGGTTCGCACCAGTGCCGCGATGGACGTGATCATGGCCATGTAGCGGTCACGGGGCCTGGGCCGGCGACTTGATCCAATCGAGCGCGAACCGGGCGTAGGCGATTCGGCCGTAGGGCTTCTTCTCGCCGCGTTCATACAGGCATCCGACAGTTCCGTCGGGGAATGCGGCCAGGGCCGAATAGGCGGCGGGCCCCGACCAGAGCTCCTTGGAGGCAGCCCAGGTCTCGCCCCCGTCGTTGCTGAGTCGGATGGTGAGCTTCTCGCGCTTGGTGCTGGCCGGATTGGCGAAGATCAGGGTATTGGCGGCTGCGCCTGCACCGGTGTGCCGCACCAGGCTGGCCTGGCAGATCGGCTCAATCAAGGTCGGATCGTACCGGAAGTCAGCCCAGTTGAGGCCGCCGTCGCGGCTGATGGCGATCGCACGCTGATAGGTTTCGCCGACCCCCCGGCGGCAGTTGCGCATGTTGAGCATGAGCGAGCCGTCGAGCCGTTCGACGACCTGGCATTCGTTCACCCTCCGATCGACGATGCCGCCGATCTTCCAGGTTGCGCCGTGATCGTCGCTGTAGATGACATGGGAGCGGGAGTTGTCCTTGGCCCCGGCCGGTGTGTGATCACAGGGGATGACCATCCGGCCACTCTTGAGCTGGATTCCGCAACCGGGTCCGGTGGCGTACCAGGTCCACTCGGGCCTCTTGGCGGTCGCGGTGATATCTTCTGGTTTTGTCCAGGTCACGCCGTCGTCGGTGCTGTGGCTGACCCAGACGCGGCGCGTCCCCTTGCTTCGTCGAGTCGTGATCTGCGACTCCTTGTCCTCGCCGAGGTTGTGGGTCAGGAGCAGCCAGATGGTCCCGGTGCTCTGATCGACCACCGGGCAGGGGTTCCCGACGGTGTTGGCCCCGTCATCGGCCACCACCTGCAGGTCGCTCCACTTCTTGCCCTGATCGGTACTCCGCTTGAGGACCAAGTCGATGTCGCCATGATCGGCACTGCTGTTCTTGCGTCCTTCGCAGAACGCCAGGAGCGTTCCTTTCTTGGTCACCAGCAGCGAGGGGATGCGGAAGGTATCGTAGTCTTCGCGACCGGAGACGAACGGGTCGCTCTGCTGAAGCAGCCCCTTCGCGGAGTGAACTGACTTCTTGGACGAGTCACCGGAACACCCCGGGAAGAGGGCTGCCAGGGTGAGGGCAACGACAGCGGCTGCAAGCGATGGGCAGGTTCTCATGATCAGCGACTCCTTGCCTTGGGCTCCCATACCGCCATTGTCGCGTGGGAGGGTGTCCCACACAAGTCCCCGTGGGCGATCTTCGCGGCCCCGCTCGGCCGGCGAGCGCAAGTATTGACTTACAACTCAACGATATTGACATTTATGACAATACCGGCTACGCTCGTCGAAAACGTTACGCCACCTGTCGCGATCGACGGGCGGCCGACGCCAAGGAGGAAATCGTGAGACAATCGCAACGCAAGGGCCTTCGTTACACGGTCGTGCAACTGGACGGCACATCGTACGCCATCCTGCGTGAGGGCTTGCTGCGAGAATTGTGTCGTCAGGCGAAGATCGTCCCGGCCGGTTCGTCGGGCGGGCGGGGACGACTGTCCGATGATCCGGCGGAGACGGATGCTCTCGATGCCCGAGCGATGGCCGGGCGCATCATCGAGCGTCGCAAGGGTGCAGGGCTCAGCCAAGCCGAGCTGGCTCGCCAGGCCGGTGTTCGAATTGAGACCCTCAACCGCGTCGAGCGAGGCAAGACCACGCCCGATTTCTCAACGATCCGCAAGTTGATGACCGCCATCAAGGCTGCCGAGGCGCGGCTCGGCTCGTAGCCGCGCGCAGGTTATATGCAAGGAGACCCATTCCATGCCGGCAATCATTGACCGAGACAAGATCCTCGACCGAGTGTGCTCGCTGGCCGCCGCCCAGGCGAACATGACCCGGGCCGAGGTGACTGCGGAGTGCAATCTGTTCACCGATCTGAATTTCGATAGTCTGGATCAGATGGAGTTTGTGATGGCCATTGAAGACGAGTTTGATGTGAGCGTACCTGACGAACGCGCCGAAAACGTCAAAACCGTCGGCCAAGCGGTCGATGTACTGCTGTCGTTCATCCAGGCAAAGGCAGTTCCGGTATCGCCTTGAATCTCGCCCGCGTCGTCCGGCGTACCGACATGAGATCCGCCGGCGTTCAGATACTCATGGCCGCCCGTTTATCAGCGATGGCCGCCAGATGCAGGGCCATATGCTTGACGGAGTGCTGGAGCAACTGCCGCAGGGTCATCAGCCCGACCTCGCTGTGAATCGCGGTTCGTTCCCACGCTTCCGGCGGCTGGAGCCTGAGGATGCGGACCATCTGGGCACGGGTGAGCTTGATGAGGTCGAGTTCCTCGCGGACGTCGCGTTCCTGGTACTTGATCGGCACTGGGTAGATCGAGCCGGCCGCCCCAAGCAGCAGCGGACGATCCATGGCCAACGTCCGTTTCATCCGGTCGGCAAAGAACTGCTCGGTATCGCTGATGTGGCAGAGCGCCTCCAGGGTGCTCCACTTGCCCGCCACCGGCCGTGCCCTCAACTGCTCGGCGGTCAGGCCGGCAACGGCCTTCTCGCAAGCGTCCGCGCCAGCAGCGTAGGCCGCCACAAGCCCCGAGATACTCATTGACTCCATGTCTTGGGTCCTGGGTCACACCTCAATCACCGTTTGAAGGATAGGGACAGACCGTGGGAAGAACAAGAGAAGCGATCGTCCGGATCGGGTGGCAACGGAGTACACCGAGAGGTCACGTCTCACCAAGGCTCAAACCCGGGCCGCTGAATGCTGAGCGCTAGCCGCTGACCGCTTCTCTACGCCAGCGTGCCGAGTTCCATCTCGTGCAGGGCGCGGCCGGCGGGGACCATGGGGTACACGTTTTCTTCCGGCTCGACCTCGACGCAGAGCACGACCGGACCATCGTGCTTGAGCATTTCGGAGATGGCGTCGTCGACCTCGGTCGGAGCACTGATTTTCATGCCCTTGGCCCCGAAACCCTCGGCCACCTTGGCGAAGTCGGGACACGGATGATGTACGCCCGCGTAGCGCTTGTGCCAGAACAGTTCCTGCCACTGGCGCACCATGCCCAGGTAGCCGTTATCCAGCACGACGAATTTGGCCGGCTGGCCGTATTGGACGGCGGTAATGACCTCGACCATGGTCATGGAGAAGCTGCCGTCGCCGTCGATGTCGATGACCGTGGTTCCGGGGTTGCCGAACTGAGCGCCGATGGCGGCCGGGCAGCCGAATCCCATCGTGCCGAGGCCGCCGGAGGTCAGGCTCTGGCGCGGGCGTTTCCACCCGTAATACTGGGCGGCCCACATCTGGTGCTGGCCGACGCCGGTCGCGATGATGGCCTCGTGACGGGTCAGGCGGCCGAGGGACTCGACGACGCTCTGCGGCTTGATGTTCCCGGAGCCATTCTCGTAGCGGAAGGGGTGTTTGTGCTTCCAATCGGCCAGTTGGCTGAGCCACTCGGTTCGTTCCCGGGTCTCGATCAAGGGCAGCAGCCTTCCGAGGATGTCCTTCGCGTCGCCCACGACCGGGATATCGACGGTCACGCTCTTGGAGATGCTGGTCGGGTCGATGTCGATGTGGATGATCTTGGCGTGTGGGGCGAAGTGTTCGAGTTTTCCGGTCACCCGATCGTCGAAGCGGGCTCCGATCGCAATCAGGCAGTCGCTGGCCTGGACGGCGAAGTTGGCCGCAGCCGCCCCGTGCATGCCGAGCATCTGCAGGGAAAGCGGGTGGCTCTCGTCCACGGCTCCCAGGGCCAGGAGGGTCGTGGTCACGGGTATGCGTCCGCGATCGACCAGGGCCCGGAGCAGTTCGCTCGCTTCCGAGGCGACCACTCCGCCGCCGATGTAGAGGACGGGCCGGGCGGCGGCGTTGATGGCCTCGGCGGCTCGCTGGATCTGGCGAGCATCGCCTTCAATCCGGGGGCGGTAGCCGGGCAACTGCATTTCGCGAGAAGGCTCGCCGTTGCTCGCGGCCAGGGTGGCATCCACGCAGATATCGACCAGCACGGGCCCGGGTCGTCCGGTGCGGGCGATGTGGAATGCCTCCCGAATCGAGCGGGCCAGATCTTCCACCCGGGAAACGATGCAGTTGTGCTTGGTGATGGGCCGGGTGATGCCGGTCACGTCGGCTTCCTGGAAGGCGTCGTTCCCGATGAGGTCGCTGCGCACCTGGCCGGTGAGGGCGACGACCGGTGAGGAGTCCATATGGGCGGTGGCCAGACCGGTGACGAGGTTGGTCGCCCCCGGTCCGCTGGTCGCGATGCAGACCCCGACCCGACCGGTGCTGCGGGCGTAGCCGTCGGCCATGTGTGCCGCACCCTGCTCATGACGGGTCTGGATGTACTTGATCGGCGACTCATAGAGTACGTCGAAGATCGGGATGACGGCCGCACCCGGATAACCGAACAGGACTTCGACCCCTTCCTCCAGAAGCATCTGGTGGAAGATCTCCGCCCCTTTGAGCCCGGCCAAGCTTCGCAGTTCCGCCGGCGCAGCCATCGTCGTTTCCGCTTCACCCATGTTGATTTGTTCTCCCTCTGTGTTCATGATGGCCCTTCGCTCACCGAGGCGCATTCACGAGGGCCGTTCCGAAAACCCCGGAGGGGGATTTCCGGGGCACCGAGCAGGTTTCTCGGGCCGGGCCTGCGCCGCCGCACCTCAGGCCCGGACCCGGGGCCTTGATTGATCATTCTCGCGCACGCAACGCCGTCCGGCTAGTCTCTCTGGCGGCATGTCGTAGGTGTGGTTGACGGGCCGCCGGGGCTTCAGCCTCTGCCCAGCGGCCTAACGAACGACGAGCACGAGCGACGGAACGAAGCCCTTCCAGCCTTCGGAGGCCCGGTCGACGGACTGCAAGATACCCTGTCGTGTGGTGTCCATGCTGGGTACACGTTACCGGCCAGGCGAACACCGGTCAAGCGGGAGGTCGGGGGTGAAGGCGTGGGCGAGAGTCCGGGTGCGTTGATCAGTCATCGGCCTCAATGTATTAGTCGGCAATTCGTGACTCGTGCCCGACTCGACAGCGAAGGCGAAGGGAGCTGGAAGTGCGGCCGGGAGGTTGCGCCTCCTCGTCTTGCAGGGGATCAAGGGCCGGGGGTCACGTTGTCGGGGCTGTCGACCCCGCCTGGCGACACAGTCCGATCAGTCTCTGGACCCGCTCCTCGAGCACGTGCAGTGCCGCGTCGGCATGGGCACTCTCCTCCAGCTCTGCAGCCGCCCGAGTGATCGGATCGAAGCCGTAGCTGCCAGCCACGCCCTTGAGCTTGTGGGCAAGCGAAGCCAGAGCCATGACGTCGTGCCCGGCGAAGGCGTCTTCGATTTCGGTGACTCTCTGTGGCAGCCGGCCGAGGAATCGCTCGGTCAGGTCGGCCAAGTCGAACGGACTCAGCCCTTCGGGCGAGGGTGCCTGTGATCCGACGGCGGTTGGCTGCCCGATCGGGCCGGCGACGGTTCGGTTGGAGAGGCCTTGGGCGACCGGTGGGCCGTCGGTCTCACCCGTGGCCCCACCGGCCTTCGGCTGGGCAGTCCGCTCCGCGTTCTCCGAGTGCTTCAGGATCGTTGTGAACAGCTGGCGGCGGTTGACCGGCTTGGTGGCATGATCGTCGCAGCCGGCCGCGCGGCACTTGTCCAGGTCCGATCCCATGGCATGGGCGGTCAAGGCAATGATCCGCCCCTGGTAACCTCTTTTGCGAAGCAGGCGGGTGGCCTCGTAGCCGTCCATGACCGGCATCTGCATGTCCATGAGTATCACATCGTAGCCTTGCCGGCCGGTGGTCTGCTCCTCGACCTCTGCGGCCGCGACCGCGTCCACGGCGGCCTGGCCGTTGGCGACCAGACTCACCTCCGCGCCGGCTCCCCGGAGGAGCCTGGAGAGGAGTTCCTGGTTGTCCTCGCAGTCTTCCGCCAGGAGAATGCGGCACCTGAGGTGCGGCAGAGGCTCCTGAGCCTTCTTCGCCGAGCGCGTCTCGTCCAGGTCCAGCCTGAACGGACCCTCGACCATTCGGACGCCTTCGAGCGATCCGGCGGAGATGGTGACGCGGAATCGTGTACCTTTACCCGGGCTGGTTTCGACCAGGATCATGTCGCCCCCGAGCATGGCGGCCAGCCGCTTGCTGATGGTCAAGCCCAGACCGGTGCCGCCGAACCTGCGCGTTGTTGAGCTATCGGCTTGCGTGAACGGCTGGAACAGTCTGTGCGCCTGTTCCTCGGACATGCCGATCCCCGTATCGACCACGTCAAACTGGAGCATGGGCTCGCCGTTCTCGCGGGTCACGCGGGTGATGAGCCGGATTCCGCCCATCTCCGTGAACTTGACCGCGTTGGCGATCACGTTGACGAGGATCTGGCGCAGACGGGTCGGGTCGGTCCGGATCGTGTCCGGGATCGCACCTTCGCTCTCGGCGCTGAGCCGCAGCCTCTTCGCGGCGGTCCGAACGCTCATCAAGGAAACGACCTCGGCAATGATCTGGGAGGGTGAGCAGGGAATTCGCTCGACCGCCATCTTGCCCGCCTCGATCTTGGAGATGTCCAGAATGTCATTGATGATGGTCAGCAGATGCTCGCCGTTGCGTTTGATGGTCTGGGCGGCGGCAACGCATTCCGGCGAGGACTCGCGGATGGCGTCATTCTCGAGCAGGATTTCCGAGAATCCGAGGATGGCGGTCATGGGGGTGCGGATCTCGTGACTCATGTTGGCCAGGAACTCGCTCTTGGCGACGTTGGCGGCCTCCGCGACCTCCTTGGCTTTGTGCAGTTCGAGCTCCGCCCGCCTGCGCTCGGCGGCTTCCAGGGCGAGCGAGGCCATGTCGGCAATCGCCCCGGCAAAATCCGCCTCCTCGGAGCTCCATGGCCGCTGCGGTCCAACGTGTTCGAAGCAGACCACGCCCGCCATTTCGCCATGCTGCCAGATCACCGCGTCGAGCATCGAACTGATGCCGAGCGGGACGAGGTAGCCGGCCGTGAATTCGCGGGTCCGCGGGTCGGTCCGGGCATCCACGACCGCAATGGTGCGGTTGCCGGCCAAGGCCTTGAAATACGCGGGGAAATCGGCGATGGGCAGACGCAGTCCCTGTTCGTGGGCGCCCTCGCTCCTTCGGAACAGGTCGCGGCAGACGATGCCCAGCCGGTCCTGACTGTAAAGCCATATGCTGGCCCGTTCTACTTGCAGGGTCCGAGCCGAGACCTCGAGCAGGATCTCCAGAGATCTCTGAAGGTCGGTGAGATCACTCTTGGTCAACTCCAGCAAGGCGGCCTTGTGCCGCTGCGAGCGTTCCGCGGATTGCCGCAGGCTCTCCTCCGCCCGCCGGCGCTCGGCGATCTCGGCCTGGAGTTCCTGGTTCGCGTTCTCGAGCTCGGCGGTCCGCTGCCTGACCTGCCGTTCGAGGTTGCCGTGGGCCTGGAAGATCCTCTCGACCATGACGTTGAAGGATCTGGCGAGCTCTCCGAGTTCATCGTGCCCCCGGTATCCGCAGCGTATAGCCAGATTGCCGGCGGCCATCTGGCCGGTGGCATGGGTGAGCTCGCCCAGCGGGCGAAGGCTGCGCTTGACGAGAAAGAACATGACCCCCACAACCAGGAGGGAGAACACCGCGCTGATCGCCACCGTTCCAATCACACTCCGGTAGACGCTGTTGTGGACCAGGGCGACGGGGATGCCGACCCGGAACTCGCCCCACCTCTTTCCACCAACCAGGATGGGAGCATGAAACTCGTAGTACGTGTGTCCGCCTGCGTCACGCCGAGTCTGGATGCTGGCCTGACGCGTCCCATCGTGTCCCTCTGCCTGGCAGGGCGGTTCTTCGATCCGGGTCTTGGCCAAAGACGAATCGGTGTGCGCAGGAACGTACCCGTCCTGGTTGATGACATAGGAGTAGTAGATGTGGTCGGAGGTCAGGAAGGAATTCAGAATGGTCCTGACATTTTGGTCGAAGTAGTAGTCGTATTCGGTGTGATACCTGGCCGGGTGCTCTGTGCCGAACCGCTCGTAGCCGGACTTGAACATCACATCCTGGGTGAACAGGCCGTTCGCGATCGCCTTCTCGATGACGTACTGGGTCACCAGGGCCCCCACCAGGGCGTTCTGAGTGCCCAGGCTCGAGAACTCCTGGCGTATGTAGTTCTGGGATCGGACGACGTTCGCCGCCCCCAGCGTGAGGGTGAGCGCCACCAGACCCAGCATCAGCGTGATCGTCAGGCGTCTGACCATGCGTTCATTTCCCCGACACGACCGTCACCTCTCTGGCGACATCGTCGGCCAATGAGATGCCCAGGATCGCCGCGGTGTCGGAATTCACCATCTGGATACCCATCTTCGCTCGGGTGACCGGGAGCGACGCCGCCGAGGTCCCGCGGAGGATCTGGAGCGCATACTCCATGGCCTGGCGACCGTACTCCTGTCCGGACTTGACCGTGCCGACCAGCATGCCGTCCCGAATCTCGAAATCATGAAAAGCGATCGTCGGAATCGTCGCCTTCCGAGCCGTCCACGCGGCCACCTCCCGGGGATCCACGTTGACCTGCGTCCCGGGCTGTTTCACCGCCTGGTAGGAGCGGATGATCAGCGCGTCCACGGACTCATTGAACCGCGCGACGGCCAGCTTCCATTGATCGAAGTCCTCGACCAGCAGCCACTCGGCGACCTCGACGCCCAGCTGCTCCTGTTTCATGAATCCGAGGGCGGCCACGGAGGTGCTGTCGCGGCAGCTCAAGACCGCGACCCGCCTGATCGAGCGGAGCCGCTGAGCCAGGGCCAGGGATTCCTTGAGGTGGGGTCGCTCGATCACACCGGTCACGTTGGCGGCGGGATATCCGTACTTGGAGGGATCGGCATCGACGCCGGTAAACACGAGGGGGGTCGTCGTGTTCACGTAAGACCGGGCGAAGAACTGCTGAGCATCATCGTCACAGGCCAGCACGACATCGGGCCGGTATTCGTCCACTTTCTGTCTGGCCCTTCGACCCGCCTCGGTTTTCCACGCCTCGTCGGTGTGACGCTTGGTGTCCATGTACAGGACCTCCAGAGCGAGTCCGGTCCCTTGCATGGCCGCCTTCACGCCCTGAGTGACGCTATCCACCCAGGGGTACTCCGGATGATAACTATGAACCAGCAACACGCGTCGCCCATCGGTTTTCTCTTGGCCGGCGGTCGGCTTGGCCGGCTGATTCGCGGCCGACTCGGCGGCGTCAGCGGTTCTAGGCTTGGTGGGCAGTTCGTCGCGACATCCTGCGGCCAGTGCCGTGGCCAGCATGGCGGCCGAACACATGGCCGGGATCAGAACTCGGCCGGCTCTCCGGGCTGGCCGGGCATGGACCCCTCCCGCCCCAACGGTCGTCGCGGTATTCATGACAGTGGCTCCCTGTTTCGTCGTCCCCGGGGGGCGGCCCGCGTGCCCCTCCCGCAAAGGCGCTTTCGAGCCACGCACCCCGCCCCGGCCTCGCCCCGAGGATTGCGTGCCCCGTATATGCCGGCCTCGCAGCCATCCCGACCCGCGGCGATGCCCACAAGGGACTCGTCGCCGCAACCGACCTTGCAGCAGGTCACACACGATCACAGGCCAGACCTTGGGTCATTGGGTCATCGTCCTTTTTTCGATATCACTTCGCTTCGGCCTGACCGAAAGAGCGGGCGTGCCCGGGCCCATGCCATCCGCTTGAGCCGGCCCTGGAATTCCGAGGCCCAAGCCGGGTTGTTATCGGAAGGTCACGACCGGACCGGCCGCGGCTGACCCGGAAGTAGGACGGATGGCGAGGAGCGGAAGTCAGTCTCGCCGCCCTTGTGTGCCACTCCGGAAGGCGGGTATCCTCTGATTTGGCGGTCGGGGGCGGGCACGCGTGATCTGCCCCTTTCGCGGCCGCACCTGGAAGCTGAAGACCGTGGACGCCCTGCGCATCGAACAGCTGGTTCTTCCCCGATCCCGGCGCCGGGTGTTTGGCGAGCGGATCTGGCGCGAATGGTGCTTTGCCCGGACGCTGGGACGGCAGTGTCGCTGGCGGCTGCTGGCGATCGTGCTCATCCTGCTGGGCGGCGGGCTGTTGTTCCAGCGACTTGAGCCGAGCAAGCGTCTGTCACTCCCCGCGGCCACGTTCTACACCTGGAGCCTGGTCTTCGGCCAGGCTCCGGAGGAGTTCCCCCCATCGCGCATTCTGCAGGCGATGTTCTTCGTCGTGCCGATCCTCGGCCTGACCGTGATTCTCGAAGGAATCGTCGATCTGGCCCTCATGGCGAGGGAAGGGCTACTGGCCCGCACGACGATCGGCGATTTCTGCGAGACTCATGGGCTGGGGATCGTCGAGCATCGCCCCGCGGGTGGCGAACCCAGGCTCTTCCCGGGCTCGGGCACTCGGCTGCAGCCCGGGGACGAGGTGGTCGCCCAGGGATCGTTCGAGGTACTCAGGCGGCTCAAGGACGCGGTGTAGACACGGCACAGCTTGGCCGAACGGGAACTGGATGCAGGGCCATGAATACCGACCTCGCCGGATCGTCGCCTCGAACGCCCTGGTGCGTGCACATTGCCTGCTACGTCATTCTCGGGTGCGCCCTCGTCGGCGTGATCGCCGCGAGTATCCTGCTGCCTCTGTCAATGGACGAATCCTCGGCCGCCGGGACGTCGCCGCTCGCTGCGGATGAAGCCGACGGGGTGGCGGGGGATCCTGTGGTCGCCGTGCGGCAGCGGATCGATCCCAACACCGCCACGCTCCATGACTGGACCCGTCTGCCCGGGATCGGGGAAGTGATGGCCCGCAAGATCATCGCCTATCGTGACGCCCAGCAGCCATTCGCCGCGAGCCGTCCCGGTGACGAAGCCCCTGTCGTGTTCCGCGCCCCGTGTGACCTTGAGGCGGTCTCCGGCCTGAGCGCCGCGGCCATCGAGCGCATCGCTTCGCATCTCGCCTTTCCAGCCGGATCGGACCGGTGATCGCCGGCTGCATGGGCAGCCGCATCCTCGAGTGCCCGGCGTGCAAATCCGGGAGTTGGCAGGCCACCGCGCCGGGACAGCGGGCCGGAGCTCCGGAGAGAAGTCGCTCCTTGCCGGTTGGTCGAACGTTGCTGGCGGTCGGGGCCGTCCCGCTTGCGGGGGCCGGAGGGGAACGATAGGCTGGCCCAGGTGTCGTGGTACGTTCACGTGGCGCCGCGGTTACCGTCGGCCGCGCGCCAAGCGTGCAGATCGGGTGGAGGTTCCGGCCATGAGAGTATTCGCCGCCACCGCATTCTCCGTCGTCGCGGGCGTCGTGTCCTGGAGCCCCTTCTGCCTGGCCGGCGGCCTGCCACGCAGCGCGCCCGAGACGCAGGGTATTTCGTCCGCGGCCATCCTGTCGTTTGTCGAGGCGGCCGACAAGGATCTGGACTCCTTGCACAGCTTCATGCTCGTGCGCCACGGCCATGTCGTCGCCGAGGGCTGGTGGTCGCCGTATTCCGCCGAATCACCGCACTCGCTCTTCTCACTGAGCAAGAGTTTCACCTCCACGGCCGTCGGCTTGGCCATTGCCGAGGGTAAGCTCAGCCTCGATGACGAAGTAATGCGGTTCTTCCCCGACCAGGCCCCGGCCGAGCCGAGCGAAAACCTCAAGGCCATGCGGGTCAGTGACCTCCTGCGCATGTCCACCGGCCAGCAGACCGAGCCGCCGCGCACGCCCGACCAGCCCTGGGTCAAGTCCTTCCTCGCCCATCCGGTACCCTTCAAGCCCGGAACTCATTTCCTCTATAATACCTCGGGCACCTACATGCTCTCGGCCATCGTCCACAAGGTCACCGGCAGGACTCTGCTCGACTACCTCGGCCCGCGTCTGTTCGAGCCGCTGGGCATCGACAAGCCCACCTGGGAAACCAGCCCCCAAGGCATTTCGACCGGCGGCTATGGGCTGAGTATCCGCACCGAGGACATCGCCCGCTTCGGGCAACTCTACCTCCAGAAGGGCAGATGGCAGGGCAGGCAGCTCGTGCCCGAAGCATGGATCGAGGCCGCCAGTGCCCGGCAGACGTCCAACGGCAGCAAGCCGACCAGCGACTGGGACCAGGGCTACGGATACCAGTTCTGGCGCTGCCGGCACGGGGCCTACCGCGGCGACGGTGCGTTCGGGCAATACTGCATCGTCATGCCGGAGCAGGACGCCGTGATCGCCATCACCAGCGGCCTGAGAGATATGCAGGCCGTTCTCAACCAGGTCTGGGACAGGCTCCTGCCGGCCATGAAGCCCGTGTCGCTGGATGCCGATGACGCCGCCCGCGACAAGCTCGATCGAACGCTCAAGGATCTCCATCTTCGTCCGCAGGACGGTTCCGCCACGCCGTTTCCCGGCGCGATCGGCCGCAAGTTCGTCTTCCCGGCCAATCCTCGCAAGCTCGAGGCAGTCACGCTGGAGAGCGGCGCACACGACGGCCCGGTGACCCTGGTTTTGTGCTTCGGCGGCGTCGAGCAGCGGCTCACCTGCGGCCGAGGCACCTGGCAGAAGGGCCATGCGACCCTGGGCCTCTTGCCCGAGCAGCCCCTGGCCGCCAGCGGCGCCTGGACCGGGAGTGACACCTTCACCGCCAAGTTGTGCCTCTACGAGACACCGTTCGTTTTCACCTTCCGGCTGAAGTTTGTCGACAGGGAGGTACGCTGCAACGTCGAGGCCAACGTGGGTTTCGGTCCAACCAAAGAGCCGGAGCTGGTCGGCAAGGCGGAAGCGAGGTGAGGATCGCCTTGCCGAGCCCCGGGACGGCAAGGCAAGAGGCGAGATGGGGGCGGGTCTGGTTCCTCCGGATCGACATGCCTTGGTCTGTCTCCGCGTCCCGTCTCGGCCTCGGAAACGCGATGATCTCGGCTCCGGCGTGCTGGAGCAGGATTCCGATCAAGCGCTGGTTGTCGGGGCCGTCCTCGGCGAGCAGGATGCGACTGCGTTCCCAATCCTCGGTCAGACAGACTGCCCCCGCGTCAGATCGTCCGACCGGTTCGCGCACATGAGCGGAGACTCTCGACCCCAACGGCCGTGGGGACTTCTCCGGCCAGCGACGCCTCGATGAAGGTCCGGTAAGCACGCTTGCGGCTGACAGGCGCCGCAGTGTCTGCCGTGTCCTGCGGGTGACACGATGGTGTTCGCCCGTGTCGGCCGGCCCGAGCCGGAGCCATCCACAGGCGCTCAAGCACGCCTTCGCAGAGTCTGGCTGCGAACATGATCCTGACACGGGCCGGTCGCTGCCCCATACGTTTCGCCGAGCTGGCGCCGATCACCGGCGGCGATCTAAATGGGTAGCGCGGCCTCGCCGATACTCTGCTGCGGGACACTTGGATATTTCGTGGGCCAGCGGCAGACCGATAACCCGGCCGCCTTTGTCACGGGTATGTCAGCGGTGCACGCTCTCCGGTCATCGCGCGGCGGAGGAGACTCGCCTTGCATAGGGCATGCGTCTTGGACTTCAGCCTGACGATCACGCTGGCGGGCACGATCTTGTTCATGGTCGCCGGCCCGTCGCGCGCCAACCAGGGCGGTGTGGATTCGAGCCGACCGGATCGCGTGGACTCCCTGCCGCCCGCATCGACACTGACCTCCTCTGGCGACGCGGGGTCTGAACAGGAGTGGGCCCGGGTGCCCGCGGGTGCAGCGGGGGAGGCGGCCCAGGAAGGAGGCCGGTCGCCAGGCGAGCGCGCCCGCCTGTGGCAGGCGTCGGCCGTCTTCCTCGTCGTCGTGGCGGGGTTGAGTGTCTGGATACAGAGACTCTCCCGCGAGATCCGGCGTCGGAAAGCCCTCGAGACGGCGTCGACGATGAGCGAGGCGTTGCTGAGGATCGCCGGTCGCACCGCGAGGCTTGGCGGATGGAGCGTCACCATCGCCGATCAGAGGGTTGACTGGTCGGATGAAGTGGCCCTCATCCACGAGACGGAGTGCGGCTACTCGCCCTCGCTAGAGGAAGCCATCGGCTTCTACGCTCCGGAGTGGCGGGAGAGAATCGCCAAGGTATTCGGCGATTGCGCTCGTGACGGCACTCCCTACGACGAAGAGCTGGAGCTTATCACCGCTCGTGGCAACCGCGTCTGGGTGCGTACCACGGGCGAAGCGGTGCGCGACAAGTCGGGGGCCATTGTTGGGGTCCAAGGGGCATTTCAGGACATCACCGATCGCAAACGGACCGAGGGCAGGCTTCAGGCCCAGTTGCTCGAGTTGCAGCGCTGGCATGGCGTCACTTTGGGCCGAGAACGCCGGATCCAGGAACTGAAGGACGAGGTCAACGCGCTGCTGGGTCGGCTGGGTGAGCCGGCCCGCTATCGTGAGCCGGAGCCGCGAGGCGATGCGGCGGTCACTGTTGGCCAGGGTTCGGGGCGCCTGGTGCCGGTGGGTGGAGCGACCTTCCCGGGTATGCCCGGCCTGGTCGAGGAGGTCGGGGGTGATCTTCACCGCCAAGATGGGTCTGGATCATGACAACGCCGTGGGCCTGATGCGCGACATGCACCGCAAGCTGGTGTACCTTGACACCGGCAAGGCTCCGGTGCCTGAGGGTGCGTTGCAGGCCTGTTCGGAATACTGTGGTCTGCCGTTCGAGGTCCTGTGTGCCGGCATCGAGGAAGCGATGACACGCCTGAAGCAGTCGGAGGCGGTGACATGAACTCCAGCCTCGTCACCAACGATCCGGCGTTGGACAGCATGACGCTGTCTTTCCTGGGCAACATCTTCAAGCGGACCGACGAGCCGAGGGAGATGGCGGCCTATCTGACCGAGGAAATGCGCGAGCTCACGGGAGCGCGCTGCGTGCTGCTGATTCGGTGGAAACAGGATCAATCCGGGGTCTCCCATCGTCTTTTCGGGGTCAATCCCGCCCAGCGTTGCGGCTGGGCCGAGTCATCCGATGCGAAGCAGTTCTACAGCTGCATCTGCGGCGTATCGGAGCCCTATCTTCTGCGCCAGGACGATCCCCTGGACGCCGGGGGTTTTCTTCATCAGGAAGGACTCGATCCCTCTCTGGTGGTTCCGCTGTACGAGGGCGACACCCGGTTGGGCCTCATGCTGCTTCTCGGCCTGCCGGACCAGCAGCATATGGGCTCGGTGATCAGCCTGCTGGACCACCTGGCTCCTGCCGTTTCGCTGGTTCTGCGCAACGCCTTGTTTTATGAGGAGCAGGAGCAGATCATCGAGCGGCGCACGGCCAAGCTCTGGGAGCTGAATCGGCGGCTTCAGATCGAGCTGGCTGAGCGCCGGCGGGCGGAGCAGTCGCTGCGCGATCGTGAGCGGGAAGTGGCGTCGCTGCTGGAGATATCCGAGGAGTCGCGGCGGGCCCTGCTGGGCATCCTCGAGGACGAGAAGCGCACGGAGGCCGAGCTGGCCCGGTATCAGAACCAGCTGGAGGATCTGGTCAGCGAGCGGACCTGCGAGCTGGAGAAATCGCGAGAGCAGCTGCAGCGTGCGGAGCGACTGGCATCCATCGGCACCCTTGCCGCAGGGATCGCCCACGAGATCAACAATCCTCTCGGGATGATGATGCTGGGCGCCGATCTCGCCCTCAGGTCCCTGGAGAAGCCGGACAGCCTGGCGGAACTGCTCCGCCAGCAGAAGCAGGACTTGGAGCGCTGTTCCCGCATCGTGAGGGGTGTGCTCAACTTCGCCCGGCAACTCCCCACCGAGAAATGGCCGCTGGACCTGAACGAGGTTGTCCGGCACGGCCTGGACTTCACCCGGGAATACGCCCGAATGCACGGGGTCACCGTGGAGGCCCGACTGGCGGACCTGCTCGATCCGATGGTGGGCAATGCCACGGAACTCGAGCAGGTGGTTGTCAACCTGGTCAACAACGCCGTGCAGGCTTGTTCGTCCGGGGGGCATGTCACCGCGGAGACGTATCAGCTGGCGGACATGCTGCGGTTGGTGGTTCGCGACGACGGCCGAGGCCTGACCTCGGTTCAGATTCAGCACGCCTTCGATCCCTTCTACACCACCCGGTTGGAGAAGGGCGGAACCGGCCTGGGGCTCAGCACGGTTCACGGGATTGTCACCGGGCACGGGGGTACTATCGGCGTCGCCAGCGAAGCAGGCCGGGGAGCGGTGTTCACGATCGAGTTTCCACGGCACACGGCAGCACGGGCCGGCCACGACCCGGCCGGAGGCGGGGTTGACACATCTGGCGGGCATGGTCTAGAATCATCCCCCGTTGGTCCGCTGGCCGCCAGGGAACCTGGCCCGGCCGATCGAGCCTGATGAGCATGAGGTACCCCGCATGAAACGTCTGTTTCTGTTTGCATCGTTGGTGGCCGTGGGCTTCTCCACCCTGGGTTGCGGTGACGGTACTGCGGAGACGGCTCGCGAGCGTCAGGTTCGGTACAAGCGGGTGATCGACAACGACATGAAGCAGATCAACGATGACTTCGACTCGTTCTGGCTGATGGACCGCCCAGGACGGCTGACCTATTCCCGCATCGAGTAGTCCCCGCTCGTCCCGTTGGCTTGCCTGCGATGCTCGGCCTGTGGTTTCGCGCCACGGGCCGCTTTTCTGCGCCTGCGGGGGCGGACAGACCGGACCGGGCTGAGGGGGGGGCAGGCGGGCCGATCGCAGTCCCGCGCGCCGGGTAGCGGCTGGCGGGTGGGAGGCCGCGAAGGTTGTGGCCACAGGCCGTGCAGCGAACCTCGGAGGCTAGGCGATGGTCCGGGCGGCACTGTATCTTGCAGAGATGTTTCAGGCAATTCGGGGCTCATCTCCTTGAAAGATGTGTCACCGGGGGGGTAGAGACCCCAAGAACTGCCTTGACATGTGGTTGGGGTGCGGGTATCCTAGTGTTGGGGGTAGCCGCTCATTTTGCGTCAGCTCGCGCCCCTTCATGCAAGTTGCGATGCCTGACCGAGCGGTCATCCGTCGCATGGTTGTGGATGGAGATTTCTGTCAACGTCTGGTCTGCAGACGCAGGGAAAGAGGCTGTGAGGAGGGCCAAAGATGAATCTCAGAATGTGTGTGATGTGTGCGTTGGCTCTGGTGCCCGCGGTCGCGTGGGCGGCCCCAGGTGACACCCTGGTGGGGGATCCGTTTGTCAACGGGTACAACGGCTGGCTTGACCCCAACGGCGGTGTGAACCCGAAACAGTCGCCGAAGCTTGCCGCTGACACGGTTGCCAAGGCCAACTGGGGTATCAGCCTGGTGACCGGCGCCATGCAGGAGAATTCGGATGGCTGGTTTGGGGAGGGGGCTCAGACCACTGCCGCGGACGGCAAGTTCACCCCGTATTTGCTGGTTAAGGACAACTACACAACGCCCTCGTCCTACACCTATTCCGCGACCATCACGAGCTTCGATGATGACGGATTCGGCATGGTCTTCGGGTACCAGGGTCCCGGCGACTACTATCGCGTGAGTCTCCGCGCCCAGGCTCCGGGCACGAACAGCAGGGGTTTCGGACAGGGCGTGTCCGTTCAGAAAGTGTCCACCGGCAGCGTCAGCAAGCTTGGGGAATCCACCGCGTTCGTGCCGCCGGTTTCGGCGGACCTGGCGGGCAGCGCACCGATGAACGTGAAGGTGAAGGTCGATGGTACGAACTGGGAGGTATACGCTGGCGAGGCGTCGAACCCGAACCCAAGCCTGATCCTGAGCGGGACGGACAGCGGTCTGGCTCCGGGCAAGATCGGCCTGCAATCCTGGTATGAGCGAGGCAGCATCAAGTGGGGAGTGGAGACGAGCCGCGTGGAAGTGTCGGATGCCAGCGGTACGCTGCTCCAGGATACGTTCGCCTCGAATCTGCCGGTCCAGTGGCGATCCGTGGTGATGAAGGACTCCGCGGGCACCGCGGCGACCGGCATCGTCGCTTCCGGCAGCTTCCGCCAGAACTTCGTCACGGGTACGATCTCGGATGACAGCAATGGTTACACCTGGGCCACTGCGGCCGCGAAGAATACTGACTTCCTCGGGCCGGCCATCGTGGTCGACGAGGCAGGCAGTACTTCGCTCACCGACTACGAGATGAAGGTTCGGCTCGCGAGTGTCGACGACGACGGCCTGGGTGTTCTGGTTCGTGCGCTCGACGACAACAACTTCTACCGGATCAATTTTGCCGCCCAAGCTGGGGATGATGTCCAACGCGCCCCGCAGGGCATGTCCATCCAGAAATACCAGAACGGCGTCTGGTCGATGCTCTATCGGGACGATCCGACGAAGGCTGGCTTCTGGACGTACACCCCTGGCGCAGACAAGCCCTTCGACCTGATCGTGCGCGCGGTAGGCAACCAGCTGTACGTGGAGGTGACCGACGGTGCAGGTGGAGGCAAGATCTATCCGATTATTACCGATATCAGCGACCCGATCCTGACGGGCTCGGTCGGCCTTTGCACCTGGGGAGACGGCGGCGGGCTCAACAACGGCGCGTTCTTCTCCCGCTATGGTGGCGAGACGGGCACCCCGCTGCTGATCGAGGCTTCGGTGATTCCCGAGCCGGCGTCATGCTTGCTGGCCTGCGGTTTGCTGGGTCTGGCCCTGCTTCGCCGCCGGTCGTAAAGCCTTGGTTTGTAAGGGGTCGACCGCTTCAGGATGGGTTCGTGTCGTGCTCGCCCGCTGCCGTGTCGTCTACCGGCCGTGGGCGAGCACGTTTGTGGTGGAGTCGCGTTTGCGGGTACGCGTGTCGCGGGCGTAAGGGTATTCCCGAAGGGGCAGGTCCTCCATGCACATTCGGTTGCCGGTCTTTCTGACGGTTTCAGGTATCCTATTGGCCTCGGCGGCCGCCTCCGCGGCGACGCTTTCCGTGGCGATCATCGACTACCAGGACACATGGTCGACCACCAAGGGGCTGGGGCAGACGCTCACCGATCTCGGCCAGTCCTATAGCGATATCACCAGCGTCGCCCAGGCGGGCGGCCCGATCAACCTGACCGGGTACGATACGTTCATTATTGGGAGTTTCTGCACCCAGAACGCCACCATCCAGACAGTCCTGGCCAACGCCGGCACGGTCATGAACCAGTTCGTCAACGCCGGCGGCACGGTCATCATGTTGACCCAGGCCGACCAGAATCGCTCCCAGGAGAGCTGGATTGCCTCGCCCGCCGTGGTGACCCGAGGCGATCCGGATTTCGGCACGGTCTACAGGGTCCAGTCCGCCCACCAGTTGTTTGCCAGTCCCAACGTCATCGCGGACGCGGATCTCCAGGGCTGGAAATACAGCGGTTCGTCCACCTGGGACACCTCGTGGGAGAGCTTTGTTGCGTTCAGCGGCGTTGGCGTGCTGGCCGGCGACTCGGCGGCCGTGGTCAGCAAAGCCACGATCATCGAGGCGGGCTGGGGGACAGGGCGAGTCATCTTCACGTCGCTGGCCGCGGACAAGGCTCGCAACATCGGCAATGCCCAGGCCAAGGCCCAGGCCTTGAGGCTGATGGCCAACCTGGTGCAGTATGCCAAGGACGTCAAGGATCAGCTTGTCGCTCCGATCGTCATTTACGAGGGTAGCGGTTATCCGAATCCGATCACCGGGCGGGTGTTCAACGATCTCGACGGCGACAAAGCGTGGGATGCCGGCGAGCCGGGTGTGGCCGGCGTGGGCGTTTCCGACACGATCGATCTGGTCGTGACCGCGGCCAACGGAACCTACACCTTGCCCAACACCGCAAAGAACGCCACGCTTCTGTACATCTGTCCGCCGGCCGGCTACGCGAAGAACGCCACTTGGCATCGAGCGATCAGCAAGACATCGACGGCTGCGGATTTCAGCTTCGCGCTCACCGCTCAGTCTGAGAGCGGGGATTTCGATTTCGTCCAGATCACCGACATTCACACCGGGGCCAGCGGCACCAAAGCTCTGCTGATCGAAGCCCTGGCGCGGGTGGCCGCCCTTCCCAAGCGGCCGAAGCTGATCTTTGCCACCGGAGACCTGACCAATTCCGGGGCTGTGGTGTCACAGTACGAGGACTACGTCGCCGGGGTCGCCACTTCGGCGGTGCCGCTGTTCAGCGTCTTCGGCAACCACGATGCCGACAATTCCACCTCGAACAACTATCGCCGATACCTGGGGCCGGATTACTACTCGGTCAACTACGGAGATTGTCATTTCCTGGTCATCAACGGCGTGCACAAGACCGCGGCCCAGAGCGCCTGGATTGCCGCCGACTTGGCCCTCCTCCGGGGCAACCGCAAGCTCTTCGTGTTTCATCACTATGCCCCGACCGAAGCCGAACTCGCCCAGTACGCGACCTGGGGCGTCCGGGCGGCCTTTTCGGGGCACTGGCATTCGCAGCATACGGTGCAGGCCGGGCAGGTACTCTCGTACAACACGCCCAACTTCCTGTTCGGGGGCATCGATTGCTCCCCGGCCGGATTCAAGTTGATCAGCGTCTCCGGCGATTCGGTCACGACGCGGATGAAATGGATCAGCAACGGCAGACAGTTGCAGATCGTCACCCCGGGCTCGTCGCAGAAAATCGCCAACGCGGACCTGCCCATCGTGGTCAACGCTTACCAGACGGAAGCGGAAACCACCATGATGACGTACCAGGTTCACCGGGGCACCGACGTGATTGCCACCGGCCCGCTGCAGAGCGAGGGCGACTGGAGTTGGCGGGCAACGGTACCGCAGGCGTCGCTGGGGGCCGGTTCGTACTCGGTCTCGGTCCAGGCGACGAATGACGCCGGCTCGGTCTCCTCCGTCCAGACGAGCTTTCCGATCATGGCCGCCCGGCGCCCGGAGGTCATCGCGGGCGCCCCCTGGCCGCAGTTCGGCGGGGGCCCCAAGCGCGGCGGTCTCTCGACGAGCACGATCCGGCCGCCGCTTGGCGTGGTCTGGATCGCCTATTCCGGCGGGACGTTCGATGTCGGCTCGCCGGTTATGGACGGCGACACGCTCTTCGTGGGTGTGAAGGACCGCCGTGACTTCGTCAACAACGGCGTGCTGGCTCTGGACATCGCGGATGGATCGAGGCGTTGGTTCGCCCCGACACCAGCGGCCGTTTCCCACGCCGTGGCCGTGGACGAGCAGCGGGTCTACGCCAACTCACATGGCGGCATCCTCCACGCCTTGGACCGGGTCACCGGGGCTCCGGTCTGGCAGAAGGTCCTCGGCTCGAGTACGCAGCGGTGGGCCTACGGGGCCCCCGTGGTCAGTGGCGGGCAGGTGTACGCCGGGACCTATGCCTACTTCGGACGCTTCAACGCGGCAACGGGGGCGGAAGCCTGGCATCAGTCCTATGACGATGACTGGATCAGCTGCAACGCCTCACCGGCCACTGACGGGACGATCGTCGCTGTCCCCGGCAACTGGGCAGGGTACAACCTGAAAGGTGCGCCGGTGGGAACGGGCGGCGCCGCCTGGAGCTACAGCTGCAAGGGTCTTCACGGCAGTCCGGTCATCGCCGGCGACAGGGTGCTGTTCACCGATTACGATGGAGTGCTGCATTGCGCCCTCTTGGCCACCGGCCAGCAGGTCTGGAGCATGGCCCTGGGCGGCGGTCGGTCGGCCTCGACGCCGGCCGTGTCGGGCACTATCGTCGTCGCCGGCGGAACGGGATCGGTCGGGGCCTATCGTCTGGGCGACGGCGTACAAGTGTGGACCTACGCCCTGGGGACGTCCGCCCTCAAGATGGCTCCCTACAACAACACCTTCGCGGCCCTGGCGGGCAGCCCCACGATCGCGGGCAGTTACGCGTACGTGCCCTGCGGCGACGGCCGGCTGCACGTCCTTGATCTCGCGACCGGGGCCGAGGCGTGGTCGATGGACTTCGGCACGCCCATCCTGTCGGCCCCCTGTATCAGCGGTGACTTCCTGTTCTTGACCACATTTGACGGGCACATCTACGCTCTGGCGGATCGGAGCCGGTTCAGGTACGCCGATTTCGACGACGACGGCGACGTGGACAGCGACGACATGACCGTCCTCAGCTCCTGTCTCGGCGGGGCCGGCTTGCCAATCGGCGAGGGTTGCGTATCATCGGATCTGGATGCCGATGGAGACGCGGACCTGGCCGACTTCGGGCTGTTCCAGCGATGCGTGAACGGTTCGAACCAGCCTCCCGCAGCCGGATGCGGCAACTGATTCGCGTCAGGCTCGGGATTCGATCCGCCCGTTCGGGCTCGTTCATGCCGGTTCGCGTTCACCACAGGTGCAGTCGCCCTTTCGGTGGCGTCAGGAGGTGCGGCACATGCGCATGGGAACCGGTACCTTGGTGGTGGTGTTGCTGGCGTGTGGTTTGCACGCCGTCGCGGCGGCCGAGAATCTGCGCAAGGCCAATTCCGTCGAGCGCATCGCTCGTTTCGAGTGTCGGCTGACCAACGCCGCCGATCGCGAGCAGGATGTCACCGTGTACCTGCCCCTGCCCCAGAGCAACGCGCGGCAGGAGGTGTCCGTCGTTCATCCCAGTCCCGGCTACAAGGAGATCCTGACCGATGCCTATGGCAACCGGATCGCCTGCTACGTCGAGAAGGGCATGAAGCCGGGGGAGATGCGGTGCCGCGGCTGGATGGCGGCGGTGCGCACCTGGGCCACGGCCTCCCTGCCGACGACCCGGCCGGCCGAACTCGACGCCGAGCAGCGCGACCGCTATACCCGCGATTCCCCCAAGTACCAGGTCACTTCCCAGCCTGTTCGCGAGCTCAAGGACGAGCTCGTTCGAGGGAACGCCAGCGACGCCGACCAGGCCTTCGCCTGTTTCAGCTACCTCGTCACCCACATCACCTACGTGCGCGACGACAAGTGGGATGCCGCGTCCGACGTTCTGCGGAAGAAACAGGGCTCGTGCTCGGAGTACAGCTACACGCTGCTGGGTCTGCTCAGGGCCGCGGGGATTCCGTGCCGTTACACCGGCGGCTTCATCGTCTCGCTGGCCAACAAGACCAAGTACGACGAGAAAGTGCACGAGGACAGCGTGTTCCATCGTTGGGTGGAGATCCACCTCCAGGACTACGGGTGGCTTCCGGCCGATGCCTCGCGCGGCCAGGGCGATGCCAAGCGGTTCGGCAACTACCTCGACTTCTGGGGGCGGGTGCCGGCCGACAGCCTCCAGGTCTACACCGGCGACGGGGGTGCGGACAGCCTGTTGGAGTGGGACTACGTTGCCCACGCGACCGGGACGATCGAGGGAGGTCTGAAGGCCACCTCGGTATGTTATTGGATCGAAGCCCCCCTGGGGGACCTCGACGCCGCGGTGAACGAGGTGTCGGGCGCCCTGGGGGAAGGTGGGTCACGGTTCTCGCCCGCCGGTCTGGTCACGAACACGCTGAAGCGCGAGACCCTCTTTCTCCTGATCGGCCGGGTGGACCGCTCCCGGTATCCCGAGTTGATCGAAGCCCTGTACGCCGTCCGGCATCCGTCGGCGGTGCATTTGTCCGTTCTCTGCGATCACCAGGGCATGAAGCTGCCCTCGTTCCTCGAGTTCCCCCTCATGGTTGACGAGTACCTCCGGGGTGAAATCCTCAAGTACCGCCGTGGGGGCAAGTGGGAGTGGGGAGGGCTCGAGCGGTGGTGGCGGAAGGCCCGGCCGGAAATCTCCTTCTCGGAGGAGAAGAAGGTCTTCGTTCTCAACAAGCGGAACATCGAGCTCAACTGATCTCACGCCCTACTTCACCGGGATCAGCCGCAGTGCGTCGAGCCCGGCCGCGTATCCTGTGGATGCCGGGTTGCGGCCGATCATCTGAATGGTCAGCGTGTTCTGGCCGGGTACGACCTCGACCTCGCCGGCGAAGACGGTCCGATTGGCGATTCTCGGCGAGAAGGTGTCAATCGGCGCTCCGACCGAAACGTCGTTGAAGTGCAGTTGGGCGATCCCGTAGTCCCATGAGGTGCCCAGCCGGACGGCAAGGGTGTAGCGGCCAGCCTGCATCGAGGACGGCAGGATCAGGCCGGCCGATTCGCCCTGGCGGCGGAACCGGAGGAACGCCAGCTCGCCCTGAGACAGGGCCGGGGGGGCGCTCATCCTCAGCGATTGGCTCGTGGCCTTGACCGAGGAGTTCGAGGTCAGGGGCAGGCCCTCGCCTTCGATCGCACCCTCCCACCGGTAGGGCGTGGTCCAGTTGCCGATCCAGTCCGCGGGCGAGCGGCTGTTGCCGTGTACGGAGAAGACATCGAAACCGTCGGGGTTGAATTGCCCAGGATGCACGTAGCGATAGGACTGGCCCCAGGGATCGCGTCCCGGACGTTCCGCATACGGCCAGCGGCCGGCGGATTCCGGGAATCGGTCGGGGCGGGTGGTCAGCTCGTCCAGGTTGCGAGGGTACTCCTTCGTGTCCGCGACGAACTTGCGAATGGCGGCATCCAGCTGGGTGACCGTCCGGCGAGCCCGGTCGATCCAGCCGGCAAAGAGCTTCTCCTCGTCGGCCAGGTACTGCCGCATCTGTCCCGGCAGGTCGTCCCAGGGGAATCGGCGGATCGAAATGCCATCCAGCCCGCAGTCGTAGCCGGGTGTGTCCGCGTCGTTCTTCCGGGCGAGGATGTGCGCCCCGACGCACTCGAGACGGACGCGGTAGTCACCCGGCTTGAGGTGGTGAATCCCGACCTTGGTCTCGAGCCGGGTCCCGTAGATGAAGTTCTCCGGCCGATTCTCCTTCCAGGCAAGATAGGGGTCATAGAAGTCCATGGCTCTCGCGAGCAGGATATCGCCGGTGGGGCCGCAAAGGGTCACCTTCCAGATGCCCTGGGTGCGGAAGAGACGCTGGAACAAGGAGATCGAGTACTTGCCTTCATCGGCGACACGGCAGGGGATTTCGAACCAGCCGCCGGGTCCTTCGTTGGTCACGTAAAGCATCTGCTTCTGATGACAGACGCGGTTGGTGCGGCGGGCCGCTTTCACGCCGGGCCCGGTCTTGATTTCGCCGGCCATCTCGGCCACTTCGACCACCGTCTCGGCATGGACGCGCTCCTTGACCGGCGGGAACGGGTCGGAGGTCGCGGCCGGTGCGTCCTGGTACCAGTAGGCGACCGAGGAACAGAAATCCGGCCGATACTTGAAGTTGTACTCCTGCGAGCGGCCGGTCTCCGGATCCGTGACCCGGCAGTAGCTGCGTCTTTCGATCTCGACCTTGAGGGATTCGCGGAAGGTGACCGGTGCCTGGATGTGCCAGCGGTAGGCGGTGAAGCGGCAGTCCTCCCCGTTGGGTTCCTTGATGGTCACGCCGGTGTTCAGGTTGGTGAACAGCCGGAAGTTCCAGGCATCGTTGAAGAAGTCCTCCGTACCGGTGCCGACGATGGAAGGCTCTTCCTCGCCGTCAATGTAGAATCGGTCGTCGGATTCGCCGAACCAGCTGTCGTAGCTGCACTGGGTGGAGAACACCGTGCCCACGTAATGCCCTCGGCCCTGGCCTTCGAAGATCACGTAGGGGGAGAAGGGCCTGGCGGGGAATTCCTGGCGGTATCGGGCGTGGAAGTAGAGCATGTCCGCCGGCGCCTGGGGGAGTTCCATCCAGTCGAACTGCCAGTAGACGCCCAGGTCGTACGGGCCCTCGTTGGCGATTTCGATGCGTGCACTCCGGCGAAACGGCATCCGCCAGTAGCAGTTCAGGGCGCGTCCGTAGGAGGTCACCTCGATCGGCAGAGTCTGGACGTTGGCGGTCATGCCGTTGCCCGCGGCGAAGAAATCGCCGATGGGGGTCTCGACCGAGGGCGTTTGGGAGCCGTCCCACCAGATCCGGAGCACCGCGGTGCGCGGGTATCGTCGGTCGCGGCTGAAGAGCGTGAACCACATGTGTCGGATCTCGCCCGGCCCGCGCAGCTCCGTGAGCACCGCGCTCTGGCCGGGGGCGATGTGCCAGGCGTCCACGTTCGACTCGGGGTCGAACAGGCCGCTGGACGCGCGGCGGGCCTGACCCTCGACAGACCGGGCGATCTCCGCCAAGGGGTTGGCCTGCACGCTGTGGGCGGCCAGAACTCCTGAAAGAAGGACGAGATACCAGGTTCGACCATTCCTCATGTTCCACCTGCCTTGTGCCGCTGAAAGAGGTCGGATCGTAGATTACACTCGGGCCGCGGGCTGGGAAAGAGAGAACCGTGAGCACTTCCGAGAGGTATTGTCGGGTTCCTCGATCCGGGTGGTGAGAGTTCCTGCCCCGGGGACTGCCGCGGCGTCGCCCGGGCTCATCCGCTCTGCCCGGGGACCGAGGCGGGCCTCAGCCCCGAGCTCTTCAGTCGATGGATGGGTGCCGAAACTGTGGCCGGCAGGGGCCCGGAAAGGGGGTGGCCGGTCCCCGCACACGGGTGTTGACGGTCGCGCCCAGCCGGCTTGCCCGGGGCGGTCGGGCAAAGGAGGCCAAGGACCGGAGCCGGGCTTGGACGCCCGCGTGGCTTGGTCCTGCCGTTTGACCGCAACCGGGGCGGTTCTCTCGTAAAGTTATTTTGGACAATAGGTTACAATGCGCGAGGGCGGCTTCCGCGTTCGGCCTGCCGGCCCCCGCGGTCACGGCTTGATTTCCTTCGCCGGTGGGTGGATAATGCCGGGTTCTAGCTGTGGATGGCTACCGCCTCCTGTGCCCGGGCTCCGGGATGGTTCTGACGGGGCGGCGGGGCGAAGTGGCGGTTCGGTGTTCGAAAGGAACGCGTTCTCATGGGCAGGAAGAAGTTCACCCACTCGGAAGAGCAGCTCCGCGGTGATTCCCGGTATAACAGCCGGCTGGTTAGCAAGTTCGTCAATTGCCTGATGTACGACGGCAAGAAGAGCGTGGCGAGCCGCGTGTTCTACGATGCGATGGAGATCATCGGCAAGAAGGTCAAGGACGCCCAGCCAATCGAGGTCTTCGAGACCGCCCTGCAGAACGTCAAGCCGAATATCGAGGTCCGCAGCAAGCGAGTCGGCGGCTCCAACTACCAGGTTCCCATCCAGGTGAACCGCAAGCGCCAGCAGTCCCTGGCCATTCGCTGGCTGCTTGAGGCCTCGCGCGGCCGCAAGGGCTCGCGGATGTGCGAGAACCTCGCCAAGGAACTCATCGACGCCTACCACCGTGAAGGCACGGCCATGACCACACGCGAGAACGTCCACCGTATGGCCGAGGCCAACAAGGCATTCTCGCACTTCGCGTGGTGAGAAGAGCAGCGTTCAGCACTCGGCGTTCAACACTCAGCTCTCAGCAGTCCGCTTTTCGAAGGCGAAGGTTCCCTGCCTATCGCGCCGCGGTTGGCCGAGGAGAATCGTCGCTGGGCTGGGTCCGGCTCCGCGGGTCATTGGACACCGCCTCCGCCGCGACCACCCGCGGAGCGACCTCACCCTGGTAGCAGGGCCGGTCACGTTGCCTATAATGGTTTCCCATGGCGACCAGACAGCAGGAACTGATCCGGGCGAGCGGGTGCGAGGTGCGGTTCGACGAGCTGACCCGTACCCTCTACGCCACCGATGCCTCCATCTACCAGATCAAGCCGATGGGGGTGGCCTTTCCGCGCAGTGCGGCCGACGCCTCGCGCGTCGTTCTCGGTGCGGCCGAGGCCGGCGTGGCGGTAACGCCGCGCGGCGCCGGTACCGGCCTGGCCGGCGGAGCGGTCGGCGACGGCCTGATCATCGACTTCGCCCGATACGGCCGACAGATCACCGATCTGAACGTCGAGGCCCGGACCGTACGCGTCGGGGCAGGCGTCGTGCTCGACCAGCTCAACGAGTACCTCAAGCCGCACGGCCTGTGGTTTGGCCCGGATGTGGCGACTAGTTCTCGGGCGACGCTGGGCGGGATGATCGCTGCCAATTCGTCCGGCGCCCGGGCCCCGATCTACGGAACGACCGTCGATCACGTGCGTTCGCTGGCGGTGGTTCTGGCCGACGGAGCGGTCGCCACGGTGGGCAAGGATCATCCCGATCTACCCCGTCATCGCGCGGCGGCCGACCAACTGGTGCTGCAGTACGCCGATGCCATCCAGCAACGGCTGCCCAACGATATCTGCAAGCGCTGGCCGGGCTACGGGTTCGATGATTACCTTCGCCGGATGGGCGATCTGACCCAGCTCATCGGCGGCAGCGAGGGCACCCTGGCCGGGATCACTTCAGCGGAGCTCAACCTTGTCCCGCTTCCGCCGCCGTCCAACAAAGGCCTGGCAGTGTTCTTCTTCGATTCGGTGCCGGAGGCGATGCAGGCCACGGTGGCCCTCCTCGATCTCCACCCGGTGGCGATCGAGCACATCGACCGGCTGCTCCTCGATCAGACCCGGGGACAGCTGGCATTCCAGGCCGCCCGGTCGCTCATGCGACTGGACGAGGAGCCGTGCGCGGCCCTGCTGCTGGTCGAGTTCTACGACCACGTCGAGGACCAGTTCCTGGCCCTGGACAAGCTGCACCTCGGCCGGCGCAAACTCATCTGCCGTGACATCAAGCAGCAGGAGCTTATCTGGACGCTGCGCAAGAGCGGCCTCACGCTGTTGACCGCCTGCACGGGGCCCGCCAAGCCAACGCCGGGTATCGAGGATGTGTGTGTTCGGCCGCACCAGTTGCCCGATTACGTCAGCGGGCTCATGGGCATTCTCAATCGGGTCGGCGTGCAGGCTTCATACTACGGCCACGCCGCGCCCGGCCTGCTCCACGTGCGGCCCAGACTCAACCTGCACACCGCCGAGGATATTGCCAAGTACCGCACCATCTGCGATGAAGTCTCCGCCCTGTGCGTCCAGTTCAAGGGCTCGCTGGCCGGCGAACACGGCGTGGGCATCACCCGGACTGAATACCTGCCCGACCATCTGGGCCCCGAACTGATGGCCGCAACCCGCGAGCTCAAACGCCTGTTCGATCCCAAAAGGCTCTTCAACCCCGGCAAGATCGTCTGCGACGGCCGGTATCGGCTGGAGACCAACCTCCGCTACGGAGCGGGCCACAGAATCGACCTGCCCTTCACCCCGCTCATCGGCTTCGTCGAGCGCGACGGGTCGTTCGTCGCCAACTTGGAGCAGTGCAACGGCTGCGGCGGCTGTCGCAAAGACCCGGTCACGATGTGCCCGACCTATCTCGCCACCGGCGAGGAGGTCATGTCCACCCGCGGCCGAGCCAACATCATTCGCGCCGCCCTTGAACGCCGCCTCGGCGACGGCGAGGTCCTGCTCAGCGAGGAACTCGGCATCACCCTCGACAACTGCCTCTCGTGCAAGGCCTGCAAGCGAGAGTGCCCGTCGAACGTGGACCTGGCCCACCTCAAGGCCGACCTCAACAACGCCAGGCACCAACAAGGCGGCGTACCGCTGCTCGATCGCATGATCGCCAACGCTGACCTGCTCGGCCGGCTCAACTGCGGCCCACAGGCCCCGATCGTCAACACCGTCCTGCGCAACCCACTGACCCGCTGGCTCATGTACAAGGTCCTCGGCTTCACCACCGAGCGGCCGATGCCGCCCTACGCATCGCATCGCTTCGACCGCTGGTTCGCCAAGCGGCGCAACGGCCGCGGGCACGTCACCGGCAGTCGCGGGCGGGTCATCCTCTGGGACGACACCTGGGTGCGCTACAATGAGCCCAACATCGGCCAGGCGGCGGTCAAGGTGCTGGAGGCGGCCGGCTTCGAGGTCCTGCTGCCCGAAGGCCGCAAGTGCTGCGGGCGACCGGCCATGAGCCGCGGCGTGCTCGACCTGGTACAAAAACTCGGCCGGCATAACGTCGCCCATTTCATGGGCCAGGGCGGCGACGAGCCGATCATCTTCCTCGAGCCGTCGTGCCACTCCATGTTCATCGACGACTACCGCAACCTCGGCATCCCCGACGCCGACAAGGTCGCCAAACGATGCCTGCAGTTCGAGTCGTTCGTGCATGCCCTGCTGCAGCGCGAGCCCAACGCCCTGCCGCTCCGCAAGGAGACCCTCAAGGTCGCCATCCACGGCCATTGCCACATGAAGGCCCTCGGCGATCCCAAGATCCTGCCCACGCTGGCGGAAAAGATCCCCGGCACGAGTGCCACGCTGATGGACACCGGCTGCTGCGGCATGGCCGGCGCGTTCGGTATGCTGGCCAAGAAGTACGAGCTGTCCAGACAGGTCGCCCAGCCGCTGATCGACAAGATCAACGCCCTGCCGCCGGGCACCAAGCTGGTCGCCTCCGGTACGAGCTGCCGCCACCAGATCACGCACCTGACCACGGCCAAGCCGCTGCACATGGCCGAACTGCTGGCCGAGGCGCTGGGTTGACAAGTACTTCAGAACTTATGAACTGGTTTCGGGTGCCTGACAGCTGATCGCTGAGAGCTGACCGCTTCTTTCACGCGTACCCGTCGTAGCCGGAGCCCATGCCCTCGAGCATCTCGGACATGGCCTTCTCCAGGTGCTCGTTGGCGGCCGCGACCATGTCGGCGGCAGCTTGGCCCTGGCCCTGGGTGATCTTGAGGATCTTGGCGGCCACGGCCATCTGGACCTCGGCCGTTGTCTGGGCAGCTTTAAACCCGACAATGCTATCGATGAGGCTCATGCTGTCTTACATCGGCTATTGCCGGAGTTGAGTCGAGCGGGGCGGCCGAGGACCGATAATCGCGGGCCACCGGCGCGGCCTTCTCACGGCTGCTCATGGCATGGATCGTCCCCGCCGCCCTTGACGGACCCGTACGCGTCCGGTGATGCTCTCACCTGGAGGACTTTGCCGATGGGATTCTCTCTTAACGCGATCGATCTGACCATCATCGTCGGCTCGCTGCTTCTGGTAGTGCTTGTGGGTCTGCGGGCCGGGCGGCAGGGTGACCAGACGGCCCGCGGTTACTTCCTCGCGTCGGGCAAGCTGCCCTGGTGGATCATCGGCTCGGCCTTCGTCTCGACCAGCGTTTCCAGCGAGCAGATCGTCGGCACGGTCGGGGCCGCCTACCAGCACGGTATGGGCATCGCCAACTGGGAGTGGTGTAGCCTCCCGGTCTACACCCTGCTCATGCTCTTCTTCATTCCCGTCTATCTGCGGAATCGGGTCACAACGGTCTCCGAGTTCCTGGGCCGCCGCTACGGCCCGGCCTGCGCGGACTTCTACAGCTTCGTCATGCTCTTCGCCTACGTGTTCATCTTCCTCGTGCCGGTCCTGTACGGCGGCACGGTGGCCATTTCGGGGCTGACCGGCTGGCACTTCCACGCGGTCCTCTGGGGCATGGTCGTGATCGTGGCCCTCTACACAGTCAAGGGCGGCCTGGCCTCGGTCATGTGGACGGACGCCCTGCAGTGCCTGATGCTCGTCGGCGGGGGCGTGGTACTGTTCTTCGTCGCCCTCGGCCGGATCGACGGCGGCTGGGAGGCCATGATCCAGGCCAGCCCGGAACGGTTCCATCTCTACCGCCCGGCCGACGACCAGGCCGCTCCTTTCCTCGGCCTGCTGACCGCGATGTTCGGCGTCGTCCTGTTCTACCAGGCGGGCAACCAGGTCATGATTCAGCGCGTGCTCGGAGCCCGCTCGGAATGGGACGGCTACATGGGCATCATCTTCGCCGGGTTCATCAACTTCCTGCGCCCCCTGGTCACCTGCTTCTTGGGCTTGATCGTGTACCACTGGATCCACGTGATGAAGATGGCCGAACCGCTCGAGAAGGGGGATCTGGCTTTCCCCTTCGTGCTCAAGTCCATGGCTCCGCAGTGGGGACTGCGCGGGATCGTGCTGGCCGGCTTCCTGGCGGCGGTCATGTCCACGCTGAGCGCCCTGTCCAACTCAACGGCCACCCTGTTTGCCCTCGAGGTCTACCGCAAGTGGATCCGCCCGCAGGCCGACGACGCCCGCACTGTACGCATCGGCCGGACCGCGGCCCTGGCCTCGCTGGTGATCGCGGCCCTGGTGGCACCGAGCGTCGAGCATCTGGGCGGTATCTTCAAGTACTTCCAGACGGGCGTGACCTACCTGTCGACGCCATTCCTGTCGGCCCTGTTTCTGGGCGTGCTGTGGAGACGCACGAATTACGCCGGCGGGCTGTTCGGGCTCATCGGCGGCTCGGCTATCCAGCTGGTCATCGCGATCGCTCTTCCCTGGGTGCTGGGCCACTCAGTTCACTGGCTCTACCTGGCCTTCTTCGCCCAGGTGCTGACCATGATCGGAATCGTGCTCGTCTCGCTGGCCACCCCTCCCCCGCCCAAGGAGTTGTGGGAGCCGTTTCAATGGAGTCCGGCCCTGCTGGCTGCTCCGGACGGCGGAAAGGCGCGGCCATGGTATCAGACCATTACCTTCTGGTATCTGTTCTATGCGGCGATCTGGGTCTACCTGTACTATCGGTACTGGTGAGTGATCTTGTCGAAGGGAAGCCTATGGCACGGAAGCTGAGGTCGATCGGGTTGGTGATTCTGCTCGGTCCATGCCTTGCCGCGAAGGCCGCCGAGCCTTTCGCCTGGCGGGAGGTGTCGTTCACCGCCCGGTGCGACGGCACGCAGCAGCTCTACGTGATAGGCCTGCCCGAAAGGTTCAATACCGCCAAGCCGCACGACCTGTTGATTGCCCTGCACGGTCATGGGTCTGATCGCTGGCAGTTCGTCCGCGACGGGCGGCCGGAGTGCCGGGCATCGAGAGTGACCGCCGCCGCCCACGACATGATCTACGTCTCGCCCGACTACCGGGCCACGACATCCTGGATGGGACCGAAGGCCGAGGCCGACCTGGTTCAGATCATTGAGCAGCTCGAGCAGGAGTATCGCGTCAAGCGGGTGTTCATCTGCGGCGGCTCGATGGGCGGATCCTCCGCCCTGACTTTCGCCGCCCTGCACCCCGAGTTGATCGCTGGCGTGGCCTCGATGAACGGTACCGCCAACCACCTCGAATACACCAACTTCCAGAACGCGATCGCCGAGTCCTTCGGCGGCCTGAAGGCGGACAAGCCACTGGAGTACAAGAACCGCAGCGCCGAGTACTGGCCCGAGCGGCTCACCATGCCGGTCGGCATTACCGCGGGCGGAAAGGACACGCTGGTCCCGCCGGGAAGTGTCCTTCGACTGGCGCACGTGCTGAAGGAAATGCGGCGGCCGGTTCTTCTTCTGTACCGCGAGGAGGGGGAACACTCGACCGATTACGACGACGCCCGCCTCATGCTGGAGTACGTGGTGGCCCGCAGGACCGACTCCTCTTCGCCATGATCGCCGAAGGGACCGGAGGCTTTATGTCCACTGTTGCCCTGCTCACTGATTTCGGGACTCGAGACCATTACGCGGCCACCATGAAAGGGATGATCCTTCAAATCAACCCCAAGGTGACCCTGGTCGACGTCACGCACGAGATCGCCCCGCAACATGTCCTTGAAGGCGCCTTTGTCCTTCGCCAGACGCTCCCGTTCTTCCCGGTCGAGACCGTCTTCGTGGTCGTGGTCGATCCGACGGTCGGAACCAGCCGCCGCATTCTGGCCGCACGGTACAACAACCGGTTCGTCCTGGCTCCGGACAATGGCCTGCTGACCTTCCTTCACCGCGATGCCCAGCTGCAGGAGATCCGGGTGGTCGAGAATCGGCAGTTTATGGCCGCGACGCTGTCCGCGACCTTCCACGGCCGTGACATCCTGGCCCCGGTTGCCGGCCATGTTTCCCGCGGGACCGCTCTTGACCGATTGGGGCCGCCCGCAGACCGAGTGGAGGTGCTCGACATCCCTCGCCTGCAATGGTCGCGGGACGGCTCCATCACCGGCCAGGTCATTTACGTCGATCACTTCGGCAATCTGATCACCAACATCGCCGAGGCCGATCTGAGCGGTCCGCGGCTCCAGGTCCGGGGGCGTGAGGTCATGCTCGGTGATCGCCGGATTGGTCCGGTCCGCATCACCTACGCGGACGTCCCTCGAGGGGAACCTGTGGCCCTCATCGGCAGCACCTGCATGCTCGAAATCGCGATCAACGCGGGGAACGCCGCCCACACCCTGCAAGCCGGCTGTGGAACCCGCGTGCACATGACACCCTGATTGGCCTCGCCTCAGCCATGCGGGCCATGGCACAGGACGCCGGTCGTTTCATGGCCGCGGTTCAGGGTCGCTTGGCGCCCAGGAAGCGCTCGTCCCACTCCTTCCGGTAGAGCCGATCACCGGGCTTGAGGCTGCTGATCTGTACGCACGGCGGCGAAGAGTGAACAAAGTGGGTCGGTGTGATGGCGATGCCGGTGTGCGAGATCTTGCCGGTCACGTCCACGAAGTACACTCGGTCGCCCGCCCGGATGTCGTCTCGATACCAGTGTGTCGCCACGAGTTTCCCGCTGAGGAACTGCTGAGCGGCGTCGCGGGCCACCGGTGTTCCCTCGTCCTCGCACACGTTGGTGACCATGCCGCTGCAGTCTGGTCCGACCGGGGAGCGCCCGGAGAAGACGTACGGCATGTACTGCAGCGTCAAGGCCGTCTTGGCCCGGATCTCGAGCCGGTCACCGTCATCGATCGGGCGAACCTTGTCCGGCAGTGCCTGGATCACGCCGTCGTCCGGTCCAAGGAGATCGATCGCGGAGGCATTCGCCCTCAGGATCGGCAGCCGCGAGCCGCGCGGAACGCGCAGCGTGGGCAGTTCGAGGTTGGCCAGCAGTGCCCCCTGACGGGCCCGGCTTCGAGCCTGGAACGATTGGCGACCCAGCAGGCGGATCGACTCCTCGCGCACCCAGCCATGATAGCCGTCGCCGGCCTGCACGAGGAAAAAGCCTGGCTCGCGGTCGAGCAGGAACAGCAGCTCGCCGTAAAGCAGCTGCGTCTGCCGCGTGGCCAACTCGGTCGGCTCCTGGAAGGTCAGGGCGGTGGTGGCCACGCACACGCCGAACAGCTTGCCGCCCAGCCGCTGGTTGTCCGGCAGGAGGCGCATCTCGGACCGGACGTTCCTGACACCCAGGGCGTGCAGGGCAATCTCGAGTGTGGGCACGAATGTGGGAACACTCGTCGCACCGCCGGCCACGACCGTGTCGCCGTCCAGCGTCACCTGGGGAGCGTAGTAGATCGCCGTGTTGTCGCTCAGAGCCGCGCGGCGCAGCATGGTCGCGAACCATGCCGCTCTGGAGACGGGCAGGTCGCCTTCCGGCCATATCGAGCGGGCAACCACGCCAACCTGGTGATGCAGAAACTCCTCAAGACTCTCAAAAGAAGGCCTCGCCCTTCTCGCGGGCGGGTGGGGCCATCGCCGGGCTCGAGCCGCGTCCAGCGTTTCCTGGTTCTCCTTCACGCACGCGGTCAGAGCCTTGAAAACCTCCTCCGCCCAGTCGATATGACGGTGCCGCCTGTCCTCGCCGCTGGCCGGCATCGGCAACGTAATCCTGATATCCGGGATGCGGTCCGGCAGGTACTCGCCGGTAACCACGTCGGATGCCCCCAGCCCACTGGCCATGGCTTGTTGAATGCGCGGATAAGGCCATCCCTTCGCCGGCTCCGGTGTCGGCGGGCAGGCCGTCGAGTAACCGATGCCGACGATGAAATGGGCGCCCGTTTCCCTGCACAAATGGCTGATCCAGTCTTCGCCGGACGGCGCCTTCGCCGGTCGCGGCCGGTCGTCCAGACGCACCATCACCGCCCGCCCGTCGGCTTTCTGGATCAGATGGACCAGATGGGCCGCGGTCAGCAGGGCCATCTCGTCGGCCGCGCGCCGCTCGACGCCCGCCGGTTCGCCGCCAACGGCATCGACCACGACCGACAGGCCCCGCATCCCGTTTCTCGGCGGCAGCCACACCGGCTGGAACGCCTCGATCGCATCACGAATCATGGCATCCAACTCCGAACTGGGCGAACTCGTCGCCCCGGCGGTGAGGCCGCCACAAGCCAGGCAGACCCATAGGCAGGCTGAGAAGAGCATGATCAAGGCACATCCCTTTCGCTGGGTCGGTGTTGGCCCGTTTCCAGCTTCTGGCGAGTCGGCCCCGCTCGGGCTTCCGCCCTGGTCACCTGCGACGGTTCGGCGTTCCCTTTCACGGTGAACGCGGCCCGGCTTCCTGGCGTTTCAACGCTTCCGCGGGTTGGGTTGCGGGCACGTAGATGATCCGGTCCGGCTGGGTCGGGGCGTAGGCGTTGCGCGCCGGGATCGTGAGCCGATCGAAGGCCGTGTAATCCTTGATCGCACCCACCCGGCCGATGCGGACCGACTTGCGGAGCAGGCCGCGCCCGTTGTTGCAGTCGCTGAACTTGCCGACGCCGTAGCCGGGCCCGTGGGTACCCGACAGGTTCGAGGAGAAGTACTTCATGCCCGTGATCTTCCCCGCTCCGTCACGTATCCAGTCCACGAGAATGACCGAATGCCCGCCCGGCGGGGTGGTGCTGTAGCTCAGGAAATCGCCTGGCTTCGCGTCCTCCAGGTTGGGAATCGCCCGGCCGAGGCCGTAGCTCACGATCCCGCGCTGCTCGCAGTCACCTTGGCCTTCGATGTACCAAAGCTGCAGCATGTTGAACAGGTCGTTGAACGTCATCCCGTTAAAATCGTCGGGATCCAGGCCTTTCTGGATATTGCGGAGCTTCATTGCCCGGATGAAAATCTCGAAGGTGAGCCCGCAGCAGTAGCTGCACCGGGAGCCGTCGGGATAGGCCTTGGCCACAACCATGCCCTTGAACCACATGTCCTGGGTCACCCCGTTATAAATATCATATTCGCGCGGATCCCAGCCGCAGTGATAGGGGTAGGACCCGTCCAGGGGGTAGGCCGAGATCACCTTGAGAACGTAAGGGTTGAGCGAGCCCTCGGCGTCGTCTGCGATCATCTCCTCTCGGCCGTAGGCCTTGGCCAGCGCCTTGTCCACCGGCGAGAACCCGCGGGTGTCCACCGGGTAGACCCGCGGCAAGTAGGTGTAGCGCTTGGGGGGGGGCTGCTTCCTGGCCGGTCGGGTGGCCGCGGCCTGGTCCGGGGGCGTTCGCGTGGCGGCCTGCTGCGTGGCGGCGACCGATTGCCTGGCGGCCGATGGGTCCATCGTCTGGCATCCGGCGACGGCCAGCAGCGCGGTCTCGATGGCGGTCAGCGTCAGAACGGTCATCTCACGGTGATTAGTGCTCGCGAGCATCCAGGGTCCTCCCTTCGACCGAGTAGCATACCCAGAAGCTCCCCTGCGGGCGAGCGGGAAGGCGCGCCCGTCGCACTCGGTCCGGCGCAGCCGGGACATCGCCCCGGGTCGTCCATGATCGACATCCGCATATCCATGAGGATCACGTCGAAGGGCTGGTCACTCTGTTCCGTGGCGAGTGCGGCCTCGATCGCGAGCCGCCCGTTCTCCGCGCCCCGGATCCACGTTCCGTTCTCGCGGGACAAGTGGCGGATGAGATGCCAGTTTTCGGGCCCGTTCTCCTTCATCTTCCATCGCTCGGTGAAGCGTATCGCTCCAGCGGGAAAGCCCAGTTCTCGTCGGAATGCTGAACTCGCGTGTCGTTCGGGGGCCCGAGCCTCGCGTCCGGCCGAACGGCGGCTGGTGTGCCGTCAAGAGATGGGCTTTTCGATCCTGCCTCGCTACACTGGGCGCCCATCGCGGCAGGAAGTGCAGGGCCGGCTTCCAAGCCGTGATTCGACCACCAGGATGCCGATCCGGCGCCTGGCGGGACAGGTCCTGAACCAGAGGCTCGTCTGTGAGTCGAGGAGGTGTCACCATGTCCACGCTTCCGCACTTCGTTCGCGGCTTCGTGTTATCGCTCCTGGCCGGCTCGATCGCATCGGGATCGGGGCAGGCGTACGAGGATGTGGCCTTTCCTCAGGACCACGCCGTCCGGTTCAGGAGCGAGGTCAGGCTGGCCGACCACGACCTTCGCACGGTACGGGCCGACCGAGACGGCAGAGTCCTGGTCAACACCAACAACGGGCTGCTCAAAGCCCATGAGGGTCGGCTCGTCCGCTACCGAGAGCTGGCCGGCATTGCCGAGCTGGACCATCGCGACCTCGAACTGCTCGGCGGCAAGTTCGTCTTCCTGACCGATAGGTTCCTGCTACCTCTTCACAAGGCGGGCGCGGATTACCGGCCCAACGGGCCAGCGAACTTCACTCGAGCGGCCCCGGCCGCTCCGGGACGCTACCTGCTGCTGTCCTCGGCCAAGATCGCCGAGGTGCGCGGCGAGCAGGTTCTTGAGCAGCCGAACCCGGGGTTCACCGAGGTGCTGTTCGATCACGCCGACGACTCCTTCATCGTCTATTCCGCAACGGCTCTGGCTCGCTGGCGCGACGGCCAACTCCTCGAGCTGCCTGTTCCCGCGGCCCGTATCGCCGGTCTTGTCGCGGTCGCCAGGGACAATCTCAAAGTTGCCACCAACAAGGGGCTTTACACCGTCACCGGTCTCGGGGCGACGCTGGACAAGGTGTCGCTGCCCTGGTCGGAACTGACCTGCATCACCCGCGACGCGCAGGACCGGCTGTGGGTCGGCTCGACGCGGGGAGCCTTCAGCCTGGATCGCTCCGGGCACATCAACTACTACGCCGGGCCGCGCTGGCTGGCCGATGACCGGGTGATCGACCTCTTCGTGGATTCGCGCAACGACGTGTATGTACTCGGTAAGGGCGGCCTATCCAAGATCGAGTTCACCCCCATGACCCTGGCCGACAAGGCCGCGCGGAAACTGGACGTCCTGCGGTCCGGCCACATCCGCTATGGGCTCGTCTCCGACGTCCGCTTGCCGGATGGTGATTACGCCCGGGCGCGACTCACCGACTCCGACAACGACGGCCTATGGTCGGCAATGTACCTGGCCGGTGAGGCGTACCGTCTCGCCGTCACCGCTGCAACCGACGCCCGCGAGAACCTCATGGACGGTCTGGACGCCCTTGAACGGCTGGTCACGATCACCGGCATTCCCGGTTTCGAGGCCCGCACGTTCGAGCTGGATGGCTTCAAGGTATCCGACCCCGAGCGATGGCGAACCCGTCCGCAACGCGACTTCGAATGGAAAGGGCACACCTCGAGCGACGAAATCGTCGGAACCTTCTTCTTCTACGGCGTGCTCGATGAAACCATCGCCAGGAAAGACCCGGCCCTGCGCAAACGCATCGCCGGGATTGTCGGAGCCATTACCACCCATATCCTCGACCATCGGCTCTATCTCGTAGACATCGATGGCAAACCGACCACCTGGGGTCGCTGGAATCCCGAGTACGTCAATCAACCCGTCATCGGCGGCGATCGGCGGCTCAACTCGATCGAGATCCTCTCCTTCCTCCAGCTGGCCTTCAGCTTGACCGGCTCCCAGCGATTCAAGGACGCGTTCTACGAGCTGGTCAACGGGCATGGCTACGCCGACAACACGGTCAAATGGCTGCCCGACCCGATGGGCGAATGGAACCATTCCGACGACGAGCTGTACTGGCTCAGTTACTACAACCTCGTCCGCTACTGCTTCGATGACAAGCTCAAGCCGACATTCCTGGCCAGCGCCCGCAGGCACTACGAGGTCACGAAGCGCAAACGCAACCCCGTCTGGAACTTCATCTACGGGGGCATCACCGGCGAACCGATCGATCTGGACGGGAGCGTGTGGATTCTCCGCGAGTATCCCCTGGACAGCCGCAACTGGCGGACGGTCAACTCGCACCGCGGGGACATCAAGATCGAGCGACGCCCCGATGTCGAACCCGAAGCCGTACCGCAACTGCCCCCCGACGAACGCCGGATTCAGAAGTGGAACGGCAACGAGCTCAACGTCGACGGCGGCGGCGACGGCCAGAGCGGCGAGTCCGGAGCGGAGTACCTCCTGCCCTATTGGATGGGCCGCTACTACGGCTACATCTCGGCCCCCCGTGCCGCCCAGTGACCTCCGACGTGGACAGCCCGGACGCTCGATGGTATGAAGCCCGCAACGAGAACGGAGAACGCCCCGTTGCCGAGCAACAACCGTGAGAGTCCTCCACCGTCCCGCGACCAGCCCACCTCGAGCGGTGAGCCTCGGCTTGGCCCCGGCCGCTACCTGATTCTCGCAGCCGCAGTCGTCATGCAGCTCTGCCTCGGCGCGACTTATGCCTGGTCCATCTTCGTTGACGCTCTCAGAGCGGGGACCGGCATGAGCCAGGCCGCGGCCCAGGTCCCGTTTACCGTGTTCTACATGATCTTCCCGGCGACGCTCATCGTCTCGGGCATGTTGCTGGGTCGGCTTGGACCGCGCCGCTGCGCGATCGTCGGCGGACTGGTGTTCGGCGGCGGCTGGGTTTTCGCCGGCCTGGGCGGCGTTCATTCCGCGTTCACCGTGCTAGGCATCGGCGTGCTCGGCGGCCTCGGCGTCGGGCTGGCCTACATCGTACCCATCGCCACGGGGATGCTCTGGTTCCCCCGCAATAAGGGCCTCGTGACCGGGGTGGCCGTCGCCGGCTTCGGCGGCGGAGCAGCCATCGTCTCTCAGACCGCCGAGCATTTCATGAGCGCTGGGCTCAGCCCGTTCCAGGCCTTCGTGGGCTTCGGCCTGGCGTTCGCTGCCTTGATCGTCCTGGCCGGCTCGTGTATGCGGAATCCGCCCGGACACGTCGCTTGCAGGACCCGCTTGTCGGCGGCTGGTGAATTCCTTCGGGATCGGCACTTCATCATGCTGTACGTGGCCATGTTCGTCGGCCTGGCGGCCGGCTTCATCGTCAGCGGCAACCTCAAGCAGATGGGAGCCGGATCGGCCACGGCCACAGCCGCTCTCGCGGTGGCCCTGTTCGCCGTCGCCAACGCCGCCGGACGTGTGACCTGGGGCACACTCTTCGATCGCGTCGGGCCGACTGCCATTCGGATCAACCTGGCGACGCAGGCGGCCGTATTCCTCGCCGCTCCCTGGTGGCTCAACTCGGCGGCCGGATTGGGATTCCTGGCCTTGGGCGCGGGCTTCAACTACGGCGGCGTGCTGGTTCTGTACGCATCCTCCGTGGCCAGCCATTGGGGCCCCGAGCGGGTCGGCCCGGTCTATGGCTGGCTGTTCTCAGCCAATATCCCCGCCTCCGTCGCCCCGATAATGGCGGGACTGGTGTTTGACCGGACGAACAGCTTCACCATCCCACTGGTCGCGGTCGGCGTTCTCCTCGCCGTGACCGCCGGCGTGCTCCGTGCCGAACGCTGACTTGCACGGGATGAGTGATCGGTGACCGCATCACGTGGAGAGCCCTCATGAGTCTCAAACGCGCCTCACGTCTCGACAAGGAGGACCACCGGAAATTGGTGCTTTGGGCCCTCCATTGTGCCGGGCACGTGCTCCGGTACTTCGAGGAGAAGCACCCGGGAGATGTCCGGCCGCGCAGGGCCATCAAGGCGGGGCGGGCCTGGGTGCGCGGCGAGATGACCGTGCCCCAAGCGCGCGCCGCCGCGTTCGCCGCCCACGCCGCAGCTCGCGACGCCAAAGATCCCGCAGCCCGCGCCGCCGCCCGCGCCGCCGGCCAGGCCGTCGCCACCGCCCACGTCCCCGGCCATGCCCGCCATGCCGCCGCCTACGCGGTAACCGCCGCCGTGGCGGCCGCCGATCCTGCCGAAGCTGCAGTCGGTGCGACCGAGCACACGTGGCAGTACCAGCGTCTTCCCAAGCATCTCCGATCCGTCGTGGAGCTTGATCGAAAGGGGCGTCGGGGCGAATCAGGTCGAGGAGCATGATTTGCCCAGGCCAATGGCAAGGCTTTGCCTCCGGGCTTGAGGCTTTGTTCCTCGCCGCCGCCAATTGCCTTGACCCGCGCCTGTTAGCCGGGATGAACGGTTCCCTGCGATCCCGCCCCGGGCGGGATCGGTTCGTCCGGCCGCACTCCGTATTTCCTTCGCCGGGCTCGGCCCCAGGGGCAGCCGCCAAAGGTCACGAGCAGCTCAATCTTCTGGAGCATGCCCGCGAGCCGACTGCCCTTTCTGGCCCGCGTGCAGACCGGGCAGGTTTTCTCACAGTAATCAGGGTCGAACATGCCGTGCTCCTCTATCCCGGGCGGGGCCAACATGCCCTGCCTATGGAATTGTATCATCTGCCGTCGCCTCGGGAACCCGAGACTCCGCATCCCATGCGGTGGCGACAACCGGCAGGGCAGGCAGTGGTCGCCGAAGGCAAGGTTCGCCGCTGTGTCTGCAGCCATCGATCCCCCGGAGTGGCATGCCAACCCCACTTGACGATAGAATCGGCTTCCGCAGTGACGGCCGACGGGTGGCCGCACGAGAAACACCTGGTGCTTCGGCTCGGAAGACGGGGAGACGACTGGTCGGGGCACATCGATCCGAAAACGCAGAGAGGAAAACCGAAATGAGCAACATTCGACCCAGTCGCCGTACATTCCTTCAAGCGACCGCCGGTGCGGGTCTGGCCGCCGTGGCCGCATCACCGGTGAACGCCAGGACCATCGGGGCCAACGACAAGATCGGTATCGGCTTCATCGGCGTCGGCGGTCGCGGCATGGGCCATGTTCACACCTGCAAGAGCCTGATGGACGCAGGCGAGAACATCGCCTTGGTGGCGGCCTGCGACGCTTACGGCCCGCGGCGCGATGAGGCCGCTAAGAAGTTCAGCATGAAGCCCTACCGCAAGCATCAGGACCTCCTCGCCGACAAGGACGTGGACGTCGTCCTGATCGCCTCGCCCGACCGCAACCACGTGCCCCAGGCCATCGACGCCATCCGGGCCGGCAAGGACGTCTATTGCGAGAAGCCCATGGGCCACTGGACCCAGCTCGGCCTCAGCAAGACCTTCTTCGAGGAGACCCGGAAACTCAACCGCGTGGTTCAGATCGGCAACCAGGGTAACTCCAACCCCCTGTGGCGCAAGCTCGGCGAGATCATCCAGAAGGGCAGCATCGGCAAGCCGCAACTCGTCAACGTCGGCTTCTTCCGCCTGGGCGACTGGGGCGAGCGGATGCCCATCCCAGATCCCAACGCCAAGCCCGGCGACCAGCTCGACTGGGAGGCCTTCCTGGGCGACGCCCCTAAGGTGCCCTTCACCGTCGATCGCTTCTTCAGCTGGCGCAAGTACCTCGACTACGCCGGCGGTCCCTGCACCGACCTCTTCCCGCACGTCTACACGCCGTTCGTGATCGCCATGGGGCTGGGCATCCCACAATTCGCCATGGCCACCGGCGGCATCTTCAAGTACACCAACTACGACCGCGAGGTGCCGGACACCTTCTCCCTGTCCATGGACTACCACACTCCCCATCCCTGCACCGTCAATATCAGTTGCACCCTGGCCAACGACTTCATGACCCCGCCGACCATCCGCGGCGACGAAGGAACCATCACCCTCAAGAACGTGACGTGGGAGGCCGGCTGCGAGGCCATTAACGTGACCCCGGTTGGCAAGTCCCAGGGTGAGGTCATCCCCGGCAGCAAGGGCGACAGCACCAAGGCCCACTGGGTCGACTTCCTCAAGTGCGTGCGCTCCCGCGAACGGCCGGTGGCTGACGTCGAGTTCGGCTACCGCGTCCAGGCCGCCCTCTGCATGGGCATGCTCGCCTGGAAGGAACGAAAGGTCGCCCACTTCGACAAGGCCAAGCAGGAGATGACCCTGGGATAGTAACCAGGCGGCCGGCATCCTCCATCTCCGCCATCGTCGAAATCCGGCGAGCCCCAAGGCGGCCCACTGCCGGGAAACACGAGAATCCCAGTATCCTGCGGCGGGGTTCCTCTGCTGGGCGATCGGCGGGATGTCCTCGGCAACTGCCGCCCCAAGCCGGCACTCCACCTCACGCCCCTCGTCCGTGCACGCACCACCGTGGCCTCAACCTTCGATGGCATCTATCGCTCGCCGCGGCTTGGGACGCGACCGAAAGCGGATGCGTCGCCCTGGCATGGGGTAAATACCCTATGCCGCGGGCGTGGCCTGGAGCCAGTTTGGTGTGGGTGGCCTGGGTGACTACACTGGAGATTGTGCTTCCCTTGAGGTGAAGCGGAAGGCTGGCACCTCCCCCTGCGTACGAAAGGAGGCAAGGGAAATCATGAAACGACTTCTTTCGGTTGTGGCTGTAGTGAGCCTGTTGGCGACGGTTGTCCCCACCCGGGCTGACTTGGCGTTCACGTTCGACACCGGCGTTGATGGGTTCACCAACATCGCTTGGTCGGCCGGCGGGCCCGCCGGTTGGCCTGACGCCGCCGCGGTGAAGGCAACCAGTGCGTCCGGCGGCTGGACCATGGGCGCCACCGGCCCCTTCAAGCCGTTCCCCTGGAACACCGGCGAGCAGCTGGCCATGCAAGCCCTGGCCAATGTCCCCACCGCTCGCTTGGACTTCGATGTGATTCTGGACGGTACGAGCTTCCCGGCCGGCGCAGCGGGTTGGTATCAGGTCCATATGGCCGGCAACAGCGACGGTACCTCCGGCTGGACGCAGCAGAAGGTGGTCGACGGCTGGCACGATGCCGACGATGCCACGCTCCTCGTCACCCACGTTGACCTGCCGATCGCGAAAGCGGGCTGGGAAGCGGGCGACACGTGGTTCCAACTTTACTTCGGCACCAACTCGGACGCCGCTTTCCCAGTTGCCTTCTACCTGGACAACGTCACCATCACGGTGCCGGAGCCGGCCAGCGCCTTGCTCCTGCTCGGCGGTTTTGGGGTCGTGGCCTTCCGCCGCCGCCGGGTCTTGTGACCTGACCGGTTCGTTCACTCGGCCCTCACAGCTGCAACGACTCTCAGAGAGCTCCGAACGAGGCTCTTCTTTTCCGTGGGTTCGGGGGTTTTCAGATGGCCTCCTCCCTGCCCTCATCGGTGGAACCGTGTTGTCCCCCGGCGTTTCCAGCAATGCCGGTTTCGCGAGGAACGGGCTTTTGCCAGGGGCGCTGGCTGGAGGTGTTGTCCACTCCCCTCATACCTGCAGGAGCCCTGCTCTGCCTGACTGCCTTCCGGCCGCCATCCGGGACACCCGTCGTGTTATTCCCTGCAAGGCCGGTTTGCGCCCCACGCCCGAGGATCGGGCACAATTGGCTTCGTTTGGCGCAAACGTGTGAGCGTGCCTCAGCCGTTTCTGCGGGCCGCCCGCCGGTGAGAATCCGCTTCGCACTGCACCCTGGATCAAGGTTGACCCATACAAGTCGACGGATTCCGTGAAACGAACCGCCCGCTCGAGACAATCCAGTTACGAGTAGTCCGCGTGAAACCTGCTTCGGACCATTCGCTGGTGAACGAGACCCGCCCAGACGTGTCTCCCACCGCTGGACGACCTTCCGGCGGCCAGGCCGCGAGCTCTAACCGGGCCAGGTTTCAGCGATGGACTGAGACTCTCCGGCCACGGCTCGTGCGTCTGGCCTGCCGCTATGTGTGGAACGCCCATGACGCCGAGGAAATTGTCCAGGATGCAGTGACGCTGGCCTGGTGCGAATTGGGCTTGAAGATGCCCGAAACCGAGCTGCCGGACACATGGCTGTTTCGCGCCACGGTCAATTTGTCGCTCAACCGTCTCCGGCGTTCTCGGGCCGGTCCGTTACCACCGGGCGAAACGGCGACCACGGCGATGGCTCCGCACGCACGGCCGGAGATGGATGAGCTGATGCAGCGCGTCCGCCTGGCGGTTCGCGAACTGCCCGACCGACAGCAGGCCGCCATCGTCCTGCGGGATATCGAGGGGCTTCCATACGAGCAGATCGGCACGGTTCTGGAGATGTCACCGGTCGCAACACGGGTCCTGGTGCATCGGGCACGCGAGGCCGTCCGGCGCATCCTGCTGGCTCGCTGGCCGGACAGCTTCGATGCGAATCAATGAGACGGAAGGCAAGGACATGAACTGTTCGCAGGCACGACAAGCCATCCAAGTCGATCTCGACGGCGAGCTGAACTCCTCAGCGGAACACGCCCTCCGGGAGCATCTGGCCGGTTGCCTCGCTTGTCGTGGAATCCTCCGGCAGCACCAGGCCATTCAGGACACCATGGCCCGTCTGGCGGCCGCGCCGTGTGCATCCGACGAGGTGGCCGCAACCCCCGCGTCCCCGTCCGCCGGGCAGGGGCGGCCTGCGACCATGCCGGCTCTTCGACGATGCCGACGGTGGCGACCGTCCGTGGCCGCGGCGGCCGCACTGATCCTGCTCATCTGCGGTTGGTGGATCACGGCGCCAATCCGTTCTGATGCCTCTCGCCATCCCGGAGCAGCTGCTCACTCCCCCGAGTCGCAAACCGAGTCGGCCGCTGGCAGTCTTGTGCCCTCGCAGAAGGGCAGGGGGCAAGCCGACTCCACTCCCCGCCCGGTCGTCCGCGTCGAGTTCGGCCATTCAGCCGACGTGATCGCGCTCCCGCAACCGACACGCAATCCGAATATCACCATCTTGTGGATCTACCCGGCCGTCAGAACCGCTGAAGCCCCGCCGCGGTCGGCCGTCGAACCTCAACCTCATCAGGAAGGAGCAGAATCGTGAAGTCCAGATTCGTGACCCGGCTGTCGTTTGCCCTTGTGTTTGTCGCCCTCTTGGCTGTGCCCGGCTTCACCCAGCAGCTTGTGCCCGCCCCGTCGCCGGCGGCTCCGCCCCAGGCCGTTCCCGCGCCCAAACCGCCATCTGTGCCGGCTCCCCCGGCGCCCCCGCCGGCAGCAGGCGAGCCCCTCGCCATCCCTTCAGGAATGACGCCCGCACCGCTCGGCGGCGACGAGCCACTCATGGTGCGGATCTACGCGCTCAAACACGCGAGGGCAGAAGAAGTCGCCAAGACGATCACCAGAACCGCCTTCGGACGGAGCCCGCTCATGGCCGTCCCAGACTCGCGCACCAACGCCGTGATCCTGAACGCCACGGCCGACCGACTCGAGGTTGTCGAAGAACTCATCAAGGAACTCGACAAGCCTGTACACGAAGCGGCCGCAGACCGCCTTTGTCAGGTTGTCGCCTTGAGGAACACGCGTGCAGACGAACTCGTCAAGGTGTTGCAGGGAGTAGTGCCCGACGCGACCTTCTCCGCGGATCGGGTGTCCAACAGGCTCCTCTTCTCCGGCAACGCCGCTTCCCAGGCCCTCGTTCAGCAGATTGTCACACAGCTGGATCGAGAGCAACCCGCGGATGGGCCTCAGCAGGGCCGCAAGGTCCGCGTGGTGTGGCTGGTCAGCAACTCCGAACTGCCCCCTCCGCCACCGGACATGAACGACGTGGTCAATGAACTGGCCTCCATGGGCATCACCCGACTTGGACTCGCCGCCCAGAGCCTGGTCCAGGCCGTCTCGGGCGGGAAATTCTCCATCCAGTGTAGTCCGGCGGCCTTCACCGGCTGTCGGCTGCGAATCGAAGGCGGGCTCCAGGAATCGAAGAACGAGCCTCCCCGTGTCGAACTGGTCCTGAATGCCACCGGGGCTCTTCCCACCCAGTCGTTACCACCGCCGCCACCACAGCCGGTTCCGCCCACGCCCATGCCGCCGCCCACATCGGCTCAGTTGGCCTCGATCACCACCACCGTCATGGCCGAGCCGGGCCACAAGGTCGTGCTGGGCGTGGCCCCAATCGAAAAGTACGCGTCTGTCTTCGTCATCCAAATCCTGCCCGGCTCGTCGCTCAAGTGAGGGTCGCGGGGGCACGCCTGAGGTGCAACACCGGGTTGACGCGAAAAAGGGTGACGGCCACCTGTCTTCCGCCGCAGACCGGGGCCAATCGCTCACCCATGATCACCATCCAGAGGACCATGACCGTCGGGGCTTGCCTGCGGGTGGCCAATCTCGTACTCTGGTCTCAGCCCGTCCCCGGCTCCGGGCAGGGGAGTGCCCGTCCGGAGTTCCTGCGGTCGCAGGAAGCGGATGACCAGATCGGCACTGGTCGGGACTCGGGTCGACCCGTTCATCGCACTACGCATGCAGGAGGTTCCGACATGAGCAAGCAGTCAGTCAGCCGGTTGTCCCGGCGCCAGTTCGTCCAGACGGCCGCAGTCGCGGCGGCGGCCACCAGCGCCTTCCCCCATTTCGCCCGCGCCGCCGATGCCGATCTGCCCATCAAGGTCGGCCTGATCGGGGCCGGCGGCCGTGGCACCGGTGCCGCTCACAACGTGCTGGCGGCAGCCAAGGGTGTCCAGGTCGTGGCTGTCGCGGACATCGCCAAGGACCGCCTCGAGAACGCTAAAAAGGACCTCCGCGGCAAGAACCAGGATATCAAGGACGAACACTGCTTCCTGGGAATGGACGCATACAAGAAGCTGCTCGCCCTGGACAACGTGAACTACGTCATTCTCGCCACCCCACCCTACTATCGCCCCGAGCATCTCGAGGCGTCGATCAAGGCCGGTAAACACGTCTTCACCGAAAAGCCGGTCGCGGTCGATCCGGTGGGCATCCGGCGCTTTATCGCCGCCGGCAAGGACGCGGCCGCCAAGAAGCTCTCGATCGTCGCCGGCACCCAGCGGCGCCACCAGGCCGGCTACGTCGAGACCATCAAGAGAATCCACGACGGGGCCCTCGGCAAAATCGTGGCCGGACAATGCTACTGGAACATGGGCATGCTCTGGTACAACAAGAAGGCGCAGGGCTGGAGCGACATGGAGTGGATGCACCGCGACTGGGTGAACTGGACCTGGCTCTCGGGCGACCACATCGTCGAGCAGCACGTGCACAACCTCGATGTGATCAACTGGGCACTGAAGATCCTGCCGACCAAGGCGGTGGCCATGGGCAGCCGTCATCGCCGCGTGACCGGCGACCAGTATGACAACTTCTCGGTCGATTTCTTCTACCCCGGCGACAAGGAGCACCCGGAGATCCACGTGCTCAGCCAGTGCCGCCAGATCAACGGCTGCGCCAATGACGTGTCCGAACGAGTCATCGGCACGAAGGGCATCTCCAACTGCAACGGCTGGATCAGCAACGTCGGCAAGATCGAGTCCCAGGGTAAGGATCCCTATGTCCAGGAGCACACCGACCTGATCGCCGCGATCCGCCAGGGCGAACCGATCAACGAGGCCGAGCAGGTCGCTCACTCCACGATGTGCGCGATCATGGCCCGCATGTCGGCCTATACCGGCAAAGCGGTGACCTGGAGTGACGCCATGAAGTCCGATCTGCAGCTGGCTCCGCCGGAAGGCCCGCTGACTCCCGAGTATGTCAAGTCACTCATCGCCGTGCCGGGCGACGAGGAGAAGTGAGGCCGGCGGCCAGATGACACCGATGGGCGTGCCGGTGAGAAGTATATGACGGCAAATGGAACCTAACGGGCCCGGCCGAAGAGAAGTCTTCCGCCCGGGCCCGTGTCTTCGGTGACGCCGGGGCCAGAGAGCCCGCGGGCGGCGGCCACTGTCGATTCCTTGGAGGCGGCCGGAAGCGGAAAGCGGAGAGCATCGCATGTCCGATCGAATGAGTCGAGGCGTGTCGAGAGGCGGCTGGAGCAGGGCGGCGATTGTGGGGGCTGCAGCCGGCGTTTCGGTGTCGAGGCTCCGGGCCGCCGAGCCGGGCAGGGCCCTGAAGATCGGCCTGATCGGCAGCGGTGCCCGCGGGACCGGCGCCGCCCTGGACGCCATGAACGCGGATCCCAACGTCAGGGTCGTGGCCTTGGCCGACCTGTTCGCCGACCGGATCGCACGCTGTCGCGAGCAGCTCCTCGCGCGGATATCCATCGAGGACAAGTACTGCTTCGTGGGCCTGGACGCCTTCAGCAAAGTGCTCGAGCTCGACGTGGATTACGTGATCCTGGCAACCCCGCCACACTTCAGACCCGATCACCTCGAGGCTGCCGTCGAGGCGGGCAAGCACGTGTTCATGGAAAAGCCGGCCGCCGTGGATCCGGTCGGCATCCGCAAGGTGCTTGCCGCCGGCGAGAAGGCCGCGAGCAGGGGGCTCGCCATCGTGGCCGGCACCCAGCGGCGCCACCACAAGGGTTACATCGAGACCGTCAGGCGAATTCACGACGGGGCCATCGGCCGGATCCTGGCCGCCCAGTGCTACTGGAACCAGGAAGGCCCTCGAAACGAGGCCCGGTTCCTGGAAAACCGAACGGGGCGGCCCGACTTCGAATGGATGATCCGCGGCTGGTACCGCTGGCGATGGCTGTCCGGCGACCACATCGTCGAGCAGCATGTTCACAATATCGACGTGATCAACTGGGTGCTGGGAACGCATCCCACGCGGGTAGTGGCCATGGGTTCCCGCCACCGGCGACTCAGCGGCGACCAGTACGACTGGTTCGCGGCCGACTTCGTCTACCCGGGCGACAAGAACCACCAGGAAATCCGCGTGCTCAGCCAGTGCCGGCAGATCACCGGTTGCACCAAGGACATCTCCGAACGCGTGGTCGGCGAGACCGGCGTCTCGAACTGCAACGGCTGGATCAGCACGGTGGGCAAGCTCGACGTGAAGTCTCCCCCGGAGTACGTCCAGGAACACGCCGACCTGATTGCCGCTATCCGCGCGGGCAAGCCGATCAACGAGGCCCGGAACATCGCCGAGTCCACGCTATGCGGCATCATGGCCCGCATGTCGGCCTACAGCGGCAAGGCGGTCACCTGGGACCAGGCGATGAAGTCCGACGAGAAGCTCTCGCCGCCCGACGTCAAACTCGCTCCGGAGAACCTCAAGAGCCTCATCCCCGTTCCCGGCGCCGAGGCCGGCCCGCCCAGGGGCGGCAGGGCTCCCGCTGCGGCCCGAAAGAAGGGCGTGGCCAACTGATCACCTGCCCTTGCGGCTGATGACAAAGATGGCTTCGGCCGCCCGCAGGCTGGGCAGAAACACGATCGGCTGCCGGCGACTTTCGAGCAGGGCGATCTTGCGGTGGACGCGGATCCGCTGTTCCCGGCAGTACGCCTCGAAGTCGCGGATCGTCAGACAGCGGACATTCGGCGTGTTATACCACCAGAAGGGCAGGCTCTCGGTCACCGGCGTTCGCCCGGTGAGCAGCATCTGCAGCATGGGCTTCCAGTAAACCAGGTTGGGGAAGCTCACGATCCCATGCCGGCCGATCCGCAGCATCTGGTCGAGGACCACATCCGGTCGCCGCAGGGTCTGGAGGGTCTGCGATAGGACCACGTAGTCATAGCTCTGGTCCGGAAAGCAGGAGAGCTCGGTCTCGATGTCGAGGTCGACGACCGGGATGCCGCGTTCGACGCATTGGCAGATCGAGTCCTGGACCACCTCGACGCCCAGCCCGCGGACTCGTTCTCGGTGCATCAGCCGGCTGAGCAGAAGCCCGGGCCCGCAGCCGAGGTCCAGCACCCTGGAGTCCGGAGTGATCAGATCCTCGATCCGGTCGTAGTCGATCCGCTGACGGTGCCAGGCGGTCTTGACTACTGGCGCCTGGAGGTAGGGCTGAAGATCGTCGCCCCGGTCGAGGACCGGCCGGCCGCTGGCCGCCGCCAGGGCGCCGCTGATCAGGCGACCGAGGACGTTGGGCTCGAGCAGGAAAGCGTCGTGGCCGTAGGGCGAGTTGATCTCGGAGTAGGAGACGGTCTTCCCGTTGGCCAGCAGGGCGTCCACGACCATTCGCGACTGCTGCGCGGTGTAAAGCCAGTCGCCCGAGAGGCTGATGGCCAGCACGCTGGCCTTGATGTTCTCGAAAGCCTTGACGAGTGAACCGCACCGTCCGCCGAGATCGTAGTAATCGAGGGCCTTGGTGATGTACAGGTAACTGTTGGCGTCGAAGCGCTGGACAAACGCGCGGCCCTGGTAGTCCAGGTAGGTCTCGACGGAGAACTCGTTGGTGAAGTCGTAGCTGTACTTCTCCGCGTGGCGGAGTTGCCGCCCGAACTTCTCGTGCATGCCCTGCTCGGACAGGTAAGTGATATGCCCGACCATGCGGGCGATGGCCAGACCATCCTCCGGCGGGGCGTCGTCGTGATACTGGCCGTTCCTGAAGTTCGGGTCGGCCAGGATCGCGCTGCGCCCGACGGCGTCGAAGGCAATGCACTGAGCGCTCTGCCGCGGCGTGGTGGCGATGGGGATCGCCACCTTGACCAGGTCCGGGTAGCGGACCATCCATTCCAGTACCAGCATGCCGCCCATCGAGCCACCGATGACGGCCAAGAGCTGCTTGATGCCCAGGTGGTCGACCAGGGCTTTCTGAACCTTGACCATGTCCTCGATGGTGATGACCGGGAAATCGAGACCCCAGGGCTTGCCGGTGTCCGGATTGATGCTCGACGGGCCGGTAGTCCCCCTGCAGCCGCCCAGCGTGTTGGCGCAGATCACGAAGTACTTGTCAGTGTCGATGCCCTTGCCCGGCCCGACCATGTTCTCCCACCAGCCGGCCTTGCGGTCCTCGATGCTGTGGTAGCCGGCCACGTGAGCGTCGCCGGAGAGGGCGTGGAAGATGAGGACCGCGTTGCCGTGGTCTTCGTCAAGAGCACCACAGGTTTCGTAGGTGACCTGGATCGGGCCCAGCTCCCGCCCGCACTCCAGCTGCAGCAGATCGGGCCTCTCGAACAGCGTCACCGTCCGCGGCCGGACGATGCCGATCGAACCCTGCAGCTTGGGGTGTCCCTCCAGGTTGTCGCTTATGACTTCACTCATGACTCGTTCGTCCGGCCGCTCATCAAGCCGGGCCGGCGGCTCCGGCGACACCTCGCGTCACCGGTGTGATAGTGCGTCCATGGCACAAATGCAAAGCCGCGTGCCGCCCCGCCAGGCAGAACGCCGGAGTCCGGTCCCAGAGCTCGCCGTGGAGGTCCTGTCCGCGGGGTTACTTCTGCGAGGCCGCCAGGGCCTGGTCAAAGTCGGCGAGTATGTCCTCAATGTCCTCGATCCCGATCGACAGCCGCACGTACTCGGGGACCACGCCGGTGGCGGCCTGTTCGTGCGGGGTGAGCTGCGAATGCGTGGTGCTGGCCGGGTGGATGCACAGGCTCTTGGCATCGCCGATATTGGCGAGATGGGACAGCAGCTTGACTGAGTTGATGAACTTCTTGCCCGCTTCGATACCGCCCTTGATGCCGAAGCCGACCATCGCTCCCGCTCCGTGCGGGAGGTACTTCTTGGCATTGGCGTGGCAGGCATGCTCGGGCATGCCCGGGTAGTTCACCCACGAGACGGCCTTGTGTGCCTGGAGGTATTGGGCGGCCTTCAGGGCATTCTCGCAGTGCCGGGGCATCCGCACGTGCAGCGTCTCGATGCCTTGCAGGAACAGGAACGCGGCGAAGGGGCTGAGGCAACTGCCCATGTCGCGCAGTATGTGGGTACGGCACTTGGTGATGTACGCGATGTTGCCGATCGGTTTGAGGGCTTCGGCGAAGACCACACCGTGGTAGGACGGGTCCGGTTCGGTGAACTCCGGCCACTTCTTCGGTTCGGCCGCCCAGTCGAACCCGCCTGAGTCCACGATCGCACCGCCGACGTGCAGGCCGTGGCCACCCAGGAACTTGGTCAGGCTGTAGACGGTGATGTCGATCCCGTGCTCGAACGGCCGGAGCAAGTAGGGGGTCATGACCGTGTTGTCACAGATCACGGGCAGTCCGCACTGGTGAGCGACCCGGGCGACCTCCGCAAAATCAGCCACGTCGTTCTTGGGATTGCCCAGCGATTCCAGGTAGACGGCCCGGGTGTCCTTGTCGACCAGCTGCCTGATGTCGGCCGGCTTGAGCGGATCGAAGAACTTGACGTTGATCCCCAGCTTGGGAAAGGTCTGGGTGAACAGGGTCCAGGTTCCGCCGTAGAGGCTGGTCGCGCTGAGGATGTTCTGTCCCGCTCGGCAGAGGTTGAAGATGGCGACGTAGATGGCCGACTGCCCGCTGGACAAGGTCAGCGCCCCGACGCCGCCGTCCAGGGCTGCCAGCCGCTTCTCAAGCACATCGTTGGTGGGGTTCATGAGCCGGCTGTAGATGTTGCCGAACTCTTTGAGACCAAAGAGGTTAGCTGCGTGTTCGGTGTCACGGAACACGTAGCTGCTGGTCGCGTAGATCGGCACGGCCCGGGCGGTCGTGGTGGGATCCGGCTCCTGGCCGGCGTGCAGGCAGCGGGTGCCTATTCCCTTGAGCGGTTTGTCCGACATCATCTCTCCTCGCTGTGACCTAAACCAGGACTCCGTTCTCCCGAGGACGGTTCCTGATGAATGACGACTATTGTAGGCGACATTATCGGAAGGGGCAAGCGGGGTGGAGGTGGTGCGGGAGGAAGGCCGTCGAGTGCTTTCCTGGGCGAATGGGGAGGTCAATTCCCGGCCGGCGGTGGCCAGGATGGATTCAGCGTGCTAATCTATTGCAGTTGTTATTAATTACCACCCTGTTGTGCGGGAGTCGTCCGTTGGATGAGACCTGGACAGACCGTCTACGGCGGGTTTGCCGCGAGCGAGGCCTGCCTTTGACGGTCCATCGTCGGGCGGTGTTTGAAGCCATTCGCGGGCGTGAGGACCATCCCACGGCCGACCAGGTCTACTCCGCGGTACAGGTCAGGTTGCCGGGAGTCTCGCGGACTTCCGTCTATCGCATCCTGGAGATGCTGGTGGCTACGGGCATGGTGACCAAGGTGTGTCATCCGGGTTCCGCCGCCCGGTTCGATCCGAAGACACATCAGCATCATCATCTCGTTTGCCTGTCCTGTGAGCGTATCATCGATGTGGAGGATCCGCGATTGAATTGCGTTCCCCTGCCCGATGTCCGCGGCCACGGGTTCCTGATTGACGACTACCACGTTCATTTTCGCGGAACGTGTGCCGACTGTCTGAGGAAGCGGGAGTCTAGGGTCCGCACGAGCCGGCCGGTCGGTCGGCCGAAGGCGGGTCAGCGGAGGTTCTCCCGGAAGACTGGCGAAACCAAGACAAGGAGAAACCGATGAACGAGAAGAAGCTCACGACCAATGCCGGAGCACCGGTCCCCGACAACCAGAATGTGATGACTGCGGGGCCGCGCGGTCCCATGTTGCTCCAGGATGTCTGGTTCCTGGAGAAACTCGCTCACTTCGATCGTGAGGTTATCCCGGAGCGGCGAATGCACGCCAAGGGTTCCGGGGCGTACGGGACCTTCACGGTGACGCACGACGTCACTCGCTACACGAAAGCGAAGATTTTCTCGCAGGTCGGGAAGAAGACCGATCTGTTCGTTCGGTTCTCCACGGTCGCCGGGGAGCGCGGAGCGGCGGACGCCGAGCGCGATATCCGCGGTTTCGCGGTCAAGTTCTACACCGAGCAGGGGAATTGGGATCTGGTGGGTAACAACACGCCCGTCTTCTTCTTGCGAGATCCGCTCAAGTTTCCGGATCTCAATCACGCCGTGAAGCGTGACCCGCGTACGAACCTGCGCAGCGCCCTGAACAACTGGGACTTCTGGACCTCGCTTCCGGAAGCGCTGCACCAGGTGACGGTCGTGATGAGCGACCGGGGGATTCCGGCCACCTACCGGCACATGCACGGCTTTGGCAGTCACACGTTCAGCATGATCAACGCGAAAAATGAGCGTTTCTGGGTCAAGTTCCATCTGCGGACGCAGCAGGGGATCAAGAACCTGACGGACGAGGAGGCCGAGAGGATCATCGGGAAGTGCCGCGAGAGCCATCAGCGCGATCTGTACGAGAGCATCGAAAAGGGGGACTTCCCGCGCTGGACGATGTTCATTCAGGTCATGCCCGAACAGGACGCCGAGAAGCTGCCTTACCACCCGTTTGACCTCACCAAGGTGTGGTACCACAAGGACTATCCACTGGTGGAGGTGGGCGTGCTGGAGTTGAATCGGAACCCGGACAACTACTTCGCCGAGGTCGAGCAGGCGGCCTTCAACCCGGCCAACATTGTGCCCGGCATCGGTTTCTCGCCGGACAAGATGCTGCAGGGGCGCCTGTTCTCCTATGGTGACGCCCAGCGCTACCGATTGGGCGTGAATCACCATCTGATTCCGGTCAACGCGTCGCGGTGTCCGTTCCACAGTTACCACCGCGACGGGGCGATGCGCGTGGACGGCAACTACGGCAGTATGCGAGGCTACGAACCGAACAGTTACGGCGACTGGCAACAGCAGCCGGAGTTTGCCGAGCCGCCGCTGAAGATCAACGGCAGTGCCGACCACTGGAATTACCGCGAGGACGATGACGACTACTACACTCAGCCGGGCAAGTTGTTCCGCCTGATGAAGCCGGACGAACAAGCGAGGCTCTTCGCGAACACCGCTCGGGCTATGGGCGATGCACCGAAGATGATCAAGGTGCGTCACATCGTCAACTGCCTCAAGGCTGATCCCGCCTATGGCAAGGGGGTGGCAGATGCGCTGGGGATTTCGATGAGCGAGATACCCAAGTAGCCTGGGTTCAAGGTCTTTGAGGGCGTGATGCTCGGAACGTCCGGCGATGTGCTCCGCCCGCTTCCTGATGACGGGCTGAACGGGTGCGTGGCGAATAGGTCCTGAGGCCGGAGTACCTGGCGACCCAGGCGGTGAGGCAGGCGAGTAACGGCAGGACTCCGGTTGCCCCGCAGTTCAAGGGTGCCGGCAGGTTGCCGGCGGTTGAAGAGTCCTCATGAGCCGTGATCTGGGCGGGAGCACTGAGGACGAGCTCGGTGTGTTGAGCGCTCCATGCGCCCGCGGACACGGCGATCTGGCCAGCCGCCGTCACACGGAGGACGAGTTCGACTTCGACTCGTTCACCTGAAGCCAGATGGTCCAGGTTAATATACAGTGTCCCAGACTGGAGGTCGCCGAGCACGGTCGACATGGCGGTATTCTCGATGAGCCGGGCGGAGACGTATTCGGTCCTGGGCGGAATGGGAATGATCACCGTCACCTGGTGAGCGCTGGCTGTTCCCGCGTTCTGCACCGTGATCATGAGCCGCAGTTGCTGGCCTACTGTCACGGGCCCGTTCAGGTCTCCCTCGGCCGCGGTGGCCTCCACGACCAGGCCGGGAACGACTTCGGATGCCGTCGTCGTGAAGGTCACAGCCCCGCCGTAGGAGGTTCCCGCCGGGTTCTCGGCGAACGCCCGGACATGGTAGACGGTATCGGGGCTGAGGCCGGTGAGGCTGACAGCGAACGGTCCGGTGGTTGTGCCGTCGACGGTCTTGCTGTATGCGGTGGTCGGGTCGTCTGCCTTGTTCCACCGGACGTCTCGGGCGCTGATATCGGTTCCGCCGTTGGCGGTCACGTTGCCGCCGCAAGTGGCCGTTGTGGCCGTCACGTCGGCGACCGCGGTGGTGGTCACGGTGGGTGCAGCGGTGGCGGTCACGAAATCGACCTGTTCACCGTAGCCGGTACTCTGGGCGTTGGTGGCATAGGCGCGCGCGTAGTAGACGACGCCGGGAATCAGATCGGTCAGACTGCTAATGAACACTCCCGTGCCGGCGCCGTCGGTTGTCTTGCTGTCAGCGGTGGTGGGGTTGCCGGTCGTGTTCCAGCACACGCCTCGCGCGGTGACTTCGGCCAGACCATCGGCGGTGACATTGCCGCCGCACATGGCCGTGGTTGAGGCGACGCCCATGACCTCTGAGGTGACCACGGTCGGGGACACCAGGCCGGTTCGGAATTCGACATTCGAGCCGAAGCTGGTGCCTCGCGCATTGGTGGCGTACGCCCGGACGAGGTAGAGGGTATTGGGGCTCAAGTCGACGAGGGTGACGGTGAAGGCACCCATGCCGGTGCTGTCTACGGTCTTGGTATGTGCGGTGGTCGGGTCGTCGGCCTTACTCCACGATACGCCTCGAGCGGTGACTTGGGTTCCGCCGTCGGAGACCACGTTCCCGCCGCAGCATGCCTGAGTGGCAGATACCCTGGTGACGGCGGCGGTGGCGACGGTGGGCGGGGCACTGCCGGTGGTGAAATGAACGGTGTCGCCGTAGCCGGTGCTTTGGGCGTTGGTTGCGTAGGCGCGGACGTAGTAGCCGACGCCCGGGCTGAGGTCGGTGAGACTGCTGACGAACGTGCCGAGCCCCGTTCCGTTGGTGGTCTTGCCATCCGCGGTGGTCGGGTTTCCGGTCGTGTTCCAGCAGACTCCCCGGGTGACGATGGCGGCCATGCCGTCGTCGGTGACTGTGCCTCCGCAGATGGCCGTTGTCGAGGTCACGCCCATGACCGTGGACGTGGTGACGGTCGGCGGTGCGGCGCTGGTCACGAACTCGACGTCGTGGCCGTAGCTGGTGCCCAGGGCGTTGATGGCGTAGGCGCGCACGTGATAAGAGGTGTTAGGGTTCAGGCTGGCGATGCTGACGGAGAAGGTCCCGGCTCCGGTGCCGTTGACCGTGTTGCTGTCCGAGGTTGTCGGGTTTCCCATCGTGTTCCAGCACACGCCGCGTTCGGTGACTTCGAGTCCGCCGTCCGAGGTGACGTTGCCGCCGCATGACACCGTGGTTGCCGTGACGTCGGTGACTCCCGCGGTTGTCACGGTTGGCTGGGCGGTTCCGGTCATGAATTCGACGTTATTGCCATAGCTCGTGCCGCGTGCGTTGGTGGCGTAGGCTCTCACGTGATAGGTCATCCCTGGAGTCAGGCTGGTGAGACTGCTGACGAATGCACCCAGGCCGGCGCCGTCCGTGGTCGAGTTGTCGGCGGTGGTGGGATTTCCCGTCATATTCCAGCAGACGCCACGGGCGTCCACGGTGAGGCCTCCGTCCCCGGTCACGTTGCCTCCGCAGGTGCTGGTGTCTGCAGTGACCTCGGTCACCGCCGCGGTGGTCACCACGGGTGGGCCGGTGTCGGTGGTGAACGCGACCTCGGTTCCATAGCTGGTGCCCTGCGAACTGGTGGCATAGGCTCGGGCGTAGTGGGTGACGTTGGGGCTCAGGCCGGTGAGGCTGCTGACAAACGCACCGGTACCGGCGCCGTCGGTTGTGAAGCTGTCCGCGGTGGTTGGGTTGCCGGTTGTGTTCCAGCACACGCCCCTGGCGGTGACCGCGGCGCCGCCGTCTGCGGTGACGACGCCGCCGCAGGTGGCGGTGGTTGAGCCGACGTTGGTGACCGCCGCGGTATTGACCGTGGACGGCACTGCGTTGGCTGTGAACTCCACCTCTGCGCCGTAGCTGGTACCTTGTACATTGGTGGCGTAGGCCCGGACGTGGTAGGTTGCTCCCGGGTTGAGGTTGGTCAGGGTGCTCGCGAAGGCCCCCGTGCCGGTGCCGTCGATGGTCTTATGGTCTGCGGTGGTGGGCGTACCGGTGGTGTTCCAGCACACGCCTCGGGCAAAGACGGTACCTCCGCCGTCCGAGGCGACCTCGCCGCCGCAGACTGCCGTTGCGGCTCCGATATCGGTGACGGTGGCGGTTGTGACCGTGGGCGGATAGGCGAGTGTCGTGACGTTGGCGGGGTTTCCGGCGGCGGCGCCGAGCAGGTAATCCTGCTTGCCCACCGAGCCGGTGTATTCGCAGACCATGGCGCGATAGGCGGCGGCCGGGGTCAGGCCGGTGACAGTGACGTTTGCTCCGGAACCGACGTAGATGCAGAACCAACCGGTCGTTCCGATCTGCATGCCGTTGCCGAACGTGGTGCTGGCCGCATAGGTCGTGTTGTCGGTGGGTGCCGCTTCACCGGAGGAAGCCTGGCTGATGAACACCGCGCAGGCGCTGCCGTCGCCACGGGTCCAGCTGACATTCATTTGAGTCGCGGTGATGCCGCTGAAGGTGACGTTGGACGCCTGGATTGTGGGTGGCCAGATGTAGCGGAGGACGACGGCCTTGCTGGCGAGTGCGGAATCGCGATAGGCGATGTACGGCTCGCCGTTGAAGAAGGCGATCGCTCCGTAGTAGCGAGCGCCGGTGGAGAAGCCCGCCGGGCCGACGGTTTGCCAGTCGCCGCCGGTGGTGTAGCGCATGACGGTGGCTCTATTGCCGTTTGCGGCGTCCTGGTACAGCACATACGGCTCGCCGTTGAAGAGGGCGATGGACTCGTAGGCGGCGACCCCGGCGGAGAAGCCCGCGGATCCGACGGTCTGCCAGCTTCCGCCGGTGTAGCGCATCACGGTGGCCCGGGGGCCGTTTCCGGCATCCTGGTAGGCGACGTACGGTTCGCCGTTGTCAAAAGCCAGGGACAGATAGGTGGCCGTCCCGGCGGAGAAGCCCGCCGATCCGACGGTTTGCCAGCTTCCGCCGGTGAAGCGTCTGACGGTGGCTCTGCTGCCGTTGGAGCTGTCCTGGTAGGCCACGTGCGGTTCGCCGTTGTCGAAGGCGAGAGTGGTGTAGTTCGAAGTGCTGGGTGAGGCTCCGGTCCCGCCGACGGTCTGCCAGGCCCCGCCGGTGTACCGTTTCACGAGGGTCCGGTTGGATGTGCCGGCGTCGCGGTAGGCCACGTAGGGTTCGCCGTTGTGGATGGCAAGCGATGTGTAGGTGGCGGTTCCGGCCGAGATTCCGGCGGTACCGACCAGTTGCCAGCTTCCCCCGCTGTAACACATGACTGTGGCTTTGCTGCTGACGGTGGCGTCCTGAAAGGCGACATACGGTTCTTCGCCGTTGAAGGCCAGCGAGAGGTATGCAGCGGTCCCGGCCGAGAAGCCGGCCGTGCCGACGACCTGCCAGCTTCCGCCAGTGTAGCGCATGACGGTCGCCTTGTTTGTCTGGGAGGCGTCTTGAAAGGCGACGTACGGCTCGCCGCTGCAGAAGGCGAAGGACTCGTAGTTGGCTGTGCTGCTGGAGAAGCCGGGTGTCCCGACAGGCTCCCAGCCTGCTTGCGCGGGAGGGGCGAGCAGCAGGCCGGAGGCGAGAAGCGTGCATGCGAGACGGATATGCCGTGCCATCACTGTTCCTTGAGCGGCAACCGCCCTCGGGTGAGCCTTGGGCGGAACCAGGCTTCTCTTGGAGCCCCAGAGGTTGTAGTTGGGTGGCGACCCCCGTCAGTCGCGCTGTACCAAGCGGATGCAGAACCGGGCAGCTGCTGATTGAGCCCGCGAGTCTGGCTGGCCGCCTTGAGGTACAGGGCGGTTATCGACAGGAAATCACCCTAAAATAAGGAGTCTGCAGAATTGGCATACATGGGTTACGCCGCCTGCCGGTGGGCGGAGTCACTACGAGAGCCCTCTGATTACTGGCCTCGGGGCACTTGCTGGTCGGCTACTGTGCCTTTCGGTGTGTGGATGAGAGTCCGATAAGACCGCGAGGCGTTCCCAGGAGTGACCAGCAACCCCTCCTCCCGTATGCTCAGGACGCCCGCAAGCTTCTCCTGTCCGAGGAACAGACGGAGACCCTCGGGCTGCGCCACGCGGACACGCCGCTCAAGCAGGGCAAGGAGCCGGGCCTGGTCATTGACGTCTGGGAGCATCCCGAGCACGTCGATTTCCGCAATGAACGTCCTCGGTTTGTGGCTGGCTTCTGGGGCGTCGCGAACTGGTTACTTGCCGCCGAGTGCTTTTCCGGTTTCGGCGAGGACGGCTTGTGACGCGGTTCACGGGTTTGGCTGCGGCGGCACACGTTCGGCGAGGATGGCCGTTGGTCGATCTCCGATTCGGGTGAGCAGGAGCGTGGCTGAGTGCGTGCCGCGCGGATGGAGACATTTGAGGACTTCCTCGGGCTTGCCGGCGAAACCACGGGTCTTGATGTCGACGTGGCCGACGTCGTGGCGGGCGAGCATTTGGCGTCCGAGGGCGGTCGACCAATTGCTCACCTCGAGGACTCTGAAGGCCGCCAGCAGCGTGGTTTGGGGCAGCGTCTCTCCGACCAGGCAGGCGATATGCGGGTCGATGGGGTTCAGTTGGTATTGGCGGGCCAGGACGCCGACGAGGTTGGCTCGGATGACGGCCGCGTCCGGCTCGAAGAGCAGCGTGCCCGGCCGGATTGCGGCTGACGGGGGCCAGAGGAGATCCTCTTCGGGTCCTGCGGTGATGGACTCGCCGCTCGGAAACGCGGTTGCCCGTCGCCGAGCCTGCCGAAGCGCCCCGGTCCAGGCGACTGCTTGCTTGCACTCACCGCGGTGGCTGATCAGTTCGATTTCCGCGTCGAACGGCAGGTTCTCGAAGTCCGCGCCCGGCGACAGCTTTGCGGCCACATTCTGGTAGCGATCGACGATCTGTCTCAGGACCTCCGGACCGGGTGAGCTCTGCTCGATGCGGTGTTTTCGTCCTCCGGCAGGGCGGCGGTCGGGGTCGATGTGAGCGGCGTCTGCCTCCGGTCGGGCGATGCGGGCGTCCTCGATCAGGATGTCGATCCGGTTGCCATAGATGCATGCGTTGTGTTCGGCCATCGCTGCCCGAGCCGCCGACCAGTCGATGGCCGTGACGGATGCGATTTCGGCCAGCGCCAGGGCATCGCCGCCGATTCCACAGCAGAAGTCCGCGATTCGCGAACGATCCTGGAAGCGCTTGGCCTTGTGGCGGGCCAGCACCTCGTCGGTGGCCTGCTCGAGGGCTACGCGGTCGAAGAGCATCAGGTCGGCGCGCGAGAACTTGGCCCGCGCGGATCGGCGGAAGAGGACCTGTTGCCAGGCAACGGTGACTTGCCCGGGTTCGAGGCGTTCGCGCCAGCGAGTGATGGCTGCCGGCGTGTTCGCGGGTGAGTCGCCGGCCATAGCCGCGCAGACGGCATGTCCTTCGGCGGATCGCAGCCAGGTGATTTCGTCGAGACTGGGCATGCGATCCTCGCGGATCCACGGTCCGGCGGACGCCGTTCGGTTCTTTCGATCCTTGCTCAAGGTGATGGCATTCTACCATGCCCGAACGGGTAGCCGGAGGGCTGTTTGACGCTTCTCGAGCCCATAGCTAGCATGGGTTTTCGGAGACATGGAGAGCCTGATGTCGAAGGGTGCAGGCGAAAGGACGCTGTTCGACCGCAGACGGGCCGGTGTTCGTGCGATGATGACCGGCCAGGTGGGGGTCGACAAGAAGCCGTTCATCGAGCGCGTGGCCGACATCGCCCGTCGGAACGGCAAGGATGTGGCCGTCTGCCATGTTGGTGACATGATGTACAAGGAGGCTCCGGACGTTGTAGCGGGGCGGATCCTGGACCTGCCGCGGAGCCGGCTGGATGCCCTCCGGCGGTCGGTTTTCAAGGATATTCTGCGGATTGCCGAGAAGGCCGACCACGTCCTGGTCAACACTCACGCCACGTTTCGGTGGAAGCACGGTCTGTTTCCGGCGTTTGACCATGACCAGATCATGGCCCTGGACGTCGATCTGTTCATGACCCTGGTGGACAACGTGGACGCCGTGCACGAGCGGTTGACCCGCGAGCACGATCTCCGGCACAGTCTCAAGGACATCCTTGTCTGGCGGGAGGAGGAGGTTCTCGCCACCGAGGTCATTTCGACGATCATCCGAGGTCATGGGCGGTTCTTCATTGTTGCCCGGGGCGTCGAGCACGACATGGCCGAGTGCGTTTACCGGCTCATGTTCGAGCCCAGGCGCAAGAAGGTCTACCCGTCGTTCCCGATGAGCCATGTGATGGATCTGCCGGCCGTCCTGGCGGAGATTGACGGATTCCGAGACGCCTTGGCCAGCCACTTCATCACTTTCGACCCTGGCGACCTGGACGAGAAGCGGCTGCCGTCGCTGGCCGCGGCGGCCCATAAACGCGGCGAACGGAAGCTCCTGGTCGAGGTCCACGGCCGGACCATGGAGTTCGGCGTCGAAGAAGTCATGGCGATCGAGACCGACATCGACAGCCAGATCGTGGCTCGCGACTTCAAGCTCATCGATCAGTCGGACATGATTGTCAGCTACGTGCCGGAGTTGCCCAGTGGCAAGCCGGGACTGTCCAGCGGCGTCGAGCGCGAGTTACAGCATGCCTACGAAACCACGAAGGAAGTCTATGTGGTCTGGAAGCCGAAGGCCGAACCATCACCGTTCGTGACCAAGAGCGCGACCGTGGTGGTACGATCGGTCGAGGAACTCCTCAAGCTCTTCGCGGAGAAGAACTACATCAGGGGAGAGACATCCTTTGGGAAGCGTGACGTGCCCAGGCAGCGGGGGCGGCACGGTTGATGGGCGGCGGCGTCCTTCGCCCTGCACGCGAGTTCGAATGCCGCCGGGCGGCGATCCTCCGCCTCGTGCAGCCGAAGACGCTCAATCGCATGGAATGGTCGGGCGAAGAAAGCGAATGGCCGCCTCGCGCCACCTGGAACTTCTTGAAGGGAAACAGGGATTCAGGTGCCCGGCTGACTCAAGCGCTGGTTGGAGCGGGCTTGTAGTTGCGCTTCGGCGGCTTGACGATCTTGCCGTCGCGGATGGCCTTGGTGCTGACCAGGACGCGGACGATTTTGCCGTCGATGACTGCGCGGACCTTCTGGACGTTGGGCTTGAACTGCCGCTTGGTCCGCCCGGTGACCTTGGAACCCACGCCGCCCAGGTACTTGGCCTTGCCGCGTCGGGCATACTGACGGCCGCTCTTGGTCCTCTTGCCGGTAAAGTAGCAAACCCGTGACATCCTGGCACCTCAAAGCTCAGTAAGACGGCCAATCTGTAGCCGAGCACCGTATTGTAGCGGACGGGGCTCGCAATGCAAACCGTGCGATGGGGGGGCGCGCGGATGGCGGGTGGGTGACGACCTGGGGCGTGTCCTGACGCGATCGATTCCCCTCGAGGGGCCTCGACGAGACAAGGGCTGGAGGCGGATGGCGATGAAGCCGGGGTGAACCACGGGCCTGGGGACCGGTCTTGGTCGGGAGGGGCGGCGGCGTAGGCCTTGGTGCACAGGCGGGCATGTTTAGCTGTCATAATTGAAGTGGAACATTCATGGTGGTGGTGATGGGATGGCTTGCGGCTGGCTTGGGAATCGATCATCCGCCCGCACGAACGGTACATCACCACCGTCGGACGGTTCAGATCCTCGCGTACCACGTACTCGCCCGTGGGCCAGAGGTTGGGCGTGGGTGATCACGCCGGGCATCATGGGTCAGGCGAGGCCCGGCCGGGTGGAGGACGGTTTGTCGTGTTTGCCAGCTGGTCGGGGCCAGGGATGGGAACCTGGCCTGCCGGTTTGAGTCTTGAGGGTCGATAGCCTAGAATGTCGCCCATGCCACAAGAGGCCCATTCTGGTCACGGTGCGGCTAACCCTCCCGGCGGCAAGACGCGTTTCCGGCGGCCAGATCCTACCCGCATTCTCATCATCCTGCCCAACTGGGTGGGGGACTTGGTCTTGGCGACACCGGCCTTGCGGTCGATCCGGGCGAGGTTCGCCGGTATTCACCTGACCGGCGTGGTCAAGGGACCGATGGCTGAGGTCTTGGCGGGGGGGGACTGGTTCGACGAGCTGGTTCATTGGCCGGGTGGTCAGACCCGGGACACGCGTCGTCAGAGCTTTCTGGGCATGGCGAGTGAGCTCCGGGACCGTAAGTTCGACTGGGCTCTGCTGATGTCCAATTCGTTTCGGGCAGCCTTGTTCGCTCGGTTGGCCGGGGTCCCTCGCCGGATCGGCTATGACCGGGACGGACGGGGGCTGCTTCTGACCGACAAGCTGCTGCCGCACAAGTTTGACGGCAAGTTCGTGCCGGTTTCCATGATCCGCTACTACAACGCGATCGCCCGGTATCTCGGTTGTCGAGATTGCCCGATGGTGCCGGAGCTGTTCACCACGCCGGAGCAGGAGCAGGTGGCGACCGATGCCCTTGAGGCGGCCGGCGTGCAGCCTGGCCAGCCCGTGGTCGTGCTGAATCCTGGTGCCGCCTATGGCCCGGCCAAGTGCTGGGTGCCCGAGCGGTTTGCCGAAGTGGCCGATCGGCTCGTCGAGCAGATGAGCGCGGCGGTCCTGATCGCTTGTGGTCCGAAGGAGATTGACGTAGCCCGGAAGGTGGCCGGTCACATGCGGCAGCGTCCGACGGTGCTGGACAATCCGGTCATGCGGCTGGGGCCGTTGAAGGCTCTCATTCGCCGATCGAGTCTGCTGATCACTAACGACACCGGGCCACGTCATTTTGCCAATGCCTTCGGCACGCCCGTAGTGACGATGTTCGGCCCGACGGATCGGGAGTGGACGGCGACCGAGGTAGCCAGCGAGAAGGAGCTGCATGTGCCCGTGGACTGCGGCCCGTGCATGAAGCGTCAGTGTTCGCTCGATCACCGCTGCATGACGCGGATCAGCGGCGACATGGTTCTCGCGGCGGCCATCGAGCTGCTCAAGGGGCGTGCGGCCGCCGCTGCGACCTGATGGCGTAGCAGGTCGGCGATCATCAATCATGCGTTCCCATGTACCGCAACTGACGGATGCGATTCGACTTCTGTCTGGCGCGAAGGTCGGCATCGTGGGCGATCTGGTCGCGGACCTCTATGTCAGCGGCCGGAGTGACCGTGTTTCGCGCGAGGCCCCGGTGCTCATCGTTTGCCACGAGGATGAGTGGCTTCGCCCGGGCGGGGCGGCGAATGTGGCGGCGAATGTGGCCGCACTCGGAGGCGTTGCTCATCTGGTCGGGCTGGTCGGCGACGACGATCCCGGACGGCGGCTCTTGGCTTCGCTGGGTGAATCCGGGGCGGTGCGATGCGGTATGGTCGTGGTGACTCGCGGCCGTGATACGATCACCAAGACTCGCTTTCTGGCGGGTGCGAAGCTCACTTCCCGGCAGCAGGTCCTGCGGTTGGACCGCCAGCCGGCTGATCCTCCGGAGGATCGCCTCCGGGCCGATCTGCGCGCCCGTGTCGAGCGTGTCGATGCCGAGGTCGATGCGTGGGTGGCCAGCGACTACGGCTACGGCAGTTTCGACGAACCGCTGCGGGCGCTGCTGCGCCAGATCGCGGGGCGGAAGCCGGTGGTCGCGGACTCGCGGTGGGAGCTGGCCCGGTTCACCGGCATGTCGGTCATCAAGCCCAATGAGGAGGAAGCCGAGGCGGTCGCCCGGCAGCTGGGCCTGCAGGCCGGCGAGGTGGCGATGCTGGCGGCGGCGTTGGCCGGGCGGCTGGAGGCGCGATCGGCATTGGTGACGCTGGGTAACCAGGGGATGGTCCTGGTGACCGACGGGCGGACGGTTCGCATTCCGGCCAGCGGCAGCGATGAGATTGTGGATCTGACCGGGGCGGGTGATTCGGTGGCGGCGACGTTGACGGCCGCCCTGGCCGGTGGTGCGGACATCGAGACCGCCGCTCGTCTGGCGAATCATGCGGGTGGCGTGGTGGTGATGAAAGAAGGCGCGGCGACGGTCTCGCCGGCGGAACTGGCGGCCGCGGTGAAGCGCGCCAGTGCAGCGGGGTGAGCAGGTGAGTCGGGTCATCGTCGATCATCAGGAGCTGAGACGTGCGGCCGATGCTCTCCGCACTGAAGGCAAGCGGATCGTATTCGCCAACGGGGCGTTCGATCTCCTGCACGTCGGGCATGTCCGTTACCTGCGAGGGGCGGCCGCCGAAGGGGACGTACTTGTCGTCGGGGTCAACAGCGACGAGTCGATCAAGAAGTACAAGGATCCCGAGCGCCCGGTGCAGCCACTGGCCGAGCGGATGGAGATCGTGGCTGCGTTCGGCTGTGTCGATATCGTCACCTGGTTCAGCGAGCCGACCTGTGACGCGATACTGGAACTGGTCCGCCCGGCCGTTCATGCCAAGGGGCCCGACTACACCCCGGAGAACCTGCCGGAGTATCCCACGCTGCGGCGACTGGGCATTCGGCTGGCCAATGTGGGTGGCCCCAAGGAGCGTTCATCAACGGAGTTGATCGGCCGGATGAAAGGCCCCGGCGTCGCGAGGTAGAGCTGTATGGGCCGCGATCGGGAACCGCATCAGGCGGAACACGAAGCCGTGGATCGGGTCGTCGGCCGGCTGTCGGGAACCATCAGCTCGTGTGTTCCGGGCCGTCTTGCGTTCTACGAAGGAGAGGATCCCAAGACGCGTTGCCCGCTGGTTCGAGCGGGGGGCCGATAGCGGTCTCAAGGGCAGCGGCCGCGGTTCGCAGGGAAGGTCACATCCGCCCGTTGAATCGGTGCACGGTCTCGATCATCGCCAGGTAGTTGGCCGGTGGCACGTAGTTGGTGATCGAGTTCCCAGAGCCGCAGGCGTAGCCGCCGGTCGGGGCGCAGGCTTCGAGGATCTCGAGCGTGCGGCGGCGGACGTCCTCCGGCGTGCGACGGCTCAGCAGGTCGACGTCCACGCCGCCCAGGACGGCGACCCTCGATCCCCAGCGGCGCTGGAACTCCTCGACCGGGACGATCACATCCTCGAAGCTGTGCTTGGCATCGATCTTCACGCTGTCCAGCAGGTCGGGCATGATCGCCTCGACGTGCCCGCAGCTGTGCAGCAGGAAGAGGCGGCCGGTGCGATGGGCGAGTTCCGCGTACTTCTTGTGCCATGGCAGGATGTGCTCGCGGAGGTGATCAGGGCGGATGAGTGTCGCGGTCTTGAAGCCCATGTCGTCGCCCAGCCAGATGGCGAATACCCGGTCCATCTGGCAGAGAATCGAGAAGGCGTTCAGGATGGTCTGTCCCACCCGGTCGACGACTGCGCGGACGAGATCCGGCTGGTCGTAGAGCATCATCATCAGGCCCTCGAGCCCCAGCAGGTTGCTGCTCCACTCGAGGACCCCGCCGGAGAAGCCGATCAGCCCCATGCCATCCGGCAGGCAGGCCGTAGCCGCCTCCGCGTTCCGGAAGTCAATCGCAGCCGGTTCAGGCCAGGGGTAGCGTTCCAGGTCATCCGTCGAGCGAATGGCACCCTGATGCTCGTTGGCCCACTGACGGCTGCCTCCCCCCGGGGAGGCGGTGTCCGCCGCCCCGAAGGTCTCGACCTCGAAGGGGATCTCCGCCCGGACTCGATAGTAGTCATAGCCGAGGGCCTGCCACAGGGTGAGGCGGTCGCGAATTCCGGCCCGGATTTGAGACCGGTCCGAGCTCGGCGGCAGGGGAATGAGCGGTTCACCTTTGATCGCGGCGAGCACCTCTTCGGCGATGGCCAGCTCGACCAGCGGGACAGCGCCCGCCGGGCGACGCTGCAGAACGGCCTTGAGCCGGTTGACATCGGGCCGGGGTGTCGGAAAGTGCTTCAGGGATGGAGGCATGGGTCGAGGGTCACGTTCGGCGATCAGCATTCGGCGATTATGGGCTGCTGTTTCCTGGTTATCGGCTGTTGGTCCTGCCTTTCGTTCGACCTCGCGGTCTGAGTCACAGGCCCGCGGTGCCGTGGCGGAACCTCGGCCTTATATCCTCTTTCGTCTGTGGCGTCTACGTTATGCCACCCGCCGGGGTAACCGATGAACGAGGTGAGTGTATTGCGCGCATGGCAACCGATCCATCCATTTTCACCATTCTGCGGGAGTCCACGGATCCTGCCGCGGACGATGCGCTTCTGGCGGCATTGCGGCAGGCTGATCCTCCCACCGCCCTGGCAGTGATCGAGACGTTGCTGGTTCGGCAGAGCCGCCGGGGGCTGTTCGGGCTGGTGGAGAGCTTTCATCTCCTGGAGGAGCAGCTGCGTCAGGCGGTGATTCTGGATGTCGATCGGCTCTTCGGGGTGTTGCGTGAAGCGGCCCAATCGCGAGACGAACAACTGCGGCTGAATGTCCTGTCGCTGATCCAGGAAGGGCGGCTCTTCCGGGCCTCCTATCTCCTGGACGGTTGTTTTCGCGATCGCTCCGTCAAGGTCCGCGAGGCCGCCGCAGAGACGCTCCACCATCTGGCCCAGGACCTGCTGAGGTTCTCCGCGGATGGCGTTGACGGCGAGGCCTCCGCCGGTTCGGAGCCGGTGAGTGTGGCCCTGGATCCGGCGGAGATGGAATCCCGGGCGGAGGATCGCAGGCAGCTGGTCGGAGCCATTGAGGCTGGGCTGGCCACATTCGATCTTCATCGCCAGTCTGTGGTCGTCGAGGTTGCGATGTGGTTCGCCGACGATCTCGGGGCGGCCAGCTGGGCGGTGTTCTCGGCTCCCGGGAGCCGGGCGACGCAGGCGGCCGTGACGCTGTTGGCCAACTCACCCAGCCCTCGGTTCGTGCCCTTTGCGATGGCGATGCTGGCGTTGACGAACGCGCGATCTCAGCTCGCCCACCTGCTGAACGTCTGTCCGGATGCGCCGTTCTTGACGGAGTGGACTCGCCAATCCTGGCGGCTGGTTGAGCCGAGACTGGCCAGGGCTCTGATTGTGATACGTGAACTCGCCTGGATCGACCGGCGAGTGATCGACGTGTCCCAGGCCCCGGAGGAATTCCAGCGGCTGTTTCCGCGATGGCTTCTAGCCACCGGGCTCTCGCCGGAACGTAAGACGGATGCGCTGAAGGAGTTCTACCGCCGATCGGATCGTGTCGGACGACATGCCGTGGTGTGGGCCCTGGTGCACTGGCTGGATCCGAGGGCCGACAGCTTCCTTCGCAGTCTGGCCTTGCAGGGTGATCCGGAGCTGAGTCGTGTCGCGCGCATGGAGCTGGCTCGCCGGCGGCCGGCGGACTATCCCCTGTCCTCCATGCTGCCGGCGGAAACGGAAAGCGGCGCCGGGAAGAAGCCAAGGGAGACACGGCCGCCTCCCATGACCCTGGATCGTTACTGGGAGACTTTCGACTGCCTGAGCGATCAGGAGCGGGGCATCCAGGGGCGGGAGTTGCTGGAGCGGGTACCGGACGCGCGGCGCAACCTGGCTCTCCGATTGGGCGCCCCGTCGCCCACTCACCGGGTTCGGGCTCTGCGCATCATGACGGTGCTAGGCCTGGTGGCTGAGTTCGAGGAGCATGTCTATCCGCTCTGCCACGATTCCGAGGCCGAGGTCCGCAGTGCTGCGGTCGGCGCTCTGGGCACGCTGCCGAGCCCAACCAGTCGGCGGCTGTTGAACGTCGCCCTCCGCGATCAGGATGGTCGTGTGCAGGCCAACGCGATCGAGGCGGTGGAGCGGCTCGGCGTTGACGGTGCGACCGGCAGCGGTTTGCTGCCTTTGCTCAAGTCGCCGGACAACCGCGTGCGGGCCAATGCAGTCCGTGCCCTGCTGAAGCTCGGGGTTCGAGACGCCGCTGAGACCTTGCTTTGCATGATGGTGGAAAAGGACCGAGCTCAGCGGGTCAGCGCCTTGTGGTTGATTGAGAACATGGGGCTGTTCAATCTGGCCAAGCGTGTCGCTCACATGGCGGCCTCCGACGTCGATCCGCAGGTGCGCCTCCGGGCCCGCGGGCTGATTGAGCAGCTGGTGTCGTCCGCGTCCGGCCCGACGGCCTCACCGCTTACGGGGGCCCGTGCAGGCAAGGAGGTGGTGGGGCGATGATACCCTCCCTGGCTCAGTTCACCACCCTGAACAAGAAGGAAGCGTTCCAGCAGTTCAGCCGTCAGTTCCAGGAGACGGATCCGCAGGTCTGGGTGAAGACTGTCACCGTGCTGGCTCTGCTGGCGGTCGCGGTCATCCTGGTGCACATCCTGATGCGTCTGCAGCGCCGCCGCAACAGCGAGCAGCGTAAATCCCGGCCGGTGACGCTTTTCCTGGGATCACTTGTTCGCATGAAGATACCGGTGTGGGATATCGTGCAGCTGTGGCGGCTGGCGCGGAAACTGAGAATCGCCCATCCGGTTGCGATCCTGATTTCCGCGGCGATGTTCGACGACGCGGTGAGCCGATACTGCCTGGACGCCCACGGTCGCGTTCGCCGGCGCCGATCCCACAACCGGTTGACGGCGATGCGCGAAGTGCTGTTCAGCTCTCGTCTTTGCTGATATCATCGCGATATGCGCTGTTTCCTGGCGATCGAGTTGCCTGCGGCGGTCCATGAGCGTCTGCGGTCGCTGCAGGACCGGCTGCGTGCGGCGGCTCCAGGTGTGCGCTGGACCCGCCCGGACCAGATCCACCTGACCGTCAAGTTCCTGGGCGAGGTTCCCGACAATCAAGTGCCGAGCGTGTGTCGTACCGCCGAGCTCGTAGCCGCCGCCTGTTCGCCCTTCGGCATCCAGGTCGGCGGGGCCGGCTGCTTCCCTCCCCACGGGCCCGTCCGGATCATATGGGCGGGGCTGGTCGATCCGCCTGCGGGGTTGCTCGATTGTCAGCAGGCCTGCGAGAGAGCTTTCGCATCTCTGGGTTATCCGCCTGAAGACCGCCGCTTTCATCCTCATCTCACCCTGGGCAGGGTGAAGGCCTCACCCGCCGCGGGCGATCTTCGGGCCGCGGTGGCTGGGGAATCGCGTTTCTCGGGCGGTTCATTCGCCGCAACGGAACTGGTCGTGTTTCAGTCGATCTTGTCGGCTTCGGGGCCGGCTTACACGGTCATGAGCCGTGGTGCGTTTCGTGCCACCTGAGGCCCGGGCTGGCTTTCGTTACCGGTCTTCGTCCCCTACACTGTTCTTCGTCGGGTTCTGAGGAGTTCAACATGACTGCCTCTGCCGAGGTCGTGGCCGGCGTCCGTTCCACCCAGCGCGGGGGGATTGTGATCTGGGGGCTGGCCGGCCTGGTCGTTCTTTCGTTGACGTGGCGGTCCAACGAGCTGCTGTTTCATAGTGTGGCCGGCCTGCTGGCCATTACCGCGGCGGCCAGCGTGTTCCTTATCGCCTGGAATTCGCGCGAGCTTGGGGATAACGGCTTCCTTCTGTTCCTTGGAACGGCCTATCTGGGGATAGCGAGCCTCGATGTGCTGAACACGCTCAGCCATCCGGGCCTGGGCGTCTTCGCCGGGTATCCGGACGACATGTACCGCCAGCTTCGCGTGGCTTCATCCGGCCTGAACGGGTGCGCGTTGCTGATCGCTCCCTGCTTTCTGCGTTCTCGCCTCCGGCCATGGACCTTGCTGCTCGCGATCGGGGCCGTCGTCGCGGTCATACTAGTCCTGATCTTCGGTCTTCGGGTCTTTCCGTATTGCGGTCCCGCGAACTCGGGCGGTGTTTCCTTCCGGCAAGTGAGTGTCCTCGTGATTCTGGCGATGCTGGGCGGTGCCATGCTGCACGTGCGGCGATCCAGGAAGCGGCTGGACGGGAGATTTCGCCGGTCGTTTGCGGCCGCCGTACTCGTCGCCTTGGGGGCGGAGGTCTGCTTCGCGATCATCGACAGCGTCACGACGGAAACGGGAAGAACCTGGGCCCCGGCCGGCTTTTTCGGGCACGTCCTGAGGATCGGCTCGTATTGCCTGGTCTGCGGGGCGGTGATCGAGAGTGGCCTGCGCAAGCCCTTCGGGATCCTCTTTCGCCGGCTGAAGGAGAGCGAAGAGCGGCTCCGCTACATCATCAAGTACGATCCGAGCGCCATCGCAGTCTACGACAAGGATCTGCGGTATCTCTATGTCAGCGATCGGTATCTCCGTGACTACCGGATCGAGCGAGAGACCATCATCGGCCTGCATTGCCACGATGTCTTTCCGGAGCTCTCGCGGCGATGGGGCGATGCTCACCAGCGATGCCTTTCCGGCCACATCGAGTGTTCGGAGGAGGATGAACTGGTGCACTCGGATGGCTCGGTGGACTATGTGCGCTGGGAGTTTCGGCCCTGGCAGGATGCCCAGGGGCAGATTGGGGGGATGATCGCCTACACCGAGGTGATCACCGAGCGGAGGCTGGCCGAACAGAAGCTGCGGGAGTCGGAGAAGCGGTATCGGGGCCTGTTCAGCAGCATGCGCGAGGGCTTCGCGCTCCACGAGATCATATGCGACACGGGCGGAGTGCCGGTCGACTATCGCTTCCTGGAGGTGAACGAGGCCTTTGAGTCGATCACCGGCCTGAAGGTCGCCGAGACTATCGGCAAGACCGTGCTGGAAGTCCTGCCGCACACCGACCCCTACTGGATCGACACCTACGGGCGAGTGGCCCTGACCGGTCAGCCCGTGAGTTTCGAGCACGCCGCGAGCGACCTGGGCAAGTACTTTCAGGTGACCGCCTTCAGCCCGAAGCCAGGCCAATTTGCCACCATCTTCCTGGATATTACCGACCGAAAGAGGGCCGAGGAGGAGCTGAACCGGTACCAGCTTCACCTGAAGGAACTGGTGGAGCGGCGCACGCGGGAACTGGAGGAGTCGCGCAAGCACCTGCGCCGCCACGAAAGGCTGGCGTCCATCGGCACACTCGTCGCGGGTATCGCCCACGAAATCAACAACCCGATCGGGGGTGTGTTGCTTGCGGCTCAGAACGTTCAGCGGCTGGCGGCCAGACCTGAGCACGCCGCCGCGGTCGACGCTTGCGTGCGGGACATTGTCCAGAGCGCGGAACGCTGCCGGGAGATCATCCGGAACCTGATGAATTTCGCCGGTCAGCGACCGACCCGCAAGACGCCGGGTGATGTCAACGCCTGCGTGCATCGGTCCGCCCAATTGACAGAACAGTACATCAGGGATCTGGGAGGGACCCTCAAACTCGAGCTGGCGGAGCATTTGCCCCATGTGCCCCTCAATCCCCTTGCCGTAGAGCAGGCGCTTGTGAACCTGATGCGCAACGCCGCCGAGTCCGGAAACAAGGGTCTTCTGGTGACGGTGAGGACCGAACTGACCGATCGGAGCGTTCGGGTGACCGTCTCGGACAACGGCCGGGGCATCTCTGACGAGCAGTTGAAGCATGTGTTCGATCCCTTCTTCACCACACGGCTGGCCCGGGGCGGGACCGGTCTGGGATTGAGCATCGTGCACGGGATTATTACCGAGCAAGGCGGTATAATTGATGTTCACAGCCGGTTAGGCTCGGGGACGACGTTGACGATCGACTTGCCGCTGGCGATTCGGGATCCGGGAGAGGAGGGTCATGGCCAAGGTCCTTGTTGTTGACGACGAGGCGATCTACCGCCGCCAAGTGGAACTCGGACTTGTTCCCGACGGTCATCAGATCGCTACTGCCGCGAGCGGCCGAGAGGCAATCGACGTCGGTGCGCGGTTTCGCCCCGACGTGGTCCTGACCGACTGGATGCTTCGAGATGACATTCACGGCTTGCACGTGGCCCACGTGCTCCGAGCCGTCTTTCCGGAGATGCAGGTCATTCTCATGACCGGGTTTCCATCCGACCATCTGCGGTCCGAGGCCGCGGGTGTGCCGACGTGCAAGTTCCTGGAGAAGCCTTTCAAGCTCGAGCGGATCCAGGCGGCCATCTCAGCGGCGACTGCCGCTGCGGCGTCGGCGGAGCCTCGGCGGTCCCTTTTGGCTGTCCTGGAAGTGGCCGTGGACGGCCGGATCCTCTTCGCGAACTCGGGTGCCCAGGTCCTTCTGGCGGAGACACGGGCCGGCGTCGCAGCCGGTCACATTGCCGAGCTGTTTGGCGCCCAGATCCCCAATCTTGACGCCGCGATCGATCGCTGGGTCGTGGCTCACCCGATCGGAACGGACCCCGCCCGATGGTATCTCCGGTCCCAGGAGCCGGTTGACGGTCGAAGCCGACTGGTGCTGCTTCGTCACCAGCGGGAATCCAGAACGGGGAACCTCGCGCTGATCGAGATGCTCCTGGGCTTTCGGGATTACGAGCACGCTCGCTGGCCGTTCGACGGCCGGGTGCTGATTGTGGATTCCGATGCCATCAACCGCCGCTGGTTCATTTCGCTGCTCGAGAGCGTCGGGGCGGGCTGCTACGCGGTGGAGTCGCTCGAGCACGCCCTCGACCTGCTCAGGGACGACGCCGATCTGGAGTTCGTCGTTCTCGATCTCGACGGCTCCCAGGCTGATCCCGCCTGGATGGTCACGAGTATCCGGGAAGTCGCAAGCCGGGTGACGATCGTGGCCAGCAGTCTGAGGAATCGGATGGAGGAATGCGCGTCGCTGGGGATTCCGCACTTCATCGAGAAACCATGGCGAATCGACGATCTGATCAACCGGTTGAGCGGACGGATCGGCAATTGCGCCGAGTGCGGGCTGCCTCTTCCGTTGCGCTGGCCTCGAGAGGGCGACGTGGCCGGGTCGTGGGAGTGTGCCGCTTGCGGGACTGTCTACTCGGCGGTGTTTGACCACGGGGCCGCGTCCAGCATGTTGCTCAACGCCCGGGCCATGCCGGCCTGACTTCAGAAGAAGGGAATCAGGGCCAGCAACCATGCGGGAACTGGCGTGGCCAGGACCGCGTTGAGCCAATCTGAGCCGGGCGGAACCTCGAACACCAACTCGGCGGTCATGTCGGCCTCGATCATGGCCCGGACGCGGGCGACGGATGCCGCGTCGGTGACAACTGCCACGTTCTCCGTATCCCAGGCAATGCTCCGCCAATTGAGGTTGTACGAGCCGATCATAGCCAGGGTATCGTCCACGACCAGGGCCTTGGAGTGCAGCGTGCGCGGCTGGCCCCAGAGGAAGACGCGGATTCCGCTGTCGATCAGCGGGCCCAGATAGGTGGTGAAGAGGGTATAGGAGTCCTTGATGTCGGTGGACTCCTGCGTGTTGGTCAGCAGGGTAATCCGGACGCCCCTCCTTGCCGCGGCAATCAACTCGTTCAGCATCCAGCCCGTGGGATTGAAGTAGGGCGTTTCGATGGCGATGGACTGCCTCGCCGACCGGAGGGCGATCAGGATGGCGTTGTTGATGTCGAAGTCATCCTGGAAGGGGCGCTGGTCGATGGATCGGACGGCCAGGCTGCCGGCGGGTTCGATGGTCGGATAGAGGCTGAGATCCCAGCCGGCATTGCCGCCGAGGTATGCCCAATCGCGCAGGAACTCGGCTTGCATGGTGGCCACCACCGGGCCGGTGAGCAGGGCGTTGGTGTCGCGCCATTGCCCCTCACCGAGGTAGAGCCAGCCGTAGTTCATTCCGCCGATGATGGCCGCCTTGCCGTCCACCAGGATAAGCTTCTTGTGTGTGCGGTGAAGGGCCTGCATGAGCGGACCGGTCCACATGGGCACGTAGCCGAGGATTTCGATATTGGCCTCGGAAAGCGCCTGGGTGACGGTCGGGGGGGTGATGATGCCTTCCACCACCGGATCGACGATCATCCGGATACGGACGCCTTGGCGGGCCTTGGCGGCCAGCAGTTGAGCCACTTCCAGGGCGATATCCCGCGGTTTCTCCATATCGTCGTCGAAGTTGAGCGTCTCGATGTGAATGTGTTGTTCGGCCGAGTTGATGAGTTGCTCGAAAGCGGCCAGCGACTCCGGGCCATCGGTCAGCAATCTCATGTCGCTGCCGGGGTCGAGGTGCGTGTCGGTGTACCAGTCGAGCAGGGTGTCGACACTCTCGCCGTTGACCTGAATGCTCGAATCGACGGTATCGTCCCCGCTGGGGGCGGGGATCATGGGTGGAAGACAGCCTGCCCACGCGGGTAGCAGTACGGCAGCCATCACGCCGGTCAGCCTTGGGCCCGCACCGGCGGGGAAGAACGCGGGTTGGGTCGCATCGGGCTTCATCTTTCTCTCCTTGCCTGTCGGGTGGTGCTGTTCCTGTACATGGGGATCTGGGTGAAGCGCCCTTCGCGGATCAGGCCCTCCGGTTGCGGTACAACGCGGGGTCGATGACCTGGAGCATGGCCTGAGTGTCCAGGTCACCGCCGAGGAACTCATTGACTGCCTGGACCTGTGGCCCCGGGCTGCGCAGCATCTCATTGTAGTTGACCTGGAGCATTCGGAAGCACGGATGCTCGCGGATGTACTTGTCGACCTTGTCAATCTGGGCCTCGAACATGGCCACGATCTTATCCTCGGGGAGGTCATCGCTGCCCTTGCCATGGCGTTCGAGCATGACGTTCTGGCTCTTGACGACTTCTCGCAGGTCGCGGCGCATGAAGACCACGCGGTACGCGCGGTCCGGGGGCAGATCCAGCAGCAGGAGATGGACCATCTTGACCACTTTGCCCTGCGACTGGGCGAGCCATGAGGGATCCTTCTTGGTCTGCTTGACGGCCTCGAACTCATAGTAGCCCTTGGGGTTGTCTTCGTCCGCTTGGCGGATGTTGTCGATGAGGGCCGGGATGCCGCCGTTGTCGAGCATCTGCATCATCATCGAGGTGCCCGAACGGGGCAGCCCGGAGACAACGGTCAAGTAATCGCGCCGTGGGCTTGCCATCCGGGTATCATAAGCGGGACTTCAACAGGCGGCAACGCCGCGGGTGGGAATGCCGTCGGGCGCTTGCCGCAAAGGCTCGGCCGACTTCAGTCATCGGGATAGGAAACACCGAGCGGCGGACCCGCATACCGGTCGGTACTGATGATCTTGCTCAGCGGCAGCCGCTCGTCCTCGCGGATCGGTCGCAGGAGGTCGGGCGAGGCCGGATAGCCGAGCGGCGTCATGGCGACGATCTTCACCCCGGCCGGGATGCCGAGCAGCTGCTTGACCGTAGCCTCGTTGAACGCACCGATCCAGCAGGTGCCCAGGCCCTCGGTGGTCGCAGCCAAGATCAGGTGATCCATGGCGATGGCCAGGTCGATATCGACGCTGTTGCTGTAGCCGCCCATTTTGGGGTAGGCTTTTTCCGGCATGCCGCAGGCGACCACGATGATCGGCGCCTCCGCCAGCCAGAGCTTGTCATTGGCCGCCTTGGCCACTCCCTTGCGCAGTTCCGCGTTCTGGACCCAGACGAAATGCCAAGGCTGATAGTTGCATGCCGACGGGGCCGATCGCATTGCCTCTGCCAGTCGGTAGATCGTTCCGGCGGATATCGGTTTGGAGGAATAGGCTCTTACGCTTCGGCGGGTCCTGATGGCGTCGATGACGTTCATGGCTGATCTCCGTTCCTAAGTTACCGGCCCCTGTCTTCCGCGGCAAGGCCCATCCTCCCGCTGGACATCCGGGACGGCGGAGAGTGGCCCGGACGTCCGTGGCCGGGGGCAGAGCCGTCCCCGGCGGACCCTCTGGTGGCCAGGGGGACGACGAGCCGGATCATGGCCGTCGCCTCGCTCGGCCTGCTCCGGACCGCTGCGACGGCCGGTGCCGATGCGTTCGACGGCCGGCGGCGATGGGGGGGACACGGTGCCATGAGGCCAGGCCGCGGATTGACGGGCCAGGGGTGCCCCGTCTATTCTGCCGCGGAGCCTGACTGCCGGCAGCACCGCGTGCGGGCGAGTGGCGGAATGGCAGACGCTGGGGACTTAAAATCCCCTGTCCGAAAGGACGTGCGGGTTCGATTCCCGCCTCGCCCAATACCACCTTTCACCATCAAGAGCCACTCCAGGGTTCCTGTGAACATCTTCGGCGGCATATTGGACCTGGTCGTTATTCAACCCTGCGGCTCAGCCTCGGGGCGCGCGGTCCGAGCCCGGGCGGAGGCGAGCAGCGTCGTCGGTGCGGATTCGAGGTGCCGGGTCACCGGCCCGGACCCGTTTCAGGGGGGCAGATCGCAGAGGATGTGCTTGCCACGTCGGGACATCGGCGCATGGGGCTCTGAGCCGCCCGACTTTGCCTGATCTTCTCGGCCAGTTCGGCCCGTTTGACGGGTTTGGTGCTGTAGTCATCACACCCGACCGCGATGCACTTCTCCCGGTCGCCCTCCATGGCGTGGGCGGTCAGAGCGATGATGACCCCGCCGTATCCCTGGCGACGCAGGAGCGCCGTCGCCTGGTATCCATCCAGGATCGGCATCTGCATGTCCATCAGGATGACGTCGTAGGGCTCGTTCATGGTCAGCGCCTCCATGGCCTTCTGTGCGGCGATCTTGCCATTCTCTGCGACCATGACCTGGGCCCCGTCCTTGCGGAGCAGGTGCGGGATAAGGCGCTGGTTGTCCGGACCGTCCTCCGCCAGAAGGATGCGATACCCCTTCAGGGGCTGATCGCCCGGCTGTTCGGCTTTCGCGGCGACGATGGCCAGTACGGGCTTCGATGGGCTCACATCCGGGCCGGTATCCTGGGCAACCCGGCATCGTACCTGGAGCCGAAACCGGCTTCCCCGGCCCTGGCGGCTGTCGATGAGCTCGACGTCGCCGCCGAGCATCTCGGCCAGGCGCTTGCTGATCGCCAGGCCCAGTCCGGTGCCGCCGAACCGGCGACTCATGGAGGAATCCGCTTGCATGAAGGGCTGGAAGAGCCGCTTGGCCTGGTCCGGAGTGATTCCCAGTCCCGTGTCGGTGACGTCGAAGCTCATCGTCGCTTCCCGGCCTTTGATGACGCACCTGACCGCCAGACGCACTTCCCCCATCTCGGTGAACTTCACTGCGTTTCCGATCAGATTGATCAGGATCTGACGCAGGCGCGTGGGGTCGCTCTCGATCATGTCCGGGACATCGCTTTCGTACCCGACGTGCAGCGGGAGCTTCTTGGCTTCGGATCGCACGCGCATCAGCGCAATGACTTCGTCAACGAGCTTGCGAGGCGAGAACGATACCGACTCGATGCACAGCTTTCGGGCTTCGATTCGGGACAGGTCGAGGATGTCGTTGATGATCGCCAGCAGATGCTCACCGTTCCGGCGGATCGTGCGGACGGCCTCGATCTGCTCGGGTGACGTGTGCCGGGCGCGCACGTCCTCCAGCAGGAGGTCGGAGAAGCCCAGGATCGCGGTCATGGGCGTCCGGATCTCGTGACTCATGTTGGCCAGGAACTCGCTCTTGGCGAGGTTCGCGGCTTCGGCCACGTCTCTGGCCTGCTTCATGGCCTCTGCGACGCGTTTTCGGTCGGTCACATCGATGAACAACGCCGCCATTCGGCCGCGCGATGTGCGGAATGCATGAATCTCCAGCCAGCGGGCACTCTGGCCGTGCTCAAACAGGAAATCCGTGGTCCACAGCGATCCGAACCGGGCCGCATCTCGGAAACGATCTACCGCCCCGATGGTGACCAGGTCGGGAAAGACCCGCTCGATGGGCTGCCCGATCATCGCCTGATGATCGATGCCGGTGTGCTGCAGGGCGCCTTCATTGGCGTCGCTCAGGATCAGCTGCTGGTCGCCGTCCAGCTCGTACAGGCAGATGCCCATGGGTGAGAACTGAATCACGCTTCGGAACTTGGCCTCGGATTCGCGCAGGGCCTGCTGTACGAGTTCGCGTTCATGCGCTTCGAGGCGCAGCTGCTCGTTACTGACGGTCAGCTCGGCCGTGCGCTCGCGCACTTGGCGGTCGAGCTCGTCGCGCGATCGTCCCAACTGGCGGAGGTACAGGAAGTCCTGCCTCGCCTGAGCCTCCAAGTAATAGGCCGTGAACATGCCGATGACGTTTTCGGTGATGAAGAAGAAGTCATTGTTGATGAAGGTGATGGTCTCGATCTGGAGGTGCCAGGCCGCCACCTGGTAGGCGGCCAGGAACGACGTCGCCGTGACCGTGGCCCAGATGAAACGCAATCGCACCAGGGAATACGCGTACATCAGGACGCACATCACCCCGGCGTAGTAGGTGGTGTCTGCTGGCGGCGGCGCAATCAGAATCATCACCACGATACCGAGCCCGCCGAGACCTACGGGGATGGCGATAAGGAGTTGCCCACATCGCGTGAACCACGACGTGTAGGTGCTGACGAGACTGCCGACGATCACCGGACAGATCACCGCGTACCGGATGAACCACATGTAGTGCTTGACAGAGGCAGCCACGTACGCATCGAGGATGCCAAAAACGGCATAGAGGCAGAAGCCCAGGGCCAGGGAAAGACGGATGCGGCCCATGAACGTCCGATAATAAAACCTCCGGAACTCGGCCTCCAGGCTCGGGGGGAAGGTCAACCGCAGTTTGCTCAAGCTGCTAAGCACTACCAGACTGCTCCGCACCCCGCGATTTCGCGAGGCGGAAGGGGCCCCACAACCAGGCACGTTCGACGCGGTGGTCGCGACGAAGCGCCACTCCTGCTCTCCCCCACCGGGGCTGGCAGGATCCCCGGCCCATGGTACAAGGCAGGCTGGCGCCCGGGCGGGTGGTGTCACATGGCGCCGGCCCGATGGACAACCTCAGGCGCCAGGCGGCGGGCCGTTCTTCACAGAGGCGGCCGCAGGTGCCTGGCGCAGTTCCCCTTCATCCCATCGACCAGATTGAGCGGGTGCTGAACTCCCGAACGCACAATCCGCTTCGACTTATCGGCCGCTGCCGTAGATCTCTTTCCCCCCTTCGGACGGTTTCAGAGGGGAGGCGGACCGCACGGAGGCTCGGTTGCCTCTGGCTGCGTGGCGCTCGTCCGTCTCGCCCCTGACGGCCGAATGTCCCACAAGCTGGGCTGGCTTCCGGCCGATATACGGGGTACCGATCACCCCTTTGAAGGGCCGGACAGGCGCGTTCGGCGGGGGTCGATGCCAGCGGAGAGTGGGTCTGTCGGGTCGCCTTTGCTGGCCCGGCGGAGGCCAGTCGAGGGTTCCGCACGTCGAGTCAGAAGCCGGGATTCAGGTCCATCCGGGGCGGCGTGGGTGTTCCTTTCGGCAGTGGTAGTGGCCGTGACGCGGGCATTTCGTTCGGATGTTGTTCATCGGGCGCGAGGTTCAGCACATCGTGGGCAGGTTCCTCTGGGTCAACCCGCTGCGGCTCGTCGGTATCCTCTGGGTCGCCTGGGCATGGTCGTTTCCGGCACTCGCGACCGACGGCGTCGAACCGATCGGCGTGAGCATGCAGGCCCGGGCCCGAGGCGGGGCGGATGTCGCAGTCGGCGATTCCGCTCTGTCCCAGATCGACAATCCCGCCAGCCTGTGCCTTTCACCGCGTGATTTGTGCAAGCTCGATTTCGCCGGCAAGCTGGGTATCCTCGACGTCCGATGGCGAGGGCCGCTGGATTCCGACGACTCGGAAGTCAAGCTCATTCCGCTGGTCAACGCGGGCATTGCCGTTCCGCTCAATGACCGGCTCACCTTCGGTGTCGCCCTGAACTCCAAGGCCGGCCTTGGCACCCGCTTCTCGTTCCGGCATCTGTTCATTCCCTTCTGGAACCGGCGTGAAGCTTCGGACACGAAGATGGTCAGCATGCCGATCAGCCTGGGGTACAAGTTGACCGACAAGCTGTCCTTCGGGCTTGGCGGACGATTCGAAGCCGCCACGTCGGAATTCAGCACCGTCCTGGGACCGGCCGACATCGAGTTCGGTCGCGGTTACGCCTACGGCGGCGGTTTCAACGCCGGCCTGCACTACAAGGCGGCGGACACGCTATCGTTCGGACTCGCCTATCGTTCGCCGACCTGGTTTGGCGATCTGTCGGGCGGGAAAGGTAAAGCCTCGCTCCTGGGTTGCCTTCCCGTGTCGCTCGGCGAAGTGGCCCTCGAGGATCTGAAGGGGGCCCAGCGAATCGCCGCCGGCGCCGCCTGGGACGCAACCCCGTGGTTGAAGATCATCGGCGAGGTCCGGTGGCTCAACTACGACCAGAGCACGTTTCACCGCACCCGCATCCGAATCCACTCGCCGATTGACTTGAGCTATCCCTTTCCGCTGGGGTATTGCGATCAGTGGGCGTTCATTCTGGGCAGCGAATTCAAGCTCAGCGAGCATTGGCGGCTCGGTGCGGGCTATCATTTCGCCACTCCCAACACCGATCGTTACAACCTCACCCCCATGGGCTCGATCACGTCCACCCATCATGGAACGATCGGGCTGCGCTATGAGACCCGGAAATGGTGGGTCGGCGGCGGCTACGTCATCGCCTTCCCGAAATCCATCGACGGGCCGGGGAGCAGCCACATCCTGCTGGGCACCGACTATGGAGACGGACACCTTGCCCAGACACAGCATCTCATCTCGATGGGCTTCGGTTTCAGTTGGTGACCTCGGGAAGGGCCCGGGGAAGGCCATGCGGTCGGTGGATATGTGCGGCCGCCCACGGACCCGGCTCGCCCAGGCTCGGGGCCGCTTCGCTCGAACGGGCTTCCGGTCTGCGGCGGATGCCTTTCAGGCGCGAACGAGCTCCAGGAATGCGACACATCCGGTTGGATCTCTGAACACGCTCTGGGCCCCGATCTCGGATCGAGGGATCTGTTGGGCGAGAGCGGCGAGCTGTGCATCGGTCCGGTAGATCAGCCACCAGTCCATGATCGCTTCCATGTATCCGGCATCGGGCTCCTCGGGGGTCACGTTGGCTATCAGCAGCCTGCCGCCCGGTTTCAGCATCGCGAACACGTAGCTGGTCAGTTGCTTGGCCGCGCCCTGCCAGATGTAGTCGTAGAGCCCCGCGCTGTAGATGAGGTCGAACCGCCCGAGATCGTCGAAGCTCATGTCGAACACCGACCGGCAGACGGTAACAACGCCGCATGCTCCAAACTGGTCGTCCACGATCCTGAGGCTCTTGGGATCGTGATCCAGGGCGACGAACCGGCCGAGCCGGCGCTGGACGATTGCCTTGCAGTCCATTGCCTCTCTCAAATGCCCGCAGGCCAGGGCGAGCACCTCCGCGTCCGGCCTTTCCGCGGCCATGTCGTCGATCGCCCGGGTCAGGGTGTCCCGCCGGTTGCGCACGGCCTGCGAGAGCGGTCGGCTCAGCAGATAGTCCAGGATGGCCTGGCCGCGTTTCGACGTTCCGTTGACTTCGTAGTGGCCGTAGATGTAGTCGATCATCACCGCGTCGCCGGCGTATCCGCGAGGCTTCTCGGCCGCGCGGCGGGTGAACGGGTCCTCGAGCAGGAGTGGCCGGAGGGGGTGGTTCATGGAGACCCGCACGGTGAAGGCTTTCCACTCGTCGGCCGGCATCGAGGCCCGGGTGCGCCGGAGTCCTTCCAGCAGCTCGTCGGCACAGGCGGTGAACGCCGTTCCGTTTTCGCGCATCCGGCGATAGACCTGATCCAGAAACATGTGACTCACCCCCGATTCCCCGATGCTCGCCCGGTCGCAGCCGGGCGGGCGGCCTTTTCGGACAGCGGCACGGCTCAGACGAACTCGATTCGCCTGGGGAGCTTGTATCGCGACAAGTTCTCCTGGAACCAGCGGCTGAACGCCTCCCGCGAACCGTTCGCGCCGTCGCGGAGAACAAACTTCGCATCCACCTCGTGCCCGCCGAGAGTCGATTCCTTGCCGAACACGGTTGCATTCTGAACGTTGCCATGCAGGAGCGCTAATCGCTCCACCTCGCGTGGATAAACGTTCTTGCCGCCGACGTTCAGCATTCTCTTGGCAAGTCCCGTTAGGTAGACGTATCCGTCCTCATCCATGTAACCCAGGTCGCCGGTGTACAGCCACCCGTCGCGGATCGCGCGGCTCGTGGCTTCGGGGTGTCGGAAGTACCCTTGCATGACGTTCACCCCACGGGCGCACACTTCGCCGGATCGGCCAGGCGGCATCCGGTTGCCCTTCCTGTCCCGAATGCAGACTTCACAATCGCCGAAGGCTCGCCCGACGGAGTGGATCCGGACCCGGTCCTCCGGGATGTGCCACGTGCAGACCGGCGACGCTTCGGTCAGGCCGTAGCCCTCATGAATCTCCAGCCCGGTCTTGTCACGGAAAGTCCGGAAGACGGGCTCCATGAGCTTGTATCCGCCGGACACGGCGCCCACCACCGTTCCCAGCCAGTTCCGTACCATGGGGACGCGAGAGATCAGATAGAACACCATGGGGACTGAGTAGAGGTTCGTAACTCCGTATTCCGCCATGTCGGTCACGGAGGAACGCAGCCGCGAGAGCTCCTTGATTTCCTGCAGCACCACCGTGCCCTGGCCGAGCAGCGGAACCAGGAGCCCGGCCTGGAAGCCGTATAGGTGGTGCAGCGGGGCCAGCATGCAGGAGACGGTTCGCGGATTCACATGGTCACCGCGAACGATCGCGTGGGCCACGGAAAGGAGTCCTTCCCGGGTCAGAAGCGCGCCCTTGTACCACCCGTCCTCCGCGGCGGTGTACACCATCATGCAGATGCGCGAGAGGTCCTCGCCTCGCCACGGCTCGCTCGCCGGCCGGCGGAACTCGAGATCCCGGCGATAGTCGAACTCGAGCGTTTTGGGATCATAGCGTATCAGCACGCTGGGCTCGCTGTCGGTCAGAAGATCGGCCAGCTCCAGCGGCCGGATGTCCGGGTCGACCGGAACCAGGATCATGCCCGCCTTCTGGACCGCAAAGCAGGCGATCACCGTCTTGATGTGGTTGTACGCGAAGACAAAGGCGAACGGTGAATCCGAGATCCGCTTCGCCCGCAGATGAGCGGCCAGGTCATCAACGGTGGATTGCACTTCCCGCGGAGTATACACCCGGTTCGCGAAATGAATGCGCTGGAAGTCCAGTTTCTCTATCAGCTCGGGCATCCCAGCACCTGTTGACAGAAGAAAAAACTACTGTATGACAACCAGTTCTATCAACCACAGCCTGATCAGGCCCGCGAGGTCGCTGGCCACCAGACCCGGGCATACCTACCCGTCGGCCGGATCGCCATCAGCTTTCGGTCAAACCACCCCCCGTTGACCGTGTGTCGGTTGTGGCCGGACATGCGGAAGACCTGACCCGTGAGAAGCCGATCGCCGGCCAACCCGTCCGTGAGGTGCTGGCGATCCCGACTGTGCTACTCCGCAAAACCCCATGCGGCTACGGGCAGAGTATCCCACATTTTCGAACGGCGTCAAGGAAAAACCGGCACTGTTCCCTGGAGTCAGGACGAGTTGTTAAGATGGGTAATGTTCCGTTCGGGTGCTTTTTAGATTGGAGAATGTCGCTGTTGCTCGTTGCCCATCTTCTGGTTCCAGAAAGCGGCCATTCCCTGCATAAGGTGAATCCGGCTCGGAAACCGGCACGAAGCGGGTCGAGCCGACGCGAGCCACCGGTGCCGCCGCCCGTCGGCAAGACTTGCGCGACCGATAAGACGTCAGGTCTTCTCGCTCGAAATCAGAAACGCGCGCTCCGTCAAGGGCGACGAGGCGGAAGCGGCCGTGGACCAGCTGAACGCAGGCTCTCCCGTGTGCCGACGAGTCGGAGCACACCGTCGCCCGCATCCGGGCGCAGAAATTGCGCTCTCCTGGAGTGGAGCCATGCTGGCTTCCAGGTTCCGCTTGCTGGCATACCTGCATGGATAAGTGTCCAGAGTGTCTACAGAGGGGCCAGAATCCTGGCGACCTCCGCTTCCACCATCGCCATGAACTCGTTGAATGTCCGCACCCTCATGACTTCGATGGGCAGTTCGATGCCCAGGGCGTTCTCGATCGCCACCGAAATGGCCACATACCGCATGGAATCGATGTCGACCTGAGCGCGCAGATCCGAGTCGGGGTCGAGTCGAGCCAGATCGTAGCCGGTCTCGGTCTCAAGGACCCGGATCACCGTGGCCCGGATGTCATGGTTGCTCATAGGGCCTCCCAGCGACGATTTCCCTCGGATGGACCGACGCGAGGCCCACATGTGCCCCGATCGGATTCCGCGTGTTTTTCGGACACCCCGGTGACCGCGACTGAAGCCGGCAGGAACTTCTTGCCGGAGTATCACCGGTTCCGAACTGGATGATCTGCGTTGCTGCCCGTTGGATGGAGTTGCACACGGGGCCACCCGGCCCATGCAAAAGCGAAACGCTCGGTCACTCATCCCTGAGTGCTGAACGGTACGCACTGCGCTACTCCGCAAGACCCATGCGGTTGCGGGCAGAGTATCCGACATTCGTGCTTGTCGTCAAGAGCTCACCAGCAGAAATCCGCCCACTCCCTCGATTTGGTAGTTTGGGTAAGTAGAAGACTCTGTGCAAGTTCGCCAGGTACGAGAGGGTTTGGGGCCATGGACACGGGGAATCTTCTCATGCCCCGTTCAGCGTTGGCCGGCATGGCCTGGGGCACCCTGGTCGGTGAACCGGGGCGGTTGAGGCGGCATGAAGAGTCGTGGAGATAAGTGTGCTGGGTTTTGAAGTCATTTGGGGGTTGCCAGGAGTCGACGAGTGCCGGCGGCGCGGCGAAAAGCCGGACTCCATTGCTGACGGCCTGAATGGAATCTCATCACCCGCTTCGCCGGGCGGTGGAGATGCTCGAGCTCGTCCACCCGGTCAGGCTGACGTGCCATGACAGGCCCTCCACATCGGGTTACAATGAGCCGAGCGAGGCGGATGCGCGGGGACCGCTGCCCACGCGGGTGGGCGGCGGGGGCGCCGGCCCCGGGAGCACAGGTTTTCCTGTCGAGAGATGGCCCGAATTCAGCGCCGGCCCGGCCCTTCCGAACGTATGGGGCTCCAGGTGCGGGAAGAAGTCGCGGCGGGCACCGTCGTGGTGGTCGCAGGCGGGGGGAGTGTGGTCATTACTGGTGGCTTGGCGAAGTCGCGGGCCGCCGAGGATCCGAAGGAAACCGCTGATGTCCACCGGTGCAAACGAACGCGAGGGCAGTCTGCCCGACGGGACCGTGGATTCGGTCGCCTCCATTTCGCAAGCGGGTGATCGACTCGAGATGCCGGTGGCGGCGGAACAGGCCGCTACTCATCTGCCCCCGAACGACCACCGGCCGGAAGAGATTCCGTCCCTGCCCGACCATGCGACGCCGGATGAGAAGGAACTGCACTGGTATCGCTACGTCTATCAGGGTGACCGCGTCCGCCAGCTGAGCCTGCGTGCCGTTCTGATGGGTGGCATCCTGGGCATGTTCATGTGCATCTCGAACCTCTATACCACACTGAAGCTGGGATGGAGCTTCGGCGTCGCGATCACCTGCTGTGTCCTCTCCTACGTCATTTGGAATGCGCTCCGCACCCTGTCTGGCAAACGCCTCAGTCAGATGACCATCCTGGAGAACAACTGCATGCAGTCGACGGCTTCGGCCGCGGGCATGTCCACCGGTGGCACGCTGGCGACCGCGGTGGGATCGCTGCTGCTGATCTACGGCCACCATCTGTCCTGGCCGACGCTGGTGGCCTTCACGTTCCTCAGCGCTTCTCTGGGCGTGTTCCTCGCGATTCCCCTCAAGAGGCAGATGATCAACATCGAGCGGCTCCCGTTCCCGAGCGGAATGGCCGCGGCCGAGACCCTGCGGAGCCTTCACAGCCACGGGGCCGAGGCGATCAGGAAGGCCTACTCTCTGGTCACAGCGCTGGGGTGTGGGGCGGCGCTGGGCTTCTTTCGTGCCGCGGAGGGGGCCATTCCACTGCTCGACCGCATCTATCAGACGCCGATCCTGGGCACGCCGTGGCGTCTGCACATACGCGAGCTCATCCCCTTTGCCGGCCGCTCGAACGGTCCCTCACTGGTAGGATTCGGCTTCGAGCCCGGCACACTCATGATCGCGGCCGGCATGTTCATCGGCCTTCGTGTCTCCCTGTCGATGCTGGCCGGCTCGATCCTGCTCTATTGTGTGGCCGTTCCGTGGCTGTTCGCCCAGGATCAGGCCATGGCCGGTGTCGCCGATTTCGTTCCCTCGTTCACTGTCAGGAACGGGGTGATCAATCCGACCCGCTGGGCGTTGTGGGGTGGGACGTCCATCATGGTGTTCTCGAGTCTGGCCTCGGTGGCCCTGCAGTGGCGCACGATGGCCCGGGCCTTCAACGTGTTCCAGCGGGCGGAGGCGGGCAGCGGCGCCGCTGAGTTGGCCCGCGTCGAGGTCCCCGGCTCCTGGGTGATCGCGGGCGTGGTCCCCATTGGCATTGCCGCCGTGCTGCTGAACTACCTTGCGTTCAACATGTCGATCCTGCTCGGGGTGATCGCGGTAGCCATGTCGTTCGTGCTCTCGCTTGTCGCCTGCCGGGCAACGGGCGAGACCGATACGACGCCGACCGGGGCCATGGGCAAGGTCACGCAGCTGATGTACGCCCTGTTGGCCAAGGGTGACACCACGGTCAATCTGATGTCGGCCGGGACAACCGCGGGTGCCGCGGGCAGCGCCGCGGACCTGCTGACCGATCTCAAGTCGGGGTACCTGCTGGGCGCCAATCCGCGCAAGCAGTTTCTGGCTCAATGGGCTGGGGTCTTTTTCGGCGTGGCGGCAATCGTTCCCGCCTGGTATCTCATGGTTCCGGATCAGCAGACCCTGGAGGCCTTCCAGCCGCCGGCCACCAACATGTGGCGGGCAATGGCCGACGCCCTGACCAAGGGACTGCACACGGTTCCCCTGACGGCCCAGTACGCCATCCTGATCGGAGCCGTGGTGGGCATTGCCCTGCCGGTTCTGTCGGCCCTGTGGCCCAAGGCGGCTGCCTATCTGCCCTCCGCGATGGGCCTGGGCCTTGCGTGGGTGGTTCCCTTCCAGAACAGTCTCTCGTTCGCGATCGGTGCGGTGATCGCCTGGGTGTGGACCCTTGTTCACCGCCGCACGGCCGGTACCTACATCATGCCTGTGGCGGCCGGCTTGATTGCCGGGGAGTCGATTGTTCTGGCTCTGATTGCGATCATGGCGACGGTCGTGAAGATGTTCCTGCAATGAGTGCCCGGGTCTGATCCTGCGGTCCGGCCTCGTCCGCGGGGCGAACGGATCTGGGCGGGCCCGGACCTGCTCTATTGGGGTGCCGCGTTCGCCGCATTCGGAGCCGGCGGGTTCTCCGCCCGCGTCTGATGGCAGAGTTCGATCAGGGCTTTCACTTCCTGCTGCAGCACATCCAGGGCGCACTGTGCCTTGGCGTCTCTTTCGATGTCACCGGCCGCCTTGGACAGGGCGGTGAAGCCGTAGTTGCCGGCCGCTCCCTTGAGTTTGTGAGCCTCCATGGTCAGGATGCTCAGGTCGTGGGCGGCAAGGGCCTGTTCGAACGCCTCGATGCGTTTGGGCAGCCGGCCAAGGAACGCCTGGATCAGGGGAGCGAATGCCGGGTCGCAGGACCGCTGGCTGGACAGGACCTGCTTCCCGGATCCGGCGGCTGTGGGGGGCGTCGTCGATCGGGCAGGCTCGCTGGCGCCCGGGGGCGCCGGCTCCGGAGCCTTTGGCCTGGGTGCGGCCGGCGGGGCGGGAGCGGTCGCGGGTGCCGACAGGTTGCGCTGGATGGTCTGGAAGAACTCGTGGCGGTTGATCGGCTTGATCGCGTAGTCATCGCATCCGGCGGCCAGGCACTTGTCGCGGTCCGAGGAGAGGGCGTGGGCGGTCAGGGCGATGATCTTACCGCTGTAGCCCTTCTCTCGGAGTTGCCGGGTGGCCTCGTAGCCGTCCATGACCGGCATCTGCATGTCCATCAGGATGATGTCGTAGGGCTGAGGCGGGTCCGATGCCCGGCGATTCAGGATTCCACCCAGGGCCTGGTCGACAGCCAGTTGGCCGTTCTCGACCAGGACCACCTCGGCGCCTGCCCGTCGCAGCATGGCGCTGATGAAATCGCTGTTGTCCTCGCTGTCCTCGGCCAGCAGGATGCGGCAGCGCAGTGAACCTGTCGTGGCCGGTGCACGGTTTTTCTGTCCAAAGTCTTCCATGTTGAAAGTCTCACAGTTGTCCCTGGTGGAAACACCCTCGAGTGATCCAGTGGGGATCGTGACGCGGATGTGAGTCCCGCGATCAGGCGCGGAATCGACGATTTCAATGGAGCCACTGAGCAACTGGGTGATCTGCCGGCTGATGACCAGTCCGAGCCCCGTGCCGCCGAACTGCCGCGTGGTTGAGGCGTCGGCCTGGGTGAAAGGTCTGAACAACTGCTCACGCTGTTCCGGGCTGATGCCTACGCCGGTATCCAGGACGTCAAACTGGATTCGCGGGTAATCGGCGGGTTCCGCCGCCAGGAACTGGGCCTGCAGCTTCACGGAGCCTTGCTGCGTGAACTTGATGGCGTTGTTGACCAGGTTGGCCAGGACTTGGCGCAGGCGGGTCGGGTCGGTGGTGATGGTGGCCGGCATCGGGCTCAGGGCCTTGACCTCGAAACGCAGGTTCTTCCGAGCCGCGTTGACGGATTCCAGCGACTCGATCTCGGCCAGGATCTGCAGCGGGGAGTAGCGAATCTGCTCGATGGCGAGCTTACCGGCCTCGATCTTGGAGAAGTCCAGAATGTCGTTGATGATGGCCAGCAGGTGTCGCCCGTTCCGCTGGATGGTGGTGAGGGCCTTGAGTCGCTCCGGGCTCTCGTCGGCCGACTGGCTTTCTTCGAGCAGGGAATCCGTGTAGCCGAGGATGGCGGTCATGGGGGTGCGGATTTCGTGACTCATGTTGGCCAGGAACTGGCTCTTCGCTTGGGTGGCGGCGTTGGCCGCCTCGGTGGCCGACCGAAGCTGTTGGAGGACGGCCATGAGCTGGGTCTTGGCCTCCTTCTCCCGCTCAATCGTGTCGGCCAGCATGTTGTTGCTCTCGCGGAGCCGGTCTTCGATCTGCTTTCGCACATCGATATCGATCGCGGAGCCCAGGTACCCAATGAACTCTCCGGAATCCGAGTATCGAGGAATGCCGCGGTCGAGCACCCAGCGGTAACGGCCGTCGGCCCGCCGGAGGCGGTACTCGATCTCAAACGACTGCCGGTCCACGAATGAGGTCGTGTAGTGCCGAAGGGTCCGCTCGAGGTCCTCGGGATGGATGCCCTCGCTCCACCCGCTGCCGCGGTCCTGGTCGAGGGTTCGGCCGGTGAAGGCCAGCCAGGCCTTGTTGAACCATGTGCATTTCATGTCCTGGCTGGCCATCCAGAGCATGGCCGGCCCACTGTCACTCAGCAGCCGGAAATGCTCCTCGCTTTGGCGGATGGCCTCCTCAGCGCGCCTGCGTTCGGTGATGTCTCGAATGATGCCCACCGCGAACCACTTGTCCTGCAGGCGCATGCCGGACAGGGACAACTCGATCGGGAGTTCCTGGCCGTCGGCCCTTCTGGCGGTGAGCTCGATGACCTTTCCGACTCCCTCTCCGGTTGGGGCGGTCCCGAAGCGGGACAGGCGTTCGAGGTGGTCCTGGTGATAACGTTGGGGCAGGATGAGATCGTGCAGGCCTGCGCCCAGAGCCAGATTCGCCGAGAAGCCGAACATGGTCTCGGCGGCTCGGTTCCAGACCACGATCCGACCCTCGGGATCAATCATGACAATCGCGTCCTGGGCGGAATCGCTGATGCTGCGGAACAGCTCCTCGCTGGTGCGCAGGGCTTCCTGGGCCTGCTTGCGCTCGGTGATGTCCAGATGTGTGCCGGTCATACGCAGCGGCTTGCCGGTGTCGTCGCGTTTTACCACCTTGCCTCGTCCGAGGATCCACTTCCACTCGCCGTTCCTGCAGCGCATGCGGAACTCGGCCGAGACCTGGGGAGTCTCACCTCGAACGTGGGTCTGGATGTTCCCTTCGAGCATCGGCCAGTCGTCAGGGTGAACCAGCCGCTGGAAGGTGCTCAGCCGGGGCTCGATCTCTTCCACCTCGTAGCCGAGGATCTCGCACCACCGCGGGCTGAATTGGATGGTGTCCGTGGTCATGTTCCAGTCCCAGAAGCCATCGTTGCTGCCCTCGAGCACGAGCTGGAGCTGCTCGCGGCTCTGGTGGACCTGGAGCTCGGCTCGTTTCTGTTCGGTGATGTCGCGCACGGTCGCGTGCACGGATCGCTGTCCACCGAGGATGATGGGGACCAGGGAGACTTCGCACTCGACCAGCGAACCATCCTTGCGGCGATGTTGCCAGTAGAACCGCTGGGGATGTCCCGATCGCGCGACCTCGATTCGCTCCCGGGACGCCTCGGCCGAACGGCGTCCGTCCGGCTGGAAGGGGGGCGAGAAGTCCGCGGGAGTCCGGCCGATGATGTTCTCGCGGTCGCAGCCGAACAGAAGGCACGATTGGCTGTTGCAGTCAAGGAATCGGTCGGTCATGAGGATCTGGCCGTCGGTGGCGTTCTCGAACGCCGCCCGATGCTTGTTCTCGGCGGTCTCCAGCGACTCGAGCATCGAGTTGACGCTTGCGGTCAGCTGGCCCAGCTCGTCTCCGCCGTCGACCTGGAGACGTTCCGACGGCTTGCCGTTGGCCCGGATTCCCTCAACTCCCCGGGCGAGGCGCTGAATCCGCCGGATGACCAGCCGGTCCAGAAGAACGAGGATGGTCACGATGCTGGCGATGCTCACGACCACCACGGAGGCGAGCAGGTACCGGAGGCTGGCGGTCACGTGCCGCTCAACGAGACGAGGGGTCGTGTTCTCGATGAGCACTGCCGGCCGTCCGTAGAGGTCTCTCCTGAGTGACCAGCCCGTCGCCGTCTCCGAGCCGGCCATGTCGATGACCTGAGGTTCGCCGCCCAGGAGCGCCGCCAGGACGGCCTCCGGTACCGGGTCCTGGTGCAGGCGGTGCAGCCGGATTGTGGAGTTGGTGTGTCGATGCAGGCTCTCGAGCACGTCGGCGTTGATCCGCCGGCCGACAATCAGTGTGCCGCGGATGGGGCCCGCTCCATTGCTGTCCACGATCGGCCAGGATGAGACAATGCAGGGTGAACCGGCGACCAGGAGAACCCCGGCAATGGGCGCCCCCGCCTTCTCGTGGTGGGTCAGCACCGGCAGATGTTCGTCCAGCAGGGGGGCCTGCACGTTGAGCATGAGGTTGGCCGATTCGCCGTCAGCCGCCTGGGTGAAGTCGCCGATGACCCGGCCGTCGCGGTGCAGAAAGAGCATCCAGTCCGTGTGGATGGTGGTCAAACTCGTCACCGTGATGTTGGATTGCACGAACGCCGGATTCCCATCCTCGATATACCTGCAGGTATCATCCCACTGAGCCCAGTCGCCGCCGATGATCTGCAGTCGACTGATCAGGTCGTCGATGGTGGCGTTGGTGTGGTGGACGGCATGCTCGGTTGCCCGGAACTCGGTTTCGGCGAATCCCTGGGTGAGGATGCGGGTGGCGGCCAGATACAGGCAGCTGCTCAGAACAACCAGGAGCAGACTGACCGGAACGAGGACCCGGGCTCGCAGCCTCATCGTCCTGCTCCTGCGAGGCAGGCCTGGGGGGCGGCCGCTCCCGACTTGTTGGGCCTGTAGAAGATCGAGCGGCAGTGCTGGTGGGGCGCGAATCGTGGCCCCAGATCCGTGAGCGACTCGGAAGACCCCACAAACAGGTAGCCGGAAGGAGTGAGGGTGTCGGCCAGCCGCAGGAAGAGGCTTCGGCGGGCCTCGGGGCTGAAGTAGATGGCGACGTTCCGGCAGAACACGATGTCGAATGGGCCCAGGCCGACGAACGGTTCGAGAAGGTTGATCCGACGAAACGCGACCAGACCCCGTACCTCGTCCTTGACTTTCCAGCCGCTCGGCTCGCGATTGAAGTACTTGGCCAGCATCTGCGAGGTCATGCCTCGGTTGATCTCCATGTCGCTGTACCGGCCGAGACTGGCCTGCCGGATGGCGGTGTCGGAGATGTCCGTCGCGGTGATCTGGATGTCCCAGCGGGCAGCATCGGGCAACAGCTCGTAGAGCACCATGACCATGCTGTACGGCTCCTGGCCGGTGCTGCAGGCTGCCGACCAGATCCGCAGGCGGCGAGGGCAGGCCGTGCCGGCCTTCTCATCGATCAGATCCGGAATGACCTTGTGCCGCATCGCCTCGAACGGCGTGGTGTCACGAAAGAACAGCGTCTCGTTCGTCGTGATCGCGTCGATGATCTTGGTCTGCAGAGTCTTGTCGTTGGCGTATCGGACCTTGTAGTAGAGCTCGCTGAAGGTGGAACACCCGGTCTCCTCCGCGATTCTCGTCAGCCGGCTCTTGATCAGGTAGCCCTTGGTTTCATCGAGGACAATGCCGCACAGGTCATCGACGAGCCGAGAGATGACTTTGATGTCCTCGCTGCTCACTTCCATGCGGGCACTCCTCTTCCAGCGAGGCGAGTGATTTCGGTGGCCATGCGCTCGAGTGGAACCACCGCATCCGCCAGACCTTCCTCCGTGGGCTGCTTGGGCATCCCGTAGACCACGCACGTGGCTTCGTCCTGGGTGATAATGGTCGCTCCGCGGCGTTTCAGCAGCCGGCAGCCCAGGGCTCCGTCGCTGCCCATGCCGGTCATGATGACGCCAACAGCGTTTGGCCCGCAGACATGGGCCACGGAGCGGAACAAGTAGTCGACCGCCGGACGGCAGTGGTTCTCCGGCGGATCCTCGGTAACCCGAACAACCAATCGCTCTCCCTCCCGGTCAAGCTTCATCTGCCGTCCGCCGGGGGCGATCAGAATCCGACCCGGAACGACGGCATCGTCGCCGGCGGCTTCGCTGACTGCCAACTGGCAACGGCTGTTCAGATCGTGGGCAAGCGAGGCCGTGAACTTCGGGGGCATATGCTGCACGATCAGCATTGGGGCGGCCAGATCGCCGGGGAGCTGGGGCAGCATTCGGCTCAGAGCCTGCGGCCCGCCAGTGGAAATGCCCAATGCCACTACCTCCGGCTTGCCGGAGGCAGGTTGGGCAATAATGCTCATTCGCCGAACCACTTCAGAAGCGGAGGACGCCTTTCTCGTCGCCACCGGCTGAGGCCCGGATGAGTCTCCGACCGCCTCGCGAAGCGAACGGGATCGGGCAAACGCCTCGATCTTGTGGCCAAGCTCTCTTCGCAGCTCCTCGATGTTGCTGTCGGTGTCCGTCCCGCTGGGTTTGAGTACGAAATCGAAGGCGCCCAGCTTCAATGCGGCCACGGTGGCATCAGCCCCGCTGGTGGTGAATGCGCTGAGCATGATCGCCCCGACCGGGCTGTTCTTCGCCTTGAGCTGCCGGAGCACCTCCAGGCCGTCCATCTCCGGCATCTCCAGATCGAGAGTCAGCAGGTCCGGATGAAGCTGCTCCATTTTCTGGAGGGCGATCTTGCCATTGGCCGCCGCCGACAGAACCTCTACCCCCGGCAGGCTCGCCAGGATCTCGCTCACGATCCGGCGATACACCACCGTGTCGTCGACCACCAGAACTCGGAGTCTCCTCTCGTTCACGGCTTCCTTCCTGCTGCGGCCAATGCCACGGGCGCGGTGTTGCCTTGCCGGAGCCATCCGCTCCAACGAGCCGCCCGGGCCAGAGCCGAGGCGACCGCTTCGGTCAGCGGCGGCAGCGGCTCCTGCTTGGAGAAGAAATCGATGGCCCCCCGGTCGGCGCATTCGATCACCTGCTCAATGGACGCATCACCCGTCAACATGATGACCTGCACCAGCGGGCTTAGTCTCTTGAGCGCCGAGAGCAGGGCGACGCCGTCCGTGCCCGGCATGTGGATATCCGCGACGACCACAAAGTAGAGGTTGCGCTCCATCATCTGCAGCGCCTTCGCCGCAGAGTCCGACGCGTCGCTGGCGATGCCGGCCGCCCCCAGCTTACTCTGCAGGAGGCGGCTGATCATCGGGCTGTCATCCACCACAAGTACCTTGGCTTGAGCCACGTAAGGTCCTCCGCTGAGGCCGAGCCCCGGCGATACGTTCTCGGGCCTGCACCGCTTGCGCTCGAAGTCCGAACCGTCCCACAAGTGCCCGCCGCTTGCTGCCCCTTGCTCACGACTCCTGTCAGGCCATCGGCCTCCCTTCGCACAAGTCTCAATCGCCGTCGGGATGCCTCGGCCATCAATCCTCATGCCGCTCTCGTCTCCCCGGAGACGGTTCCCCCGGGGAGATCGAGACGCGTAGCTCGGGCTCAGACCTTGAACTGCCCGACGAGGGACTGCAGCTCCTCGGCCAGCTTGGATAGTTCCTGACCGGCGGCCTGGGTCTGTGCCGCCCCCTGGGCAGTCTGCTTGGCGGCGGTATCGACTCCGACCATGTTCCGGGTGATTTCCTGGCTCGCCGTCGCCGATTGGGCCACGCCCTGCGAGACCGTGCTCGAGCCTGCGGCCGTATGGGCCACGTTCTGGGCGATTTCCTTGGTGGTGATGGACTGCTCCTCCACCGCCGAGGCGATCGTGCGCGAGACCTCGTTGACCTTGCCGATGACCTTGGTAATTTCGGCAATGGACGTCACCGCCTCCCCGGTCGAGCTCTGAATGGCCCCGATCCGCTTGCGGATGTCCTCGGTGGCCTCGGCAGTCTGCTTGGCCAGCTCCTTGACCTCGGTGGCGACCACGGCAAAACCCTTGCCCGCGTCGCCGGCCCGGGCCGCCTCGATCGTCGCGTTCAGGGCCAGGAGGTTGGTCTGCTCAGCGATGTCCTGAATGACCTCGACGACCTTCCCGATGGCATCCGCGGCCGATCCCAACTGGCTGATCTTCTGGTTGCTCGTGTTGGCCAGCTGGGTGGCGTTCTCGGCCACGCTGGCCGCCTGCTCGGCATTGCGGGCCACCTCGCCGATGCTCGCGGTCATCTCCTCGATGGCCGCAGCCACGGTCTTGACATTGGTCGACATCTCGTCGCCGGCCGCCGCGATGGTGTTCATGTTCGCGGACATCTCCTCCGCCGCGGCCGCCACGGTGGCCGACTGAGCGGTTGTCTCCTCGGCCCCGCCGGCCAGCTGAGTTGCGGTGGACGACAGTTCGGTCGAGGCCCCGGCCAAGGTGTGCGCATTCTCCGAGATCTTCTTGATGATGCCCTGGAGCTTGTCCAGGAAGACGTTGAACCAGTTTGCCACGTCGCCGATCTCGTCCTTGGTCTTGACTTCCAGACGCCTGGTCAGGTCGCCTTCCCCCTGGGCGATGTCCTGGAGAGCGAGGGCCAGTCGCCGCATCGGGTTGGCAATGCGGCGAGCGGTGGCCAGGCTGACGAAGACGCCTATCACGATCACGGCCAGCGCCGACAGCGAGATCTTCTTAATGGTCGCCGTGGCGTTCTTGTCGCCTTCGGCGGCAAGGTTGTTGGCGATCGCCATGGCTTCCTCGATTGGCTCAGTGACGGCCACGGAGTAGGTGAATGCTCCGATCTTCAGCGGCTCGTAGGCGACGCACTTCTCAATGCCTTCGAACATATACTGGTTTTGCCCTTGCTCGCCCTTGCTCATGTGCGTCTTGACCAGGTCGGCAAGCGGCCCGTACTTGGCGTCGCCGATGTTGACGTTGTCGATGAGCGAGTACTTCGGATGGCTGACGAGGAGGCCCTTGTCGTTCATGACGTAGGCATATCCGGTCTTGCCGTAGGTCGTCTGGGCAATGACGTCGCGGGTGATGCTCCAATCCATGCTGAGCGCTGCCACGCCGAGCAGCTTGTCTCCCTGGTAGACGGGCGAGACCGCCCTGAGTTCCACCTCCTGGGTGTTTGCCGCAACCTCCACCGGCGCGAGGTAGACTTCGCCCGCCTTGAGCTTGGTGGCTTCCTGGAACCACGCGGCATCCGACTTGTTGCCCAGGTCCTTCTGCTCCTCGCCCTTCTGAATCCTGATAAGCTCGTCGCCCTTGGCGCTCATGCAGCGAATCTGGCTGTAGATCGGCTTCCGCTCGTTCTTGAAGGTGAGCGAAGAGAGGTTGCTCAGTGTTTTGAGCTCTTGGGCGAGGAGTTTGCCGGCCGACTCCGCCGCGGTGGCGCTGAACTCGTCCCAATTGCCGCTGACGCAGACAATCCAGTCCCAGGGCTGATAGTACTTGTAGAGCACGAACTTGTCACGGTTCTCGAATGTGTAGGATAGCCGCTGGGTCTTGTCGGCGGAACGTCTCTCGAGGATCTCCTTGAATGACGCCAGGTTCAGGTCCTTGATTGTATCCTTGCCGATCAGCTCGGTCTTGGGGTGGCTGATCAGAATGCCCTTGGAGTCCATCACGAACGGGTAGCCGGTCTTGCCGACCTTGATCTTGGCAATGTCCTGGAGGGTGGTCGCGGTCTCCTGCTCCTTCACCCCCACGTAGAGCAGGCCTACCACTTGCTCTTTCTCGTTTTTCAGAGGCTTGTAGACGGCAGAGTTCCAGGCGTCTACCACGAAGGCCCGGCCTGAATACTGCTTGCCGGCCAGGACCGACGCCAGGACCGGGTTGGGCGTTCCGTCCGGTTGGGTCACCGGAATGTACGTTCCGATCGCTCGCTGGCCCAAGGTGTTGGTTACCGTCGTGGCCACGCGGAGCATGTCGCCGGTCTCGTTCATTCGCTGGAAGATCGTGCACGAACCGCTGACTTGAGTCACCACTTCGTCCACCACCGGGGATGGAGTCTTCGGGTCGGAGTTGCTTTCAAGCGTCTTGTCACCGATGGTCAGACGCGGCAGCGAGACGGTTGTCTCCGTCTTGTTGAACTGATTGACCGCCTTCCATTCCGCTTTCTGTTCGGAAAATCCGATGCGTCCGTGACGTGCCAGCACGTGCTCGGCGACGACGATGTTGTGCTCCAGAATCTCCTGCAGGAACGCCCGCTGGACGGCACAGGTGTTCTCGATTCCCTCCAGGATCCGGCCGGCTTCCTTCATGCCGATTTCGTTCCAGAGCTCGTTCGTTCCCGCCTTGCAGGTGATGTAGCCGACGAAGTTCGGCGATTCGGCCAGCCGCCGAGCGTCGTTCTCGACACGCTTGACCAGGTTGTCAAGGTCTCTCACCTGGGCGCGCACGCCGGTAGCCAGGACCTCGCTGGTCTGCGACTGTATCGCGGTCCTGGCTGTCGATACCGCCGTGCGGCTCGATTGAACGAATGCCCACAGCGCGATGCCCGCGACCACGGCCACCGACAGGAGCATCAGTCCCACACTTGTTCCGGTCAGTTTGTTCTGGAGTTTCATATTTGTCCCTGCTTTCTCTACGATTGTGTCTTGCTGGCCTTTGCCTGGTAGCGTGGCCCGCGGTTCCAACATGTCTCCGGCACGGCGGGTTCACCCCGCCCCATGGTCAGACCATGCCTTGATCGCTACGCCTGACGATCACTGGTCGGCGCGGATAAGGCTGTCTCCACATCCAGAACGATCAGCAACTCCGTCTGCAGCTTGTAGACTCCTTTGAAGAAGCGCCCCTCCACACCGCCCACGTTGGCTGGCGGGGGCTCCATCTCGCCTACCGAGATGCGGACGACGTCCGCGATTCGATCGACCAGTAGGCCGATCTGCTCGCCTTTGTGGCGCACGATCACGGTGCGGCTGGTTGCCGAGACCTCCGTGACGGGAAGTCCCAGAATGACCCGTGGGTCAACTACCGTGACCACCTCGCCGCGCAGATTCACCACGCCGCGCACAAACGGCGGCGCGTGCGGCACTACGGTGACTTCGAGTTGACGATTGATCTCCTCCATCTGTCCGATGTCCACACCCAGCAGGATGTCGCCCACATAGAACGTGGCGTACTCCATCTCCTGGGCCAGATTCCGAGGCGGCGTCAGTGTCGCGGTACTCATCGTGACCTCCTGGTCTGGGACGGGGTCGCCCCCTGGGACGCACCCCGGGTCGGATTCGTTGCCTTCCACAGTCTGCGGATGGCCGCGATCAACTGGTCGCGGTCCAGCTTGACCTGGTATTCATCCACGCCCACTTCCTTGCCCCGGCGCATGTCCTCCTGGCCGCCCAGCGAGGTGACCGCGATGACCGGCAGGTGGCTGTAGAGCGGGCTCTGCTTGATGTGGCGGGTCAGGTCGTACCCGTCCATGTTGGGCATCTCGATGTCGGTGACGACCGCGCTGAAAGGCTCGTCGGCCGCCTGGAGCTTGTCCCAGGCCACCTGACCGTCCTCGCAGGCGACGACCTCGAAACCCTCGTCGGTCAGGAATCCGTGGAGCTGGTTGCGGAAGAAGGCGGAGTCTTCGGCCAGCAGCAGCCGGGGCTTGGCCTTCAGGCCCTGGTCGGATGCGGTCTGGCCCGTGAACCAGTCGGGATGCGCCGTGCGGGCCAGCTCGAACAGATCCACCAGCCGTGTGGCTTTGCCGTCGATGACCATGGAGCCCATCACGCCCGGCTGGTGGAACGTGATCGTGTCCACCTCGGCGTCGACCTCGCGGATGTCGACCAGATTCGGCGCGATCAGACCGATCTCCTGTTTCGCGGCCCGGAAGACCACCACGTAGACCGTGTCCTGCTGCGGTCGAGGCTTGGCCTTGATGTGCTGATCCAGGCTGAGCAGCGGCAGCGAGGTGCCGCGGTACTGCAGGATGTCCTGGCCGCCGACACTGTCGATCTGCGATGTGCGAATGCGCTCGATCCGGGCAATGAGGCCCATCGGAACGCCGAATTGCTCGCTCGGATCGTTGGTGAACAGCAGCAGGGTATGCGTCTCGCCCGAGCCGCTCGCCCCTTGTCCGGTCGCCTCGGCTTCATCTTCGGTTTCAGGTACGGCCAATTGACAGTGAGACGCGATGCCGGCAATGTCCAGAATCAGGGCTACCCGCCCGTCGCCCAGGATCGTCGCTCCCGCCAGGCATGGGGTGCCTTTGAGGTGCGAGCCGAGCGGCTTCACCACAATCTCCTCCGAATCGTGGAGCCCGTCCACGATCATGCCGTAACGCAGGTGCCCGGTCTCCACCACGATGATGTTCAGGGCGCCGGCCGCGGTGTCCGTGCGCCGGTCGGCACCGGATCGATGCTCCTCGATCTCCGGCGGCGCGGCCTGCCCGCTTCTGCGGTCCGCGAGGTTCTCGCGCAGGTTGTCCTCCATCGTGGCCGGGAGCGGGTCCAGTCGTTTCGACTGAATCCCCAGGGCTTTGCTGAGTCGGACGAGCGGCAACAGGTTGCCTCGAAGCCGGAGCACTTCCGCACCGCTGACGCGTTCGATCTTCGAGGCCGCTTCCGTCGCCTTGATCCGCACCAGCTCGCTGATGTTGACCTGCGGGATGGCGTAGCGCTCCTCCCCGCATCGCACGATCAACGACGGGATGATCGCCAGGGTGAGCGGCAATTTGATGCTGATCGTGGTGCCGGCCCCGACCTGGGTCTCGACATCGACTGTTCCCCCGGCCTTCTGGATGTTGGTCTTGACGACGTCCATGCCCACCCCGCGCCCGCTGACGTCGGTGACCTTTTCGGCCATGGAGAAACCGGGGTGGAAAATGAGCCGGATCGCATCCCGTTCGCTCATCTCCCGGGCGGCACTGGCCGTGATCAGGCCCTTTTCGATCGCCTTGGCCTTGAGTCTCTCGGCGTCAATTCCCGCCCCGTCGTCGGTGATGGTGATATTGACCTTCCCCGCCTGGTGAAAGGCCCGCAGCACCACCGTGCCCGAGGCCTTCTTGCCCTTGGCGGTACGGACCTCCGGCCGCTCGACCCCGTGATCGACCGAATTGCGGATCAGGTGGGTGAGTGGATCGCCGATGGCCTCGATGATCGACTTGTCCAGCTCCACATCCTTGCCTTCCACGACCAGCTCGCACTGCTTGCCGAGCTTGCTGCTCAGGTCTCGTACCACCCGCGGAAACTTGCTGAACACCGAGCCGATCGGCTGCATGCGGGTCTGCATGATCGCTTCCTGCAGCTCGCTGGTGACCTGATTGAGCCGGCCGCCCACCGATTCCAGGCCGCTCTGGTCATTGGTGGCGATCATTTGCAGGAGCTGGTTGCGCCCCAGAACCAGTTCGCCGGCCAGGTTCATCAAATGGTCGAGCAGCCCGACGGATACGCGAATGCTGGTCTCCGTCCCGCCGGTGCTGGTCGCCGCGGTACCCGGTCCTGTGGTCGAACCACTCACGCCGGCCGCGGGGGCCGCAGCCACCGGCTCCTTGGGCACCGGTGGCGGGGCTTCCTGGTGGATTCGTGGAGCCGCTACGGCAGCGGTCGGCTCGACCAAGGCGGACGCCTGGGGCACTGGGGTCGCGGTGGTGTCGGCTGCGGCGGTACGCGTCGCGGCCGGACCGGCGGTGGCGGGGGGGTGGGGGGCGGTCGCCGGGGCCGGCGCAGCCTGGTCCATGTTGGCCGGCTGAACCTGCGTCACGGGCACCTTGCAGGCCGTGGCCACGATTTCCGGATCCTCCAGGACCGTTCCGATCAGGGCCACGAACCGCATCGCCCCGGGCAGTTCCGAGTCGAGCCCACCGCCGTCGACCAGGTCCAGGCGCGAGTCGAGCAGCTCGGCGAAACTGAGCAGTCCTTTGACCCAGGCCAGAGGGGTCATGCCCTTGGCCTCCACCTCCGAGATCAGGTCGATGCTGACCAGGTACAGCCGGTGGCCGATGGTCCGCTGGGTTGCCAGCACGTGTTCGGTCACCCGCAGAACGATGCCGCCGGGGCCCGGGATCTCCGTGGTCTGTTTCATGCTCGTCTGGACCGCGGGCGTCGTCCCGCCTTCGATGATCCGCTTGAGGGCCGTCACGTGGGCGGAGACGTCAGTGCCGTTCGACTGCTCCGCCACGTTGATCATGCCGCGGAGCACGTCCGCCGCCTTCAGCAGCACGTCGATGGTCTCCGACGTCGGGACCAGTTCCTTGCCCCGCATCAGGTTCAGCACGTTCTCCATGCTGTGCGACAGCTCGCCGATGGCCGTAAAGCCCAGGAAGCCCGAGGCCCCCTTGATGGAGTGGATCGAGCGGAACACCGTGTTGACGAGTTCGAGGTCGATGGCCGCGCCGCCGGCTTCGATTGCCAGAAGCTGGTTCTCGATGTCAGCCAGGTGCTCCTGCGATTCGACGATGAACTCCGCGACGACTTCGTTGTTGCTCATTGACATCATGACGCTCCTGACGTTTGACGGTCCGATCGGTCGGTGAAGGCTCTGGCTAGAGACTCTCGGTCACGGTGAACATCTCATCCATACGCATGACCTTGAAGAGGTAACGCAGATCCTGATCGTTGGTGAGTACGGTCAGCTTACCGCCCTTGGCGGAAAGGCTCTTGTAGCAGAGCATGAAAATGGCCAGTCCCTTGGAGTCAATCATGCTCACCCCGTCCAGATCGATCACCAGGTTCAGATGACCCTGATCGATCAGGGTCAGCAACTCCCTTCGGAACGTCTCCACGTAGGAAATGACGATGTCGCGCCCGGGTTTGACCACGAACGCTTCCGCTGTCGCGCCTGTCTGTGTCATTGGCATTCTCCATGAGTCGCGCCCTGGCACACCTCCGCCTCGCGGTACTTGCGCCAGAACGACACCTTGTTCCCAGAGTCATTGAAGGCCATCCGCGATGCGTACATCTGCATCAGCGGAATGCCCCGCCCGCCGTCTCCCATCAGATCAAAACTCGCAGATCGGTTCTGCCAGATGAAGCCCGGCCCGGTGTCCTCGATCGTCAGGCCGACGCCCTCAGCATCCAGCTCGACGTCCATCGTCACCGGTAGATCCGGATCCTGCCCGCTGCCGTGAACCACGGCGTTGAGCATCCCCTCTCTCAACAGGATCCGCACCGCAAACATGTCCACCGGGGCATCGCGGCTCTTCAGAAACTCGACCATGGCCTCGTCCGCCCGGTCGATATTCTCCAAAGTGGCGGACATCCGCAGGTGGAGCTTGCCTTCGTTTTGCGTCGTCTCAAACATGTTCCGCCCTCGTTAGGGCCGAGCTGCCATGCTCGATCTCAGAACTCAACCCCTAGAACCAGGATGTCGTCCTCGACCATGCCTCCAGTCTCGTCCAGGAGTTCATCCACAATCGCATCAACGGTCTCGGTGATGTTCTTGGACCGAAGACTCTCGACACAACGCTGCATCTGCTTCATGCCCCACGTCGGACGCCCGCGCCGACCGAGCGCATCGCGGTACCCCTCGATCAAGCCATCGCTGTAGAGGAAGAGCCGGTCCCCCGGCTGAACCTGGAGCGTTCGCGTCTCGAACCGGACGCACTCGAGCAAGCCCAGCGCGTCTCCGGAGAGATTCACAAACTCACACTTCCGGTCAGTGCTCTGAAACAGGGCCGGTGGATGCCCGGCGTTGATCAGTTCCACTTCCCTCCGCTCCCGCGAGTACTTGGCGTAGCATCCGGTGACGTACCGCTCCTCGGTCAGAAAGGCACACAGGCTGGCATTGAGCATCGTCATCGTGTCCGTCGGACTCAGACCATCCTTCAGAAAGGTGACCGACAAGGCCTTCAACGCTCCGGTGATGAAGGGCACGCTCAAGTCGTGTCCGGCCACGTCGGTGACCAGGAATCCAAACTCGCCGTCCTCGAAACGGGTGATCTCGTAGAAGTCACCGCCCGCCTCGTGGGCCGGTGTGAACCGCACCGCCGCTTTCAGTTCCGGGAACGCCCACGGCGAGGTGAGCAGTGATTCCTGGCCGGTGCGAATCTCGTCCAGCCGAGCCATCTGCTCCTGGGTGAGGGCCTCGTAAATCGATACCTTCTTCTTGAGCGTCTGACGGTTGCGGGCAAGCTCCAACTGGTTGCGAATCCGGGCGAGAAGCTCCAGCTCCTCGATCGGCTTGGTCACGTAGTCCGCGCCGCCGGCCTCAAATCCGCGAACCTTGTCCCGGGGGTCCGAGAACATCGATAGGAAGATGACCGGCACATCCGCCCAGTAGGGGTCCTGCTTGAGGCGGGCACACACCTCCGGCCCGTCCATCCGCGGCATCTGGCAGTCCAACAGCAATAACTCCGGCCGGCACGACTCGAGCAGACCAAACACTTCGTCGCCATCAGAGGCCAGGGTGACCCGGTACCCGGCACGCTGCAGCAGGAGCTCGATCAGGGCTTGGTTGTCGGGGTCGTCCTCGGCCACGAGGATCGAGCTGGCCGGGGCTCGGGGATTGGGCCGGGCGGCCGTCACCACCGCTTCGGGCTGCCCGACGCCGCAGAAATGGGCAGTCTCCCGCTCTGTCGGCAGCGTCACTGGTACCTGCGATGCTCCACCCATTCGTGCCGATCTCCGCTAGCGGGGCGACTGTGATCAGCCTGATTCAGATCCGACCCCCACCTCTGTCCGCGTTTGCTCGCGCCGCGCAACCTCCCACCTGCTTGCCGTTGGTGCCCGAAACGGAGCCGAGGTGCCGCCTGCACCAGAGGGTGACGCAACGGGCCGCAATGCCCCACGCTAGATCGCTCCCCAATGGAACCGGTTGCCGTCCCCGGCAACTGAACCAGCCCGTCTCTACATCGTCTCGGTGGGTGGGGCGTTTTAGCTGCTTCGGTAAAACGTGATAGGGACCCTCGGGCTTTGAGGCGAAGCACAAGACGACGCCGCGGATTCCTCGTCCCATAACCGGCTTCATCTCCCGCGTCGCTCAACGGATCACGCCGCAACGGCCCGAAGACCGAAGCCCACGAATCCGTGCTCACCGGTCCAGCGGCTATCCCTCAAGCAATCCATCTCATCCTGGGTAGGTGGAACTCTGCTGGTGGGCTAGGAAAGACTGCCGAAGGAGGGAATCGAACCCTCACCCTGTTGCCAGGACGGGATTTTGAATCCCGCGCGTCTGCCAATTCCGCCACTTCGGCGCTTCGTCTGCCAAGGACTTGCGACCTCATCCGCACCATCGAGTCGCACCCCTGCGCAATTCCGTGATGCTCGCGACGCGGGTGCGGATCGCATGCCTCGCAACTGCAAGATACCACCGGAGCGGGCAAATGCAAGGGCCCGACGACTGAAGTCTCCCCCCTGATTGCCCGAGTGCAGGGAGCCCTTGGCCGATCACATGTTGGGTCGGTTGACGCCGGGGACCGACGGGATGGAGGGGCTTGAGCAAACGCGGTTGGCTGACCACGTG
>JAKLEZ010000001.1 GCA_022711465.1 Planctomycetota bacterium | reverse complement strand
CCACGTTGAGCGTCCCATCTTCGTCCACGGTGTGCGAATCCGAGCCGGCCACCGGCGCATCGTTCGCCGGCGTCACCGAGACCGTGGCGGTCGCGGTCGCCTGTCCGCCCTGGCCATCGCTGACCTGATAGGTGAACGTGTCGGTACCGCTGAAGTCGGCCTCCGGTGTATAGGTGAAGGAGCCGTCGGCATTCAAGACCACCTGGCCGTGCTCGGCATCCTGGGTGAGGCTGGCCGAGAGGGTGTCACCGTCCAGGTCGGTGTCGTTGGCCAGCACGCCGTGGGTGGCATCCACGTGCGAAGCCGTATCCTCAACTGTGGCGAATTCATCAGCTTGGGCATTCGGTGCGCCATTGGTCGGGTTCACGGTGATATCGACTGTATCGGTGTGAGTCGTGTGGCCGTCGCTCACCTGAAGCTCGAAGGTGAGCACTGTTGGATTGGTCGCGTTGGGCGCCTCGAACGTCGGCTGTGATGACGTGCTATCGCTCAGTTCGACACCCGGTCCGCTGACCTGAGTCCATTGGTAGCTCAAGCTCGGGCTGTCGGGATCCGTACTGCCTTGTCCGTTCAGGGAGACGATCGCGTGCTCTTCGACGACCTGATCAGGTCCAGCGGATGCGGTAGGGCCGTCATCGACGGCGTTGACGAACACGTCGACCGTATCGACCGAGGTCTTGGTGCCGTCGCTGACGTGCAATTCGAATCGGACTGGCTCGCTGCTGTCCAGTTCCGGTGCCAAAAAGGTCGGGTTGGGGTCGTGGGCGTCGCTCAACTCGACGGTCGGCCCGGATAGCTGTATCCACTCATAGGTCAGACCATTGCCGAGCGGGTCGGTGCCGTTCCCTTCGAGGCTGACGACGTCGCCTTCGGTGACGCCCTGATCAGGGCCGGCATCGGCCTTCGGGGCGAAATCGTCTCGGTTGATGACAACCTGTGCGCTGTCGGTCGACACGTGAGTGCCGTCAGACACCTCAACCTGGAAGTCCAGGGTCATGTTGACATAACCGTCGGGCGCAGTGAATGTTGGGCTGACCGCGCTGGCGGAACTCAATTCCACGGACGGACCCGAGGTCTGGGTCCAGGTGTAATGCAGCAAGTCGCCGTCGGCATCCTGGCTGGTGGAAGCGTCTAGAGTCACGAACGCTCCACCGGCTACGTTCTGATCGTCTCCTGCACTGGCCACGGGCGCCGTGTCGGTGGTAAGGACGGTCCCGTCAGTGAACTTCAGTGACGCGATGTTGCTGTAGTCGATCGTGAAGTGCTGTCCGTCGGCCGTGTTGACAATGACGGTGTCGGCGGCTTTGTCGATCGAAGCATCAGCCCGTGAGAAGCTGGACAGGTCGATCGTGTTGGCACCACCACCGCCATCCACGGTGTAGTGAGCTCCGTCGGTTGGCTGGCTGAACGCGAAGGTGTCGTTGTAGTTGCTGCCAATGACGCTCTCGATGCTCACCAAGGTATCAGTGCCGGAACCGCCCGTACTCTGAGCGACCGCCTTCGTCAGATCCACGCTGACTGCCGAGGAGGCGGTGCTGTAATCCGCCGTGTCGTGTCCGGCACCGCCATCGAGTGTGTCATTGCCGGCCCCGCCATCGAGCCGGTCATCGCCGGAGCCACCCAAGAGCACATTGGCGTTCGCGTCCCCTGCGAGAATGTCGCCATATTCGGATCCGGTCACATTCTCGACAGCGGTCAGTGTGTCGCTCCCCGCGGCCCCTGTTGCCTGTCCGGCAGCCAGGTTCACCGTCACGGCTCCACTGGTCCCGGCATACGAGGCGGTGTCGGTTCCCGCGCCGCCGTCCAGGGTGTCGTTGCCCAGGCCACCGTCCAGGATGTCGTTACCCGCGCCGCCGGACAAGGTGTTGGCAGCGTCGTCACCGGTCAGATCGTCGGCGTAATCCGATCCGGCGAGATTCTCGATGTTCACGAGCGTGTCATTGCCGGCCGCGCCGCTGGCGGTCCCCGCGGCAAGATCGACGGTCACCGCGCCGCTGGCTCCGGCGTACGATGCCGTGTCCACTCCGGCGCCGCCGTCCAGTGCGTCATCACCCAGGCCGCCGGTCAGGACGTTGGCGTTGGCGTCACCCGCCAGTGTGTCGTCATAGGCGGAACCGCTGAGATTCTCAATCTGAAGCAGGGTATCCTCGCCCGCGGCTCCAGAGGAAGTGCCACTGGAAAGATCGGCAGTTACCGCTCCGGTGGCATTGGCGTAAGATGCCGTGTCGGTGCCGCCGCCGCCGTTCAAGGTATCATTGCCTGCACCACCCTCCAGTGTATTCGCGCTGCTGTTTCCCGTTAATACATCGCCGTACTCGGAGCCCTGCACGTTCTCGATGCTGACCAGGGTGTCCGAATCCGCAGCCCCCGTCACCTTGTTGGTTGAGAGATCAACCGTCACCGATCCGGAAGCATCGGCGTACGACGCCACATCGGTTCCGCTCCCGCCGTTGAGCGTGTCCTTACCCAATCCGCCGATCAGAACATCGTTGCCGCTGCCGCCGTTCAGCACGTTGTTGCCGTCATCGCCTGTCAGGGTATCTGCTCCGGACCCGCCGGTGACATTCTCGATATTGGCGAGTGTATCGTTGCCTGCGCTGCCGGTTGCCGTGCCTTGGGCGAGGTTGACGTCAACGCCGGCCGAGGTCGACGAGTAGTTCGCGGTATCGGTGCCGCCGCGGCCGTCCAGGTTGTCGTTGCCCGAGCCACCAACCAGTACGTTGTTTCCGTCATCACCGAGGAGGGTGTCGTTGTAGTAGGATCCGGTGACGTTCTCGATGCCGCTGAGCGTGTCGTTACCGGCGGCTCCGCTGGTTGTTCCGTTGGCCAGATCTACCGTGACCGCGCCCGATGCCCCGCTGTAGCTCGCAGTGTCCGTACCCCCGCCGCCAACCAACACATCGTTGCCCGTTCCGCCGTCGAGCGTATCGTTGCCGGCTCGACCGTCGAGCACGTCATCGCCGCCCGATCCCGACAGCGTGTTGGCGTTGGCATCACCCTGGATTGTGTCGGCGTAGTAGGAGCCGGTCACGTTCTCGAAACCGCTAATGGAGTCCGAACCGGCCGCTCCGCTGACCGTTCCGTTTGTCAGATCGGCCGTGACCCCGCCGGCGGCTGAACTGTGACGAAGGGTGTCGGTTCCTGTTCCGCCGAGAAGTGTATCGTCGCCCAGGCCACCTTCGATGGTGTCGTTGCCGGATCCTCCGTCGATAGTGTCGTTTCCGGCACCGCCGACAAACACGTTGGCGTTTGCATCGCCGGTGATGCTGTCGTCATAGGCCGAACCGGTGACGTTCTCAATGCCGCTCAGGGCGTCATTTCCAGCCGCACCGGTGACGCTTCCGCTGCTCAGATTGGCGCTGACCCCGCCACTGGCGCCGGCGTACGAGGCCGTGTCCGTTCCGGAGCCGCCCACCAGGGTGTCATCTCCCAACCCGCCGTCGAGTGTATCGTTGCCGCTTCCGCCCTGCAGGGTGTTGCTCTGATCGTCGCCCGTTAGAACGTCGTAACCGGAGCCGCCCACGATGTTCTCTATGCCCGCCAGGGTATCGGTGCCGGCGGCTCCCGTGGCCACGCCGGTGGCGAGGTTGACGTTGACCGTGGACGCCATGCTTGCATACGACGCGGTGTCAGTGCCGGCTCCGCCATCGAGGACGTCGTTGCCGAGGCCGCCATCCAGGGTGTCGTTGCCCAGGCCGCCCGACAGCGTGTTGGCACCGCCGTCACCGGTCAGGGTGTCGTTGAAATCTGAACCCACCACGTGCTCAAACTGGGAAAGGCTGTCGGATCCGCCGCCGCCCGAGGCTGCCCCGGTGGAGAGGTTGACGTTGACCGCCGAGGCCGCATGGTCGTAATGGACGGTATCCATGCCTGCTCCGCCGATGAGCGTGTCATCGCCTGCGCCGCCTTCGACGTTGTCATCCCCCGTGCCGCCGTCCAGGCGGTTTGCGCCGATGTTGCCGATGAGGACGTCATCGTAGTTCGAACCAGTCACGGACTCGATGCTGGACAGCGTATCGTGCCCCCCGCCGCCATCAGCCGTCCCGGCGGCGAGGTTCACGTCAACGCCGCTCGTTGCCGATCCGTATGACACCGTGTCGGATCCGGCGTCACCGTAAAGCGCATCGTCTCCAGCGCCGCCGTCGAGTACGTCGTTTCCCTCGCCGCCATGCAGGGTGTTTTCTTGAGCGTCACCGGTGATCTGGTCGTGGCCCGATCCGCCGGTCACGTTCTCGACATTGAGGAGCGTATCGTGTCCGGCGGCGCCGGCGGATTCCCCCAGGGCCAGGCTGACGGTGACACTATCTGTGGCGTCCGTGTAGTAGGCCGTGTCCAGGCCGATCCCGCCGTCAAGGACGTCATCACCCTGGCCGCCGACAAGCACGTCATCGCCGCCGCCGCCGGTCAGCACATTGGCGCCGTCGCTGCCGGTCAGCACGTCATTGTGATTCGATCCGACGACGTTCTCGATACCCGAAAGCGTGTCGCTTCCTTCACCCCCGCTGGCGACACCCGTTGTCAGATTCACGGCTACGCCGGCGGTCGCGTTCGAGTAGAGGGCGGTATCTACGCCTTCATCGCCAATCAGCTCGTCGTCGCCCGCTCCACCCTCGAGGACATCGTTGCCGGCATTCCCGTCGAGCGTGTTGGCGCCTCCGTCGCCTTGAAGCGTGTCATCGTGGGCGGATCCGGCCACGTTCTCGATGCCGATCAGCGTGTCGTTGCCCGCGCCGCCGGTCGCAGTACCGCCAGACAGGTCGGCATTCACGCCGCTTGTCGCCGAACCGTAATCGGCGGTGTCGCTTCCGCTCCCTCCGAGGAGGACGTCATCGCCCGACCGGCCATCAAGGACGTCGTCGCCGGCTCCCCCGTCCAACGTATTATCCTGTCCGTCCCCGGTAATCTGGTCGTTTCCCGTACCTCCGGTGACGTTCTCGATGCTGACGAGCGTGTCGTTCCCTGCAGCGCCGGAGGATGTGCCCGTGTCGAGATCAACGGCCACGTCGCGACTGATGCCCGCGTAGGAGGCGGTATCCGCGCCATCACCACCGTCGAGTTGATCGTCACCGACGCCACCGTCGAGCGTGTCGTTGCCTGAGCCTCCCAGCAGGGTGTCGTTCCCGGCGAAGGCCGAGAGCACATCGTCGCCAGCCAGCCCGTCGGCCACGTTGTCGGCAGTATCGCCCATGAAGCAGTCAGCCTGGTCCGTAGGACCGGGATTAACGGTACCCGTTGCGACGTCGGTCCAGGTCACCGACCGGAGGATGCGAGGTTCGAGCCGCACGCCCTTGAGAGGTGCCGGTGTCCGGGCCGATGACTCGTTCTCGGCACCGGACGCTGCGGTAGGAGTGCTGGGCTTGGTGGGCTCCTTGACGGTTTCTGTCGCGGAGGTTGCCTTCGTCTGTGTGTCCACATTGCACCTCGTTGCGGCAATAGTTTGCGCAATCCGTGTATCCGGGGCGATTGAGCGGCGAGACTCCCTGGCTGGAGCATACGATACGTGGATGACGGAAGGTGGACTCCCCGAGCGTGATCTGTCGTTGCTCAGGATATGGGACGTGTCCGGAGCAGTACTGTCCGGGGCAAGCCGCTGCGAGCAGGCGTTATCGGCCAAGTTCGATTCTACAGCCGCGGATCCTGGGTGGCCTGGTCAGCCGCGACGTGCCGGTCGCCGGAGGTTGTGGTTTCCATGACCACCGAATCGGCATGCGCCCGGCCTGTGATCAGACCCAATCGTCGCGGCCATCGCCTGCCCGGGGGGCTCAGGTTTCTGTTGGCGGGCCGTGTGCTGCCTGATCTGCAGCCCGGGCGACGTGATCATCGTCGAGCTTCGCGGCGACGACCTCAGTGCAGCCTCCAAAGGTATCCGGATTGGCGGTCGGGGCGGGCCTGCTTGGCCAGGTTCGGAAAGTAGGTGTCGCGGGCGAGCTGCTCCGGCCAGGCCAGATGTGCTGAACCCAGGTGGACGGGGACCCAACCGCGCTGTGTGACCCAATCCACGTGGCCGTCAAGGAAGCCGATGTTCCCGCCCGCCTGCCCGTGGTTGTTGGTGGCCTGGTCCGGCCAGTTGTTGTACACATGTGTGCCCAGGACGACTCCTCCCGCGCCGGAATCATCCGGGTCCTGATCGCTGTCCACGAGGATGAACTGGACGGACGGCCTCTTGGTTGTCTTCAGGGTGATTCGTCCGGTTTCGTCATAGCGCAGACCGTTAGGGAAGATGCCCGCGCTGTGCCAGGCGAAGACCTCGTAGCTGTGGCCGCCCCGATTGGTCAGACGCGTGCCGTTGTTCGGTCCGCTACCGTCGTCGAAGCGGTGCCAGGCGGCGTGAGAGAGGTCCGGGTGGACGGTCAATTCCAGGTAGTACTCGAGTCGGGTCTGCCACGCTCCGCTGCTGTCCCTGACGAGGTCACCGATCGCCAGCTTCTGTTTGGAGGCTGGCTTGGAGAGGCTGACCACGTTGCGCGTGGAGGGGCAGACGGCGGTGCGGCCTTCCTTCAGGTACTTTGGGTAAAGGTAGTACAAACCGTCGTCTGCACCCTCACTTGTGTAAACATAGACGCCTCTCTTGGCGTCATCCATGGCGTGGAGAATCATAGCCGTTGTGATCTGTTTGACATTGGACCGGCATACCACGCGGTGGCTGCCCTCCCGCGCTCTGTTGAACGACGGCACCAGTATCGCTACCAGAAGGGCGATGATCGCCACGACGACCAGGACCTCGATGAGCGTGAACGCACCGCGTCGGACTGTCGTGGGTCCAGCCAATGTACTCACCTTCAGAGGCATCCCGGCTCTGCCACTTCTGTGCCGCTGTAGCAGGCCTGAAGAATACCGAAGTCGACCTGGTCGACATCCTGATCACTGTCCAAATCGGCCATCGCGCACTCGCCGCGATAGGGAATCGCCGGGCCCGAGGCGCAGTTGACGAAGAGGGTGACGTCCGCCTGGTCCACGTAGGTATCACCGTTCAGGTCCGGGACTCGGCTGGGAACCAACACCACCAGCTGAGGTGGCACGGCACCTTCCTTGAGCCAGTGGATCTTCCATCCGTCGTCCGATGCGGACTCGATTATGAGTCCCTTGTCGACTTCGCCGGCCTGCCAGCCCTTGACCGTGTCCGTGATTTCGAACCAGGCTTGGCTGTCCCAGATCAGGCTTTCGGCGCTCGCAATCACCGGGCCGATCGTGCCGCCTTCCTCGGTGGGGCCATTCTCACCGAAGTCGCTCCAGAACCGCAGCCCCGGTGCGCCATCGGCCAGTGTCCAGTTGAAGTCCACCAGCAGCTGCCGAACATTGAATGGGCCGCCGGTCCGGGTCTGGTAGCTCTCCGAGCGAGGAGCGGTTGTGACCACCAGGTAAGCCTTGAGGATCTGGGCGAGGGGGGGGACCTTGCCGGTACCGTTGCCGAACAACTCGTCGAACTTAACCAGCGCGTGAACCGTGTTGGTTGTGTCGGGCTCCGCGCCGCGTTTGTCCAGATACTCGGTGACGTATTCCTCGCCGGGAGCCGTGATACCATCCATCCGCAGGAATATCATCGATGTGCCCGTATAGCCCTCGACGCCTTCCTGGAATAGGACGGCCCGCGACGGCGTTCTTGTGTATTCGACGATCAGCTTGGGCCGCACGGTGGGCTCCACCGCGCCGGTCGTGTGAATCATCCAGGCGTTGGAGGTGGCCGCGATCAGCACGACACCATAATTGGGGGCTCCGCTGGACCAGGCCTGCACGATTGGAGTGATGTTGGTCCCGTGAGTTGTCTCCGCGAGGAGGTTGCGGTAGCCCCCGGCCGGCCGATCGATGTCGGTCAAATCAGGACCATCCGTGCCGAAGACGGTACCCCAGCCGGTCGTGCTCTGGGTCTCGTCAAAGGGCCTGAGCAGGCGAGCCACGCCAAAGGGACCGCCCGAGATCACGTCCGCGCTGACCGACGTTGGCGGGGTGGTCAATTCCAGTGTGGCCGAGACGATGGTTGCACCTGGAGGGATCATTCCGGCCTCTGTCCCGAAGATGCCGTCAAAACGAATCAGGCCCCAGTAGTTGATTTCGGTTCCGTTGCTCTGATCGCCGTCAATCCAGTAGTACTGAACCGCGGAACCCTTGTTGTGCAGCGTCAGCACGTCGTCGTTAATGCGAATGTCCACCCCAGACTCGTAACCACCGACCCCGTTCTGAAATGAGACGGTCTCGGCCGTGATTGGGCCGGGCAGGCCCGCCGCCAGCACCAGGCTGCATAAACACATTGCACGACAGGACATAGCTTGCTCCTTTCTCCAAGAAAAGACACTGAGATCGTTGTTCCATCACCACGCCCACCGATGATGACTGCCGGACATGCTCCTGGGCGCGGGCCTGGGGCGGCAGAGGCACGAGAAGAGAATGCCTTGTCCTCCACAGGACCACGCCGAGCGCCCGCCGGCGGAGTGCCTGGGAAACGGTTGACCGCGTTCAGGGCAAGAGAGACCGCGCGCGTACGGAGACACGCCACTGAGCGATCTTCAATTGTCGCGGTCAACACGCGAGCCCAGGAACTGCCTTGGGATACTGAATACCATGAGGATTTGACCGCCTTCCCTGCCGTTTGTCAACAACTCTCTCGGCCCGAGATTCCGCGAATCGACATCGGCATACCCGCTGACCAGCAGATGGACTTGGCTGAAGCCGGCGCTCCGAGGCGATGATCGGCGTCGCGTCGTCCGTATCATCGCTGGAGTTCGCGGGCCAGGACATGCCAGATCGTGCTGTCAGTCCGGGGTGGCCGGGCTCGCTCTCCGCCACCGTCCGTCGGCCGGGCGGTAGCCCCTGGCCCGGTCCGCTCTCGTGGTCGATCGCATCCCCCTCGTCTTCGCGGAACGCAGAGCGCATCCAGTGCCAGCTGCAGATCTACAAACGGTACTGCGGGATCTTCAGGGTCTCGCCGTCCTTGGTGGCGGAAAGATGGGCGTAGTAACCGGGTACGGTCATGTTGAGTGCGTCGATCACGTCAACGGCTGGTTTTCGTCTGCGGAGGATCGCGTCAATGAAATCGTCCGCCAGGTATCCATGCGAACCGCCGTGTCCGCCCGGAGGAACACCCGGCGGAAGGGCGGGTTTCCCGGTCTGCAAGCCCTTCTCTGTGGCACTCTTGAGTCGCCGTCGTCCCTCGGAATCGCCCACGAAACCGTCAGACCGTCCGTTGTGCCAGTCGTAGCCGGCATACTCGCCCCGGAGTCGACCGGCTTCCAGATACTCTCCCTGCGAGCCGCAGATGATGATACGGCACAACCCACCTTCGCGGGTGCGGAACAGTCCGACTTCCGAATTGAAGATGTTGCCCACGGCGTTGGGTTTGCGCCTGCTCTCGTCAAAAGGAGCTGTCCCCTGACAGCTCACTTCCACAAGGCTGCCGTGAGTGATACCGACATAGTAGGCTGTCGCGTGCGTCGGATACCACATGGGCGCGCCGTTCTCGCGCCAGTTCTTGTACGATCCGATCGATGGGGCTCCCAATGTGTGCGGATGGCAGTACTCTCCTTCAGAGTACACGATACGGCCGAAAACATCCGCCGCGTAGAGCCGCTCCATGGCATAAAGATCGGCGTGAAAGACGGAGGTTTCAAACATGGCATAGACCAGTCCCGCATTCTTCCTGACGCATTCCAGCAGTCTCTCCGCGTCTTCGATGTTGCCGCGGAAAGCGGGGACAGCCGTGCAGACGTGCTTGCCGTGATTGAGAGCCTCGATACAGTGCGTGGCGTGCGAGGGGGCGTCCGTGGCGACGAACACGGCTTCAACTGCCTTGTCTTTGACCAGCTCTTCGAGCGAAGGGTACGTCTTCTCGCAGCGGCACGCTCTGGCCAGCGCGGCGCACCGTTCGGGAATGAGATCGCTGACGGCTACGACCTTGACATTGGGATGGTCCTGGAAGCTGAACGCTGCTCCGAATTGGCACACTCCATATCCGACAATACCGACGCGAATCTTGCGGTCGGAGAAGGGCTTCCAGTCCTTCAAGGCGTTCGCATCGGCAGGTTCTGTCTCAAAACCCGGGATTGCCTTCTCCTCGGAGCGGGCAGAGCCCTGAAGACCCAGCGAGGCGGCGCCGACACCCATCGCCTGCAGGAACGAACGGCGCGTCCAAGAGTCGTGCATTGCATGTTCTCCTTGAATGTGCCCCCGATAGCGATGACTACACGGCTTTGCCTCGGGAGTCAACAGGAGGAGGTGGTGCCGGCTTCCGGGGTCGTAGCTGCACGGGTGGGAATCCGCTGCCCGCTGGGCCACCTCGGGGCAGCTGGGCCTCGCGGAACGGGTGGACGACGGACCTCGGCGACGATGGCGACATCCTCCAGCCGGTTCCTGACACGACTCGACTGGCCCTCGAGACTGCGCGCCACCATCCTTGAACGCGTCTGGCGCCTGCGTGCCGTTCGCGCCATGGGGCCCTGATGATGAGTGGGCAGGTCGCCTGGCGCAGCTCCGGTCGTGATGGGGGAAGCAGGGACCCTGTCCCTGGCCCGGGAAACGACAATGGAAGACGCTCCATGACAAGCGGGCGCCTCTTGTGCTCCTTCGATGACCTCTTGGACGAACAACACGAGTCGCACGCCTGGCCGGACAGCTCGCGACGCGACCGTCGCCCAACGCAGGCCGCACCGATCGAGGTTGCCGTCGAAGCTCGGCGAAAGGCCAGGGATAGTCGCCTTGGCTCGGCGGAAGGCCTGTGACGGCTCGAATCGCCGGTGTCGTCACCCTGCGGGAGATTCACCGAGCCAACGGTGCCTTCAGGATCGGCAGCTTGTCATGCTCCTGGTCTATCCTGGATAGCTCCAGTTCCTCGAGCAGAACGGGCGGGGCGATGAGTGTGCCGGATGCTCCGCCGCTGAGGCCGCCACCCGGGTAGTTGTGGACGTAAGGCGCGTCACCGGCAGCCACGATCCTCTTGAGCATGGTTACGTCAGCCGTCCCGAACTCGCAGCCGCGGAACGGTTCTTCGCGACCGTCCGCGACATAGACCCGGTAGGCAACGATGGGATCACTGAGCGAACCGCCGCCGCGCCGCATCCGGGTCATCGTCGCCAGCATGTCGGCCCGGCTGGCGCTGCCGTCCCGCGCGCGCAGCGACTTGACCCGCACGCCGTACTCGAGCCCGGCATCCTGGGCTGCCTCGATGAGCTCGGCCTTCAACTTGTCGGCGGAAACGCCAGCCTTGTCCTCGATAAAGAGGCAGCAAACGGTGGCTTGGGGACTGCCTCCGCCTACACGCCGGGCGTGTCCGTTGGTGCCACACAGCTTCTTGGTGGGGGCTCGTGACATGCAGAGGGTCTCGAGCCTGCCGTCGGTCACCAGGGCCACATGAGCCGCCGGGACTCCCTCGTCGTCGTAGCGGCAGTTGCCCTGAAGCAAGGTGTCGCCGTGCTTCTTCGCGCTCGGATCGTCCCATACCTGGAACGATTTGGGCAGGATACGCGTGCCGAGCTTGGTTTCGAGGCTCTCCGCGCCGCCCGGGCCGCGGCGCTGATCGCCGATCGGATCGGGCCTGCCTGCCAGACGGTTTGCCAGCAGCGTGCGGAATAGCTGCGGGGCCGCGACACCGTCGAAGAGCACCGGCCCGCTGTATCGGTCGAGGATGGATGCCTGCATCATGGCAGTCAGCTCGGCCACCATGGCGTCGAGGTCGGCGAGGATCCGGTCAACCGCCGGGAGATCGTCGGCCAAGTCACCGTGATAGCTGCGACTGTCACTCAGGCGCATGCCGTCCTCTGCCTGGACCGATACGCCTATGGCAAGCATCGCGCCGGTATCGGCGATGCGCAGACGCGTTCCTTCGGAGTTGACCAGATAGCTGTTTTGAGAACCGACCCCCAGACGCACGGCGGAATCCTGCACTTGTGTGTACTTCTTGAGGTGACCGGAGATGCACTTGAGATTCTCCGTCCACCGGGCTTCATCGAAGCGAAACTCGGCCGGTGGCTCGATCTTCTCCACAGGGGCCGCGGGGGAGAAGTCATCAGGCCGATCCGCGATGTTCTTGTCCTTCATGTAGGCACGTTTCTGGGTGAGGGTCTCGACAGCGCTCTTGTAGTCGCCGTCCGTCGCTCGCCAGATGGCGTGCCGGATCGCGAGGTAGTTGTCGTCGGTCGGCAGCTCCGCCTGAACCCCTCCGCCCGATCCGCCTGCGAAATTCGTGTTGTCCAGCTCCATCTCGCCGACACGCACGCGGCTGCGGAAGACACGCGACCGGTTGCGGGCCTGTCCCGTGATTGCACCGTACGCGGCCGAAAGCTGGCAAGTCGTGTTGTCGTCGACGTCGAACTGGATGAAGTAGGGCTTCTCGAGGTCCTCGACCTGGAGGTTCATCGCTCGCCTCAACTCGTCGGCCATTGCCCTGAGCAGGGCCTCGTCTTCGGCCGGAGGGTGGTCTGGTCCGGTCTCGGCAATCGGTGACGGAAGAATCGGCGGTTTGTCTTGCTCACGCTGCCGCTTCTCGACCTCGATCTGCGCGACCAGCACGCTCGGCGAAACGGCCGACACGGGTACCCGGCCGGATTCCGCTCCGCAGATGCCGTTGAACACCGCCGGGTCATCCGCCGCTCCGACAATCTTGGAGAAGCAGGTCAGCGGCGTACCCACGATGTCCACGCCACGGACCAGTTCGTCCGGGCGGCCGTCGGCGTAGACGCGGTAGACGACCACGGGAAGCACCTTGAAGGATTGAGCACCGCCGCGCCGCGTTCCGGTGAATCCGCCGGTAATGTCATCGAACAGCAGTCCGTAGGGTTTGTCCTGCTTCCTGCACTCCTCGACCAGTTGCCGTCGCAGCCCGTCAAAGCTGACCGTCTTGCTCGACGTGATGATGAGATTCCCTTGGCGCGAGACCACCGTACGGCCAGGTTCGCGCCGGCCATGGCCGTTGGACTGCGGGAACCTGTCCAGCGGAGAGCGCGACATCAGGAATGTCTTGAGCACGCCGTTCTCGACCAGCGCCACGTCGCTGCTGGCGACCCCCTCGTCGTCATACTTGTAGTAGCCGCGAAGGTTCTGGCCGCCGAACGCCGCCAGCGTCGGGTTGTCGTGGACGCTGATGAACTCGGGTAGGATGGCCTCACCGATCTTCTTGGCGAAGGTCTGGCCTTCCTGGACATCCTTCTGGCGGTGCCCCTCGATGCGATGCCCGAAGATCTCATGGAAGAACACGCCGCTCGCTCGATTCATCAGAATCGCGGGCCCGATATAAGGCTCCACGAGAGGGGCCTTGCGCAACGCGAGCACCTGCTCGATGACCTTCCGGAGCGCATCGGCGATCTGTTGCTCGCCGGGCAGCCTGTCCTCGGTCGCCGCGTCAAAGATGAAACTCTGGCTCAGCTCCATCCCGTCCTCCGCCTTGCTCTCGGCCGAGACCTGGACGCGGATCAGCTTGCGGCCGGTCTGTAGTCGCGTGCCCTCGCTGGTCACCAGGTAGCGGTTCTCCGCGCCGGCACTCAGCGTCACCCCCGACGAGTGGATTAGCGGGTACTCGCGGGCGATCTTCGAGGCGTGGCGCAGGGTCTGAGCCCATTGTGCCCGATCGAGTCTGAGCACCACCTCCGGCTCCGTGCACTTGCTCGGCTGCTCCCTGGTGAAATCGCCGGATTTGTCCTCTTCGGCTACCTTGGTCTTGAGGTCAGTCAGGACGCGCTGGTACTTCTTGACCGCCGACTTGAAGACGCCGTCCGTCGCCAGCCACAGGGCGTGCCGAATGGCATCGGGATCGTCATCAAGGCTCATCGCCACGCTGCTGCTCACCAGATCGGACAGGTCGAGCCCGGCGCCGCCGCCGCGGAGCTTGTGGGTGTTGTCGACCACGTAGTCGCCGACCCGCGCATCCACGTCCAGATGACGCTGGTGTGCCGCCTGGTCGTTCTCCAACGCTCCGAGCCGAGCCTGGATGCCTATACTCTTCCGGTCGGTGACAGTGTAAGCCAGGTAATAAGGCCTGCTCCCGTCCGGCGCAACCAGCTTGTCCATGGAATACTGGAGTTCGGCGCTCAGCAGGTCGAGCATCTTGCCCGCCATGGGCGTGGACGCGGCCGGCTCATCCGCTCTCGCCGGTGCGGCGAATGGCAACACGCACAACAGAACACGCATTTTCGCCGAGCATCTCATGATTTGTCCCCTGCTCCCGACAAACCGAACGAATGCCGTCACTTGCAGCGAGTTTCCGCTTCCGAAGATCCCAAAAGCGCGATCATACCACCGGTCCGGCGATCGGGGAACTCGTTCAACTCAGCACGAACCTGACCTTGGGTGGTCGCGTGCACCGAGGTCACCCGGAACTCAGCGGGACATCAGAGGAAGCGGCACGATGTCCGGGCTTGGCTCGGCGCCTGGAAGCGCGTCACCAAATCCGAGCGGCGCCAGCCGGATTGGCTACGGCATCTGCATACACACCGAATGAGGTCGACTTCTCGCACCAGCTTCGGTCCCTGGATCCCCCCAGACCTGTCGTGAAACCTCCACCAGCTGATGCTGGCCACGAGGCCGTCACGCTCACCGGACGTAGTCGATATCGCATGCACACGGGTCGTTCCGACGTTCGCCTCGGCCCCGCGACCACCCGGCAAGACAGCGTCCACGCTCCTCTCGGCCGCGGCTCTCTGTTGCCAGCTGTAATACAATTCCTTTGCTGATTCGACAACATCCTGGAAACCCCGCTTGTCGTCCGTAGTGACATCGTTGGCCAGGTCATCCACGAGCCGGGTGCTGGTTCTGCAGTTGTGCAGCAAGGAGGGGCCTTGAGTCCGGCGAGCGGAGCGGGACGGGAGAACGCCAGCATCCGCGGAGTGTGCGGTGAGCAGGGCAGCCCGAGGTCGACGGCGGTTCGGCAATCTGGCCGAGGTAGCCCGAGGAATGAGCAACCAGGCCGGCAGGATGGATCGTCCGAACCGGGAGGTGCCCGGCCACCCGGCGAACCGGCCGAACCCTCCCGATCAGAGCCCTTGGACGGCTGGGGTCCCGCGAACGCCTGCTGGGGGAAACCGACAGTTGAGCCGGATCGGATCGGTTTGCCTCAATTCTCGACTCGTTCGGCTACGATAATAAGGGCATCGGCGGTGCGAACCGCCCACTGAGGGAGTCCGTGGCAGAATGGGACTGGCCAAGAACTGATCGGATCCGGCGCCATAGAGAACGCCGTCCCGCGAGGCACCTGTACCCCGTTGCCACCAGCGGTTGAAGATGTAGAAGGGAGAACGAGATGTCCAAATTGAAGGAATGGATGCTGATCGCGGCGGTCGCCCTGGCTGGGCTCGTCTCCATGGGCGCCGATTGCGACTTCACGCTCCGCGGAAGCGAGGACGGCCTTCGGTTTAACGTCGGCAACGACGACGACGACAACAACCTCCTTGAAGATCTCGAGGACCTCTTCGATTGAGTTCTCCAGCATCCTCAGGTCGCGACAACCGTCACCTGTCACCGGCAGAGTCCCCCTTCACTCCGATTTGAGCCCTGCCTTGTCCAGAAGGGCCTCGGCTTCCTGAATCCGGCCGAGTTCCTTGATGGCCCCCGCTCTGGAGCGGATCTCATCGGCAGCTGACGCTCTCGATTCGGCGGCAGCCTTGTGGAAGTACTCGTGGGCCTGTTGCTTCCTCGCGAGGGCTTTGTAGCAGCAGCCCAGCTTATAGTGCTCGACGACGTAGACTGGATTGTCGGGTTTGCCCGTTCCGAGGTTCTCCGGATACTCCATCGCAGCCAGAAGGTCCTCGATCGCTTGCTCGTACTGACCCTCGCGCATGAGAGCGTCGGCACGTGTATGGTGGGCGCGCAGGTAAACCTCTCGCGCCCCCGTCCATCCCTCCCACGGATGGAAGGTGGCGCTTCGCAGGATCTTGAGAGCCTCATCGTGGCGGCTGTCGTCGATCAGAAAGGCCGCTCTCCTGAGCAGCAGATTGCAGTTGCGGCCGACGTCGGCAGGAAGCCGGGTGAACAGCTCGGCTCGCCTGTCCTCTCGCCCTAGCAGCTCATAGAGGCGATCCAGCGAAACATACAGGTTGGGGTCCTCAGGATCGCACGCGATCGCCGTCTCGTACTCGGTCGCCGCCTTGTCATGCTCCTTCAGTCTGGCCCAGTAGATCTCTCCGAGGTTCCGATACAGGGTTGCGTATTTCGGCGCCCCGGCCCGCGATTGCCGGAGATGGACCAGACCCTCCTGCCATCTCATCCGGGCGCTCAGGAGCGTGCCCAGGTAGTAGTGCAGCTTCCAGTCGTCCGGGAACCACGATAGGCCCGTTCGAAGAACGGTCTCGCTTTCCGTCCGGAACGGAAAGACATGGTCAGGAGACAATTGCGAGCCCTTGGAGAAGTAATCGCGAGCGGCCGCATCCTCTCCGCGCTTGTGGCAGTAGTACCCGAGATGATAGAAGACGAACGGATGCCGCGCCGCGTTTCTTCGCTCCTCGTGCAGCCTGAGCGCGGCGATCGCATCTTCGATCAGGTTCATCTCTCCGTAATCGCACGCCGTCTCGATATAGTACTGCGGATCGTCACGGAGCAGCCCGAGCTCACCGGCGCCGCCTTGCAGGTGGCTTTCCACCGCGGCCAGCGCGTTCAGCGGATCGTCCTCGAGGACGCCCCGAACGATGGCGGCCGCCTCGTCAGCCGAAACCCGCCGCCTCAACACCGCTGCCAGAAGGATGCGAGCCTTAGGATCGTCCGGGTTGTGCCGAACCGCCTGGCGAAGGTACCGCTCGGCTGCGACCAGATCGTTGCGGCCGACCGCCATCGAGGCCAGAACCAGCGGCGCGACGTGCCGGTAGGCCGCCCGCCGCCCGACCATGTGAAGGTCCTCCTCGGTCCTCTCACCGACGCCGAGTCCGATCTTGCACAGCGCCCGGTAGTAGCGTGCGGCATGCTGGTCCTCATTCCGCTCCAGGGCACGCTGGAACAGGTCGAGTGCTTCCTTGAGGCGGCCCGTCCTGTAGTAGACGAGTCCGAGCGACTCCGAGGCCGTCGCGAGGCCGGGGTCCTTGCGCAGGGCCTCCTGGAAGCACATCACCGCCTTCTCGACGTCCCATTGCTTCAGGGCATAGTGGCCCGCCAGCTGGGCCTGCTCTGCGGTGAGCTCGCCTCGGTCAGGCATGACCGGCTGAAGCTCGGGGCGGGGAATCGGCGGCTTCTTGGTCGAGTAGAAGATGGTCTCGCGGTCGTCGGCATCGAGGACCAGCAGGCGGTACACCGTGCCGGTGCCATGCAACGGGATCTGCCTGACCAGCGGGGTCGAAGGGCTCATATCGACTCGCTCGCTGTGTATTTCCGTGTCGTCACGGAATACCTTGACGCAGCTGTTCGGAAAAGGTCGGGTCACGTTGACCGCCGCGATGGCGTCGTCGCCCTCGACACGGAAGTTGACCGCGGCATCGGAATTCGCTTTGACAAGGCCCTTCATCTTCTTGAGGGCATACCAGTACTCGTCCCAGCTTTCCTGCATATGAGGCTCGAAGATCCATGTATCGCCCTGCGTGGGGCATCGACCGGACTGGACCTCGATATACTGCCCGTCGTTGTCGGTCAGAATGTCCTCCCATATCGCCCCGCTTCGAGCGGTTCCCCAGGTCCAGAACTTCTTGCCGGGCGATTCCAGGGAAGAAGCACAATGGGCCGTCCCGCAATCGCGGTCCATGTTGTAGACGCCGTTGAAGTCGCCGGGGACTCCGCAGAAGTAATCAGAGGGGTAGGGGATGTTCTTGTACCAGGACTTGTCGATTCCTCCGTGGAGAGGCCACGGTTCGGGATTGGCCCGCCGGCTCGCGTAAGTGTAGTCCGTGGGTGGAAAGATGACTTGGGTGTCTGCCCAGGCGTGGGTGGCGGCATTGGCCCAGAAGTAACCGTTGTTGTGCGTCAGCGTCGGATTGAACAGGGTGATCCGGGTCCTGAACGAGGAGCGCTCCGGAAAAACGGTCGTGGCAACGGTCCAACGCATGCGGCGAACCCACTCCGTGGCGCCCACGACGCAGGTCACGCTGCCGTCCTTGCCGCGTATGATCTTGTACTGTACCGGCGAGCCCGTGTTGACCGTGTGCCCGAGTGTCGGGAAGTTCCATTCGATGCCGCCGGACAGCCACGCGCCACGCAACGCTACCAGCCCCGGCTTGATGACGTGGTTGTGGTAAATGAAGTCGAAATCGCCGTGGGTCTTGTCGTGAGCCGCGTAGATCCGCCCTCCAAGATCCGGCAGGATAAGCACGCGGGTGAAATCGTTCTCCAGAATGACGACACGATGAGGGACCATTCGCTTGTCTCGCGTGATGTCCGTCTGCAATGGATAGGGGTAGACGTTCTGATTCCATAGGGGCGGGCTCTTGTCCTCCGGCCCCAGAACGTACGTGGGTATGTCAAGCCTCGTCTCCTCGATCGAGACGCCGCCTGCCCCACAGAGCAGGGGGCCGATCGCCAGCATGATCCCTGCTGTCAGGGCGATGGTGTTCGTCACTGTATCCTCCTCCCATCTAAATGACCGCGACCTTCTCACTCGAGACGTCCCGGGCATCCATGACTCCAAGGTCGAGCGGCGTCCGTCATTCTACAACGATTCCTCGTGATCGCGCCACTCGTCTGCAGGCGGCATCCCCCCTGCTGGTATCGCCAGCCTCTCGGTCGGTTCCTGGAGGCTGCGGAGTACTCCGGTCTTCCAGACCCCGGCCGATCCGATCTGTCCGCCACACGACCTCCGGCGACACGGGATGTATGCCACGCCGCCGTTCTCACGCCCTGAAAGCAGGGACCGGGCCTTCATCGCGGTTGACGGGTGGTGCCGGATCGCGGCCCGAGCGCCGGCGAGTCCTTTCTGCCGGGCCAAGGGTAGTTGTCTCGTCCCGCGCTCGCCTCGATCGGACCTTCCGGCAGACTCCTGTGCCAAGCCAGGACCTTGGTCGCCAGCCGTTCCACCAGGTCCTGACGGCGTTCGGCGAGGTTATTGAGCTGTGTCGGATCGCTGGGAATATCGTACAGCTCGGTTCGGCTGCGGTCAGGGTTCGTGAGCAGCTTCCAGTCGCTTTCGCGGATGGCCAGCATGGGGCTGCGGTGGAACGGTTCGCCGGGAATGTTGAATCGCCATTCCCACATCAGCGCTGTTCGCCGTGGCCGCGCTGATCCCAACAACACATCACTCATGTCCTCGCCATCCAGGGCGTGTCGTGCCGGCGGTTGAACTCCCGCCAGCGAACACATCGTCGGCAGAAAATCGACACCGGCGACGACCGACCGGTCCTCGACTCGTCCGGCGGGAACGTGTGACGGCCAGCGCACGATGAAAGGAACGCGAATGCCGCCTTCGTACAGGCTTCGCTTGCGGCCTCGAAAGGGCCCGGCCGAGCCGACACCGCTGTGCCCGGCGTTCACGATGTGGATGTCCTCTGGTCCGTTGTCGCTGGCGAAGATCACCAGCGTTTCGTCCGCCAAGCCGAGCTCCTCCAACCCCTCCAGTAGTCGCCCGATCTGCTCGTCAAGGTCGCCGACGGAGGCATAGTAGATGGCCTCTGCGCCCTTGTGCCGGATACCCGAACCCGGATTGAGGTGGTTGTAGGGCCGCATCTGCTCTTCCGTCGGATTCAGCGTTGCGTGCGGCAACAGCGTCCAGAGGTTGACGTAGAAAGGTCGATCCTTGTTGGCTCTGATGAAACGCAGGGTCTCATCCACGAGCTGGCTGGTGGATTTCGGCCAGAACTGATCCGGCGGCTCGGACCAGCCGGGATTCACCGAGACCATCGTCCGAGCCTGGTCAAAGCCGTAGGCGGTTGGGTTGGGGGCGCCTGGCCCGGCTCCCAGGTGCCATTTGCCGAAGTGCGCGGTTGCGTAGCCCGCTGTCTTGAACAGAGCGGCCACGTTCGGAATCTCTGGGTCCAGCCAGTTGGACATCCCGCGGCGGGCGTTCAACTCATGGCTGGCAAAGTGGCCGTGGATGCGGTGCCGGGCGGGATACTGGCCGGTCATGAACGCGCAGCGGCTCGGGGAGCAGACCGAGCCATTGACATAGAACTGGGTGAACAGTGTGCCCTGGGCGGCAAGCCGATCAAGCCACGGTGTCTTCACCTGCCGGTGCCCGTAGCAGCTCAGATCCCCCCAACCCAAGTCGTCGGCGAGGATGAACAGCACGTTGGGGCGCTCGACGGGCTGCCTGGCCCACGCGAGCTCGGAACCGAAAACGAGAAGCAGCGAAAGGAGTGTCCTCATGACAGGCCCTCATGGTCGCCGGCGAAACCACGATCCACGCTACTGCGGCAGCGCCTTTCGGCCCTCTGCGGCTCGATCCTCGCTGATCGACTTCAGCCAGGCGGCGTGTTCTCTCAGCAGTGCTTCGACCACCTCGGGATACCTGAAGCGAAGGTTGATCTGTTCGCCGGGGTCGCTGTCCATGTCGGACAGGAAGATGCCATCCGCTCCTTGAGCGCGCCCGGCCTTGGCGCCTGGCTTGTCCTTTGAATGGAGCAGATCGACATAGCCGTTGCGAACCAGCTTCCACTTGCCCTGGCGCACCGCCGACTGATCGTCCCACTCAAAGCACAGTGTCTTGTGGCCGGGGGCGTCTGGGTTGAGGAGGAACGGCACCCAGCTGCGGCCTTCGATGGCCCGGTGGACGGGCACTTCGCCACCAAGGACTTCGGCCACGGTGGGGAAAAGATCCACAGCGATGGCCAGCTGGGAGCGAGTCTGGTTGCCCGTCACGGCGGCCGGCCAGCGCAGAATGCAGGGCATGTGGATACCGCCATCGAAAAGGCTGCGTTTGTATTCACGGTACGGGTGATTGCTGCCGCCACCCTCGCCGCGCAGAGAAGGAGGCGCGCAGCCGTTGTCACTGGTCAGGATGACCAGGGTATTCTCGGAAAGCCCGCGTTTGTCCAGATGCTCCAGGATCACGCCCACGGCCTCATCCAGACCGGCGACCAGGGCTGCGTACTCGGCCCTGGCCTTGGGCATTCCGGGGTGGTTCTGGCGGTGCCTTGCCTGCGGGACCATGGGGTAATGCGGGGCGTTGAAGGCGACATAGAGCAGGAACGGGTCCTTCTGATGCTTGTCGATGAACTGGATAGCTTCCCCGGTGAACAGGTCGGTGGTGTGTTGACCCTCCAGGTGGACTTCTTCGCGGTTGCGGTAGAGGTCATGAAAGTAAGAGTCGGTCCAGTAGTTCATGTGTGAGTAGTAGTCCACCAGCGACGAATGGAAACCAAAGAAGAAGTCGAAACCCTGATTGTGGGGTGAGGATTCCGGCGCAAAGCCAAGGTGCCATTTGCCGATCGCCCCGGTGGCGTAGCCGGCGGCTCTGGCGAGTTCGCCGAGGGTGGTCTCCTCGGGCGGCAGGCCCGGCTCGCCCGGCCGGCCGGCCATGTTCTTCTCGAGCAAAAGACCAATGCGGGCGGGGCTTCTGCCAGTGAGCAGGGCGGCGCGCGAGGGGGCGCACAGCGGGGCGGCACTGTAATACTGGGTGAAGCAGACTCCATTCCGGGCGAGCAAGTCGATGTGGGGTGTCCTGATATCCTTGCAGCCGTAGCAGCCAATGTCCCCAATGCCCAGATCATCGGCCAGGAAGATGAGGATGTTGGGCTTCTTTCCCGAAACCTCCGACGGGCTGGACGCAGGCTTGCGTCTGGCCCTGGAATCGATGCCACGCTCCTCGTTTCCGCTCCCCAAATGTTGAGCAAAAGGCAACGATTGACCGCTCGGCAGCGAGTCAAGGGCTGCCATGAGCCTGGTCTGGGCGGCCTTCGCTTCGGAGTCAGGGCTGTTGGCGAGGTCCTGCTTCTCCTCCGGGTCGGTGTGCAGGTCGTACAATTCGCCGTCGGAGGTCAGCTTGAATCTCCGGTCGCGAATGACTCGTTTCCGGCCGTACTGCGAGTAGATCCAGGTGCGGCGAGGTCGGGGCTCCGGCTCGCCCAGCAGGGTGGCCGCAAAGGACTTGCCGTCGATAATGATTCCCTCGAGCGGCCTCACCCCGGTGAGTTCGAGAAGCGTGGGCAGAAAATCGGAGAAGTCAATCAGTTCGTCGCTCACTCTGCCCGCGGGCGTTTTGCCCGGATAGCTGATGATCAGCGGGACACAGATGCCGGCCTCCAGGAGCGTGGCTTTGCCGCCGTCGACCAGCCGGCCATTCATCCGGCAAGGCACGCCCTTGACGGTGCCGTTATCCCCGACGAGGATGACCATCGTCTTTTCGCGGATCTTGAGATCGTCGAGGACTTGGAGCAGACGGCCAACCTGTAGGTCCAGGTAGTCCACCATGCCGGCGAAAAGAGCAGCGCCCTTCAGATTCCGGTCGCGGTTGAGCGGGGTCGCGGTCAGAGGGGTGTGCGTGAGCACCATGGAATGAAAGGCCAAGAATGGACCGTCGCGGTGACGCCTCATGAAGTCAATTAGGTAATCGTTGAACACATCAGGACCGAACTTGCCCGTGTAGTCAGGCCGCCGGCCGTCGGTTTGTACAAAGGGGTCGAAGTACCGTTCGGTGTCGCGGTTCTGGCCGGCCTCGGCGCCCGGCCAGACGCAGTGTTCGTCAAATCCGTGATGCCAAAGAGCGTCCGGCTGACGGCGGAGATCGTTGAGCTGCCACTTGCCGCCGATAGCCGTCGCATAGCCGGCATCACGCAGGTAACGGAAGAACGTGACCTCCTTGGTCCAGTCGAAGTATGGCTCTCCCCAACGCGGCACGTCGTGGTGAATGACCCAGCCGGTGCGGAACGGGTAGCGACCGGTATAGAGCATGTGGCGACTCGGCGTGCACAACGGCGTGGCATAGCAGTGGGTGAAACGCACACCCGACTTGGCCAGACGGTCGATATGGGGCGTGGCATGCTCGCTGCCAAAGCAGCTCAGCCACTCCGGGCCAATGTCATCAACGAGAATGAAGAGGACGTTCGGTCGCTCGGCACCCTGGCCAGCGGGGGCAGCCAGGGCCAACAACAGCCAGGGGAAGAGCAAACGAAACCGAACCAGTGCATGGATTCCGGGTCCGAACATGTGAAGCTCCAGCTTGTACGGTTTACCTGTGGGGACCGCTTCGGTCAACAAGTGTCCCGAACGACAGAGGCCCAGAGGCCCACCGTGGACCGGCGGCGATGGGGACTTGGTCATTGCCCCGGGTATCGGCGGTTTCCTTCGCGACAGGCGGTATCATGGTGCCATACCTCGGCGTACCGGGCTTCGGCTGGCTCAGGCCGGTCGGGTAGCGCCCTAATCATGAGGCAGAGCCTCGCAGGCAACTGCCCAAGTGATCGCAGGAGAACGTCATGCAACGCTTACCCGTCTTTGGATCCGGACAAGGCCGGAAATGCGAATGGTCGGCACTCTTCACCTTACTGGGCGTCACTCTGGCCGGTGAAGTGCCACATGCACGGGCAGACGACCAGCCTTCGCCCGCCGAGGTTCAAACAATCCTGCAACGCGAGGCCCGGCGCAGCAGACCGGACTACATCGTCTACATCCCGCGCCATTGGGATGGCTCGGCCCAGGACTCGCACAACGAGCACTTGCTGGTCTTCGAAGGCCCCCGCGGCTGGCTGATGGCGGTCTGGACACAGTCCCTCAAGAAACCGGGTCCCGCTAATCGGATCGTCTTCGCACGCTCGAAGGACGGCGGCGCGACCTGGTCACCACCTGCCCACGTCGCCGGCCCACGCTCGGGCGAAAACCCCTCCCACATGGCCAGTTGGGGTTTTCCCATGGTCTCCCGGTCCGGCCGGATCTACGTGATCTACAACCAGCATCAGGGCCTCAGCGGCTGGATTCCCATGCACACCGGCACGATGGACGGCACCTATAGCGACGATGACGGCCAATCGTGGTCCCGGCCGCAGACCATCCCCATGCCCCACAGTCCATATGACGATCCGGAAGGAAAGACGCCCGCTGAGTGGATCGTCTGGCAGATCCCGAGCCGCGATCTGGACGGCAAGTACTTCGTGGGCTACTCGCACTGGGTCAACCGCGAACGGGCTTGGCTCAAGGAGCCCGAGAACTGGACGCAAATCGAGTCTGTGTGCGAGTTCATGCGCTTCGAGAATGTGGACAACGACCCGGAGGTGAGGGATCTCAAGGTGAGCTACTCGGGATGGGGTGACCATGCATTGCGCGTGCCGCACTACCTCTATCCCCAGATGAGTGTCGCGCAAGAGCCCAGTGTGGTCCGGCTGCCCGACCAGCGGCTGTTCTGCGTGATGCGCACGAACACCGGTTACATCTGGTACAGCCTCTCGTCGGACGACGGCGCGACTTGGTGTAACCCCCGCCCGCTGCTTCGCAAGGATCACGGCCGGCCCATCCTGCAGCCGGTCGGCTGCTGCCCGATCTACCGCCTGGCCGACGGTCGGTACGTGCTCCTGCATCACAACAACCGAGGCGACATCACGACAAGGCCCGAGCGAACCTCCGAGCCGCGCCGGCCGGCCTTCATCGCTCTGGGCGCGTTCCGCCCAGCCGCCGACCAGCCCATCTGGTTCAGCGAGTCCAAGCAACTCATGGACAACGACGGCGTCGGACCCGACGGAACAAAGTCCAGTCCCGGCCGTCGGGTCAACACGAATATCGGCGTCTACAGCAGCTTCACGACATGCGGTGGCAATAACGTGCTTTGGCATCCCGACCGCAAATGCTTCCTGCTCGGCAAGAAGATCACCGCCGAGTTCCTGGCCGATCTGGTCGTGCCGGGCGAATAGGAGTACGGCTCGGAAGCTGCCGCGCCAGTATCTGTCGATCACTGCGTCGGGATGTTGGCGCAGTCCACCGGCTGGCCGTTCTCGTAGCAGAACCGCTCAATCGTGCTGGTCGTGCTGAAACCCCCGAGACCACCGGTCAGCAGGTTGGCCAGGAACGTGCCCACAAACGTGGACGTGCCCCAGGCAAGGAACTTCTCGGCGTTGCAGCCTGCGCCCATCAGACTGACCGTCGCCAGAACCAGCAGTATTCGAGCAAGCCGTCGTTTCCTGGTTACACGCATTGGTTACTCCTCTCGCTGAGCCCTTGCGGTGCGTCGACCATGACGTACCCATGGCATCGGGCCGTGAATCAGGGCCGCTACCCGGCGGCCGACCAGCCAGAAGCCGCATCCACATCCGGCAATTCCACCCTCCGGAAGGACCATCCGTCCGCGCCTGACGGTGAGCCACGCCACTCACCGCGGGGTCTCCTCAGAAGAGACCGCCGGGCGTCCGCGGTCAGTCCGGGGCCTTCACTCCCGGCCCCACGATCGGAGGACGAGCCCATCTTACCCGGAATCACGCTTGAGTTCCCTCCGCTGGCCGGGGCTTTTCGCGGAACCAGCCGGACCGGCGTGCCCTTGGCCTGAAAAGCGGCCTTGCTGACCTCCAGGTCAGCGGTGTCCTCCTGGTACAGATTCGCGACATCCTGGCTTGGGTTCAGCAGGCAGGTGGGGCTGTACTACGGGGTGATCACTGTGTTCTCCTCAAAGGCGGTGGAGTACTCGCGCTTGGCAGCCTCGTCCTTGGCGAAGAACGAGCCGTTGAAGGCCCTGTTCACCTGGCCGGGAGCCTTGCCGGTTCGCCAACAGCCCGTTCCAAAAGGCTCCACCCCCATTCGTGTTCGGCCCGATCGCACATCACACCTGTCAGTCGAAGACTGAGCACCGTCCGTGGCCTTTTCTCCCTTCCTCAGGGAAAGACTCCATAGGAACAGCTTGCGCTGACAGCAGGTCTGAGATACTCGCCCCGAGGCCCCAGCAGACAAGCAGGGCGGGGGCAGCAAGCCGCATCGCGGTGCCGCCCCATGTCTCAGAATCGAACAGGCAAGTAGAAAACCTGGCCGGGAACCGACAGCCATATAGGGAGACACGGACTCACCCCGGCGGCCAGACAAACGGAGATCGTCGCCGAGCCTTGATAGAGGAGATCATCACATGGTCGCTTCCGCCTCTGCCGAAGTTGTCCTGAGCACCTTGGCCATGAAGCCGTCGCGGGCCTCCGCCGCGGCCATCGGGCATCACTATGTCCTCGACGGTGCCCCGTCCGCGATCCGCCTGCGCGGCGTGGATTTGCTCTGCGGGATGGTATGCGATTGGAGCGTGGCCCTGCTCGATGAGTTGATCAGCTCACCGCACGCGGACTACGTCCTCCGACAATACGCCCTGCACCGGGTTCACGGACTGCTCAGAGTGGCGATGAGCCGCGGATACGCAAACCTGGGTCCGCCCGAGTGCCGTCGCTTGATGACCCGAGCCCGGCGCGAGCTACAGCACTACTGCATTCGAGTTGGGCAGCCGGGCATGCCGGCGGTAGACGCACTCTGCAGCCACCTGGGGCAAGCGGTGGCCGACGGTCTGTTTGGGGATCTGCCGGACTTCTGAAATGACGTTGTGCGAGGTCACGTGAGATGGGTAAAATGACACTCGCCATTGCCTGGCCGATGACCGGGGCGTGGAGAGACGTCGGCAGGGCCGGAGCCCTCACGTGGCCACGACGACAAGCACAGTCTTGCTGAGCCAGCTGAAGGATGCCCGCAACGACCGGGCATGGTCAGATTTCGTGCAACGCTACTGGAGATTGCTGAACGCCTTCGGCCTGAAACTCGGTCTCGGCCGGGAGGATGCTGCGGATGCCGCGCAGGAGGCCTTGGTCGCTTTTGTTGGAGCCTACCGGCAAGGGCGGTACGAACGCGACCGAGGCCGTCTGCGACATTGGCTGTTTGGCATCGCCCGGAACAAGGTCCTGCACATGCTCCGCAGCCGCGCCGCCCAGCACGTCGTGAGCCCCAAGGGAAGCAAGTCTGATCTGCTGCTCAACATACCTGACGACGAGAGCATCAGCGAAGTGTGGGAACTCCAGTGGCGTCAGGCCGTCGTGCGGGCGTGCCTGGAGCAGGTCAAGTCAGAGATGAGCCCCGAGACCATCCGGGCCTTCGAGCTGATGGTGTCGGGAGAGGTGTCTTCGGAAGTCGCCGCGGCCCAGCTGGGCATGACGGTCAACGCAGTCATGAAGGCCAAGCGACGCGTACTCGCCCGTATGCGCGAGGTGTACCGTCAGATGGAAACCGATTGGTGAGCGCCAGTCCTCACACGCCGAGTCCATGCCAAGGGGGTCCTGGTCGGGGCCGCCGCCGGCCTGGCCTCGGCCTTGGCTGTAACGGTCCCGTACTACATCCTCGATCGCCCGGCCGATGCCCCACGCCTGTCCTTCCTGTGGATCAACATCATCGGCTGCCTGATGACCATGATGATTGGGTATGCGGCCAGCTTGGCGTGGCAGCGCGACCCTGCCGAAAGCGACGGCTGGTCCGGTCCCCGGAACGCGAACACCGTCCGGCCACCGCCATGAGTCTCCTCCGCACCCGGCCCGCTCGATTCACGACGCGCCCTCCCGGTTGGGATAGAGCCGGGCATCTCCGACCGGAGGGGAGCACAGGTCGTGATCATGGGCGGGCAAGGCGAGCCCACAGCTTCTTCATGCCACTTGGTAGCACGGCACGTCCGCATCCGCTGGGATCCGCCATCAGGGCCAACCTCCGACCGCCAGAGGCAGATCGCACCTCGCCGTTCGGTCTCGCGAGGCCCTCGAGCCGGCCTCACGCAATCCTCGGGACACCCAACCAGATCGCACCGCATACGGCCTGCGGATGACAAGCCTTGTGCAAGCATCCGGCAGGAGCTACGATGGGTTCTCGCCATGGCGAAGCGGGTCCATCGGGACGGCGCCCTGTCCGACCGCGCGGCCGTTGAGGCCTCGGAGCAGGCAGACACTGACGGCAATTCGCAGTCGGCATCGTTGCTGGGAAGAGACGCGACAACCTGACAAGTGACGGTTGCTCCCTTCGTCTTTGCCTATTTCTGGAGGACTGCTATGAGCGATTTCTTCACCCGACGCGACATCCTCGGGGCCGCGGCCGCGGGCGGTACAATCCTGGCCTCGCAGCTGTCAGCCGGTCCAGTGGCAGGCGAAGAGGAGGCTCATCTGAAGCCAGGGCCCGCCAGGATCTACAAGGTGTTTGCGGGACGGACGGGCGACGCTTATCTCACCCGGCCGACCGACGAGTTGGCCCGGTTCGAGAAGTGCTTCTCCGAAATCGAGGGCAAGCTCGGAGATGTCAAGTTCGTGGGCGGCGACTTGATCCCGCCCACCGATGTCGGGCAGGTGGCCGCCAAGCTCAAGGACGCTGATGCACTGCTCATCATCCATCTCTCCGGTCACGGTGGCGACGCGCCGGTGTTGAGCAAGCTGATTGACGTGGGCCTGCCTACAGCGCTGTTTTCGCAGCCGTTCAGCGGCCATGGCTGGATGTACTTCCCTCAATGGCATAAGCAGGGCAAGCGGGTGGTGCTGCTGCCAACCAGTGATTGGGCTGAGATCGAACGGATCGTCGGACTTCTGCGGGTGCCTGCCCGGATGAGGCAGACGAGGATTCTGGCCATCGATGGTCCTAACGGCACATCTGCCGCCTGCAATCCCGAGCAGGTCAAGAAGAAACTGGGTGCGGAACTGGTGACGGTGGCCAACGAAAGGCTTATGGGGGTCTTCCGCTCGATCGATCCCAAGGCTGCCGAAGCGGAGGCCGAGCAATACTGGATCAGCCAGGCTCGCAGGATTGTCGAGCCGAGCCGGGCGGAAATCATCGACTCCGCCCGATTGTACCTGGCGACCAGGAAACTCATGATCGAGGAGCGAGCCCAGGCCGTCTGCAGCCGCGCTTGCATGGGCAATCCACGCGGTTGCCTCACCTTCAGCAAGCTGAACGACGTTGGATTGGTGGGTGCCTGCGAAGGCGATATCGACTCGACGCTGACCATGCTCATCTTCGCCTATGCCTTTCGCGTGCCGGGTTTCATCACCGATCCCGTCATTGACACGGCCAAGAACGCCATGGTCCACTTCCATTGCACCTCGGCAACCAGGATGGACGGGCCTGCAGGCAAACGACTGCCTTTCACCATTCGAACGCAGACGGACAGCCGCGGCGGCGTGGCCTTGGAGGTCGAGAACCGGGTGGGTCAGTCCGTGACCTGCGCCAAGCTGGTCGACCTGGACAAGATGCTCATCGTGCCCGGCAAAATCGTCGAGACGGGTACAAGCCCGCTGGCCTGCCGCACCCAGTTCACCCAGAGCGTGCCGGACGCAAGAAGAGTGTTCCTCGGCTGGGGGGCCGACGTGATCCGAGGTGACACGATGACCCTCCTGCACCGCGTGGTCTTCTACGGCAATTTCATGAAACCGGTCCAGGACTTGGGCGATCTGATGGGCTTCAAAATCATCGAGGAGGGCGGTACGGTGTAGTCGCCGCCGCGTGTGATCGAATCGCTGTGCCTTTCGGCAAGGAGATAGCCATGCCCCGCAAGAAGAGCGGCCTCAAGTGCGCCAAGTGCGGTCAGTCGTTCAAGATGGCCATGCACCTCGGTCGGCACATGAAGACCACCCACGGCCAAGTGTCCGCCAAGCCTCTCAAGAAAAACCGCAAATCCGCGGCCCGCAAGAAGCGGCCTACGGGCGCCGCTGCCATTGCCGGCCTGCAGACACTGTCGCTCGACCAACTGGTGGAGCTGATCGCCGCCGCCAGGGCAGAGGCAAGCCGCCGCATGGCTGAGCTCCAGAAGGCCATCAAGTAGACGCCGATGGCCCGCCATCGCTACGGAAAAACGATCACCGGGGATGCAAGAACCGTGCAGCGGATCGCACGCGCCGCGAAGCTGTAGACCGGGCCCAGAACGGTGATTCGCGCAAGTCCGCACCCGCAAACGGCGTCATCGACCCCTCCGGCCGCTGATTCGCCCGAACAGGGCGGTCTGGCCCAGGAGTGCGACGATAAAGCGATGCACGACAAGAGGATGCAGAGCTTCTTTGCAGCGATCGCCCACGCCCAATCCGCTCCCTCGGGTGCGCAAAACGCGTCGGCCTCGCACCTCCAGACTGAAACCTTCGCGTCCCTTGGCCGTCCATCTCTACGTGGTCGTCGAAACCACGACAATGGTAGGAGCACGCAGAAAGGAGACTCTGATGGCACGGTATCGCCAGTTTCTCGTCGCCTTGACCCTTGCCGCCCTGACGCCCGTAGTGATGGCCGAGAACAAGCCGTCGTTCACGCTCGGAGGGGGCGTTCCGTCGGACGTGTACATCTACATCCACGGGGCATACAACCCGGAGAGGGAGTACCTCGACAAGTATTGGAGGGAAGTGTGGACGTCGTTCAAGAAGACCGGGATCATCGAGGACTTCCACACGCTGATCAGCTCCACGGCGCCTCCCGCGGATCGCGAGAAGTTCGACAGTTTCTGGAAGCGCGCGGGCGAGTTGATCAACGGCGTGGACTGGGATGCGCGGATCGACGAACTCGTGTACACCAGCCGGATGGGTACGCCCATGCCGGAATACCTGCTCCTGCTGCGCTACGAGAGCGATGCCAAGGCTGCCAAGAACGGCGAGGCATTTGCCGCCGTCTTGAAGGAGATCGAGTCAGTCGCCGGTACAGGGGACGGCAGCTTCACGTGTGATGAGCAGCAGGTCCACGGGGCGACCGTCAAGTCGCTGAAAGCCAGGGATGTGCCGTTCGCCAGTCTGCGGGTCGCGGTGCGCGGGCCGGTGGTGGCGGTGGCCATCGACCGAACGCTGCTCGACGAATCGCTCGGCCTGCTGGCCGGCGAAGGCGACAAGAGAGGTCTGACGCAGACGGAGCGCTACACCCGGGCAATGGCGAGACTGCCGCTTGCAGAGGACACGGTGGTCTTCTTCGACGTCAAGACCATGATCGAGGGCGTGCGCGGCATCATGAAGTTCGGGGGAGAGCAGGCTCCGCAGGACGAGAAGGCCCAGCAAGTCCTCGGTGTGGTCAACAAGGTGTTGGACGAGGTCAGCGTACTTGACTACCTGGCCAGCACCGCGCATACCGAAGGCTACCAGCAGCACGATGAGACCATCGTCATGCTGGCCGCGGACGCTCCAAAGAGTCGTCTGTACAAGGTGTTCTGCAAACCGGAGCCGATCGAGCGGTTCGACCGTTTCATACCCAAGGAAGCGACCGCCTACAGCGTGACATCCGGCATCGACCTGGCCGCCCTCTACGGCGTGGTCATCGATTTCATCGGTAAGGAAGTGCCCGAGGGCGACGGCGTGCTCGCGAAGTGGGAGCAGGCCCAGAACGAGATCGGTTTCCGACCCGAGCGCGACGTCTTCTCCTGGCTGGGGCACCAGATGGTCTCGGTGACCCTGCCGGCGGCAGCACCCTCGCCGTTCAGTTCCGAGGACTCGGTTCTGTTCATCAAGGTCCGGAACGAGAAACAGGCGAACGAGAAGATCAAGGCCGGCCTCGACAAGCTGAACCAGCTGCTCACCAGGGCCAACCAGCCGCTGACCAGCCAACCGGCGGAGGTCGTGGGAACTCAGGGTTTCCGCATGGTCACGCATCCCATGGTCGCGATGTTCCTGCACCCCGTGTACGGCACGGCGGAAGGATACCTGGTCATCGGCAGTTCATCCGAGGCTATTCAGACCTGCCTGGCCACGGCTCGCGGCGAACATCCGAGCGTGATCAAGAACGAACGAGTCACACGCGAGGGCCTGGTTCCCAAGGGCGCGGTCACGTCCGCGGATTTCGCGGATATGACCAACATGGGCAGGGATGTCGCCCAGGTACTGGGCGTCATGGGGATAGTCTCCGCGATGATCCCGGACCAGCCGGACACCAAGCCCATCCGCGGCATCTTCGGCATGGTCAGCAAACTCGGCCCGGTGGCGATGAAGCTCAACTTCTTCGTGTCCCAGTCGTCGGCGACGACGTTCGAGAAGAACGCATGGCACATCAGAAAGGTGATCAACTACCGCGAGCCGAAACCAGCGACGGCGGAGTCAGCCGCCCTGAGCGAGCAGTAGCCGACATCCCAGGCGGTCCCAACCGCCGGCGGTCTCGGGCCGAGCAGCCCGACGACCACACCGGGAGCTCGTGAACCTCGGAAGCACGGGCTCCTTTTCGTGGGTATGACTCTCCCGAAAAAGGCACCGTTTCGCCCAGAACCGTGCGTCCGCGCCGGAGATCCCCAAAGACTCACCCGGTCGCCTCGCCTGATGCACGGAGCCGACGGCTGCTGAGTCCGTAGAGAGGTATCCCGGCGAGCAGTATCCCCAGCGCTGCCAGTGCAATCCATGGCTTGTACCTGACGGCGCTGTATGCCAGGAACGCACAGGTCAGACAGAAGATGAAAGTGGTAAATGGATAACCCCACACCCGATAGGGGCGCTCCACGCGTGGCTCCTTGCGGCGGAGGACGATCACCGCCAGACTCGTCGCCAGATAGAAGAGATACACGGGAGCGGCCGTGTAGAGGATCGCGTTCAGAAACGAACCCAACGACACAATCAGGGTGATCGCTATCGCCGCCTGCAACAGCAGGGCTCGAACGGGCGTGCCCGTGCTGGCGTCCCAGCGACCGAGCGGACGGAAAACCCGGTGGTCAGCCCCAACGGCAAACGAGATGCGCGCACCGGTGAAGATCAGTCCGTTGACCGCGCCCAGCGCCGACGCGCAGACAAGGGCGCTGATGAGGGCCGGTGCCTTTGCCGGAAACACCGTCGAAACCGTCTCGGTGGCCACCGCCTGGGAGGCCGCTAATCCTTGGTACCCCAGCGTGTACAGAAACGCACCATTGACCAGCAGGTAGAGTACCGTGACCGACGCGGTTCCCAGCAGCAGTGCCCGAACGATGTTGCGACTCGGATTGATGACCTCCGCGGCAACGTAGGCCATCTCGTTCCACCCACCAAACGTGAACAAAACCAGGATGAGAGCCAGGCTCGCGGGCAGCGGTTCGACCGCTCGAGGGGCCATCGCTCCCTGCGGGGCACAGACCGCCACGCCCACGATGGCCGCCAGCCCCAGGACTTTCACCCCGGTCAGGAGATTCTGCGTCCACTTGCCCTGGCGCACACCTGCGACATTGATCACCGTCAGAACGACCACGGCGAGACAGGCATAGACCTGTTGGCTGCAGGCAAGCGGCCCGTCCTTCAACGGATCGTAGATGGTCCAGGCATACGTTGCGAACGCGAAGGCCATCACCGCGATGTCGCCCGGCCTCACAATGGCCAGCTGAATCCAGCCGAACAGGAAACCGGCCCAGCGGCCGTACGCCTTGGTCAGATAGGCATAGTCGCCACCTTCCTGCGGATACGCCGTCGCAAGCTCCGCATAGCTCATCGCCCCGCATAGCGAGAGCAATCCGCCGAGCAGCCACAGGGCCAGCAACCCTCCGCCACCTGACGCCCCTCGGGCAATGTCCGGGGCCATCTGGTAGATGCCCGCCCCCACGATGATGCCCACGATGAGACAAACCGAGTCCAGAAGGGTCAGTTCTCTTCGAGGTACAGCATCCATGACCTGCTCGCCTGGTTTGGATGGCGACTGCGGTGCAGCGGAAACGATCCGTCCGCAACCGGATCGCTCGTTCACCGTTTCTTCAGCGTCATGCCGATGCCTGAACCACCCAGGTTGACGAACAGGGTCTCGAGCTTGGGATTCGTCGTGATCGCCTTGACGTACGCGGGATCGGCCTGACGGGCATTCATGTTGTGGGCCAGAATGAGGCCGCCTGCGCGAACCAGGGGAAGAAGCTTCTCAAGGTAGTCCAGATAGCCTTCTTTGTCCGCGTCGAGGAACAGGAGGTCGATGGGTTCCTTCAACTTGGTCACCTCCTTGTGGGCATCGCCCTCAACCAGAGTCACAATGGAGTCGACCCCGGCGCGTGCGAAGTTCTTGCGGGCCAGGGCCGCACGACCGGCGTCGACCTCGTACGTGGTCAGCTTGCCACCTGTGGAACGAAGCGCCAGACACAGCCAGATCGCCGAGTAGCCGTGGGACGTGCCAATCTCCACTACGCGCTTCGGCGCGATGCTCTCGGTCAGCAGCCGCAAGTAACGCCCGTCATTGAGCGGAACGCTCATCATCCCTCCCCGTTCGTTCCTGTTCATGTCGTCGAGCACGGCGAGGATCTTCTTCTCGGCGTCATCCTTGGGCAGAGGCGACGAGCTGAAGTCAGGTTGCCCCGCCCGCCCTCTGTCGCCCGGCGGGCCTTCCACGCCGCCTGGCCGCCGACCTTCACGTTGCCGTGGACGCTCGCTTCGATCAGGCCGACCGCCCTGGTCCTGCGCACTGACCACCCACGAGAGCAGACCGAGCGTCAGTACGAGAGTCACTGCCGTCCTCTTCATGTCTCTGTTCCTTTCGTTTGTCGGTTGACCAGTCTTCCAGGTTGCCGCACCGGCGCAGACTCAACCGGCAGAACGGTCTGTTGAAAGGGCTATTGCCAAAGCCAGTCTCGCCCGACGGCCTTCGACCGCAGCTCCCGGCCAGTTCCTGTTAGGATTAGGCCGCATGGTAACATCCCGAAGCGCGGTCCCGGGCCGTCCCCTCAACGCCGTCATTCGCGTTCTCAGAGCGGTCAGCACTGCGATCCTCCTCGTCCTCCCCTTGGCCAAGCCAGCGAAGGATGTCATCCTCGGTGGCAACCGGCGTCGTCGTCCGGACAATGCGAAAGATCGTGCCGCACCTGCGGCACCGGGCACGGCGGCCGGCGGCCTTACCGGGTACATGGTAGGTCGCGCGACACTCGGGGCAGACACACTCGATTCGTTCACACATCATTGTCCACAACCTTTCGGCCCGGGCAAGGAAGTCGAAACCGACGGCGACCTCGCCCGGATCGCGTGCAGCCGCAGGTACTGTGCCTCGGCGCGATAGTAGACACATGTGAACTGTTGATGTTTGGATAATATCCTCCGAGGACAAGGTGCAGGCATCCACAAAACCTGGCCTTCGGCTCGCCCGCGGGCTATTCCTCTGGCCCTATCTTGCAATCGTTGCGACCGAACGAATCGCCGACGGGCTCTCCTCACGCCGCACTTGTCGTCGCTCCACAGATCCCAGCCAGAACCGGACGCTTCAATGTGGGATTCCCAACCAGCCTGCTCCTTCCGCTCTACCCCGTTGAGCACATCCGTTCGACCTGTCGCACCGGCCGACGGCGGATCGCTTTGCCGGCAGCGACAGCGGGCAACTCGTCGTCGCACACCCTGCAACCACGTGCATTCTCGAATGGTCGGAGGTAGTCTCTCACTCATGGGCAACGACCGTCTGGCCAGAGCGTTCATTTGTTGGTTGGTGGGCCTGGCCCCGGTTCCGGCAACCGCGGCCGCACCCGAGGCTCACACCGCGACCTCCGCGACCAAGCCCGCAGTGCCCCGCTATCGCGTCTACCCCCTCCGCAACGGCGCCTGCAAGATCGCCGGCAACCACGCGTTCTCCGGCGGGAACAACGCTGAGACGTATGACTACACGCTGTACGTCTGGCTGGTCCTGGGCGGGGACAAGCCTATCCTGGTTGACGCCGGGCTCAACAATGTGGCGGAAATGAACCGCGGAGCAGCGCACGTGCTTCGCGAACCGATCAGACAGTGCCCGGGCGAATCCGCCCGCGCCCAGCTCCGCAGATTCGGCCTCAAGCCTGAGGACATCGGCCATGTCCTCGTCACCCATATGCACTTCGACCACGTCGACGGGCTGGACGACTTTCCCAATGCAAAGGTGTACATCGGCAGGAAAGAGTGGGGGCCCTGGTGCGACGGGCGGATCATGACCGAGTTCAACAACAATCCCCAGTGGAAAGCCCGGCTTGTCCGCGTCGGTGATGAAGAGATCCTGCCCGGTATCGAGTCCTTCTGGGTCGGTGGCCACACCCCCGGCTCGACGGCGTACCGCATCCATACCGCCCACGGCTACGCTGTCCTGACCGGCGACACCGTGTCCCTCCTGGCCAACATCGAGAGGGACATCCCGGTCGGCGTCGCTGACAACCGCGACGAATGCCTGGCGGCCATGAGGAAGATTCGTCAGAAGGCGAACGTGATTCTCCCCAGCCACGATCCCGACACGCCGAACCGCTGGCCGCCGCTCCCCGCTGGTACCCCCCGGTACACTATTCGGGCCATCCGAGTCGGTGAGTGCGAAGTCCGTGACTACATTACATTCCAGGATGTGGACGAGGTCGCAGGCCAGAAAACGAAGACCTACGCTCTCTATGTCTGGCTGATCGAGGGCGGCCCCCGGCCCGTGCTCGTCGAAACCGGACCCAATCCCAGGTACGTGCAGGCATTCAACCGCGCCACGGCCAAGTACATCCCGGGTGGCGTCAAGCAGAAACCCGAGGAAGATACCCTCCAGGCGCTCAAGCGAGCTGGCATCGACCCACTCGCCATCAGTCACGTGATCGTTACCCACGCGCATGGCGATCACTGCGACTACTACCCCGCCTTTGTGAATGCCCGATTCGTGATTAACCGGAGGGAGTACGAGGACTCCAAGGATCACCTGGCCGGCGAGGTAGGCAGAGTCCTTGCCGCTCGCCCCGAGCTTCTTCAGCTCGTCGGCGACGAGGAGGTCCTGCCCGGCATTCGTACCCTGCCGCTGGGCTGCCACACGCCCGGCAGCCAAGGCGTGCTCGTTCAAACCCGTCTGGGGCCCGCGATGCTGACCGGCGACGTGGTCTATCGGTACGAGAATATCGAGCAAGACCGTCCTTCGCGCAGCTCCACTCCCGAAGTCTGCCGGGAATCCATGCGTCGAATCCGGTCCCTGGCGGATATCGTCTTGCCGGCCCACGATCCAGAGACCCTGGTACGCTGGCCGGACGGTGTCATCGGCCACCCTCCTCCCCCCTGCGGGGATGCGAAGTAGCCCGGCCCCGAGGACGGGAAGACCGGGTCGATTTGCGGGCCTGCGCCGCGGCAAGCACCCTTCTGACCAGATGATCGAACGGCAGGTGCCCAGTCGTACGACATGCCGTCTTCGCTCGATGAGCTCAAGCCCACCTCTCGGACGCCGCGCCGGTCACGGGGCTTGCCTGGCGAGTCCGTGAGGCCCCCGCCATCTTCTTCAGACGGCCGTCTCCGTCCGTTGGGCGGTCCAACGCTTGTTTCGTCTGCCGAAGATCTTCTCGATCAGCACGTAGAACAGCGGCGCGAATAGCGTCACCAGAAACGTGGAAGTCACCACGCCGCCCAGCACCGCCGTGCCGATGGCCTTCTGGGCTCCCGCGCCCGCCCCGCTCGCAAGCGTCAAGGGCAGGACACCGAATCCGAAGGCCAGCGAGGTCATGACGATGGGACGCAGCCTCAGCTTGGCCGCTTCCAGCGTCGCCTCGATCAGCCCCATTCCTTCGTCCACCCGGGCCTTGGCAAACTGGACAATCAAGATGGCGTTCTTGGTGGTCAGACCAAGGGTGGTCAACAGTCCGATCTGGAAGTAGACGTCGTTGGGCAACTCCCGGAGGGTCGAGCCGATCACACCACCGATGACTCCTAGAGGCAAGGCCAGCAGGATCGAGACGGGAATGGGCCAGCTCTCATACAGGGCCGCCAGACACAGGAAGATCACCAGGATGGAGAAGGCATACAGGGGGGCAGTCTGGGCACCCGCCTGCCGTTCCTGGTAGGACAGACCGGTCCAGTCATAGCCGAGCCCCTGGGGCAGTTGGCGAACGAACTCCTCCATCGCCTTCATGGCCTCCCCTGAGCTGCGCCCCGGTGCCGACTCGCCCAGAATATTGATCGACGGGAAGCCGTTGAACCGCTCCAGCTTCGGGGAGCCGCTGGTCCAGTGCCCGGAGGCGAACGAAGAGAAAGGCACCATGCCGCCAGTGCTGTTGCGCACGTAGAGCCTCTCGAGATCCTTGGGCAGCATCCGATAGGGAGCGTCGGCCTGGGCGTAGACTCGCTTCACCCGGCCGCCCTGGATGAAGTCGTTGACGTAGGCGCTGCCGAAGGCCGCCGAGATCGTGGCGTGAATGTCGCTGATGTAGACACCCATCGCTCCGGCCTTTGCCCAGTCCACGTCAATCCGGTATTCGGGAACATCCTCCAGCCCGTTGGGTCGGACCTTGGTCAGCGCGGGATGCTGGGAGGCCATGCCCAGAAGCTGGTTGCGGGCCGCCATCAGATCGGCGTGACCCACCCCGCCGTGGTCCAGCAACTGAAAATCAAACCCCTTGGCTTGGCCCAACTCGACAACGGCCGGCGGGGCAAAGGCAAACACCATGGCGTTGCGCATCTGCGAAAACCTGCCCATCGCTCGCGCCGCGACGGCAGTGACCTTGAGCTCCGGGCGGTCGCGGAGCTCCCAGTCCTTGAGCCGCACGAAGGAGAGCCCCACATTCTGCCCCCGCCCGGACATGCTGACGCCGGAAACCGTCATGATCGCCTGGACCGCGTCCTTCTCCTGGGTCAGGAAGTGGTCCTTGACCTGTTCCATGATCTCCTTGGTCTGCTCCAGCGTCGAGTTGGCCGGAAGCATGGCCATGACCATCATCATTCCCTGGTCTTCGTCCGGCAGATAGGCGGTGGGCATCTTCTGGAACAGGTATCCCATGGCTCCCACGATGAGAAGAAACACCACCAGGTAACGCACCTTCTTGACCAGGGAGTGGCCAACCAGCCTCAGGTACCAGTCTCTGGCTCCGAAGAACATGCGATCGAACCAGCGGAAGAACGGCCGCAGCAGCCAGATTCCCCCCTCCGCCGCCTCGTGTCCCTTGGGCACCGGCTTCAGAAACGAAGCGCACAACACTGGCGTCAGTACCAGGGCCACCACGACCGAAAGCAGCATCGAGGCAATGATGGTGACGGAGAACTGGCGGTAAATCACCCCCGTGGAGCCGGCAAAGAACGCCATCGGACCGAATACCGCCGAAAGCACCAGGCCGATGCCGATCAGCGCGGAGGTGATCTGGTCCATGGATTTACGCGTGGCTTCAAAGGGCGGAATCCCTTCCTCGCTCATGATTCGTTCCACGTTCTCCACCACCACAATCGCGTCGTCCACGAGGAGGCCGATGGCCAGCACCATGGCAAACATGGTCAACATGTTGATGGAGAAGCCGAACAGGCCCAGAACGGCGAAGGTGCCGAGAATCACCACCGGCACCGCGATGGTCGGGATCAGCGTGGCCCGCATGTTGCCCATGAACAGGTACATCACCAGAAACACCAGCACGATCGCTTCGACCAGCGTTTTGACCACCTCGATGATGGCCACCTTGACAAACGGGGTGGTGTCGTAGGGATAGACAATCGTCATCCCGGGAGGGAAGAAGTGGCTCAGTTCCTCCAGCTTGTCCTTGACGTTGTCGGCCGTTTCCAGAGCATTGGCCCCGGCGGCCTGCCGGATCGCCAAGGCGGAGGAGGGCTTGCCGTTGTAAAAAGCCTCGATGTCGTAGGTCTCGGTCCCGAGTTCCGCCCGTCCGACGTCCTTCAGGCGAACGATCGATCCGTCGGCGTTGGTGCGCAGGGGGATGGCCGCGAACTCGTCAGGGGTCTTGAGCAGGCTCTGCACGATGATCGCGGCATTCAGACGCTGGCCTTCCACCGCCGGTGCCCCGCCAAACTGACCAGCGGATACCTCCACATTGTAGGCGCGGAGCGCGAGGACGACATCCTGTATCGTCATCTGGTATTCAGTCAGTTTGTCGGGGTTGAGCCAGATGCGCATCGCGTATTGGCTGCCGAACACCTCCACTTCACCCACGCCCGGCACGCGAGACAGCACCTTCTCCAGGTTCGACTGGGCATAGTCACGGAGATCATTGCCATCCATGCTGCCATCTTCCGAAATCAGACCCACGATCAACAGCCAGTTCCGTGTGCTCTTGCTGACCTTCACGCCCGCTCGCTGAACCACCTCCGGAAGATTGGCCATGGCCAGCTGGAGCTTGTTCTGCACCTGGGCCCACGCCAGGTCCGGATCGGTCCCGGGGGCAAAGGTCAACTCGACACGGGAAGAACCCGATGAATCGCTGGTCGCGGACAAATACAGCATCTTGTCGAAGCCGGTCATCTTCTGCTCGATGATCTGCGTCACGCTGTTCTCGACCGTTTCCGCCGATGCTCCCGGATAGAAGGTACTGATGGCGATGGACGGCGGGGCAATGGGAGGATACTGCGAAATCGGCAGGTTGTAGATCGCCAGACAACCCGCTACCATCATGATGATGGCGATGACCCAGGCGAAGACCGGGCGCTTCAGAAAGAACCTCGATAGCATCGTGCGTCTCCGTCAGTTCGATTGGCCGGCCGGCTGGGAGGGAGTCCCTGGCGGTGTCCCCTGTTTCCGACCGTTCTCAAAGGGGACCTTCTTCACCAAGGCGCCCGGCCGTACTTTCTGAATGCCCTCGACAATCAACTCATCACCCGGTGCAAGACCAGAAGAAACAAGACATTTGTCCCCGATCTCGCGATCGACCGTGATCATCCGCTGCTGGACTTGGTTGTCGCTGCCCACGATCAGGGCGACCGCTTCCCCCTTCGGACTGCGGCTCACGCCTTGTTGCGGGACAAGGATGGCATGCTCGGCAACCCCCGTCTGGATAATCGCCCTCACGTACATGCCCGGCAAAAGCAGCCGATCCGGATTCGGAAACACGATACGCAAGCTGAAGGATCCGGTACTCGGATCGACCTTGACGTCGCGAAACTGCAGCATGCCTTCCCGGGGATATGGGGATCCGTCATCCAGGAGCAGATGCACTTGTCTCTGATTGTCGCCACCGGCGCTGAGCTTGCCGGCCTCCACGCTACGCTTGAGACGAAGCAACTCGGCGAAGGACTGCTTCACATCCACGTAGATGGGATCCAGCTGGTGAATCGTCGCCAGCGGCGCGGGCTGGTGGGCCGTCACCAGCGCGCCCACCGTGATATTGGACTTCCCGATGCGGCCGGAAATGGGAGCCGAGACCGGAGTGTAGGACAGGTCGATGCGCGCGCTTTCGACCTCCGCCTTGCGCAGCGCTACTGTCGCTTTCGCTTGTTCCAGGGCGGCAGTCGCTTCGTCACAGTCCTGCTGGCTGACCGCGCGACTGGCCAGGGCACTCTGGTACCGCTCTGCCCGCGCCCGAACCGCGGGGACATTCGCTTCCGCAACCGCGAGCGCGGCTTTGGCCCGGTCGTAAGCCGCCTGATACGGAGCTGGGTCAATCTGGTAGAGCACATCCCCGGCCCGGACGTCCGCGCCTTCATCAAATCGCCGCGATTGGATGATCCCGCTGACCTGAGGACGCACCTCAGCTTCCAGGTAGGGCGATGTCCGCCCCGGCAACTCCGTGGACAGCGGAACCGGCTCCGATGACACCCTGAAGACCGCAACCTCAGGTAACGCCATCGGTCCGGCGGGGGGGGGCTGCTGAGAATTGCAGCCCAGACGGGGTAGTCCCCCGACCAGAAAACCCAACAGGGCAATTCGTACATACAATCCAGCCGTTAACATTGCCTACCTCACGTCCTTACACGGCCCCAAAGGCAACCGCTTTCCACGGCCGCGTTCGCCGCCATGTTACTCCATGTCCATCACCGTCGCACCCCACGCACCGTCTTCAGGAGGAGCGGCGCGCCCGCTTCGATCACCGCCATCCAAACGCCGTCGGCCACCACCCTCCATCGCAGACAAGAGACCAGGAACGCGATGAGATACGACCGCCTCTTCAGACGAGCCAAGGGCCCACACCCGGACACAGCCATCCCCAGTCTGCCCACGTATCGAAGGACCGAACCTCGCCCACCTGCCGTGGAACCTCGGGACATCCCTATTGTTCATACCTGAAAATAAACTACGCGTTGGAGAAATACAAGCAATGACCATAACCAGTTTTGAAATATGGGGAAACGCATGTATACTCAAGGTCAAGAGAGGCACAGAATGGCCAACGTCAAGAACAACGCCAGCTCCCAGGAAACTCGACGCAAGCTCATCGACGCAGCAGGTAAAGTCTTCTCCGAGCGTGGATTACATGCTGCCACACTCAGAGAGATCACCCATCTGGCCGGCGTCAATACTGCCTCCGTAAACTACCACTTCAACGATAAGTACGAGCTCTACCGCGCCGTCGTTCGCCACGCCGTCGGCCTGACACTCCGCAACCTGCCCGCGGAGCAGCTCACGGGTTCCCCCGAAAACCGACTGCGGGCATTCATCGCCCACGTGATCAAAGACTCCCACGATCCCGCCCGTCCCGAGTGGCGAACGTCACTCCTCTCCCATGAGCTCAACCAGCCAACAGCCGCAATGGAGGCCGTCATGGACGAGCTGATCTGGCCTCGTGTCCACTTCGTGAACGGCCTCATTCGCGACATCCTCGGCCCGCAGGCAACAAAGGAGGAGGTTGCGAGCGGGGCGTTCAGCGTGATCGCCCAGATAGTCCACTGCCTCTACAACGCCGGCCTGCTCCGCCGTATCGAGCCGAAACTCGTCGAACCGGACAACGCCGAGACGCTCGCTGCCCACATCACCGAGTTCTCCCTGGCCGGTCTTCACGCCATGCGCGACCAAAGCCGGGCAAACGCTCGGCAACGCGACGATCAGGCCGTAGAACGTCCGCCGGGCAAGTGAGCCGCCGGCTCCGTCCACCTTAGCGCAATCTTAACACCATATGAACACGGCTTTAACCGAGCCCAAACATGATGGGCGTGTCCGTCTCGGGTCATCGGCCGTGCTTGGCTCGGACCGGGCCCGGTTGCAGCTGGCGGGCGGCGCTCAGAGAGGCCCCCGGCCAGGACAGGGCAAGCACGGCGAACGGTGATCGCGTCGACCGTGTGGCGACGACCCCGGTGTCCTGGCGCAGGAGGCCTGGCTGGGTAGTATCCACCTCGCTCGCGTCCTTCGGCACGACGGGGCGACCGTGGGCTCCGGAGAGCTCCGTTCATGACCAAGACACAACGGGCTATTCTGGTCCTGGGGACAGCGGTGCTCTGCTGGCAGCTGTGCTCCGGTTGCCGTCGTGACGACGGTCGGACGCTCAATGTGGTCGGATCGACCTCGATCCAGCCCTTCGCGGAGCTGCTGGGCCAGGCATACGGGAAGAAGCACCCTGATCACATGGTCGACGTCCAGGGCGGAGGCTCGACCGCAGGTGTCCAAGCGGTGGCCAACGGCCTGGCCCACATCGGGATGTGCTCGCGATCCCTCAAGGACGAGGAACGTGACCAGTTCACGCCGATCATCGTCGCCCGCGACGGGCTGGCCATCATCGTCAATCCCAGCAACCCCGTCAGCGGCCTCAGTCGCGAGCAGCTTCGAGATCTGTTCAGCGGGAGCATTAAGAACTGGAAGGAGGTTGGCGGCAGGGACGGACCGGTTCGTCCTATCACCCGCGAGGAAGGCTCGGGCACCCGTGAGAGTTTCGTCAGCCTGGTGATGGGTAAGACGCGGATCTCCCGCGCTGCCCTGACCCAGGAATCTAACGGGGCGGTCAAGGAACTGGTGCGAGGTGATCCGGCGGCCATCGGGTACATGTCCTTGGGGCTGGTGGGCGGTGAGATCAAGGCCCTCCTGGTCGATGGCGAGAAGCCCGACGCGGCAAACGTCCTGACCGGAGGGTACAAGCTCGTTCGGCCGTTCCTCTTCGTGACCAAAGGTGCACCTACTCCCGAAGCCCGACAGTTCATCACGTACGTGCTTTCAGCCGAAGGACAGAAGGCCCTGGAGAGCGAAGGGTTGATCAGAGCCCAATGAAACAGGATAGGGTCATCAGTGCCATTCTGACGTTGATTGCGTTCTCGGCCATTTTCGGTCTGGTGGTCATCACATTCTTCATTTTCAGGGAGGGGCTGCCGATCCTCCTGCGGATCGGCGGGCGGGAGTTCTTCCTCTCATCCGACTGGGAGCCGAAGGAGGAGCATTTCGGCGTTTTTTCCATGATCGTCGGCTCGCTCATCGTCACCTTTGGCGCCATGGTCGTCGGGGTGGTCTTCAGCGTCGGCTTGGCCATCATGCTGACTCAGTTCTCGCCGCCAAGGCTGACCGCCGTCCTGAAACCGGTCATCGAACTCCTGGCCGGGATCCCCTCGGTGGTCTATGGATTCGTGGGCGTGGTCACGCTGGTGCCGCTTATTCGCGACTATCTCGGCGGACCGGGGCTCTCTGTGCTGGCCGCTTCGATCGTCCTCGGCATCATGGTCTTGCCCACCGTCACCAGCATCTCGATCGACGCCCTGCGGGCCGTCCCGCGCCCCTACTATGAAGGCTCCATCGCCCTCGGTGCCACCCGGTGGCAGACCACTCACATGGTCACGCTCAAGGCCGCCCGGTCCGGGATTGTGGCGGCGATCATCCTGGGCATGGGGCGAGCGGTCGGCGAGACCATGGCGGTGATCATGATCGCCGGAAACGCGCTGGAGATCCCACACAGCATCCTCGATCCCGTACGCACGTTGACCAGCAACATCGCCCTGGAAATGGGCTATGCGTCCGGCCATCATCGCCAGGCGCTCTTCGCGACCGGAGTGACCCTGTTCGTGATCATCATGATACTCAACACGATCGCGCTCGCCGTCTCCCGTCGACGCGTCGGGGGAAGGAACTCGAAATGAGGCTCTCGCCGGTCGTTGCCGAGCGGATGACCGTCGCGTTCATGTGGATCATGGCCGCCGTCACCATTGGCGTGCTGCTGTTCATCATCGCCTTCATCCTGGTCCACGGGCTGCCGCACCTGACCTGGGACTTCCTCACGCAGTCGCCCGAGAGCATGGGTCGCAGGGGCGGCATCTTCCCAATGATCGTCGGCACCTTGATCGTGGCCGGCCTCGCCGTGCTCATCGCCGCCCCGATCGGCGTGGCCACCGCGATCTACCTCACGGAATACACCCGCGAGGGGCGGCTCACGGCGGTGATCCGCTTCGGGGCGGACTGCTTGGCGGGTATTCCCTCCATCATCTTCGGCCTGTTCGGATTCGTCTTCTTCGCGATCACTTTGAAGCTCGGCCTGTCGGTGATCTCCGGCGCCCTGACACTCGCCCTGATGGTGTTGCCGACCATCATACGGACCAGCGAGGAAGCGATCCGCGCCGTGCCCTACGCTTACCGGGAGGTCAGTTACGGACTGGGCAGTACCCGCTGGCAGATGGTGTGGCATGTGGTGCTCCAATCCGCCCTGCCAGGGATCGGAACGGGAATCGTGCTCTCCCTCGGGCGGAGTATCAGCGAGACAGCGGCGGTCATGCTCACCGCCGGCTCCGCCCTCGGGCTGCCGCATTCACTCTTCGACTCCTCACGGACGCTGGCCCTGCACTTCTACATTCTCTCGCGCGAGGGAATCTCCATGTCCAACGCCTATGCCACCGCCTCCGTGCTGGTGATCTCGATCCTGGTGATCAACCTCTGCGCCTACTGGCTCATGCAGAGGTTCGCTGCCAAGGGAGGCCGAAATGGGTGACGCCGGCCCCCAGGCAAAGATGCGGGTTCGGGACTTCACCGCGGGCTTCGGGGGCGAACCGGTGCTCCGGAGCCTCAGCCTGGACATTCTGCCCGACGAGCGACTCGCGATCATCGGACCGGCCGCCAGCGGCAAAACCACTTTCCTGCGATGCCTGAACCGACTCAATGATCTCGATCGCGGGTTCACTCGCACCGGCCAGATCCTCCTCGACGATCAGGATATCTACGAACCCGCGATGGACGTGGCCCAGCTTCGTCGCCGGGTCGGCATGGTCTACGCGGTCCCCGTCCCGCTTCCCTGGTCAATCCATGAGAACCTGGTCTACGGGCTCAAGCTGTTGGGTGTACGGGACCGTACCGAGCACGACCGGCGGATCGAGGCGGCTCTCAAGGGCGCAGTCCTCTGGGACGAGGTCAAAGACCGCCTCCAGGAGCCGGCCCACAACCTCTCCGGCGGCCAGCAGCAGCGTCTGTGCCTGGCCCGGGTGTTGGCCCTCCAACCCGAAGTGCTCATCCTCGACGAGCCGTGCTCCGGGCTGGATCCCATTTCAACGGCCAAGATCGAAGACGCCCTCCTCGACCTCAAGGCCAGGCACTCCATCGTGCTGGTGACCAACAATACCAAGCAGGCCGCCCGGGCTTCGGATCGGACGGCGTTCCTCCTGATGGGGGAATTGATCGAAATCGGTCCGACAGGACAGCTGTTCAGTCGCCCGAAGCATCAGCGAACCAACGACTACCTGGTCGGGCAGTTCGGATAGGCACGGAGTATGGACTACAAGATACAGGCATCGGAACTCAACCTTCACTACGGGGAATTCCACGCCCTGATTGACGTCAACCTCGCGATTCGGCCCCGGGCGATCACTGCGATTATCGGGCCGTCCGGATGCGGAAAGTCCACACTGCTACGCTGCTTCGACCGAATGAACGAGCTCATCGGGGGCGTGCGTGTGACTGGCCGGATCCTCCTCGACGGCTCAGACATCTACAATCCTTCAACCAGCCTCACCCAGCTCCGGCGGAAGGTCGGCCTGGTCTTCCAGCGCCCCAACCCCTTCCCGCTGTCCGTCTTCGAGAACGTGGCCTACGGGCTCCGCGTGCACGAGGCACCCGACAAGGCCCGGCTGGAGGCAGTGGTCGAGGCCAGCCTCAGAGCCACCTGGCTGTGGGACGAGGTCAAGGACCGGCTCGACATGTCCGCCCTCGGACTCTCTCCCGAGCAGCAGCAGCGCCTGTGCATCTCCCGGCTGCTGGCGGTCGAACCGGAAGTGCTGCTCATGGACGAACCCTGCTCCGCCCTCGACCCCATCGCGACCGAGCACATCGAGGAGCTGATGCGGAATCTCGCCGAAAAGTACACGATTGTCATCGTCACCCACAATATGCAGCAGGCCGCGCGAGTGTCGAGCGAAACGGCCTTCATGCTGCTGGGTGAGTTGGTGGAATACGGTCCCACCGCGGGCATCTTCGAGAAACCAAGCGACAAGCGGACCGAGGAATACGTGTCCGGCCGTTACGGATGATGAGGGTGAAAGACCGCCTGGAGAACAATCATGGCCACACACCTGCAACGCGAAGTCGAGCGACTCAAGAACAAGATCATCGCCCTCGCGGCTACGGTCGAGAAAACCGTCCAGGAAGCGGTTGCGGCCGTCAACACGCGCGACCGCGACCTCGCGCGGAAGATCATCGAAGGCGACGCCGCGATCGACCAGACCGAGGTCGATATCGAGGAGGAATGCCTGAAACTCCTCGCCCTATACCAGCCGGTGGCAACCGATCTGCGGTTCATCGTCGCCGCGATGAAGATCAACAACGACATCGAGCGGGTCGGCGACCTGGCGGTTAACATCGCCGAGCGAGCCCTTTGCCTCTGTGATCAACCGCCCGTCAGGGAGTTGTTCGACTTCGCCCAGATGAACAAGAAGGTGCTGGCCATGTTCCGCGGAAGCCTGGACGCCCTGATGCACCAGGACGCGCAGCGGGCACGCCAGGTGCGGGCGCTGGACGATGAAGTCGATGCCCTCAACCGCGAGATGTATGACAAGATCAGGGCCGCACTCCACAAGAGTCCCGATCAGATGGACTCACTGCTCAACTACTCGTCGGTCAGCCGCCTCCTCGAACGCATCGCCGACGGAGCGACCAACATCGCCGAGGATGTCATCTACCTCGTGGAAGGGGAGATCGTGCGGCACAAGCCGGTTGCCCCCGCCTAGCCGGCGCCTCCAACCCCAGCGCGGTGGACACCCTCACGACCCCTGGGGAATGATCACCGTAATGCAGGTGCCCTCGCCCAGCTTGCTCCGAAGGGTGACACTCCCGTTCATAGCCGCTACCGCGTGGCGAACAATGGAAAGGCCGAGACCCGTCCCGCGGTCCGGGCCGGTGCGGGCTCGCTCGACTTGGTAGAATCGCTCGAACACCCGGTCCTGCTCATCCTCGGCGATGCCGCAGCCGGTGTCCTCAACCTCAATGGAGACGGCCGTCGCTTTGCCACTCTCCGCCGCCAGGCACCGACACGTCACCGAAATGCGCCCCCCCGGGTCGGTAAACTTGATGGCATTGTCGACCAAATTGTCGATGATGCAGCGAAGCAGGTGCGGGCTGGCGGTCATGGACTTCAGTCCCGGCGGCAGATCCACAACCCAGTGAAGATCCTTCTCCACCAGCCGTTCCTCGAACCGCGAACGCAGCTCATCCAGAACGGCGGGCAGGTTCAGCTCCTGCGGCTTGTACTGGCCCGGCGAAGATTCAATCCGGGATAGATCGAGCAGATCCGAAACCATGAGCAGCATCCGGTTGCTCTGGCGGTCAATCATGCCCAAGAACTGGCGGGTGGCTTCCGGGTCCTTCTCCCAGTCCAGGCTTGTCAGCGTCTCAACGGCCCCTCGGATCGCCGAAAGCGGTGTCCGCAGTTCGTGAGAGGCGTTGGCGGCGAAATCCGTCCTCACTCGGACCATCCGGTTGAGCTCGGTGATGTCGGCGAGAAGGACGATTCGACCGAGCGTCTGGCCCTCGCTCGAACCATCCGGCGCCTGGCCGGGATCGGGCAGAACGATATCCGAGGCGGTCGCCAGCAGCACCAGCGCCCCGTCCTCCTCGCCACGGTGGACGCTGATCTTTCTCGTCGTCGCGCTGGCGTGGCCTTCGGCAATCCCGCCAGCTTCGAGTTGCCCGTGGAGACGCTGTAACAACATCTGCTGCAGATCGTGATGAAGGATGCACTGCTCAACCGGCCGCCCGACAAACGACTCCGGCCGCGCGGCCGCACGGGCGGCAAGGCCCAGCATCCGCGTCGCGGCAGGATTCATCAGGAGAATCCGACCATCCGCGCCCGCCACAATGACGCCCTCCCGCAACTGAGTCAGCAGCGATTCCAGCGTCCGTCGCTGCCGATCGATCATCGCGAGTTGCTCGGCTAGGTTGTTGCCCATCTCGTTCATCGATCGCGCAAGCATGCCCATCTCATCGTGGCTCTCCACAGGAACCCGGGCAGACAGATCGCCGCGGGCCAGGCTCCGGGCCATTGCCGTGATCCGGCTGATCGGGCGGCTCCACAACCGGGCCAGCCCCATCGCAAAGGCGGCGGCGGCCACAAGACCGAGAAGAACAATGGTCCAGATCAGCCGGTGAATCGTCCCCTCTCGCTGGCCGATCGTCTGGATGGCCATCGATACCCGAACCACCCCCAGCGGAGCGTCGGCCGGTCCTACCCGCAACGCGGTGTATTTCATCGGCCGATCAACGGTTCGAGAGTGGTGCGCGTCCTCTCCCAGGCCGGTGGTCAGGGCCTGAACGACCTCCTTGCGATTGGCGTGTGAGTCCATGGTCGACGGATCCGCCATGGAGTCGGCCAGCACACTGCCATCCCGGAGAAGCAAGGTCACCCGCAGCTCATTCTGGGCGCCGCGGCCCAATTCCTTGGCCAGGCGGTTCAATTCCTCAGCGTGAGCCGGATCAAACCGGTCGCAAACGGCCGATCCGATCGTCATCGCCTGCAGTCGGAGATGCTCTGCCATCTGCTCCTCGAGCAAGCGGTCCACCTGGCCCACAATCTGCCAGGTGCAAATGACGAGAACGGCAACGATCAGAAAGGTCGTCCCCAGGAAGAGCTTCCAGAAAAGCGTGCTCGGCCTCCGCATGGGCAACCTCACAGTCCTTGGGCAACCCACACAATCGGCGGCCGGTTCCGCGGACGGCATGGATCCGACGGGCGACTCCACCGGGTGCCTTCTGACCAAGGTGACGTGTGCCTCATGAGTTCAACTCGCGAGTGTGGCACCATGCCCCTCACGGTCGGACCCCGTCAACTCCAGGAACACCCACGGCCCATGACCGCCTTGAGGAGTTACTCCGGGCACCGTCTCATTACGCTCGTGTCAGCCAGACCACCGTTTGCACCGGTCTTGATCTGCCCCAGATAGAGGCATCATCGTAAGCCCAAGGACTCATGTCAATGCTCGTGGAAGGCGCGCAAGGCATGCCGCTGGTGGTGGCGCCGCACCCTCATCAGGTATCTCCCTTTGCCGCTTCTCGAAAGTCATGGTCGCAGGTAGGGGCGGTTTTGTCAGCAGCGGCCAGGGCGAAAACTCAGAGGTCCCGCATCTCTTCCCCGAGCGGCGACGGTGCTCGCGGTCCGGTCTCCACAAGCCCAACCGCCGCCAAGAAGCGCAAGACGGACACTCTTGACCCGTCCGACGCGACCCGCTCCTCAATCAGGTGCCTCGTGCTGACCGGCTCATCGTCACCGGCCGGCGCGAGACGACCGCTCAGCCTTGGACGAGATGCGTTTCGGCACACGGGTCGATTGAACCTGCTTGCGGGTGACCGCTTTCGAAGCGGCGGCGTGCTTGGATTGGACGGAAGGCGTCTGAGTCCTCTTCGCCTTCGCGTGAGACGGACCAATGTCCTTGGTCTTCGCGGTGGCAGCGCCCACGATGCGACACGTGGCAACGGCAGGGGCCGATTTCACGAGCACACACTTGCCGTCACTGCACTTGTACTTCCGAGCCTTGGACGCCGCCCCGGCCGTCGTCGCGAAAACCAAGGCCACCGAGCAGGCCATGACCACAACGATCAGGACAGAATGCCTTCTGACCACGTCTGCGTACATCTCACAGTTCTCCTGGCGTAATGTCGCCATCCAGGCCCGGTCGAAAGGCGCCGACACGGCACCGCGGACGACCTCTCACGAGGGTCTCCTGTAGCGCGTTCGAAGCCGGCATTGCACCGGACATCGACACCGGCACCCCCGCCCATGATGGTCGCGTTTCCCAGGCATACCTTCCACCCGATCGACGACGCGCAAGATCTGCGTCTCGTTCGAACCGTCACCCAATCCGCAGGGTCGATGCCCGGGTCCAGCCGGAAGCCTAGCTGGCGTGGGGGATATATCGGCACTCGGCCGTCTCCGTCCGCAGGGCGACTTCAGAATCGAGCGGGGCCAGGGATTCGCTCCGGATGCATCATTCCGGCCACACCTCACTGCACGTGCCTCCGGGCTGCCGGCTGGCATGAGACATCAGCCCGTGAATAGGCCAACGTCGCCCGACCCCCAACCGACTGCCTGCCAGACTGCCTCCTGAACATCGCGGGAGGGGCAAAGGACGGCCCAGCCGTGGCCGCAATACGCCCGAACAGCAGGTGTCTCAGATGATACAGTCGCGAGACACCCCTGAGACGTCGTGTGTCTCAGATGCCTCGACGCGTGTCATCAGCCTCGCGCCGGCCCGACGCGGTGAAGCCCCCAGACAACACGGAGGCGCTGTTTTCCGGCAATTGGCGCGAACGGCCCCCACATTGTGTGTTCGCAGGCAGCTGATATGCTAAGTGCGCAGATTGCCACAGACGCGGTCGGTGGCCGATGCCGGCGTTGCCGTGCCCTTTCGAGGCCGGGTGCTTTCAGCGCAAGCAGGACCCTGACTTGGGTAGAGAAACGACACCCGACAGCATCACTCGGCCAGCCGGTGGGTGGGCAATTGCTCGGCATCGCTTTCAGGGAGCTTCACGGCATTCAGTTGGGAGTCTTCATCGCGAAAGGATGGTCTTTCAGATGGCCTCAGGATCCCGATTCAGCGTCATCGTGCAATCCATGATTCTCGCGCTCGCGATATCGCCCGATATCGCCAGCGCCCAGGGCACGCCTCGAAGTACCAGATCCCCCTCGACCCCGCAACCAGCGGTACCACCGGCGACAGATGATCCGGCCATCGCCCGGACCGAGAAGCTGTTTCCGACCGGAGATCGCGCCACCAGCGTCATTCTGCTCGAGAGGACCGCTCCGGTGGAGGTGCGCCGCGGTCAGAGCTTTAACTACGAGATCACCCTCACCAATCTGACCCGTGGCGACCTCGGCGAAGTGACCCTGACCGAACTGCTCCCCAAGAGCTTCAAGGTCGAGACGATCAATCCGGAACCTACGCGCAGGGAGGGCGACACGGCCATCTGGCGGTATGAGGGCTTTCCGGGTGGGGGAAGAACCGTGATCCGGGTGCTCGGATCGACCGACCATCCGGACGAACTGACCTGGTGCGCCACGGTGACATTCGGCACCAAGCTGTGTGCGACCACCAAAACCGTCGAGCCGAAGCTGGTGCTGACCAAGACCGCACCGGCCGAAGTCCTCGTCTGCGACACGATTCCCATCAAGTTGGTGGTCACTAACAGCGGGACAGGTACGGTGCAAGGCGTGAGGGTGACAGATAACCTCCCGCGGGACTGGCAGGGGAGCGATGGCAAGAATACGGTTGCCTTCGAGGCGGGAGCCCTGAGACCAGGTGAATCTCGGGAATTCTCCTTCCAGGCCAGGTCGGCAAGCACCGGGAACTTCGTCAACGAGGCGACGGCCTCAGCCCTCGGCGGCTTCACGGCTAAGGCCAGCACCGAGACCGTTGTACGCCAGCCTGTGCTGGCTGTCAGCAAGACCGGCCCCGAAGTGCGGTTCATCGGCCGTCCCGCCGAATACAGGCTCACGGTGAGCAACACGGGCGACACCGCGGCCAGGGACACCATGCTCGTCGACACCGTATCGGGCGTCGGGGAGTTCCTCAGAGCCAGCGATAACGGGCAATACGCAAACGGCAAAGTCACTTGGGCTCTGGGCACCCTCGCCCCCGGTGCGTCCAAGAGCGTTGACGTGGCCTTCGTCGGTCGCAAGGCGGGCATCATCAGAGATGACGCCGTGGCAACCGCCTACTGCGCAAGTGCCCGAGCCTCCGCCACTACCCAGGTGCAGGGCGTAGCCGCCATCCTTCTCGAGGTCGTCGACGTCGCCGACCCGATTGAGGTCGGAGCCGCCGAAACCTACATCATCACGGTTGTCAATCAGGGAACGGCCGAAGATCGCAACATTCGAATCACGTGCACGCTGCCGCCCGAGGAGGAGTACATCTCCGCCGACGGACCGACCAGATTCAAGGCCGAGGGTAAGACCGTCACGTTCGATCCCCTGCCCTCGCTGGCTCCGAAGGCCAAAGCGGTCTATCGCGTGGTCGTGAAGGGCACCAAAGTCGAGGACGCGCGGTTCAAGACCCAGCTGACCAGCGACATGTTGAGCACCCCCGTGGAGGAAACGGAAAGCACGCACATCTACTGATGACGCCAGGGTGCCACGCGATTCTCAGTGTGCCGAGCTTGCGTCCGCTCTCCGAGCCACGTAGTAAAACAAGCTCAGCTCAAGTCCCTGCAGGCACCGGTTTGCGGACCCCGAACTACTCCCTGACCATCTCCGGGCGACGCCTGCGAACGGCTCTTGGCCATGGTCACGCCGGTGGCTGCAGCCCGACCTGACTCGCCGCCAAGGCCAAGCACCTGCCAGCCACCTTGCGATTTGTGACGGAATATCGTCATAGGTGGCGGATTGAGGCCCACCCGAGGTGGCTGCCCAGCCCCCAAAAGTCCCTGCCTGCGAGGCAGAGCCGCTGCCTGCAATTCCGCTGACATTCTCGGACCCCCAGCTAGCGGACAGTCTCAATTGTGCTAGAATGAGACAGTGCAAGGCCGCTTGTTGTTCGTGTCTCCCCCGCAGCAGCAAGCAGTCGGGCCGAGTTACTTTGGCTTCACTTTTCGTTTTTCTCGTGAATGCCGGGCGTACGCGGCGTGGCCGCCGGGTGGGTGCTATGACGGTCGACGCACCTGCCGTGTCCGGCCGAGGCACGAAGTACGACCACAGGAGTCAAGACGCGAGGAGATCAGCGTTGGCTTCCATGCTCGTGAAAGCCCAAGATCAGGCCGTTCCCGTCGATCCGAGATCGCTGCGGGTTGGCCCAGGAACTCGCGATCGCAGAACACGGGTCAGCCCAGGATCAGGTCGTGGTCGGGTTCGGCCTCCGGCTCGGGCTGTCGTCTCGGACTCGTTTGACCGGGGAGAGCCGTATGCAGGAGTCTGATCCCACCGAAATGGGGTTGCGCGGAATGCCCGCCGAAGCGGGGGCTCCGTTCCTGGAGGTTCAGGAGACACTGCAGGCCATCCGCAGCGGCGAAGTCAACGCCGTGGTGGTCGATGGACCGGCGGGCGGGCGGATCCTCACCCTCCAGAGCGCCCAGCTGCCGTACCGCATCCTCGTCGAGCAGATGCAGGAGGGAGCGGCCACCTGCACTCCAGACGGCATCGTCCTCTATGCCAATCGTCGTTTCGCCGAAATGCTCCGAATGCCGCTGGAGCAGGTCGTCGGCGCCTCCCTGCCCTCGCTCGTTGTGGACCGCGACCGGCGGGCCCTGGCAGCGATGCTCCTCTCGGCGCGCGCGGCCAACCGGGGCACCGGCCAGGAGGAGCTCTCGCTCCAGACTTCTGATGGAACCGCCATACCGGCCCATCTGTCGGCCAATACCTTGACGGTCGGCGACCAACGGGTCGTCTGCTTGGTCGCGAGCGATCTCACCGAGCGCAAGCTGGCGGAGGAGATCGTCCGGAAGCTCCGTGAAGAGCTCGCTTGCCGCGTCGATGAACGGATCAGCCGTCTTCAGGCGACGCTCCGCGACCTGGGCAACGAGTTGAGAACGCACCAGCAGCTCGAACAGAACCTCCGTACGAGCGAGCAGCAGTACCGCGCGATCGCCGACTCCGCACACGACTGGGAGAGCTGGATCGGCACGGACGGCCGGCCAAGATGGATCAGTCCCAGCGTGGAACGGATAACCGGCTGCTCGGCCAAGGAATGCCTGGCCATGCCCGACTACCCCTTGCCGCTGGTCCATGAGGAAGACCGCGAGCAAGTAGCCCTCTACCACCGGCAGGTTCTGGACGGGCAGGCCCTGAATGACCGGCCGTTCCGCGTCCGCACCAAGACCGGCTCGGTTCGCTGGGTGGCCATCTCGGCCCAGCCAGTCTGTGACCATCAGGGCACTTGCCTGGGATGCCGATCCAGCATCCGGGACATCACCGAGCGCAAGCGGACGGAAGACGCATTGAAGCGGACCAGGGACGATCTGCGGAACATCCTCGACAGCTCACCGGATATGATCATCTCCGTTGACCTCGAACGCCGGATCACGAATCTCAACCCGGCCGCCCAGGCTGCCCTCGGCTATTCGCCGGACGAATTGATCGGCCAGCCGGTGCAGATGCTCTACGCCGAGCCCGAGGAGGCACGCAGGGTTCAGGAGTGCATGGAGAAGACCGGCAGGTTCTGCGGCGAGATCGTCAATCGCACCAAGAAGGGAAGGCGCTTCTACGCTCATCTCGAGAGTTCACCACTCTATGACGAACGGGGGAATGTGCGCGGGGCCATGGGCGTATCGAGGGACATCACCGAACACAAACGGGTCCAGGAAGCCCTTCGTGAGAGCGAGGAACGCTTGACCCTGGCCCTGCGCGGAACCCAGGAAGGTGTGTGGGACTGGAACCTGGAGACCGACGCAGTCTGGTACTCCCCCCGGTACAAGGAAATGCTGGGTTACGCCCAAGACGAGATCGAGCCGAACGTCAGTGCCTGGAAACGCCTTCTCCATCCCGACGACCAAACCCGGGCCTTGGCGGTGCTGGACGGGGTCCTGCATCATGCCCAGGAGTACATCATGGAGTTCCGCCTCCGGCACAAGGATGGCCATTACATGGACATTCTCTCGCGGGGCTTCCCCGTCCGGCGAGAACCAGGCGGCCCCATTATCCGCATCGTAGGCACCCATTTCGACCTCACCGAACGCAAGCAGACCGAAGAGAAACTCCGCGCCAGCGAGCAGCGGTTTCGGCTGGTGCAGGAGATGTCCCTCGACGGCTTCACCATCCTCGATGCCGTACGGGAGGAGAGCGGCGCAATCGTCGATTTCCGGTGGGTGTACGTGAACCCGGCGGCCGGACGCCTCCTGGGGCACGCGCCCGAAGAGCTGATCGGCCGGAGACTGCTCGACGTCCTGCCCGGCAACCGGACCAATAGCGACCTGTTTGACCGCTACGTGCGTGTGGTCGAGACCGGCCAGCCCCACGATTGTGAGCTGCAGTATGAATCAGATGAGATCCGAGGCTGGTTCCGCAACATGGCGTTCAAGCTCAACGGCGGGATCGCCGTCCATTTCTCCGATATCACCGCTCGAAAGCGGGCCGAAAGCGAGCGCGAGACCCTCTTCGCGGTGATGCGGAAAAGCCATGAGGACCTGCTCTCAATCCTCGATCAGTTGCGGCAGGGCATCTTCATGACGGATCGTGAGGGCCGCATCACGTTCGCCAACCAGGGTTGCCGGTTCTTCCTCGGCGACAAGGTGGACAGGGCATACGGTCACCGGTGGTCGGAATGGTGCCCCTTCACCCCGGAGGATAGGGCGGCCCTGCAGGAGATGATCCAACGCCCTCCTGGCCAGAGAACCAAGATCGGCATCGGCGTTCGCAGAGAACCGGGCCACCGCCACTTCATGGAGGTCGACATCCTCGATGATCCCCGCGATCCCGACAGGAAACTGTTCTTCGTCTACGACCTGACCGAGGTCCGCGATCTACGCCGTATGCTGGATGCGAAAGGCACCGTCCACGGTATGGTCGGCCAGAGCCAGGTCATGCAGGCCGTCTACCGGCAGATCGAAGATCTCGCCGCCGTGGACTCCACCGTCCTGATCGAGGGGGAAACCGGAACGGGTAAGGAATTGGTCGCCCAGGCTATCCATGCAACGGGAATACGGTCCGACAAGGTCTTCCTGCCGGTCAACTGCGCAGGACTGACCGACTCGCTGATCGGAAGCCAACTCTTCGGTCACAAGCGCGGCGCGTTCACCGGGGCGTTCACCGACCACCGCGGTGTGTTCGAGACTGCACACGGCGGGACGGTGTTCCTGGACGAGATCGGCGATATCCCCTTGAGCATGCAGACCAACCTCCTCCGAGTGCTTCAGGAGAAGGAGATCACCCGGCTGGGCGAGTCCACGCCCCGCCGCGTCGATATCCGCATCATCGCCGCCACCAACCAGGATCTGGACCAGCTCGTCCGCGAGGGGCGATTCCGCCAGGACCTCCTCTACCGCGTCCGCGTGGCCCGGGTCGTCACCCCGCCTCTCCGCGAACATCGAGAGGATATCCCGCTGCTCACGGAGCACTTCGTGTCTGAAACGCGAAAGCGAATCAACAAGGCGGTGACCGCGATCAGCGACCAGGCCATGGACAGGTTGCTCGCCTACCATTGGCCGGGCAACGTACGTGAACTGCAGAGCGCCATCGAGTTCGCCTGCATCGCCTGCAAGGGGGTGGTCATCGGCGTTGGAGACTTGCCCCCGGAACTCTCCACCCCCTGCGCCCCCCTGTGTCCTGCTCCCAACGCGGAAGAAAACGCCCGAGACCACCTGCTGAGGGCGATCCAGGCCTCCAACGGCAGTCGAACCGCTGCCGCCCGCCTCCTCGGCATCAGTCGGGCCACCCTGTACCGGCGCCTGCGGGAGCTGCATCTGGATGCCGGAAGCCTCCCCTGAGCCAGGACCCTCTTCCCCGCCCCTGGACAACCTCCTGGGCGATCATTCAATTTGAGTGTCTCACGTGATACACTTGTGAGACATCCCCGAGACGTCTTCTGTGTCAACAAGGCCAACATTCGACTCAGCCGCGTCTTTGACTACCCTGCCCCAAGGCGAGAAAACCGACACGAATCCTCTGCTAGGTGGCGGCTGGCACGGAAGATGACACTGGTCTCATGCGAAGAAAGAGGCCGGCGCGGCAACGCCCAGCTTGTCAGGCGACAAACCGGCGTCCTCGCCAGGGCCCCGAGTGGTTCGGAGGCTCCCAGATCATCGCCAACATGGGTTGCCCGCTCCGCATCCTGCCCGAGTCCGTCATCCGTAGGGGGGCAACCCTGAGGGGAGAACCGGTGAGCCAGTCGTGCGCCCCGCCCCGCAAAGCTGGACGCTTCGTACGTTGCTGGGGACCAGGGCACAGGCAACCGCGCCCGTATTCGCGCTGGTCTTGCCGTCGAGCATAGAGCCGGACAGAGATCGCATGGTCACGCTGGAAGATCATCCCGTTCCCCCCCTCGGCGGCTCGAACCCCGGCCTTGCAGGTGTGCCCGAGACAGGCGAACTGGATGACGTGCTCCGTAGCCTGCCCGGCATGCAGACCGTGATCCAGACGATCCGAGATCTGGCCGGGCTCGAGGTCCCGGTTCTCATCCAGGGGGAGCCCGGAGCGGGTGTCGATTTCGTTGCCCGCGAGATACACAGCCTCAGCCAACGGCGCCTTCGCCCATTCAGCGTCGTCTCGTGTGCAGGAGTATCGGAATCCAACTTGGCAAGCCAGCTCTGGGGGTACGATAAGGGGGCCTTTCCCGGCGCAACCGTGGACCATCTGGGCCTTTTCGAGTTGGCGGACGGGGGCACCGTCTCCTTCGAAGAAGTTCGCGATATCCCCTTCGGCCTACAGATTCAGTTGGCCCGCCTGATCAGAACGGGTGAGATTGCCCGGATCGCACAGTCCCAGTCCCGCCGTGTGAACGTGCGGCTCATTTTCGGCACGGAGTTCAACCTGGTCCAGGAGACCGCCAGCGGGCGTGTCTACGCAGACTTGCTCTATCGGATACGGGTCGCCCAGATTCAGTTGCCTCCGCTACGCGAGCGGCTCGGCGACGTCGCTCCGCTCGCAACGTTCTGTCTCCACCAGAGCCGCCTCCTGCCAGACAAGCCCCTGCCGAACTTGAGCGACGAGGCCATGGGTGTCCTTCTACGCTACTCCTGGCCCGGCAACATGACCGAACTGCAGAGCACGATCCAGTTCGCGGCCCTCCGGTGCAGAGGATCCACGATCACGGCCGCAGACCTTCCCCGGGAGATTCGCGTCACCCGCGGTACGCCGCGTCCCCCCAGCCCCGCAAAGGAGGAGAAAGAACGCTTCCGGGCGGCCATGGGGGCGGCCAAGGGTAACCGAACACTGGCGGCCAGACTGCTAGGAATCAGCCGGGCGACGCTTTACCGTCGCCTGAAGGAACTCGGGGTCGGGACTCGCGGCCAGGCAGCCAGGGGCGTGTCATGCCGTACACATATGAGACCTCCATGAGGTTTCTCGTGGTTCGCCACGGCACATGGACCGCATCCTCCGCTGCGGCAGGTCCCGGCGCCCGCGATGAACGCCAAAAAACCTGGGTTGAAGGACTTATGTGTCCGATAGTAGAATTGGCATGGCATTTGATACGAAGGAGAGTCAGGAAGCGACAGCAAACAGGATGTGTTTGAAAATGAGGCAATTGCTCTTGACTCTTGCCCTCAAGTCGCTTAGGTTGATCGCCGTTCAGAGATGACGCCCGGCGGGCGGCCGGCGCCATCTGCTGTGGCACTTCGCACATGATGGTTGTTGCGCGTGGAAGATGTCAGGACAGGAAAATCTCAGAAACCTCGGCTCGCTATTCTGGACGAGAATCGAGGATGCGCCTAACGTAGAGAGACAGGGATTCTTTCTAGTGGTTTAGTTGGTCATAGGAGTATACCTCATGAAGGTCAGACACGCATGGAAAGTGTTGTTCGGCATAGGCCTATCTGCTGCCGTAGGGATCGGCCTGGGGTGTCGGGAGTCGATGCCCCATTCGCTCACCTGGCCGGTCACGGGAGATACCGTGCCGACGCATCCCAAACCGCCGGAAGGTGGGTATCACAAGGACTGGGATCCCTATGCGGCCACCATTGAGCTCACGCCGGCTACCGACGTGAACCCAGTCAGGACCCAGCACGTTCTTGTCGCGACGGTGAAGGACAAGGAAGGCAAGCCGCTCCCGAATCGGCGCGTCGAGTGGATCATCTCCAACGGCAGCGTCGGCGACATCGTCGAAGTCGACGAGAGCGGGTTCCGCGCCAGCCGCGGTTACAAGGTCGACAACCACTTCGCCGTCTCGCACACCAACAACTTCGCCCATGTCCTGGATCGCGGCAATAATGACGCGTCCGATGACATCCACCTGACGCCCGGTCAGACGTGGTGCGTGGTCACCTCGCCCGTCGAGGGCGACACCCACGTCGTGGCCTATGCGCCGGGAATCTATGCGTGGGACAAGCACAAAGTCTTCGCCGTCAAGCATTGGTACGACGTCAAGTGGGAGTGGCCACCGGCGGCGACCAACCCGACCGGCACGACCCATCAGTTCGTGACCAAGGTCATGAAGTACTCCGACGACTCGCCGCTGCCTGGCTACGTGGTCAACTACAAGATCACCGGCGGGCCGGCAGGTACGTTTGACCCGGGTGGCGGCACCACCGCATCGGTCAGGACCGACGAGCAGGGCATTGCCGCCGTCACCCTCAAGCAGGTCAAGCCTGAGGCCGGGACCAACGACGTCGCGATCGAGATTATTCGGCCGGATAACCTCCAGTGCTGCAAGCCGGCTGTCCTGATCGCCACCGGGGCTACCCAGAAGATCTGGGTCGCGCCGCAGATCGGCATCAAGAAGTCCGCGCCGGCAACCGCTATGGTCAACGATCAGTTCAGGTACGACATCGTCGTGTCCAGCCTGTCCCAGGTGCCCGCGAACGAGGTCGTCGTGACCGACACCATCCCGGACGGCATCGACTACGTCTCCAGCCAGCCGGAAGCCCGCGTCAGCGGCAAGACGCTGACTTGGTCTCTCGGCACGATGGCCGCCGGCGCACAGGCCACCATCGCGGTCGAAGTCAAGGCCACCAGAACCGGCAAGTTCACCAACTGCGCCGAAGTGACCGCCGCCCAGGGACTGTCGGCCCGCGACTGCGCGGACACCGTCGTGACCGCCCCGGCGCTCGCTCTCGAGAAGCAGTGCCCAGGAGAAGTGGTGCTCTGCGAGATCATCCCCTACACCTTCGTCGTGACCAACAAGGGCGACGGCCCGGCCACAAACGTGAAGGTCAGCGATACGCTTCCCGATGGGCTGACCACAGAGGATGGCAAGACCTCCATCGTCATGGACGTTGGCGATCTGCCTGCCGGACAGGCCAAGAAGTTCACCGTCAACGTCAAGGCGAATAAGCCTGGCCAGTACAACAACAAGGCTACGGCCACTGCCGACAAGGGACTGTCCGCCGAGGCCGGCTGCTCGACCGTGGTCCGCCAGCCGACGCTGGTCGTGACCAAGACCGGTCCGGCCGAACGCTACGTCGGACGCCCGGTGCCCTTCGAGATCACCGTGACCAACAACGGCGATGCAGTCGCTCGCGACACCGTCCTGACCGACCCGCTGCCCGCAGGCACCGAGTTCGTCGAAGCCAGCGACGGCGGCCAGTTCTCCGGCGGAAAGGTGACCTGGAACCTCGGTACCCTCGAGCCCAACGCCTCGAAGAAGGTCACCGTCACCCTCAGGGCAACCACCCGCGGCGAGATCAAGAACACCGCGACCGCCCAGGCCTTCTGTGCCCAGGCCGGCGCTGATGCGGCCATACCCATCAAGGGCGTCCCGGCGATCCTGCTCGAGGTGGTCGATGACCCAGACCCGATCGAGGTGGGCGGCAACACCACCTACACCATCGAGGTCACCAACCAAGGCTCCGCCGATGACACGAACATCGTCGTCAAGTGCACCCTGCCCGACGAAGAAGAGTTCGTATCCGGCGATGGGGCCACCAAGGGAACGGCTGAGGGTAAGGTCGTGACCTTTGCTCCGGTGCCTTCGCTGGCGCCCAAGGCCAAGGTCACGTTCCGCGTCGTCATCAAGGGCCTCAAGGAAGGCGACGTGCGGTTCAAGACCACCATGACCAGTGATAACACGAAGATCGCTCCGGTTGAGGAAACCGAGAGCACGCATATCTACTGATCATGAGGTCTGATGGCTGAACAGACGGGGTGCCGGAAACAGGTTCCGGCACCCCGTTTTCCTTAGGGGGGCGAACGGGTGCGTATGGCTTCTTCAAAACGAAGAGCGCTTCTGCCGGTCCTGCTTGCGGTGATCTGTCTGAGCGGATGCGCTTCACCCCAGGTCAGATTCCTGTCATCGCGTTGCGAGGCCTCCAGAGAGAAGACACGCCTGAAGGCTCTCGGTTTCGTGTCCTCGCTCGAGACAACAGGGCTCCAAGGCGAACAACTCATCTATCAGGTGCGACTGTTCGATCGCAGCCGGGCGCCCCTCCGGTCTCGCGACGGACGTTTCCAGGCCGCGGACGGCACCGTCGCCGCGACGACCACGATGATGGTTCTGAAGTCACCCGAGACGGTCAAGGACGTGCGGGTTTCGATCCCCGCGGGAGAGCTCGGCGTGCCGCCCAACCATCTGCCGGTTCTCGCGGAAGTCGCAGTCTTCAAGGCCACCGGCGAACGCGTCGCACGCGTCTGGTGCGCCGTCCCGCCCCTGAAGGTGGCGGAAATCATGCCGCCAATGGAAACCCGGCCGACCCCCTATTGGTTCGTCAAGGTTGCAGACCCCAATCGCCTGCCCGTCCTCTCCGGTCCCTTTGCATCGCTGACCGAAGCAGAGGCCGCCGCGACCGGGGGAGCAGAAGCGCCGCGGCAGGTGAACTCAGATGAGTCCCTTTGGTTTGTGCCTTTCTACGATCCGGGCAAAGAGGGAAAGGCAATCCTCGTCGGACCCTGCTCCACGGAGAAAGACGCTCGGGATATCGCGGCCCTGGCCACCCAAATGCCGGATCTGGTCGCGAGGGGCCTCGTCGCCGGCGCGCCAGTGGAGGTCCAGCTCGCACAGTGGTTGAAGGAGCGGGAAGTCAAGGGCATTCTATCCCCACACGGCGCAGAGGCTGCGGAAGGTCCACCGGGAGAGCGACCACAGTGAGAAAGACCGACGACTGGCCCACTGGCCCGGCATAGCGATCAACGCCTTGGCCGGCGGGACAACCGTACCGCCCCCGGGGCGGATCATCCCCCGCGGAGCAAGGGCAAGAGCGAGGTGTTGTCATGATGCGCATGTCCGCACGCCTTCCGGTGATCCTCCTGGTTGGCCTGGCCGCGGGATGCTCAACCGCGAAGCGACCGGAAGTCCGCGCGGTGAACGTCGCGATCAAGAACATCGATTTCAGTGGCGTCGGAACGGTGTTCAACGTTGACGTCTACAACCCTTACCCCGTTCGGGTCAACAAACCGAAGCTCCAGTATGGGATGGACATCGCCGGGACGGAGTTCATCCGGGCCGAACACTCGACCGACATCGACTTGCCCGCCGGCGGCGTGGGTACCGTGCCGCTTCCGGTCCAATTGGATTACTCACGACTGCGGGCAGCCTTTGCCCAGTTGAGGGATGCTAGCGAAGTCAACTATCGGCTCCACGGCGCGATCCTGGCCACGGGTCTCGATTACCCTTGGGATGTCCCGCTGGATCATAAGGGGACGCTTCCAATCCTGCGCCTGCCGTCATTCTCGGCCGCCCGAGTGCGATTCGCCGATGCTTCCCTGACCGGCGCAAGGGTCGCCTTGGAGGTTGACGTCCACAACCCCAACATCTGCGATCTCGGCTTCGCCGATGTCAGCTACAGCCTGTCCTTCGGCCCGGTCCCAGTGGGTCGCGTTCGGGCTTCGGCCCTCGGCAATCTGGCGCCTCGATCCATCGGCAGGTTGTCGTTGGTGGGCGAGATTACGGCTGCCGGAATACTCAGCCAGCTAGCTCGGGGTGAGAGACTGGGAGGGTTCGTCATGGCTTGGTCGGGTACCGTCCAGACGCCCTATGGCAAGGTGACACTCCAACCCGGCCAGCTGGGAGTCAAACCCTGAGCCGCTCCGGCCCGCAAGAAGACAATTCCTTCATCGAAGTCCGACGCGGCGTCTAAGGACACCTTCAAGAAAGGGGCGCCACGGCCACGGCAGCCCGGCAGGCTGCCAAGCTTGACGCCCTCCGACACATGTGCGACGATCCGGTTGACCGCAGGCACAGCGGATGACAGCCTTCAATCTGGATTGACCGGAGCCTCCGTGATGCAAACGAGCTCAGCCGGTGAGCACCCGAATGACAGTGCGCCTGTCCAGGAGCCCCCACAGTTCGCGGAACGGTTCGTCGACCGCCGTCAGGCGGAGCACTACCGCGACCGCTTCAAGAAGGGGCGACGAGCACGCACAAACTGCCTCGAGAACGCTCTTCTGCGGCAGTTGGGGGAGCGGATAGGTCATATCCAGGTTGCCCTGGATCTTCCCAGCGGTACCGGCCGGCTTTCCCGCACCCTCCTGGAGTTTGCGGATAACGTGATCCTCGCGGACTCGTCATCCGCGATGCTGGAGGTGGCCAGAGAGGAGTTGCCTGATCCGCGGGTCAGCTGCCGGTTGATGGACGCAGAGAGCATCAGCTTGCCGGATGCAAGCGTCGACCTCGTGTTCTGCCATCGGTTCCTGTACCATGTCACCAGCGAGTCACGAAGAGCCCGCATGCTCAACGAAATGGTCCGTGTGACCAGGCGATACGTCATCCTGTCATACTACCCACCAGGTTTCCTCAATCGCTGGCGCCAGTTCAGGCGTCGCCTCCTGCACCGCGGCACCTCGGGCGGGTCCCAGTTGCCCGAGAATCAGTATCGTGAGGAAATCCGGGCGGCAGGGCTGCGGTTCGTGCATGAGGTGGCCTTCCGGCATTTCCCCGTCACAGGCGTGTTCTTCGTGCTTGAACGCGCCTGAACCGGGCGTCTTCCCCGGGCCACTTGGCTGCCAGCCGTTACGCCGCGCGAGAGCCCCCAGTTGCACAAGAGACGGCCTTCCGACTGCCGGAACGCCCTACAAGACCCCAGGCCCGGCTGGCTGATGGCCGGTGCATCGGCCACCAGTGCTGGGGAAACACCGTCAGTACCAGCACGGCGGGACCCTCCTGTCTCACGTGAGACACCAACGATGCGCGCTTGAGACATCGCCCTGTCTCAGAAACGAGCCCCCCGTCACTCAGTCCAACCGCTGACCGGGAAAACGGCGATTCCGAATCCCCGCCGTGGCACGCCGCATGAAAGGTCAACTGGCCGTACGCGTCAACGGAGACTCCGGGCTCGGGCCTCGGGGCGGGGTCGGTCCGACCCCTCGTGACGGCTGCGAGGCCGAGCGATTCCTTCGTGGCTGGTCGTGGTGGTGTCCTGGGGCCTGCCAGCGGCCTGTGATTTCCAGGAGCGACTTTCAAGAGCCAGCGAGGGAGTCGAGCGGATATCCACAAGAGTACCGTCAGAGGATATACTGCACCGCTATGGCTGCAGCGTCTGTATGGGATCGTGTGAAGGATTCGGAAAAGGAGACTGATATGATGACCTCACCTCTGAAAAGAACTGGATGGCTGTTTCTCTGGGTTGGCTTGTTGACCTTCTCGCCGCTCGGGGCCATGGGCCAAGACGCCGCCGCGACCAGCAGCGGCACGGTGCGCGGGGAGCAGGCCTTCCCGACCGGCAACGCAAGTACGAGTGTGCTTCTCATCCGGCATATCGGGCCGGCCGAGATGCGCGTCAACGCGCCGTTCACCTATGAAGTCCAGGTCCGGAATCTTACCGACGCAAACCTGCCGGAAGTCGTGATCACCGAGAAACTGCCCAATGCGTTCAAGGTGAGCTCCATCGATCCAAAACCCGCCGACTCGGGCGACGGGACGGCAAGCTGGACCCTGACGCAACTGGGCCCCAAGGCCTCGCAGGTCATCAAGATCAGCGGGACGCCAAGCACGGTCGGAGCAGTCTCCTACTGCACCACCGTGGCGTTCAAGACCACCGCGTGCGCCGAGACCCAGATCGTCGAGCCGGCACTGAAGCTGGTCAAGACCGCCCCGGCCGAGGTCATTATCTGTGACCCGATCCCCGTCAAGCTGGTGGTGACGAACACCGGTACGGGTGGCGTGCAAAACGTGAAGGTAGTCGACAAGCTCCCCGATGGCTGGGAATCGGGCAACAGCAAGGACACGATCAGCTTTGACGCCGGTACCCTCAAGCCCGGAGAGTCTCGCGAGTTCTCCTTCCAGGCCAAGGCGACCAAGACCGGCAGCTTCGTCAACGAGGCAACGGCCTCGGAGCCCGGGGGGCTCGCCGCCAAGGCCAGCTCCGAGACGGTGGTGCGCAAGCCGGCACTGAGCGTGACCAAGACCGGCGCCGAGATCCGGTACATCGGTCGCCCCGTCGAATACAAGATCACCGTGACCAACACCGGAGATGCGCCCGCCAGGGATACGACGCTGGTCGACACCGTGTCCGGTGTGGGCGAGTTCGTCAAGGCCAGTGACGGCGGACAGTCCGCCGGTGGAAAGGTCACCTGGGCTCTCGGAACACTCGAGCCCGGCGCTTCCAAGAGCGTCGAGCTGACGCTGGTCGGCCAGAAGGCCGGCACAATCAAGGATGACGCGGTCGCCACCGCCTATTGCGCCCAGGGCCAGGCCTCGGCAAGCACCGAGGTGAAGGGTGTCCCGGCCATTTTGCTTGAGGTCGTCGATGTCTCCGACCCCATCGAGGTCGGCGCCGATGAGACCTACATCATCACGGTCACCAACCAGGGTACGGCTGACGACACCAACATTCGCATCGAGTGCACCCTGCCGGCCGAGGAAGACTACATCTCCGCCGAAGGCCCAACCAAGTTCAAAGTCGAGGGCAAGACCGTCTCGTTCGAGCCTCTCGCCACGCTGGCACCCAAGGCCAAGGCGACCTACCGCGTGGTCGTCAAGGGCACAAAGGAGCAGGACGTCCGGTTCAAGACCACGATGACCAGCGACATGCTGAAGAGCCCCGTGGAAGAAACGGAAAGCACGCACATCTATTGACCAGCGGCGCTGACAGTGATGATCCGGGACAGAGAAAGAGGTTGTCGGATCGTGCCCGGCAACCTCTTTCTGCTCTCGGTCCACGATCGATGTGAATCAAGGAGACGGGTTATGAGAAAACCTCGGGGTCTGCTTTGGGTGGCCATCCTCGCCCCGGTGATTCTGGCTATGGGCTGTAACAAGGTCACTCCCGAGAATTATGACAAGATCCAGAACCAGATGACCGTGGCTCAGGTGGAACAGATTCTCGGCAAGGGCACAGAACAGAGTGGTGGTGGCCTTGCGTTGGGTGACTTGAACGTCTCGGCCAAGACGGTGACTTGGGCGAGTGGCGACAAATCAATCACCGTCACCTTCGCCAACGACAAGGTGGTGATGAAGACCAAGAAAGGCCTCTGAGGCGCGGTGCGGCCGGACGGCGAGGGCAGGGGGGTGGCATCGGGGGGATGCGTGCGCCATGATTGGGAGAGAAAACGATGAGCCCGGAGACCCAGTCCGAACACGGGAAAGGAGCAGGCGGCGGCCTTCCCGTGACAACCGAGAGCAAGCCGGTCAAGCGGAAGCGGCGGCGCCGGTGGCTCAAGCTGGTCGTCGTGCTGGGCGTGCTGATTCTGATCATCGTCTGCTGTCTCCCCTTTCTCCTCTCGACCAACGCCGGCAAGAGACTCGTGCTCTCCGTGGCGGACAGCTACCTGCCCGGCAGCGTGGAGATGCGTGATCTCTCGCTGTCCTGGTTCGGCCCCTGCAGGATCAGCGGATTCCGTCTTCACGACCCGGAAGGTAAGGAAGTCGCCCGCGCGGACGATATCGTCCTGACGGAAGGGCTCTGGCGGGGCGTGACCTCGCCCTTCCTCTTCGAGCAGCTGAGCCTCGATGCTCCACGAGTCACCCTGTTGGTCGATGAACAGGGACGAATCTCGCTGCTCCGGGCAATCACGACAAGTGAGGGATCACCCCCTGACCAGAAGCCCTCCCCGTTGCCGGCAGTCACCGGCAGGCTGGTTCTCCGCAACGGCTCGGTGAAGGTGGTCCGACCGGACGGCCGCGAGCTGGAGGCGTCCCACGTGGACGGTGACCTTCGCCTCGAGGCGACCAGCAACATCGCCGGCAAACTGGTCGCGCAGGCGGCCGAGGTTGGCACTGTCACCGGCGAAATCGACCTCCGGGAACTCGTGCGGGATGGCCAATTTCAGCCATGGGAGGCAAAGGGAACTGCCCGCCTGTTGACCCCCGCCAGTCTCTCCCTGGCCGGACTCGGGCAGTTCGCGGTGGGCCAATCACACGCCGACGGTTCGGCCCAGGTTCAAGTCAGAGCCGCCTTCGGACAGGGAGAGATCAAGGTTGACACCAGCATCGAGCTCGCCCGTCTGCTGGTCCGGCTGGCCGACAGCAGCGGAGCCAGTCCCGTCGATGTCCGGCTGTCCAGCCAGCTCCGCGCCACACGCGAGTCTCTGACCGGTTACGCCGCCTTGGATGGGCAAGTCGGCGACGGGCGGGTGGACATGACCTGCTCCTGGCCCAAACCGACGGAAATCCCTTCACTCGAGGACATCGTCTCCGGTGCCTTGGCCGGGAAAGCCGTCAAGTGGCCCGATCTCGTCGTCGAGGCCAAATCGCACCTGGATCTCGCCCGGCTGGCTCAGGCGGTGCCCGCCCTGCTGCACATCCAGTCCCAGGTAGTGGTGACTGGAGGTACACTGGATGCCGAACGCGTCGTCCTCCGCGGCGGCGGGAAGCCCTCGACCACCGGAGCGGTCACGATCACGAAGCTCGCCAGCCGGCGCAATGCACAGGTCACCGCGTGGCAGCCGATCTCTCTGGATTGGAACGTTCACATCGAAGCCGGCACGGGTCTCAAGGTCGAGAAGCTCGCCTTGGCGTCCGATTTCGCCCATCTCGTCGCCAAGGGCACGCCTTCCGATCTGCACGCCGATATCCAGAGCAACCTGGCCAGACTGCAGCAGCAGGCCGCCCAGGTGTTCAACATGGACGGCGTGGATCTGGCCGGCGGCACCTCCGGCACACTGGACCTCAAACGGGCTAATCAGGAGCGTATCGACCTCGCGGTGACCCTGGCGGGCGACGGAATCCGATACCGGATTGGGAAACGGAATCTCGAGGTCGGAAAACTGTCCGTCAAGAAGAACGGCTACTTCACCTTGGCCGGCTCCAGGGTCACCCGGCTGACAATCGCCGACGCGACCTGGAATGCGGACGGCAGCGTCGCCGGAACCGGCTCAGGCTGGACGGGCGTCGGGGACGGCACCTTCGAAGTTGAGATGAAGATTCCGCGCGCGGACCTCGCGTATGTCACCAAACGCCTCGTCGACCTCGGCGTTGCCGGCGCGGCCGGGTACGCCGGTGAGGCAGCCCTGCAAGCCCGGGCCAGCCGCTCGGCCCACGATGCTCCAGTGGTGTCTCAAGGCTCCGCGACTCTCCGCAACACCCGCCTCCGCAACGAGCCCCTCCTTGCGGAGGATGTCTCCCTCAGTTGGTCCGGCCTGAGCATCGCACCCGACGGGCGGCGATTCGAGATCAAGTCGGCCGAACTCGCCAGTACGCCCGCACGCCTCGCCGCCGCGGCCGTGAGTATCCGCACCGACGGCCAGCCGGTCGTCGAAGGCAAGGTCGAAGGCAACGCGGATCTCGCCCGCTGTCTGGCCATCGGCAGCCGGATCGCCGGTTGGGAGAAACCCCCGGCCATCGCCGGCCGCCTCACCCTGTCCACCGTCAGTCAGGGCTCCGCCGACGGGGCAAACGTCACCGGCAACGCCCGCATTGATGGGCTCGCGATCGGGGCCGGCGATAAGACGATTCGAGAAGATCAGGTTCGTCTTGCCGTCAAGGCCGGTGTCAACCGTCGCCAGGAGACCGTCACTCTCGATCAGTTCCAGATGGACTCCCGCATGATCGCCGTCAAGATGACTGGAACGATCTCAGATTACGCCCGGACCTGCCTGCTTGATCTCAAGGGCAGTTACCAGGCGTCCTGGGAACCCATCAGCTCCCTGCTCCACGAGTTGGCCCCGGCGACTGCTGACAAGGTGACCCTCGCCGGTGCGAGCGAGAGCCGCTTCACGGTCAGCGGTACCGCCAACCAGCCCCAGGTGGCCCCGACCTATCGAGACGCCTCCGCCACCGGAGAGGTGAGCTGGGTTTCGGCCGACGTCTGTGGCGTCCAGGTGGGGAAAGCCCTGCTCACCCCGGCATTCAGGCAAGGACAGCTGACCGTGCCCGTGTCCGCGATTCCGGCCGCAGGCGGGCAAGTCCATTTCGGCGGCGACGTTGATTTCCGTCCGGCCACGCCAGTGCTCAGCCTCGGTCCCGAGCTCCGACTCCTGGAGAGCGTACGCATCACGCCGGAAATGGGCCGGCAGCTTCTCAGCCGCGTGAATCCCATCTTCGGCAGCATGACCCGTGTCGAGGGAACCGTCTCCCTCATCACCAGGAATATCCAGCTTCCACTGGGTGAGGCGATCAAAACCGGCGGCTCAGGGCAGGGCCGCCTCGACCTTCAGAACCTGAAGGTGCAGCCGGCCGGATTCATGGCGGTGCTGCTTGAGCTGGGCGGACTGACCGGCGGCGACAACTACACCGTGCAGGTCAGCGGCATGGATTTCCACCTCAAGGGCGGACGGCTGTACTACGACAAGTTCGCACTCACGTTCGGCCCCGACTTCGACTTGCGATTCCGTGGCTCAGTAGGCTTCGATGAGACTCTTGATCTGGCCGTCTCGCTCCCGATCAGGGCCGCACTCCTTCAGAAACTGGGCGTCGCTGGCCCGACAGCCGAGTACGCACGCCGACTCGAGAAGGTCCGCGTCGAGATCCCGGTCGTGGGTACGCGACTGCAGCCCAGAATGGACCTGTCCCAGATTGACATGAAGCCGCTGATCGAAGAAGCCGCGCGCTCCGCCGTCTCCCAGGGGGCCGACGGCTTGCTCAAGGACCTGATGGGCATCAAGCGAACACCGAAACTCGACTCCGCGACAGGCGCATCGGAGCGAACGCCCGTGGCCGGCCCGGGGACTCCGGTCCGTCCGCCCGCCGACCCCGCCAAGGCCCTCGAGAAGAAAGCCCTGGACCTGCTCAAGACGCCCAAGCCGGGCGCCAGTCGTCCCGCCCAGCGGGGCCTCGAAGCCCTGCCATCCATCCTCCGCGAACGAACTGGGCCACCGGCGAGCAGGCCTAGCCAGCCGGAGGTGCGTCGTTCCACCACCGGCAGCGCCGCCCAACGCGGCGGCCCATCAACTCAGCCGGCGATTTCCAGGCAACCCGCAACGCCGCAAACGAAACCGGCCGCTCAGCCATTTCGAGGTATCTTCAGACGGGAACGACGATGACCGCAACGCCCGGCAGGACAACGCAGCCGCCCGTGCCTCCTCCGCAGAGGATCCGCTACGACCTCCTGGGACAGGCGACGTCCCTTGCCCGGCACCATGGCCGAATGTGGCGAATCGGCGCCGCTCTGCTGTGGAACCACAACGTCACCGCCATGAGCGCGGCTCTCTCCTTCCGGACCATCTTTGCCATGGTCCCCGTCCTGGTGCTGGCTTTCCTCGTTCTGAAGTCCGTCGGAGTGCTGGAAGATAGCAAGCAGGGCCTTCGCAGCGTCCTGCAGGCGTCAGGCTTCGGCCAGATTGCCCTCACCCAGCCAACCAACACCGCCCCGGCAAGTCCCTCCGTCACCGGTCCCCCATCCGGTGAACAGGTGGTCAATCTGGCCGACGAAATCGAACGCCTCGTGGAGAACGTCGAGGGCAAACTCACCGTGGGCCGCCTCGGTCCCGTCGGAATCGTGCTGCTGATCTACACGGCCACAACCTTGCTCACTTCGATGGAACGTTCACTCAACAGGATTTTCAGCATATCACGCAGCAGGTCTCTCGCCAGGCGCGTTCCTCTCTACTGGTCGGTCATGACCCTGGGCCCGGTGCTCGTCGTGGCAGCCTCCTACCTGGGCCAGCGGACCACAAAGGCACTCGAACAAGTCAGCGGTGTCTCGTGGCTCCTCGCAGCTTGTGGACATTGGGTCGCGCCTGTCGCCGGATACCTGCTCCTGTTCTTTGGACTCTACAAGCTCCTGCCCAACGCCGATGTCTCGTGGCGTGCCGCCCTCGGCGGCGCCCTGTTCGCCGTCCCAGTCTGGCTGGTCGCCAAATGGCTGTTCGCCCTTTACGTGCGCGAGATCGTCGCCACCGGGAACCTCTATGGAGCCCTGGGCTTGGTGCCGATCTTCCTCGTCTGGCTGAACCTCTCCTGGCTCATCTTCATGTATGGCGCCGAGCTGGCCTACGTGGCAGGGAATCTGGCGAACCTGCAAGGTCTTGATCATGCAGAACTTGCAGCGCTCGAACCTCATGATCTTCTCGCCGCCGCCCTGGCCATCGCGCGACCGTACGAGGCCGGCGGGGGAGCAGTCTCGCTGGATGAGGTTCGGGGCAGGCTCAGACTCACAGATCAGTCCGCCCGGCAGCTGTTGGAGCAGCTGGGCTCCGTCGGGGCCGTGTGCCCAGTAGCAGGCGACGGACCTCCGATGTACGTGCTCGCGCGTCCGGCCAACAAGATCCCCGTTCTCGAAATCCTCGGCGTCCTCCGACCGGAACGGGACTTCGACACCGGACGCTACGATCCCGAGATCATCGCGACCATCAGACGCTTTCAGCAGCGATCACAGACCGCCCTGGGCGATCTGACCGTCGGTGACCTGATCCGGGCGGAAACATAGCACCCGCGGCCGTGTGTTGCAGCACATGACCATTACGCATGACCGGCGCACGGTGCGGATGCTGGTTGGTCTATCGGAATCATGGTCTCCACCTTCGCCTCGCAGGCAGGCGGAGGAAGACCCGGACTCTTAACTGAGAAAGAGAGGTCACTATGGATCCGGCGAAGAAAGGCTTGGCATTGCTACAGGAGTTCAAGAGCTTCGCGCTGAAAGGAAATGTGGTCGATCTGGCCATCGGCGTGATCATCGGAACGGCATTCGGCAAGATCATCGACTCGCTGGTCAAGCACATCATGATGCCCTTTATCAGCCTTCTCATGCCCGGTGAGCAGGGCTACCTTGCCTGGAAGCTCACCATCGCCGGCAAGGACATCCCCTATGGACTGTTCATCGGCGAGGTCGTCAACTTCCTGGTCGTGGCGCTGGCCCTGTTCATCTTCATCGTCAAGTTCCTCGGTTGGATCATGAAAACCAAGAAGGAGGAGGCGCCCCCTGTCCCACAGCTGACCAAGGACCAGGAGTTGCTGACCCAGATCCGTGATCTGCTCACGAGCCCCGGGTCGCGGCCGAAGTCCGCGTAACCAGGCCAACGACCATCTCCTGACCGACCAGTCTCGGAGCGAGAGGTTCGTTCCGGCCCTGGCGATGACTCCCCAGATGGCTCGACATGACTCCCTGGAGAGCACCGCGGGCATCGGCCCCTGCAGGCCCACCCGGCGTGCGATGGCCCGGGATAGCGGCTTGCCCAGAACACAGAGTCGCCGCCGGGCACCCCCCTTCGCGGATCGGGCGGTCGTCATCGAGAACGCCGTTGCCGGTCACGGTTGCCGGCAACGGCGAGTCTTGCCCACCAGCCCTTCTCCTTGACCTGCGGCCGGCGAGAAGGCCCGCTGCGGTCAGGGCGCTGGCGGCGCCTCGGGCGGCGCTGGATCGGTCAATGCGGCTCGGGTGTGCGCGTCCGTCGGCCTCGGTCACAGAGCCCGGAGGATGGACTCGGATTCGGGCCCGCTGGCAGTGCAGACCAGCCGCCGCCCGCATTCGCTCAGCGGTTCCAGCCGGATGGTCAGCAGATCGACGGGCAGGAGGTCGGCTACCCGGTCGGCCCATTCCAGAACGATGGCCCCCTCCGCCAGCATCTCGTCAAAACCCAGAGCCTCGAGATCACGGCTTCCCTGGAGCCGGTAGGTGTCAATGTGGTGGATCGCCAGGCCGGCTCCGCCACCCGTGCCTTCATACTCGTTCACGATCACGAAGGTCGGGCTGTTGACCTGACGCAAGTTGGCCACGCCCGCGCCCTCGGCGATCCCCTTGACCAGCGTGGTCTTGCCTGATCCCAGCGGCCCGATCAGGCCGATGACATGCCCCGGCATCAGCCGGGTGCCCAACCGTCGGCCGATCGCTTGCGTGGCGGCCACGGAATCGCTTTGCAGAACCAGTTCGCTCATGTCCAGTGTTCAAACCCGCGGGGCTCAATAACAGCCCGCTTGCCCCCGGCCAAGACCATCCACAGGCTCGATCGTTCGGGCGACGAGCGCGCTACAACGCGGCCCACCGGCCACAGCCCTGAGCCCCCGCCCGTTCCGGCCGCACCCTCCAGACGCACATCGCCGACTACCAGCAGCTCGAAGTCCTCACCATCGCTGAGGGCGTGCTCGAGGACCGGCCGCCCATCCTGCTTCGCGATCTCGCGGGCCGCATCGCCGAGAACCCGCTCAATCAACTCCGGTCGCAACTCGGCGTCGCACCCCGACGAGGTACACAGCCGGTGCAGATCCATGGCCAGACCATCGGAGATGTCCATCATGGCGTGCAGACCAGCCTCACCCGCCAGCCGCCGGGCCAACTCCAGCCTGGGCTCGAACGTCAGGTGCCGACCCAGCAGACTGCCGCCCAGCGGACCACTGACGAAGAGGGTATCCCCGGCCCGGGCCCCGGATCTGCACATCGGACCACGAGCGGCCATCGGCTCGGCCACCATGGCCACGTCGATCGCCAGACGGCCGTCCCAACTCGTCGTGTCTCCGCCCACGATCGCACACCCGTACCGGTCGGCAACACCCGCCATACCCTCGTACATCCGCTGCACCTCGACCAGAGACATGTCTCGGTTGAGGGCGATGCTCACCGTGGCCGCCCGGGGCGCGCAGGCCATGCCCGCGCAATCGCTCAGCGAACACGCAATCGCCTTCCGCCCGATCAGTTCGTAACCGTGCCGCTCCGTGTCGAAATGGACCCCGTCCAGGAGCATGTCCGCGGTGATGGCCACCAGCGAGCCGTCCAGCCGCACCAGGGCCATGTCGTCACCAATGCCGATCGGTACCCGCCGGGCGTCGGCCGCAAACCGCTCGGTCAGCCAGGCAACCAGTGCATTCTCACCCTTGGCCATGGGCCTTAGCTTACCCGTGGCCGGGCAAGCCATAAAGGTGCAATTCTGCTCCGCGACAGGGGTATAATGACTGTCAACTGCTTTCGCCGCCGAGCATCGCAAGAGGATGGTCATGCCAGCATCAGAGGCGAGATCCCTCATTCACCGTACCGTCCTTCTTGGGATCCTGCTCATCGCAGTTCTGACCATCGGCGTCTTCCTCTGGTCCATGGGTCGAGCTTGGCTCGTCGCGTCGCGATCGGCAAATCCGACGCAGGTGAGTGTCCCGCCATCGGCCACCGCACCATCCTCTGCCGGTCGGCCGTCACCGGATGAGTATCGGCGGCGGTGGTCCGAGCGGATCAAACCGCGCATGACGGCTGCGGACGTGGCCTGCGATCGGGCTCTACGCAAGAACGTCGGGTTGGTGCGGTTGTTCCTCCTTGAGCGAAGGGGGGGCAGCCGGGCGTTTGCCGAGGACATGCTCTCGATCCGTGGCAAGTGGGCGCTGGTCAAGAGCCATCTGCCCAGTCTGGTGGGGGGGCGAGAGGATGCCGAACTGCGGTACCTCGCGGACCGGTTTGCCTGTCACGTCGTCTCCGATGAGGAGCTGAAAGCGGTCCTTGAGGCCGCGGTGGCTGCGTACGTGGCCCAGGTGCAGGCCATCGAGAACGAATTGCTGGTCGGCGTTCGGGCGGATGTGGCGGATCTCCCGCTGGCGTCATTGCCGGCCAACGCGACCGCCGAGATCGTAAGGGCGGAATACGAGCGGCTTGTGCGGGTCATCGCTCCTGCGGTGGCAGCCGATCTGGGCGTGGATGCGGCCCGCGAGTTGGCCAGCCTCGTGGCCGGCGATGTGGCCGCCGGAATCACCGGTAGCGTGCTCGGCACCGTCGCCACGCGACTGGGCATCTCTTCCGGACTCCTGGCTGTCGGAGCAGGTTCCTCGTGGGCCACGCTCGGACTGTCCATCGTGGCGGCGGTGATCGCCGATCAGATCATCGACTTCGTCATCGATCAGGTGCACGATCCAACGGGCAAGCTCGCAGCCCGGGTGGACGAGATGCTGGCCGATGTCGGCCGTCTTATCGCCGAGGGGGACGGCGAGCGGCCGGGCTTGCGGGCCCAACTGACTACCTTCGACAAAGCCCGGTCGACCATTCGCCGCGAGGCTCTGCGGCGGCTGGTCCTGGAAGAACGGCTCGAACCAGGGCTCGCCGGACAGGGTCCCACCCTTGAAATGGAGCCCTAAGCGGCCAGCCAGCCGAGTCGGGCTTCAGACCGGAGTCCTGATGCCGGCGGTGCGGCCATGATGGAGGTGCTGAAGGGCCGGAAGGGACTCCATGGCCAAGCGTCCTTCTGCCCCGTGGCCGTTCCCGCCGCAATCCCTGGAGTGTCCATTCTCTGCCTGCTTACCAGACAGCTCGCTCCCCGGGCAGAAATGTCTCGGTTGCCGGGAACTCCTGCCCCCTAACCGAGTATAACCCGGTAGAGAACCGCATCGCAGACGCAGGGCAGGTACATGGACGAGGACGAGATCCTCATTCAGCGGGTGATCAAGGGTGATGTGGGGGCGTTCCGGCCGCTCGTGGAACGGTACCAGCGGCCGGTGCTGCGGTTCATCGCCAATATCGCCGGAAATCGCCATCTCAGCGAAGATGTGGCCCAGGAGGTCTTCCTGGCGGCGTATCGGGCGATCCGATCATTCGATCCGGACCGAAGCCGATTCGTGACCTGGCTGTTCACCATCGCACGAAACAGGACGCTTACGGCGATGCGGAAGCGGCAGGACGAATACGCAGCCGAGTTACCCGATCAGGTGGCGAGAGACGGGCCGGGTGACGATGCGGAGCGGGCCGAGCTGTATGGGGCTCTGGACAAAGCCTTGGCTGGTCTGCCGTTCGAGCAACGGACGGCGTTCGTTCTGGCCGAGTTCGAGGAACTGACCTACGAGGAGATCGCCCGCACGGAGCAAACCAACGTGGGGACCGTTCGATCGCGCATCGGCCGGGCCCGCGAGAAACTCCGGCAGGTCCTCCACGAATACGGAGAAGGGCGATGAGCCGGCAGGATGAGTTGTATCGGGACTGGAAGGCCCGCAAGGCGGAGGTCGTTGTGCCGGACGGTTTCGTCTCGGCTGTGATGGCGGGTGTCGATCGGCAGGCAGCCGAGGACGCGGCGAGACCCGCGCGGTCCGATAGCCGGCTGATTCGCTTGTCGAGGCGCCCGCTGGCTCGGGTCGGGCTCGTGGCGGCAGCGGCCGTGCTGGGTTTCGTCCGTTTGGCAGCGGTGACTCACCTGGTGTTGGGCACTGTTGCGGGAGGATGACCGGAGATGACCAGCGAGATGAGCAATGGAGCAAGCTCCGCGGACGATCTTCGAGGATGCACATCGGGCAACGGTGCGGTATGCCATCCGACCATGCGGAAACCCATGACCGCGCTTGAGTTGTCCCTGGTCCTGACCGGCCTCGGACAGATCTACTGCGGGAGAATCGGGCGTGGGCTCGTGTTCATGTTCCTGACCGCCCTGTGCTTTCCTGTGGTCATCTTGGCCTTGGCCTACGGGGCGTCGACCCGTTCCACCTTGCTGGCTGCGGTCCTGGTCTCATCTTCGGCCCTCTACGTTGGCGCGGCTGCGGACGCCTACTTTCTGGCCCGGCGGACCAGGTTCGACTATCGACTCAAGGACTACAACCGCCCCTATGTTTACCTGCTCTTCGTTTTGATCGCCACCGGGGCTGCGATCGCATGTGCATTCAACGTTCGGTCCACATATCTGCAGGCGTTCCATGTCACGTCAGCTTCCTGCTACCCGTCGATCGTCAAGGGTGACCGTGTGCTGGCCAGCAAGATCGCCTACGATGACCGCGATCCTCAGCGAGGCGACGTGATCATCTTTCATCCGCCGGACAATCGGCGCGGTTTCGCCGTCAAGCGTGTCGTTGCCCTGGCCGGCGACCGGATCGAGATCCGAAGCGGGCAACTGTACATCAACGAGCAGGTGTGTCCTCGGCAAGGAATCGGGCCCCGCACCGTTCAACTCCGTGATCGGTCGGTCGCCGGGCTTGCCTATCGCGAGACCAACGGAGCCGCCGTCTACCCGATCTTCCTGAGCGGTGACGCGGGCGATCAACTGCCCGACTACGGTCCTTTCACCGTGCCCAGGTACTGCTGCTTCGTGCTGGGCGACAATCGGGCGATCTCGTCAGACAGCCGTCATTTTGGCCCCATTTCACTGGCCAGCATTGTCGGCCGGGCCCAGTACCTCTACTGGCCGGTGGATTCCTGGTCCCGGTTTGGGTGGCTGGAGTGATTCCCGCCTCCGGCCCGAGGGGGCGATTGAGCTCGAACCAGCGATCACAGGCTTATACCAGTAAATCGAGTTTTAGGGTGTAGAGGCCTGGCGATACCCGGGCCTGCGAATACCACTCGATGGGCTTCGGGAAAGCGAAGAGGTGCGGGGTGTGGGTCACGGTTCGAAGGGCACGCCCGCGGCCTGGAACGCCGCCCGGAGATCAGCCATACGCACGACCCCCGGCAGGGAGCCGGACATCGTGGTCGCGAAGCCGCAGGAGCTCTCGCCCCGGAGATTGCCATGGGCCCCGCGCAGACCGCCCAGGAGCTTGGTCATCGCCGGGCTGCCGACATACCATCCGTCCTCGAGGCTCACGAACACATCCGGAACATGGGAGAAGAGACCGTGGAATGCCCGCCACAGGCGCTGAACCACGTCCGGATAGGTGTGCGTCGCCGTGGCCTCAAACAGAAGCCGATCATCGACGAAACCGTTGGCATCGATCTTGCCCGCGGTGCGAAGCTGATCGAGCACCGGTTCGAGCCGGAGCGGGTCGCCGGATCGGACTCGGTATCTGAATCCCGCGGGGGAGCGGCTGATCATCGCCACGCCTTGGCGGTCGACCACGACGATCGAGTCTTCATCACCACGGTAGGCGGCCAGCTCCATCCCATCGATGTTGACCACGTCCCGGGCCACCTGGGCCGGCTCGCGGGTGTGGATGGCTGCGCATGTCACCAGACCGAACTCGGGGATGACGACGTCACCCGGTTGTCGAAGCGCATCGCCGACCCGGTAGCCGAGACGAGCCATCTGCTTCTTCAGTGCAATCCGCTTCCCCATGACCAGGTCGTGGCCGTGGTCGCTGAACAGGCTGATGCGGATCCGGCCGCGGGTCTGATGGAGCATGGTCATGCAGAAGCGGTCGAGAGTGATCAGACCGACGGCATGCCCGTCGCGGCCCTGCTTGGCGCCAAGCGCGGACGTGCCGACGACGTAGGCGACCATCCGGCGCTTGTGGTCGCCGCCGAGCTTGGCGTAGGTCTCCTGGATCCGGTGCAGTTCGTGCTCGAACCACGCCCGCTGCCAGAGGTAGGCGATGGCATGGAGCGAGGGGGTGAGGTAGTAGTCCGTATCGGCGTGCCACGGCGTGTTGCCGTCCGCTGCGTAGGTCGCATAGCCATTGGTGAGCTTCTGCCCGTCGAAGTACTCGGCCTCGACGCCGGGCAGCGGGGCTCGCCCGAAGAACTCGCTCAAGATCGGATCGGTCATGACCGGGAATGGACTGACGACCCGCGTCGGCCTGGGGAAGTACCGCAGCCGGCCCTGGTCCCAGAACTCCTCGACCATGTCGAAGGGTACGCTGTCCAGGATGAGGACCAAGTGGCGAATCTCGTTGGCGGGGACCTCGGCCAGCTCGACATCCTCCTCGATCTGCCCGTCCTCGTTGGCGTCGTACCCGATGCGCGCGACGAGCCCGGCAGGAGAGAGCCTCTCCCGATAGTCCGGGCGGCCGTTGCCGTCCACGTCATACCATCGTTCGGTCGTCCCGTCGGCCAGCCGGTCGAGCTTGGCGGCGGCGATGGGCAGCAGGCGAGGACCCGGTCCGGCGCAGCCGGTGCATAGCCCGAGCAGGGCGAGGATCACGCCGCGGTATCGGATGCGGGTGGTCGGATGAATCATGGGCTCTGACCTCTCAGTCGTTCACGGCATGCGGCGACGACTTGTTCGGCTCCCTGGCGGCGCAGGTCGCTCAGGATCTGGGCCACGCACTCATTCCACCGCGTGGGGGGCAGGCCCGCAGCGGCTCGGAGGGTTTGTCTGCCGTCCACGCTCAGGACTCGGGCTTGCACCTGCAGCCGATCATCCACCACGTGGGCGTAGACGGCCACTGGCGCCCGGCAGCCGGCGTCAAGGCCGCGGAGGATCGCTCGCTCGGTTTCGACGGCGATGGTCGTCGCCTCGTCGTGGATCGCCGCCAGCCGCCCGCGAAGCCGCACGTCATTGGTTCGCCCTTCGAGGACCAGCGCGCCCTGGCCGGGGGCGGGGAGCATGACCTCGACCTCCAATGGGTGGGTGACATGCCGGGCGAGGTCGAGCCGGTTCAGGCCGGCCATCGCCAGGACCGCTCCGGCGCAGCTGCCGCCGTGGATCTTCCGAATCCGGGTATCGACATTGCCGCGTAATCCGACGAAGGTCAGATCTGGTCGGCGGGCAAGCAACTGGGCTTGGCGGCGCAGGCTGCTGGTGCCAACCGCGCTTCCGGCGGGCAGCCGTTCAAACGGTGTTCCATCGGCCGCCACCCAGGCATCGCGAGGGTCCTCGCGGACCGGCACGGCCAGGATGGCCAGTCCTTCCGCCAGGTTGGTGGGAAGGTCCTTGGCCGAGTGTACCGCCAGATCGATCCGGCCCTGACGCAGGGCCTGCTCGAGTTCCTCGGTGAACAATCCCTTGCCGCCGATCTCGGGCAGCGGTTTGGTCTGCTGCCGGTCGCCGCGTGTGGTGATGATCTCCATCCGCGCGGACAGGCCCGGATGGGCGGCTTGAAGGCGGTCGATGACCCACTGGCTCTGGGCGCGGGCCAACTGCGAGCCGCGGGTACCGACCACAAGTGTCTCGGTTGGGTCCATCCCGATTACATCAGTGCCCGGATAATCGCCTCGGTGAAGCTCTGGGTCGTGCCCGTGCCGCCGATGTCCGGTGTGAGGGTCTCGGGGTTGGCCTCCTGCAGCACGTGGTCATAGGCGTTACGGATTTTGGTGGCGGCCGCCGTCTCGCCCACGTAGTTCAGCAGCATGACGCCGCTCATGATGCAGGCCAACGGATTGGCGATGCCCTGCCGGGCGATGTCTGGAGCCGAACCGTGGACCGCCTCGAAGACGGCGCACGACTTGCCGAAATTGGCCCCCGGCACGACGCCCAGGCCGCCCACCAGACCGGCCGCCAGATCGCTGACGATGTCACCGTAGAGATTCTCGAGCAGCAGCACGTCGAACTTGGATGGATCGCGCACCAGCTGCATGCAGCCGTTGTCGATGATCATCTCGTCGTACTCGATCCGATCGGCGTACTGGCTCTGGACCTTCCTGGCACACCTGAGGAACAGCCCGTCGGACATCTTCATGATGTTTGCCTTGTGGAACACGGTGATCTTCTTGCGGTTTCGGGAGGCGGCGTAGTCGAAGGCGAATCGGGCGATCCGGCTGCACCCCTTGGTCGTCGCGATCTTGAGGCTCTGCACCACTCCCTCGACGACCTCGTTCTCGATGCCCGAGTAGAGCCCTTCGGTGTTTTCTCGAACGATGATCAGGTCCACATTGTCAAAACGCGTCTTGATGCCCGGGAGCGATCGGACCGGTCGGACCGCGGCGAAGAGGTTGAGTCGCTTGCGCAGCTCGACGTTGATGCTGGGGTGGCCGGAGCCGACCGGGGTGGTGGTCGGTCCTTTGAGAGCCAGGCCGTGTCCTTCGATGGCGGCGAGCGTGCGGGCGGGCAGGACACTGCCGCAGAACTCCAGGGCGGTCGTCCCCACGGGCAGGACCACCCACTCGACATCGACCCCGGATGCATCGATGACCTCGCGGGCAGCCGTCGTCACTTCCGGGCCAATTCCGTCGCCCGGGAGAAGGCACACGATGTGGTTCATGCCAGGATTCCTCGGACCCCGGCCGCCGGACGGTGCGGTCGGAGCAAGTCTTGGGCGGTGGCGGCCACCTTGCGTTCTCGCCCAGGAACGCGATTATAACTGAGGGCCGGGACGGAGCAACGACCCTTGCCGGCGTGTCGGACGGTCCTCGCTGGCGTGTCGGACGGTCCTCGCCGGCGTGTCGGGTCGTCGTGCACTCGGGTTGTCGTTCCCTGAACACCGTGTTCGGCGGGCGACTTGGATACAGGGAACTTGCTATGAGCCAGGTTGACATGCCGTCGGGTGCCGGTGATCTCGCCGCCGGTTTGCCTGCTACCGCGCGGTTGAGTCTGGTGACGGCCGCCCTCGCGGAAGGCGTCTCCACGCTGCGAGGCGTGACCTTGGATGAGACGGTCTGCTCGATCCTGCAGGCCTTGTCTGTCCTGGGGGTGAGGACTCGCGTGGACGAGTCGCTTCTGAAGTTCGAGATTGTGGGCTGTGCGGGGCATTGGCCGGAAGGCGAGTGTGACCTGGGATGTGCGAACCGCGCGGTCCTGGGGATCCTTGCGTTCGCATGCTGCACGGGGTGGGGACGATACCGGTTGATTGATGTTCCGGACGGGGCCCTCGAACCGGACCCCGGCATGCTCGCCGCGTTGCGGGATCTGGGTGTGGCGGCGAGTCATGACGAGCAGGCCGGGCGGTTGCCGCTCGACCTTCGGGCGAGCGGGTTGACCGGTGCGACCGTCAAGATCACGTCTCCCGGGGCTGGCCAGTGGCTTGGTGCGTTCCTGGTCGCCTCTGCCTGCAGCCGGTCCGATGTCTTCATTGAGATGGCCACGCCGGCGTTCTCTCTGGACACGGTCGGTCCGGTACTCAGGCTCATGGAGGTATTCGGCGTGTCGCTCGTCGGCCCGGATGATGGCAGGATTGTGGTTCCCGCTCCGCAGGTCTATCGGGCTGCCGAGATCGATTTTTCGATGGCGTGATGCTACATTGTTCAAGGGTGTGTGCCGAGAGCCGCAGGGGGCGGTGCCCAGCCGGTCGTTTGTGGTGATCTCGGACGCACAGGGCTTGTCGTTCACGCCGTGTCGGATCGTTTCCCGCGGGCTCTGGACGCAGAGGCTGGATTGGGTTGAGCAATGCGCGATCGTGGCCACTTCATGACGGAGCAGAAGAACGAGCGGTCCCGGACGATTGACCGGATGTCGATTGCCGAGGCCGTGGAGTTGATCAACAGTGAGGATGCGAGGATCCCGGAAGCCGTCGCCGCCTGCAAGGCCCAGATTGCGGCGGCGATTGAACTGGTGGTGGCCGCTTTCCGCGCGGGTGGGCGCCTGATCTACGTTGGAGCCGGAACGAGCGGTCGACTTGGGGTTGTGGACGCGTCCGAGTGCCCGCCGACCTTTCTCACCGATCCTGAGATGGTTCAAGGGATCATTGCCGGGGGCAACGGGGCCATGTTCCGAGCGGTGGAGGGTGCCGAGGACAGCGAGGCGGACGGGGCGGCCGCCATGAAAGACCGCGAGGTTGGCTCCAAAGACGTCGTCTTTGGGATCGCCACCGGCGGGACCACGCCGTACGTTCATGGGGCGATCGGCTACGCTCGCCAGGTCGGAGCCCGGACCATCTTCTTCGCCTGTGTGCCCAAGGAGCAGTGTGACGACGCGGCCGATGTCTCGATTCGTGTGCTGGTCGGTCCGGAAGTGATCACGGGTTCCACCCGGATGAAGGCCGGCACGGCCACCAAGCTCGTGCTCAACATGGTGACCACCATCTCGATGGTTCAGTTGGGCAAGGTGTACGAGAATCTGATGGTGGATGTGAATGCCTATTCTAACGTCAAGCTTGTGGATCGCGGGGCCCGCATCATCGCCGCTATTACCGGCGTGGATCGCGACGAGGCTCTGGCGCTCCTGCATGCGGCCAAGGGCCGGGTCAAGACGGCGATTGTCATGCATCATCGCCAGGTGGACCGCGAGAGCGCCGATCGCCTGCTGGCCGCGCACGGCGGCCGGGTCAGGGCGGTACTCGAGAGCGATATGCCGTGAGGGATGAGAGGAAGCGGTCAGCGATCGGCGGTCAGCTCGGCTGGGTGTGGGGAGTGAATGTTGACTGCGGCACGCCGTGTATCGCGTGCCGAGTTGGGTGACCTGCGGGTGGCGTTTCGGCTTTCGGCGTTTCGGTTTCTGCTCCGACGTTTTCCCTTGTCTTTCCGTCCTCTCAACCTGGCGTACCTCATTACCGACCTTGAAGTTGGCGGTGTGCCCTTGCACCTCTTTCGGCTGGCGACGGCGTTGCCGCGTGACCGGTTCCGGGTTCGGGTGATTTCGCTGGCGGGGGAGGGGCCGGTGGGTGGGATGCTCCGCGAAGGGGGGATTCCGGTCTCGGCCTGCCGGGCCCGATCGGTCGCCGATCTCGCCGCCCTCTGGCGACTGTGGCGATTTCTGTGGGCGGATCCCCCCGATATTCTGCATTCGTTGATGTTTCACGCCAATACCGCTGCCCGGTTTGTGGGCCCGATGGCGGGGGTACCGATTTCCCGGATTCTGTGCGAGATCCAGACGGCCGAGGTCGAGCGGGGCTGGCACCTGATCCTCGACGGCCTGACCTGTCGCTTGTGTGCCTGGGAGATCGGCAATTCGCCCTCGGTCGTCGAGCACCTGCATCGGCAGGCTCATATTCCCCGGTCCCGTCTGGCTTGCGAGTGGGGTGCGGTCGAGGTAGCGAAGTACGCGGAAGCCCGGCCGCTGGTCCGCGAGGCACTGGGCCTGGGTTCGGACCGGCGGGTGCTGATCTGGACCGGGCGACTGGATCCGGTGAAAGGTTTCGAGGAGATGTTGGCGGCGTGTGTTTTGGTCCGGGAGCGACATCGCATCAAGCTTGTGCTTGTCGGCGAAGGGCCGTATCGGCCCGTAGTCGAGCGGCTCATTCGTCAACACGGCCTGTCGAGTGACGTGCTCATGCTTGGTCGTCGCACGGATGTTCCCCAACTGCTCAAGACCGCCGACGTATTCCTCTTCTGCTCTCGGACGGAGGGGTTGCCCAACGCTCTCCTGGAGGCCATGGCCGCCGGCCTTCCGATCGTCGCCACGGACGTTCCCGGCTGCCGGGACCTGATTGTTCATGGTCGGACCGGCCTGCTGGCCGCGAAGGGGCGGCCCGACGAGATCGCGGCGAACCTGGCGGTCCTGTTGGAGGACGCAGATCTCGCTCGGCGGCTGGGCCTGGAAGCCCGACGGTGGGTTGGCCTGAACGCCGATGCCAGCCGGTTGGCCCTGCGCTGGGAAGATCGCTATACGGGGGTAATGGCCGGGGTGAGTCCGCGATCGCTCGGCGGGCGACCTCTTGGTGTGTCGAGGCCAAACGAAGCCAACGAGTTGCGGGGTTGACAGAGCATGGTCGGCGGGTGACGAGCAGGGTCTTGGCGGGGTGGAGGAAGCCACCGCCGGCCGCCAGAAACTCAGAGCGCCAAACGAAGCCAAACGGCCCGCGGGGTTTGTCCGCAAGCCCATTTTCAGCCGATGGTTACACATGCGGCGATGGAGCGTGGGCATGGCGTATCCGACCGATCGAACCGGATCTGCGACCCGAGGCCCGTCGGTTTCTTCGACTTCTGGATTCCATCGCGCGGCTTCTTTTCTCTCGTTTGCGTTCTTGACCTTGCCGCTTTGGTGTGGCCGTATGTGGCCAGCGGGCAACGCCAGTCTCAGATCAAGAACACGGCGCCTGTCCCGCGGCGGCGCATCGATTGAGTTGGAGGAGGGAGGTGTGGCGCCCCGGCTTGGGTCAGGGTTGGCTCCGTTTCTCTTTGCGATCGGGAGTTAGACCTCTATTCACAGGTCGGGCGTTGCCTTCGTTGGGCGGGGCAGTTGAATGAAGGCTGGGGACGGGCTCGGATTGGCTCAGTGGGGGGGGCGGAAGCCCTGTTCGTGATCAGGCCGAGTCTCATGCCAGTTCGGTCAGACCCGCAACGGAAGTTGTTTGCCATTCAGGACATCCATCGCTATACTCTTGTTTGCGCGTCGGACGTTGCGGCCGTCCTGCGGGCACTGTCGCGAATAGTGGTGTTGTCCGGCGTACATGTCAAGGCATGGTGTTGTCTGACCCCACCGCTTGGCTTGTGGGGCCGTACCCGGGAGCCAGGCGAATACCCGGGGGAGGTCGATATGTCTTCGATACCACAGGTTCCCGCGACGAATGCAGGCTCGATCAAGGTCTTGGTTGTTGACGACCATGGTCTGGTTCGCGACAGCGTCAGTTCGCTGCTGGCTCGTGAACCGGACATTGTCATCGTTGGGGTGGCGGAAGACGCGGATGCCGCGATCAGCAAGGTACTGGAGCTGAAACCTGACCTGGTGCTGATGGACATCGACATGCCGGGCATCAGTTGCTTTGATGCGATTCAGATTGTCCGTTCGCGTGTACCCCAGACGAAGTTCATCCTGGTGACGGCTTACGAGCACGACGAGCACCTTGAGCAGGCGCTCAAGGTTCGGGCCAACGGGTTCATTGTGAAGAGCCAGGGGATGAGCTCGCTGATCGGGGCGATTCGCGAAGTGGCGGCCGGTCGGATTCACTATTCGCCGGAGATCATGAGTCGTTTGATCGTTGAGGGTGACCAGATTCGCCTCGAGAATCCGCCCAAGAGTCGCTTGAGCACGCTGAGTCCTCGGGAGCGTGAGCTTCTTCGCGTACTGGCCCGTGGGCAGAGTCTGAAAGAGGCGGCGAGCATTCTGGGGATCAGCTACAAGACGGCGGACAAGCAGAAGGCCTCGCTAATGGCCAAGCTGGACATCCACGACCGTGTCGAACTGGCTCGGTACGCGATCCGCGAGGGGCTGGTTGAGCCGTGACGTTTGCCGACGGGCATATTGTGGGGCTTTCTCGAGCCCTCTAGTGGTATTTGACTCTACCGGGGTGACTTGGGGCGGTCGCAGGCTGGACCGATGGTCTTGGTATGTTTGCCGACGGTCTTGCGGCAGGTGATCGGATCACCCTCCATTCAGACTGGTTTTCCGGATTTCAAGGACCGGTAACTCGGTATGGAGGGCTGTGTAATAGGGGTGGAATCCGGATTTTAGGTAAGCTCGGTAATATGCATTAGGCTTTCCCCAACCATATGTGGATAGGGAATATGCCCCAGCTCACGAAGCGTGGGGGGTGTGAAAACCTTTGGAGGACGTGGAGGTCTATATGTCGTAAATCGTTGTCGAATAAGGGTTTTACTCCCCTTGATCCAGGCCGATAATGTGATACACTTGCCTCAGCTTTGAGGATGCTGGCGGGTGAAGTGACCATCAGGGTCGCCGCCAGTGGGAGCCAATCAAGAAACGCTTGCGGTTCACGATTGACAATCAGTGGACCGGGCGATCAGGAAGCTCAGAACGCTCCCTTTTGCGGGGGCGGCCTCGCCGAGATGCGGGGTTCACGTCTGGCGGAGAAGGAACTCCCGAGGATAGCCAGTCCGATCGGCCCGTTAGTGTTTGGGTGGGACGCTTGGTTTTCTGTGCGTGGGTCAGGGACCGGGTCCCTGGAATGGGTGTCGACCGGTGTCAGGGATGATGCCGCAGGCTGGCCGCGGGAGCCATGGACGGCCGACCAGGCCGCCGTTGTTGCCTGTTGTTTGTCGGTGCCATTCCGGGACATTTCGTTGGTGCCAGCCGGTCCTCGGTGATCGGGTGATCCAGATTCAGGCAAGCTGCGGGTCGTGAAGTACCGTGGCCGTTGATGCTGTGGGAGTGAGCGGTAAGGGATTGCAGGTCGGTCTCTTGGATCGAGAACCGGCAATCGACCTACAGCGGTGGCCCTTCGCGGCCGGTAGAACGAATCGGCATCCGAGGCGGTTCATCGCGTGACTGGCAAGGGGCCGCTTCGGAATATGGCATCGATGAAGAAGGGATGCTTCATCGATGACCTTATTCGCCCGAGTGTACGACCAGACCGAGTGTCTGACAAGTGGATTCGGATCGATCAAGTGGGTTCTCTGAAGGAGGATCTGACTGAGACGGGCCAGGGCGGCGAGGATGCGTTGCCCTGACCGAGCTTCGGCGGGCCCGGAGGCGATGCCCCTCCTCCAACTGTCAGGTTGTATGCGTTTGGACCGCAGCAAGACTTGATGGTTCCCTCGCTCAAAGCCAATACCAGGAAGCATCCGCTTCCGGGCCAGCCCCTTTCAACGACACGCGAGCGGCCGGTTCAAGGAGGAACCGCCGCTCGCCTGCATCTGAAGGACAGCGCGCATGATCATCCATCCTCGGGACAAGGACGTCGTCAAATGGGCGATCGACCAGGGACACGCCTACGCGTACACGCGTGAGTATGGTCTGCCCGAGCCCTGCCTTCGCGTTCATTTGGGGTTAAGCGTGGCGTTCTTCCATGCCGGCCGGCTGGTTCGTTGGCGGGCGGATGCTGAAGGCGGGCAGATGGACCAACTGATGTGTGAATTGACCTCGCTCTTTGGCCTTTGCGCCACGGTTCGGGCCTATCCCCGCCAGGAAGCTTTCGTGTCACCGGTGGAGATGGCTCTCCTGCATCGCTGAGCTTCGCTGTGGGTTCGCCTCACGGCCCGGTTGAGGTTTCTGGGCGGTCGGGTATGGTCCCGATTCGAGCCTTCTGGCAGGCCTCTTCACTTCTTCCACACCTCCCCACGATCACCCCGCGTGCAGCGAGATCGCTGGTTTTCTGGTTTCCTGGATCGTTGAGATGAGTGGTCTGCGCAGGTTCCGACCGAGGTTGATCCTCGCGTTGACGGCCGACTGTCTGTTCTCGGAGGAGGTTATCGGGCGTGGGCTGGCCGCAACTACCGCCGGTGGGGGTGATTGGTGTGTGACGCCCCACAGGGTGGTGCTAACTTAAGCCGAATCGCTCGGCGAGGAAATGGAATTGGGATTTCGGGTAAGTAATCCGAAAAAAGGACTTGCTTTGGTGTCATGCTGTGGTATGTTATCCCTGTCTGGCCCCAGTAGTGGGGTCAGGTGAGCAGGTTCTTGGCACGGCAGCGATCATGTTGTTCACTGGGACGTTTGATCTGACCGTCGACCCCAAGAATCGTCTTTCGATACCCGCGAGCATTCGAGCAGGCTTGGATCCGGAGAGGGATGGGACGCGTTTCTATCTGGTTCCGGGGACGCCCAAGACGACGTTGAGTTTGTATGCGGATCGATACTTCGAGCGGTATGCGGACGAGTGCAGTGCATCGCTCGATCCCAACGATGAGCGAGAGAAGTTCGAGAAGATCTTTTACGCGATGGCAACACCGCTGGACTTGGACAAGCAGGGACGCATGGTCCTGCCTCAGTGGGTGTTGGACAGGGTGGGGATTGGCAAGCAGGTCACGTTAACCGGTGCTCGGGACCACCTGGTGATCTGGAACCGAAGCGAGTACAGCTCCTTCATGAACGAGAACTGGGACCGGTATCCCGACCTGCTGCGTGTGGCCCGGCTGGAGACGGCCCTGAACCGACGGAACGGTGGAGGCGCGACCAGCGGCCACTGAGAACGGAATAGAGAGCGAGGGCGCGGTCTCGGGAAGGGAAGCGTTCGTGGCGACCCGGTGGCGTTTCCCTTTCCGAGCCGAGCAACGAGCCGACCGGAGGCGAAAGAACGAGTGCTGGGCTGGCCGGGCTCCTGGCGTGGAGTCCGGCGTGCCGCAGCGGTGGAAGGTGGAGGCGAGGGTGACTTGGCCGGACCCCGGGCAAGCGGCGCGGCACCCGCGGGTCCGGCAAGAGGTCGTTGAATTGGCGGTTTCAGACGGACCATACTGACCGGGGGGTTACTCGCCGGTCAGGCGGACCGCTTCCCGTCGCAGAGCGCAAGGGATTGCTTGGGAAGAGGGTGCCCGAACGACATCTCACTCGGGTTTGACCCGCAGCTGCCGGGTGGGTTTGGCCGGCTCGACGACGCGGACGAGCCGGAAGCTCACTTCAAAGGGCGGCGGGTGTCTTGCCGGAGGGCAGGAGTTGTTGTCGGGCTGCTTTCCATCCGGCCGGGAAGTGCTGGGGCCAACGTCGGCACGGATGTCCGACGTTGCCCTGCTTAGAAGGATGCCGCTTGGTGAGCCGATCTGAGATCGAGCATGTCCCGGTTCTCAGTGAAGTCCTGATGTCGCTCGTCGATCCTCGACCAGGCGAGACGGTCGTGGATGCGACTGTGGGGCATGGGGGGCACGCTGAGTTGTTGGCGGGGGCTATCGGGTCAGGGGGCCGGTTCATCGGCCTGGATATTGACGAGAGCAACTTGGCCCGAGCCCGCAGTCGCGTGGAGAAGGCCATGGCCGGCAAATCAAGTCCATCGCTGCACTGGGTCCGGGCCAACTTCTCCGAGTTGGGGTCGGTTCTCGACGAATTGGGCGTGAGTCGTGTCGATGTGATCCTGGCCGATCTGGGGGTCAGCACCGATCAACTGCTTGATTCAAGTCGAGGTTTCACTTTCAGCGAGGATGGGCCGCTGGACATGCGAATCGACCAGCGACTGGAGACGACTGCGGCCGATGTGGTCAACCGGCTGGAGGAGAATGAGCTGGCGGATCTGATTTTCCATTCGAGCCAGGAGCGGTTCAGTCGGCGGATCGCGAAGCGGATCTGTGAAGCCCGTCGGGAGAAGCGGATTCGAACGGTGTCGGAGCTGGTGGGGATCGTCTGTTCGGCGATGGGGGTTTCGGGGTCGTTTTCCCGGCACCGGATCCATCCCGCCACAAGGACGTTTCTTGCCCTGCGGATGGCCGTCAACCACGAGCTGGAGCATTTGCAGGAGCTGCTGGAGTATGCCCCCCGACGACTATCTGTAGGGGGTCGGCTTGCGGTGATTAGCTTCCATAGTGGTGAAGATCGAATCGTCAAGCAGAATTTTCTTGATCGCAAGCGCGATGGCGTGTATGAAATACGGACTAAGAAGCCGGTCCAGGCTTCGAGCGAGGAAACTCTGCGGAACCCACGTGCTCGCAGTGCCAAGCTCCGGGTAGCGTTGCGGTTAGCGTCTGCCCAGGGCTCGGCGTGAGGGTTTGAGGGGGGCGACTTGCGAGGTGGGCATAGCGGGTTAGGCAGGGTCGACATGGAGGTTCAAATGACCCGGGAAACGAAAATCGGGCTGTTGGTGGGGTTGGGTTTCATCGTTGTGTTTGCGGTACTTCTCTCGCAAACGACCTCGGTGCCGTCGACGGGAGAGAACCTACCGTTTGTGCTGAAGCCGTCGCCGCAGCTGCCCAGTCTGCCGAGTAGCCGCGAGGTGGCCAACAAGCCGTCGGGCTCGAACGGCGACCGGGCCGTTCCGGCGCCGGGGGTGGGACGGACGCCTGAGTCTCCGTTGGCGCCGGCGGACAGGGATGGTGGTCTGGTCAAGCTGCCGAATTCGCCGGATTCGTCCTCGAAAGGGCCGGACGGCGTGGCGTGGCGTCTGCCCAATCCACCCTCTCTTGGCCCGTCTCCATTTGCATGGACGCCGAACGGCGGCGGCAGCACCCCGTTGAGCGGCCAGATGCCGTCGAACCCAGGGGATCCGGACGTCGTGACGACGAGCTACGTGGGCAAGAAGGCTCCGAGTCCCACGGGGCCATCGGGGGTAGGCATCACGCCTCCGGGGCCCTCCGTTGCGGTGAAGCATTCCGAGTCGACGGACCTAGCCAAAGGCATGATCGATGCCCCGAAGCCGGTGACGGTCGAAGGGAACGAGCCGGTGAAGTCGCCGGATCCCGCTCCCGCCACTCCGCCGAAGGAGTACCTGGTTCAGAAGGGTGATACGCTGCGGAGTATTGCGAAGGAGCGGTACGATTCGGTTTCCGCCAAGGTGGTCGAGTTCGTAGCGGATGCGAACAAGGATCGGATCAAGGACAAGAACAAGGTGTTCGAGGGTCAGAAGCTGTTGCTGCCTGATCTTCCGCCGGACATGTTCGAGGTGGTTCAGCCGGTGGGTGGCAAGAGGCCGAGTTTGAGGGAGTTGGCCAAGGAACTGGCGACGGTTGACTCCCGCAAGGCGCCGAAGGAATCGGTGAGACCCAAGGGTGGGTCGACGGCGCCCTTGTCGGCGGGCACTGCCGTCGCGAAGGGCGGCGCCGACGGAAGAGAGGCATCTGGGAGCCCCTTGCCGCAGGTCGTCGACTACCCGAAGCTGACCCCCAGGAAGAAGACGTCGTCGCCGACCCTGACGCCGGCACCGGCTGGGAGCCCGGCCCCCGACGACGCCGACGATCGGCGGGCTCCGACGGTGATTGCCAGGAACGACGGGGGGGCTCTCAAGGGCAGACTGACGCTGGACAGCACCGAGCCCAAACCTGGGGCTGCCTCGAGCAAGTACCGGACATACGAGATTCGCGACAAGGACACCCTGGGTTCGATTGCGGCCAGGGAATTGGGTACGGCCACTGCTTGGCCGGAGATCAAGAAGCTCAACAAGGACCTTGATCCCAGGAAGATGAAAGCCGGCATGAAGATCAAATTGCCTGCCAAGCCGTCGGTTCCTTCGCCGAGTGGGACATCGTCCAGGCCCGAGGTGAATCGAGCGTCCGCATGACCATACCGCGCATGGTGGGGCTGCTGGCCGTGCTGGCGATGGTGGGCATCACTGTGGTGGTGATGCGTGCCGATCAGCGGCAGGTTTGTCAACGGATCCAGGAGTTGCAGTTCCGCCAGACCGAGCTTCGACGGGAGATGTGGACGCAGGATATGGAACTAGCTCGGCTGCGCTCGCCGGCGATGATACGTGAGCGTGCCGAGCGGTTTGGACTGGCGACGGGGCTGGTGAGCTCGAAGCTTACGCCGAAGACGAAGCGATAGCGGCCCTTCGGCCACCGGGAGTGGCACATCGGCCGGAGTGGCTTGATATGAGCCTGAACGAACTGAAGGCAGGGGAGGGGCGGCCGGTCCCGATGGCCTATGCCCGCGTGGAGGCCAAGCCGATCTGGTTTCGCCCGTGGGTGGGGCAGCTGGTGATCGGTCTGATCTGTGCGGTTCTTCTGGGGCAGGTAGGCCGGCTGGCGTACATTCACCACGTTCTTCGCCCGTCGCTGCTGGAGTATTCCGAGCGTCGGCAGACGAGCACGGTGGCTTTGCCTGCTCGTCGGGGTGCGATTCTGGATTGCCGCTTCCGTGTGTTGGCCGGCAGCCATGACTCGCCGACCGTCTACGCTGATCCTCGGATGGTGAAGAATCACGCCGAGGCTGCCCAGGAGCTGGCCCGGGTGCTCGGCAAGCCGTCGGAGGAGATCCTCCAACTCCTGCAGGATCCGAAGAAGAAGGCATTTGTCGTTATTCAGCGCGGCGTGGCGGAGAACGAGGCCGAGGGCGTTCGCGACCTCAAGATCGAGGGCGTAGGTGTCCGCAACGAGCCGAGTCGTACCTATCCGATGGGAACGCTGGCCGCCCACGTGGTGGGATTCGTCCGTGCCGGCAAGGAAGGCCCGGAGGGTATCGAGGGCATTGAGTTGGCGATGGACAAGTATTTGCGCGGCAAGAGCGGCCAGCGCGAAGTCTATCGCGACGTGAAACGGCGCGCGATTTTCGAGAAACCGGACAGTTATCAAGCGCCCAAGGACGGTATCCACGTGGTGCTCAGCCTGGATTCCGCCATCCAGGAGATGCTTGAGAGCCAGCTGGCGGCGACCGTCGCGAAGTTCAAAGCCGAGAGTGCCGTCGGTGTGGTTATGAGTCCGAAGCGTGGCGACGTCTACGCGATGGCCTGTTACCCGGCCTTCGACCCCGGCAAGGTCGCCCAGGTGCCCCGCGACAGTCGTATCCTCTGCAACCGCGTTCTGACCGACCCGGTGGAGCCAGGTAGCGTGTTCAAGCCGTTTGTGCTGGCCGAAGTGTTGGCTGAGAGTGCGGCCAGGCCGGCGGAGACGGTTTTCTGTCATAACGGCCTGTATGAGACCGGCAAACGACGACTCCACGACCATCACCCTTACGGATCGCTGACTGTCGAGCAGATCCTCACCAAGTCGAGCAACATTGGCATGGCCATTCTGGGGCAGAGGTTGGGCAACCCCCGGATGCACGCGGGGCTTAGCCGGTTTGGGTTCGGGCGTAAGACGGGGGTCGATTTGCCTGGTGAGGACCCGGGCCTGATGATGCCGGTCAAGAGGTGGAATTCCTTTTCGACCACCTCGATTCCGATGGGGCAGGAGATTGCGATCACGCCGATGCAGCTGGCGACTGGGTTCTGTTCGCTGGTGAACGGCGGGAGGCTGCTCACGCCTCGGGTCGTGTCGGCGGTCCTGGACCATGACGGCAACGTGGTGGAGGATCGAACGGCGTTGCAGGATCGAGGGCAGGCGCTGAATCCGGCCACTGCGGCGTTGATGAAGAGCCTCCTTGCCAAAGTCGTCAACGAAGGCACGGGCAGGCCTGCGCAGCTCGCTCAGTGGCAAGTGATGGGGAAGACCGGAACCGCTCAGATTCCCAAGTTCGGGCACAAGGGTTATGAACCGAATGCCTACCTTGCCTCCTTCATCGCCGCCGCGCCCGAGACGGATCCGGCTGTCGTCGTCCTGATCACCGTGCGCAAGCCGGATCGGAGCATCGGTTATTATGGAGGTACGGTATCTGCTCCGCCGGTCAAGGCGGTGCTGGAGATGGTTCTTCCTTATCTGGGCATTCCACCGGAGCGGTCGGAGGAAGAGGGTGCCAAGCTGAAGGTGGGAATCGTCGGTGGCGGCGACTGAGTCGGGGAGAGGGGCTGGCCACAGGTGAAGGGTATCGTGAGTGGTGCGATGACATGGAGCAGCCTCGTTGAGCGGGCAGGGCTGGTATGGCGATGGAGCGGCCCGATTGACCCCCCGATCAGCTCCGTGATTGAGGATTCACGTCAGGCGCGTCCCGGGGCATGTTTCGTTGCAGTCCGCGGGACCAAGGCTGACGGGCACGACTACGTGGAGGCGGCGGTCAAGGCCGGGGTTGCTGCGGTGGTATGCGAGCGGCCGATCGCGGTGCCGCCCTCGGTGGCCGTGCTCGAGGTGGCCAGCGCCCGCGGCTTAGCGAGCCGGCTGGCGGTCGTGTTGTGTGGGCTTGATGAGGTTCTTCGCGAAGGCCGACTGAAGCTGGTGGGCATCACCGGCACCAATGGCAAGAGCACGTTCTGCTACCTGGTTCGCTCGATACTCCGGCAGGCCGGCCTGCCGACCGCCATGCTGGGGACGGTGCAGTACGATTTGTTGTCGCGATCGGTTGAGGCGTCGATGACCACGCCGCCGGCGACGGTCCTTGCGGGCTACCTGGCGGAAGCGGCCGGCGCGGGGGCTTCTCACGCGGTGATGGAAGTATCGAGTCATGCGCTTGATCAAGGGCGATGCGACGGCCTCCACTTCGCCGTCGGTGTTTTCAGCAACCTGACCGGCGATCACCTCGACTACCACGGAACGATGGACGAATACCTCCGGGCCAAGAAGCGGTTGTTCGATCGCCTTGCTCCGGATGCAGTGGGTGCGGTGAACGCCGAGGACCCGGCCGCCGAGCGGATGGTCGCGGACTGCAGGGCTCGGCTTCTCCGATACGGGATCACCGCCGATCTGTCCAAGGCGGGTCCCGGGGGAGTCGGGGGCGCGGCTGCCGCTGAAGGTGTTGCGAGGGTTGAGGATCTGGACGTCTTTGCCCGGGTCCTTGACGGCGACGCTCGCGGCACGCGGTTCGAGGTCACCGTGCGGGGCGGCGGTGGTCTTCGAAGTGGACAGGTTGAGTCGCAGGAGGTGAAGTCGGTCCTGGTTGGCCGGCACAATGTGCAGAACTGCCTAGCGGCCGTGTCCGCGGCGGTCGGATTGGGGCTGCCGCTGAAGCAGATTGTGGCCGGTCTCGAGTCGGTGCGGATCGTGCCTGGTCGGCTGCAGCGTGTGGAAGGCAACGGCAGCGGCGTCGCCGTTCTGGTGGATTATGCTCACACGGATGACGCGCTGATGAACGTTCTTCGGGCGGTGCGGCCGATCGCCAAGCGGCGGCTGATCGTGCTCTTCGGCTGTGGGGGCGATCGTGACCGTTCAAAACGTCCGCGGATGGCCAAAGCCGTGGCCCAGTTCGCGGACTGCATCCTCGTGACCAGCGACAACCCGCGAAGTGAGGAGCCGGGTGGCATCATTGACGACATTCTACCCGGCTTTGGGCCCCAGGACATGGAGCGAGTCGTGGTTGAGCCCGACCGGCGCAAGGCGATCGTGGCGGCCATCCAGATGGCTTCCCCCGGCGACGTCGTTCTTCTGGCCGGCAAGGGTCACGAGACGTATCAGGAGATCGGTGGCCGGCGGCACGACTTCGATGACGCGGCGATTGCGGCGGAGGTCCTGAAGGGGAAGAGCAGGGCCTCTTGAACGATAGACACTGAGCACCGTGTACTGGATGAGATACCCCGGCGTCCGCAAGCCATCGAAGGCGGACGACTGGTTGCTGAAGGCTGATAGCGCCGCCCATGAAACCGTTGACCTTGCAGGAAGTTGTCACCGCCATGGAGGGCACACCGGATCGGCCTGTTCCGGTGGGGAGCGTATCGCGCGTGTCGATCGACTCGCGTGCGGTGGTCCCGGGGGACCTCTTCGTTGCGATCAAGGGCCTGCAGTATGACGGCCATGACTATGTTGGGCCGGCCTGTACAGCCGGGGCGATGGCGGCGGTGGTTCGCAACGACTACCTTGGTCCCAAACCCCGCGGGAACGCTGGGGGCGCGAATCCCTCGGCCGGTCTGCTGATCCGGGTGGACAGCCCGGTGGCGGCGTTGGGCAGGTTGGCCCGCTACTATCGCCGGTCGGTGATCGGAGGATCGGTCAAGGTGGTGGCGGTGACCGGCAGCAACGGCAAGACCACGACCAAGGCCATGATCGGGCACGTCCTGTCGAGCAAGTGGCAGGGTCGGGCTGGCGTCAAGAGCTTCAACAACGAAATCGGGGTGCCGCTTACGCTGTTGTCGACCGAGCCATCGGACACGTTCCTGGTCTGCGAGGTGGGGACCAACGCTCCCGGCGAGATTGCCGCGTTGGCTCGGCTCATTGAACCGGAGATCGGGGTGATCACGAACGTGGCGGAGGTTCACCTTCAAGGCCTGGGTACGATCGAAGGCGTGGCTCGCGAGAAGCTGTCGTTGCTCAGTTTCCTGCGCCCGGACGGATGCGCCGTCATCAATGCCGATGCGGAGGTTCTCCGGACCATGGTGCTTCGCGAGCGCCAGTACTCGGCGGTCAAGAAAGTGATGTTCGGTGAATGGCCGGAGGCGGAACTACGGTTGAGCGGCCTGCGGTCGGTTTGCGATGGTGGAGGCGGCTCCGGGGGAACGCCTTGCGGGACGGAGTTCACGGTCAATGACCGTTTCAAGTACCGGCTCAACGTGCCCGGTCGGCACAATGCTCACAATGCCCTGGCCGTGATCGGCGTAGCCCGGCGATTTGGCATGGAAGACGAGGAGATCGCGGTTGCCCTGGCGACGTTCACGCTGCCCCCGATGCGGCTGCAGTACAAGCGATTTGGCGGACTGACGCTGATCAACGACGGATACAACGCCAATCCGGCGTCGATGGCCGCGGCCCTGAGTGTGCTGCTGGAAGCCGGGGCGGCTGGCCGGCGGGTGTTTGTCGTCGGCGACATGCGGGAACTGGGCGTGGTCTCTGAGCGGTGTCATCGTGAGCTGGCGGATCGGATCGGGCAGTCGCCGATCGACCTGCTGATTGCGGTGGGGGAGAACGCCAAGCTGATGGCCAAGGGGGTCAAAGGGGCCAGCGCCGGTCGGATCGAGACTCATGCCTATGCGACGACGGACGCGGCCCGGCGCCGGCTGGTGGCGTTCCTTCGTCGCGACGACACCGTGTTGGTCAAAGGCTCGCGGGCCCTGGCGCTGGAGCGTCTGGTGGAAGCCATGGAGAAATGGGCTCAGCGCCCGACGGTGAAGGGCAAGGGTGCTGCTCGCTAGGGGCCCATGAGGTATACTGAGACGTGCTCTACCATCTCGTAGACTGGCTCGTCAGGTCACACGGATACCCGCCGGGGCCGTATGCCTACAAGGACCCGCTGTTCCGCGGGACCTGCGCCCTGATTTTGGCCTTTCTGGTTGTGGTGCTTGCTGCCCCGAAGGTGATTCGAATCCTGGTTCGCCACAAGATCGGCGATCGCACGGAGTTCGATCACAAAGCGCTGAACGAGCTGGTTGGCCATAACAAGGAGAACACTCCGACGATGGGTGGAGTGCTCATCGTGGCCGCGATCCTGATTTCCCTGCTTCTTCTGGCCGACCTCATGAACTACTACGTGCGGATGGCCATTTTCTGCATGTTGTGGCTGGCCGCGCTGGGAGCGGTGGACGACTGGCTGAAGCTGACTGTCGGGCGGCGGAGCGGGTCGCGTGACGGGCTGAAGATGTATGAGAAGCTGCTTTTCCAGATTGCCCTGGCCGTCTTGCTGGGGACTTTCGTCTACCAGTACGGCCGCGAGAACATGGCCATTGCGACGGTGATAGGCGACGAGCCGGTGGAGACGTATCGCATTTTCAATGTGCCCTTTTACAAGCAGGGCATTTTCCTGAACACCACGGCCTTTCTCATCCTGACTGTCCTGGTGACCGCCGGGACCTCGAACGCGGTCAATCTCACGGACGGGATGGACGGGCTGGCGGCCGGCTGCATGGCTCTGTGCAGTTTCGTCTTCATGATTTTTGCCTTTCTGGGCGGAGATCCGCTGAAGGCCAGCAGCCTGCTGTTTCCTTATATTCCGAAGACAGCCGAACTGGCGGTGCTTTGTGGCGCGATGGTTGGAGCGTGCCTGGGTTTCATGTGGTACAACGGGTTTCCGGCCCAGGTGTTCATGGGTGACACCGGCTCCTTGGCCCTGGGCGGGCTGATCGGTTACGTCGCGATAGTCATCCGGCAGGAGCTGATGCTGCTCATTGTGGGCGGGGTTTTTGTGATCGAAGCGTGTTCGGTGCTGTTGCAGGTGGGCTCCTACAAGCTGACCGGGAAGCGGATCTTCCGGGTCGCTCCGATTCATCACCATTTTCACCTGGGTGGCTGGACGGAGACCCAGGTCGTGATGCGTTTCTGGCTGATGGCGGCGGTGTTTGCGGCCTTGGCCCTGGCTACGATCAAGCTGAGATGACGAGGGGACGGGGCAAGGGCGAAGAGTAGCAGGTCATGAGTGACGTTTTGCGGATCGACATGATGGGCGCGGGCGGGATGATGATCGAGGGGGAGTCGCAGGCCGAGGGCATGGCCCGGGGCCGGGCGGTGTCAATCTCGATTGTCTCCGTGGCCGTGGGACTGATGGCCATCGGCGCGGTGATGACGTTTTCGGCCGCGTCGGGCGGTGATCGGACGCTGATTGGATGGCCGTTCTGGAAATACCCGGCGCTGCGCCAGGTTGTCTTTCTCCTGGGTGCCCTGGTGGCGCTGCTGGTCACCACGATGATCCCCTATCGTCTGTGGTGCCGGCGGAACGGTTGGCCGACGATCATGCTTCTGGGTTTGGGGTTGGCGACATCGGTTCTGGTGCTGGTGCCGGGGATCGGGCAGGAAGTCAACAATGCACGACGATGGATTCGGCTGGGACCGGAGAGCCTGGGCTTGCAGATCCAGCCGTCCGAGATCGTCAAGATGGCACTGCCGCTGTTCCTGGCGTTCTGGATCGCGCAGAAGGCCCAGATCCGTCTGTTCCTGAGTGGTTTTCTGCCGGCGGTGGTGGCCATCGGTCTGAGCGTCGGGGTGGTCGGGATCGAGGACTTCGGGACGGCCGCTCTGCTTGCGGTAGTCGGAGGGGCGATGCTCCTGGTCGGGGGGGCCAAGTGGAGCCACATGCTGTTCCTGGTGCTGCCGGCGGTTCCCGCGTTCGGTTATCTCCTTCTCAGCAGGGCCCACCGGATGGACCGGTTAGTCATGTTCCTGGACATCTGGCGTGATCCGGAAGGCAAGGGCTATCAGGCGATCCAGTCCCTGTGCACGATCTCCAGCGGCGGCTGGTGGGGGCGCGGGCTTGGTGCTGGCTTTGTCAAGGGGTATCTGCCGGCGGCTCGGACCGACTTCATCTTTGCGGTGATCTGCGAGGAGCTTGGCATCGTCGGCGCGATCGCGGTCATTGGGTTGCTGATTGCCCTGCTGTGGAATGGGCGGACCGTCTTTGTGCGGTGCGGCGATCCGTTCGGCCGCCTGTTGGCCTTTGGCATCACGTTGGCGCTGGGTGTGCAGAGCGCGATCAACATTGCGGTGGTGACGGTTTCGGTGCCGACCAAGGGGATTGCCTTGCCGCTGGTTTCGGCCGGCGGCTCGGGGGCGATCATTCTGGGGGCCCTGGTGGGGATCCTGGCCAGCATTCCTCGTTCGTGTCCTTCCATGCCCGCACTCGAGCAAGAGTAGGCTATGCCAGCATCACCCTGGTTTGTTTTTGCCGGCGGAGGCACGGGCGGGCACTTGTTCCCCGCCTTGGCGGTGGTAGATGCTCTGCGGGCTCTGGGCAATCCTGTGGATGTGTCGTTCTTCTGCACCGAGCGGCCGATGGATGGTGAACTCCTGGGGGCGGCCGGAATCGATGCTGTGCCGCAGAGTGTGCGGCCGCTGGCGACCCGGCCCTGGCATTGGCCTGGTTTTCTGCTTCACTGGTGGCGGTCGGTGGGGTTATGTCGGGACATGTTTCAGAGGCGGCGGCCGGCGGCGGTGGTGGGTGCTGGCGGTTACGCGTCTGGGCCACCGGTTCATGCTGCCTTGGGGCTGGGGGTGCCGACCTTTCTGCTGAACCCGGATGCCGTTCCGGGCCGGGCCAATCGGCATCTGGCCCGGAGGGGCCGGCTGCGGGGGATCTTCGCCCAGTGGGAGGTGACTCGCGGGCACCTTCCCGGTCAAGCTCCGGTGAGCGTCACGGGTTGTCCGGTCCGGCCGATGTTCCGCCCGCATGTCAAGCCGGACAGGGCCCTGGTGTGGCGGTCATTTGGTCTGGAGCCGGGACTGAAGACGCTGCTGGTGACCGGGGCCTCGCAGGGTGCCCGCACGGTGAATGATGCCGTGCTTCGGGTGATGAGCGGGCTGGAACTTGCGGGCTGGCAGGTATTGCATCTGGCGGGGGCGGCCGATGCCGAGCGGGTGGGCAAGGCGTATGGATCGGATGGGGTGTTTGCCGTGGGACGGCGTGTGCCGGTCAAAGCGTTGCCCTTCACCGAGCGCATGGGCGAGGCGATGCTCAGTTGTGATCTGGTCATTTCCCGAGCCGGGGCGTCGACGCTGGCAGAGATCCTGGCGGCCGGCAAGCCGTCGATCCTGATGCCCTATCCGTATCATCGCGATGAGCACCAGTTGCACAATGCCCGGGTGTTGGTGGATGCGGGTGCTGCGGTCTTGGTGCGCGACCTCAAGGAAGCCGGCGCGAATGCGGAGCGGCTTTGCCCGGTGCTCCGGTCGCTGCTGGGGGACGACGCGAAGAGGGAGCAGATGGGTCGAGCGGCGCGGCTTCTGGATCGTCCGGATTCGGCGGTGTGCATTGCTCGTCAACTGGTCAATCAGCCTCAAGGATTTTGAAACTGACGCCCGATATGATATTCGGCGAGGTATTGGTTTAGAGCGGGTTTTCGGCTCCGGCGATCGTGACTCGGGACGAGAATCGGTCGCATTTTCCCCTTGGAACCTGATCCGCTGCTCAGTAGAATGGTGCATCGAATCCGCCGCGGGATTGCGGCGGCGAGAGCTCACCGGATCGTCCAAGTGCGCGCGGGTCATTGGCGCTCCCGTGCACGGCCGGATGAACAGCGGCGGCGGTCGGTTCCCCAAGGTGTTTGACTCACAACGCGAGGGGGGCTTGCCTACGCGGCTCACGTCCGGCAGCGAGGGTATCTGTTCAATCAAGAGGAAGGATTTTGCTATGGCCCAAGGCGCACGGACGCGCCGGTTGTCCGGCCGTGATACACCGACGGTGCCCGCCTATCCGCCGGTTGGTGCGGAACCGAAGGTGGTATTTGCTGGCATTCCCAAGGCCCTGGTTGCCGGCATGCATGTGCACATGGTCGGGATTGGGGGTTGCGGGATGCGTGGAGCGGCCGCAGTGCTCCTGCGTCGAGGTGTTCACGTGTCGGGCTCGGATCGTTCGGTCTCGGCTGAGCTGGCCGGTCTGATCGAGAGCGGGGCACTTGTCCAGATTGGGCAGGCCAAGGAGCATGTGCCCGAGGCGTGCGACCTGGTCGTCCGGTCGGCCGCGGTTCGCGATGACAACCCGGAGGTGGTTGCCGCTCGTGAGGGCCAGTGCCCGGTCATCAAGTACTCCCAGCTTCTGGGTCTGCTCATGGCTGACCGGCTGGGGGTGGCGATCGCCGGCACGCACGGCAAGAGCACGACCACGGCCATGACCGCGTTCGTGCTTCGTCAAGCGGGGCTTGATCCCTCGTTTGTGATTGGGGCCAATGTGGAGCAGTTGGGTGGCGGCTCGGGGGTTGGTGACGGCCGCCACTTTGTGGTCGAGGCCTGTGAGTTCGACCGTTCGTACCTGAACCTCAAGCCGCGGATCGCCGTGATCCTCAACGTTGAGGAAGATCATCTCGACTACTACAAGAACCTGGACGAGATCGTGACCTCGTTTCACGATTTCGCCACGCTGGTGCCGGACGACGGATTGGTCATCGTGAACGGCGGGAACCGGGACGCTCTCAAGGCGGTGGTAGGAATCGCCGCGAAGGTTGAGACCTTTGGCTTCGAGGGGCGGCTGAACTGGAAGGCCGAGGTTTTGGGCTCGCAGCGAGGCTGTTTCGAGTTTCGCGTGTTGCGCGACGGTCGTCCGCTCACCGTGGTCCGGCTGGCCATTCCCGGGCAGCACAACGTGGCCAATGCCCTGGCGGTCATGGCGGTGTGCATTCACGCGGGGGTCGAGCCGGAGACAATTGCCAAGGGGCTGGCCGGCTTTCACGGTGCGTCGCGCCGTCTGACCTGGCGAGGCTGTGTTGATGGCGTCAACGTGGTTGACGACTACGCTCACCATCCGACGGAGCTGCAGGTGACGATCAAGGCGGCCCGCGAGTATTACAGTCCCCGCAAGCTGTACGTGGTGTTCCAGCCGCATCAGCATTCGCGGACGCGTTTTCTGCTCAACGATTTCGCCCGCAGTTTTGGGGCCGCGGACGTGGTCATGGTGCCCGACATCTACTTCGTTCGGGACAGTGAGAAGGAGCGCGATCTGATTGACGCCAAGGATCTGGTTGAGCGGATTCGTTCGAATGGCGGAGACGCCCGGTACGAACCGGGCTTCGACAGGATCGTTGCCCGGCTGTGCGCCGAGGTTCAGAGCGGGGATCTGGTCATCACCATGGGGGCGGGGGATGTGTGGCAGGTGGCGGACGGACTGCTGAAGTGCCTCGCGGCGACGCGGGGGCGGAAGTGAGGACAGCTGGAGAGACCGGTTGGGCCGACTGGAAGTGAACGCCATGGACCATCGTTGGTCGGACATGTCCGAGATCATCGCCGAGCAGGAGCCGCTGGCGCTGCACACGACCTTTGGTCTAGGCGGGCCGGCGCGCTGGCTGGCCGCGCCCCGATCGGTCGAGGAGGCCGGGCGGCTCGTGGATCGCTGCCGCGAAGAGGATATCCGTGTCTACGTACTCGGTTTGGGTGCCAACCTGCTGGTCTGCGACGACGGGGTGGATGGTCTGGTTCTTCGGCTCAACCATCACGCGTTCCGTCAGGTCGAATGGCCTCCGCTGGACGGTCTGCGGGGTTCGAAAGTGGTTGTGACCGCCGGAGCGGGTGCGGACATGCACCGTTTCGTGCTCGAATCGGTTCGGCGGGGTCTGGCGGGGCTCGAAGGGCTGGCGGGTATTCCGGGCACGCTGGGTGGCATCGTTCGAATGAACGCCGGAGGGCGTTGGGGTCAGATCGCGGACGTGGTTCGCGAGGTGACGGTGGTGGACGAGGGGGGGCGAAGCCGGCGGCTGACCTTGGAAGAGGTGGGTTTCAGCTACCGCAGCAGCCGCCTGGGCAAAGCTGTGGTCTGCGAGGTGAAACTGGAGCTGACGATGGATGATCCCGCCCAGGTCCGTCGGCGGTTCATGGACATCTGGTCTCAGAAGAGCCACGTTCAGCCGTTGGGGCAGCCCAGCGCGGGGTGTGTGTTCAAGAATCCGCCGGGCCACAGTGCCGGACGGCTCATTGAGCAGGCTGGCCTCAAGGGTCATTCGATTGGCGGAGCTCATGTTTCCCACGTGCATGCGAATTTCATCGTTGCCCAGGAGGGTGCGACCGCGGGCGACGTGTTTGCCCTGATTGGCCTGATTCAGAGCGAGGTTGCCCGGCGTTTCGCGATCGAACTGGAATTGGAGGTCAAGGTATGGGGCCGGCGCCACGCCCGGAGTCTGGAGTCGGTGGCGTAGCTGGACTCTACAGGTCGAGGCCTGGTTTTTCACAGGAGCGATGCGATGACCCGCCTGGCGGATCAAGCGGCATCACGAATGGTCATGAGCAACACATTGGCGCGACAGGCTGCCCCGAGGCTGCCTCTCCGCGAGCTTGCCGCCCCGCCGCGTTTTTCGGAAGTACCGATTGTCGCCCGGAAGCTGAAGATCACGGTTCTGTCGGGTGGACCGAGCTCGGAGCGGCAGGTCAGTCTCAAGAGCGGGCGGGCCGTGGCCACGGCCCTCCAATCGCTGAGCCACGACGTGACCCTGGCCGACATCGCCCCGGACCATCTTGAGGCCCTGGACGTGCCTGTGGACATGGTGTTTATTGCCTTGCATGGCAGTTTCGGTGAGGACGGCCAGCTTCAGCGGATCCTCGATGACCGCGGGATTACCTACTGCGGTTCGGGGGCGGCGTCGTCGCAGCTGGCCATGAACAAGGTGGCCGCCAAGGCCCAGTTCATTCACGCCGGCGTGCCGACCCCTCGTTTCGACGTGGTCGGTTCGGATCGAGTTGACCGGGTTCTCGGGCACTGGTCCGCCCCGGTGGTGCTCAAGCCGATTGCCGAGGGCAGCAGCGTCGACTGTGAGCTGGTTCGTGACTCCAAGGATCTCCGGGGGGCTCTGGTCCGCCTGGCCGGGCGATACGGTCAGTGTCTGGTTGAGGAGTACGTCCGGGGGCCGGAGCTGACCGTGGGGGTTTTGGGGGACGAGGCTCTGCCGCCGATCCAGATTCGCACCAAGCGGGAGCTGTATGACTATCAGGCCAAGTACCTGGACAACGATACCGAGTATCTGTTCGACATTGACTTGCCGCCCGAGGTGCTGGAGAACGTCTGCGCCCTGAGTGTCAAGGCTCACCGGTCGCTGGGATGCCGCGATTTCTCGCGCGTGGATTGGATGATTGATGGGCGGACGCACCAGCCCTATGCCCTGGAGGTCAACACGATTCCCGGCTTCACCGACCACTCACTGCTGCCCAAGGCAGCCGCTCGCGCGGGCCTGAGCTTCGCCGGGCTCTGCCAGCGGATTGTCGAATTGACCTGCCGGCGCATGGGAGGATAGAATCGGATCGCGGTCCGCATGGGAACGCGTGATGCCTATGAGCAAGCCAGATCGAGACAGCAGCAAAAACCGGAAGGTTGCTCCCAAGAACGCGGTCGCCTCGCTGGGCGGCAGCCTGCGGCCGCTGCTCCCTCTGCTCGTCATCGTGATTCTGATTGCAGGAGCGGTTTACGGCCTGGAGCATGTGCGATACCGCGTCCTGGCCCAGCCGGAGTTCCACTCCGCGGTCCGGGTCGAGCTGGCCGATCCCCCCGACTGGCTGGTTCGCGAGCAATGGACTCCGCATATTCTTGCCGGATTCCAGCCTGGAGTCAGCCGGCTTGTCGACGACGGGCAACTGGTCCGCAACGTCGCCGAACTGCTGAAGTCGAGCGGATGGGTGCAGAAGGTTCACCGGGTGACGCGGGGAATGGACGGCACCGTTCGGGTCTCGTGCGACTACCGCCGACCCATTGCGATGCTCTGCACCAAGCTCAACGGCAAGGAAGTGTACATTCCGGTGGACCGCGAAGGCTACCGGCTGCCGGAAACGTTCGAGCATCTGGAGCCGGACTCGGGGTGGTCAGGCTGGCTTCGGCTCATTGGCGTCAGGACGCCGGTGCCCAAGGAGAACGCTCAGTTTGAGGGGGAGGACGCCCGGGCCGCGATCCAGTTGGCGACAGTGATTTCCGATCGGGGGGGGATTGTGGCGTCCAGAATCAGCGCCATCGACGTGAGCAACCTGCTGCATCCTCGGGATCGGCGAAAGAGCCCCATCGTGCTGTGGCGGGCCGACAGCCTCTATCGCATCCGATGGGGCTCGCCCATCGGGCGGGAGATCGAGGAGCCCTCAGCGGAGGAGAAACTCACCAGTATCGCCCTGATGCTCCGCGGCGGCGGTCCCCAGGCCGAAGTCGATGTGAGCACCTACGCCGACGCGGTCATCGTCCCAGCGGCAGGTACCTCGGCGGCCTCCTCGGGTGTGCAGACCGCTGACCGGGGGCGTCCGCAGGACCGCTAAAGTCCTGCTTGCCAGCCTTGTCTCCATCGTTGTAGAATCAATGCCCCGATGCCCTCGCATCCTGCTTGGCGGCTTGGATTTGCGCCACCGGCAGGGAGTCGTGTTGGACTGGGTACATGGTTGACCTGCAGATCATGATCGATCGAGTGGTGAGCGGCGCGAACTTCCTCCGCCAGCTTTGCCTGCCCGGCTGGCACCCCAGCATGGCGTTGGCTGCCGGCATGGCCATTGTGGCAGGCCTAGCGACCGCCATGTGGGGGGCTCGTCTGCTGCGTGCGTTCTTCGTGTTGGGTTTCATGGTTGCGGGTGCGGCCGTTGGGGTCTATTGTGCCCGCCGACTCGACATCGAGTTGCTGGTCGGTCTCGTTCTCGGGGCTGGCGTCTTAGGACTTATCGGACACTTCCTGTATCGCTGGTGGGTTGGCGTCGGCACCGGCCTGTTCGCCGCGCTGGTGGTGGTGATGGTTGGGACGCCCTGGATCTGGAGTGAGGTGGAGAGCTTCTCCGATAGTTACCTGAAGCCCGGCTCGGGGATTCGGATTGCCGGGGCGGCCGAAGGCGCGGCAGCGCCAGGACAGGAGAATTCGGCTCAGTTCGGAGTCGCGACGTCGGTGTTCTGGCGAGCCTTTGGCGCGCATCTTTGGGCTCAGAAACAGGCCGAACTGCGGCGGCTGGCCGTCCTCGCGGGGATTGCTGGGCTGTTGGGGCTGGTGCTCGGTCTGATCCTGCCGCGATTCACGACGGTGATGGGGACATCGGTCATCGGAGTCGGGTCGGCGGTTACGGGCGGGGCCGTGCTGTTGATTCGGAATCAGCGGACCTGGTGGGACGCGATGTTGGCCAAGCCGGGGTGGTTTCTGGGCGCAGTTGGCTTGACGATGCTACTGGCCTTTGTCTTTCAGATTCGGCATCGTCGGGGTGCCATCGTTCCGGCTCAGCCGGCGGTGCCGGTCGCGACTGCCTGACATCTCCGAAGCGTGTCCTGCCCTGTCCGGGCGGGTTGACGCTTGGTTTCTTCGAGGGAGCGAGTTGATGCCTTTGATGGCTTTGTCCGAGTTCCTGGACATGATGGAGAGGCTGGATCCGGGACTGGGTGCGCTCCTGATCGGGGCAGGTCTCGTGTTCATGCTGGTCGGTGCGCGGGTGTTCAAGGTCCTGCTGGCCGTCAGTGTTGCAGCGATTGGCTTTCTCGTTTGCTGGAGCGCCCTTCCGGGGGACGTGGTCACTCGAGTTCTGACCGGAGCGGGGGTGGGAGCAGGGCTTGGTCTCGCGGGTGTATTTCTGGTTCGAGCAGTGGTTGTCCTGTTGGCGGGTGGATGGGCCGGGCTCACCTGCGGCACGCTGGCTGGCACTTTCGGTGCCAGCGAGTCCGTTACCTGGGCTGCGGCGGGAGTGGGGTTTCTCCTGGCGGTTTCGCTGGTCTTCATCTACTACCAGGAGGTGATTGCGCTCATCACCAGCCTGGAGGGCACGCTGCTCTTTCTTTCGGGGATGATCGCGCTGCTCAGCCGGTTTCCGTCGTTCTGGCGGGCGATAAGGCCCATTTTCCAGGATGCACCCTTCTTCGCCGCTTTCGCCGTTCTTGCGGGAACGGTCACGGGCTACTACCTGCAGATCGCCGAACTGCAGAAGAAGAAGCTGGGCACGTCGGGTTGAACCGGAGGCCGGAGGGTGACCCTGAAACGACGGATCAGCTCGGCTACTGGCTGATGAAGAACATGCTGATGATCTGGATGATGAACTCGACCAGACTGGACACGAACTCGGCGAGTGATTGCAGCAGCAGGGTAGGATCCCAGTACATATCATATCCTCCGTCTCACAGACAGTCCAGCCGCGGCTCTCTCGGGTGATCCGCGGCACTCTCTTGGTGTTATATCGGCAGCTGGGCTCCGCCGCCTCAATCGATCACTTGCCTCAAGGCTTGCTCGAATGATGCCAGGGTACGATGCCAGTCGATGGCCTGGTCGTGTTCCGGGTGGCGGCCGGCTAGCTTTTCGCGGCGAGAGCCACGGCCGCATCGAGGTAGTGCTTGAGCGAAGCCTGGACTTCGTTCATCGTGTCGCCGGCGAATTTGTCGAGAAAGGCCCTGGCAATCTCGAAGGCCACGACGTTCTCCGCAACGACGCTGGCGGCCGAGACCGCACAGACATCGCTTCGTTCGTAGTCGCTGTGTTCGGATCTGAGGGTGGTGAGATTGACGCTGTCCAGGCCGCGGAGCAGGGTGGCAATGGGCTTCATCGCCCCGCGGACGACGACCGTCTGGCCGTTGGTCATACCTCCCTCCAGGCCGCCGGCGTTGTTGCTGCGGCGGGTGAAGCCCAGGCAAGGGGTGTTCCGGAAGGCGGGCTCGAAGTCGATTTCGTCATGGACCTCGCTGCCGGGTCGGGAGGCGACGCCGAATCCCAAACCGATCTCGGCTCCCTTGAACGCCTGAATTGAGCCCATCGCCTGCAGGAGGCGGCCGTCCAGCTTGTCCTGCCAGCGCATGCAGCTGCCCAGGCCGGGCGGGCAGCCGAAAACGCGGACCTCGACGATGCCCCCGATGGTGTCTTTATCCTCCTTGGCCTTGCGAACGGCGGCGGTCATCGATGGGACGGCCGTCGGGTCTGGGGTATAGAGGTCGTTGGCGTCGCGGGAGTCTATGAGTTGGTTCGGGGACAGGTCGGCGGGGATCCGGGCCTCAGCCGGCCCGATTCGGGTGACGAAGCCGATGCAGCGGATACCGAACGGCTGGAGCACGCTCCGGGCGATGGCTCCGGCGGCCACGCGGGCGGCGGTTTCACGGGCCGATGCCCGCTCCAGCGTCTCGCGGCAGTCGGTGGTGAGCCACTTGAGGCTGCCGGCCAGATCGGCGTGGCCAGGGCGGGGGCGATGGATCTCCGGAGCCTCGTCGATCCGCCAGTCCCGGTTGGGGATCTGGACGGCGAGGGGAGAGCCGATGGTCCTGCCTCGTCGCACGCCGGACAGGATGCGGATCTCGTCCTTTTCGATTCGTTGCCGGGCGCCACGGCCGTAGCCGCCTTGTCGGCGGGCCAGCTCATGGTTGGCCGCGGCGATGTCCAGCTCGACACCGGCGGGTAGCCCCTCGATCAAGGCGATGAGGGCTTGGCCGTGGGATTCACCGGCAGTTCGGTACTCGAGTGTGCTCATGGTGTGCATTCTAGTCGGGTCAGCTTTCGCTCGCCATGAACGTTGTTCCGCTGATTCGCCGTGGGGTGGATAGTCATGTGTCCATGGGCGGGGGGCTTGCATCCGGCCGAGGGTATGGTATGATGCCGCCGGACAAGTGAAGAGTTGCACGATTGCAGGTTCCCGCAAGGGATGAACAGGGAAGGGTGGTGAGAATCCACCGCGGACCCGCCGCTGTAATCGGATTGAGTTGGCCACGAAGTGCCATTGTTCGCACAGGAGTGGGTTAGGCCTGATCGCAGGCCGGTGCCCCTCTCTTCGCGGATGAGAAGGCGTGGCCGATGGTGAGGAGCCGTTCGGTTGCTCACGTCCGTAAGCCAGAAGACCTGCCTGTGAGCGTGTTTTGTTTCGTCATGTGCCTCGGGCTGTGGGCGCTGGACGATTGACCGGTTTCCCGCCGGCGGCCGGCGGCCGCTCATGGAAGCCGGCTCCTTCGGTGGAGAAATCGACCCAGTACTCGCTGACGCGGGCACTGGGTTTCTTTTTTGGTGGCTCGTGGTCGGCCGCCGGAAGGAGTCGGTTCGCATGCGAAGATCCTCTCGTTGCCTCTCGTTGATGCTGGTTGTCCTGTCGGTGTTGGCGCTCAGTGGGTCATGGGTCCGGATCACGGCGGGTGATGTGGTTGGCGGTGTGGCTTTTCAGCCCGAGTACTGGGCCGGGGCCGGGTCGAATGAGGCCGTCCTGGTGGTCGATTTCAAGGCCACCGGCGGGAGGTCTTACACGTTCGGCTACCGTTGGGATGGCCCTGCCACCGGGTATGACATGATCGCCGCGGTGGCCGCCGCCGGCGACCTGGACTTCGCCGCCGACTACTGGCCGGGGCTGGGTTATGCCGTCGACAACATCACCTACCGGGCCGAGGCCGGCGATGTGGGTCTGTATTGGGCTTACTGGCTTGGCACGGGCGACGGCGGCCAGGTCGCCTGGTTGGAGGCGGCCACCGGGATGTCCGGTCGAACGCTGGCCAGCGGCGACTTCGATGGCTGGTACAACGGCTTTGACAACACCCGTCCGCGGCTGCCGGAGCCGGCCACGGCCCTGTTGCTTGGCGCGGCGTGCGTGCTCCTGCGGCGTCGGACGCGGCGGTCGTGACCCCGGGGGCGCGGTCGAACGTCAGCAATTGCCCCGCCCTCTCGAGGCCGGGGACAGGAGGCAGTGATGACCGGCAGGCAGGTTCATGGGCGCGGGCGGCGGAGGCTGCGCCGGGCTGTTCGGACCGCAGTGTTCGCCGCACTGCTGCTTGTGGCGGACGCGAGCCGGGTGGCGGGGGCAGGCGACCGGGCGGAAGACTATGCGGTGGAGGTGGTCGAGTATGTCGAGGGGACGGGTGTGCCCAAGGATTGGCTGGTGGGAATCAAGTTTAATAACCAGGTAGAGGTAGGCAGACCACTTCCACCTCTGGAACGGCCCACCGTCGACACCACCGGCGATGGCTTCAATACCGGCGCGCCCAGTCAGGCCGTGCCGGTGGTGCCGGTCAATCCGCCTCTGCGGTACTACGAGCTTGTTTCGGTTGGTGAGGGCGGGCGGCTGATCCTCAAGCTGGGGCGGCCGGTCACCGACAACCCTGCGAATCCGTACGGGATCGATTTCATCGTTTTCGGGAATACCTTCGCCGTCATCGGCGGCACGACACCCTGGCGAAATGGCGACCCGAACCTGACGACCCTGGGGACGGTGATGCTCTCTCGCGAGCCGGGCAAGGTCTCCGTAAGCAGGACCGGGCCCCCTGAGGCGTACGACTGGCACACGTTCGAAAACGGGCCGTACGCTGACGATTTTGCGCCAAGCCTCGGGCGGGTGTACGATCCCGCCGCCCCGGACCCTTCGCTGGGTGTGTGGAACCTGTGGTGGGGGCAACCGACGGATCCGCGCGTGCCTCTCAAGCCCGCCTTAACGGCGACCCGACTCTCCGGACGAACGGTTGCCCAGGCGGCCCGGCTGTACGGCGTGTCGGCCGGTGGCGTTGGCTTCGACCTGGCGGCGGTCGGGCTCGACTCGGCGTTGTACGTGAAGATCGAGAATCCGGTCGGCAGCGGCATCTCGCCGGATATCGATGCGGTGGCGATCGTGGATGCGGCCGCCGCCCAGGCGGATCCCGATCTCGACGGCGATCTGGACGTGGATGGTGATGACCTTGCGGTGTTCCGGGCCTGCATGACCGGCGCGGCCGTGGGGCCGCCCTCTGCTCCCTGCCGTCAAGTGGACCTGGACGGCGACAGCGACGTGGATCAATCCGACTTCGGCTTGCTGCAGCGCTGCATGGGCGGGCCGGACGAACTGGTCTTTCCCGATTGCGTGAGGTGAACGAGGGTAACGGATGATGCCCCTGACTTGCGACAGAACGGAATCGGACCAAGCCGCCCGGCGGCAAGCCATCGACGGGCGGGACGCCCTCCAGGCCGATCGGCCGGGTTTCACGCTGATCGAGGTGCTGGTGGTCGTGGCGGTGGTTGCCCTGCTGGTGGCGATTCTGCTGCCCTCGCTGGCCCGAGCCCGTGGGCAGGCCCGAGGGGTGACCTGCCTGAGCAACCTGCGCCAGATGGCTGTGGCCGCCCACACCTACACGCAATCGCACAGGGAGCGTTACCCGATCGCCTACGCCTTTTCGGTGCACGAGTCCACTTTCACTTCGTACGCATGGGATTTCACCAGCACCAGGGATTGGAGCGGCGGCGGGAGCCGAGTGGTGGCGGGCTTGCTGTGGCAAGGGGGAGCGGACAAAGACGTGCAGCAGTGCCCGTCCTTCCGCGGGACCTCGAATTGGCAGGAGGATCCCCGGACGGGGTACAACTACAACACGAGTTACATCGGCCACGGCACGGCCGAGTCGATCGTCGAACCGGCCCGCGCCGGCGACGTGCGAATGCCGTTCCGCTGCGCCCTGTTTGGTGACGGTGAATATGCCGATGGGGCCAACAAGTTCATGCGCGCTCCGTGGAAGAATCCTGGCGATGACAGCTTCACCGGGCGGTATTCGGGTACGCAGGGTTTCCGGCACGCCGAGCGGACAAACGTCGCCTTCTGCGACGGCCACGCCGAGCCCCGCGCACAGCGGTTCGACGATACTTACGCCGCCGACCAGGCGATGATTGCGCCGGGAACGGGTTTTCTGTCGAAGGACAACGGCGCGTACGGGGGGTGACGGGGTGCGCGGTCCGGGATCTGGAGTCTGATTTCTGCGATCGCAAGCCGTTGACAGACGGGCGAAAGCGCTCGAGAGAGTCTCATGAAGAGAGAGGATCATCAAGAGGCCCAGCGGATCGTGGCCATGCGGGCCGTGCGGAAGGCCTGTGAGCTCTGCCAGTCGGTTCGTGACACTCTGGTGTCCGCCGAGGCGCTGGCCAAGAAGGACAAGTCACCCGTCACGGTGGCGGATTTCGGAGCCCAGGCGATCATCATTGACGAACTGACCCGGGCGTATCCGGAGGTGCTCGTGGTCGGGGAGGAGGATGCCAGCGCACTCTGCAATCCGACCAACGCGGCGATCAAGGATCGCGTCGTCGAGCAGGTGCGGAGGGTGGATTCCTCACTGGACGAACCGCGGATCCTCCAGGCCATCGATCGCGGGGCCCATGACGGCGGTTCCCGGGGGCGGTTCTGGACGCTCGACCCGATCGACGGGACCAAGGGTTTCCTTCGCGGAGAACAGTATGCCATCGCCCTGGCATTGATCGAGGAGGGCCAAGTGACCCTGGGCGTGCTGGGCTGTCCGAACCTGCCCTGGGTGGAGGGTGGCCGGGGGCCGACGACCGGGGAAGGGCAGGCCTGCGGACGGGGCTGTCTGTTCGTTGCGAGCCGGGATCGAGGAGCGTTTCTTTACCCGCTTCAAGGCGGTGGGGGGACTCAGGTTCGCGTGACCGAGGTGACCGACCCCGCCCGGGCGTCCTTCTGCGAGTCGGTCGAGTCCGGCCATTCCTCCCACGGTGACGCCGCCCGGATCGCCGCATTGCTGGGTGTCACCGCTCCGCCGTTTCGCATCGACAGCCAGTGCAAGTACGCCGCTGTGGCCCGCGGCGACGCGTCCATCTACCTGCGATTGCCGACGTCGGAGGATTACCGGGAGAAGATCTGGGACCATGCCGCCGGATGGATGGTGGTCAAGGAGGCGGGCGGCGAGGTGAGCGATGTTCGCGGCCGTCCGCTGGACTTTGCCGCCGGACGGACGTTGAGCAGGAACCAAGGGGTGGTGGCCACGAACGGCCGACTGCATGACCAGGTCATTGCGGTCGTCAGGGAGACGCTTCGGATCTGAGCGGGCTGCGGGCGGAACGCGGCTGGCTGAGGCTACGACGCAGCGTCGGCGGCAATAGGCAGGCAAGGGTACTTGGCGTATCGGTTCCAGGTTCGACGGACGACATCGGCCATCATGTCGATGAAGAGCGGATGATCGTTGACCGTCTGAGCCCGTGCCACGGCCACGCTGATTTCCCGCCCGATTTCGACCAGCCGGTGGTCCAGCTCGTAGATGACCTCGACATGGTCGGTGGTGAAGCCGATGGGAATGAGTACCGCCGCCGACAGGCCGCGCTGCTGCTCGGCGCGCAGGTATTCCGCGATGTCGGGCCCGAGCCAGGGCTCCTCCGGCCGTCCGCTGCGGCTCTGGAAAACCAGTACCCAGTCCTTGCACCCGAGCTGATCTACCACTCGCTGGCAAGAAGTTCTTATCTGGTCAACATAGCGGCATTGATCGGCCATGGCGACGGGGATGCTGTGGGCGGTGAAGAGCAGTCGGGCCCGGGGCTGCATCTGGGGTTCAAGCCGGCAGAACGCGGCGCGGACCTGGTCGACGTTGGCGGCGATGAACTTCTCGTGGTCATACCAGTCCTCCACGTAGGCCACCTCGACGTCCGGCAGGCCGCGCTCGACGAGTCGGTGTCGGGCGTCGCGAACATCCTGCTTGTATTGGCCGCAGCTCGGATACGAGTGGTGGGGGGCGGAGATGAACGCGATTACCCGGCGGGCGCCTTCCCGGGCCAGGTCCACGAACATGTCGGACAGATAGGGGTGCCAGTTGCGCATGCCCAGGTGAATGGGCACGTCGATCCCGGATTCGTGGAGCTTCTGGCGAAGCCGCTGGGCCTGACGCTGCATGATCTCGGTTATCGGCGAGACGCCTCCAAAGAGGCTCAGATAGCGCTCGGCGATCTCATCGATGCGGGCTCGCGGGACCGACTTGCCACGAATGACGTTCTCCAGGAAAGGGCGAACGTCGCCGGGCCCGTTGGGGCCACCGAAACCGATGATGACTATGGCGTCAAAGGGTGTCTTTGCGTCGTCCATGCCTGCAGTGTGCGCCCTTTCGGGTGAACGATCAAGAGGCCTGTCGGTCTTGCTGCGGCCCTGATTGCCAGCTGCAAGGACGCACGCGGCAGGCCGGCCCGTGCAACGAATGAGTCCGACGGGAATTCGTCTGTCGGCGATGGCGAGTGGAGGAAGGCGGCCCACGCCGCGATGAGCACCGCCACGGGATTCGTCCGGAGAACCTCGGCTCAGCCTGAGCCACGGAAGTGGAGCGGTATCCAGGTGGCGAAACCGCGGCTACGGCACGATGGTCGCCTTGTTGACGACGATATCCGTGACGGGCACGTTCTCGAAGGTGTTTCCGCTCGGATCTTGCTCATCGCCGACTGCGACGGCCGCCATCGCGTCGACCGCAGTCATGTCCGCCACTCGAGCGAAGACACTGAAGCCGCCGTTCTGGTTGTCAAGGTTGCTGGAGTTGTCAACCAGGTTGAAGAAGAACTGGGACGTGGCGGAGTCCTCATCGCCGCTGACTTTGGCCATGGCCACGGTGCCGCGCACGTTGCTGCGGCTGTCGCTGAACTCGTTCTCGATCGTCGAACGCACACCGGTCTGGGCCGTGAGATCCGCCAGATACCCCCCGCCCTGGACGACGAAATCCTCCATGACCCGGTGCATGATCGTGCCGTTGTAGAAGCCGTCATCCACGTACTGCAGGAAGTTGACCGACGTGATGGGCGCGTCGTCCAGCAGAATTTCCATGCGGACGTCGCCCAAGGTTGTCTCGAGCTTGACGTAGGGGGCGGTGACTACGGTGAGTGTCACCGTCGCGGAGTGCGTGGCCCCGTTGCCGTCATCAACGGTCAGCTGGAAGGTCAGATCGCCGGCCGTGTTGGGCACCTCGAAGACGGGTTGAGCGGCGGTAGTGCTGCTGAGGACAACGCTAGTGCCGGCCGTCTGGGTCCAGGAGTAGGTCAAGGTGTCCAGATCCGGGTCGGTACTCTCTGATCCGTCGAGCGTGGCACTGATGCCGGGAGCGACATAGCGGGCGTCGCCGGCGTCGGCAACCGGGTCGCGATTCTCACCACCCGGTGAATCGGCGGAGGTTCCTGCGTAGTCGGAGTAGTTCATGCTCGCGCTGTTCATCGAGACCGGCGTCTTGGGGAGGTAAGTGAGAGAGACGCCGTTTCCGGCCGTCTTGGTGATGGTCGACATCGCGGCGATCGCGTCGGCGACGTCCATCCCTTCAATAACGCGACCGATGACCGTGTAGTCGACCGGCGAGCCCTTGTAGTCGAGGCTCGAGTTCGTGCCCAGGTTGATGAGCAACTGCGGCGCCCCGGACGCGGTCCCATCAGGTCCGTAGAGGGCAACTCGTCCGCGGAAGTTGGTCAGACCATTGTCGGAGTCATTCATCAGCGGCTGGGAGTCCTGGGCGGCCAGCAGGTGGTTGTATCGGCCGCCGATCAGCCACTTGCCGCCCCGGATTTCACTGAAGACGGCATCGTCGTAGTAGCCGGCGTCGAGATACGTCTTGAAGTTCGTGGCCGCCGTGGTCTGCTGCGTAAACAACTCGATGACGATGTTGCCCTTGTTGGTTGCCAAGGTCACCTGGGTGCTCTCGATTGAGGGTCCCGACCCGGAAGGTGTGTTGCACTGCTGGCCGAGAGCGAATGGTATGAGTACGAGAACAGCGAGATTTCGTCTAAACATGGCAACTCCAACAGTGTCAAGTACTTGACGCGACACGGCCGTTGGCATTATACGCCGGGCGCCGTTCGCCACCAACGCGGCAGGCCCCGGTTGCCATCGCCTTGGACATGAAAGCGCTATCGGCCATCGAGAGACGCATCGCCAGAGGAAATGGTGCCGATAAACCTTGTTGAGAGAGTAAGTTGTCGCACATTGCCTACATAGCACTGGGTTCGAACCTGGGCGATAGGCGGTTTTCCGTCACGCAGGCCGTGGGGGCCCTGAGAGCCGACGCCGGGGTTGGGGATGTCGTTGTGTCCTCGCTGTACACGACGGACCCGGTGGGCGGGCCGGCAGGCCAGGGGCCGTACCTTAACGCGGCCGCCAGGGTGGAGACGCGGCTTGGACCGGAGAGATTGCTCGATCTGCTGCTGGAGATCGAGCGGTCGCTGGGTCGTGTCCGCCAGGAGCGGTGGGGGCCGCGAACGATCGACCTGGACTTGTTGCTATATGATGACCGGGTCATCAACGTGCCGGGTCTGACTGTACCCCATCCGAGGATGCACGAACGCCGTTTCGTCCTTGAGCCGCTGGCGGAGATTGCCCGGGACGTTGTGCATCCGGTTTTGGGCAAGAGTGTTGCCCGATTGCTCGAGGAGCGGGTTGAAGCCGATCGGCGCCGGGCGCTGAACCACTCCGCGGGTGCGGGGGGCGGGTGAGCTTGGGTCGGGCGCCTGGGTGCGGTCTGGCCGCGGGCGCTCCCCCGGTGGGAGGTGGGGGTGTGACGGTGATTTGGAGCGAGCTCCACTATCCGGGTCACACCGGCGGGTGTCTCAACATGTAGACGCCGCGTAGATGCCCTGCGAGCCCCCTGATTTCATGGAGGTATCCTCGTGAAGCGCACGCGTACTCTTTGTCTCGTCGTGGTGATGATGGTGTTTGGGTGCACGACCGGTGTTCGGGTCGTGGCAGCACCTGCCGTACCGAGACAAGCGGTGGAGACGTCCGCGGTCCCGGGCGTCAATCCTCGGCTTGCGAATCTGCACCTTCGGGCGACGCCCAGCTCGCGGCCTGCGGCGGAGTTGGTGCCCGTCATCCAGCTTCGCGGTGCCGATGCGGCGGCGTTGGGCAAGTCGCACGGCCGGCAACTGGGGAAGACGATCGTCCCGCTGTATCGGGCCTATTTCGGTCGGTACTTTTCAAGTCCGGCCGAGCGCGAGGCTTGTCTGAAGGCAGTCGTTGGGTTCAAGCGTTTCATGCTTCCGGAGCATGTGGATGAAATTCGGGCTCTGGCCTCCGCTACGGGGCTGACCTTCGAGGATCTCATGCTGGCTCAGGCGTTCATGGATCTGACTGAGGCGATGGCTTGCTCGACCATCACCCTCCCCGCGGCGGCTTCGCCGGACGGGGTCGCCCGATTTGGCCGGAACCTCGACTTCGCGTCCTTCGACATCGCGGACAAGAACAGCGTGGTGCTTATGTTCCATCCGAAGGACCGTTACGCGTTCGCTTCGGTGATCTGGCCCGGCATGGTCGGCGTTCTTTCCGGGATGAACGAGCATGGCTTGAGCTTGGCCGTGATGGAGGTCCCGCGCCAGCGTCGTGCACCGGCCGGGATGCCCTACGCCATGCTGTACCGCATGCTGCTTGAGCGGTGCAAGACGGTCGACGAAGCCCTGGGCTTGCTGAAGAAGACGCCCCGCCATTCGGCCAGCAATCTGATGCTGATGGACGCCTCGGGCCACCGAGCGGTAGCGGAAATCACCCCTTCCGCCGTCAGCGTGCGCCGGGCGCCCGACACCGCGGCCTTGATCAGCACCAATCACCATCGCGGCACGGATCTGGACACCGCGGGGCGATGCGATCGCTTCGATGCGCTCCACGATATCGCTCGCCGGGAGTATGGCCGCATCAGCGAGGCCTACCTCGAGCAGTTTCTCGGCTGTGCGGCCGCTTTGGGAAACGCCACCATCCAGTCAATGATCTTCGAACCGGTCAACAGGCTCATGTACGTGGCGGTCGGCGCCGGGGCTCCGGCGCGCGGCTACGAGGCCATCGATCTGAAGCCGTATTTGCGCTAGGGAACGCGTGTTTTCGTAGAAGAACGATGGCGGCGGGGTGATGCGACGTCGATGGCTCGGCTCATGTCACGATGTGGGCGACCAGGATCCGGCAGCCGATGAGGATCAGGATGATCCCGCCGAGGATTTCGGCGAATCGACTCCAGCGGCCGAGGACCCGGGCCCCAAAGGTCATGCCCAGGCAGGTGAGCAGGGCGGTCACGGTGCCGATCACGACCGATGGAAGCCAGATCGAGATTCGCAGGAAGGCCAGACTCAGGCCGACGGCGAAGGCATCGATGCTGGTGGCCACTGAGAGGGAGACCAGCAGCCAGCCTTTGGTCGGATTGGTCTTGTCTTTCGCCTCCCTGTGACGCCAAGCCTCGTAGAGCATCTTCCCGCCGATGGTCCACAGTAGAGCCGCGGCGATCCAGTGGTCGACGGAGGCGATAGAAGCCGCCACGGTCGAGCCGATCCACCACCCCAGGATCGGCATGAGGAACTGGAACAAGCCGAAATGCCAGCCGAGGCGAAAGACCTCGCGCGGTGTCACTCTCCCCAACTGCATGCCGGCCGCAATCGCCACCGCGAAGGCGTCCATCGACAGTCCGAGGGCAATTCCCAGAATATTCAACCAGCTCAAGAAAGACCTTTCCGAAGGGGGTGCTTCCCCATGATCACCTGGCCCCGGCGGCTCGCTGGTCGGCCGCAGGTGGTCCGAGATGACGTCGCCTGCGTGCTCCGGCAACACCGGAACGGAGGTATGATAGCATCGAGTGTTGCCAGGCACGATGGCACGTGCTGATGGATCGTTGGCCGATGACGGGCTATACTGACTTCCGCAGATCCAGGAGTGCGGCCCGATGCCGAGCATGATCCAATGTTGCGGGGCAGGGTGTTCTCAAGTAAGGCCGGTCTCGCGTCTGGCCGTGGTGGTCCTGTCGTGCTTCCCGCTGGTTACCCAGGCCCAGGCGATCAAGGGGCTGATCCACAACGAGGATGAGACCGACTTCTTCTGGCGGGTATCCCTCGTCGAGGGCAAGGCGGGCGATGCCGTTGACGAGTATGTGGACGTCATGGCTCGGGCCGGCGTCAGGACATTCCTGTGCAACACCAACGCCCGGCGAACGCACTATCGAAGCCGCGTCTGGGATGCCTATTGGGACGGCTGTGATCCGAATGGGCCGGACGATCAGCCGTTTCTCGCTCCGATGCCACGCGAGGAGGTGAGCGCGTACCGCAAGGGAGTCAACAACATGCTGGTCGTGCACAAGGAGGGGATCGACTATCCGGCGAGGGTCATTGCCCGGTGCCGCCACAACGGGATGTCGCCGTGGATCAGTCTGCGGATGAATGACTGTCACAACAATGACATACCCAATCATCCGTTCCACGGGGCGTTCTGGCGGCAGAACCCGCAGTTTCGCAGGCAGGGCGTCTCGGGCTACTTCGCGACCTGCCTGGACTACGCCCACCAGGAAGTCCGAGACTACTTCCGGTCGCTGATCGCCGAGTCGCTGGACCGCTACGACATTGACGGTCTCGAGTTGGACTTCATGCGCGAGCCGTACCTGTTCAGTGCGGGCAAGGAGGAGGAAGGGGCGCGGATTCTGACTACATGGATGCGGGAGGTCCGCAAGCTGACCGCCGAGGCGGCGGCAAGGCGAGGTCATCCCGTGCGGCTGGGGGTTCGCGTCCCGTCCCGGCCAGAGGTGGCCCTGGGGTGGGGGCTGGATGCGGTCACGTGGGCCCGGGAAGGGCTGATTGAGCTTCTTGTCGTGACCCCGCGATGGGCAACGATTGAGTTCGACATGCCGATCCAGCGGTGGCGGCAAATGCTGGCAGGTTCGCAGGTCACGCTGGCCGGCGGGCTGGAGATCCTGTATCGGCCCTGCCCGGACGGGCCGGCTGTTCAGGTGACGCCGGAGCAGGCCATCGGTGCGGCCTATTCGGTTCTCTCTCGGGGGGCGGATGCCGTCTATCTCTTCAACTATTTCCAGAAAAGCACCGCGTGGCCCCACCCGACCTACCTGAGCACGCTCAAGGCGATGAACTCGCTCGACGCGCTGGGGGGCCTTCCGCGATGCGTCGGAGTGACGTACAGGGACATCACCGGCCCGAGCGAACACTACCGGCCGCCGCTCCCGGCCACGGGCAGGGAACTCGCGTTCACGATCGAGCTGGGCCGCGGTCGTCTCCAGGAGCGGCCTTGCGAGTTGCTGATCGGCCTCGGGCCCTCGCCAGACAGCTCGGTGGCCGCTCCAGCCGTCCAGGTGAACGGCCAGGGGTGCGCCGTTCGAGATGACACCACCAGAAACGGTCTTCGTCTGATTGCGCTCCGGGTCCCTCCGGCCGCGGTATCGGAAAGCGGTTCATGCGTGGTCAAGATTACCAGCGTCAATTCGGACGCGCTGACGATCCGGCGGATTGAGGCGTCGTTGTTGCAGACCCGCCAGTGAGTACGTAGCACGTGACTTCCGGCCGGTAGAAGCCGGCCACGCGATCGCAGGAGGGCTGTGATGCGATCAAGCCGCCGGGGACATCCTGTCCCTTCAAGCACTACGGGGAAGTAGAAGGCCTGTCCAGGGCGATCGGGCCGCAGAGCTGGATGGGAGGTACGGGTGCTACCGTCCCGGCGTCACAGGACCCGTGACGCCGATTTCGGTCACATGCCGCTCTCGACGAGCGGGCTGACGCCGCTATGATCTGGGCCATGACGGATGACGGCACAGCCATCACGTTGCAGCGATCGGCTTTCGAGGACGCGCTGACGAACGCCACGGCCTCGTTGGGGCTGGCCATCGGTGACGCTCAGCGGGAGAAAATGTGGACTCACTTCCAGCTGGTCGTGGAGACAAACCGCAGATTCAACCTGACCCGGATTACCGCGCCGACGGACGCCGCCGTGAAGCACTACGCCGATTCCCTGGCTCTGCTGGCCCTATCCGGCATAGATCCAGCTCGCCGGTGGCGTGTTCTGGACGTAGGCACCGGGGCAGGTTTTCCGGCTATTCCCCTGGCCATTGTGTGCGATGCCTGGCGACTGACTGCCATCGACGGGACGGGTAAGAAGGCCCGCTTTGTAGCCGACGCGATTGCCGGCCTCGGACTCGCCAACGTGCAGGCTCGCCAGGCTCGGGCGGTCGACCTGGCCAAGGTGGGCGGCGACAGTTTCGATCTGGTCCTGCTCCGCGCGGTGGGTAAGCTTGCCGAGGGGCTCGCCGAGGTTCGCCCGCTCGCCAAGATCGGGGCGGAGGTTGCGTTCTACAAGACGGCGAACATCAGCGATGAAGAGTTGGCCGAAGGTCTGAACGCGGCCGACGCGCTGGGTTTCCGCGCCCTGCCGCTCGCGGACGTCGTGCTGACGTCGGGGAATGGTCCGCTGCATCGACGGTTTGTGCGGTACCAGCGGCTCCCCAGCCAGCATTCGAGACGAGGGGGGCACAAAGCGAGATGAGTTGGAAGGGTGTATTGCAGAGCGAAGGGACTCGGCAGTCAACGGCGCGGGTCGCCGATGGCCGAAAGCGGACCGCTGGGCTTCTCCTATGAACGACAACAGCCAAATCATCGAACTGTTCGGCGTCCCGAAGGCCATGGTGGCCATGATTCACGTTCAGGCCCTGCCGGGTTCGCCGCTGGCCCGGTTCCCGGTCTCCCGGATCGTGGAGCAAGCCGTGGCCGAGGCTCGGTTGCTGTCCGATGCCGGATTCGACGCGATCATGATCGAGAACATGCACGACCGGCCTTACCTGCGACAGGCGGTCGGGCCGGAGATCGTAGCCGGCATGACCGCCGTGCTGCAGGCCGTGCGTGAGACGGTGAGTCTGCCGATCGGCGTGCAAGTGCTGGCGGGCGCGAATCGTGAGGCCCTCGCGGTGGCGATGGCCGGTGGGGCGACGTTCATTCGGGCGGAGAACTTCGTCTTCGCCCATGTGGCCGATGAGGGACTCATGCCCGAGGCCGACGCGGCCCGGCTGCTGCGGTACCGGCGAGAGATCAGCGCCGAGCACATCCGCATTTTCGCCGACGTCAAGAAGAAGCACTCCAGCCACGCCATGACCGCGGATGTCGATCTGGCCGAGACCGCTCGTGGGGCGGCTTTCTTCGGGGCCGATGGCATCATCGTCACGGGAACTGCCACCGCTCAAGCCGCCTCGCCGGCCGACGTTCGCGGGGTCAGTTCGGTCGTGGGGCTACCGATTGCCGTTGGCTCAGGACTCACCCCGGACAACCTCGGTGGATACTGGGACGACGCCGACGTGTTCATCGTCGGCTCGTTCATCAAGCAAGATGGCCAATGGCATCAGCCGCCCGATCCGGATCGTGTCGCGGCGATGATCAGGGCGGCGCAGCGGATGACCAGCGGGCGAGCAGGCTGAAACGCAAATGCTGCCTGACGGGCAAGGACTCCCGTTTGACACATCTCCGGCAGGGGCTTGCAGGAGTTAGCTGATCAACGACGCCGAACTGATTCACCTCCCAAGGGTGGTCGAAGCTGATCTGAATCTCTGGCGGTGGCACGTCACGGGCGAGTGTCGGTCATGCAGCGGCGAGGCGGATCATGCGGCCGGGGCTGGAAGGATACCTTGGCCGAGAATGGCGTCCGGGCCTATCGTGGGTGTCGTTCCTTGCCTCGCTGCGAGGCCATCTTGAGTTCCCGGGCGAGATCGTCGAGTGTGGCCTGTGCCCGGCGCCAGCGGAATAACCACCAGATGCCACCAACGGCCACGAAGCTGACGACCATTGGCCCCAGGCCCACGCGCAGGGTCTGGCCGAGACCCGGCCCTGGGGGTGTGATGATTGCGGTGACGTGGGCGGCTTGATAGCGCAGTGGGGTGGGATGCCCGGGTGCTGGCCGCTCCTTCAGCTTCACGAGTTGTTCGAGCAGCGTCCCGCGCTGACGTTGGAGCTGCAGGACCCGCGAGCTGCTCTGCCGCTGCGATTCCTGCACCGCCAGCAGGCTGACGATCTCGGCGATTCCACTGATCATGGCCGTCTCGAGTTCGGACGCCCGCAGCTGGTTCTCCTCGTGCCGAAGGCGCAGGCCTCCCAGTTGCTCTTCGTGTTTCGCCCGGAGATCCTGCAACGCCTGCTCGCGCAGCTGCGACTGGATTTCACCGCGCTGTCCGCTGACCCGATCGCGCAGGCTGGCAACCATCTTGACGGTGGCCGCCAGCTGGGCGTTTTCGTTCTGCTGAACCAGTCGTGCCGCCGCCTGGGCCTTGTCCATGGCCTCCAGGGCCGGTTGAATCTGCTGGCTGAGATTGCGATGCAGGATGATTCGCTTGGTGGGCTCGTCTCCGCCTTCCTTGATGGCCGCCAGGGCGACCTGGATCCGGGCCTGGACCTTCTGTCCCTCTTCGAGGAACTCCTTGGCGGCTATCTCGAGGGTCGCCTGGCACGCCGGGGCGTCGAACGCTGGGCCCGACGCCTCCAGGTCCTTCTTCTTGCTCCTCCAGGCATCGGCCAGCTCCCCGGTTGTCGTCGTCCACGCCTCTAGAGCTTCCCGGATGGTCTGAGTCTGCTTGCGGACCTCCGGATCGGAATCGGCCGGGACAGCGCCGGCCAGCCCTCCGGCCTTCTCGTCAACCGCGGACTTGGCGATTCCCAGTCGCTCCAGGCTTGTGTCGAGCAGTTCGCGCAGGAGTTCGGCCAGCCGGTCTTGCCGCTGGTGGAAGGCCGCGGTGTCCGCTTCGAGCCGCCGGAGAGCCTGGGCGCCCTCGCGGCTCGGCAGCGTGGTCGGCATCGTCGTTACGGTGACCTGGTCGGCCGTCGGCGGCGGTTGCTTGAGTTGAGCGGCGATCTCCTTGAGTCGGGCGGCGTTTTTCTGTCGCTCGGTCAGGGTCTGCTGGAGCGCGACCAGGAGGTCGGCCACACGGTGGGGTTGCGAAGCGACCGGCTGGGACGCCGCAGCCAGCTGCCGATCACAATTGTCGATCAGACGACGCAGCTGGGCATCCTCCGCCGCCACGGCCGGATCGATCGCGGGCCTGCTGGCCAACTGGGAGTTGACCCGATCCACGATGTCCCGGGCAACGCTGTCGACCGCCGCTGCACCGGCCGCCGCGTTCTCGGCTTCCAGGGATAGCGTGAAGGTCCCTTGTTTCAGGTCCACCTGGCTGGTCCATCTTCCGTCCGCTCGAAGGGGGTCGCTCGCTCGGGCGATCGCCTGGCAGCGCGTCAGCGTGTCGGCGTCATGAGGTGAGCCGATGATCGTGCCGCTGATCCGATAGGCCGGTGCGGTCGCGAGACCCGCCGAGATGATCAGGATCAGGGTGCTCAGGAGCAGCGTGCCGCCGACGAAGAAGACCGCCATTCGCGGAGTGATATCGGTTCGGTCCTCGAGCTTTGCATGACGAGCCATGCCATCAGTCTATAGGTCGCCGGAACCGTGTACAAGCGACGACGCTGAAGTGGCGAGACTGCAGGCCGAGTGGCGGTGTAGTCACGTCGGAGGGCTGAAGAGACCTCGTGGTGAGCGTCGGAGAGGAGGTGTTTCATGGACGGCGAAGCGGTCGCGTCTCGATCGGGCGAGCGGCGAGGCTTGTGGATCTGGTCAGCGGGAGCGGCCTCGGCCTCCGGCTTGATCCAATGCCGCCGACAGGCCTGGCTGCCGTTGATCCAGGTGGTGTCGGTCGGTTTTGCGATCCTCTGCTGGCTGCAGGGGCTCCGCTCGCGATTGGCCGCAACGCGACTCACTCGCCGTGGCGACTCTCGGGGGCCGGTCGTCGCTTGATCCGCATCATCTCGCCCTGGTCTTCCATGACGCTGCCGTCGGGATTGGGCGTTCGTTCGATCAGCCTCATCCGGTCATCGCTGACCCGCTCGGTGATCCGCGTGCTCTTGTGGCCGCTGTGCCATTCCCAGGCGACAGTCTCCTTGCCCTTGTCGCGCGTACCCTTGCCTTGAGCCACGCACCGCAGGTTGTCGAACAGAAAGCCGATCACCTCGCCGGTTTGCTGGTCGATCGTGTAGACCTCCAGTGACTGGTAGCCCGAACGCTGGAATCGCTCGACTTCCTCGTCGGTGGCGTGCATGTGCTTCTTGAGGTAGTCGGGGTTCAGCTCGGTGATCTTGGCGTCGCCGCGGCAGATCAGGAATTGGCCGCCGAGGGCCAACTCGATGTGGACCGTGCCGGAGCCTTTTCCACTGTCGGATGTGCCAGCTCCTTCCCACTCGCCGACCATCCACTTCGTCCAATCGTCCGTCAAGGGGGGAGGCATGAACATGGTTTTCTGGACCTCCGTGCGAGTACCTTTCTTCGAGTCCGCGCCAGGCAGGGCGAGAGCCGCCGCCGCAGCAGCCCATAGGAGGAGTGAGTGGCTTTTCATGGAAGACTCGCTTTCAAGCGTGTCGCGAGGCCGGCCGCTCCGCCTCGGAGCAAGGGCTTCGCGCCGATTCACGTGGGACATGCTCTGAAGATGGTACTCGAAGGAGCGTATCAACAACCGTGCACGACTCCGGATGGTCAATTCGGTCCTGAAGAGGCCGAAACAGCTGCCGGCCTGGCTGGCGTTCGTGCAACGGCCAACTCGAAGAGCGCCTCTCCGTTGTCGAGAACACACGTAGGGGAGTGTCGCACCCGACGGTGAAGGCGAGCAGGAGCGAGATCGGTAGCACGGGGATGAACAGCTTGTCGGGCAGCATGGTTGCATCCAGGATGCCGTGGGCGTCAGAACGTCCGTCGCACGCGATCCAGATCGAGGAACGTCATCACAACGGTGTTGAGCAAGTCAGCCCCTTCGGCGAAGGTGTCGTTTCCGCAGTGAGGACATTTGACGGGGCTATCGGCGACCTGGCAATGTCCAGGTCCGGCGCCGAGAGCCAACACCTTGCCGCCTCGTTTAGACGCCCTGAGGATGCCCGCGGAACAAACCTCTCGTCTTCATCTCACCGTCTCGAAAGCATCCCTCTGGAAACTCTCCCCGCCGCAGTAGATGCACCGTGGGTGTTTCCGACTGAGCGTTCGCCCGCATCGCTGGCATCGTTGGATTTGATGGGCGGTGAGCTTGCCGTCCAGACGGCCGTCGCGAAGATCGAGTTCCTTCACTTTCTCGAGGAGATGGCTGTCCTCGAGTCCGTGCTGGGCCCGAACGAGTTCCCACAGGGCCCGGTTGATCAGCAACAGGCGATCGACATCCGCTTCCAATTGACGAATCCGGATGGATGCATCCGTTGCCCGGTGTCTGGCGCAGGTCGCGTCGGCGGGGGCCTGGGACATCGGCGACTGTTGCGCCCACCACAGCATCTCAAGCATGGTAGCTCCCTCGGTTGTTATCGATCGCGTCGGACGGCATGATGGGAATCGATCTGACTCCTTTTGCCCATTATACCTCGGTAGAGGCGGGCTTCCATCCGGCTCAAGCAGTTGGTTGGAGACGTGGGTACAATGGACTGCGGTTGCCGCATGAGATTGCTGTGACATGGCATGGAGGATGCCCGGTGTCCGAACCACCGATACGCCGGCCTGAAGAAGACTACGGCCGCCTTGCGTCGCCCGATCCGATCGTGCCGCGCGGGACAGAGGGGGACGAACTGATCCGGTGGTGGCGGCCAGGGTGGGGTGAGCTGGTTCGTCACGTGGGGTACCGATGGGTGTTTCTGGTGCCGGCGGTTGTCCTGTTGGTCCTGGGATTGGCCAGTCTGTTTTTCACACCCGTGGCGGGTTCACTCGCCCTCCTGGGCGTCAAGATGATCGGAATTGGCGTCGCGGTGGCCGTGTCCCTGGCTGCATACGTCATCCGGGTGGCGGTGCAGGCCCGAACCGAGCCGTTCTGCATCTTCTGCGGGTACGACCTGACCGGCTTGCCCGACCACTATCGCTGCCCGGAGTGCGGCCGTCAGTACACCTGGGAACTCATCGCCGAATATCGGCGCGACCCTCAGTCGTTCATCCACCGCTGGAAGGCACTGCGGAAGCTGCCGGAGTCCTATCCGCCGTTCGCGGCCGGCGCGGTCCCACGCCGCCACCGGGCCAAGGATGGCACGGAGTGATACCGAGGTGTTGCCGGGCAGCCGCGTCCGGGGGGGTCAGCCCCTCTCCGGTTCGATCACCACGGCCGTTCCGTAGCAGAGCACTTCCGTCGCACTGAACTTGCTCGCCACTTCGGAAGCGTCAAACCGCAGCCCCACCACGGCGTTGGCCCCCAGGGCGATCGCGTGGTCCACGAGAAGCTCGTAAGCCTGCTGGCGCGCTTGCTCGCACATCTCGGTATAGGCCCCGATCCGCCCGCCGACGATCGACTTGAGCCCGCCGAGAATGCCCTGGGAGATCGTGGGTGCGCGAACGGTAATGCCGCGCACCACACCCAGGTACCGGGTGATTCGATAGCCTTCAACGCTGAACGTTGTCGTCGTGGGAATCGACATGGCGGATGCTCCTGATACAGCTGCACGGGACCCGCATCACTCCACGGCGATGCGGCCGTCAGAGGTCATCTACGGCTTGCCTGCCGGTCTTCCGGGTGGTGGCCACGAGGCCCGAAGCTCGTCCTTGTACAGCCCGATCTTCTCCACCGGGATCTGCTTGAATCCCAGTCTGAACGCCGGCGAGTCGTCCTTGAGCCGGAAATCTCCCTTGGCCGGGTCAACAAAGTGCGGGTCCTGGTCGACCAGGTTGTCCTTCACGGTCACGACCTTGTCGGTCAAGCCGTCGAGAAGGTCGAGCCATCGGCCGCCGGTCGAGATGTTGCGAACCACCGCGTTGTACTTGGCCAGGGCGGGTTCATCCTGGTAGAGGGTCAACAGCTCGGGGTACCGCGTGCTCCAGGGCGAATCCTGGTAGGGCACCTGCTTGAGCCGCTCAACCAGCGTATTGTCGGTCTGGTCGAAGTAGTACTTCGCCCAGCCCAGGCCGCGTGAATCGACGTGGACGGCCGGCTTGCAGTCGACGAAAACGTTGTTCTCCACGGTGTTGTTTCGCCCGCCGCCCACGAGGATGCCTCGCCCTCCGCGGTAGCAGATGTTGCCGAACACGGTCGTACCGCTGGCCCAGTCGTCGAGGTAGATCGACTGCACGCCGACGTTGCCGGAGAACCTGCCGATGTGGTGGAAGTAGTTGTACCGGATGAGGTTGCCGCGCCAGGTCCAGTCCCGCCCCATGTAGAAGGCTCCGGCATCGTCGGTATCCATGCAGACGGTGTGGATCTCGTTGAGCTCGATGAGGTGTTCGTTGCCGCTGAGGCCCAGGGCCATGTGCGGGGCGTCATGGATGAGGTTGTTGGCGATGCGGTTGCCGACGCCCGAGGTGCTGACGGCCGTGCGATACGTCTTGCTGGTCCGGCTGTAGTCGTGAATGTGGTTATTGATCGCGTAGTGCATGCCCGGGGCGAGCGTTTTTCGGTCGCCGCCGTCGAGGGTGATGCCGCCGTCGCCGGTGTCGTGGATGTCGCAGCCGACCACGCCGTTCTCCGTACCGCCGGAGATGGTCACCGCCTGGCCGCCGAGGTTCCGCAGCGTGCAGCCGGCAACGAGGTTGTGCGAGCCGTCCTTCACGGTGATGGCCGTGCCCCGGCTGAACTCCAGGTGCAGGCCGCGGAGAGTGACGTGAGAGACACCGGTCAGGGTGACGATGCGCCCGGTGACGGATACGAATGCCTTCGCCGAGTCGATCGCTGCCGGCGGCCAGAAGTAGAGGATGCCCGCACCGCGATCGAGGTACCATTCGCCGGGCGAGTCGAGCTCGGCCAGCAGATTCAGTGCGCAGTAGCGCTGGCCCTTACGGTAGCCGTAGTGATGGTAGGGGGGCACGGTTGAGATGATGCGCTTCTCGGTGTCGATCGAGTCAACCTTCTCGTAAGCGTCGGCCCAGTCCCAGAACCAGTAGCCTAGCAGCCTGATATCCGGTTCCCCCTTCCAGCGGCTCGGGCGGTCGCCCTCGTAGGTGAACTTGCCGATCTTGTCGCCTTTGTGGCCGTGAATCTGCGTGGGCTCACCGCCGACCACGTCGACGATCTTCACGAAACCCTCGTTTGGCCAGCGGGCCAGGGTCATGGGCTTGTCCTGGAAGAACAGCTCGAACCGCTGGCTCGCTTTCACGACTTCGCCGAAGTCAGTGACGCCCAGGGCTTTCACGTCCGCCTGGTAGAGTTGGTCCTTAGCCGCCGGGTCGAGCCGGGCAAGAACGGCTCGGTCCGTGACTCTGGTGAAGCTGGTCACCTCGCGCCCGCCGATCAGTCGGGCCTGCTCGCTCTGCCAGGCGCGGTAGGTGATCGGCGCGTCCTTGCTGCCGCTGTCGGCCGCGGTGAGCTCGAACGGTCGGGAGAGAGCATGCACCCCGGCCCGCAGAAACACGTTGACCGGCCCCGCTGGCAACGTGTTGTCCTTCTTCAGGCGGCGGATCTCATCGCGGGCTCGTTCCAGCGTGGCGTACGGGCCGTCCTGGCCGGCGCCGGTCGGAGCGGCCAGCCTCCCGCTCCAGCGGTCGTTGCCGTCCGTGGCGACGAACAGGTCGAGACCGAGAAGCGGGGAGGTCGACAGCATCATGGCCAGGGTGAGCAAGGAGGGTCGCATCGCAGGGCTCCTTCAAGGGTGGACACGCGCTCACCGGTGTAATCGGGTTTTCACTGCTATGCAAGGGGTGCCGGGTATTCGCCGGGGCGATCGGGTAGAATCGGGGCCCGGCCGCTCGAGACGGGGCGGCTGCCCAGGAGACCAGGGAATGCCATCGGATGCTGCCGAGTGCCAGGAGAAACGGCAACGCGTCGTCGAGTACCTGGACAGTCACGGTCTGGACGCCGTCGTCCTCACCCGGCGATGCAATTTCGCCTGGTTCACGGGGGGAGGTCTGAACCATGTGGGCACGGGCGGGGAAGTGGGCGTAGCCTCGCTGGTGATCAGTCGTCCGAAGCGGACGGTGTGTGTGACCAGCTGGATCGAAGAGCGGCGGGTTCTCGACGAGGAGCTGAGCGTGCTGGGATTCGCGGTTCAGGCCTACCCTTGGCACGATCCGGAGTCGGCAGCGCGTTTGTGGCGAGATGTCCTGGGTGACCTGCGAGCGGCCTGCGACGTGCGAGTGGCCGGCTTGCCGGAGACCGTTGGCCTCCTCGGAGGGGACTTCGATTGCCTCCGCTGGTCGCTGACGGATAAGGAGACGGTGAGGATCCGGGCCCTGGCTCGGGAGACGGCCGCGTGCCTGGAGGAGACGTGTCGGCGGGCTCGTCGCGGCATGGCCGAGCACGAGCTGGCCGGCAGACTGGCCGGTTCGCTGCTCGAGAGGGGGATCCGGGTGCCAACCCTCCTGGCCGCGGCCGACGACCGCGCCACCCGCTACCGGCATCCGATTCCGACGACCGCCAGGTTCGACCGGTATGGCTTGGTCGCGGTTGGGGCTGAACGCGGGGGCCTTATCGTCTCGTGCACTCGGTTGTTCTCGTTCGGGCCCATCGATGAGGATCTACGCCGCCGTCACGAGGCGGTGTGCCGTGTGGATGCGGCCATGATCGGAGCTACCCACCCATGCAGCACGCTCGGAGAGGTCTTCGCGGTCGCCCAGCGGGTGTACGCGGAGTCGGGATTCCCGGACGAGTGGCGGCGGCATCATCAGGGTGGCTCGACCGGCTACCTGCCTCGCGAGGTCAAGGCCGTTCCGGGCGACACCACTCCGGTATTGTCTGGCCAGGCCTTCGCCTGGAATCCCTCCATCGCCGGAACCAAGAGCGAGGACACGATTCTCACAGATCTGCTGGAGAGCGAGATCCTGACCGCCACCGGAGCATGGCCGACCACGTCCTATCCCGGCGGAGGAAAGACGTATCCACGCTGCGATATCATGGAACGGTGAAGAGCTGCAGGGGTTTTGGCTGGAAGAGGCTCCGCAAGGTGCGGGTCGGCGGGCTGCATCTGTCCGGCCCGCCGGGAGCTGTGCCGGTCGGAAGCGGCTGCTTCCGGCTCACCTGGGTACCGCACTCCGGAGGTCGCCTGGTCCGGTGCCCGGCCGTGATCCCTACGCCTGCATCGCCGTTGCGTTGGTCGCAGCGGCCGCAGTGGCCGCCGGCGAAGTTGGGCGCTGACTTCGGCCGTGCCGGTCGGCGTAGACGAGGGCGGCTCGGGCCAGACCGTGGAACATCGGCTGCGGTCGGAGTGGACGACTCTGCATCTCCGGGTGAGCCTGGGTTCCGAAGAAGAACAGGTGCTTGCTGGTCGGCAGCTCGAGGATCTGCATGATCGGGTAGTCCGGGGCCTTGCCGGAGAAGATCATGCCACCTTTCTCCAGTCGCTCGATGTACTGGGGATCGACCTCATAGCGGTGGCGGAAACGCAGCCTCGTCTCGGGAGCGTTGTTGAACAGCTCGGCGGCCAGTGTGCCGGGTTTGATGAGCACGTCGCGCCCGCCCAGGCGCATGTTGCCCCCGAGCCCTTCGATTTGCTTCTGTTCTGGCAGGATGTCAATGACCGGGTGAGGCGTGTCGGGGTCGATCTCGGTGCTGTTGGCGTCGGTCAGGCCACAGACATTGCGGGCGAACTCGATCACGGCCATCTGGAACCCGTAGCAGATACCCAGATAGGGGATGCCGCTTTCCCGGGCGCACTTGATGCAGGCGATCTTGCCCTCCGTGCCGCGCACGCCGAAGCCGCCGGGGACGATGATACCATCCACCTCGGCCAGGGCCTTGGCCGCTGTGGCGTCGGTGATGTCGGTACTGTCGATCCATACGACCTGGATTCGGGCTTCGACGGCCGCGCCGGCGTGTTCCAGAGCGTGCAGGATGCTCGCGTAGCTGTCGCGTACGGATGTGTACTTGCCGATCATTCCGATGCGGATCTCGCGGGTGGGCGTGCGCAGCCGCTGAATGAACCCGGTCCAGGCCTCCCGGGCCCGGGTCTCGTTTTCCGGATGAACTCGGTCGCGGATGCCGAGAATGTCGATCACGGCGTCGTCCATCCCGGCGCCGCGGAGCATATCCGGGATCACGTAGATGCTGTCGCAATCGTGCATCGAGAACAACCGGTCGATGGGCACGTTGCTGTACAGGGCGAGCTTCTCCATCACCTTGCGGGACGCGGGCTCGGACGCCCGGCAGGCGATGATGTGCGGCTGAATCCCGACCGCCAGGAGGCCACGGATGCCGAGCTGAGCCGCCTTGGACTTCTGTTCGCCGAGCTTGGGCGGCGAGATGATGTAGGTCAGAGCCACGAAAGCGCAGGAGTTGGCCCCTTCCTCGAAGGCCATTTCACGGGCGGCCTCGATGTAGTACGCGTTCTCGACGTCGCCTACCGTTCCGCCGATCTCGACGAACACGACATCGGCATCAGACGCCACGGCCAGCTCGCGAAGTTTGATCTTCACCTCGCCGGTGACGTGGGGAATCATCTGCACGTCGCGCCCCAGGTAGCTGCCACGCCGCTCCTTCTCCAGCACGCGGGTGAAAACCTGGCCGCTGGTGGCAAAATTCACGCGGCTCAGGTCCTGGTCGAGCATCCGCTCGTAAGTCCCCAGGTCCATGTCCGTCTCCATGCCGTCGTCGAGGACGTAGACCTCGCCGTGGCGGTAGGGATTGAGCGTGCCGGAGTCGACGTTCAGGTAGCCTTCCAGCTTGATCGGAGCGACGGTGAGCCCCTTGTTCTTGAGGCATTTGGCCAGCGAACTGGAGAAGATGCCCTTGCCCAGACCGCTCATGACCGTGCCGAAAACGAACACGTACTTCGTCTTGCCCGGTTTGTAGCCGGCGGGCATCGGGGCGTAAAACTCGGTTTCGTCTGAAGCATAACTCAACGATGCCAGTAGCTTCTCGGAGTTCATGTCTTACCTCTGTTGAGTTGGTTGGTGATGCCAAGTGTGCCGGGGGCCGGCCGCCCGGCTACGATATCGTCCGACGAACGCCGCATATTGTTCGGGCGTGTCGATCCCGGTACTGGATCGCTCCACGACCGCCACCACGATCTTGCGGCCCATCTGCAGCACGCGGAGCTGCTCAAGCTGTTCGATTCGCTCGAGCTCGCTCGGCGGCGTGCGCGTCAGTTCTTGCAGAAAGGCCGGGCGAAACGCGTAGATGCCCAGGTGCAGCAGCCAGCGACCGGGATGGTCCACCTCGCCCTTGGTGTCACGCGGGTAAGGGATCAGGCTGCGACTGAAGTAAATCGCGTTCGAAGCGCTGTCCAGGATGACTTTTACGCAGGCGGGATTCAGCACGTCGGAGACTTGTCGGAATCGGCACGCCAGCGTGCCCATGGGGGTGTCCGGGCGAGCGGCCATGAGATCAACCAAGGTGTCGATCGCCTCCGGCTCCATCTCCGGTTCGTCGCCCTGGACGTTCACAATCAGATCAACCTGCAGGCTGGCGGCGGCCTCGGCCACCCGGTCGGTTCCGCTGGGGTGATCGGCCCGGGTCATGACCACCTCGCCGCCGAACGCCCGAACCGCCTCGGCAATCCGGTTGTCGTCGGTGGCGACCAGTACTCGTTCGAGCCGGCGAGCCCGCGACACGGCCTCATACACGTGCTGAATCAGCGGCTTCCCCGTCTCCGAAGCGAGAGGTTTCCCGGGAAAACGTGTGGAGGCGTAACGAGCAGGAATGACTGCGGCAGCCAACAAACGGTAACCCACCCGCGTCGGAGGGCCAACGGTTGATCAGCAGACAACGGCGAACTGTAACCGCACCTCTCGCCATTGTCAAAGGGCGGTTTGCCCCTTTCTGCTCCGCACCATGACAGGACCATGGCGCTCGTCTTGTATCCCGGTCTCGCCCTGCATAGCATAGGCCCCGGCCTGTGAAATCCTGAGCACTGTTCCCGCGAGGTGCCCATGTCGGCGAAATACCCCATCTTCGTCAAGCGAGATCTGGACGGCTTCTTCGGCCTGGCCATCGATAATCTCGTGCAAATGCTCCTGATCGTTGGGTTGTGCGGCGCTTACTGCGGCATGAATGGCGAGGATGCCCGCTTCATCACCCGGCACATCATGCCCGGAGTGGCCGTCTCGCTGATCATCGGCAACCTGTTCTACGCCCTGCAGGCCCACTGGGTCGCCAAACGCGAGGGGCGCTCGGACGTCACCGCCTTGCCCTACGGGATCAACACTCCCTCCTTACTGGTCTACGTGTTCTTCGTCATGATGCCGACCTACAACAAGACCCACAGCGCCGCCGCCGCTTGGCAGATGGGGCTGATCGCTTGCCTGGGGAGTGGGATCATCGAGTTCGCAGGCGCGTTTGTGGCCGAACGCCTGCGCCGAAACACGCCTCGGGCCGCGCTGCTCAGCACACTGGCCGGCATCGCCATCACCTTCATCTCAATGACCTTCGCCTTACAGATATGGCAGCGGCCGCTCGTGGCCATGGTGCCCATGGCCGTCGTACTCCTGGTGTACTTCTCGCACGCCCGCTTTCCGCTGGGCCTGCCCGGAGGCTTGGTCGCCATCCTCCTCGGAACCGCCTTGGCCTGGGGGCTACCCCTCCTCAACGTGACCACCGAGGTACCGATGAGCGAAAGCGCCATCCAGCAGGCATGGGCCGAACGCCGACTCTACCTGCCCATCTGGTCGGGACCGGCCATATGGGAAGTTCTGCGGCAGGACTGGAGCCAAGTCATCCCACTGTTGTCCGTCATCATCCCGATGGGACTGTTCAACGTCCTGGGCAGCCTCCAGAATATCGAGTCGGCCGAGGCGGGGGGGGATGTGTTCGCTACCGGACCGTCGCTGGCCGTCAACGGGATTGGGACCATTGTGGCTGCATTGTTCGGAAGTTGTTTCCCGACAACTATTTACATCGGCCACCCGGGCTGGAAGGCCCTCGGTGCCCGAGCGGGGTACTCTACGCTGAACGGCCTGTTCGCGACCACCATCTGCCTGACTGGGACCGTGGCCCTGATCAGCAAGGTCGTACCCATCGAGGCGGGCATCGCCATCGTCTTGTGGATCGGAATCGTGATCACCGCCCAGGCCTTCCAGACTTCGCCGGTCAGGCATGCACCGGCCGCCGCCATCGGGCTGTTCCCGGCGATCGCAGCCTGGGGACTGACCATCGTGGCCGGGGCGTTTCTCGAGGCGAATCGCAATCCGATCGACGCCTCTCTGCGATTCGTGCCCGCTCACCAGTTCCCGGCGCCTCAGGCCGCCACCCCTCCGTCGCTTCTCCAGGCGGCGACCACCAGCCAGTCCTCCACACGCCCATCCGAGCCGTCCCGGTGCGTGGCCACCACGATGCAGGACCTCCTGACCTCCAGGCATCCCCAGTATGGACATAGTACCCAGGTCAACGGCTTCTGGCTGCAGGGCATGGTGCTCCTGGAACGCGGCTACATCTTCACCTGCATGATCGTGGCGGCCATCTGCGCGTTCCTCATCGATCGGCGGTTCTTCAACGCCGCCGGTTGGGCCGTGGCCGGAGCGGTGCTGACCTTCGCCGGCCTGATGCACGCCTATCAGCTCAAGGATAACGTCGTCGACTACCTGCCGATTTTCGCGTCCCCGGCCGAGGGCGCCCTGTCCAACCGGGCATTCCACGTGGCAGTCGGCTACCTGCTGCTTGCGGCCGTCTTCGCCGCGATGGGCTACCTGCATCGCCGGGACAGCGAGCCCCAGGGCAACACCGTGGACGATGCCCGCCTTCCCGATACGGATGTCGAGCCACCCGTGGGCAGCTGAGGAAACGGTCCGCCTGTCATCGGCCGCTGCGCCCCTCACCCTCGGCAAGAGATGCCAGCGCCCAAGCTGTCGCGCCGTCCGGCGCCCATCGTGGTGCCGTTCCGGCTTCGAGGGCGGAAGCGGATTGTCACGGAAGGTCGAAACCGAATTCTTGTGCCCAGTAGCGGCGGCCAAAGGGATCGACGTAATAACCGATGCCGACGTACACGTAATCCGGGTCAATCATGTTGAGATGGTGGGTGGGGCTGTCTTTCCATGCCTGCATGACCTGAAGCACAGTCACTTGCCCGGCGGCGAGGTTCTCACCCACGTACTTGTGGCAGAAGCCCGCCCGCACCGCCCGAGCGCCGGGGTCTTCGCCGTCTGGATTGACGTGGGCGAAGAAGCTCCGCTCAAAGAGATCCTGCACCTGGTCGTCAGCCGCTGCCTCAAGGGTCTTGGAGTATATGAGAGGGTTCAGGCCGAGCCCAGCGCGATACTGGTTCAGTTCGGCAAAGAGCTCGGCGTGAATGGCGGTGCGAGCCTGCCCGTTATTCACACAGGCCGGAAGCGGGGTGTCGCCGGCCACCTGGGTGGTGTTCTGCACCGGGCCAACCAGGTCCCCGTTTGTCAGGGCGTCCAGGCCCGGGAACAGACTCACTGGGCCGCCACAGCCGAGTAGCCCGCCGGCCACCGCCAGGCCAAGCATCGCGGCCAGGTAAGGTTGCCCGTTGACCGCCCGATAAACGTTTCCTCGCCGATCAATCGTAGTTGGTCTTGTGCTCATAGTTGTTCCTCAATGCTATGTCTGCGGGCTGGAAAAGTAAACGGAGACTACCTCGCCGGGGCCGGTGGGGCGACTGCCTTCGCGGCATCCACCTCGACGTCCGAGGGTTGCGCGTTCCGGTAGAGTGCGAATGCCAGTTTGTCGTTCCTGTCAACCTGGAGAAGCTGGGCAAAAACGGGATAGGACTGCGCCCTCTGGTTGGAGTAGTACAGCACGTAGCCAAGCATGAAAAGACGGTCCGGATCACGAGGAGCAAGCTCCAGGGCCTTGCGCAGAGCCCGAAGGTGGTCGTCGAAAACTGCACGGTCCTCGTAATCGCCGCGTATGTCGTAGGCCAAGTAGGCAATGCGCGGCTGCAGTTCGAAAGCCCTACGAATGAAACGGCAAGCTTCTCGATAGCGCCCAAGCGCAAAAAGGGCGTGGCCGGCGCACAGCCGGGCGGCAGGATCGCCCTGATCGAGTTCGGCGGCCAACTGGTAGGCATCTGCGGCCCGGCGGAAATCGCCTTTGCGGAAGAACTGCAGACCGCTCGACACGTTCAGGCTCGCGTGGGCGGCCACAGACTCGGCCCGCTCCTCGCCCGACCGGTCGAACTTGCCCTTGTCGTATCCCTGCATGAAGCCGAAACGATAGACGTCCCCCTCCTCGTGGCCATACCCGTAGTAGGGGCCGTAGCCCCGGTCGCCGCCGCTGTCGTAGCCGTACATCCCGTAGCCGTAGCGAGAGGGCTGCCCCCCGAAGTAGCGGTAGGTGGCCCACTCGCGTTCGTTGGTCGACAACCGGCGACCACTGTGATAGCGAGCTGACGTTCCACCGGAGAGATCCATCACCTGAGGCGAAGTAGATCGGGCATCGGCACCACCGCCCTTGCGCTGCCCCTCCGCCGCCGGCGCGGTGCTCGGCCGCCCTGTGGACGAGCCGGCATTGGATCGCAGCCCTGACCGGGATGCGGATTGGGCGGGTGTCGCGCTGGAGCTTTGGCCGGAGCTATCGCGTGGGATGACATACAGCTCGCGCAGGGCCGCACCGACAACTCCGCTTTCCAGGCTCGCCGGACGGGTCGTGGTTGCCTGAGGGGAGGTCACCGCTGGAGCCGGTCGGCTCGACGGCGGGGTGTTTGCGCCGATGCGGCCATCCTCCGCCGCGACCACCAGTGACCCTGCGTGGACCAGAGAGGCAACCACGACTGCCAAGGCTGCACCTGAGAACTCGCGCTTCAACATGGCACGCCTCCAGTTCATCGGCGCTCGAGTCACGCGGCTCACTCTATTATCTGCTAACCAAAGGTCGCTGACAAGTTGCGGGCCCAGGCGGCCGATTCACCGTTGGACGTGAGCAGATCCCTGGAACACACTCAACTACCGCCCGCCGCCGTAGCGGCCCCGCCGGAAGATCGACCTCGATGCGACCTCCTCCAGGGTCTGGTTCAGGGTTGTATCCGCTGCCCGTCCGACAACCGGTTGAGTTCCTCAGCAACGATGGTCTGTCCGGCGGTGAGGCCTTCGACAATCTCGAGTTGTCCTCCGATGCGTCGGCCGATAGTGACGATGGTTCTCTTCGCCCGACCCTCGCTGATCACGAATACGATGCCCTTCTCACCGGTCTCCTCGGGGATGCAGGCGGACAGGGGAATCCAGGGGGTTGGCGTGCCTTGGGTTGCCGGGGCGCCTTGGCTTGCGGCTGCGGCTTGGCTGCCCGGAGCCGGGTCGCCCGTTCCATGCTCGGGCAGGAACACGACCTTGGCCGAGCCCTCGACCCGAAGGATGGACGGGTCGGGGTCCTCGATCCGGATCTTCACCTGGACCGTGGCTTTGCTGTAGTTCGCGCCCGGGTCGATCCAGAGCACCCGGCCGCCAAACTCGCGGTTTTTGTAGGCCTCGGGCGTGATCTTGCAGGGCATGTCCTTGTGGATCCGGTTGATGTCCAGCTCACTGACGTCGACTTCGACTCGCAGCTTGGTCATGTCGGCGATCAGTGCGAATTGGGCGTTGGCGTTGGCCCCCCGACCGCCCTCGGCGGCGACAAAATCGCCGACCTCGACGTTGCGCTCCAGAATCACGCCGGCAATCGGGGCGACCACCTCGCAGTCGCTGAGCTGCTTCTGGGCGTAGTCGAGAGCCGCCTGCTCCATGGCCACCGCGCCCTCCGCGTCCAGCAGGGCTCGCTTGGCCTCGGCGTATTCGATTCGTGGCGCGGTGTCCTGGTTGAACAGACCATTCATCCGCTCGAAGTTGAACTTCTGGTACGTCAGATTGGCCTTCGCTCGCTCCAGTCGGGCGGCGGCCTGGTCGCGCATCGCCTTGGGATTCACGTCCTCCAACCGGGCGAGCACCTGGCCCTTCTTCACGTTGTCGCCCTGCTCGAAGTAGAGCCCGACGATCTGGCCAGAGACCTTGGTCGCCACCTGCACCTTGTGGTCGGAGACGATTTTGCCCGTCGCGGTCAGCACGGGTCGCGGCCCGATATTCCGCTGAACCTCCACCTGGAGCGTCCGGACCTCGATCGCCTCACCGGCCGTGAATCGCGCGATCACCGGTTCGAGACGGTCCCGCCAGTGGTAGCCGCTGGCCCCGAGGCCGCCGAGCACGACCAGCAGAAGGAGCCATCGGAGCCCCCGCCGTCGCCGCGGCCTCCCGTACCTGGCCGCGGATGCAGGTCGCTGTTCTTTCGGAATTCGCAGGCTCTGCAGCTGATTCCGGATTTCGCTGGGTGCCTGGCTCATGGTGTGTTCGGTGGGTTCCAACCTATGCCTTGCGCAGTGCCTCAATCACGCCGGTGCGGGCGGCGCGAACGGCCGGAGCCATCGCTCCGACAATGCCTACTATGGTAGCCACGATCAGGGCCGCCGCCAACGTCTGCGGGGTGATCTGAAGCTCGTAGGCCAGGACCGTCCAGGTGGTCTCGGAGAGGAAATCCTGACGGGCACCATACACCTGGCGAACCGCCAGGCTGAGGCTCAGCCCGAAAACGCATGCCCCGGAGCAGATCAGCAGCGACTCGATCACGAACGCGGTCATGATCGACGCCCGCGAGAAGCCGATGGTCCGCAGCATGGCAATCTCGTGCCGCCGGCCGTCGACCGCCGCGTACATGGTGTTTGCCACCGCGAAGACGGCACCGATCGCCATGATCCCGACAAGCACGCAGGTCAGGATGATGATGTCCCGCGTCTTGGACGACAGTTCCTTGTAGTAGTCGATTTCCCGCTTGGCTTCGAGAGCGACGGCCGGGCCGTTGATGTAGGCGATGGCGTCCGACGCGGCTTGAGGACTGGTGAGCCGGAGCACCACGCTGGAGCAGATTTGTTCCTGGTAGAGGTCTGCGAGGGTGGTTCTGGGCACCCAGATCTCGCTTTCGAAGGCGCTGCCGCCCGCCTCGAACACCCCGACCACCTCGCACATCCGGTTCCCCAGCCGTCCCAGGGCGATCTGGTTGCCGAGCTCGAGATTGACATAGCGGTCGCGGGCCGCCTGGCCCACGATGACCTCCAGACCTCCCTTCTCGCAGCGGCGGCCTTGGCCCGGAATGATCCGCACCTGCTCATGCACGACGAAGGCGGTCTCCTCGACCCCGCGGACGGCCACGTTGGCCATCGCCCCGCCCGGTCCCTTCCGCGGCAGCGAGGTCTGCACGTACAACTCATGGCTGATCAGCAGACGGCCCTCCGGGTCACTTGCCAGGTGGGGGGCCTGTACCAGGCGGGAGGCATCCTCCAGGTCGATGATGCTGGTACTCTCCGAGGTCGCGCCCGGCCGCAGGACGAGCAGGTTTTCCGGCGAGCCGCTGGCCGTTAGTGACGCCTGGATCCCTGCGGCGAACGACAGCAGGACGGACAGCACGCACACCACCACGGCCACGATGGTGAACGTCAGGCCGGTGCTGAACTTCCGCACGAACAGGTTGCGCCAGTTGTAGGCCAGCGGAAGAGCCACGATCTTGCCTCACGCCTGCCGTCCTGGATCGAGACGTTACTTCAGCACCTTGAGCCGGATGTTGCGGAACTCGACCGGGTCGCCGTGGCCCATGAAGCCGATGTGGCCCTGCGTGCGCCGCATCCCGGGATGCGCCTGCTCGTCCAGGGGCTTCTCCACCTTGCTGAGGTCCGCGTCCATGATCAGGGTGCCGTTGACGCTGACCTGGATCTTCGAGCCCTTGACCACCGCTTCTTGATAGTTCCAATGGCCGGTGGGCCGCAGGTAGCCGCGGTGGGCGGGCACGACGCCGTAAACCGAGCCGTGCACCTGCCAGGGCTGCAGGCCCTTGTACTTCTCGTGGCCATCGTCCAGAATCTGCAGTTCCATGCCGACGAACGCCGGGTTGCCTTCAAGCGGCGAGCGAATCGCCAGCCCGTTGTTGCCGCCCGGGGGTAGCTTGAACTCGAAGCGGATGGCGAAATCGCTGTATTCCTCCTTGGTCAGCAGCGTGCCGCCTCCGCCGGCCTTGCAGCTGAGTACGCCCTCCTTGACCACGTACTCGCCGGTCGCGCCCGTCCAGCCGTCCAGGTCCTTGCCGTTGAAGATGGTCTTGAAGCCCTTGTCGTCCAGGCCGCCCAGGAATCGGTTGGCCTCCTCCGCCGGGATCTCGCGGATGAAAACGTTCGCGAAACGCATCTCGCCGCCGTGAGTCTGCAACTGGATCGGCCCGCGCGGCGGAAGCGGCCGGGAGCGATCCCAGTAGTTCTCCATCACCGCGTTCTTGACCACCAGCTGGTCGTTGAAATACACCGTCACCCGGTTGCCGATCATGAGAATCCGGAAACGGTTCCACTGGCCCACCGGCTTGTCCGCCTTGACCAGCGGAAACTTGCCCTCCGGCTTCTCGTTGTTCCACAGCGATCCCGAACCCTGGTCCGCCCCGAGCGGCCAGACCTCCTTGTTGGTCGGATCCCAGATTTGGACCTGCGGCGAGCCGCGGAGGTAGATGCCGCTGTCGGCGTTGGGCACCATCATGTTCCAGTCCACCAGCAACTCGATATCCCCGTAGTCCTTTTCCGTGGTCAGGTAAACGCCGTGGCCGTCGTTGATGATCTGCCCCGCCTCAACCCGCCAGTGCTTGCCCATGTCATCGTTGGCCGCCGCCTGCTTCTCCTGGCGCTCCTTGCCGCTCCACTTGGCCATGTCGTAGGGGTTGGTGTGTCCCAGTCCCCGCCAGCCGGCCAGGTCCTTCCCGTTGAACAGGGTGGTGAATCCCTTCGGCGGCTCATTGGCCGGCTTGGGCACCTCAACCGCCAGTCCCATGGAAACCGGAACGGCGAGCGACAACAGCAGGGCAAGAGGCAATCGTGTCATGAGTCCATTCTCCATGTCTGGAACGCGGATCCGATCGGGCTTCCCGGAACCTCACCTCCGTGGTGGGCGTCCCGGGGAAGCGCATCCTACCCGCTGGCCGACGCGGCGCCCACACCGCCCGCCCCTGGCGCCCGGGCGACCGCTTCACTCCAGGTTTCGCAGGGCCGCCACCACGTGCATGCGCAACGCCTGCCACGAAGGCCACAGCCCGGCGATCAGACCGATGCCCAGGGCAATCAGCATGGCATAGCCGCAAACCAGCGGGTGGATCCGAATCTCCAGGATGATCGGCACCGTGAAGTTGCGCAGCGGCGTGTGAGTGAAGGCGATGTACGGCCCTGCCGCCCCGACCAGCCCGCCGAATCCACACAACAGCAGGCTCTCCGACTGGACCAGGGCAAACAGGAATCCACTGCTGAAACCCAGCGACTTCAAAGTGGCCAGCTCGTTCAGCCGGTCGCGAAAGTTCATGCTCATCGTGTTGGCCGCCGCCATGATCGCTACGAAGACCGTGACCGCCGCAAGAATGGTCAGGTTGCGCGGCAGGTCGAACTGCTGGGTGATGAAATCGTTCATGAAGGCCTTCTCGTCCTGGGTCTTGGTCTCGTCCGGCGTGCGGGCGAACAGGTCGTCAATGGCCGCACGATAACGGTCCACATCCGCTTTGGTCGCACACTTGACGAAGTAGAAGTTCACCATCTCCCCTCCGTATCCGGCCTTCTTCATTTCCTCCACCACGTAGTCCCTGCGGAACCAGAGGGTGATCGGATCCTCGGCCAGGGGAGCAGTGGAGATGACGTGGAACTCCATCAGGGTGTAGGGAGGCACGGACGCGCGGATGGTGATCCGGTCACCCGTTTTCCAGCCGAACTGCCGGGCGGTGGCCGAGCCCACGATGATCGCCTGCCGATCCCGGTTCCAGGCTTCGATCTCCTCCGGCGTGAGCCGGTACTCCGGGAAGGTGGCGACGAAGGTGTCCGCGTCGGCCCCCATCGTCGACAGCGGCCGGGGATCGTCGGATACCTTCCCGCCGATCCAGTTCATGCCGCAGACGGACACAATGCCGCGGCGGTCCGGGTCCAGCGACTCGATCTTGGCCCGATGGCCGGCCGGCAGGGGATTCACCAGCGAGGTCTTGTGGGTGATCGCCAGGCGAAGCTGCTTGGCCGAGTTGTCCAGAAACCGGTTGATCCCGTCAATCACCGCCGTGGACAGGACGTAGATCATGATCGGCAATGCGACCGCCGCGCAGGTCAGCAGCGTTCGCAGCACGTTGCGGGTCAGGTTGCGGTAGAGATAGATGAAGCGGAGCATGATCCGGGTGTTCCGTCCAGAGTACCAGCCAGCCGGTCAGTATACAGCCGCGGGCCCGAAGGTCACGCCTCCCGCAGGGCCGACACCATGCCGATCCGCGACGCCCGGAAGGCCGGGACAATGGCCCCGATCGCGCCTACCGCCGCCACCGACAGCAGTGCGGCCACCACCGTGCCCGGGACCATGCGAATGACGAACGCCATCGAGCTGAACGTGCTCGCCCCGGAAACGTCCTTCAGCCCGCCGGCCACACCCAGCCAGGCCGCACAGGCCACACACCCCAGCCCGCCGCCGAGCAGCGACAACAGTATGGCCTCTACCACGAAGCCGATCAGGATCTGCCCGCGCGAAAAGCCGATCGTCCGGAGCATCGCGATTTCCTGCGTCCGACCGGCCACAGACGAGAACAGGGTGTTGGCCACCGAGAAAACCGCCGCGACACACATGATCGCGACGAGAACGTAGGCGATGGCCAGGTAGATCCGCACGAACCGGGCTTGAGCCTCCCAGTAGTCGGGCTCCGTCCGCCCGGACAGGCCGATCGCCGGCCCCTCGATCTGGGCGAGCGCGGCTTTCGGGTCGGCCGATGCCGACAGCCGCAGGTTCACCGATGAATACATGGTCCGGTTGTAGGCGTTCATCATCGCCGGAAGATAGCCCCAGATCTCGCTTTCCATCGGGCCGCCATCGGCCGAGAAGTGAGCGACGATCCGGTAGTCGGTGCTTCCCCCGTAGCCCAGCTTGATCGTCTGCCCGACCTCCAGACCGGCAAACTGCCGGGCCGCGCCGGTACCCACGATCACCTGCGGCTCCGCAGTCGAGAACATCGGCCCCAGCAGCCTGACGTTGCGGTGAACCTTCAACGCGTCCTCGGTCACACCGCGCACGGCCACGTTGGCCGAGGTCCGGCCGCCGTCGCGGATGCGCGGAACCAGCACCTGCACCACCATCTCCGGGCTGAGAATCGCATGCCCCGTCGAATCGTGCTCCACCCCGTCGAGCTGGCTGAGTCTGTTGACCTCGTCGACCACGAGGGCACTGTTGCTCTCCGCGGTGGCCCCACGCTTCAGCACGATCAGCTTCCGCCCGTCACTGGCCATCGCCAGCGAGCCGCGCAGGGCGGCCGCGAAGTTCAGCATCCAGCAGAACACGGCCACGACCGCAGCGATGACCAGAAGGGTCAACAGCGTCGTGCTTCGCCGCACGAACAGGTTTCGCCAGTGGTAGGAGAGAGGCAGCGACATGGCTAATATCCAGCGTCCCGCAGTCAGCGTCCGGCGGCGGGCGGCCCATTCCCGGCCTTCGCTCGCTCCGGCCGCCAGAGGCCGGCGGCTCTGTCAGGCAACCCTCCTCAACGCATCGACCGTTTTCAGACGCATGGCCTGGTAGGCCGGCCAAAGCCCGGCAACCGCCCCGACCGCCAGTGCGATGCCCAGAGAGCCCATCGCCGCCAGCGGCGACGGCTTCAGCGAGCCCACCGAGCTGAGGTTCCGAATCCACGCCGGGCCGGCCCCCAGAAACGCCATCGTCGGAGCGATCCCCGCGACGGACCCGATCACCGCCAGCAGGAGACTCTCCGCCAGCACAACGAAGAACACCCGTCGAGCCTGGAATCCGATGGCCTTGAACACCGCCAGCTCGCGGACCCGCTCGCGGAAACTCATCATCATCGTGTTGCCCCCAACCAGAGAGATGATCAGCACGACCACTACGGCCATCGCCTCCATCAACGCGGGGATGTCGCCCGCCGCCTGGATGAAACCGGCCAGGAAGGCGTTCTCATCCTCGGACCGCGTTTCATTGGGACTGTTGGCAAACTCCAGGTCGATCTCCCGTTGGAGCGACCGAAGAGCCTCCGCCGAGGAACACTTGACCCAGAAAATGTTCACCTCCGATTCGCGGCTCCCCGCGGCCTTCAGGGCTTCGTCCAGGTAGTCGAGACGGAAATAGAAGAAGTTGGTGTTCGACGGATCGGCCATAATCTTGATGATCTTGAACTCCAGGGCCAGATACGGCGGCGTGGTGCTCTCTGCGACGATACGGTCGCCGAGTTTCCAGCCGTACTTGGCGGCCGTCGCCTGGCCGACGAGAGCCGCGCGCCGCTCGTGCCGCCACTCGTCGATCTCCGCCGGGGTCATGCCGATGGTGCTGTAGGTCGTCGGGAACGTGTCGGCGTCGCCCGCCATGGCATGGAGCATGTCCGGCGTGTTCGGGGCCCGGCCGCCGAACCAGCGCATGCCGCAGATCGCGGTGATGCGCTGCCCGCCCGGATCAAGCCCTTGAATCTTGCTCCGCATCCCCACCGGCAACATGTTGGAGATGGAGGTCTTGTGGTGCACCGCGAGCCGCAGCTGCCGCTGGTTCTCCCGGGCCAGCTCCTCCATGGCTACCAGCAGGGAAATCGCCGCTGTGAACACCGCCATCGGCAGGGCGAACGCAGCCGCGGTCAGGCCGGAACGCAGCGGGTTTCGCTTCAGGTTCTGCATCAGCACGTAGGTGAGCGTCACCGTGTGGTCTCCGTCACGCGTCTGCCGGGCCGTGGGCGCCTTGAGGCCGCCGGCTCGCGGAGGACCGCATCACCCGCGTCAGGGTGAGGTGGATCCCGCGTGGCTGACATCCCGCTCCAGAACACCCTTCTCCAGGTGCAGCGTATGCCGGGCGTGGGAGGCCGCCCTCGGGTCGTGCGTGACCATGAGAATGGTCTTGCCGAACTCGGTGTTCAGCAGGTTCAGCAGGTTGAGGATGTCTTCCGACGTCGTGGCGTCGAGGTCGCCGGTGGGCTCATCGGCCAGGATGACGTCCGGATCGGTGACGATCGCCCGGGCAATGGCGACACGCTGCTCCTGTCCGCCGGAAAGCTGGTTCGGACGGTGGTCCATTCGGTCGCCGAGGCCCACCACGTTCAGCGCAATGGCGACCCGCTCGCGGCGGTCGCGGGCCGGCATCCTGAAGAGCAGCAGGGGAAGCTCGACGTTCTGAGCCGCTGTCAGGACCGGTACGAGGTGATACATCTGAAAGATGAAGCCGACGTGCCGGCTCCGCCACTGGGTCAATTCGCGCTCCGTCATCCGCTCGAGGTGGGCATCCCCCACCCGCACGCTGCCTGCGGTCACCTGATCGAGGCCGCCAATCAGATGGAGCAGCGTGGATTTGCCCGATCCGCTCGGGCCCATCAGGGCCACGAAGTCGCCTGCCGAGATGTCCAGCCCCAGTCCGTCGAGAACAGGGATTTCGATCTGGTCCTTGTAATAGACCTTGCGCACGTCGCGGAGTTCGATGTCCGCACTGCTCATGAACACGCTCTTAGGCCGGGGTGATCTGCACGTACTTCTGTATGCTGGTGAGGTCCTTGAGCACGTCAAGCGAGGCGAAAATGCGATAGCTGGCCCCGGGATGGGTCGAGACGGCCGGCACCCGGCTGGGTCGGTCTTTCCACATCCGCCCCCCGCGGCGATGTTCGCCGACCGGCCGCGCTTTGCTGGCCCGCGCCGCGTTCTTGCGGGCCACCTTGTCCATCTGCAGCAGCCGAGCCAGGGTCTTCATCGCCCCGGCCGCCCTCGGCTGGCGGGTGACGGTCACGTTGATCCATTGTCCCGGTCGAATATCGATGGCCATGGCACACTCCGTACGACGGTCTTCTCGATCCGTATCCTTGTTCTCGACAAACAGTCCGGCACCGGCATCCGCCCGGCGACACCCCTCGGGACCACCGCCGTCCCACGGATCGTCCAAGGTGCGAGCCATGCAGTTTAGCTGATCTTGTCTCCCATTTCCAGCCCCTGCTCCCGGCCACCTCCCGCTTCAGCCCCCCATCCCTGCCCCTCCCTCTGGGTCAGAAAGGGGCCGACTCGTCGCCCGGCGGGCCGCTTGGCTCGTACCTCCCCGCGGGAATGTACGCCGGCTCCGGACCGGCGCTGAGCGGCCGGAACCGGGCCAGTTCGGGGCTGAACTGGACCTTGACCGTGTCCGTCGGCCCGTTGCGCTGCTTGGCGACGACAACTTCCGCCTGGCCCCGGACCTCGTCCGGTGGAATCTCACCCCTGGTGCGGTAGTAGTACTCCTCGCGGTGCAGGAGGATGACGACGTCGGCATCCTGCTCGATGGCCCCGGACTCGCGCAGGTCGCTCAGGGCGGGGCGGTTGCCGGTTCGCCCCTCGGGGTTGCGGTTGAGCTGCGCCATGACCACCACCGGGATGTTCAACTCGCGGGCCAGAGCCTTGAGCCCCCGGCTGATGTCGGCCACCTCGACTTGGCGACTTTCAACCCGCCCCGGGCTGCGCATCAGCTGCAGGTAATCGATGAAGATGATCTGGATCTTGTGCCGCTGATACAGCCGGCGGGTCTTGGCCCGCAATTCCAGCACGCTCATCCCCGGCGTGTCGTCCACAAACATGGGCATGCTGGCGAGAACCTCGCTGGCCGCCTGAAGCTTGCTGATGTCGGCCTCCGAAACCATGTTCCGACGCAGATGCTGGGCGTTGACCTCGGCCCGCATGCACAGCAGCCGCTGGGCGATGGCCAGCTTGCTCATCTCCATCGAGAAGAAGCCGACCGGGATGTTCTCGTTTGCGGCGATGTGCTCGGCCATGCTCAGACCGAAGGCCGTCTTACCCATGCTGGGCCGGGCGGCCACGATGATCATCTCGCCACGCTGCAGACCGCTGAGCAGGTCGTCCAATTCCAGAAAACCCGATGGTACGCCGGTGATGTAGTGCCCGTCGCTGGATTCGAGCTGGCGGAAGATCTGGCCCAGGTATTCGCCAAGCTGCTCGGCCTGGACGCTGATCCGCTTGTCGGTGACCTCGAAGAGGACCTTCTCCGCTGTGTCAAGGATCTCCTTGGCGTCCTCGCGGGCGTCATAGGCGGTGTCGCGGATCCGCTCCGCCGCGCCGATCAGGCCGCGGAGCATGGCCTTGTCCCGGACGATACCTGCGTAGTTCCCGGCGTGCAGGTAGTTGGGGACCGCCTCCGCCAGCTGGACCAGGTAATCGACCCCGCCGACTTCGTTCAGCCGCCCGATCCGGATCAGCTCGTCGCGCACCGTGACCAGATCAACCGGCTTTCCCTCTTCATAGAGGCACATGAGGGCCTTGAAGATCTCCCGGTGATCCGGCCGGTAGAAATACTCCGCCTCGTTGCGGTGAATCAGTCCGGTGACGTCGCCGATCACCTCGCGATCCAGCATCATCGACCCAAGAAGGGCCATCTCCGCCTCGATGTCTTGAGGCGGAACACGGGTCAGCCCCCCTTGGGACGGGGGCGGCTCAGAGGTCGGTTTCGAGGGCGTCAACATTGGATCCGTAGTCAAATCCGCGGTCACGGCCGCGGCCACGCTCACGGCTCTCCTCGGCCTTCGGAGCGGCCTCCTTCGGCTTGGTCTCCTCTTCCAGGTCCCCGGCACTGGTCTCGCGGACCACCCAGACCTTCACCTCCACGGTCAGATCATTCGCGAAAACCACCGGAACGGTCACCGTGTCCAGCTGCCGGATCGGCTCCGCCAGGTGAACCTGCTTGGTTTCCACGTCGTGGCCCTCGTCACGCAGGGCCGCCGCGATCTCCCGCGGGCCGACCGAGCCGTAGAGCCGGCCTTCCAGGTTGCACGCCGCGGCGATGGTCACCTCCACGTTACGCAGCTTCTCGGCCTGCTGCTCGAGAGCGGCGCGGCGGAACTTCCGCTCCTGCTCGGCCAGCTTCTTGTCTTCCTCGATCGCCTTCATGTTCGCCTTGGTCGGCTCAAGCCCCAGATGGTGCGGGATCAGGTAGTTCCGGGCGTATCCTTCCTTGACCTCGACCACGTCGCCGGCCAAGCCCACATTCGGAATATCACGTCGCAGCAAAAGCTTCATCACGTCACCTCGCGGATCCGCTATTCGTCAACCTCAAGTCTACATCACATTCCGTCCGGCTCACCCCAGGTTCGCGTTGCCGGACGCAAATCACCTGTCATTCCTTCAATCGGACCACCGTTAGCCGTTGTCAGAACGGAACATCCGGGTCTTCCGGCGGCAAGTCGTCCACCTGCGGCGGCGGGACCTCCTCGTGCTGAGCCGCAGCCTGAGCCGCCGGCGCCGCACGAGACTGCCCGCCGCCCCCTCGTCCTCCGCCACCACCCTGGCCACCGCCGCCAAGGAAGGTGAAGTTCTCCACCATCACGTCCAGCTTGCTGCGGTTCTGACCCTCCTTGTTCGTCCACTGCCGATAACGCAGATGGCCTTCGATCAGAATCGGGTTGCCCTTCTTCATGTACTGATTGATGACCTCGGCCTGCCGACCGTAGGCCACCACGTCCACGTAACACACTTCATCCTTGGAGTTGCCGTCGCGATCACGCCACTTGCGGTTGATCGCCATCCCCATTTCACACACCGAAACGTTGCTCGGCGTGTAAGACAACTGCGGGTCACGCGTCAGGTTGCCCGCCAGGATCACCCGGTTGAAGCTGGCCATGGGTTTCACTCCTTGGCATCGGTACCACCCAGATCGGCTATGGCGCTTACCACTTCCTCACGCCCGACGGCGTCGGGGCCCGCCCCCTCCCGCCGCAGACCTTCGCGCGGCACCACCTCCACGCGAGCCGGGCCGGCCAGGGCTTCCTTCATGGCCGCCTCGGTGACATGGTCGGCACGAAGGATCATGCACCGAATGATCGCTTCCGAGAGCTGGGCGTCACGCTCCAGGCCGCCGATCTTGCCGGCCTCAGCCTTGAAGTAGGCCAGCACGTACATGGCCCGCTTGTGACCACCGATCTCGTAAGCCAACCGGCGCTCGTCCCACTTGCCGCTGACGATCACTTCCGCGCCCGCGCGGCCCATGAGCCGATCCAGCTCCGCCTTGGCTTGTTCCCACTCGGCCGTGACGGCCGGGTCGAACAGAAACATCCCTTCGTAGATTTTCAAGGTCGCATACCTCCGCAAATACCGCCGGCGAGCCAACTACTCGCCTGATGGCTCCTCAGTCCGATTGAACCGATTCATCGCCGCTTCCAAGCCCTCGGCCAGAAAGCACTCCACCGCATCCGCGGCCCGGCCCACCGCCGGACCCACCACCGCCTCCTCCTCGGTATTGAACGGGCTGAGCACATGGTCCACCATCCGCTCACCGCTCACTTGCTCAATTCCGATCCGCAGCCGGGCGACCGCGTCCGTACCCAACTCCCGGATCACGTCCGCCAGCCCGTGGTGCCCGCCCGCCGAGCCGCCCCCCCGAATCCGGATCCGACCCAGCGGCAGGGCCATGTCGTCCAGCACGATCAGCAGATCCGCCGGCTCGACCTTGTGGAACGTCGCCGCCTCCCGAACTGAGCCGCCGCTACGATTCATGTACGTGCCTGGCTTCAGCAGCAGCACCCGCTGGTCGCGGATCCGACCCAGCTCTGCCGTCCCCTGAAACTGCCGCCGGCCGACGTTCAGCTGCCACCGCCGGGCCAATTCGTCGATCACCCGAAACCCGACATTGTGCCGGGTGCTCTCGTATTGCCGCCCCGGATTCCCAAGGCCCACAACGAGCTTCATTTCTTCTCAGCGGCTTCCTCTTCCGTGGGCTTGGCCTTCGCCGTGATGATCTCCGGTTCCTTGGGCTCCTCACCCTCGACCGGTGCCACCACCACTTCTTCGGCCACCTTGGCACGAACCGCACATAGGATCGCCTCCGGCGACGTGATCGCCTTCACGCCTTCCGGCAAATGAAGATCCTTCACGTGCAGGAAATCTCCCAACTTCAGGTCCGTGACGCTGACCCGGATCGACTCCGGAATCTGTGTCACCACCGCCTCCACCTCGATGTCCACCATGTTCTCCTGGAAGACACCACCCTCGAGCGTCCCTACCGGCGTGCCCCGATACTCGAGCGGAACCGATACCTTCACCCGCTCGTTCAGATCCACACGCATGAAATCGACGTGCGTGGGCGTCGTGCCCACACAGTCGAACTGCATCGCCTTGATCAGAACGGCGGAACGGGAGCCACCTACCTCCAGCTCGAGAACGTGGGCGCCGTGCTCCATGATGATCTCGAACTCGCGGCGCGGCACGGCCACGCTCTCCGGAGCCAGACCGTGCCCGTAGACCACGCCCGGCAGCTTGTTCTGACGCCGAAGACGCGCCGCCTCTCGCGAGCCGCCGGCCTTACGCGTTTCGCCCTGCAGTCTTGCAATTTCCATCGCTACATTACTCCGATTGACTCACTCACCTGAGCGACCCCGGACCGCCTTCATCGCTGGACGGCCCCGCGAAACTCATCAGGTCATCGCTCCGCCTTCCTGAACATCGCACTCACCGACTGATCGAGGTGGATCCGCCGGATCGCTTCCCCAAACACATTCGCCACCGACAACACGTTCATCTGTGGCAGACGATCGGCGACCCCCGGCCGCAGCGGAATCGTGTTCGTGGTCACAATCCAGTCCAGCCGGGCGGCCACCAGCCGGTCCACCGCCGGGCCGGCCAGCACCGGGTGCGTCGCCGTCAGCATGAACCGCTCCGCCCCATGATCACGCAAAATGCGGATCGCCTCCGTGGCCGTCCCACCCGTGGTGATCATGTCGTCAAACATCAGCACCGTCCTGCCCTCCACGTCCCCAATCACCCGGGCGGCCACCGTCGTGTCACCCGAAACCCGCCGCTTGTCAATCACCGCAATCTGACCGCCAATCCACTCCACGTAGGCCGTCGCTCGCTTCAGATTGCCAACATCCGGCGAACAAACCACGAAGTCCTCCAGACCGGTCGACTGAATGTGCCGGGCAATGACCGGCAGGGCGGCCAGATGATCCACCGGCAGGTCGAAAAAGCCCTGAAGCTGCTCGGCATGAAGGTCCATCGCCAGAACCCGATGGGCCCCCGCCTGGGCGATTAGGTTCGAGACCAGCTTGGCCGTGATCGGGGTGCGACCCTCCGCCTTGCGATCCTGGCGGGCATAGCCAAAGTACGGGATCACCGCGGTGATCCGCCGAGCCGAGGCCCGCCGGAGGCAGTCAATGAAGATCAGCAACTCCATCAGGTTCTCGTTGACCGGCGGACAAGTGGACTGAACCACAAAACAGTCGCGGCCGCGAACGTCCTCCTCCAGCTTGATGATCGTCTCACCATCGGGAAACCGGTCAATCTTGACCGTGCCCAGCTTCACCCCGACCACCGCCGCGATCTCCTTCGCCAGGCCGGGATTCGAGGACCCGCCGAACACCTTTAACCCGGTGTCGGCATCCGATTTCAGAAAGTCCGGACCGTACGCGGTCATTGCTTGGTGACCTCCCCGAGGTTGCTCTCGCGGACCACCGAACCGTGGTTGATCTGCAGACCCTGCGGCACCTCCAGCGGAGCCACCAGGATGGACCCGTTGCCAATGTAGGTGTCGCTCCCCACCACCGCCTCGTGGATCTGACGGCCGTCAAAATTGGCGAAAATCGTGCCCGCGCCCACGTTCACTCGCTCGCCGATATGGGCGTCGCCGATGTAGCTTAGATGCCGGACCCGAGTGCCGGTACCCAGCTTCGAGTTCTTCAGCTCGGTGAACACGGCGACCACCACATCATCCTCCATCGCAGTGCCGTCACGCAGATAAGCGAACGGGCCAATGACGCACCGCGACCCGATCTTCACCCGCCCGTGAATGTAGCTGAACGGATAAATGACCGTGTCCTGCCCGATCTGGGCCCGGATGTCGATCCAGGTGTTCGCCGGATCCACGATCGTCACCCCGTTCTGCATGAGCTGGGCCTGGATCCGGTTCTGCATGATCCGGCCAACCTCGGCCAACTGCGCGCGGCTGTTGACGCCCATGGCCTCCTCGGCCTTGACCGCGGTGATCGCGATCGCCCGGTGACCCCTCTGAACCAGGATGTGCAGGGCGTCGGTGATGTAGTACTCGCCCTTGACATTGTTCGGCTCAATCTGATTCAGGGCGTCAAAGAACAAGGCCTTGTCAAAACAGTAGTAGCTCGGGTTGATCTCCTTGATCTGCTTCTGCTCCGGCGTACAGTCCGACTCCTCGACAATGCCCTGCAGGTTGCCGTACTCGTCGCGAACGATGCGGCCATAGCCAGTCGCATCCTCCAGAACCGCCGTCGCCAGCGTGACCGCCGAGTTCTGCTTGCGGTGCGTGCCGATCAGCAACTGCAACGTCTCCGCTCGCACCAGCGGCATGTCCCCGGCGATCACCACCACGTTGCCCTCAAAGTCGGCCAACGCCTCCCGGCACATCATCGCCGCATGACCGGTACCCTTCTGGTCCGTCTGGGCGACAAAGGTCAGACCGGCTTCCTTGCTGAACGCCTCAACCACTTGCTCGCGCTGGTAACCAACCACCACGATCAGCCGCTGAATGTCCGCCGCCCGGCAGGCATCAAGAACGTAAGAGAGCATCGGACGACCGCATACCTCATGCAGAACCTTGGGCAGATTCGTGACCATGCGCGTCGACTTCCCCGCCGCAAGAATAATGGCTGCCGTCGGTTTGTTGGGCATCGATGTCTCCTCACCTCACCTGCCCGCTGCTCGGCGGGCGATTGTCACTCCCGGAGCCGCCAGTTGCTCGGGATCAGGCGGCCCAAAGGCACTACCCGGCCTGGACTCGAACCAGGAATGCCAGGACCAAAACCTGGTGTGTTACCGATTACACCACCGGGTATCAGAGCCGTCCCGCGCCAGGGCCCTGCCCCGCACACGGTCCGACACCCTCCGTCACGTGTTGCGACGATTGTCAGGTCAACAGATCGGTCGCAGCTTCGTTGGCCACGCTCGAGGTCTGAACTCCCCGCTGCGAGCAGAAAGCCCATTCTCCCTTTAGAGGAGGCGCCCCAGTGATCGTGGCATCCTCCGCCAAGAGCCGATCCAGGCCCCGGCAGATCTCGTCACCATACCCGATCGCTCCCCCCGGGTCAACATCACCGCGGCCAATCGACCCCTATTCAGCCAACTGACAAAAAGAAGTTACACTGCTTTCCAGGGCCGCCCGCGGCTCATGCCCGTCCCGACCCGCCGTACCCCCCAAACGGACCTGCCCAATGCCTGTAACCTTTTGCCAAACCACCAGTTGCCGGGTCACCGAACGTCTCCGACCCTGACACGCCGGTTACGTGGGTGGACGCAAGTCGAACTGCAGAGGCGGCCCATACCTGAACTTGACTTCGCCCCGGGCAGCGAACAGACTCCCGGACGCGGGGGGAGACTGGAACCATCCAATGAAAGCGCGCTGTCTCCGCCTTCTGCTGCCGATGATCGTTCCAGCCACGCACACCCTCGCGGCTGAGCCGCGAGCCCAGGATCGACGATTGGATCTGGTCCCGTTCGGTTATCAGTATCGAGCGGATCGGTCTCCGACCGGAAACCCGCCGGAAACCCAGTGGCTCATCGAAGGCCAATCCGACGTGCTGGCCGGCGTGATGTGGGAAGAGCACCGGCCGGTGCGCGAGGTCGCGTTTCATTTCGCCGGGGACACACCCGATCCCGCCCTGCTGGTCGTCGAGGTCACGACCAGTACCCCGACCGCCAAGCAGGACAACCGCCCGACGTGGTGGACGCGGGCGTACGAGCCTTTTCCAGGTACGGCCATCAGATCCGGCAACGCGGTGGTGTGTCACTCCGACCGGCAGATGATCGTCCAGCGCTTGAGCCAGTATCCAGAGGCTTTCCGCTTTGAAGCCGATCCTCAGGGGCTGATCTTCGTGGACAAGATCCGGCTGCGGTATCAAGGGAGCGAGCCCCGGCCGCGGGTCGTACAGATGCACGCCTATGGTGTTGCCGCCACGCAACCGCTCCGCGTGGAAATCGAGTGGGGATTCCAGCCCGCCCAGCGCGAACGAACGTTCGATGGCGGAGTAGAAGCCTACAACGGCGAGCTGGAGGGAGTCAGACCGCTGCCGGGAGAAGGGGGCGTGGTCTGCACCGGGCCGGCTCGGTGGCAATCGGCGCCGGCAACCGGGGGCCGGCGCGGCATCGAAGCCACGATCCACTATGTGGCTGACGACGGGCAGGACCTCCGGTTCCGCCCCAACATCGACCTGCCCACGGGCTCGAGCGGATCGCTGACCTACTATCCGAACCGAACGGTCGTCACGGTGAGGACGGCCAGCGGCGGTTTCTCCTTTGCGCCTCGTGACCTGGCCGACGGCAAGCCGATCCTCGTGCCCAGCCTCGGCTTCTACGTGGCCAGGGCAGGGACAGGCCGCTCCGCCTCCGAGTACGTGGCCCAATGGCAGGCTCAGGACCCGCAAACCACCCGTCAACGCGTGCGTCGCATGCCCGAGCAGAGCATGGAGCGAGCTTTGGCGGATCATTACACCGCGAATCGTCCGCCTTTGCCGGCACCGGCCGAAGAGCCGCCCATGACCATCGAGACCCCGGACGAGCTGGTCTCCCAGGCTTGGCGGCTCGCGTATTGGCACGTCAAGCGGCGCTGCCTCAAGGAAGGCGACGCCTACCAGATCTACATTTGGCCCTACAAGGCTCTTCTGGGCCAGGAGTCGTGGCGAATCTTCATGGCCCTGAACTTGCTCGGCGAACACGAGATTCCGCGTTCGGGCTTCGAACCGTGGTTCCGCGCCCAGGGTCAGATGGTGGCCCGCGGGGCGTTCACCGACCACGAGGGAGCACTCAATGTGAGCGGCTGGGACCTGAACCATGCCCAGGGCCACGGCTCCATGCTCTACGCCATGGCCCAACACTACCTGCTCACCGGCGATAAGGCGTGGTTGACTCAGCATCTGCCCAACTTCAAGGCCGCATGTGCATGGATCGAGCGACAACGTCAGCAGTGGATCAAAAAGGCGGGCCCCGATTCATGGTCGGCCGGCCTCATTCCACCCTGCGAGATGGGTGACTACGCGGATTGGCGGAGCCTCTACCAGACGAGCGTATTCTTCTGGCGAGGGCTCGCCTCCGCCGCCGAGGCGATCGGCGAGCTGGAACCGGAGACCGGCCGGCATTGCCGCAACCAGGCGGAGGACTTCCGGCAGGCGATCGAGCGGGCGGTGCAGCGTTCGGTAACCCTGACCCCGGTGATGCGTGTCGCCGACGGGAGCTGCCGGCGCTACATCCCCCCGCACCCCTACCTCCGCGGGCTGTGCGACGGCATCGCCAACCCCTACGGAAGCGGTCACGCGGGCAACCTGGTCATGGACGGCGACCTCGGGGCGGCCACACTCGGCCTCGGCGTACTGGGCCCCGCTGATCCCCTCATGGACGAGCTGCTCGACGTGGTCGAAGACGTGATCTACCAGGATAACTGGATGGTCCGCCGCCACACGAGCGAGCGTATGCCCAACCGGCCGGAAGCCTGGTTCAGCATCGGCGGCTACTACTACCAGTGCGGCTATTCGCAGTCCGCGCTGGCCCACCTCCACCGGGACGACGTGCCCAACTACCTGCGCTCGATGTTCAACCAGTATGCGGCCGACGTCGACCCGCAGAAAGCGTACCAGTTCCGTGAGCATCCCAATCGGGCGGGCGAAGGCAACGGCGGCGACAAGACGTTCGAGGTGGGAGGCTTCCTCGAGCGGCTGCGCTCGATGTTCGTGATGGAGGACGGCGGCAGCCTGTGGCTGGCCCGGGCCACACCCCGGACCTGGCTGGAGCAAGGCAAACGCATCATCGTCAAGAACGCGCCCTCGCGATTCGGCACGATAGCGTTCGAGATCGTCTCAGACGTCGACCACGGCCGCATCCGGGCGACGATTGATCTGAAAGCCCGCGCCCAGGCCTCGCCGGTCCTCCTGCGACTCCGCCACCCGACGGCCGCCCCGCTTCGCGCCGTGGAGGTCAACGGACGCCCGCACCCGGCTTTCGAGGCACCGCGCGAAGTGATCCGGCTGGAAGGCCTGAACGGCACGGCAAAGGTCGAAGCGGTCTACTGATCCCGGAGAACCGGCATCAACGCGCGCAGCCGTGCATCATCCTGCACCGGTTCGTGACCCGTCAGCCCGCGAGCGATCCCCAGATTCCGCCAATCTCGGCCGGCTCGTCCCAAGCCTTTTTCGGAGAGGGCGCTGAGGAATCAGCTTCGCTCCGGAATCACTGCAGCGGCCTTGCACCTGGATATACAGACTAATCGCGCTGTGCCTTCACATCGTAGACGAACAGCATATCCTGGTCGCGCAAGTACAGTCTGCCGTTGGCAACGACCGGATGTGTCCAGGCTGGAGCCTTTGTGCGGTCGGGCTGTTCGAAGCGACCGCGTTCGACGTACTCCTTGGGGTTGGGCTCGATCAGCGTCATCGTGCCTTTCTCGTGGCGGTAGTAAAGGCGTCCATCGGCTAGGAGTATCGAGCCTTTCGGGGTCTGGCTTTGTGCGACTTGACGCCCATCCCACATGACATCACCCGTCTTGAAATCAAGGCAGATAAGATTGCCGCCTTCGTTGCCCCCGTTCGCGCCGTACAAACAGCCGTCGACGACGACCATGCCGCCATGGTGGTTCTGCATCTTGTTGGTGAAGTAGACTTCCTCGGCCTTGATGGTACCGTTCGCGTCCTTGCTCAGCTTCACCAGCCCGCCGCCCGTACCGTAGGCCGAGGCGGCGAACACGAGACCGTCCTGATAGAGCGGCGTGGAACAGTTGATACTCATGCGGTTGGCGGGCCGGTCGTACCGCCAGAGGAACTTGCCGTCGGACGCCGCAACGCCGATGAGCGTCTTCGCAGTGAATTGCACGTACTGGCGCTGTCCCTCGAAGTCGATGGCGATGGGCGAGGCGTAGGCCGCTTCAGAGCCTCCGGCTCCGCCGAAACCCCCGCGGCCACGGCCGGGGCGACCGGGACCACCACCGCGCTCGCCGGGACCAGCGGGCCCGCTCCCAGGACCACCAGGGGCGGCTCCCGAAGGGCCCGATATCTGGCTCTTCCAGACCACCTTGCCGGTCAACTTGTCGAGAGCGACCAGAATGGCCTCTTGGCTGCCGGGAGTGCAGATCACCTTGTCACCATCGACGAGCGGCGATTCACGGTAGCTCCAGGTTGGGGCACGCCCGCCAAAGTCACCGGTCAGGCTGCATCGCCAGATGACCTTGCCGTCCTGCACCTGCAGGCAAGCCACATCGCCGCCCATGCTCTCAACATAGAGCCGCTCGCCATCGACGGTCGGCGTGCACCCAGGCCCCTCCTTTCCCTGCGGCATCCGCTGCCCGACGGCCGGCCCAAGACGCGTCACCCAGAGTTCCTTTCCATCTTTCTCGGACAAGGCCCAAGCGACTTCGTCTTCGCCCCGGTTGCTCGTGCCGTAAATTCGCCCGGCGGCGATGGACGGGGCGCTGTAGCCGCCCCCCAGCCCGCTAACCTTCCATGCGAGGGGTGGGCCTTCTTTCGGCCATTCCTTGAGCAGGCCGGGCTCCTTGGAGACGGCGTTCCGGTCGGGGCCCTGCCACTGTGGCCAATCGAAAGATTCCGCTGATGCGGCGGGAACCGTCGCACCGGGAAGCAGCAAAGCCAGGATCCAAGGGTAGCGTTTCATGCGAGGACCTCCGTGATAGGCAGACCAAAAGCGCACAGGTCTCATTCTACCTTCCCATATAGTCCTATACGGAGCGATTCGGTCGTTAGGATGCAACGATTGTCCAGAATCATTGAATGATTCTCCAAAACACGCTAACGTACCTGGGCCGAGCCGATGAAGCCGAATAACGGGAGCCGACCAAAACACGCTAACGTACCTGGGCCGAGCCGATGAAGCCGAATAACGGGAGCCGAATAACGGGCCAGGTCCGTTTATTCTGAACACCCATTCTCCGGTCAACCGTTACCTCTCCGCTTACGTGCGCGGCCGCATGAACCAAGCGACCGCTCCAGGCCGAGCTTCCAGACCGCATTGACCGTCCAGCCCGAGGCTCCGAACAAACGCTCCTCCAATCTCGCACCGCCGCGGGTGCTCCCGCCCCGTTCGGTCCGGTCCAGGCCCCCGAGCCGGTCACCCGCCCGATCCGAGAGGCGGATAAGCAAAGACGGCCAATCGCCGTTTCGGCGCGGGGCTATGAGCCATGTGCGGAAGCCGACGGCTCAGGACCGCTTGAGTTACTGGGACCGTAGCCGGTTGGGTGGCAGGCGGGGCGGCACCCGCCGCGATTGCGTACAGGTGCGAGCGATCGACGATGTACAACGTGCAGTTGGCGGGGGTGACGGTCGAGCAGATCGTCTGTTTCATCTGGTTCTTGGCGAGCAGCTTGTCTTCCCGGCCTTCGGCGAAGACGAACAGGTCGCCGTCCTCCGTACCGATGTAGACCTTGCCGTCAGCCACCATCGGCGATGCCCACGTCGAAGATCCCAGATCGTGCATCCAGAGAGGCGTACCGTTCGAGACATCCACACAACGGAGGAAGCCGCGGAGTTCGGCCACGTAGAGCAGGCCGTTGTGGATGGCCACCGTCGAGATGCTGTGAGCGAACTCGTCGGCGGTGTATCGCCAGACGGGGGCGGCGGTGACGTCGCCCGACTTGGTCGCATCGATGGCCCAAAGACAGCCGGGGCCATCGTTGCCGCTCTCCGGGGCATGTCCGACGGCGATGAACACCTTGTTGTCGACGAAGACCGGGGTAGCGACCGCATGCCCCAGTGATCCGCGGTCGGCGGCCACATCGGCAGGCAGATGCGAGTTGCAGTTGAACTTCCAGAGCGGTCTGCCGGTGGCAGGCTCAAAGGCGTATATCCAGCCGTCGCCGCCGGGGAAGACGACTTGGGGCCGGCCGTTCACCAGGCTACACGCCGGGGCTGACCACTGGCCGGCCAGGATGCGATCGCCGGGCGAGCTATCGCCCCAGACGAGTCTGCCGGTGGTTCGGTTTACGGCAATGAAGCTGGGGGCCTGCGGGGTGGGAACCTTCTCGGCGGCGATATCGGTGCCATTGCCGGTGACCACGAAGACCAGATCGCCCCAGACGAGCGGCGAGGAGGTCGAGGCCTGGTGGGGCGAGACGCCGAGTTCGCGGACCATATCGAGCGTCCACACGAAATCGGCGTCGGCGGGACCATGGGCTTTCTCATTCCTGACGGGGCCGTCGTTCGTGCCGTCGAGGAAGCCTTCGGTGTCGAGGCAGGTGAGTTCGCCGCGGTTGCTGACGTAGTAGGCGCGATTGCCCAGAACGCAAGGCGTCGAGCAGATGCCGATCTCCGGCCAGTCGAGTTCGTCTGGTGGCTCGAGTTTGTCATGGACGGCCTGCCAGAGAAACCTGCCGTCGGCTTCCGCAAAGCACATCAACACGCCCTTATCGCCCTTGATGGCCGGATTGCGCCGCTTGCCGTTGTTAGTGCCGATGAAGACCTTGCCGCCGGCCACAACGGGATTGCCAAAGGTCTGGGAGCCCACAGGGGCTACCCATTTGAGGTTGCGCTTCTCGTTGACGCTCCACTCGGCAGGCAGGTTTCGCTGGTTGGAGACCATGTTGCGGTCGGGGCGGCCGCCCCACATGGGCCAGTCCGCGGTTGACGCGACGGCGGCGGGTTGGGGGGATTCGCCGGGAGCAGGGGCGGTGTGAGTGGGGGGTGCCTCGGCAAGTGCGGGGATGTATGCCCAGACGAGGATCATGAGTGCCAGGCGGGAACGGTGAAGGGAAGCACGACCCGAACAGACTGGATTTGCCTGTCTCATCTTGAAGGTCCTTATACCCAGGCCTGGCACCTATGTCACCAGGGGGGCTCGTATAACGCAGGCCTGGCACCTATGTCACCAGGGGGGCTCGTATAACGGGACAGGTCCGTTTATTGTGAACGCTTGTTCTCTGGTCAATGGTCACACCTGAATCTGCGGATCACCTTCCGCGCCTGCCGATCTTGGCGACTTTGGTGTCTTGGCGGTTCAATCCGGGACGCGGGCAACGCGTCGGCAGCGGTTGATTCAGGCCCGGCGTCATGACAGAATGGTCTTCGGCCTTGGCCCCAAGCAGACAACTCGGTGGCCTTGACTCTTGCCCGGCTTGCCCGTGGTCCCCGCGGATCAGGAGACGGCATCATGTCTGTTCGACCTGCCCTGACCTGCGTCGCTGCATGCCTGGCTCTGCTGCCCATCGGTATGACCCACGGGCAGGCGATGACCCGGCCGTCCACCTCTCCCGCTCCCGGCGGATTGCCGCCGGGGCATGTGCAGGGCGACGTGGTCAGTTATTCCTACGTGCCCATCCGAACCTGGCACCCAAAGGAAGGAATCGGGATCCTGCCTTACCTCTTCGAGTACAATCTGATGGCCTTCGACGATCGGCAGCCCCTGGAAAACCTGCACGCCGAGAATGTCCGCCGGATCGACATCGCCAGTCGCTGGTCCACCGCCACCCAGCTCTACAATCGGCACGACCGCTTTCGCGATGAGATCATCAACCTCATGATCCGCTGCTATCAACATCGACAGTTGATCATCTTGAGCGCCCGGCCCTCCACTAAGGAGGGTAGAAATGGGTTCGGGAATCTGAGCAATATCCTCGACAAGCTCTGGGCCGCTCGGGACGCCGAACTGGTCGATTCGGAAGGCGATCGGGCCACCGGAAGGCAGCTGATCAACAACATCCTGGCTGCCAGCGTGGGCGACGAGGAAGAGTGCGGTCTCGGAACGGACGGCCTCGAGAGGCTCTTTGCGGACTTCGACCGCCAGATCCGGCTTCGCGAAAAGGACGGCGGCCGGCCCTTCAGCCACATCAAGGCCTGGTTCAACATGATCGGCTATGCGGCACTGGACTACAACGGCTGCTACGCGGCCAGCCAGACCGACATCGAAAAGCACCGCCGGGTCAAGCTGCCGCCGAACACCCAGGCCATCGGCGTGGACGTGTACCACTACTGGTTCCATCAGTACAGCCCCTTTGACCCCGCGGATCTGTCCATACCACGGGCCAGGGTCCGAGCCCACGCCGACGAATGGCAGCGCATCCGCACCAGGTACTATCCAGAGGGATTGCAGGTCCGGGTCTGCAAGGACAGCAGCAATCCCGCGACCTGGACGCCCGAATGCTGGAACGACACCCACGCCCTCATGGACGCAATCCAGTTGGCGGAAGCCAGGAACGCGATGATGTGGTACATCGCGGTGTGCGGCCAGCTCGGACCGGCCGGCAAGGAGACCACCTACACCACGCCCGTCGAGACCATGGAGGCTTACTACGACCATCTCAAGGCAGGACCCTGGGTCGCACTGGCCTGGTGGGTCTTCGGCTCACACCAGACCTGCCATGGTGGACTGGAGTACTATGACCGGACGCTCAAGCACTACACCCCGGGCCACCCCCAAGGCGAGCCCTACACGCCCGAGATGCTCGACTACTGGCAGAAGGAATACTTGGCCTTCAAAACCCGCATCTTCAACGACGTCGTCTACAACCAGTTCCGACATCTCAACGGCTCAACCCCCGAAAGGGTCAAAGGCCATTGAGCCGCGGCCGGACGCGGCAGGAGCCCTCACCAAGCGGGCAGGAGCTGTTCATTCCCCGGCGGACACAGGCGGGGAGACGCATCGGCACCTAAAGGCTCACCGCGAACCAGACCGTCTCACTGTGGTCCTCCAGGGCGGTCAGCTGGACACTGTGAGTCCGGCCGGAGATGCCGACCACCTGAATCACCGTCCCGATCGGGAGATCCTCATAGTTCCACCTGGTGCCACCGACACGAATCTGCAGGTCCGCGTCCAGAGGATGCCCGTCCGTGTCCTCCACCTTGATGACGATCCCATCCACCGTGAGCATCTCCTTGCCGGCCACCCGGCTGTCCCGGCTGACCATGCCCTGGAAAAGGGCTGCCGGCATCGGCGACAACGGCGGCGGGACAGCCCCCACCGGTCGCTCCACGGCGGCGGTAGGGGCGGGCCTCTGGTTCTGACCCACGGCCGCGGTGGCCTCCGCCAGGGGCTTGGCGTTCAGGAAGAAGTCCGCGATGTCGCCGTCCGCGGCAACCGCGTCCTTGATGTGCCGGAATACCTCCGCGGCGTGCTCGCGGTCACCGACGAAGTGATAGACGAAACCAACCACCAGCAGAGCATCGGTATCTGCCGGCACATCCTGTAGCCGCCGCGCCAGCTGGTCCCACTGCCGATCGAAGTCCGCCGAGTTGCCATACGCGCTGCGGACATCCATCGCGGAATCGACCACCTGCGGGAACAGCCGGATTCCGCGGCGAAGGGCCTCCGCCGACGCGGCATAGTCGCCGGTCGCAAACCGGGCCATGCCGTACGACAACCACGCGTCTACGTTCTGCGGGTCGGCGTTCGCAACCCGCAGAAACAGGTCGGCCGCATCGTTGTACCGGCCATCCCGGAAGTACTGTGTCCCGGTGGTCACCATCTGCTTCAGCTGGTCCGCCGGCACGGCCAGGGCCGAACCGTTGGTCGCCACCGTGGTCTGGACAGGCGGCGCGACGACCACGGTATTCTCCACCACGGGTGCCGACACTACGTAGGTCGAGGACGCGACGTAGGCGGGGTAGTAGACCGGGTAGACCCGGGGACGCACGAGGCACGCGCTGTAGAAGCCAAACCCGAAGTGGTGCCGGTCGGCGTGATGGCCGCCCCAATGATCGGGGCGAGGCGGGTACGGCCGAGGAAGCTCCCCTCGACGCTCACCGTGCGGCGGACGCAGGAAGCTGGCCAAACCACGATTCCCCGGCCGGTTGAACAGGTCGCGACCGGCCGACGGCGTCTGGGTGAAACGCCCGGAGAAGGGCACATCACCTCGCTGAGGACCGCCGCGCTGCGACTCGTGGCCCTGAGGCGAGCCCTGTCGCGGGGCGTGGCTGCCGAGGGCAAGCGGGGCGCGATTGCGTTCGCTGCCGTCCGGCCGCGAGACGGTCGGTGCCGGCCTGTCAGCATGGTCGTGGTTCAGGGCGATCGCGGGGCTTGAGCGGCGTTCGCCTGCCTGGGACCCCGTCCGGCTCGGCATGGACGGCAGCCTATCGGCCTCTTTGCGGAGGGCACCCGAGAGCGCCTGCGGAATGCCGGGTCGATCAGCGGACGGCACCGATCGGAAGATGCTCAGAGGTGACGCCGAAGACGACCCCCGCGCTGCCGGTGCCGGGGATGGGCGGCCAGTCGGCGAGGAAGACGACAAAATGCGCGGCGCACGATGCGGGATAGACTTGGAGGACCCGGCGTTTGGCTCCGAACGACGAATGATGGGAGCCAAGTTCGGTTTCACATCGCGACCGGCGGGGCTTGACCTCTCAAACGAACGCGATACCGCGGGCCGCGAAGAACGTTCGATCTTGACCGACGAGGCGGCCGGCGCTCGGAACGCCGGCTGACGCTGCCCGCTCCGTCTCTCAGGCCGGGCGGCTCCATTGGCCGCCGTCGCCGCGAGGAGCAGTACCGCCAGTGCCGTGGAACGAACACGCCAACCGTGGGGGGCACGAAGAAGATGGAACCAGGCCATCGCAGCCTGCCAACCGCCGCCGGCCGGATTCAGCACCGCCACGGGCGGCACAGCGTTTGGAGTAGAGTGGTACATGGCAAACCTCCAGGAACGCAACTCCGGGAAACCCCGGCTGCCGGTTCTACGTAGCTTGGTCTCTTGCCGGACGCTCAAGCTACCACCCGGCCAGCGTTCCATAATACTTGACACGGGAAAACAATATATGTTTGGAAAATATCGGCCGGGAGGGTCCGCAAAGGCTCATTTCGCGGAAGAAGGTTTCCGATTGGCTCCCGCCGGCCTGCACGGATATCGGAAACAAGCCCCGGGCCGGCCGCTCCCGCTCTCTCAGGAGCCAGGCGGGTCCGGTCACGGATGATCCGCTTTCTGAAGGAAAATCACTGTGACTTCAATTCTATTGACCTATATCGGGTGGTATCGGACCCGTCGGCACCGGTGCGGCGCGTCGAAGAGCCTGCGCTGCCCCAGCTCGGGCTCCCATTCGAACGGTGGATCGTCTCAGCGCGGCCACAGGCGGAGGAATCACAGGTTGACTTGCATCCTCACGCCATAGACGACGGACACATCGTGAGCCTCGCTCCCGCCGGGATCCATGATGACCTGGAGGTCCGGCGAAATATGGAGCCAGGGAGTGATGGCGATGTTGTAGTAGACCTCGACGCCTTGTTCGCAGTTGTATGCGTCCGGCATCTTGTTGCTCAGGTCGAGGTAGTAGTAGCCGACGCCGAAGGTGTCGTTGTCGCGTGTCGGAACGACGCCCTTGCCGCCGACGCCGAAGCTGTAATGGTGGGCGATCGCCGAGGCATCCTGCCGGGCCCAGCCGAACCTGCCGAAGAGGCCGACGCCCTGGGTCGGATCGTTGGTTTCGGTGTAGAGATACTGGTCGAAGTTGTAGAACAGGCCCACTTCGTCAGGGCTGGTGTCAAAGGGCAGGTACGGGGCCATCCAGCCCATGACCTTGGGCCCGACCACCTTGGTCAATGTCGGTCCCAGTTCCTTGAATGGTGACTTGGGTTGCAGATGCTGCTTCTCCATCGAGGTCCAGAGAAAGCCGAAACGCTGGTTGCCGGGCAATCCGCACGGTTTGACCTTGATATCCCATTCATGGAGCAGCGAGGTGTGGGTGGGGCCGTGGAACGTGGTCTCGAAACCGGTCGTCTTGGCCCGGCCCTCGGCATCTGTCACCGCCGTGCGGATGGACAGGGCTTCGATCGGGTTCACCACCGCTCCCACGCCCATCGTCGTGTACGGAAGGAACAACGGAATGACCGGATTGTTGCGCAGCGCCAGGTTCATGAACTGGATGCGCTCGTCATTGGCGAAGACGTTGGTGTCGAAGGCCCGGGAGCCGTCGAGCTTGCCCGCCAGAAGAATCAGCTTCCCATCGAACAGCACTTGCTGGTAGAAGAACTCCGAGAGGGTCATCATGCAGCCTTCTCCGAAGCCGGGCTTGACCGCATCCATGTTGACCGGCATCAGCGAACCCACCTTATTGAGAATGCCGTCGCCCCACTTGGGCTCGGCGTTCAGCACGAAGGTGCCGCCGTCCCACAGACCCATCTTGGCCGTGTCCAGTGTCAGCGTCAGGTCACCGGATCCGGAATAGCGGTGGCCGTTCTTGGTATCCACGCCGCCATGCGCATTGCCCTGCAGGATCTGCGTGACGTTGATGTCGAAGGTGATGCCGGCATCCGCCATTTGATTGCGAAGACCACCCCAGTCGCCGGTCATCTTCTTCCAGTCCATCCAGTTGTCGCCGGCGAAGGAGGTCTTCTCGCCGACGGCGGCGGTCTTCTCCTCCGCGGCCGCCTTCTCCGCCGCGGCCTGCGCATCGCTGGCCTGGGCCGCCGCGGGGCTTGGGCCGCCCGGTTCTGCCGCAACCTGGGCGAGGGCCGTCTGGACGCCGATCGAAAGGAAGAACACCGCTACCTGTCTCCATTGCCTCATGATCGAACTCCTTTTGCCTCTGGTGGGCGAACCTGGGGCCGCGCCCACCGGTCGGAGATGCGCCGGGCCTGCCGCGCCGCAGATCCGGATCAGCGGTATTGTCTGTGCAGATCCGAAAAAAAACAATCAACCTTGATATGGGGTAAATACCCTATACCTGGCCGGCGGGTCCGCTTCGTCGACAAGCGACCGGGGATCGAGTATTATCGCCCCCGCAGTCCTGGTGGCCGTCGTCCCAGACGCGCCTCCATTCGGGCATGTGAAACCAAGGGCAGTGTCTTCTCGAGAAAGGCGATCGTATGCAAATCAAAGTATTGCTTGAAGAGCACGAGATTCCTCGTCAGTGGTACAATCTGGCCGCGGATCTCCCCAGCCCTATGCAGCCGCCCCTTGGTCCGACCGGGCAGCCGGTCCGGCCGGAGATGCTCACTCCTGTCTTCCCCATGGGGGTCATCGAACAGGAGGTGAGCCGAGAGCGATGGATCACCATTCCCGACGAGATTCTGGAGATGCTCTATCGCTGGCGACCGACTCCGCTACACCGGGCGGTCTTCCTGGAGCGAGCCCTGAAGACGCCGGCCCGCATCTACTACAAGGATGAAAGCGTCAGCCCCCCGGGGAGCCACAAGCCCAATACGGCCGTCGCCCAGGCGTGGTACAACAAGCAGGCCGGCATCAAACGCATCACCACCGAGACGGGAGCGGGACAATGGGGCAGCGCCTTGGCGTTCGCCTGTCGCCTGCTGGGTCTGGAGTGCAAAGTATACATGGTGCGAATCAGCTTCGATCAGAAGCCGTTCCGCCGGTTGATGATGGAGACCTGGGGCGGCAAGTGCATTGCCAGTCCCAGCACGGAAACCCAGACCGGCCGGGCGATCCTCGAGCAGGATCCAAACACGCCGGGCAGCCTGGGCATCGCCATCAGCGAGGCCATCGAGGACGCCGTGGGTGATGAGACCGGAAAGACGCGGTATTCCCTGGGGAGCGTGCTCAACCACGTGATGCTGCATCAGACCATCATCGGCCTTGAGGTCAAGAAGCAGTTCGCCAAGATCGGCGAGAAGAAGGTCGATGTGGTCATCGGCTGTGCCGGCGGCGGCAGCAACTTCTCGGGTCTGGCTTTCCCCTTCATGGCCGACAAGATCGCCGGGGCGGACATCACCATCATCCCAACCGAGCCGAGCAGCTGCCCGAAGATGACCCGCGGACCGTTTGCCTACGATTTCGGGGATACGGCCGGCATGACCCCTCTGCTTCCGATGTTCACGCTGGGACACACCTTCGTGCCGCCGCCCATCCACGCGGGGGGACTGCGCTACCACGGCATGGCTCCGCTGGTCTGTCAGTCCATTGTGGAGGGCTTGGCCGAGCCGAGGGCGATCCACCAGATCGAGTGCTACGAAGCCGCGGTCCTCTTTGCCCAGACCGAAGGCATCATCCCCGCTCCGGAGACCAGCCACGCCATCGCAGCGACCATCCAGGAGGCCAAGAAAGCCAAGGAAGAAGGCAAGGAGAAGGTGATTGTCTTCAACTTCAGCGGACATGGACTGATGGACCTGGTTGGCTACGAGAAGTACTTCGCCGGCCGGTTGGAGGACTACCCGTTGCCCGAGGAACTGATGAGCCGATCGCTGGCCGCGATCAAGGACCTGCCCAAGCCCAAGCCGCTTCGCACCGGGCGGTGGAAATCGGCTCGCGCCGACGTGGTGTGATCGGGGCGGGAGGCTGCAGACCGGGCGGACAGCAAGTGACGAACCATGAGTGATGAGCGGATGGCGGGCGATCCGCGCCTGACCTCGCCTCTCGGGGAGGTCGCGGCCGGAGAGAGGGTTGGTGTCGAAAACTCACTCCTGTTCGTCGGCGTGTTCTTCGTGACATGAACCGTCGCGCCAAGAACGGAGCGACCCGAGCAGCGCGGGCCATAGCCTGTCAGTCGACTGTCCATCCGGCCGTGGTTGCGCGGCAGGTTGATACCTCCGAGCCCTGAGCGATCCCGGAGCGGTGCCGGATCGTGGAATTGATCCTCCACCGATGGGGGGGCATAATCTCCTGCATGTCACCGCGGCGAACCCTGACGCTCACGTTTCTGCTCTATGGCCTGTCGTCCGTCAGCCTCCGCGCGGGGGACACGATCGCGACCTCGCAACCGCGTCATCCGCCCGAAGTCGAGGCCCTGCTGACCCAGGTACAGCAGGCGGTCATCCGCTACTTCGACGAGTTCGGTCACCCGCTCTCGGGTCTGGCCCGGGAGGGCACCGGTCACGGCCCCGACGTCTGCGCCGTCGGCGCGACCGGCATGGGGCTCTTCAATCTGATGGTCGGCGTCGAGCGCGGCTTCCTCACCCGGGCCCAGGCCGCGAGGCGGATTCGGCAGATGCTCCGGTTCCTGGCGACCAAGGCCGACCGATTTCACGGCGCCTTCCCGCACTGGCTCAACGGGCGGACCGGGAAGGTCATCCCGTTCAGTCCCAACGACGACGGCGCGGATCTGGTCGAGACCGCATACCTGGCTCAAGCTCTGCTCGCGGTGCGCGAGTACTTCTCGGCGGACGATTCGGTCGAGACCGAGTTGCGCCGCTTGACCGAGAAGATGTGGCGCGAGATCGAATGGGACTTCTTCGTGAAGGAGAAGGGCCCCGATGCGTACCTCCTGTGGCATTGGTCGCCGCGGGTCGAGTGGAGAATGAACCACCCGGTGCGCGGTTTCAACGAGTGCCAGATCACCTACCTGCTGGCTTTGGCTTCCCCGACACACGCGGTGCCGGCCAAGTGTTACTGGCAGGGATGGCAGGGCCGTGACTATGCTCGGGAGCGCGAGCACTATGGCGTTCATGTCTCTCTGGGCCGGGGCCTGGAGATGCCTCTTTTCTTTGTCCACTACTCATATCTCGGGTTCGACCCCCGCGCGATCTCCTTCGAGGGCAAGACCTACTTCGAGCACTTCCGGGATCTGTGCCGCGTGCAGGTCCAGTATGCCCGGGTCAAGAGCGGAACCTTCGCGGGCTATGGCCCTCTGTGGGGCTTGACGGCCTGCTTCGGTCCCGACGGCTATAAGGCGTTTGCTCCCGGTGGCGGTGACGACGGCACGCTCGCGCCTACCGCCGCCCTGTCCAGCATGCCGTACGTTCCCCATGAAAGCCTGTCGTGTCTGCTGGAGCTGGATCAACGCTACCGGGCTCGCCTGTGGGGCGGCTACGGCTTTGCCGACTCTTTCAACCTCTCTCGGGCCTGGGTGTCGAAGGCCTGGCTGGGAATCGACGTCGGGCCGATCGCCCCCATGATCGAGAACTACCGGACCGGACTGTGCTGGCGGGTGTTCATGAAGGCGCCCGAGATCGAACCCGTCCTCCGGCTTCTCCGCGAGCCGCAACCCGGGCCCAAGCCCAGCTGAGCGCAGGGCGCCCCGCCGGCTTACGGGCTGTGATCATGGGCGTTAGAATGGCCCTGTGTTGGTCCATGGTCGACTGGGCGAGCGAGCCCACAGGCACAGGAGGTTGGGTCGTGAACAGCATCACTCGACGACGGTTCTTGAATCGGTCGCTGGTTTCGGCCGGGGCGGCAGGGGCCTCGGCGGCTGTCGCCCGAGCGGCGACGGTATCGTCGCTGGCCTCGGTGAGCACGTCGATTCTGGGCGCCAACGAGCGGGTGCGGTTCGGGATCATCGGCACCGGCGGGCAGGGCCGCCACGATCTCATGACCTTCTTCAAGCATGACCACCGAGGCCTCGAATGCCCGGTGATCTGCGACGTCGACGATGCGATGCTCGATCAGGCCGCCGAATGGCTGCAGAAGAACGGGAAGAACCCGCCCGACCGGGTCAAGGATTTCCGCAGGGTGTGCGATCGCAAGGATATCGACGTGGTCCTCGTCGCCACGCCGGACCACTGGCATGCCCTGCAGACCATTCAGTGCATGCAGGCGGGCAAGGATGTCTACTGCGAGAAGCCGCTGGCCAACAGTATCGGCGAAGGCAAGGCCATGCTCGACTGGGCCGGCAAGACCGGCCGGGTCGTGCAGATGGGTACTCAGTGGAGAATGAGCGGTCATTTCCGCGAGGCGGTCGAGCAGGTGCAATCGGGCAAGCTGGGGCGGATCCGGCTGGTTCGCTGCTGGGCGGCGTTAGGCTGGTTCCAGAGCCTGGGCAAGGTGGCCGACTCCGAGGTGCCGGCCGGCGTCGACTACGACATGTGGCTGGGACCCGCGCCCAGGCGGCCGTTCAACCGGGCCCGGTTCCACTTCGCGTTTCGCTGGTTCTACGATTACGCGGGCGGGCTGATGACCGACTGGGGCGTGCACCTCCTCAACATCGCTCTCTGGGCGATGAACGCCAGCGCTCCCAAGCGGGTGGCCTCCACCGGCGGCAAGTACATCTACCCGGACGACACCGCCGAGACGCCGGACACCCAATGCACGCTTTATGATTTCGAGAAGTTCACGCTCGTCTGGGAGCATCAGGCCGGTACCGGCCACGGGCCCGAGCATCGCGAGCACGGCTGCGCATTCTACGGCACCAACGGCACGCTGGTGGTCGACGGCTCCGGCTATGACATCTATCCCGAGGGCCAAACGCCGGTGCCGGCCCTCAAGAAGAAGATCGAGGAGGACCCGGGACTCTGCCGGGTGAAGCTGGTCGGCGATTTCCTGGAGTGCTGCAGGACCCGCAGGAAGCCCGCCGAGGACATCGAGCTGGGCCACTGGGTGACCACCGTGGCCCACCTGGGCAACCTGGCCCTCCGCACCGGCCGATCCATCGAGTACGACGTCCAGAATATGAAGGTCATCGGCAACGATCAGGCCAACGCGATGATCACCAATCCGTACCGCCGCCCGTGGGAACTGCCCAAGGCGTGAATCGCGTCCGGCGGCAATGGTTGAAGCTATCGGGCCCGCGGTTCGCCGTCCGGCGTTCCTGCCGGACGGGCTTCGACGTCGATGAAGTCGTCATCCCGTTGTGGCCCGAATGATTCCGGGGTGAGCAGAGTGATTCTGGTCCGCAGCCGGCGCTTCATGTAGGTCCGGACCAACGCCCGCACGGGTGGCAGGAAGAGAAGCAGGCCGGCGATGTCGGTGAGCACGCCAGGCGTGATCAGCAGGATACCTCCGATCAGGATCAGCAGCCCGTCGACCAGGCGATCACCCGGCAGGCGTCCGGCGGCCATGTCGGCTTGAATGCCTTGGATCGTGCGCCATCCTTCATGCCGGGCGACGGCCGCGCCGACGAAGCCGATCAGCAAGACCATCACGATGGTCGTGCCCGCCCCGATGCGGCTCCCGATCTTGATCAGGATGGCCAGCTCAACCAGCGGCACAAGGGTGAACAGCAGCAGCAAGCGGAGAACCATCTCAGCGGGTCGCGCTCCCGAAGGGACCAGCCTCTGCAAACCGGTGCATCCTACCGGCACGCGGTCAATGCGACAAGAAGGCCTGAACGTCTCATAATCACCGCGGTTTGTCGGTTGCGCGTGTCACTGATTTGACTGGCGATCACTCCCGGCTAAAGCGTCCAGCCGGAAATCCGATAACGCCAGTGGGGTGCCGCGTCTTGAGCGGGCGCGTGGATGTGGATGGTAGGGATACGCCGAGTGTCAGCTGAATGTTCGATCATCGTCCCGGTGTTCAATGACGGGGCTTCTCTGCCCAGCCTGCATCTCCGTCTCACCGCCATGCTCCGCCGGCTGGCGATCCCGTATGAGATCCTCTACGTGGATAACGGGAGCACTGACCAGACGCCGGACATCATCAGCTCACTGCATCGCGAAGACGGGGCGGTCAAGGGGATCATCCTGTCGCGGCGGTTCGGGCGTCAGGCGGCGTTGTGTGCCGGGCTCGAGGCGGCCACCGGTCGCTCGGTCATCACCATCGACGGCAACCTGGCCGACCCGCCGGAAGTCATTCCTCGGCTCATCGAAGCCTGGCACGAAGGCTATGAGGTCATCTTCGCCCGTCGCCGTCGCAACAAGAACCTGGTTCACCAGGTGGCCAGCCGGATCTGCCGTCGGATTCTGCGCCAGGTCAGCGAAGTGCCTATTCCGACCGACACGGGCGAGCTGACTCTCATGGACCGCCGGGCGGTGGAGGAGCTCAACAGCCTGCCGGAACGCACCCGGTTCATTACCGGTCTGCGGAGCTGGGTTGGTTTCCGTCAGGCGGTACTTGAGTACACGCCTGAGTCGCCCAGGTCCGGAGCCGGTTCGGTGTACTCCCTGTCGCGGCAGCTGCATACCGTCGTGGAGGGCGTGCTGGCTTTCTCGAGTGCTCCGCTCAGGCTCATCACCACGCTGGGATGTGCGGTCGGCCTGATTTCAATGGCCGGTCTGTTGATCGGCGGCTTCCGGTTCGGGATCGTCGATCCGGGAATCGCCGGATCGCTGCTGATCGGCGGCGGTCTTGGATTGCTGGGTGGCATTCAACTGATCTGTCTGGGGATCGTGGGCGAGTACATGGCCCGGGTCTACCAGGAAGTCCGCAACCGCCCGCTGTACGTGACCCGCGAGCGAGTCGGTTTCCTTCCGCACCCTCGAGCCGTTCGCAACATTCTCGAGTTCCTGCCGACAGAACCCACGGGTGTTCAGGAGGTCGCCACGGACGTCCTGGTCCGTGAGACCCGGCTGGTTCAGCCGCTTGAGCCCCTGCGGGCCGAGACCGCTTGATCATCTGCGACGCCTTGGTCTCACCTCCCGATGGTGGTCGATCATCAGCCATGGGCCACGGCCTCGGCGGAGGGGCTGGCCACGTCTTCGGCCCTGCGGGCCTTGCCCGCGGCTTCGAGTTGACAGTCGTCCAGGCATGGGATACGGTCTTGACCAACGCCTGAGGTATCATGCCATGAAGGGTTGGTTTTCCCTTGCGACATCGTGTTCGGGCATGCTTGTGGTGGTGCTGGTTGCGGGCTGCAGCGACTGGATGGGCAAGTCCAAGAAGCCGACCACTCGCCCCGCCGGCACGACCGACAGCATCTCCACTGCATCCCCCCAGCAGGCCACTCTGGCCCTGCAGGGTGCCATTGGTGCGGCCACCTACGTCGAGGGCGGCCGGCTGCTGCCCGTTCGCGGCTACGGTCTGGTCGTCGGGCTCGGCCGCAAGGGTAGCCGGAATTGCCCGCCGAGTGTTCGCGACTACCTCCGTAAGGAGCTTGCCCGCCAGCGGGTGACCAGCACCGGCGACGATGACAGTGTCCCGACCCCCGACGCGCTCATCAACAGTCTGGACACGGCGGTCGTCGTCGTCGATGCGGAGGTGCCGGCCGCCGCCGCCAAACAGCGGGCCTTCGACGTCCGCGTTCAAGCGATGGATCCCGATACCCAGTCGATCGCCGGCGGCATCCTCCTGCCGTGCGACCTGAAGATCTACCGCGAGGTCGGGCCGGCCGAGGTGATTGAAGGCAAGACCCATGCCCAAGCCCAGGGGCCGGTCTTCACCAATCCGTTTGTCGGCGGAGCGAATGCCGGGACCACCGTCGACCCGCGGGAAGGAATCGTCATCGGCGGCGGCTCGAACCTTGTCGTGCGGAAGGTGGAGCTGGTCTGTGTGGTCGAATCATACTCCGTGGTTCGCCAGATTCGCGATGTCATCAACCGCCGTTTTCCCACCACGCCGCCCGCTGCGGATGCGATCAGTCCAACCACGGTGCAGTTGACGATCCCGGCCGAGTACCGGGGGCGCGAGAACCGTTTTATCGAGAAGGTCCGCTACCTGCCCTTGACGTCGTCCAACGCCCAGCTGGAAGCCCGGGCCAAGGCCCTGATAGTGGAGTTCACCCGCGAGAACGCGCCCCTGGAGGAGCTCAGTCTCGCGGTCGAGGGCGTCGGGCTCTCGGCGGTGCGGATGCTCCAGCCTCTCTACACTCATCCGCGCAAGGCGGTCAACTACTACGCCGCTCGGGCCGGCTTGCGGCTGGGAGACAACCTGGGCGTCGAGGTGGTGGTCCGACATGCCGAGGACCCCAAGAGCAGCTATCGCCGGATGGCCGTCCGGGAACTGGAGCATTGTGTCCGCAATCCTCGAGCGATCGCGGCACTCCGTACCCTGTTGACCGACCCGGACGTTCAGCTTCGCCTGCTGGCCTACGAGTCGCTCCGCGATGCGGATCCGGAAAGCATTTCCCAGGTCCTGGTCGGCAAGAAGCCTCAGAACTTCATTCTGGAGGTGGTCGAATCCGGTGGCCCGGCGACGGTCTATGCCCGTCGCAGCCAGTTTAGGCGCATCGCCCTCATCGGGGGCGACCGAATGGTCTGTCGGCCTCCGCTGCTCTACTCCCAGCAGGGCAAGCCGATCACCCTCTCGGCCGATGAGGGCGACAAGAGCCTGACCTTGATCCGCAAGAACGCCTCGGGCGGCATCCTCCTCGGTCCCATCCAGGTCCCGCCGGACGTGCCCACCCTGGTTCGGTTCCTCGGCCAGGACCTGAGCCGTAACTTCGAAGGCAAGGTCGAGGGCCTCGGGCTCGACTATGCGGTCATTCTTGATCTTCTGTACCGGCTCAGCGAGCAGGGCGGACTCAGCGCGGACGTCCGCTGGGAGGAGTCCAGCATCGAGGACCTGTTCGGCCCGGTGGCTCCGGTTGGGCGCCCCGAATCCGAACTCTGAGCCCGACGCCGGCAGGCGGGCATGCTGTCGCCACACGTGGCATGGCTGGCAAGGCCGGGACGCCGACCAAGAGCCTCCCGCCATCGAATCCTGAGAGAAGGCGACGCGTCGAACGCGGCTTCATGCCCGTCCCGGGCGACGCGTGGCCCGATCCCCAGAATGCCTGCCTGTGGCTTCACCTCTTGCTCGGCGGTGCGCGTTCTCGGACTCCTCGCTTGAAGTTCCGGTAACTGCAACGTCGTGGGCGTCGATTCCGTCGTCGTCGGATTCGAAGGTCAAGTCGTTCCTTCGCTGACCCGAAAATCAGGCTAGTATTACCATGCCATACGCAATCGATCTCAACTCGCGGCAGTCCGTCCGAACGCTGGAACAGGCGATCCGGCATGGGGCTGAAGTCCTGATTGAGCCGAGAATCTGGCCCGACGGTGAGCCGATCCCGTGCCGGATGCAGCCGCCGTCCGTCGCCGGCTCCAGGGCGGCGCTGGCTTGCCGGATCATGGCTGCGGCCGATGCTCCCTCCGCCAGCCGCGAAGCCCAGGCGGTCTTGGCCAACGAGGCGGCCTTCACCGCCATGTTGGCGCGCATCGACGCCCTGGTGGGCACCTACTGCGACCTTGCCATCAGGCTGGGCGACCATCTGTACCTCTGTTCCTGCGACGTCTTGCGGATCGAGAAGCCCGCGGCCGCAGATCATCACCCCATGATTCACCTGACTCGGCCGGAGACGATCCAGGTGACGCAGCGGCGCCGGTTCCACCGGATTTCGCTCGCGGATTCGACCAAGATCCGCCTGCACTGGATTCGCTCTGACGATACCGCCGACGAGGGCACCGGCTGGATCTGCAACATCAGCGCCGACGGTCTGGCCTGCCGAGTGGATGCCCACGTTGCTGACCGGCTCTGGATCGGGGAACAGATCCAGGTCAATTTCGCTCTCTCGCCCACGGACACCCAGCGGTTCATGCTCGAAGCCACCATCTGCAGCAAGACACCAACCGGTACCGAAGGCAAGGTCATGATCGGGGTCCAGTTCCTCACCGGACCGTCACACCAGTATTCCACGCAGGCTGTGGAGTCGCTTCGTCGCCGGCTGCTCAGCCGCCACCTGCTGACCAGTCGGCCTGCGAAGGAGGAGGGACTATGACGAACATGCATCCCTTGGGGGCCGATCAGCAGGTGGAGTGGCTTCAGGAAGCGGCCGGTGATCGGGTCCCGCTGACCATCAACTACCCCGGTGTTGGGGCCTGGGCCACGTTGAAGTCTCGTCTGTTGCGCGCCGATCGAGCCGGCGATCTGTTGGTCATCCTCTATCCGTACGTTGCCGACGGTCCTCAGCCTGAGATCGTCGTCGGGGAGAGCCTGGGCGTCGCATTCCGCCGTGGACACGAGAAGTGTGTCTTCGAAAGCCAGGTGATCAGTCGCACGAACTGCCCCATGGGTGGGGGGATCGAGGCGCCGGTCCTCGAGATCGCCTGGCCGGACAGCGTTCACGAATTGCAGCGGCGCCTCTTCTCGCGGACCCGGGTTCCGCCCCGGGTCGTTATTCCCGTCGATGTGGCTCGCTGCGAACCGGCTGCCGACAAGCTCGGGCAGTCCGCCCGCGGCGTTGTGCTGGATCTCTCCGCCGGGGGCATCAGTGTCGCCTTGCCGGAAGCCAAGGGGCCACGCTGGAGGGCCGGTGACATCCTGACCTGCAGCTTCGCCCTGGAGTCCGGCCGCTCGGTGCAGAAAGTGACCGGAACACTGCGGCATTGCGACAAGACTCCCGACGGCCGCTGGCGCCTTGGCCTTCAGTTCGTGGGCCTGGAGACATCGGCCAGCGGGCGGCGGACCATAGAATCCATCGCCCGGGTCGCCAGCCGGTTCCGCCGGCAGGAAATCCCCGAGTGCCGCTGAGAAGTGCCCGCCTCATTCCCATCCGGGAAATCGGCTTCGGGTTGAATCCGCTTCTGTCATGCCTGTAGACTGTCTCCGGTGTTGTTCGCGCCCGTGCGCCGAACGGCGTCATCCCTCGCAAGGCGGAAGCGTCTGCCGCCCAGGTTGAAGGGCCTGCCTGACACAGGAGTGGTGCAGTGCGCATCGGTGGAGCCCGGGTCGTCGCGGCAATCGTGGTGGGACTGGTCCCTTCCCTGTGTTTCGCATGGGGTGGGGACGGGCACCGGATCATCGCCGAGATTGCCGCTCGCCAGTTGGATCCCAGAACCGAGCAGGCGATTCGGGCCTTGCTCGGCGACAAGTCGATTGTGGAGGTGGCCAACTGGGCCGATGAAATCAAGAGTGACCGCAGCTACGATTGGGCCAAGGCGTTGCACTACGTGAACGTGCCGGCGGGGACCACCTCGTTCAAGATGGACCGTGACTGCGCCAAGAGCGGGTGCGTCGTCTCCGCTATCCTCGACTATCAGGCCGTGCTTCTCGACGAGAAGGCCGCAACCGCCCAGCGGGCCGAAGCCCTGAAGTTCCTGATTCACTTCGTCGGTGACATCCATCAGCCTCTGCATGTGGGGCGGGCCGTGGACCGGGGAGGGAACGACATCAAGGTCGAGTTCTTCTTCGATCGGACGAATCTGCACGTGGTCTGGGACGAGCTGCTGATCCGCCGGGTGAGGAAACCCTGGTTTCAGTACGCCCAGGAGCTTCACAAGAGAATCACGCCCGAGAGACTCGCCCAGTGGCAGCGGAGCAGGGATGTCTGCGCGTGGGCGACGGAATCCGCCAGGCTGGCCGCGGACTTCGCCTACCAGGTCCCCAAGGATGGCCAGATCGCCGAGGAGTACTTCGACCGGAACATCCCCGTCGTGGAGGATCGCCTGATGGCGGCCGGCGTACGATTGGCGGTGTTGCTCAACGGAATCTGCGGCGATCGGAAGGCGACCGCGACGGTACCGGCTTCCGCGCCCGCTCCGAACGCCCCGGAGGGCAGCAGACCCGCAATCGCCGGGCGTCTGCCGCGGTGGGTGGCAGCAGTCCGAGGACAGAGCAACACCGGGGCAGGCGGTCACCCACCTGCCCCGGCGCGGCTTCGGTTCTCACCGTGATTCCATCTGCTCCGGTCGTTACTTCGATTCCTCTTTCTGCTCTTCTTCCTTCACCGGGGCACCCTCGTTTTCCTCGCCGGCTTTCAGCGGCCGGCCGAGGCGCTCCGCCGTGTTCTTCAGGGCTTCCTTGAAGGCGGTCATGTTCATGAGTTCCGCGTGGCCGTCCAAAAAGAGCACGCCGATACGTTCCTTGCCGCCGCTCGGTGGTCGCTCGTAGGCCAGAACGTCGCCCGGATTGCTCTTCTCGGTATGGCCCGCGACGTAGATGTATGAACACTTGCGGCTCGGGTCTCGATCGAGAGGTGAAATGAGTGTCTCGGGCTTGATCGTGCCGGCCTTGAGCAGGGTATTGAGACTCGGAGGGAACTTGCCGCCGTGTTCGCTGGCGTACATGTGCAGGCCGATGCCGATGCTCTTCAGGTTCATGAGGGAGACCGTCTCCCTCGCGGTTTCCCGGGCCCGAGCCAGGGACGGGAGCAGGATCGACACCGCGAGGGGGATCGCCATGCCACCTTCACCCATCGAAGGGATCTCGACGGGCAACGGGCCGTGCCCGACCATCATCCAGCCGTCGGGTACCGCCACGAGGCACCCGACGTCCCCGAACAGGTGCTTGCTGATGCAGCTCAGCGAGGGCAGCACGCTCGCGTCGAGCTCAAGTCCCTCGCCTTGGCCGACGGACAGCAGCAGCTGGGAGACGGGCAGGCCGATGGCATAGAGTTGGCGTACCCCTTCGGCCGTATCGCTGTAGACGACCGAGCATGCCCCCTTGGGCAGCAGCTGGTAGCCCCGCTGGAAGTCGGTATTGTCCAGCAGCGACGGCCCCTGGGTCATCATGTGGTCGAGCGCCGCACGAACCATCTGCGGGTACAGAGCCATGACCCACCGATTCTTGTAGATCGTCCAGGCCGGGGCAATCGGCATCGGCACGCCCGGGCAGTTCACGAAGGTGATCGTCTGGTCGCGGTAGGTCTCACGTTGGACAGTGACCTGATCCTCGGCGTCGGCGGCGTCCGCGATCGCCTTGACGATGGCCTGCAGGCCTTGATCGAGTCTGTTGTCCGCCTTGACCTCGGCAATCACGGTCAGTCCGGTGAACCAGAAACCGCCGGCACCGGGCGAGTTGTACCAGACCCAGGTATCCCCGAACCCGGCTAACAGGTCCTCGTCGATCTTCATCCCGAGCCGTTTCTCGACCTCGGCGATTCCCTGTGAGACGGGGTCTGCCAGCTCCGGCCCGAGAACCTTCGCCAGATTCAGCCCCCAACGGTATAGCTCGGCCACGTCCCCGTTGTCGACCGATGCGCTGGTGGCGTCCTTGGGAACGAGGGCCAGATCCGCGTCGGTGAGCGGCTCACCGCACAGCCGGCTGCCTTGACTGCTGTCCATGCCGGGGAAGCGGGCGAAGAAGGTCGTTCTGAACCCACCCGCCTCCGGGGCCTGAACCAGAGTGAGCGACTCCAGCTTGCCAAGGCCGGTCTCGTCCAGAACCTTGCGCAGTCCACCAGGCACACCCAGGATCGGCACGTCGCCGGCCGCGAACATGGCCTGAAACGCCTCGAGCGTTTTCACCGTCTCGGCCAAGTCGAGGTACAGCAGGGGGGTGGCCCCCGAGCCGCCGGTGGCCTTCATCGCGGCCGTGAAGTGCGGCGAGCCGGTCAGTCGCTTGACCCCGTCACCGCCGATGAGCAGGTCCGTCGTCTTGGTGCCCAAGGACACGATGAAGTCATCGCCGACCACACCCCAGCGAATCGGCATCAGCGGGCCGAGGATGGCCAGTTGCTGCATCTTCAACTTCGAGTCCGCCGGCAGGGTGGTGGCGGCCTCGAGCGGCAACTCCGCTCGCCGGGCCAGCCTCTCAACCTGTTCCTGCAGCTTGGGTGCGTCCTTCCCCGCGCGCACCACCACGGCCGCATCGACCATCGTCCCACCGCCGCCCACACCGCCCAGACCGACCGCGAGGGGATACTTGCCGAAACTGCGCCCCAGATCACAAGCCAAGCCCACAAGCTCCTCCTCCGCGTCGCTGGCCGCCTGCTTCCTGATCAGAGCGACCAGCGCCGGCACGAGCTTCTCGCGGAGCGGAACCATCTGAGGCTCGGCCATGATTCTGCCCAGGGCGGTATCCTTGCAGCTCTGGGTCAACTGGTCGAGGCCGGGCCAATTCAGATACAGGATCGTTCCTTCCGGGAACAGGTCCGACATCTCACCTGCCGAGACGGCCGGGCAAGTCACCCCCAGCCACAGCAACCCGATCCAACTCCATCGCACGATCCGACACATCTCTCGCTCCTTTGTGTGGAAGTTGTCAGTTGTCAGTGAATATGTGTCATCGACGCTATACGCCCCCCCGGCTCTCAGGGTCTCATGACCATCCCTGGTCCCTGGGGTTCAGGACCATGCTATATTGACGTGCCGAGACCGGCCCCATTACAGAATTCCGGGAATCCGTCGCGGGTGGCACATCGCTTCGCCGACCGCTGGCCGGCTGGCGGCCGTGTGGCCGCGAGCCTCACGCAGTTCCCAGCCCCGGCTTGCCCAGGGATGTCAGGGCGACATTGAGCCAGTACCGGCACTTCTCCTCGTGCTTGGCGTCCGGGAGCTTGCCGAGCACCTTGGCGAGGTGACCCTCGGCGATCTCGTACTGGCGCAAATCGCGGACGTAGATGATCCCCAGGAGCAACCGCACCTGGTCTGCTTCCTGGGCGGTGGGGTATTGGTTGAGGAATTTCTCGTAGGTGGCGGCTGCCTGGGGCAGTCGGCCGCTGAAGCAGAGCTGGTTGCCGATGTCGAGCTGCTGCTGGCGGGGCAGGACCTGCCGGGGGTCGATCTCCATCAGCTTCTCGTACAGGCTGGCCGCGGCGTCCCGTTCGTTGCGATCCAGGGCGTCCATGATCTCGGATCGAAGCGTGACCATCGGGTCCGAGACGATCACGGGTTCGCCGTGGGGCCCGGTCACCGCGTCGACGGAGACGGGGCGTGCGACCCGCCCGTACTGGGCCCGAGCCTGGGCGTTGGGGTCGCCCATGGCCGTCGCCATGGCCTGCCGCTGCAGCCACCGGCGCCACAGGGCAACGACGTCGAACTGGTCGCGTGGCATGGCGTGCAGCCAGAGCATGAGCACCAGGGCGGCGAAGCCGAAGGAGTAGCCCGCCAGATGGGCCCCAAACGCCACATTGGAGCCGCCGACCATCTTCGGAGCCATGATGTTGTCCCACAGGATCAGCTTGAAGACGATCATGAGCATGCTCGGCAGCTCGAACGTGCCGATCACGATGAACCAGTAGAGGACAGTAATGTGGCTGCGCGGGAACAGAGCCAGGTAGGCGCCGGTGACGGCCGCGATCGACCCCGAAGCGCCGATCAAGGCCTGGTCGTTGCCGAAGCCGTACGCTGTGGCGGCAAACACGCCGCCGGCCAGGTAGAACAGCAGGTACGGTCCGTGACCCATCTTCGCGTTGACCGCATTGCCAAACACCCACAGGAACAGCATGTTGCCCGCAATATGGGCGAAGTTGGCATGCAGAAACTGGTAGGTGAAAAACTGGTAGAGCTCCGGCGACTGGCCGTCGAGGACGCCGCCGCCCAGCCACACCGCAAGCGTGGACGGGTCGGTGTGCCGGCCACCCGTATGGCTTGCCTGGGTGAGCAGGAACGCAATCAGGTTCGCGGTCACCAAGCCGTAGTTGACCCACGGCGTGCGTCGGATGGAAGTATCCGTTGAGATGGGAATGAACATCTTCTGCTCTCGGCCCATTCAGGAGGGGAACCCGCTCCGCGTGGTCTCCTCCCCGGCCCTGCCTTGGGGCGGCCGTCGGGCGGCATGCCGCTGCCGGATCTTGTGGCTCGCCGGCTTACTTTGGTGAGGTCTCCTGGTCGCCACCCGCCGGTCCGCCGCCGGCGACATGCACAAACGCCATCTGCAGTTCGTACAGCGTGCCCTCGACGATCTTCTTCTCGACGTCGTCCAGCTTGTCGCCCGTCTTCTGCCGGAAGAGGGTCAGCAGGTCGATGAAGTGCTTGGCGACCGCCAGGTCGGGCGGAATCGGCTGGCCGCTGCGGGGGTCGGTCACCAGGCCCAGCCCGACGCTGGCCTGCAAGGCGATCATCTGCACGATCTCGGCCAGATGCGCCGCGGGCAGGCTTCCGCTCTCCTCGTGCTCCCGGGTCTGTCGGTCCGCTTCTTCTTTCTCGCGCTGGGCCTGGGCTTTCCAGTCGTCATCGACGATGATCTTCGGCTGCTCGTTGTTGGGGTCCGGCATTACTCGCTCCCGTCATTGTCGCATCAGAGGACATCCTGGAACCCGTGCGGCCCCGGCGTCATGCCGGTGAGTCTTCAGGGTCAGCGGACGTACTCCGGGTGCAGCTACTGTAGCCGCGCCGTCCTGGCAAGCCCGTACCCGCCACGCGGCACGGGTATCATAGCAGCCCGGGACGCCGGGCGATAGGGCTCCACCACCGAGCTGCCGTAAGCCAAGCCCGAGAACCTCGAGAGCGCGATGAGCAGGGTGCAAGCGACACCACGCTATTCTCGAAGGCCGGTCGGGTGTTCTCCGGCGCGACCCGAGCAGGGTACCCGACGGCGTTGCGGTACTGGTCAACCGGTAATCGCTGTCTGTCGGGCCGGCTCGGCACCCAAGCCAACATCTTACTCGGCTTGTCCCCATATCCGCTCCGCCAGCCAGGCTAACCGCGCGGGCGGTTGGAGAGCATAAAAGAACTCCCGGTTATCCGCCACCTGGTTGCTCGCCAGGTCGAGTTGCAGTTGTTCCACTCGCGTCCGGCAACTCCGTTCGAGACCGGGTTGAGATGCGACCAGTCGTTCGTTGAGCGTGCGGATGTCGCTAAACACCTGCCGTCGAGTCAATCGATTGCCACGAGCGAGTCGCACTTGCGTTGATTGCCCGATGAGACTCTCACGCTGCCTGAGCAGGTCGGCCGGCGCGCTCTCCAGGTAGCGTTGCGGATTGAATCGCAGGTCGCGGACACGCAGCAGAGCGCGGGCCAGATCGCCGGGTGAGGCGGGCTGCCTGGGCAGGGGGGGGCGGAGTGTGGCCGTCACGCACGCGTAGGCGGGGGGCTTGCATCTGCAGTAGGTTCGGATGATGCCGTCGGTGATGCGGTCGTACTTGGCTCCCCCGATGCCGTGTACGAACAGATCGCATGCCAGCAGCCGGATCCACAGTGTCAACGTCAGAGCTCGCGGGCGGATCAGCCACGGCCGCAACTCGGCTAACGCGACGTCGGGATTCGCCTGCAGGGCTTTCTCGGCGACAGTTCCGATGCACGTCTGACCGGCCATCAAGTGGATCGCGTCACCCTGGCGGATCACCCACAGCCGCCGGCGTCGCTGGCGGGGCTGGTAGATCCACAACGCGGTCTCGATTTGGTCGCCGTCGCGAGCCAGGTCCGGCAGCGGGCGGTTGGAGCTGCGGACGCCGTACCGGCCTCGGTACTCGGCCAGGGCTGCGTTATATGCGGCCGCAAACCGCTCGCCGTTCAGCAGCAGATCGGCCACGAACGGGCCGCCAAACGTACGGCTCACTCGGTGTTCAGGCAGGTTGGCCCTGAAAGAGGCGTCGATCTCGGCTCTGCCCGCCAGGTGCCCTGTGACGAGGTCGTCATCCGGCTCCCGGTTTGGATTCGCCGCCCGATTCGCCCAGCCCCCCAGGTACTCGCCGAGCTGCGATTGATCGTACAGATGACCCATGGCGCTTCGCAGCCGCTCACCCGCAGCGGTCAACTCGGCGGCACCGAGTCCCGGTCGTCCCTCATAGGCTGCACCGGCCATCGGCTCGCCCAGGAACGGGATGGAATGCGTCGTACACCGCCCATCGGTCCCGATCCCCGGCACAACCAGGTTCGGCGAGGGTGGAGCGTCGTTGTCCACCACGAAGTCGATTCCGGCCACCCCGCGGGATCGGGCGAAGTGGCTGACAGCCAAATGCTTGGCCCATACCCCGGGATGCACGAAAGCTGGCTGGTGGCCGCAAGCGATCGTCAGACGGGTCGTGTCCAGCCCCAACTCACCGCGCACCCTGGCTCGCGCCTCGCGGACCGGTATCCCGGCCAGTTGGAGCTCAAGTCGCGGCACGGCCCGCGCGTTCTTCTCCATGAGCCGCAACCACAAGTCGGCGACCGGCTCGACGAGCACGTCGCCGTCCCCGGGCGGGGTCTGGATTCGATCGAAGTCGAGCATGGATGAGGTTCGTTGCCGCCTCTGCCCAACCAGCTTCAGGAGACGCTGTCCGTTCATCAAGTGCGCGCCACGCTCCCGCCCATGAACCTGAAGCCTCGGGCTGCCCCCAAGTTCTCGAGGAGACACCGGCCGGAACGCAGATCCCGGACCAAACTGGCCAGACGCCGGTGCCACCCCGACTCCGAGGGCAAGCCCTAGCCCGGTTCCAGAGCGTCGCAGCTGCAGATGACGCGGTCGACGGCCTTCTGCTTGAGCTCGTCGAGCGAGCTACCCAACTCGTGGACGAGCACGTCGTAATAGTACATCAGGCGGGCGTCGGGGTCATCAAGGGCCCCGCCGAAGTGCCGGTTGGGGTCGTTGTAGATCAGGCGGATGGGAATCTCGCGGATGCGGAGGTCCCGGTAGGCCGCCTGCACCCACAGCTGCAGGGGCATGGCATAGCCAGGAATGGTGATATTCAGATGCCTCAGCGCGGAAACCCGGTAGGCCTTGAACCCGCAGAACGCGTCAGTGATGCCCAAGTGGAGGATTTCGTTGAGCAGGTCGGTGACTTTCTGGTTCACCGCCCGGCGGTCCAGCGGCGGCTGCGAGTTGCCGGGCATCTCCTGCAGATAGCGCGAGCCACTGATGATGTCGGCGTCATCTGCGGCCGCTGACCACAGGAAGTACGGGATCCAGGCCGCTTCATGCTGCTCGTCGCAATCCATGGTGATGAGCCAGTCGTACCCGCGCTCGACAGCGAACGCAAAGGCGTCGATCAGGCTCTGGCCATACCCGCGGTTGTCCACGTGGCGGATGTGGTGGATACCCCGTTCGGCAGCCAGCAGTTGCGGCGTTTCGTCGGTCGAGCCGTCGTCAATGACCAGGATGTCAGGGGCGTAGTAGCGAACCTGCTCGAGGACCCTGTGCAGCGAGGAGGCCTCGTTGTAGATGGGTATGGCGACCAGATAGCGCACGGCGGCATCCTCCTTCTACATCACCCGTTCCGGCTGGCGCGCCCCGCGCGCACTCCATAGTCTAGGGCGGTTGACCGGCCGGTGACAAGCGGTTTCCCCTGGCGATCAGCCGGCTGGTGACCGCGACGGGAAACGGGTATGCTGGATATTTACACCCCAGAGCGGGCGCTCCCGCTAAGCGGTCGCCAGCGAGCAAGGAACGGGTAAGGTCCCAGGCAAGGTCCTGAAGGAGCCAACCATGAGCGAGCCCATGCGTCAGTCAGTGAACTCTCGATTGGCCGGCAGTTGTGCCTGCTGCATGTTGAATCGGCGACGGTTTCTCGCTGGCTGTGCGGCCTGTGTGGCCGGCGCCGGTGGGGTGGGCCTGCTGAGCCCGAGGCGAGCGGCGGCAGCCGAAGACGCCACCAAGCCCAGGGTCCGGCTCGTCTATTCCTACGCCCCGTCGACGGGACCCATCTGGCCGAACATCGGCTACGACTTCGACCGTCGCAAGAAGGAACTGACCGCGGCGCTCGAGGCGGCTTGTCCGGGCATCGAGTTCAAGCCGATCAGCGTTCAGAACGCCGACGAAGCCAAGAAGATGCTCGACGAGGACAAGGGCATTGACGGTTACCTGGTGTACATCCTCGGCTTGTGGACCGGTGCCCCTCGGGTCATCGCCGCTTCCGGCCGTCCGACCGTGTGTGCCGACGATCTCTACGGCGGATCGGGCGAGTTTCTTATCGCCAATGCCGCTGCAAGGCGTGCGAAGCTGAACGTGGCCGGGGTGTCGTCGTCTCGGGTCGAGGATGTGGCCGCCGTGGCTCGATGCTTCGAAGTCCTCAAGAAGCCGGGTGCGACCGTGGATGCCTTCATGGCTGCCGCCGAGGCGGCTCGGAGGAAGGGACTGAAGAAGCCCGGCGATCTGAAGTGCGCCGAGGACAAAGCCAAGATCACCGATCCCGCCGACTGCCTCAAGAAGCTCAAGGCGTCGACCATGCTCGTCGTGGGCGCCAACAACCCGACGATGGCCAAGGGGATCCAGGACGTCTTCGGCACCAAGGTCATCCCCATCGATTTTAAGGAACTGCACGGGGCGTACGAACAGGCTGATCAGGACGAGGCCGCCAAGTGGGCGGATCGCTGGATGAAAAGGGCCGAGAAAGTCGTCGAGCCCGGGCGGGACGAGATCGTTCGCTCCGGAGCGATGTACCTGGCCGAACTCGCCTTGCTCAAGAAGTACAGTGCCCAGGCCATTACCATCAACTGCCTTGGCGGTTTCTATGACAACCACATCAAGGCCTATCCCTGCCTGGGCTTCGCCCAGCTCAACGACGACGGCCTGATCGGTGCCTGCGAGGCCGACCAGCTGTCGACCATCACCATGCTGGCGATGAATGCCCTCACCGGCCGGCCGGGCTACATTTCCGACCCGGTTATCGACACGTCGAAGAACCAGATCATCTACGCTCACTGTGTGGCCTCCACGAAGGTCTTCGGCCCGGATGGCAAGTCCAACCCTTATCTCATCCGCAGTCATTCGGAGGATCGCAAGGGCGCTGTGGTGCAGTCCCTGATGCCGCTGGGATTCATGACCACCACCGTCGAGTTCCACCCGGTCAAGAAGGCGGTGATCTTCCATCAGGGCAAGGCCGTGGCCAACGTCGACGAGGACAAGGCCTGTCGCAGCAAACTGGCCGTCGAGGTCAAGGGCGACATGGACAAGCTGTTGGCCGAGTGGGATCAGTGGGGCTGGCATCGGGTGACCGTCTACGGCGACCTGAAAGAGCCGGTCAACGAACTGGCCAAGGCTCTGGACCTGAAGGTGATCAACGAGGCTTGATGCCGGCCAGGGCCCCTGGTCCGTATTGCCCCCTGCCGGCGGAGCGTCGAGTGTGCTGCCCTCGCGACCGGCCGAGGAGAACGCGGCACCGGTGCCCTGAAGCAGGGCTCTTCCCCCGTCCTGTCGATTCCGCTGACTGTCGGATGGGGGATCAGGGGTGATTGCTGACACCGATCGCCCGGTCGCGGTCGTGTGCGCCAGGCGGGAATGGGCCTGGGATGTCATCACGGGCTCGTGAGCGCGGTACGCCATCGGCGGAGCATTCAGAATGGGGCCAAACACTCAGGCATCCGGGAGCGGCCGGCTGATGTCCATCGACGCCCTGCGGGGCTTCGATATGTTCTGGATCATCGGTGGCGAACGGATGGTCCGCGGGCTGGACACCGGTCTGAAGAGTCCGTGGTTCAGCGATCATGTCACCCGGCAGATGGGCCATGTACCCTGGGAAGGGTTCCAGTTCATGGACCTGATCATGCCCCTGTTCCTGTTCATATCCGGCGTGGCCATGCCGTTCTCGTTTGCCAAGCGGCTGGGTTCCGGAAATGATCAGCGCGGGCTCTACGTCCACGTCGCGAAGCGGTTTGTCATTCTGTTCGTCCTGGGCATGGTCGCTCAGGGCAATCTGCTGGCCTACGACCTGTCGAAGCTGCACATCTACTGCAATACGCTGCAGGCCATCGCCGCAGGGTATCTGATCGCCGCACTCTGCCTGATGAACCTCCGACTCGTCGGGCAGATCGCGGCCGCGGTCGGCCTGTTGCTCGGCTTCTGGGCGCTGATGGCCTGGGTGCCGGTCCCCGGGCATGGGGCCGGGAAGCTGACCCCCGACGGCAATCTGGCGATCTGGCTGGATCATCGGATCCTCGGTGCCTTCCAGGACCGCACGACCTACTCCTGGATTCTGAGCAGCATGAACTTCGGATGCACGGTTCTCCTGGGGGCGTTCGCCGGACAGTTGCTGCGGTCGAGCGTGCAGTCCTGGCTCAAGGCCGTGGTCCTGTTAACCGCCGGCGGCGCGTGCTTTCTCGTCGGCCTGGGCTGGAACCAGTGGTTCCCGATCATCAAGCACCTCTGGACCAGCTCGTTCGTGCTCTACGCGGGCGGTATGAGCCTGGCCCTGATGGGGCTGTTCTACCTGCTCATCGACGTCTGGGGCCTGCGGCGGTGGGCATTCGTGTTCATGGTGATCGGCATGAACGCCATCGCCGTGTATATGGCCAACATGCTGTTCGATTTCCGCCGCATTGCGGATATCTTCGTGGGCGGCCTCGGCAAGTGGACCGGCTCGTGGCAGGACCTGATACGGGCCATGGGTGGTTTCGCCGTGGTCTGGCTGATCCTCCTCTACATGTACCGGAAGAAGACGTTTGTGAAAGTGTAGGCTCTGCCGCCGCGTTCGCCACCGGAAGGAGGCCAGAAATGGGAGGTGGGTGGTGAGAAGGGGGCGGAATCTCGCCCAGGTCATTGCTCTCTCGCCCGGCCTCGTCTTTCAGGCCTGCATGGCCTGCCCGGCGTGGGCCGATCTTCGCTTGGCGGAGGATCGGTCAGCCGATGGTGTGGCCGTGTGCGTTCTTGACGGCGATCGCCCGGTCTTCACCCCCATCGAGAAAGGCTCGTCCCTGCTGATTGTCCAACCGTCCGGCAGGACACCGGTGGTCTGCAGGGAATCCGAAACGCAGGACGGAACCCTGCGCTTGACGGGTGGCGCCGCGCCGGGCTTGACCGTCGCGGAAACGTACCGCGTGATCACCCCTGGCCTGATCGAGCGAGCCGTTACCGTGACCGCGGTCGGCGACCAGCGGTACTACGTCGACCTGGGCTGGTCCGTGGCCCAGCCCGGCGAGTTCCACTCCTTCATGGGCCGGGAACCGGCCACCAGGACCTACACCCCAACCTGTGCCGGCCCGGAATTCGGAGGCGGCTCACTGCAGACGTTACCTTTTCTGGGGCTCCGCACCGAAGACACACTCTACGGCCTGATGGGCGACACCCCCGGCCTCTGGGAGAATCGCTGCTTCCTCCAATTCGACGTCGAGAAGCGGCGATTCGGGCTCACCACCGGCGACGGCAGCCCGCGACGCGTCATCACCATCCCGCGAAACCTGGACGCCACCAGCGTCTACCGGACCACGTTCGACGGTTGGCAGCACATCGAGGCCGGCCAGAGCCAGACGTTCAGGACCTGGCTCTTCTCCTCGCCGATCCAATCCCTCTACGACGTCCAGTTGGCCGCCCATCTGGCCCTGGCCAACGCCAAAGCCTTCAACCACTCCGCGCTCGAGGCCATCCTGCGCAATACCTCTTACCTGCTCCTGCGACGCAACCTGCTCCGCACCGAGAGCGACTACCTGTTCATCTCCGGTGTCGGCTACGGCTGGAAACAGTGGGTCAGCGACGGCTTCTGGACCAGTCGCGGCCTGGACGACCCGGCCTATGACGCCCAGGCTCACGCGGCCGTCTTCTTCGAACGGATCAACTACGAGGACAACGCCCAGTACTACCTGATCTGGTCGGCCATGGTCAGGCGCGCGGGCGGCGACCTGGACGAGCGCACCGTCGGCCGAGCCTATCGTTTCATCCGCGAGCACGAACGCGACGGGCTTTACATCCCGCCCCGCCTCAATCCCGACAAGCCCATCCTCAAAACCTACCACGACCAGCTTCCCTATGACGATGATGACGCCCCTTCGTCCAACCAGGGCTTCCATTGCGGGGCACTCCTGGCCGCCAGGGAGCTTGGCTTCCCGGTCACCGACGCGGACATCGACCGAGCCACGGCCGGATACCAGCGGATGTTCAACACCCCGGGCGGCTACATGGCCACCAGCCTCAAACAGCAGGACCATGTCGGCCAGGACGCTCTCTACGGCGAGGTGCTGACCTTCGCCGTTTTCGGCCGCAAACTCCTGCCCGACGAAATGGTGCGCCGCCACCTTGAAACCTCGGTGCGGATACAGTCGCCGCACGGCATGCGGGTCATCTCCAAACCAGACGGCAGCCTGCTCGACGGCCACAGCGGGGCCTACGTCTACGGCGGTTCATGGTTCCTCAACGATGCGGCCAACTACCTCGACGGATTGATTCACGGCATGGATCCGGCATGGGTGGACGACCGCCTGCTCTGGCGTCTGTGCCGGGAATTGGCCTACATGCCGGCCTTCCACGAATCGCTGGACACGGCCAGGGGCCAGCCCTACGGGCACCACCTGTACTGCTGGAACTCCGGCTTCTGGTGGCTGCGGCAAGAGGTGCTCAAGCGACTCGCGATCCAGCCCGCCACTTCCCTCGAATCCCGACTGGACAACGAATTGGGCGTGGTTCGCAGGGGCGGTTTCCTGTACCTGGAGCCGACCTCCGCCAGGCTACGCCCCAGGGAGTAGAACCGCTATAATGGCCCGTGCTCGTACAGGTCCGTCGGGTAACGGCCGTTCGCCGGGGTCGGGGTGGGTCTCTTGCATAGGACGGTTTCGGCATGAAAGCCATCGTTTCCTTGGTACGCTTCTCGTTGCTGCTGGTGGTCTGCACTTCATCTTTCGCCCGGTCGCCGGCGACACAGCCCGCCCGCGAGCTGGTGGCCACCGAGGGCAAGGGCTACCTGGAGAAGGTGGACGATTACCTGGTCCTGCACCTCAAGGGGACGCCGGAGGAAATGGGTTACCAGCACGGCGTGCTGCTCAAGGATCACGTCCGCGAGAACATGGCCTTTCTGCTCGACCAGGCCCAGGATGAGGAATTTGAGGTCGGGGGCTTCAAGCTGACCCGGCCGATGATCGCCGCGTTCCTGAATACCTTGTTCGCCGATAAGGTCCCCGAGCGATTCGTCAAGGAAATGACCGCCCTGGCCAGGGGCGCTGACCTGCCCGGGGCCAAGGTCATTGCCGCCAACCTGATCCCGGAGCTGTTCCATTGCAGCGGCTTCGCCCTGCTGAAGGAAGCGACCGCCACGGGCAAGCTGTATCACGGACGAGTGCTCGACTATGGCGTGGATTGGAGGCTCCAGGAGCACGCGGTCCTGATCATCCAGGAGCCCGACGGCCGGATCCCCTTCGTCAACGTCTCGTATGCCGGCTTCATCGGCTCAGTCACCGGCATGAACGCCGAGCAGATCGGTATCGGGGAGATGGGCGGGCGAGGCGAGGGCAAGTGGCAGGGCATCCCCATGTCCTTCCTGGTCCGCATGGTGCTCGAGCAGGCCGCAACCCTCGACCAGGCGATCGGCGTGTTCCAGGACAACCCCCGCACCTGCGAGTACTACTACGTGATTTCCGACGCCCGGGCGGACTCCGCGGTCGGCATGAAGGCCGTGCCCGAGAAGGTCGAGCTCATCCGCCCCGGCGCCCAACACCCGCTGCTGCCCAACCCGGTCAAGAACACCGTCCTGATGTCCGCGGGCGACCGATACAAGGCCCTGAGCGAGCTGGTGGCCGCCGGCTACGGCAACTTCACCGAGCAGAGGGCCGTGCGGCTGATGGACGCGCCGGTGGCCATGAAGGAGAATCTGCACGACGTCCTGATGGTACCGGCCGACGGCGTGCTCTACGTCGCCAACGCCGCCAGGGATCAGAGCCCGGCCTGGAAGCAGAAGTACTACCGCTTCAACTGGCTGGAGCTGATGAAGAAGCGGCCGGGATAGCCTCGCCTCTTGGAACCTGACTTGAGGGACGAACTGATGGCCTGGGACTTCGCCGGACTGAAGAGACTGTATCGGCACAATCTGCTGAACGATGTGATCCCGTTCTGGGAGAAGCACTCCATCGACCGGGAGTGCGGCGGTTACTACAGCTGCCTGGATCGGAGCGGCGACGTCTTCGACAGCGACAAGTTCCTCTGGATGCAGGGCCGCCAGATGTGGACCTTCGCCATGCTCTACCGCAACCTCGAGCAGCGGTCGGCGTGGCTCGACGTCGCTCGCCACGGGGCCGAGTTCCTCAAGCGCTACGGACGCGACGGGCAGGGCAACTGGTACTTCTCACTCACCCGCGAGGGCCAGCCCCTCGTCCAGCCGTACAACTGGTTCACCGACTGCTACGTGGGCATGGGTTTCGCCCAGTACGCCCTCGCGTCGGGCGATGAAGAGGCCCGCGATATCGCCCTGCACACCTGGCGGAACGTCCTCAGTCGGCGCGACAATCCCAAGGGCCGCTACAACAAGGCCTTTCCCGGCACCCGGCCAACCAAGGCCTTGGCCGTGCCGCTCATGCTCCTGAATCTCGCCCTGGAAATGGAGGGCATCCTCCCCGACGACCAACTCCAGCTGATCCTCGATGACTGCCGCCGCGAGATCATGACCCAGTTCTACGATCACCAGCGGCGAATCACCTGGGAGAACGTCGCCCCCGACGGCATGCACCTCGATACCTTCGCCGGTCGGGCAATCATCCCCGGTCACGGGCTGGAAGCTATGTGGCTGGTCCTCGAGGCCATTCGCCGCCACGGGGGCGACCGCAAGACCATCGACCGGGCCGCCGATGCCATCCTCAACCTCGTCGAGTTCGGGTGGGACAAGGACTACGACGGCATCCTGTACTTCGTCGACTCGCTGAACAAGCCGCTCGAGAAACTCGAGTGGGATCAGAAGCTCTGGTGGGTACACCTCGAGGCACTCGTCGCCTTGACCATGGCTTACGCGTTCACCGGCCGCAAGGACTGCCGCAAGTGGTTCGACAGGGTCCACAAGTACACCTGGAAGCGATTCCCCGATCCCAAGCACGGCGAGTGGTTCGGCTACCTGACCCGCCGGGGCAAGCGGCTGCTCGAACTCAAAGGCGGAAAATGGAAAGGCTGCTTCCACATCCCCCGGGCCCTGTACCTGTGCTACCGCGAGTTCGAGCGGATGGAAGCGGAACCGCCGATCAAGGAATGACATTGAGTTGGGAGACATTGGCCATGGAGGCAACAGATCGATTGGCGCGACGAGACTTCTTAAAGGGCGCGACCGCCGCCGGGGCCTTCCTGGCGGCCGGCTGTTCGGAGACCGGCCCGCTCGGCGGAAGGTCGATGGCGGCGAATGCCCCGGGCAAGGCATGGCAGATCGGCTGCTACACCCGGCCATGGGATCAGCATGACTACAGGGTCGCACTCGACGCCATCGCCGAGGCCGGCTTCAAGTACGTCGGGCTGATGACAACCAAAGCCCAGCCGCCGCTGGTGATCTCCGCGACAACCGGAGTGGAGGAGGCCGAAGCCATCGGCCGCGAGGTCGTTCAGCGAGGCCTGATCGCGCCCTCCGTCTACGGCGGCGATATTCCTGTCAACGAATCCCTGGAGGCCGGTATCAAGGCCCTCCGGCGGCTCATCGACAACTGCGCCGCGGCCAGGGTCGGCAACCTGATGATGGGCGGCATCGGTGACCAGAGGCTCTACGCCGCCTACTACAAGGCCATCGCCGAATGCTGCGACTACGCGGCCGGCAAGAAGGTCGGCATCAGCGTCAAGCCGCACGGCGGGCTAAATGCCACCGGGCCCCAATGCCGAAAGGCCATCGAGAGCGTCGGCCACCGCAACTTCCGCCTGTGGTATGATCCGGGGAACATCTTCTACTACTCGGATGGGCGGCTCGATCCGATCGATGATGCGGCTACGGTCGACGGCCTCGTCGTCGGTATGTCCGTCAAGGACTACCGGCACCCCAAAAACGTCGATGTGACCCCGGGCAGCGGCCAGGTGAACTTCCCGGCGGTCATGGACCGGCTCAAGAAAGGCGGCTTCACCCACGGGCCGCTCATCGTCGAGACCCTGACCCGGGGCGACCTGCCCACACTGCTCGAGGAGGCCAGGAAAGCCCGAGCGTTCCTCGAGACGCTCTGACTCGGCGGGGATCTGCCTTCCGGAGCCTCCTTCAGGGGCGTGGGCTCCTTGGGCATGGGAACATGATCCAGGGAGACCTTCAGTGCCTCGGCCACGATGGCATGTGCCCGCTCGCCCTCGAGATCGACCGCAAACACCCGGCCGTCCGGGGTGACAAGCAGACTCGCCGGTATCGCCCGAACGGCCAACCTGCGGCTGGGACGAATGTCACCGCTGTCCGAGACGAACGGCCAGGGCAGTTGCCATCGAGCGGCCAGGTCGAGGATGTCGTCTTCCGAATCCGCCCGGCAGAGCGTGAGCACCTCCAGCCCTCGGTCGTGAAATCGCCGGAAGAGCATGAGAGACGACTTGGCCAACGCGTCGATCGGCGGGCTTCTCATGTCCCAGGCGAGCAGCAGCAGGAGTCTGCCTTCCGGCGGCCGGGTGGTCACCGCCATTCCTTCAACGCTGGCGAACTCCACTTTGGGGATGACATCACCAGGCCGGTGGCGGCGAGGCGGGGCATCCTGGCCGTGCATGGTAAGGGGATAGATGAACATCAGTCCGGCAACGTAGATGCACAGTCGCGGCGCGCGGGCGGTCATCGAGCACCTCCAGGCCGAGATCATGCTAAGTGCTCAGCCCGCGCAGCTCAAGTCAGCCGGAATGACGGTCCCCCTGCATCGCTGGCCAACGCCGTCATCCGACTGGTCCACGTCACCATCGGCGGTCACACCGCAGGCCGAAGGCCTGTCGTCAAGCGGTTTTCGCGAAAACCGTGCGGTCGATCTCCGGTTGGGCTCCTGTCGCACGGCGCTGGCGCTCAGCGAAGGCCGGTGATCGCCCATATATAGTACTCGTCGCGGTGGTTACGCAGCGACAGACCATCGTGGCGTGAAACCAGCTGTGCAAACGGTACCCGCTCCTGGCCGTCGGTGTTGGTGTTGACGAGCAGACCCTGGGAGCTGAATCCGACGGCCAGGACAAAATGATCTACGAGCCAGGTGGGGTTCTCATCAGGGTAGATCTTGACGCCGCAGATCAAGGGGTAGCCACGGCGAAGCTTCTCAACGATCCAGGCGACGCAGGCGTTCGCGTCGTGGTTGGAGCGGTCCCACGCCACGTACGCGACCGACAAGGACTCGAGGGCTTTCTCAATGTCGTTCTCGTAGAGGTCGGGATGCGCCGGCCGGCCAGCCTTGTTGATCGCGACTTGTGACACCTCCTTGCCGTAAAAGCCCATGGCCATCTGGATACAGGTCTCGCCACACCATCCGACGGTCCTGTCCGGTCGGTCCGGATCCCAGCCGCGATCCGGGATTCCGAGATCGACGCGGTCTCGCACCGGCGGGGGCCCGGCCGAACACCCGGTGAGCAACAGGGCGAGTACAGCCAAGCCTGCGGCAGTCTCTGCTTTCCGGCTCATGAGGACCTCCTGTGCGCAGGGGCGGGTCACCGAACTGCCCGGCATGCCATCGGGCCCGGCCGGACCTGTCTCCCGCCAGTGCCGGGCAGCGATCTCGCCCCGGTCGGGCGGCAAGGTCCGGGCCGCATGGTACTCTCTCCCGGTGTCGGAGGCACGGGGTGCGAGTGGCGGCTTCGACGGGATCTCGCTGGCGTATCCGGGCCGGTTGCGCGTATAGTGTCATCTCGACGGGGATCATTAGGCTCACGGTTGGAGGAGCGGTCGATGAGGTGCTTGATTGGGCTTGGCCTGGCCGTCGTCGCAGTCACCCCTGCCCTCGGGGCGGATTGGAAGCTGGTGTGGTCCGACGAGTTCGACAAGCCCGGCTTGCCGGATGCGAAGAAGTGGGACTACGAGGTGGGTTTCGTGCGCAACAACGAGGCCCAGTTCTACACCCGTGCCCGAAGTGAGAACGCCCGCGTCGAGGACGGCCACCTGGTGATCGAGGGTCGCCGGGAGAAGTGGAAGAACCCCGATTTCCGACCAGAGGCCGGATCAGGCAGCCGGAACCGTCGAGGTCAGGAGTTCGCGGAGTATACCTCCGCCAGCCTGATCACCCGGGGCAAGGCCGTTTGGACGCATGGGCGGGTCGAAGTGCGGGCTAAAATGCCGACAGCGCGCGGTACCTGGCCGGCGATCTGGATGCTCGGGACGAATATCCGCGAAGTGGGCTGGCCCAGGTGCGGAGAGATCGACATCATGGAATTCGTCGGCTTCGAGCCGGGCGTGATTCATGCGAACGTTCATACCCAGAAGTACAACCACACCAAGGGTAACGGCAAGGGCGACAAGATCACCATCCGTGACGCATCAGAGGCGTTTCACGTCTATGCCGTGGAGTGGGACGGAGAGAAGATGAGCTTCTTCGTCGATGACAAGAAGTACTTCACCTATCGCAACGAGAGAAGCGGTACGGACGCCTGGCCCTTCGACAAGGACCAGTACCTCATTCTGAACCTGGCCATCGGGGGAGCCTGGGGCGGGCAGAAGGGCATCGACGAAAGCGCGTTCCCGCAGCAGTTCTGCATCGACTATGTGCGGGTGTATCAGGCTGCGGATGGTAAGGCGGATCGTTCACCGCGAACTCCGGCGAGCACGCCGAGCGACACCAAGCCGCCAGGCACCACCGGCGCGGCAGCCCCGAAATGAGGTCTTCCCAACTCCTGAGAACAAGAGGGGGGCAGTTAGGAACAACGGCCGGCGATGTCCATATGCCGGTCGGTGATCATTTGGACGTGGAGAGAACCCAGACCCGCCTTGACCAGCTGGGAACGTACCTCATCAGGCGTATAGGCCGCCAGGAGTGATCGGTAGTACTCCTCCTGCAGCAGGGGCGACTCCTGGCCGGCGTACCGCTCGACGATACGCCGGGCGGCCTCGGCGGTCACCGGGCGAGCAAGATCGCGAACCAAGACCACCGCCCCCGGGCGAGCCAGCCGCTTCACCTCCAACCATAGGTCCTCCGTCTCGCTGATGTGATGCAGGATGCTGTTGGAGAAGATCACGTCGAAGCTGCGGGAGGCCAGAGGCAGCCGCTTGGCGTCCCCAAGCACCAGACCGAGGGACGAACTCAACCCGCGATCTCGAATCCCCGGGAGAGCGAGCTTCAGCATGGCCAGCGAAGCGTCTGCCCCCACGACTCTCCAGTGCGGCCGGCGCTCCAGCAGACGCATAGGAATGTCGGCCGGGCCGGTGCCCAGATCCAGGGCCCGGGCTCGGCCGCACGGACCGGCCCATTCGACCAGCCGATCGACGAACGCCTGATTGACCTCGGAGAAATCCGCCCGGGCATAGGCCTCGGCCTCCTCCGGCAGATCCATGTACTCCGGTTCCGGCTGACGCGAAAGCATGCCTCTACTCCCGTAAGGACCACGCTTGGTAGCCGAATACGTTCCAGGAGCCGGTTTCAACCTCAATGCGGATGGCGAGCTTGTCTTTGCCTGCGGTCAGCGGCGGGGGCAGGATAAAATCCTCCTCACGCCAGCGATCGACCTTGCAGTCGTCCGGCGTACCCATGAAACCGACCGGCGAACCATCCACGCTCACCCGGGCACGGTGCCGACCTTCCGATTGCAGGTACAGCCGGCGGAGCAGCACGCCCTTGTTGGCCGGGTCGATCTTCATGATGAAGGATTCCTCGGTCGCTCCCTTGCGACCGTCCACCTGCAACGTGAGCGAGGCCGGATCGCTCTCATCTCCCGTGAAAGTCGCCTTGGCCCCGGACACGGATTCGCCGCCCTTGGCCTGGTAGGTGTGGGACTGCTCGCTGGAACCGTTGCCGAGCTCGAGCATGTCGGTCGGGACCATGCCCGGCTGATCATCAAGGTAACAGTAAGCGACGCTGGCGTAGTTCGTGACCACCACGTTGTTCAGGCCATGCTCCGTGCTGACCTTGATGCCGGATCGAAACGGGATCCCACCCGCGAAGAAGCGATAGGCGGTGATCGCTCCGTTCCACTGGCCGTCAGCTCGCTCGCGGAACAGGTCGACGGCCGGCAGACCGTGGAGCGGCAGCGAGTAGGGACCCTCCAGCCAGCGGTTGGACCAGCCGCCGAGGAACTCGTCCTCGTGGCCCGTGCCGTTCAAAATCGGGTGCCGCCGCCGGTCCGGCCAGACGCGCAAATCGCCCTCCCACCATTGCTTGTTGTCGGCCGCATAGGGCTGCACCATGAGGCAGTGGCCCAGGTAGAGGCCCCGCCCTTCGTCAAAGTGCAGGATCAGATGGTCCTTGCCCGCGGTCGTGGGCCATTCGCGATGGTAGACGGCCGTGAACCGCCCGGGCGGGTAGTCCTCCCCGCGGGCAGGCAAATCGCTGACCGCGATCTCGTAGTGAATCCCGCTGATCGAGCTGAACTGGTGGTTCTCGAGGACGATCCTGGCCGCTTTGCGAAACGGCATGGGCAGATAGCAGTAGTACGGGCCGCTGGAGCTCATGCCAATCGCCAGGGAGCGAACCGCCGTCTCGCCCAGGGCGCTGCCGAAGAACGGTCCGAGAGGGACGTCGACCGAGGGCTTCTCCTGGCCATCCCACCAGATCTTGAGCCACAGGTGGTTCAGGTTGAACGCAGCCTGCGGCCGGCCGGGGTTGAGGCGAACGGCCCGGATCATTCCGGGCGTCTGGAGGTTCAGCAGCTCGGCCACCATGGGCTTGTCGCGACGTTCATTGCCCGCCACCCCGACCGCGCCCCGGTACCACTTCATGCCCGACGAACGGGCGGGCGGGGCCCCCGCCGCGTCCCAGGCCGCGATGGCCGCCGTCAGATCTTCCTTCCCGGTCCAGGTCTGGACCCGCGTGCCGGGTGGAAAACGGTGATGGAAGGCATTGTAGAAGCCGGCCAGCTTCTCCGTGGTGATAATCAAGCGTCGCTGGAAGGGAATGGGTACATACGCGACGTTGCCTCCGGTGGCGATGTAGTCGTTGGCCACAAGCGGGGCAGGGAACATGGGATGGTCGCCGGCGAACAACTCCCGTGCCTCCACCGCCGCCCGGGGCGCGTCCTCGCCGTCGAGGTAGAAGCGGATCTGCCCGATGGGCAGCTCATAGCCCTCGTGGATGCCCGTGAACCAGAGGGTGTAAAGGCAGCCGGGACCGTCCAGATCGACGATCACGTGCTCGCCGTTCGCAAGCCGGTACAGGGCTGAGTAGGTGCCCTCGAAGCCGTCATTGTTGCCGCCCGTCCGATCATAACTCGAGAAGTAGCCGGCCTGCACCAGCCACAGAGGGCCTGGACACGAGCCAAACCTGAACAAGGCGTCAGTCGGCTGAATCTCGGCCCGGCCCGCCGCTATCAAGGGGCCCGCAGCCAAGACCACAACCACCAACACCATTCCGAGCGAGCCGTTCGCGAACGATCTCAGCATGGGACCAGCTCCTTCTGTGAAGACCGCGTGAATTGTGCTCAGTTGGATCGGAAACGCAAGTATCCTCGAGCCTTGGGGTGACCGGCCGCCGGCTGAAAGACCTGGTCATAGCTTGACGTAACCTCTTCTCACGTTAGAGTATGCGACCATCTGGCCGGAATGTTCCCGGCTCGCGAACGGCATCGCCGCAAGGCGTCTTTGACTCGAGGCAAGAAGACTCATGTCTACCGAGACCGAAATCATCCATGTCAGTGCCCGCGAAATCCTGGATTCACGCGGCAACCCGACGGTCGAGGCCGTCGTCGTGCTGGCCAACGAGTGCACGGGCCAGGCGGCCGTGCCTTCCGGGGCGTCCACCGGCGAACACGAGGCCGTCGAACTCCGCGATGGCGACAAGGCCCGCTACCTGGGCAAGGGTACGCTCAAGGCCGTCGAGAACGTCAACAGCAAGATCGCCGACGCCGTGATCGGCCTGGATGCCTGCGATCAGGAACAGCTGGACCGGGAGATGCTCGAACTGGACGGAACCCCCAACAAGGGCGTCCTCGGGGCCAACGCGATCCTCGCCGTGTCCATGGCCGCGGCCAAAGCGGCCGCCGTTTCCAGCGGTCTGCCCCTCTACCGGTATCTCGGCGGGGCCTCCGCCCACGTGCTGCCCGTCCCCATGATGAACATCCTCAACGGCGGCAAGCACGCCGACAACAACGTCGATTTCCAGGAATTCATGATCCAGCCCTGGGGCGCACCCAACTTCCGCGAGGGCCTGCGCTGGGGGACCGAGATCTTCCACAGCCTCAAGGCCGTGCTCAAGAAGAAGGGCTACAACACGTCCGTCGGCGATGAGGGCGGATTCGCCCCCAACCTCAAGAGCAACGACGAGGCCTTCGAGGTCATCGCCACCGCGGTCGAGAAGGCCGGCTACAAGCTTGGCGAGCAGGTCTTCTTCGCCCTCGATCCGGCTACCAGCGAGCTTTATAACGAAGCCAAGGAGAAGGGCAAGGAAGGCTACTGCTTCTTCAAGTCAGCTCCCGATAAGATCGTTAGCTCCGATGAGCTGAGCGACTACTGGGCGGACAAGTGCCGCAAGTGGCCGATCCGCAGTATCGAGGACGGCCTTGCCGAGGACGATTGGGCCGGCTGGGCCAAGCTGACCGCCAAGCTGGGCGAGAAGATCCAGCTCGTCGGCGACGATCTGTTCGTGACCAACGTCACCCGCCTGGCCCGCGGCCTTAAGGAAAACGTGGCCAACAGCATTCTCATTAAGGTGAACCAGATCGGCTCCCTGACCGAGACCTTCAACGCGATCAACCTGGCCATGCGGAACGGCTATACCGCGGTGATCAGCCATCGCAGTGGCGAGACCGAGGATACGACGATCGCCGACATCTCCGTGGCAACCAACGCCGGGCAGATCAAGACCGGCAGTGCCAGCCGTACGGATCGTATCGCCAAGTACAATCAGCTGTTGCGGATCGAGGAACAGTTGGGCGAGGACGCCGTGTACGGCGGGCAGTTCTGGAGGAAGTGAATACTGCTGGAGGGAAGGAGTGACGGGCACGTGAAGAGAGAATCGGCCCCGGGTTCGCCCGATACGCCGCGGGGCGCTATGCCCGACAGGGGCCGTCGGCCGAAGAGACCCGGCGGCAACAAAGCGGCCTGCGGCGCGACGGTTCGGATGGCCATCTCCGTCACTCCTTCTCTCGGCCTGTTCGACCCCTCCGGCCGATGGTGTACAAGGAGGTACGCTCGTGACCGATCAACCCGCTCCAGTCGACGCCCGTCCGGCGACGTACCAGCCGCCCGCGCACCCCATCATGTTCTGGGTGCTGACCGGTCTGGCTCTGGCGATTTTCGTTCCATGTGTCCTCGTGCCCATGTGGATGGATACCGAGCAACTGCGCGAGGAAGAGCAAGCCATGGCCGCTCAGGTCGCCGAACTCAAGGACCAGATTGCCCGGAACCAGGCGCGCATCGAGGCGTTGCTGGCTGATCCCCTGGTCAACGAGCGGATTGCCCGGCGAGAGCTCAACTATCGCCCAGAAGGGGAAGAAGTCATTCACTGGTCCCCCTACGAACTCAGCACCGTGCATACCGTTCGATCGGAGGAGCCCCTCGTCACCTCGGCCGATGATCCCAACGGCCTCGATCGCTGGGTCGCCACGCTGTCTCACTGGCTGCCCGCGTGGCCTTGGCGAGACTTGTTCGGCCGGGCCCCCAATCGCTCTCTCTTCCTCATGATGGCCGGTGGCCTGCTCCTGGCCGCCTTCGTCCTGTACACGCCTGTCTTCGGACGGGTCCCCCCCAAGGCCACTCGCCCCTGACGTCACCCGGCGCCAGGATTGCAGCCTCCACTACCTCCAATAACCAGCTAATGCGCTCAACGGGGAGTAGCTGCTTGGCAGTGAGTGGATACGCGGGATGCGGCCGTCGGCTTGCCCGCCAAGCGGGCGCAAAAAAGGCGCCATCCTGGCGGCCGGTCGGGGGTCGTGGAGTAGCTGCCAGGATGGCTTTGGTCCGTGCCTGCTGGGTTCTTGACCCACGGCCGGGTCGCATACCCACAGGTATTGTCGGCTCTCGTCATCGTTTGTGGTATGGGGAATATGCCTCAATCGTGACAGAATTTATTGACGCGTGACGGGTCCTTGGCGACCGGCCCGGCTGTCGGAGCGGGCGGCATCGTCGTGCCCCATTCTGGCGACATGAGCCGGCGTGGACCTTGAGCAGCAATTCACAGGGCACGCGGCAGAAATGTTCCTGGCTTGTTTGACACCCCTTGGCCGGGGTCCGTAGCATCCCCCTGCGACAACAACGGTTGTGCTGACAAGGGAGGTTAGCCACCATGGGGTTCTCAAGCGGCGCAGTGACGTTGAAGCGGTTCTTCGTCGAGGGAAGCCTGCTCGATCGGGTGGACGAGTCTCTGCTGGAGAAACTCGCAGGCCACGCCATGGGGCAGAGCGACGAGACCGCGACAGACAAGACCCACTGCGGCTGGGTAACCGGTGAACACATCCTCGATACTCACTTCGAATGGTCCAAGAACGTAGTGGGCGACGGCCTGCATTTCGCGCTCCGCATCGACACGAACAAGCCGCCGGCCGATCTGGTCCGCAGCTACCAGCGAATGAATGAGCAGGCCATGCTCGAGGCAAGCGGCCGGCCCTTCCTGTCCAAGGTCGAGCGGCGGGAAGCTCGGGACCAGGCGACCGCTCGCGCCGATGCCGAGGCGGAATCGGGAACATTCCGCCGTATGAAGCAGGTGCCGGTGTACTGGGATTTCAATCGCAACGAAGTCTACCTCGGAACCGCCGCGGCCTCGGCCGTGGACCGGTTCCTGCTCCTCTTCAGGCACACCTTCGACCGCGGCGCGGTGCCGGCTTCCGCTGGCGAACTGGCCAGCCGGTGGGCGACCAAGGCCGGCGAGGGCTCCGCTCTGGATAACGCTCGCCCGGCCTGCCTGGTGAAGCCGCCGGAAGGAGCGGCCGAGCAGGACGACGCCATCATCCCCGGCGAGCCCCGAAGCCGCGACTTCCTGGGAACCGAGTGGCTCACCTGGTTGTGGTACACCTCTCATGTCGAGTCCGCCGACGTGGCCGCGTCACAGGGCCATCCGGTGACTGTGCTCTTCGAGCGATGCCTCCAGATGGAGTGCGCCTTCAAGATCAGTGGCACAACCACGATCAACGCGGACGGCCCAACCCGCCTGCCGGAGTCGTCCGTGGCCCTGGCGAGCGGCAAGCGGCCGGTGCGGGCCGGGCTCCATGTCGCCGTCCATGGCGATGTGTACGCGTTGACGGTCCGCGGCGATGCCATGAACTTCAGCGGAATCCGACTCCCCGACCCGGAAGACGGCGCCGACCGGCGAACGGCGTTCGAGAGCCGAGTCGAGCACCTGCGGAACCTCATCCAGGGTATCGACGCCTTGTACCACGCGTTCCTGAAACGCCGCCTGTCGACCAAGTGGCCCCAGACACTCGGCATTCTCCGCAACTGGGTGGCTGGCGGCGCGGCTCCGAGCAAGAGGGCGGCCGAACTGGCTGTGTCCTGAACCGCACCCGATCGTGATCAGCCGCCCGCGACCTTCGACGCCGATGATGCCCCTCGACACGAGCTGCAAATCGCTTTTGACCGGCGCCGTCTCCACCTCGTCCGAGCAGCCCTGCCCTGCGGCGAAGCTTAGATCTTTTTAGACGCATAAGGTGGTGGTGGGTGGCTCCCGCTGTCTTGCGCGGACCAACCGCCCGGCGTGGCGATTGACCGCGAGGAGGGCTTTGCGTAGCTTCCCGATATGTCCCGACTCAACACCAACCACACCGGCGGACGGATGCTCCGTGGCCTCCTGTCGACTCTCGTGTTCCTGCTGCTTGCGGCCTGGGCTTGGGCTCAGGGCTCGTTGTCGGAGCTCGCTCGCCCCGTGCAGGGCAGAAGCATGAGGGCGACCTCTTCGTTCCGGCAAGGCTCGGACGGCAAATATGATGCCCATGCCGACCCCCTGGGCGACGAGCAGGAGAAAAGCAACTTCGACAACCGGCTCGTGCCCCCAGGCGATAAGGTCGTTCTGCTCGACGCCCAAGGTCCGGGACTCATCACCCACATGTGGTTCACGTTTCTGGAACCCCAGCCCAGGCGAAACGACAAGCCCGGCCGGGCAAACCACCAGGAGTTCCTGCTGCGGATGTACTGGGACGGAAGCGAGCGGCCCGGCGTCGAAGCCCCGTTCGGCGATTTCTTCGCCAGCTGCTTCGGCAAACGCCGCGAGGTGAACAGCATCCCCGTGGTCGTCGAGGGCGGCGATTCGTACAACTGCTACTGGCACATGCCTTTCCGCAAATCGGCCCGCATCGAAATCGCCAACGATAGCGACCGCCCCCTGGTTCTGCTCTACTACAACATCGATTGGATCAAGAAGGACAACCTGCCCGAGGATACACCCTACTTCTACGCCCAGTACCGCCAGGAGTATCCCCAGGCCAAGGGCCAGGACTACGTGATCCTCGACACCCGAGGCAAAGGACACTACGTCGGCACCGTCCTGGCGATTCGTACCCGTAGCCCGCTGTGGTTCGGCGAAGGCGATGAGAAGATCTACATCGATGGCGAGAACAAACCGTCAATCTGGGGAACCGGAACCGAGGACTTCTTCTGCTGCGCCATGGGGCTGGCGGACTGCAGCCTGCCCTATTTCGGCGTCCCCTGCTTCAATCAGTTTGAGATCGTCGGGAGTATGACCGCCGCCTATCGCTGGCATGTCGGCGATCCGGTGGTGTTCAACACGGGGATCAAGGTCACTCTCGAACACAAGAGCTGGATATCGGAAGACGAGAACCCCGACCACAAGCGGATGAGCTGGAATGAACGCGAGGACGATTACGCCAGCGTCGCGTTCTGGTATCAGACCGGCACCCCGACCTTCGCGGCCCGAGCCCCGACCGCCGGCGAGCGGCGACTGCCCAGCCTGGATCGCATCGTGGCCCTGGCCAAGAACTTCACCGACGCCAGGTACCACGGCAACGGCCATGCCGGGTCCCAGGCAATCCCGGATCTCTTCGACGAGCCGCAGCTCTTCTACCGGCCCGATAAGCCCGACGGAGCTTTCGTGGATGTCCCCTTCGAGGTCAAACGCAAGGAGCCGCTCCGATTGTTGATCAACGTCGCCTGCGCCCCGGACTACGGCCGGTACCAGGCGTCCTTGGAAGGCGTGAAACTCGGCGGGGTCATGGACTTCCACGCAGAGACACTGATCGACCGGGAATTCCACCTGCTCGATTTCTGGCCCGAGCCGGGTACCTACACGCTGCGGCTGGAGTGCGTCGGCAAAAGCAACCGCTCGGAAGGACACTGCCTGGGCCTCGAATCCGTTCGACTCCGGGAACGCCGCCCACGAGTCGAGCAATACGGCTTCGACAAAGACAAGGACTGGCGCAAGCGTCCGATTCTGTACACGAAGGAGTAGCCGCCGACGCCGGAGGGACCGGCAATGGCATCCTCGCTGGCATCCGTCCAGTTGCCCGTCGGCCCGTCAGCTGTCCGCGGCGGTCGAAAGAACGAGCTCCCGGTAACCCCGGGCCAGCCGCTGCGTCAGCGGACCGGGCCTCTCCCCGGCGATGGCTTTCCGCTCAACCCGAGTGACCGGCATTACCTCCATGATCGCATTGGTCAGGAACACTTCGTCCGCTTCGAGCAAATCCCTGATCGTGCGGGGCGACTCCTCGGCCGGGATACCCTCTTGCCCGGCCAACTCCAGAATGGCTGCCCGGGTAACGCCCGGCAGGACCGGCGTGTTCAACGGCGGAGTGGCCAGGCACCCATCCTTGATCAGGAACACGTTGCTCATGCAACCCTCGGCCAACAGGTTCTCCGGCGTAAACCACAAGCCCTCCCCGCAGGCCCGATCCTGGGCATTCCGCAGCACCAGCAGCCGGGGGAAGTAGCTCGTCGTCTTGTGACCGGCCAGCGGGTCCTGAACGCTCTGGCGGTACTGATCACACACGTAGACCGTCATGCCTCGCTCGTACAGCCCGTCTGGATAACCGGCCAGCTCCTGGGCCATGACCAGAAGGTTCGGACCGGCGTCCGGTTCCTGGGGAGCCGGGGGAGTGACCGTGAACCGGACTCGAGCCTCACCCAGGCGGTTGGCCTCGAGGACCTGCCGCACGGCCGCCGGCACCTGCTCCGACACCTGGCCAATCGACATGTTGAGCCGCTCTGCCGATGCGAGCATCCGGTGGACGTGCCGGCCAAGCCGGAAAGGCCTGCCCCCGTAAGCCCTCACCGTCTCGAACAGCCCGACACCGTGCAACAGGGCGGGATTCGATACCGGCACCGCCGCCTCCCCCATCTCCACGATCCGCCCGTTCAAGTACACCTTGGTCCCCATGACCTTCCCTTCAGTCAGCTTCCCGCCTGGCTCGACACCGCCGGCTCAGCTACGAACTCGGCGCCGGCTTCATCGGCCGTGACCCCAAGAGCCCGGGCCATGCCCAGGGCCTTGGCCTGTGTCTCGCGGTACTCATCGTCAGGCCGGGAGTCGGCCACGATCCCGCCTCCCACGTACAGGTGAACCCTGTTGTCGACCACCAGGAGCGTGCGGATGGCGATGTTCATGGTCATGGAACCATCCAAACCGAAGCAGCCGATCGAGCCCGTATACACGCTTCGTTCGCTGGGCTCCAACTCGTCAATGATCTGCATGGCCCGCACTTTCGGGGCGCCGGTGATCGATCCGCCCGGAAAGCAGGCCCGCAGCAGATCGATCGCATCGCGGCCGTCGGCCAACTCACCCACGACATCCGCCACCAGATGATGAACCGTCGGGTGGGTCTCCAGAACGTACGGCTGGGCAGGAGACGCCGAGGCCTCGAGCACCCGGACGCTTCCGTACCGGCAAACCCGGCCCAGGTCGTTCCGCTCTAGATCCACGATCATCGCCAGTTCCGCCCGGTCCTTGTCACTGACGGCCAGCTCCGCCTTCAGGGAAGCATCCACGGCCGGGTCGATCGACCGGGGACGGGTACCCTTGATCGGTCGGGTGAGCACGCTGCGGTTCCGAAGCTGGAGGAACAGCTCGGGAGAACTGCTCAGAATGGCGACCGCATCGGACCCCTCCGCAGCGCCGGAGTACGCCGCCGATACACGCGACCAGCTCAGGAAGGCGGAGTAGGCCCCAGGGTTGGCACGGCGCAGACGCAGATACGTGGTCACGGGAGGCTCGCGAAGCGGGTACGTCTCTCGTCGAGCAAGATTGACCTGGAAAACGTCGCCTGCGGCGATATACTCCAGGGCACGTCGGACCATCCGCTCGTAAGCTCCTCGACTCAGGTTGTGGTCCGGTGGCGGCGAAGACGCCCGCGGCGGGAGCGGGGACGGCAGGGCGGCTTCGGACAGGAGTGCAGACCATCGCTCCTGCCGCGCCTGCCAGGGCATCGCGTTCGGGCCGAGACCAGCGTCCCAGTCTGCGGTCACCAGGGTCCATTCGTCGAGCAGGGCATCGTGGATCGCCGCCGCATCGTACAGGGCGAACCGGGCCACCGGAAGGCCCACGTCGGGCTTGGTGGCGGCCGGCAGACGTTCAATGAACCGCCCGGCTTCGTAGGCCAGGTAGCCGATCCAGCCACACGGAAACACCATCGCTCCCGGAGTGGGTGCAGCGCCTACCCAAGTGATCCCGCCGGATACTCCGTGAAGATGCCTCCGCAGTGCCTCGAAAGGGTCGTCGCCGTGTGACCCCCACTCCACCGTCATGACCGGGTCGAACGCCGCGATCGTGAAACGCCCCTCCCGGACCCGCGTACCCGCGCTGTCCAGCACGACCGGCTGGCGGCGGGCGGCCACGCGGGCCAAGACCGCTTCGACGGGCGGATTCACAGGGGCTTGGACACTTCGGATCCTCACGTTTCTCGTTGACATTATCACCCTTGGAGGGTAGTTTTCATAGCCTGGACAGCCAATGACGAGCGTGCGCCTGGGTGCCGGCACGGCGCGGTAGTCGGCCCCGTCCCTCGGTCGTTGGCACAAGATTCGCCCGGGAGGAGAGTTGCGCGGCCTGGACCTTCGCCTCGGTGCGGCTGCGGACCCGCCATGGATTGTTGAGGAATGGAATCATGAACGCTCGTCGACAGCAGGTTGCATGGACGTGCTGGATTGTACTGACTGCATTCGCCACCGCCGCGTGGGCTCAGGTGACGACCAAACCCGCGGCCGAGATCAAGCCCGCGGCCGAGATCAAGCCTGCGGCCGAAACCGCTCCGCCGGCCACGAAACCCGCGGCCGAAACCACCGCCGAGGAATCCAAGACCGGCCGCGTCCGGGGCAACGACGTCTACGTCCGCAGCGGGTATGACGCAAGCTACTACCCGGTCACTAAGCTGAATCGCGGAGACGAAGTCACCATCTTGGGTTCGGTTTTCGGATGGCTGGAGATTATGCCCCCTGCTGGAACCTACAGCCTCGTCGAGAAGACCCGCGTCGATCGCCCGACGGCAGACGATCAGGTCGGCGTGCTGAACGATACCGCTCAGGTCTTCGCGGGCAGCAATCTCAACGACCGCAAGTACGCCAAGCAGGTCAAGCTCGGCAAGGGCGACCGGGTGAAAATCATCGGCGAGAGCGCCGATGGCGGTTTCTACAAGATCGAGCCGCCGCCGGGCGCCACCCTGTGGATCAAGGGCGACCTCGTCGACCGCACCGGCCGGCTGGAGGACGAGAGTGCCACCAGGCCCGCCAAGATCGAAACCGTCCGGCCGGGCGAACTGGCCGGCGACAAAGCGACAACCGGCAAGGTGGCACTCGACAGCAGCCAGCCCCGGCTGGACAAGCCGAGGCCCACGACGGCTCCCGCAGAGCCTGAAGCCAGTATGGGGAAGTACCAGATGGAAATCACGGCCATCGAGGCCGAGATCGCGGCCGAGACCGTCAAGCCGGTCGATCAGCGCAGGTACGAGCCGATCATCAAGAAGATTCAGCCGCTGGCCGACCAGCCGGAGGACCTGACCGCCCAGACCTACGGAAAGTACCGCATTACCCAGCTCCAGCGGATGATCGAACTGGTGGCCGCGGTCCGCGAAATGCGCGAGCTCAAGGATAGGGCCCTGACCGATGCCGAGCGGATCGCACGCGATCGAGCAAAGATCACCGTCAAGCCCGCCCCTCCGCCGGACGAGATCGCGGTCCGCGGTGAGATCCGGGTGAGCGGCCTGTATGACGGTTCGTCCAACCGGCCGAAACGCTGGCGGGTGGTGGATCCCAAGACCGATCGCACCTTGGCCTACATCGAGGTGCCGGCGGGCAGCCCCATCGATCCGGTCCACTACTACGGCAAGTACGTGGGCATCCGGGCCAGCGAACAGCGGTTCCTGCAGAACACGCTCCCGCCAGTGCCAATCTTCGTGGTTCGGGAAATCACCGTCCAGGACCCCGCCGCCGCGCCGTCCAGGTCCACGGTCATGCCCGTTCCGTCGACTTCGGAGCCCACCCGAACCGCAATCCGGCCCACAACAGGTGCCGCGAAGTAACCGTATCCCCGACACTCAGCGGACAGCCCGCCCGGTGCCGGCGCCGCCGTCCGTTCTTAAGACAAGCGAGGTGTGTGTGGTCACACGATTGTTCCGCAAGAAGCGTTACCTGGCCTGGATGGCCGCGGGCGGTATTCTCCTCCAGAGTAGCTGCAACACCATGGCCGCCCAGATCGTGGGTGGAATCCTCTCCAGCGCTGCCAATGATTACGTCCGCACCGTCCTGAGCCACTGGCTCAACATCAGCGGCAGTAGTCTGTCGTTCTAGAATGGCCGCGGACCGGCTTGTACTCCTCCGCGTGCGTCCGCCGGTTTCATGTCCACCGAGAGCAGCTATCATCGGAGACACGCCGCTACGATGTGGGCGTCGGTAGCCTCCGTGCTTGTCCTCGCCCTCGTGTGGCGCCTCCTGGGCGCCGCCAGCACCCAGGTGTGGCGCGATGAGGCCATCACCCTTATTCACGCCCGGGCACCCTGGTGGGAGCTCCTTGCGAAGCTGCCATGGGTGGAAGACAGTCCCTCGCTGGGTTTCCTGGCTTTCAAGCTCTGGTCGCTGGCCGCCACTTCCGAGCTCGAGTTCCGCCTCCTTCCGGTACTGGCGGGCGTGGCCACGGTGGGCGTGGTCATGGCAACCGCCGCACAAATCCAAAAGGGAAGCGGGTGGATGGCCGGGCTGCTGAGCGCGTTCTCCCACGTCCTCCTTCACTACAGCCAGGAAATCCGATCCTACAGCTTCCTCGCCTTGACAACCGCGGCATGTTTCTGGTTCGCCGAAAACGCCGTCCGAGGTGAACGCGGACGCCGATCCCTGTTGCTCCTGGCCGTCAGTGCGCTGGCAGCCGCCCACTGCCACGTCGCCGGGCTCCTGGTCTGCCCGATGGTCGTCGTCTACCTCCTGGTCCGATCCGAGGGCCCCGCCCGCCGCCGCCTCTTGTGGTGGCCGGCACCTGTCCTGTGGCTGGCGGCCGTCATCCCGGTGATTTGGCTCGCCCGCCATTGGTCGCCAATCCATGCCGCGGACAGCAGCTGGTGGGTGCCACCCCTGACTGGCTCACGAATCATCGGCCTCCTCGAGGCGTTCTTCGGAATCGAACCCTTGCGGTTCTGCAATCTGGTCGGCGAGCCGCCCCTGAGAATGTGGGCCCTCTTCGGACTCGAACGCTGGCTGATCGCGGCACCCGCGATCCTCGCCATGGCCGGCTTGTTCCTCCAGGGAACCCGCCGCCAGGCGCTCGCCTTGGCGGCCGCCGTCGCTGCCTACACCAGCCTCCTGGTGATCGCCGGGGCCGCTAGCGCGCCGGGAACCGCGATCCGCACACTTCTGCCCGCCTGGATCCCGGCAGTCTTGCTCATGAGTGTCGGCGGGACCGCGGCTTCGCGCCGACCGGGGCGAGTCGGCCTGGGCATCGTCGGCGCGGCCCTCGCTCTGAGCTACGCCGGGGTCTGGCTCGGCTACGTCTTCTGGGGACCCGATCGGCGCCCCCCGGACCGCGCCCCCTTCGCGTGGTTGCGCGAACGGTTGGCACCCGATGACATGATCGTCACCCACCCGGCTTTGTTCGAGGATGAAGTCGTCTACTACCTCGGTGACATCGTCGCCGGAGAACAGCTGTTCACCACGGCCAACCCGGTCTACCAAGGACAACCCCCGGTGCACCGCATGGTGCCGCGGACGCTCGATCCACGCTTCGAGGAGCGCCTTCGGGCCGCCGCCAAGACCGGCCCTCGTGGCAACGGTCAACGCGGGGCACTCTTCGTAATCTCGCCGATCGTCGGCCGCGAACCGGCCATGGACGAGGCCCTCCACGCCCTCCTGCCGGGCCGCTACACCCCGTCCGCATCAACAGCGTCGGCCCACGAGTCGGGCGTCAGCATCCAGGGCTACGTGCCCGCGACTACTCCGTGACCTCGTAGGCCGTGCCGCTCAGCACGACCACCAGACGCGAGCCCAGAGCCAGATACTTGCCCAGATCAGCCTTGTCGCGCAGCAGCTTGAAGTACGCGTCGCTGAACGCCTTGACCTTCTGAGTCTCGGCCTTGCCATCATACTCGCTGTCCACCCATCGCTCCCCGTCGCGGTAGAAGGTCTTGCTTCCGATCAACCGAACAGGGCTCGAGCCGGCCTCCTTCTCCCCCGCCCCGGCCGGAATCATCAGGGCAAAAACCTCGGTCTTGCCGCCGGCGTCGAAGCCGAATCCGCCGTAGGTCCCCCCCGTTTCGCCGGCGGGGCTCGCCGAACGCATGGCCAAGGCTTCCTTGGAGGCATCGACAGCGAACCGCCCGCTGGACGCACGCGAGAACGACTCGGCCGCATCGATCTCCGAGCGCGCTTTCTCGTTGGTCCTCCTGCTTCTGTCCAGCAGCTCGGGCAACAACGCGTTCGCCCCTCTGCTTCGGCCGCCCGCGATCGTGATCTCCTTCTCGTCCTCAATCACCAGATACGACGTGTAGGGCGTTATGATCGCGTAACGCTTGGCGAGCCGAACAATCTCCTCCTTCAACTCCCGGTTCTCCCCATGGAGCCGGATCTCGTCCATCAGGTAGCCAATCTTCCTCGTGGCCCACAGCCGCGGCAGGAAGTCGTTTGACGTCGTGCCGTCCGCGAACGCGCTCGGGTACTCCCAGACCACCGTGTCCTTCCCCCGTTTGCCATGGATGACCACATCGTGCTTGCCGGCCCTGCGGTAACGACCCAGGACCACCATCTCCCCGCCATGGAAGAGGTCGGGCAGCTCCTTCGGGTACACCTCACCCACCTCGGCACCGCCGAACCGTAGCTCGATATCGCTCAGAACCGGATCCGCGACCTTCTTGAAGAAGCCCGACACCTTGACCTCAATGTCCTCCTTCTCATCGATGTACTCGCGGGCTCCCCGGTTGTCGTCAGCGAGCCGATCCAGCAGCTTGGCGTTCAAATTGTGCCCTACACCAAAGACAAACAGCCGGCACCGCCCCTTGTTCAGGTTCTTCACGTTGGCCTGAATCACCTCCGGCACCCGCTCGCCAACCGTTGGCTCTCCGTCGGTCATGAAGACAATCATGTAAGGGCGATCCTTGTCGGCCGCGGTTCCGGCCTTGACCGCCTCACGCAGGGCAGAGTGGATGTCCGTGCCTCCGGCGGCAACAACCCGCTCAACCTCCTCCTTGGCCGCCTCCACGTTCTGCCGGTTGGCGGGCACAAGCGAGTCTCGAAACAGCCGGGTCTCGGTGGCAAAGGAAATGACGTTGAAGTGGTCCTCCGGCCTCAGACTCGACAGGCAGAAACTCATGGCTCGCTTGGCCTGCATGATCTTGTCGCCGGCCATGCTGCCCGACGTGTCGAAGACGAAACTCACGTTCTTCGGAATCGTCTTGCCGGCCGGGGCGTCGAACGGCGGGGCTATCCTCGCCATGAAGTAGCCGTCCTCGCCCGCCGGGCGGTAACTGACCACCGACAGCCCGAAGTCCTTCCGGCTCATCTGATAGTGGATGATGAAGTCCTGGTCAGGCTTGACCATATGGGCTTCAAAGCCGATCCGCGCCTCGCGGTCGCCCTTGCGGCTGACCGTGGCGTTGTGCGAGGGGCAATAGATGTTCCTGAGGGACAACTCGCTCCGGAGATCCACCACGATGCTGACGTCCTCGAGGTCCTTGGCACTGAACTTCTCTGTGTTGAGAGGATAACGGTACACCGCCAGACCGTCGTTCACCGCGATCGTCTCGGTGTACTCCAGGGCAATGCGGACGTCACCGTTGGCCGGGATGGGAAACACCCGGGCCTTGTACAATCGGGATCCGACGTACTCGAGCAGGGCCGGATCGCGCATGTTGCGAACGATCTCCTCGTAGGTCGCACGGGCCTTCTCCGCATCCAGCAGCTCGCCATGTACCTCCTTGCCGTTCATCCACATCGAGAATTTCTGCACCGCGGCCGTCTCCGGCAGAGGAAACATGTAGGTGCCCTCGAGGATGTGCGCGTTCGGGTTGTGGAAGACCTGATCCACGCGCGTCACCCCGACGGTGTCGCGGATGCTGCACTCGACGTTGTGCTTCTTGACCTCCAGGGGGAAATGGGCGGCTCGCGGCGGAAGTCCCGGCCTGATGATCGGCATCGGCGGCCGCTCAATGATGATGAGCCCGTCGCCCAGGGCCGGCAGCGCCGGCATCCAGGCGGCGAGAGCTGCGATCACGACGCCCAAGCCCGTAGTGCCTCGATATGCTGACATCTGGATCTCCTTCTTGAGCAGCCCCGCATTCAGGCCGTTCAGCTATCGGTTTAGACGCCGGCCGACGGGCCCGGTTCCCGCAGGCGTGAGAAACGCCGCAAGCCCATGACGGGAGCCGCCCACCCCACGGCCCACAGCCCTCGGGCTCGGCACCGAGCCGCTCCTTCGGCACCCCACGGCCGCCAAAACAGGCCCCACAGGCCCAGGGCCCGCCCCCACAACCGCTTCTTGGCCCTCGTTTGGCCCCGCAGGCCCCACAGGCCTAGGGCCCGGGTGGAACTCGTACCGCCCAGGTGTTGTTCTCGGACCGCTTTCGGGGGTATGCTACCGGGGATAGGTTGCTTACGCGCGTTAGCACTCGTTTCCAGGAGGACAGTGAAGTGAGCAAGCATCTGGCGATCTGCGGCGGCAGGCCCGTTCGCACCAACCCCTTCCCCGCTTGGCCGGTCTATGGGAAACCCGAAGAGCAGGCCCTCCTCCGCGTCCTGCACACCGGAAAGTGGGGCAGGATCGACGGGGAAGAGACGGCCACCTTCGAGCGGCGGTTCGCCGAATACCAGGGCGCAAAACACGGCATTGCGGTCGTCAACGGAACCGTGTCTCTTCGACTCGCCCTCATCGCCGGCGGAATCAAGGCCGGCGACGAGGTCCTCGTTCCACCGTTTACCTTCCTCGCGACCGCCAGCGCGGTCCTGGAGGCCAACGCCACCCCGGTGTTCGTGGATCTGGAACCGGATACCTACAACATCGATCCCGCTCTGCTCGAGCAGGCCATCACCCCGCGCACCAAGGCGATTATCCCCGTGCATCTGGCCGGACTCCCCGCCGACATGGAGGCGATCATGGCCATCGCCGAGCGGCATGGCCTGCTGGTGATCGAAGACGCCGCCCACGCCCACGGAGCAGAGTACAAGGGGCGACGTGTCGGCGCCATCGGCCACGTCGGCTCGTTCTCGTTCCAGTCGTCCAAGAATCTCTGCTGCGGCGAAGGGGGGATCATCGTGACCAACGATGATCGACTCTATGAGGCCTGCAAGTCGGCCCACAACTGCGGGCGGGTCCCCGGCGGGGCCTGGTACGATCATCATCACATGGGCGGCAACTACCGCCTCGGCGAGTTCCAGGCGGGAATCCTCAACGCCCAACTCGACCGCCTGGAAGAGCAGTGCCGACGACGCGAGGAAAACGGCCGCTACCTCCACGAACGTCTGAGCAGGGTGCCGGGTATCAGGCCCCAGGCCCGCGGCAAGGGCGAGAGCCGGCATGGTTACCACCTCTTCGTCTTCCGGTATGACGAATCCGTCTTCGGCGTGCCTCGGGCGAGATTCCTGAAGGCCCTGGAAGCCGAAGGCGTTCCCGCGTCACCCGGCTACGTCGTGCCGCTGCACCGCCAGCCGATGTTCACCAACCAGGACTTCGGTCCCTACACCGCTCCCCTTGACACCCATCCCGGCCTTGATTATCGCAAGGTGTCGTTGCCGGTGTGCGAACGCGCCTCATCCTCGGAAGGTGCCTGGCTCTATCAGAGCGTGCTTCTGGGGCCAAGGTCGGATATCGACGATATCGCCACCGCGTTCGAGAAAATCTACCAGCATCGGGCCGAGTTGCCGGCCTAGGTGCGCTATCCCACAGGTGGGTGCATGACTCGGTCGGCGCGGCGGCTGCCTTACTTGCTGAGCGGACCGGCCGCGCTGGTCGCCTTGGCGATCCTGGTTCACTGTGTCGGCAGGGCGGCCGCTTTCTGCGCCCCGGTCAAGGTGGACAGCTTCGTCTATGCGGTGGCCGCTTATCAACTCTACGCCCCCGGCGCCACCGTCGCGTGCCTGATTCCAGACAAGCCGCCCGGCCAGGCTGTGCTGAGCGGCTGGGTCTTTCGTATCTGGCCCGGGCCGCCCAGTCGGGTGAAGCTCCTTCCCGTCGAATCGGCCTTCCTGATCGCAGGATACGTGGCGTTCTGGCTGCTGGCTTCACGCCTGTTCGGCCGGCGAACGGCAGCGGCCATGACCCTCTTCTTTGTGGTCGCCCAGAATACCTACAACGCGTGCGACATCACCACGGATGGTTTCAACCTCGGAGAAAACTACCTGGTCCTTCCGGTGCTCGCGGCAGTGTACGCACACCTGGTGATCGAGCATCCGTTGGGGCGAGGTCTCCTCCGCGGCCTGGCAATCGGGGCAGCCCTGGCGGTGAAGCAGACGGCCGCAACACTCCTCGTGGCGTTCGTGATCCATGACCTCCTGACGGCACTGGTCGCCGGGCGCTCCCGTCGGAATGCGGTGGCCGGCCTCGGGACCTTGGCCGGCATGGCCCTGGTCGCGCTGCCGCTGGTTGGCTTCCTGTACGCCCAAGGCTGGCTGGAAACGCATCTTCATGATCTGGGCCGCTTCTCGGGCAAGCATCTGACGGTGATGCCCTTCGAGTGCCCGCCGTGGTACAACATCTCACCGTTGTCGCCTTGCCTGTGGTGGCTGCTTCTCGGAGCCGCAACGTGGTGCTGCCGGCCGCGGCCGGTGGACCCGCCGCAGCACAGGCCCGGCGACTGGTCGGTGATCGCGTTCGTGTGGCTCTGGCTGGCCATCGAGGCAACATCGGTCTGGGCAATGACCAAGCCGTCAACCCACTATTACCAGCAACTCGTCGCTCCCGTGACGCTGGCGGCGGGCCTGGCACTCGTCGGGGTGGCTCGGCGGTTCGCGGATCTGACTCATCGCGACCGGCTGCGTCTCTGGGTGTGGGTGGGCGCGACCACCGCCGGCTTTGCGATCATGGCCGCTCTCCCCGTCGCGGCGGAGGCGTCCAAACGAGTCCACACGTTCGACCCGAAGGACGAAGTGGTCGAGTTCGATCACTGGGTGAAGACCTGGTCGCCGGGCACCGCAGCCGATCACCTGATCAAGGACGAGCACTGATGATCGGACGCGCTTCCTTCTGGCTGACGATCGTGACATGCGGCCTTCTGGCTGCACCGGCGGCACTGCCGGGCGCCTTGGATCATCGGAAGGGCGAGTTCGATCTGGCCGAGTGGCTGCCTGTGTTCCTCTGCTTTTGGATGGCTTCCGCGGCCTTCCTGGTTTCGACCGCCGGCGTGTTCGGCCGTTCGACCCCCGGCTGGTCGCGGACTACGGCCGCCATGGCAATGGCCGCACTTGTCCCCCTGGCCGTGGAGGAAACTCAGCACCACCTTCAGGCCGCAGCCGCTTTCGTGGTAACGGCCCTGGCAGTCTGGGCCGGCCTGGCAACCAGGTGGTGGCTGCGCGGCCCGCTCGGATTCTTATTCGCCGCGGCGTCCTGCGGCTTGGATGCGACCGGCTTCGTGTGGCCGCTGGGTGTCCTGTGTGCGGAAACCACTCGAGGCGGTCAGTTCGTCCGCGGCTTGGGCCTGTTGATCGCGGGTTTCCTCGGGTGCATCGCGGGACGTTTGATCGGCCTGCCCGTGCTGACCGGTTACTCTCATGACGGGGTGGCGTATGCCCTGCATCGCGATCTGCTGCTGTGCCTGCCAGTGGTAGTGCTCGGTGCGGCCGGTCTGGCCCGCTGCCCTCGCAGCGGCGATGAAGGGGCGGTTCGCGCGTTGGCCGGCTGCGCCGCCGTCAGCCTGCTCGCCATCCTGCCGGTCGTTCTGGGCTTTCGCCTGAACGTCCGGCTGGTGGTCCTGGCGGGGTGGTGGTTCGCGCCTCTCGGAATGACCGATGCGGCCGACATGGTCTCCCGACGACGCGAGCGCCCGGCGATCGAGGCAATCCTCGGAGCCCTGTCGATCCTGGCGGTCCTGGGACTCTCTTGGCCGGGCGTGAGCGCCTGGTTCAACGCCGTCTTGCTGGCCGGCGCGGCATGGATGTCTCCATTCTGAGTGCAAACCATTGGGCAGCAACACAGGCGATTTCGACGCGCGACAGACCGAGGCGGGCCCCGCCGTTTCATTGCCTCGGAGCCCCGATGCGGCCTCTCGATTCCCGTTCCTGGTACTCATGGCGCTGGCCATCGCCGCCGTGCACGTCCTGGCCCGGGTGAGCGCAATCTGCACCAGCGCCAACTACGACAGCCTCACCTACGCCGTCGCCGCTTGGCGATTCTACAGCCCGGACGCTCTCGCCGCCGACCTCGTCGCCGACAAGCCCGCCGGCCAAGCCCTGTTGACCGGCTGGTGCTACCGGCTGTGGCCCGGATCCCCCTCGCGGTTGGCCCTCATCCCCATCGAGTCGGCGTTCCTTCTCGCGGGCTACGTGGCGTTCTGGCATCTGGCCCGCCGTCTCCACGGCACCCGCGCTGCCTCCCTGCAGGTGGCCATGCTGGTTCTCGCATTCAATGCCTACAACACGCTTGACGACAGTACGGCCGGCTTCAATGTCAATGAAAACTACCTGCTGTTGCCCACACTCGTCGCCGTGCTGGCTCATCTGGCCATGCCCGATGGACGACGGCGCGCCTTGCTGCGAGGCCTCGGCCTTGGCCTGGCCCTGTCAGTCAAACAGACGGCTGTCGGACTGCTGGTCGCTTTCCTGATCCACGGGGCGATTCGTGCGTGCCGATCGGGCCCCCGGCGGGAGACCGTCTGTTCAGCCGCATGGACCGGCGCGGGATTGTTGCTCGCGGTATCGCCCCTTGTGGTGGTGCTGGCCGCTCGCGACTGGCTGGCTCCCCACCTGTACGGCCTGGCCCATCTGTCCGCCGAACATCTCGAACCGCCACGGCCGATGCTGCCGCCGTGGATTCGCATCGTCCCCCTCGTGCCAATCGCCTGGTGGCTGTTGGTCGGCGCAGCCGCACGGTGGGGGGAGAGATCCGCGGGTCGATCGGAACAAACGGGTTCGTCCCCGGAAAGCACTGGCCGCTCGGACGCCGGCTCGTTCCTGTGGATCTGGCTGACCATGGAGGTGGCTGTCCTCGCGATGCTGAATCGGCATTCGGCGCATTACTACCAGCCCCTGGTGGTTCCAGCGGCACTGCTCACCGGTACCGGTCTGGCGTGGGTCGTTCGGTCGGCGCGGTCTCTGCCGCCCGTCCAGCGGGCCAGAGTCGTGCGCTGGTCAGTCCTGGTCACCTTCGCGCTGGCCATGCCCACGGTGATGTCTTTCGCGGTCGAGTTCCAGCGGCGATGGGTCGGCTACGATATCACCCGGGAAGCGGGCGAGTTCGCCCGCCGGTTGGCAGACGGCTCGCCGTAGAGGCGGGATTCGAGAGAGGGCATGCTCCGGTCCTGCTGATCGACCTGCCGGGCGGCACCGACGGCACCCGCGACCTCCATCCTCGCCGGCCTCGACCGTCCGCCCCAGGACCGCCGCCGGGCGGACCGACCGTCAGGCGCGGCCATTCTCCGGTTGATCCAGCGAGAAGGCCCCGTGCAGAACCTGAATCGCCCGCTCGCCGTCCTTCTCGTCGACGATGCAGCTGATGACGATCTCACTGGTCGTGATGTTCTGAATGTTGACCTGGGCCTCGGCCAGGGCGGCGAACATGCGCGAGGCGACCCCGGTGTGCGTCTTCATGCCCACGCCGACAATGCTGACTTTGGCCAGCCTCTCCTCCACCTCGACCTGGCGGATGCCCAGATCCTTGGCCATCTCCTCGCAGACCGTGGCGGCTTCCTTGGCGTCCGACCGCGAGGTGGTGAAGCCGATGTTGGCCTCCTTGGCCTTCTCCACAATGTTCTGGATGATGTCGTCCACGACAATGCTGTGCCGGGCAATCCGGGCGAAGATGTTCGAGGCAATGCCCGGGTGGTTCGGCACGCCCATCAGCAACACCCGAGCCAAGTCCTTCTTGAGCGTTACACCGCGAACGACGATGTCTTCCATACCCTTCGTTTCAGCCACGATCATGGTCCCTTCTGTATCAGTCAGCGAACTCCGCACGTGGATCGGCACATGGTACTTCTTGCCGAACTCGATCGATCGCGAGTGCATCACCTTGGCCCCGAGCGAGGCCAGCTCCAGCATCTCGTCGTAGTTGATCTCCTTCATCTTGCGGGCCTGCGGCACAATCCGCGGGTCGGTCGAGTACACCCCGTCAACGTCGGTGTAGATCTCACACACCGAGTCCTTCAAGACCGCGGCCAGAGCCACGGCCGTCGTGTCCGAGCCGCCACGCCCCAGCGTGGTCAAGGCACCCTCCTCCGTCACCCCCTGAAAACCGGCCACGATGACGATCTTGCCGTCGTCCAGCTCTCGGTAGATGCGGTCCGCGTCGATCGACCGGATCCGGGCCTTGGTGTGCGAACTGTCCGTGATCAGTCCAATCTGGCCACCAGTGAAGCTGATCGCTTGGTGACCCGACGCTTCAATGGCCATGGCCATGAGCGAGATCGAAACCTGCTCGCCCGTGGTCAGAAGCATGTCCATCTCCCGCTTGGGTGGGTTCGGATTGACTTCCTGGGCCAGGGCGATCAATTTGTCCGTCGTCTTGCCCATCGCCGAGACCACGATGACAACCCTGTGGCCTTCAATCTTGGCTTTGATCGCCCGCCGCGCGGCCCGGTGGATCTTCTCCGCGTCCGCCACGCTGCTTCCGCCGAACTTCTGAACAATGATGCTCATGGTCGCTATTCTACCCGGCCGGCGGCCATTCTCCACAGACCCACCGGCATCGTAACTCAACCGCCGTTCCGGAAATCAGCTCTCCCGGCCTGATTTGAGGAAATACTCCATCAGCTCGTGGCCAGGGTCGATGTGCAGATCGCTTTCACCCGCCTCAGTCTCCGAGAAGCTGGTCGCCTCGTCCGGCACCAAGCCCCCGCCGGCCATGCAGAAGGGGACCGGAGCGGCCGTGTGAGTCTTCAACCGCACCGGCGTAGGATGGTCCGGAACACACAGGATCCGCCATGCGTCCAAGGTCCGCAGCTTCTCCAGAACCGGTCCGACAATGTGCTCGTCCACCCGCTCCAGGGCCTTGATCTTGGCCGCGGCATCACCATTGTGCCCCGCCTCGTCCGGGGCCTCCACGTGCACGGCCACGAAATCCGCCTCGTCCAGAGCCCTGACCGCCGCTTCACCCTTGCCGTGGTAGTTCGTGTCCAGGTAACCGGTCGCCCCTTCGACTTCAATCAGCTTCCAGCCGACGCACGCCGCAATGCCACGGATCAGATCCACCGCGGCAATGGCAATGCCATGAACGCCAAATCGCTCCCGGAAACTCGGCAGCCGCGGGCTGCCGCCCTGCCCCCATAACCAGATCGACGTCGCCGGATTCTCGCCCAGGTCGCGGCGAACCTGGTTGATCTTGTGGTTGCCCAGAACCGCCGCCGACCGCTCCATCAACTCACGAACCGCTTCGCTGCCCTTGCCGCTCGGGAGATGCCCCCCAACCGCCTGGCCCGGTATGTCGTGCGGCGGCGTACACTTGACCTTCATCCACCCCGATTCCTTCATCTTCACCAGGTGCCGGTAACTCACCCCGGAATGAAAGCTCACCTTGTCGTCGCCAAGCGTCGCCTGCAACTCCGCGATCAGCTGCTCGGCTTCCGGCTGACTGATGTGCCCGGCGGCAAAATCAACCATGGCCCCATCTACGATCGTCACGAGGTTGCAGCGGAAGACCAGATCGTCCGGTCCAATCGGAATGCGGCGAGCAGCCGCTTCCAGCGGGGCCCGCCCCGTGTAATACCGCTCCGGACTGTACCCCACGACGCTCAGCGTGGCCACATCGCTGCCAGGGGTGAAACCCTTCGGGATGGTCCTCACCGTGCCAATCCGCCCGTTGGCCACAATCCAATCCATGTGCGGAATGCGAGCCACTTCCAGCGGTGTCCGTCCCCCCAGGTCGGGATTCGGCTCATCCGCCGCACCGTCGGGTAAAATCAGTACGTACTTCATGAGGAGTACTCTTCGTGCTCTTCCACCAGGCGGATGGTCACCGGCGCCGCCCGAACCGCGTCCAGGGCCGCGATGGCCGCCAACGCCCTCTTCATCTCGCCCTCCCGGGTCTTGTGGGTCAAAACCACGACCGGAACAGTCCCGTCCGGCGCGTCGTCCGTCGGCTCGTGCTGCGTGATCGCCCGCAGCCCGATCCCCAGATCGCCAAAACAACGCGTGATCTGGGCCATCACCCCCGCCCGGTCCGCAACCATCAGCCGCACATAGTAACGCAGGTGCAAATCGTCAATCGGTACGTACACCGGCTCAGCATTGACATCGTTCAGCGTGCGGAACCGCTCGAAAGCCCGCGCTGTGTTGCCCACCGCGATCCCAACCAGATCGGCCACCACGGCGCTCGCCGTCGGCTTCTGCCCCGCCCCACGCCCATAGTAGAGCGTGTGCCCCACCCAGTTCCCGTAGACGCTGATCGCATTGAACGAACCGCTGCTCCCAGCCAGCGGATGACTCCGGCTCACAAACGCAGGATGAACACGCAGGCTCAGCCCGGCCTCCGTCCGCCCCGCAATCCCGAGTAGCTTGCACACATATCCCAGCTCCCGCCCGGCCGCCAGATCCTGTGCCTCCAGACTCTCGATGCCTTCAATGTGGATCCGGTCAAACTCCACGTCCGCCATGAACGCCAGCGACGCCAGCACGGCCAGCTTGTGGGCCGTGTCCGTCCCATTCACGTCCAGCGTCGGATCCAGCTCAGCGTAGCCCGCCTCCTGGGCCTCGGACAACGCCTGAGCATACGACTTCCCCTTCTCGTCCATCTCGCTCAGAATGTAGTTGCACGTCCCGTTCAGAATGCCGTATATCGCGCTGATCCGGTTGGCCACCAGCCCTTCCCGGATGGGCAGAATCAGCGGAATCCCACCCCCGCAACTGGCCTCAAAAGCAACACACCGGCCAGCCTCGCGGGCAGTGCGGTAGATCTCACGACCATGCTTGGCCAGCAGGGCCTTGTTGGCCGTCACCACGTGCTTGCCGGCTCGCAACGCCTGAAGCACGAACTCCTTGGCGATAGTCGTCCCTCCCACCAGCTCGATCACCACCGAGATCGATGGATCCTCAAGGATGTCCCTGACGTTCGTCGTAATCCGGTCCGCCGGAACCCCAACCTTGGCCGGCTGACCTCGATCCCTGTCCGCCACACGAGCTAAGTCAAGCCGCAAACCGACTTTACGGGCGATCTCGTCGCCTTCGATACGGAGCAGCTCCACGACACCTTGCCCCACAGTGCCGCAGCCAATCAAGCCAATCTTCAATACATCCGCCATGAACGCCAACCTCCGGCCTTGTTGCCCATCTTCGGCTCCTCCCCCAACCCACCCCCCGCGCCACGCCGGGAAGGGGCTTCGGCGGCCGCGCCGTCCGCGCAGAACACCAAATGTAGGGGGCCACGGCCCAGGATGCAAGATGGGTGGGGCGAGACACCAACCGCCCCAGCATCATCATCGTCGCCCCACGCTCCTCAGCGGATCGAGCCCCGCAGCAGCTCATCCACCCGCACCAGCTCGTAGCCCCGCTTGGCCAGTTCGTCGAGCAGCGGGGCAACGTAGCGGTGCATCTTGTCCGTCCGCCCCGGGCCAGCCCCCAGGTGCAGCAGGAGCAGGAAACCGTTCAGACCATCCACGTGCCCGGCCTCGTACGCCAGGATGCCCGCGTACAGCTTCCTCGACGACACAAACCGCGGATCGCTGTCCAGCATGTAGTCGGCATTCGAACGCGTGCCGGGTGTGAAGTTGAACAGCACGACACCCATCGCGGCGGCCCAGGTCGAAATGTCGCTGTTGTACCACTCGTACGGCGGGATGAAGAAACGCATCTGGTCCCGACAGAAGCCGAATAAGGCCAAATCCCTCAGGTTCTTCTCAAGATCCGCTCGGAAGAACGCCTCCGTCACCAGCGTCTTGCCCCGGTTCTCCCACGCACAGTACAGCGGATGCGAGTCCGAATGCGGCCCCAGGTAATGACCCTCAGCCACGATTCGGCGCAGGATCGGCTGGTGGGCCTCGACACGGATGAAATCGCCGGTAACGAAGAACGATGCCTTCCGCCCACGCTGCTTCAGGGCGTCCAGAATCGCCTCCGCACCCTCCCCATGCTGCCCACCGGTGAAAACCAGGGCCAACCGCTTGCGATCGGTCGGCCCACGGACAATCCCGCCATGCTCGTAGCTGAACGCCGGTTGCGATGCCGGAACGGCGGCCCCATGCCGCTCGACGCTCGTGGAGTCGCCGCAGCCGCCGACCAGGATCAGACCGAGAATCGCTGCGACTCGGCAAGGCAAGTCATATCCCTCGCTTGCATGAACAGCTGTTCGTGGTCCCGAACATAACGGCCAACGTCGAACAGCCGCCCCGCCAGCTTGCGAGCGGCCGCAGCCCGACGACCGAGCTCATCACCCGACTCCATCGCCTCCCGAATCGCGATCGCCAGCCGATGAGGCAGCCCCGGTTCGCAGAGGAAACCGGTTACTCCCTCGGTGATCAATTCGGTGACCGACGGAACCACCGTGCCGATCACCGGAACACCCGCGGCCATGGCCATCGCCAGCCAGCCAGTCGGCACGTCGCCCAACGGCGTGAACAGCATGGCGTCACTGAGAGCCAGCAGTGCCGCCGGCGAGTAACGGTCGCCGACCGGAATGAACACCTCTGGGCAGTAGATGTCGTCGAACAATCGTCCCAGCCGACTGGCTTCGCGCGAGACCCCGGGAACGATCAGGCGGGTGTCCGGACGAATCCGGTGCACGATCGCCATCGCCCACGCCGCGTAGTACTGCCCGCCCTCCCGCGAGGGCGGCGAGGCCGTCAGAAAGACCTCGGTTTCAACGCCTAGCCCCAGATCGGAACGGGTCACGATCGGCCCGGGCGAGCGCAGCCCGTCAACATCGACCCCCGGCCGGATGACCACCGCGGCTTCACGCGGCAGCCCCGAGCTGATCAGCCGCTGCCGCACCCGTTCGCAGGTACAGATGACGCAGGGATTCCCCCCGGCTCGCCTCAGCGGCCACCATTTCTGGAGATCCGCTGCATCCGCCGGATCCGAGATCGTAACGACGAGCCCCAGCCCGTCAGGGCACACCGCCCGCACCGCGGCTGCGGCTCGACCACCCCAGGCGTGGACTACCCCGGAACACTGTCGCTCAAGCACCCGGCGGAGGTCCCGCGAGGGAACACCTAGGCTGATGTCCCAGCGGGCGACACGGGTCAGGTCTGCAATGGCGGGCAACTCCGCCGCCGGCCGCCCGATGGCGACAACCCGCTGCTCGATACGCGTCCCGGGCAGCCCATGCAGGAGCAGGGAGAGCCCCCAAAAGGCATCCGTGCCGCTGTCCTCGCCGACCACGTGTGTGAGCTGCATCGCCATGGGAACCGATCATGCTCGATACCGGCCATTTGTTCAAGCACCCTCCATTCACGAGTGCCCCGTTGTGATGCCCGCTGGATCCGATACACTAATGGCCGACACGAATGACTGCTCACGTGGCTTTCAAGGTGATCCTCCTGCTCGTGGAACTGGCCGCGTCCGCCTTCTTCAGCGCCGCGGAAACAGCCCTCTTCTCGTTGACCCCGCACGAACTCCACCGATTCCGCAACGATCGCCGGGCCTCGCATCGCTTGGTCGCCGCCCTGATGCAGCGGCCCCGCAAGCTGTTGCTCACCCTCATGGTCTGCAATGTGACCGTCAATATGGTGATCTTCGCCACCAGCCTGACGCTGATCGAGAGCCTGCTGGCACCCGGCAGTAATCTCGGCCCGGTGGTGGGGCTCATCGCCCCCATCGCGGTCACACTCTTCGGCGAGATCCTGCCCAAGGGCACGTCCATCGTGATGCGGAAGACCTTCGCGCTCCAGGCCGCACCTTTGGCTCGGGCATGCCAGGTGATCCTCGCTCCGGTAACCTGGATCCTCCATTCACTCCTCGTGGAGCCGCTCACCCGCCTACTCGTCGGCGGCCGACGCCCGCGAAACGAGGTCACCATCGAGGAACTGGCCGAACTGGTCGAAATGTCCCAGCACCAGCGGATCATCGACGCCGACGAGAACACCATGCTCGACGGGGTAATACACCTCAACGAGCTGAGGGTCAGGGATATCATGGTCCCACGCGTGGATATCATCGCCTTCGACCTCCGCAACGACCCCCAAGGGCTCTACCGCCTCATGCGCGAGTGCCATCTCCCCAAGATCCCCGTCTACGACGGCGACATCGACCGCTTCAAGGGCCTGATCTACGCCAAGGATCTCTTCCTCCATCACGACTGTCCGCCTCGACTGCTCGTTCGCCGAGCTCGGTTCGTGCCCGATGTGATCTCCCTGACCCAGCTGCTCGAGCATTTCCGCCGCACCCGCAGCCAGCTGGCCATGGCCGTCGATGAGTTCGGCGGGATTACCGGCCTGGTGACCATCCAGGACGTCGCCGCCCAGATCGTCGGCGAACTGGCCCCCGCTGAGCAGGGCGAGAACGAGCCAACCTGGGAGCGGCTCGACGATCGCCACTACCGCATCTCCGGGCGGGTCAGTGTCCGCGATTGGGCCGAGCAGTTCGATATCCGCCGCTTCGACGACCGAGTCAGTACCCTCGGCGGCTTGATCCTCGCCAAGCTCGGACGCCTCCCCGCCGTCGGCGACCAGTTGCGGCTCGGCAACGTCCTCATGACCGTCGAGCTGCTCCGCGGCCGGCGAGTGGAGTGGATTCGTTTGGAGCTGGCGGCCGACGCCGCCGCCACCGTGGGCGACCTGCCCGGGAAAGGTGCCTGATGGCCGTCCTCTGGCTGGTCCTGCTCGTCCTGTTCCTGCTTGCCGGCGGCTTCTTCAGCGGCTCGGAAATGGGTCTCTACTGCGTCAACCGCCTCCGGGTCCGGCTCCAGGCGGAACGCGGCCAGGACGCCCGGTCGCGGCTCCTTTGGAAACTCGTGCAGCAACCTCAGCCCACAGTGATGACCGTCCTGCTCGGCAACAACTTGGTCGGCTACCTGTTGACCGTGGCCGGCATAGCCTTCCTGGACAAAGCCTTCGGGCTCTCCGGGGCCAAGGCGGACTTCTACGTGGCCCTCGCCCTTACCCCCCTGGTCTTCGTCTTCGGAGACGTCGTACCCAAGAACTGGTTCCGCATCGAGGCAGACCGGCTGATGATCCTCGCCGCCCCCGCCTTGAGAGCCTGCGAGCTGCTCTGCCGCCTCACCGGCGTGCTCCCGCTCGTCCTCGGCATCTCACGCCTCAGCGCCCGCCTGGCCGGCTACGACGAGGAACAGGCCTGGCGGAACCCTCGAGGCGAGGTCATCGGCCTCCTGCGCGAGGGCGGAGCCGAGGGCACCCTCACCGAGGACCAGGCTCGCATCATCGAGCGGGTCATGAACCTCTCTAGCGTACGCGTCGGGGCGATGATGGTGCCGATCCAGAAGGTCACCACTGTCCCCATCGACGCTACCCGCGACACCTTCGAGCAGCTCGTCGCCCGCTGCAAACACTCTCGCCTGCCCGTCGTCGGCCACGACCGGCGGACCATCGCCGGAATCGTGACCGTGCACAGCGTCCTCGCGGATCGCGCCGAAGGCTCAATCCAGCGGCACATGCACCCGCCGGCCACCATCGCCGCCAGCGAGTCCGCCACCAAGGCCCTCGTCTTCCTCCAACAGAACCGCCAACGCATGGCCGTCGTCACCGACCCCCGCCGCGGCTGGGTCGGAATCATCACCCTCCGCGATGTCGTCGAGGAGATCTTCGGCGAACTGGCCGAATGGTGAGCAAGGCGGCAATCAGGAAGTCCTCGGCAACCTGGCCAGATGCTGCGCAAGGAAGCAATCAGAAATCAGTATTCAGAAACCGCCGACCAGAACCTGATGTGTCACTTCCCCCCAAACTCAACGCACCCCCGCCCTGCAAGGACGGACAACACCTCTCTCCGTTCTCCATCACCAACACCGGGTCGCCGCCCCGTTCGAAGCTCCTCCGGATCCTGCTGCCACCAGACTCCCGAGCAGAGACGGTGTCCCCGCTGCCGAACATTCCGCGGATCTCCTGGGGTGTTCTTTGCCCGGAGGCGGGCCGGTGCTCGCGCGCAGAATCACGATGATGCGACGACTTAAGTCCTGGCAAATCAACGTCTTGCGCGCAAGTTTGGCTTCGTTTGGCGCTGGCCATTCTTGGACCCGCTCACCATCGCCACTCAAGGGCAGCACCGAGCTCGTGCAGGTCGCGTCAAGCCATGCCAACCCCAGGGATGGCCTGGACGCAAGCCAGCTGGCCCAGCCCTGCGAGCGGTACAGGAAAGCCTTCGCGGCTCAGGAAAATGGGATCAGTCGTCGCGCGGCATCGAATCGTCTGCAGCACCCTCATCGGCCTCCACGTGGCTCTCGGCCTCAACCGCGGAGTCCATTCCCCCAGCCCCGGGCCAAGTCCCGGCTTCCTCGACCTCCGACGACTTGGGACGGAAGACGCGGGCCATCTGTTCGGAGAATCGCTCGAGCCACGCCGGCTTCGCGTCCCCCTTCGCGGTGCTCTCCGGCCGGACCACCTCCACAACCACGGGCTCCGCGGCCCGTCGTTCCTGGGAGACGTCCTTGACCGCCGGTCGCTCACCCGAGAGGTCCGCGATCGCCGGACGGGTCGTGGGCGTGGGATGGAAGGTAAAGCCGTCGGCCGCAAGCCGGCCGCTCTGCGGTAAGGGCGATGCGCTGGCCTCGGTGTTCACCTCCGCCTGGGTGACAGTGTCCTTGGGCAGCGAATCGAGACGCTTCTGAGCGGCCACCAGCTTCGGGTTGGCCCGCAGAGCGGCCTTGAACGACTTGGCCGCTTCAACGTTCATCCGCTTGGACTGGTACATCAGCCCCATGTTGTAGTGGGCGTCCTCGAGCGGGAGAGCTGATTGGAACTGATTGAATGCATCCGCAAAGCGCCCCTGCTGGGCCGCGGTGATCGCCAGGTTCACCCGAGCTCGAGCCATGCCCGGATCGATCTCGATGGCCTTGGTGAGGGCCACTTCGGCCTCACGCCAACGGGCCTGCAGGATGTAGCTGAATGCGATGTTGTTGTGCAGGTGGGCTTGGTCCGGGGCCAGTCGAATGGCCTCGGTGAACGCCTCGTCGGCTTCCTTGAAACGGCCCAGACGGTCGAGCACGATCCCGAGCCGGTTCCAGGCGTCAACCGAGTTGGGCTTGGCCGCCACCGCAAGGCGATACTGCTCCGCCGCCCGAACCAGCCGGCCCTGGGTCTCGTGCAGACGCCCGGCGGCCAGGTGCGTTTCCGGCTGAATGCTCGGCGAGTCCGCCTCGCGCAGATCCTCGATCTGGCCCTTCTGAAGGTCAGAGACGGGCTTCTGGTCGTTGTCCGATTTGAACTTGAGCAGATTCCCGCATCCGGCTGGCCACAGGAACAACCCCGCCATGCACAGGCCTGCCCACCATTGCTTTCGTCTTGCCATTGGTCATGCTCCTTCGTGTGCCCCCCAGCATCATGTCAGTTGACCTTGCTCGCCGCTTCGCCGATCGCCGTCGTTTCCTGCTTCTCAGAGTCAGACGCCTTGGCGCTGCTCGATTCCCGGGCGACGATCGCTTCACCGGCCCTCATTCCCGGCCCGCCGGCCATGGCCTGCTCGACTTTGATCTTGTCCGGCTCCACCCCGTTGGAGGTCAGCATGCCCTTGATCCGGTCCATGCGCTGCTTGACCATCTCGTCGGAACCGTCGAGCTCGTCATATCGCAGCGTCCCACCGTAGATCTTCAGGATCTCCGCGTAGCGATTCAGACGCCGCACGCCCAGGGCATTCAGCTCCGCCGTGTGCGGCACGAAATGAGCGCTCGACACCGACATGTCCTCGAGCAGGGCGTTGTCGGTCATGTTCACGTACCCGTCCTGGAGGGCGCTTGGGTTCTCACTAGTTCCTTGAGGTGGAGCGTTGAGCCGCGAGACCGCGCCGCCACCGCATCCCCACAGGCCCAGCAGGCCCGCGACTGCGAAAGACGAAAGAACCAGTGCTGCACACTTCGTTGCCGAATACTCTCGTTTCATGGGTCCAGTCCTCTTCTGGTTAAGGTCCAATCCTCTTCGGGAGCAACCGTGAATCCAGGCCGTTGCCTCCCCCGCGGCCCGGTGAGATTATCGGCCAAGCCGACAACGCGATTCTGTTGTTTTCGGACGAATTGCAGGCAACTCCACCCCGGAGAACCTGCGGCGATTTCTCGGGCGAAAAGTGACGTTTCTCCGTCCGAGGTGGCTCGCCATGCGGACCCGCCCCCGCGTCCGATTTCGTGCACGCTGAAGCCACTCTCCTCCGGCCCCGCATCCCCGCTCAAGATCGCGACACCGGTTCAATCTTGCCCTCATGCCGCTTCCGTTTCCAACCGTGGTTCTGTCGACGGCCCTCAGGGAAGATTGCCCCCCTGTGGTCGTTCTACCTCCGTTCGCCAACCATGCGGTTTGCACGGCGAAGCCACGCGGGTCGCAGGGCGAGCGACTCCTGTGCAGCTCACCGGCGGCACCTGATTCGAATCCCGGGAACGCGAGCCGTGTTTTCAATACTGGCATCACGTCGGTCTGATAAGCCGCAGCGGCCGGTTGAAACCCCCGCCCTCGGGGCACTGTGGGGGTGAATGTGGGATGTCAAGTTGGGCAATCGGGTTGCGGGCCGCAGCCGATAAAACCGCGGGCCTTCCCGCTGGTAGCACGCTTAATGGTGGTTGATGGAGGAATTGGAAACTTTTTTGATGAGCCGGTTTGCCCGGGGGGGATTCGTTTCTTATGTTTCAGCTGCGTTCGGACGATTCAGGGTGAAACGTGAGTCGCAGACGCACGCAACTTGCCTGGGCGGCGAAGGTTGAGCCTGCCGCGAGTGTGCCCCGCCGGATGAAGGGGGGCGAACCAGGCGGTTGTGACGGAAGCAGGACAAGTGAAGAACGGAATCTCGGAAGAAGGGATTCACCGAGTGTTATTCGGGCCTGTCGGCCCGGAGTCAGAGACGCCTCGCTGGTCAAGAGGGAAAAGACGCGGCAGGCACGTTTGGCCCCTGAAGGGGATAACCAACCGAAAGGAGAGATTCATGCAGGCATTGGTAACGCGAGTCAAGAGTTTTGTTCGCAGCGAAGATGGCCCGACCGCTACTGAGTACGCGGTGATGCTGGCCCTGATCATCATTGTGGCCCTGGCGGGCATTACCCTCCTGGGCACCAAGGTGAATGCGATCTTCACGAACGTTGAGGGAGCCCTGTCCACCGGCGCGTAATGGTTGGGCGCACGCAGGCTTTGCGTAGGAAGGAAGCATTCAAGTAGGTCTTGGGGGGGCGCCCGTTCGGAGGTCGGACGGGCGCCCACCAGCCTGTCTGGGGCAAGGATGCCGTGGGCTTGAAAACAGGATGCAGTCGGTCGGAGCCGGGAAGGAAGCGAATACTGGAGTCGATCGATGCACTCAGCCTTGTGGTTGACGACGTGTGCGATAATGGTCCCCGGGATTCTGTGGGCGTCATGGATTGACTACAAGGAACGCCGGGTACCGAATTGGCTGAACGCAGCCATTGCGATGGCGGGTCTCCTCGCCCAGGCTCACTTCTTCGGATGGCAGGGTCTTGCGGCCGGTGCCGCGGGCCTGGCCGTCGGTTTTGCCGTTCTCATTGTTCCATGGCTTATGCACGGCATGGGCGCAGGTGACGTCAAGTTGATGATGGCGATTGGCGTCTGGCTGGGACCGTGGCTCACCTTCCTGTCATTCTGTGTGGGCGCGGTGGTCGGCGGAGTCATCGCCGTGGTCATGATTCTGTCCAGCGGGCGTTTGTGGCATGCCTATGCCAACCTGGCCACGATCGCAACCAAGGTGTCCAGCCGGTCGACCCTTTTCACCGAGTTCGGCTCGGCCAAGAGTTTCGGCAGTACTTCCCAGCTGTTGCCATACGGTGTTCCTTTGACCATCGGCACGCTGATGGTGTTCTTCGGGCAGCAGTGGTTGATTGGGTGACAAGATAGACAGAGGAGGCGCAAGATGAAGACGAGGGGAAACCCAGGATTGAGGGGGCTCAGCTCCCGTCGGCCCGCGGCTCGACGTGGCGGAGCGGTCGTCGAGATGGCCGTTGTGACCCCGCTGTTGCTCCTGATGCTGTTTGGGATCATCGAGTTCGGCTACATCTTCATGATGGAAAACTCGCTGACCAACGCGACGCGCGAAGCGTGTCGCACGGCGACCCTGCCGGGCTCGACCGACACGGACATCCGGGCTAGGTTCCAGCAGGCAATTGCCTCCACCGGACTGACCGTGGCCGACAGCATGATCCTTATCGAGCCGGCCACGACTGCCAACCCTGTCGTGACCGTCAAGGTGGCGGTGCCCTACAGCCAGGTCACGCTGCTTGGGATCCTGCCGTCCGGCCTGTTCAGCGGCATGTTCGGCGGTAGCGGAGGGTGCATCGGCGACAAGACCATCGGGTCGGTCTGCTCGATGCGCAAGGAAGCGACAACCAGTAGCTGATCCGACCGCGCCGTTCGCGGTCTGTCCGGATGACGTTGGAAGGGAGCACGGGCGTGGCTCGCCCGGGCCTCCTGGAGAAGAAGAATGGTACTGTGGCCGGCCATGTTGAGGAGCCGGCCCGGGTGTGGCGACGAAGGAGCTTGTCATGAAAGGTCGAGCGATTATTCCGTTGGTGGTGGGACTGGCCGTTGGCATTCTGGCCATCAAACTCTTTGCCGATGTGCTCAAGAAAGCCAAAGGGTCCCAGGCAAGTGAAACCGTGAACGTGGTGTGCGCCAAGGCGGACATTGGCTCCACCGTCGAGATCAAGGACACGATGCTCGAACTGAGGGCGGTGCCCAGATCGTTGGTGCCTAGTCAGTCGTTCTACGACACCAAGGAGGTCATCGGTCGGGTGGCGAGTGTGGTCATTCCCCAGGGTGGCCCCGTCGTGGCGAGCGGGCTAGCCCCCAAGGGAACACCGGCGGGCATGGCGGTCCGCATCCGCGATGGATATCGGGCGGTGGCCGTCAAGGTCGATGAATGGGCGGGCGTGGCCGGCTGGATCAAGCCGGGCAGCCGTGTCGACGTCGTGGCGGTCATGAACGGCTCCACCGGCAGCAGCCGCGACGAGACCATCAGCAAGGTGATCCTGGAGAATGTCGAGGTCCTGGCCGTCGGGCAGGACCTGGGCAGCACCGGGGACGTGAACGCCACCTTGCCGAAATCCGTGACCGTTCTGGTCCGTCCGGACGATGTGCCCAAGCTCCATTTGGCTTCGACCAAGGGGACAGTTCGGCTGGCCATGCGCAATTCTCGTGATGGTAGCGGCGGTGCCGGGGGTCAAACGACCGATAAAGAGCTGGTTTCCTCGGCTTCAGCCAAGGGTGGAGCGGTCAAGACGTTTCTTAACGGAATGTTGAGCAACGTACCGAAGATCGAGCCCAACAAGACCGATAAAGAGGGCGGTGGTCTTCGGACCGCCAAGCCGGTCGCCGAGCGGACCGAGCCGGCGCCGGTAGCCAAGCCGACGCCGTGGCGAGTCGAGGTCATGGCCGGCGGCGAAGTTCAGGAGTTGTGGTTTGAGAACGGAACGAAAGATGCTCATCGAGTGGCGAACGAAGCAGATGGTAAGCGGAATGGGCGACAGGCACGTCCGACTCAGCCTGGAGTGCAGATGAGTCCGGCTAAGCCTGGACCACAAGCGGCGGAGGTGGCTCCGGCCCCGTACGCTGAACGCCCCGAGACATCGCGGTCCAAGGAGTCATTGAAACCGAGGGAGTTGCTGGAATGATCGCTCACAAGGATGATCAACTCATCATGCGTTCAAGGATGGACATGGTTTCCCGCCAGGTGACCGCGCGAGCTCGGCACCTGGCCGGAGGCTTTTTGGCGATCGCCGCCTTTGTCGGATTGGCCTGCTTCAGCACCGCATGGGCGGCCGATCCTCCGGCCGCTCAGCCGTCCATTGAGCCCCCTCGGGTCTCCTCGGCCTCGCCGGCCATGAGCATGCTCGTGACCGTCCGCGAGGAGAAGAGCCGTCAGCAGGAGATCCTCCTGCTTGCCGGTCGCAGTGTGGTGATCGATCTGAGTGAGCCCATGGCTCGCTGCCAGATCGCCGATCCCGAAGTGGCCGCGGTGAACGTCCTTTCGCCCCAGCAGATCGTGGTGACCAGCAAGCGGGCGGGGAGCACCCAGCTCATCGTCTGGGATGCGAAGGAAGGACAGGTCACCATGCCGGTGACGGTCCAGCTCGATCTTGCTGAACTGGAGGCGGCGATCAAGAAGCTCGCCCCCAAGGCCACCGTGCAGGTTCAGGCTCTTCGCGAGCGGGTCCTGCTGACCGGCATGGTGCCGGACAGCGACACCGCCGACGCCATCGACAAGCTGACCAAGGCGTTTGTCGGTGAGCTGGGCGGGCGGGACGCGCAGCGAAGCAGCACGACCGGACAGGGCACCCAGAGCTCCCGGGTGATGAACCACATGACCGTGGCCGGCGTTCATCAGGTGTTGCTGCGGTGCACCGTGGCCGAGGTCAGCAAGTCCGCGATCCGCAAACTGGGCGTGAATGGCTGGCTCGCCGGCGACAACGTCCGCGACGTCTTCATGGTCAACAATCTGGACGGAATCAACCCTTCGAACATCGGAGCGGTCTCGACCGGTAACATCCTCGGACCGCAGTTCACCACCGGGGCGCCGACCGAGTCGATGGTATTCGGAACGCCGGGCATTCCCACCTACCCGGCGCCGACCGGGCCGGAGTTCACGCTTGGTTTTCCCAGGATCCAGATGCAGCTGTTCTTCCGGGCCATGCGCGACAATCGTCTGCTCCGCGTGCTGGCCGAGCCGAACCTGATTGCCTTGAGCGGGCAGGAGGCCAATTTCCTGGCCGGCGGTGAGTTCCCCGTGCCCATCCCTCAGGGACTGGGCACCACAACGATTGAATGGAAGAAGTTCGGCGTGCTCCTGCGCTTCACGCCGACCGTGATCGGGCAGCAGAGGATCCGCCTCAACGTCCGCCCGGAAGTGAGCGAGCGGGATTTCACAACCCAGGTGACGCTGACCGGTGGCACGACTGTGCCGGGCATCAAGGCCCGAAACGCGGAGACAACCGTGGAGCTGGTGAGCGGCAGCACGATCGCGATTGCCGGCCTGCTGAACGAGGAAATCCAGGCGGCGGCTCGCAGAATCCCGGGCCTGGGTGATGTCCCGGTTCTCGGTGCGCTGTTCAGTTCGGTCGAGTACCAGCGAAACCAGACTGAACTGGTCATCCTGGTGACCCCCGAACTGGTAGCGGCCATGAATCCGGACCAGGTTGGGCCGGTGCCGGGCCAGTTCATGACCGATCCCAGCGACTACGAGCTGTTCGGACTGGGCATGCTCGAGGGTAAACCGGTGGCGGAGGCCCCCGGCGAGGACGCGGCTCTGGAGACCGGTGCCGCACCCAAGTACAGGAAATTCCGCACGTCCCCGGAGCAACTGTCGCTTCACGGACCTTGGGGACAGGCGCAAGCATCGGAGACGATTCAATGAGCTGATACCAGGGGGCCTGGGCCGCCGCGCGGCCCCGGCTCCCTTCAAGAACGAACGGGTAACAAGGTGTGGAAAGGAGCGTCAGGTATGGTCAAGAGAGATGGGTCAGATGGATTCTGGACACACATGCCTCGCCGGGGGGAGCGGAAGCGTGGCGTGGTCGTGGTCCAGGTTGCCGTGGGCGTGACAACCCTGGTCGGGTTCATGGCCCTGGCGGTCGACGTTGGCGCTATGTACACGGCCAAGACTGAGATTCAGCGGGCGGCGGACTGCGCCGCCCTGGCGGCGGCCACCGAGCTTGGCGACTACGCGGATGGAGATCCCATGACTCGGGCGAGGGCTGCCGCGGCCGACTTCGCCAACCGTAACAAGGTGTTGAACTCCGGCGTCGCTCTGGACACGTCGGACGTGGTGTTCGGACAGGCTCACATCGACGAGAACACCGGCAAGTACGTTTTCACCCAAACCCCGGAGCTTCCGAATGCGGTCAAGGTTCGCCTGCGCCGCACGGAAGGCTCGCCTAGCGGGCCGATGTCGCTTTTCTTCGCCAGGGTGTTCGGCATCCAGTCCGCGAACCTGTCGGCCCAGGCGACTGCGGTCCTCACGCCGCGTGACATCGTGTTCGTGCTCGACCTCTCCGGTTCGCACAACGATGACAGCTCCCTGGTTTCCTGCAAGAAGACCGAGATCGCCAACCGCGGTGTCTGGGAGTACCTCTGGGATACCCAGTACGGGCCGGCACCGGTTGTCGACGGACTGCCGTCCGGGCCCAGTCTGGGCAACATGAACCTGTGGGGCGACACCGTCACCGGTCCCAACGGGATCAACACGTCCGACCCCGGTCTGTTCGATCTGCCCAAGGGCTCCGACTGGACGCTGACTTCGGCATTCGTCAGTCAGACGCTCTCGGCCAAGGGGTACGGGACCTACACCGCCGAAGAGATGAGCGTGATCAACAGCAAGGCCTGCGACAGCGACAGCAACGCCTACAAGCGTCGCGTTCAGGTCGCTCTTGGATTGCTCCGCTGGAAGAGTGGAGTGAGCGGCGGGCAGGCGGGCGGCGATGGAGACAACGTGATCGAGTCCAGCGAGGTCGTTTCGATGGTCTCGTATCCGTGCTCCACCTCCAACCCGACGACCAAGTGCAAGAGGGTCGGTGGAAGCTGGAGTTCCTACTGCGATTATGTGATGAGCGGCAGCTCCAGCATGTGCGTCTACAATGTGGCTCAGTACAAGTACGGCGACTCGAATTGCCGCTACCGGTACGGCCTCAAGACCTGGGTGGACTACGTGCAGAACAGCCAACCCAGCCACAGTTCGTCGCCCGGTCTGGCCGGTTCTCCCGAGCAGCCCATGGGCGCGGTGGCCGATGCGGTCAAGGCGTCTATCGACATCGTCACCGCGTTGGAGAGCAATGATCTCGTGGGTATGGCCAGTTATGGAACCAGCGGCTACGGGCCGGACGGCAAGCCCGACAGCATGTCGTGGCTGACCGACGATCTGACATCGGTCCGAAGCAAGGTCGACACGCTCCAGGCGTCGATGTGGACGAGCACCACCAACATCGCCCAGGGAATCGACGAGGGCGTGAAGGTGCTGTTCAACAGCAGCCAGGCTCGGGGCAACGCGGCCAAGGTCATGATTCTGTTGACCGACGGTCGTCCGAACCAGACTCGTGCCGAACCGACCAGCTACTACGACGAGTGGAACACGAGTTCTCCAGCCTACTCGGACGCGAGGACCGCGGCCCAGGATGCCGCTGCCCTGGGAGTGCGCATCTACACAATCAGCGTTGGCGCGACATGTGACCTGCAGCTGATGCAGGATATCGCCGATTATGGGCACGGAGAGACGTTCCATGCTCAGGGTTCGGTGGCCACCTACCAGCAGGAGCTGCAGGACATCCTCCAGAACCTGGGTGGGAAACGGCCTGTCATTCTGATTCAGTAAGGACCGAGTTTCGGCGTGCCGGCCACCACCGTCCCGTGGCGGCCGACACGCCGACCGATCGGCCGCGGTCGGCCGGGATCAGCAGGAGACTCTGAGAATCATGGCTGGGGAACGGAAGCACCTGGGAAGCCATGAGACAGTCGGTTCGTGTGATCATTGCCAACGGTGACGAGGACTACTCGGTCACGATCCGATCTGAACTGCTCGGCCTGGACGGCGTCCAGATCGTTGCGGAGGTCGATGAGCTTGGCCTGGTCGAGCAGGCCGTGGGCCAGTTCCCGGCCGAGATTCTGCTCGTTCATCTCGACCCTGTACCCGACGCCACGCTGCCCATCGCCGCCAAGATCGCCGCCGCCAATCCCGAGCTGGCCGTCTTCGTTCTGTCTGAAAGCACCGACCCGCAGCACATTCTGACGGCCATGCGCTCGGGCGTCCGGGAGTTTCTGACCAAGCCGATCGATCGAGAACTGGTCACCGCAGCGATCGGTAAGGTCGTGGCCCAGTCCGGGAATGCGGTCGAGGTGGGCCGGCTCGTCTCCATCCTCGGTACCGTTGGAGGCGCTGGCGCCTCCATGTTGGCCACCAACCTCGCCGTCGAGCTCACCCAACTCGCGAAGAGCAAGCCGGTTGTCCTGGTCGATCTCGATTTCCGCTTCGGACAGCTGGCGACCATGCTCGACGTGCAGGCGGACTACACCATCGCCGATCTGTGCGCCACGCCGGAGCAGCTGGATGGCTCGGTCATCGACCGGGTCATGGTCAAGCACGGCAGCGGCCTGCATCTTCTGGCCCGGCCCAACCAGTTCGCCCAGGCCGACCAGATCACCGCTGCCCACTGCGCCTCCGTGCTGAGTTCCCTGCAGCAGATCTACGAGTATGTCGTGGTCGACGGGCCCAACCGGTTCGATCCGGGCGGGTTGGCGGTGCTTGACCTGGCCGACGTCAATCTCTTCGTCATGCAGCTCCTGGTCACCAGCGTCCGCAACGTGCACCGCATGTTCAGCGAGCTTCAGGAGGGGGGCTACAACCTGGACCGTTTCAGGCTGGTGTGCAACCGCCTCGGCCAGGACTCCGGGCATCTGGGCGTCGAGCAGGTGGAACAGACCCTGAACCGCAAGATCGCCTACCAGATCCCCGACGACTGGAAGGTCGTGAGCGGGGCCATCAACGTCGGTGCGGCCCTCATGGACGTCGCACCCAAGTCACGGGTGCGGGCGGCGATCCGGGAGCTGGCGGAAAGCATCGCCTCGCCGCATGACACCACAGCCAAGAAGAGCGAGAAGGGGAGCGGCCTGTTGGGCCGAATCTTCAGCGGGGCGTCGTCCTAATGGAGTAAGGCAAGGATGTTCGGCAAAGTCAAACCACCTGTTGCGTTGAAATCACCGCCGACGGTGCCGCCCGGGGTCCCTGGAAAGTCCGTTCTCGGGCCCCGGCCAGCCGAAGACCCGACCGGGCCGCCCAAGCCTGCCCCGCCGAGAGCGACCGAGACGGCCTCCAAGCCAACCGTGGAGAAGTCACGGGCCGGAAAGCCCATCGACGAGAAGCTGGAGAAGTACTACGCCCTCAAGACCCGCATCCATCGCAAGCTGGTTGAACAGCTCGATCTGACCGCGGTGGACAACAACGATCCGGGTATCCGCGACAAGGTCGGTGAACTGGTTCTGGCCCTGTGTGAGAAGGAGGATGTCCTTCTCAACCACACCGAGCGTCAGCGGCTGGTCGGCGAGATTCTGGACGAGACGTTTGGCCTGGGACCGCTGGAAATCCTGCTCAAGGATCCTGCGATCAGCGATATTCTGATCAACGGCCCGCGGATGGTGTATGTGGAGCGCAAGGGTCGTCTGGAACTGACCGATGTTCAATTCCGCGACAACGCTCACCTCATCCACGTGATCGACAAGATCGTCAGTGCCGTCGGCCGGCGTTGCGATGAGGTCTGTCCGATGGTCGATGCCCGCTTGAAGGACGGCTCCCGTGTCAACGCGGTCATTCCGCCCCTGGCCCTGGACGGGCCGAGCATGTCCATTCGTCGATTCGGTGCCGACCCCATCACCTGGGAGGACTACGTCAACTTCAAGTCGTGTGCGCCGCAGATGGTTGAGTTCTTCCGGGCCTGCGTCATTGCCCATCTCAACATTCTGATCATTGGCGGAACCGGTTCCGGCAAGACGACGCTGCTCAACAACATGTCGTCGTTCATTCCGCCTTCGGACCGTATCGTGACCATCGAGGACGCCGCCGAGCTTCGTCTCCGCCAGCCGCACGTGGTCCGGCTCGAGACCCGTCCGGCGAACATCGAGGGCAAGGGCCACATCTCGATTCGCGATCTGCTGATCAACAGTCTGCGTATGCGGCCGGATCGTATCGTGGTCGGCGAATGCCGCGGGGCCGAGACGCTGGACATGCTCCAGGCGATGAACACCGGCCACGACGGGTCGCTGACCACGCTTCACGCCAACAGCACGCGTGACGCCGTTCAGCGTGTTGAGACCATGGTGATGATGTCCGGCTTCGAGTTGCCCGTGCGGGCCATTCGCCAGCAGTTCTCCTCCGCGATCCAGCTCATTGTGCAGGCCCAGCGTCTGACCGGTGGTCCCAGGAAGATTACCAGCGTGACCGAGGTCACCGGCATGGAGGGCGATGTCGTCACCATGCAGGACATCTTCAAGTTTGAGCAGGTGGGCATTGACAGCGCCGGAAAGGCCTACGGCCGAATGATGGGAACAGGCATCCGGCCGACGTTCCTCGACCGGTTGAAATACTCAGGATGCAACATTGGGCCGGAGATGTTCGAGGCCCAGGTGTTGCTCAGTGACCATGAGGGCTAGTTGACGGGACCGAGAGTCCCGCCTCCATCCGGGGCATGATGTCCGGAGGAGGTTTGAGACGGGGTGTACCGTGCTTTCTCCTATCATTTTCATCGCACTGCCGGTGGTGGGCTCCATGCTCCTGGTCTGGGGCGTGTTCCAGGTCCTCATGGACCTGCGCACGAGCAAGCAGCGCAAGGTCGTGGACCGGCTCACGGAGACGCGTTCCCGGGCGCGTGCCAACGAGGCCAAGGAGACGCTGCTGCGGCGTCGTGGAGGCGGCAAGCCCGAGGGCGTGCTTGACTCGGTCGTCTCCAAACTGGCCGTCGTCAGCAAGGTACAGCACATGCTGGATCAGGCCGATCTGGACTGGTCCGCGTCCAAGATGCTGACCAACGTGACGGCCGTCGCGCTTCTGGTCGGGGCTCTCCTCCTGTTCCTCCAGTTCAGTTTGCTTACCGCCCTGGCGGCCGTCGTGGCCGTGATGGTCGTGCCGTTGCTGTGGCTGGTTCGCAAGCGGAAGAAGCGCATCCGCGTGCTGGTTGAGCAGTTGCCGGATGTCTTCGATCTGCTGGGACAGGCCCTTCGCGCCGGCCACGCCCTGGCCGGGGCGATTCAACTGGTGAGTACCCAGATGCCCAACCCCATCGCCAAGGAGTTCGGGCGAGTGTTTCAGGAGCAGAACCTCGGCATCAAGGTCGAGGAAGCCCTGCTGAACATGGCCAACCGCATCGACCAGATGGACGTGCGCTTCTTCGTGACCGCGGTCCTGATTCAGCGTCAGACCGGCGGTGACCTGGCCGAGATCCTGGACAAGATCGGCAAGGTGATCCGCGATCGCGTTCAGCTGCTGGGTACTGTTCAGGCCCTCACCGCGGAAGGCCGACTGTCCGGATGGGTACTGCTGCTGCTGCCGGTCATCGTGTTCGTCGCCTGTCTGTTCGTGAACCCCGAGTACTCCAAGGTGCTGATCAACACGCCCACCGGCCGGATGCTCTTGGCCACGGCGGCGGCCATGGACCTGATGGGCATGGCCATGATCAAGAAGATCGTGAATATCAAGGTGTGATGTCATGACGCAACTCATTATCCTCATCGTCCTGGTCATGATCAGCGCGGGCCTGATCATCTACGGTCTCCTGCCCAAGCGGGGTGAGGAGAAGGACAAGGTGATGCGGCGCATGACCGGGCGCTCGTCGGGCAGCCCCCAGGCCGGTGCCGACGCCGGCCGCCGTCCTTCCGCAGCCAAGCAGATGCTCGAGAAGGTCGCGCCCATCGCGATGAAGCCGGTCATGCCGAAGAACGCCGCGGAGATGTCGACCCTCCGCGAGAAACTGTCCCAGGCAGGCTACCGCCAGGAGGAAGCCAGCCGGTACTTCCTGGCGAGCAAGACGATCGCCGGCGTGCTGCTGGCGGTGGTGACCTTGTTTGTCGCCTGGGGCGGAGGCTACGAGGCCAAGCAACTCTTCGGCTTTGCCGCGACCGCCGCGGGTCTCGGTTTCCTTCTGCCCAACGCATGGCTCTTCCTGGCCCGCAGCCAGCGTGCCGAGAAGATCCGTAACGGCCTGCCCGACTCACTTGACCTGCTGGTGGTGTCGGTCGAATCCGGTCTCGGCCTGGATGCCGGCCTGCTCCGGGTGGCCGAGGAGATGCGCAACGTTCACAGGGATCTGAGTGACGAGATGCAGATCGCGACGATGGAGACGCAAATGGGCGTGCCGCGGGCGGAGTCCCTCGAGAACATGGCCCGCCGCAGCGGCGTCGGTGAGATGCGGGCCATGGTGGCGGTCATTACCCAGGCCGAGAAGCTGGGCACCAGTGTGGCCAAGGCGCTCCGTACCCAGGCGGACATGCTCCGCGTGAAACGCCGCCTCAAGGCCGAGGAGCGTGCTCAGAAGACCACGGTCAAGCTGATGCTGCCGCTGATCCTGTTCATCTTCCCGTCGATCTTCGTGGTGCTGGTCGGACCGGCCGCCCTGCAATTGATCAAGACCCTGGGTAGCGGTGGAGCTCTCGCTCCGAAGTAGTCCGCTCATCGGGACGCAGGATCGGGTTGTTGCCAGGCCACCGGCCGGAGGGCCCAGGTGGGCGAAGTGTCGGCCGGATCTTGCGACGAGAACGACGCGACGGACTGCGGCCGCCACGAAGCTGATCACCAGCCGAAGTCACCGAACTCACCCTTCGTCCGTGTTGGCGAGCCCGCCGCCGGGCTTCCGCTCCCGCATGCTCTGGATGACCTGGCCGTGCCCATGGTCCGCTCCTGTCGGTACGCCGCGTGTGGAGCTCAGGGGTTACCTTGGTCTGTGACCCGGCTCGCGAACTCCCCATCTGCGGTTTCGGTGACGACTTCTTGGCCGGGCTGGACCTGGTCGGCGGCGGTGACGATGTGGCCGTTTCTGCGGTCGCGGGTAATGGTGAAGCCGCGGGCCAGTGTCTTGTGATGACTGGTGGTCTCCAGGCGGCCGGCCAGCGACTGCAGCGATTGCCGGGCCGGTTTGAGGCGGTGAGCGAGCGATCGGGTCAGTTCGAGCTCGAGCTTGCGGAGCCGTTTGTCCTCGGCGGCGACCTGGCGGATGGGTGAGGTGGCTCGCAGGGCTCGCTCCTTCTCGTCGATCCGGTTCGCCAGTTGACGGGTGTGCAGACGTGCGCCGCGATCGAGGCGGCTGGCCATTGTGGCCAGTCGGTCGTGAGCCTGCCGCAAGACGGCCTGCGGTCGAACGCCCGCCAGTCTGACTTCCGTTGCATGCAGCCGGCGGTCATGGGCCAGGAGGGACTGTGACTGGCTCCATCGCAGCCGCGACGCCAGGTGTTCGAGTTGCTGCAGCAGCCGATGGAGCACGGTCTGGGGACGGCCGGCGGCCAGCTTGATCACCAGCTCGTGCAGTCGGCTTCGTTGGCGGTCAAGGAGTCGTCCGATGGCCGCCTGGAGTTGCGAGGTGGCATCGTCCAGCCGCTGCTCGGCCTGCTGGATCAAGGTGCCGGGATCGCGCAGCCAGGAGACCCGGCCGATGGCGTCCGCCTTCGAGCGAGATAACTCCAGCCGGTTTCGCATCGCCCGGTGGAGTCGTGCCTGGAACTCGTCCAGCCCGGCAAGCACCTCGGACCGCACGGGTACAGCCAGCTCGGCGGCGGCGGTGGGCGTCGCGGCCCGCAGATCGGCCACCAGATCGGCGATGGTGATGTCCACCTCGTGTCCCACGCCGCTGATGATTGGGATCCGGCTGGTATGGATGGCACGGGCGACGGGTTCCTCGTTGAAGGCCCACAGCTCTTCGAGTGAACCGCCGCCACGGGCCACGATGATCGTGTCGATGCCGCCCAGTGACGCGGCCTCACGGTTGAGCCGGGCGATCGCGTCGGCGATTTCCGCGGCGGCTCCCTCGCCCTGCACTTTCACCGGATGGACGAGGACCTGCACGCAGGGGTACCGCCGCTGAAGGGTCCGCAGGATGTCGCGGACGGCCGCTCCGGTCGGGCTGGTGACGACGGCGATGATCCGGGGATAGGGGGGGATCGGCTTCTTGTGCCGAGGGTCGAAAAGGCCCTCCTTCTCCAGCTGTTCGCGCAGCTGGCGGAAAGCGAGTTCCAGGGCCCCGGTTCCGCGCGGCTCGAGTCTGCGGATGATGAACTGGCATTGGCCGCGGTTCTCGTAGAAGTCCACGTAGCCGGTGGCGATGACCTCCATGCCATCGGCCGGTTTGAACTTCAGGTCGGCGGCTCCGGATCGCCACATGACCGCCCTGATCTCGCCGCCCTTGTCCTTCAAGGTCAGGTAGAGGTGGCCGCTGGTGTGGCGGGTGAAGTTGCTGATCTCGCCGAGCAGGTGGATGGTGCCGGGCAGTCCGTCGGCGAGAGCCCGCTTGATGGCCGCGGTCAACTGGCTGACCGTGACCTGTCTTGGCAGGGGGGTGGCGGCCGGGGTCCGGATCTGGTCGGGATCGAACGTCGGGCGCTGGGCAGTCATGTCAGTCCACCTCTCCGCCGGCCAGGTTGACGAACAGTGGGCTCGATTTGTCGATGCAGATTCGCTCCACGTGCTCGGCCTTGCCGGTGGTTGACTCCACGCCGACCAGGAGTCCACACAGCCGCGGGTCGCCCTCGGCCACGTCGAACGCGTGGGGCAGGTTGGTCAGAAAGGTGCGAATCACCCGGTCCTTGAGCCGCCCGAGGACGGAGTCAAACGGTCCGGTCATGCCGAGATCGGTGAGGTAGGCCGTTCCGTTGGGCAGAATGCTCTCGTCAGCGGTCTGTACGTGGGTGTGCGTGCCGACCACGGCGCTGACCCGCCCATCGAGGTACCAGCCCATGGCGACCTTCTCGCTGGTGGCCTCGGCGTGCACGTCGACCACGACGATTTTGACATCGGGCGGGAGCTGCTTGAGTACGCGGTCCACGGCGTGAAATGGGCAATCGACCATGGTCTTCATGAACAGTCGCCCGAGCAGCGAGATGATCGCCACTTTCGGGCCGAGCTTGGTCTGGCAGATCGCGACATTCCTGCCGACCGCCTGGGGGGACATGTTCGCGGGGCGTACGATCCGGTCCGAACTCTCCAGGACCGGAATGATCTCCTGGCGGCGGTAGATGTGGTCGCCCAGGGTGATGAGGTCGACCCCGTAGCGCCTGAACTTCTCGAAGAGTTGCGGGGTGAGTCCGGATCCGCCAGCGGCGTTCTCCGCGTTGGCGATCACACAGTGAATGTTGTATTCCCGGGCCAGATGGGGGAGGGTTTGGGAGATCGCATACCGCCCCGGCCGGCCCACGACATCTCCGATACACAGGAGATTGACTCGCATTTCAGGACTTTCTAGCCACGGTGGTCCGCATTCGCTCCGTGGAGCACCAAGGATAGCGTCTCCGGCCCGGCGAGGCAACGGTGTTCAGAACGGCCCGCCCCTCATCCCCGCGATCACACCCGCTTGGCAGGATTGACCGCCCGAGGTGTCACCGACCCGAGGCTGCCGCTACCGGGAGGTTGGGTCATTGCCCGGCCGCCAGGGAGCCGAGGTAAGCTGCCCGCATGAGGTTGCCGCCGGTCGCAAGTCTGAGTGTGGCCGTCGTCAACAGAGCGTCAACGGCCCCTAGCGGATCGACCGTGGCGTCCGCCAGGGAGGGCAAGTCTTCGCTCCGCAGCCGATCTCGCCACCGTGGCGATGTCGGGCCCTGGCTCTGGCGATCGAACACGACCATGCCCTTTCTGCCCAGTGTGACGATCATGTGCCGGGCCCGGGTGGTGGCCATCACCGTCCAGGTGACGTTGGATGAGCCGCGATCGAAATCGTGGCGGGCGGAACGCAGCTCGCGTTCTGTCGGGCAGAGCAGATCGATGTCGGATTCTGGTCCATGTTTTCGATGAGCTGCGTCGAGCTGAACACGACGTCGCCGCTGCTGAAGACGGCTCGGTCGCCGTAGCTCTCGACTACCTGCCTTTCCCGAGCGAAGTCCGGGCGGTTGTTCTGCTCGTATTTGTTGCCTTTCACGTCGACGTCGGGGCGCAGCTCGGCCAAGAGATCGGCGGAAGTCGGGTTGGGGTTGATGTAACCCAGATCGACGACCCCGAGGGCGGCGAGGTTTTCGGCCCGCATTTCTTCAGGGATGTAGGGTCGCTGCGCGCCCTTGCCGACCTGGGAATCGCTGGTCAGTGAGATGACGAGGAGGTCTCCCTGCTGGCGGGCGAACTTGAGGTAACGGACGTGCCCGGGGGTGGACGATGTCGAAGCGGCCGTGGCAGTGGACGACGGTCTGGCCGGCCGCGTGGGCGACTGCGACCTGGTTCCGCAACTCCTCCTTGTTCATGATCTTGTCGGGCACGCTCATATCGGCCAAGTTATCGGATCTCGTCCACGGGGATCGGTTGGTGGTGGGGACACGCGGGTGGCTGCCGGCAGCCGCTCGAATCCTTGTTGTCCCATAGGCGAACAGCGGAATGGCATTCAGCAATTCACAGGGTTTGCTGATTCATAACATGTTCTTGCATAAAGAGATACTGATGTTTCCTAGGCATACCTGCGTGGACAACCCGGTGCAATGTGCAACTCTTGTTCGGATTCTGCGCTCGTGTTGCTTGAAATCAGGTCAGGGTTGTAGTATGTTACCACCGGTGGATCGGACGGGGCCATAGGGGAATCGTGTCACAAGAGGGTCCGTCGGATTCGCGCTGGCATGAGGATGTCCGCCTGTGGGCGGTTCGCCGTGGGGCTTTTCCCCTCCGGAAAACACCGGGCTGTCGTAAGGCACCTGGTGTTTTCTTTTTGGACAATCGATTCCCCTCGGTTGGAGGTGTCGTGCGGGCGTTGGGTCGCATCGCCCAGGGCAGGCGCTGGTATGGGCGTCAGGATTGAAGGTCGTTTGCTGAAGTTGCATTCGGCTGGTCAGCCGCTATACTTGGTGCAGTTGGTTTGACGAACGAGCAGGGTACGCGACCTCTGTCGTAGCATGTCCGGACCGTTCCCTCAATCGCCGCTCCAGCTTCTAGGCCGAGATGCCGGCCGCTTTCTGATCCGACCCGGAAAGTGAAACCTGGGTCGACCTGCCCTATCACAGGAGAAGAATAGATGGGCAAGAAACTGTATGTTGGGAACCTGACCTACGACGTGACCAGCTCTGATCTGGAGCAGCTCTTTGCCGCCCACGGGACTGTCGAGAGTGCTGAGGTCATTGCCGACCGCATGAGCGGCCGGAGCAAAGGATTCGGCTTCGTCGAGATGAGTTCGCCCCAGGAAGCCCAGGCCGCGATCGATGCCCTCAACGGCAAGGATCACGGCGGGCGTGTACTGACTGTCAATGAAGCCAAGCCGCGGGAGAATCGCAGCGGTGGTGGCGGCGGCGGTGGACGAGGGGGGCGCGGCGGCTACGGTGGCGGTGGTGGCGGTGGCGGTGGTCGCCGTTACTGAGCCGGTTCTCCCGGGTCGGTAGACCTGTCGATCAAGAAGGCCGCGCACGAGAGTGCGTGGCCTTCTCTTTGGGCGGGTCTCGCAACAGGCTGACCGAGCTTGTTCACTGGCGGTCGGGAGGGGGTGTCAGCTTCGGATCCAGGGGTGCTGTTGCGCATCCTGGTCCTCGAGATCAGATACCGGGGGGGCAGCCCCCCCATCGTGTCACAGGGCCGCCGCGATCCGTCGGAAGTGGTAGCCGGTGATGGCCAGGGTCATGGCCTCGGGGAACGCGCGGCGATGAAAGACCAGGATTTTGGTGAGGAATTTCCAGTACTCGCGCCGCCCGCGGGTGAGCACACCCATGATCCACAGCGACTTGATGACCGCGCGGATGTCCGAGGCCGGCCGAGGTATCTGTGGACCGCGGGGGTGGTACTCCCGGAGGAAAGTCAGGATTCTGGCGTAATAGGCCTTCGGCGTGTAGAGCCGCTTGACCAGTGAGCGGTAGCCCTCGATCAGCATTTCCCGGTCGAGCTTGGGGATGAAATTCAGGACAGCATCGAGGTTGTTGCCCGTCGTCTGGCTGATGATACGCCCTTCTTCCTTCAGCCGGTTCCACAGCCGGGTGCCTGGCAGGGCGGTCAGGAGGCCGACCATCGCCGTTGCGATACCGGCTTCCTGGATGAACTTGATCTGCCGTTCGAAGATGTTCGGCTTGTCGTTGTCGAAGCCGACGATGAAGCCGCCCATGACCTCGATACCGGCTTTCTGGATGGTTCTGACGGCCGCGATCAGGTCGCGCTGGGTATTCTGGACCTTGGCGCATTCCGTCAGGCTGGCCTCCTCGGGCGTTTCGATGCCGACGAACACCTTCTTGAAGCCGGCCCGGGCCATGAGGTCGAGCAGCTCAGGGTCGTCGGCCAGGTTGAGCGAGGCCTCGGTCGTGAAGGCGATAGCCGGATCGCGTCGCTCTCGCCAGGCGATCAACTCGCGGAGGAAGGCTTTCACCTTGACCTTGTTGCCGATGAAGTTGTCGTCCACGATGAAGATCGAATCGTTCCAGCCGGCGTCGACCAGCGAGTCGAGCTCGCGGATCATCTGTTCGGTGCTCTTGACCCGGGGCACGCGCCCGTTCATGACGATGATGTCGCAGAATTCGCAGTTGAACGGGCATCCGCGAGAGGATTGCAGGGGCATGAGGGCGTACTGACTCATGTTGATGAGGTCCCACCTGGGCACCGGCGTCAGGCTCAGGTCCGGTCGCTGCTCGTGGCGGTAGCGGTGCTTCACTTGTCCGGCGACCATGTCCGCGATCAAGTCGGGCATGATGTTTTCGGCCTCGCCGAGCACGAAGTGCTGGACCTCGGGGAACTGGTCGTGTCCGGTCATGAAAAGCGGGCCGCCGGCGACCAGGGGCTTGCCCAGGGAGTTGGCCCGGGCGATGACCTGCCGGGCGGAATCCGCCTGCACGATCATGGCGGAAACGAAGATGTAGTCGGCCCAGACCAGATCGGCGTCCGTCAGCCGGGTTACGTTGAGGTCGATCAGCTTGAGGTCCCATTCGCGAGGCAGCATGGCGGCCACGGTCAGGAGCCCAAGCGGCGGAAAAGCCGCCTTCTTGGCGACAAACGGCAGAACGTGCTTGAAGCTCCAGAACGTATCCGGTGTGGCTGCGGAAACAAGTAGTATTTTCATAGTGTCTAAACCCTGTCCCCCATTGCTCGCCGGTTCCCGCTGGATCACTATAGGCTTCCCTGGGGCCTGATGCAATCTCCTGCTGGGCGACGGTGAGGGCGGACCCCTTTGGCGAGGTCCCGCGTCTTGGGCCGCGGCGTGTTCGGGCGGGGGCAGGGCTGCCGACCGGCTCATTCGCACGCGAGCACGAACTGGTCGTGGAGATGGGCGTACTTGCCGTCCCGCTCCAGGAGTTCGGCGTGCGAACCCCGTTCGATAATCCGCCCCTTGTCGATGACCAGGATGCAGTCAGCTCGCTGGATGGTGCTCAGCCGGTGGGCGACGACGAAGGTGGTCCGGCCGCGCATCAGCTGTTCGAGCGAGTTCTGGATCTGCTGCTCGGTGGTGGTATCCACCGAACTGGTCGCTTCGTCGAGCATGAAGATCCGCGGGTTGGCCAGGAACGCCCGGGTGAAGCAGATGAGCTGCCGCTGGCCGATCGACATGTTGGCTCCCCGTTCGCCGACCTGGGTGGCGAAACCATCGAGGAGGCTCATGATCGCGTCGTAGGTGCCCAGTTTTCGGGCGGCTTCGAGGACGTCGGCGTCGGTGGCCACCGGACGGGCGTAGCGGATGTTGTCCATGACCGTGCCCGTGAACAGGTAGTTGGTCTGAAGGACCAGTCCCATCTGGCGATGCAGCGATTCGCCGGTGACCTGGCGGATGTCCTGTCCATCCACCAGGATGGCTCCTTTCTGCGGGAGGTAGAACCTGGCGATCAAGGAGATGATGCTGCTCTTGCCGCTGCCGGTTGCGCCCACCAGGGCGATCATCTGGCCCGGATCCGCGACGAAGCTGATATCATGGAGGACGGGTTTGTCCGGTCTGTAGCCGAAGGTAACGTCGCGGAATTGGACCTGTCCCTGGATCGGCGGCATGGGCCGAGCCCCGGGCAGATCGGTGACCTCGGGCTTGGTGTCCAGCAGGGTGAACACGCGTTCGCCGCCGGCCATAGCCATCATCAGCTGGTTGTAGAAGTTGCCGAAGTTGATGATTGGGGCCATGAACCAGTCCCAGTAGAGGAAGGCCGTGACCACGCTGCCTACGCCGAACCGCCTGTCGATGCGGTTGGTGGCCACGAGGTAGCCGCCGTAGACCAGGATGATCACCCGGCCGATGAAACCGACGAAGCCGAGCAGCGGCTGATAGATGCCGTTGACGCGGGAGGCTCTCACGTTATTCAGGGTGTTCGCGTCCTGGAGACGATCGAAGACGCCGAGGTTGAACGATTGCCGGTTGAATGCAGTCACGACTCGTACGCCGGTGATGTTCTCGGCCAGGTTGGTGGAGACGCGGGTGAAGCCTTCGCGGGCGATCTGGTACATGATCGCAGCCTTGCGGCGGTAGGCCCGGTTGAGGACGAACAGGGCCGGGGCGAGCCACGCCACCGCCAGAAAGAGACGCGGCTCGGTGGCGAGCAGCATGGTCGAGGCCACACACATCATGATCGAGTTCTTCGCCACGCTGTCGATACCCCAGACGTTCATCTCGCGCAGGCTGTTGATGTCGGTGGTACTACGGCTGATGAGCCGGCCGAGCTTGGTCCTGTCGTAGAAGCTCATTGAGAGTTCCTGCAGGTGGACGAAGAGCCGTCGGCGGAGATCGAACTGCACCTTCTCGCCCGCGTTGGTCATGATCAGGATAGTCCAGCGGTGCAGTAGCAGGGCGACGGCCAGGACTGCGGCCCAGAGAAGGATGATCGCACCGACGTGGCGGATCGCTGCCGCCTCGGTAGGCATGGGGCTGAGCTGCCCGCTCGCATAGTTGGTGGTCCAGTTGATGATCGCCCCGATGAAACGCGGCGACTGCATTTCGAGCAGGATCATGACCATGCCCAGGGTGATGCCCTTGACGTAGTGACGGCGGTAGGGCTTCATGCAGGCCAGCAGCCGCCTGATCATCTGTCGATCGATGGGGCGATAGCGCGGCTCACCCTCCTCGTTAAGGACCTCGAGCTGCTCGGCCGTGGTGCGCAGCCGGAGCCTGCGGCGGACTGCGGCGGCGGCGGACTGGGCGGCCAACCGCATGTGCCGGAGGGGCTTGGCAGGCCGGGTTGTCTCCTCGAGGTCAGGCACCGGGTTCTCCCGCGATCTCCTCTTCCGGTCTGAGGCCCTTACCGCGTCGCCGATCGAAGTCACGCATCCGCTTCATGTGGGACAGCGACACCTCATCGGAGTCGATGTCCACGTCACCGTAGAGTTGCAGGTTGACCACCTGTCGGTAGTGGCCTTCCTGGGCGAGCAGTTCCTCGTGGGTGCCCATCTGGGTGATGCGGCCCTTTTCGAGGACGATGACCAGATCGGCGTTTTTGACCGTACTGATCCGGTGCGCGATGACGAAGGTGGTGCGGTGGGCGGGTCCCTTGCGCATCGCCTTGCGGATGGCCTCTTCGGTTTCGGGGTCGACCGCCGAGGTTGCGTCGTCGAGGATCAGTACGCGGGGGGTGGATAGAATGGCCCGGGCGATGGCCAGCCGCTGCCGCTGCCCGCCGGAGAGCGTGCCGCCGCGCTCGGTGAGGCGGGTCGCATAGCCCAGCGGCAGCGTCTCGATGAACTCGTGAGCTTGAGCGATCCGGGCCGCCTCGGCGACCATCTCGCCGCGGATCTCCGGACGGCCGTAGGCGATGTTCGCCTCGACGGTATCGCTGAACAGGAACGTCTCCTGAAACACGTAGCTGACCTGTGTTCGCAGGCTGTCGAGTGAGACCTCGCGGATGTCGGTCCCGTCGATCAGGATTCGGCCCTGCTGCGGGTCGTAGAACCTGGCGATGAGGCTGACCAATGTGGTCTTGCCCGCTCCGGTCGGTCCGACGATGGCCGCGACTCTGCCGCCCGGCACCTCGAAAGTGACGTCGCGCAGGGCCGGCTTGGCCGGATCGTAGCCGAAGGTGACGCTCTCGAACCGGACGGCACCCGGTCCGTCAGGCAGTGGCGGGGGGGCTGGGCGCTCCTCCACGGACGGCGCTGCGACCAGGACTTCGTAGAGCCGTCGGGCGGACACGATGGCGTTCTGGTACTGGTCGTTGATCACCGCCACCTGCTGCAGCCGGCCCAGGATCGCGCCCATGGCCGCTCCGAGCATGAGCACGTCGCCGGCGGTCAGCCGGGCCTTGATGATGAGCACGCCGGCCGCCAGAAAGAGAGTGAGATGCGAAGCGGTCGCGATGCTCCGCATGACTGGTGCGAAGTTGGCGAAAAGGCGGATGCGATGCATCACCTTGGCGAAGAAGCTGTCACAGCTCGCTCTGTACTTGTCGACTTCCTGCTGCTGAGTTGCGAACGCCTTGACTACATGGACGCCGGCGATGTTCTCGGTAATGATCGAGATGTTCCTGTCGCCTTCCTTCATGGTGGCCTTCAATGCCGGTTGGGCGCGTTTGCTGAATCGCAGGATGTACCAGGTCCACAGCGGCAGGGGCGCGAGCGAAAGTGCCGCAACCCATGGAGAGCGGGACAGCAGCAGGATGAGGTACCCGCTCACGATGAGCACGATCTCGAGTGTGACCAGCACGGCGGAGTTGACGAACGCCCGGACGTTCTGGAGATCGCTCAAGGCCCGGTTGATGAGTTCGCCGGTCGAGATCGCGTCGTGGAAGCCGAATCCCGCCCGCTGCAGCTTGTCGTACACCGCCTCCCGGATGTAGAAGACCATGTTCATGCTCAGCTTGGCGTTGGTGACCTCCTTGAGGTAGGCGAAGACGCCGAGGCCGAGGGTTGTTGCGGCGAGCAGCAACACGATGTGTCGCAGGGCGGTCGCCTCCTGGGTGCCGCCCGTGATCCAGGCCACGACGCCGGTGTCGGCGTGAAGCTGACTGAAGTGGACTTCCTTGATCGAGTTGACCGCCTCGGCGGTGATCCGGACGGCGGTGACCTCCGCGGCCGTCCACAGCGACAGGTAAAGGCAGGCCAGGACCACAGTGGTTTTGACCGGCGACAAGAAGCCGAACATCCAGCGCATCAGCTGGCGGTTCGTGATACCTTCGATATCAGGGCGCACTGGGCGGCTCGGGTGCAGGGTCGCGGGCCGAGTCCGGCGACGGTCTCCTGCCCGTCGCTCGGTCGGCAGAATCCCCATAGGTTGAGTTACCTGTCAGCGGGCAGTATAGCCAAAGACGGGCGGTTTTTCCACCGACAGCCCCGGTACCGGCCGAGGAGGACTCTCCTGACCTCAATCGATGATTCGTCCGTTGTGTTGTCCGACCAGGATCTGGCGGGTTTCCGATTCGATCTGCCTGAGTCGCTGAGGGTCGGCGGCCGAGAAGCACGAGCGTATCACGCCTTTTTCGTTTGTGGCTGCCCGCAGGTAGCCGCTGAACCAGCCGTTCTTCAGCTGAATGCCCTCGCCGTTCGTGTGGACGCCATGGCTGAGGACGATGCCCTCCAGTTCGATGCCCTCGGCGGTGGTCGTGACGCTGGCCGCTCCCTGTCCGGTGAAGTGGCGGATGACTGCGTTCAGAGCTCGATCGCGAGTTTCGTCGCCCGCGAACTGGTAGTTGAACTCCCCGGTCGTCTGGACTTTCTCCTGCAGCGCCCAGAGCTTGTCGAGCAGGTTTGGATCCTGCCTGACCTGGCCGAGGAACAGCAGGGCGGTGAGCGCCGAGTTCTCGACCGCGACGACGTGCGGACCCATCGTGAGGTTGTGGTAGTAGTGCCCCGATTCCTCGACGGCGATCATCGCTCCGTTCGTTCGCATGTAGTCTTTGATCTGCGAGTGCCCGTTGCGGTACAGGACCGGACGCACGTCAAGCTTGCCCCATTCCGCCAGGGCCAGCGGATTGATCCTGGGATCGTGGAGCACGGCCGGCCGACCGAGCAACTCGCCATCGAAGCCGCAGGCTCGAAGGATGGGGATGGCGACGAATCCGGCACTCAGGATTCCCCGGCGATCGCCGAAGACAAGCCGATCACCGTCGCCATCCGCTCCAATGACGACCTGGCAGCCTTTCTGCCCGGCCACCCGCACCGCCTGGTCCATCTTGCCCTGGCTGATCGGGTTGGGCGAACCGGTCGAAAAACTGCCGTCCACCTCCAAACGCAAAGGCTCGACCTTGGCCCCGGCGAGTTGGATGGCCTCGGCCAGTTCCGGCCCGGCCGATCCGTGGAGGCCATCGAGGACGACGCAGAGACCGGTGAGCTGACCAGCGTGCAGGTTCGCCTGCTTGATCGAGTAGTCGATGTAGTCACGCGTGAGGTCGATGTCGGTGCGACTGCCGCCCGACGCGGCAGAGACGTTCCGCTGGCTGTGATAGATCTCCCGGATGCGGCTAAGGCCACCCTTGGGACCACAGCCCAGTCCGATGGCCCGGACGACCGGCACGGTGAACTTCACCCCAATGTACTCCTTGGGGTTGTGCGAGGCGGTGACGGTGACTCCCATGGTGTTGGGGTACTGCTGCGACACCTTGAGTGTCGTGAAGTAGCTGCACGGTGTGCTGATGGGATGCGGGCAGGAGAAGACCCTCAGGCCCATCCGCACCGCCGCCTCGATCGCCAGATCCTGGACGTGGGTGGCGGCCAGCCGTCCGTCGCGGGTGACGGTGACGGTGTCAACAGCCAGCTCATGGGCAAAGAGAAACGCGGCTTCGAAGAGTCGCCTGACGGCCGGGTCGCTGAACTCCTGGACCTGCCAGCGGGCGTCATGGACCTTGATTGGATCGGCTGGGGCCAATGCGTAACCTCCTGTCAACGCGAATAAAGCGATACATCCTAGCGGCTTTGGCCCCACGATGCAAAGGGGGCGAATCACCGGCCAACCGGCCCGGAATCGTGGGCGGCGCTGCGATTCCGGACATTCCCGTGCTCCCCTGCCACAGCGTCTCTCCTGCGACGGGATCACGAAACCCGAACGGGTCCGCTTCGATGAGCGAAAGCGGCCTCAAGGTGGTCGCACACTATGGCCGGTTTGCCCGATGAGCCCGCTCGCGCAGTGATCGAGCACCTCACGGGTTTGCGGGGCGGGCTCGGACAACAGCTCGATCCGACCGTACTTGACACCCCACCGCGCGAGTTCCTTGAGCAGGCCAGCCGCCGGGTAGACCGGCCCGCTGAAGACCGTGTTTCGTCCCTGCTCATCGGCCAGCACCGGATATTCGACGCCTGCCCGATCCCGCAGGGCGAGATGGTGTCGCCGACACGGTGCGGGACACTGGCCGCAGTTGTTTCCGCCGTTCAATCGAGCTGCGAGCAGGCAATGAGCGGTGTGGAAGAGTGGCAGGTGGGCATAGAGGATGATCTCGTAGAGCACTCCTGGTGATGCCTCGATCAGCTCTGTGCGCCGGGTGGCATCCAGGTCACAGCTGGGCGTCAGGCGGGTCAGCCCGCTGCCCATCAGCACTGAGGCACTCAGCTCGTTGGCCACGTTCAGCCCGTAGTCGCCGACCAGAGGGATGTCTGGAGCGTGCTTCCGCAGCCAGCTCAGGGCTGCGAGGTTGCGGGCGAGGATGACGTCGGGCCGCTGCTGGACGATCCGGGCAAGGGCATGTTCGTCACCGGGCATGCAGATGACGGGCGTGGGGAGTCCGATCAGCGGGCGGGGCTCTTCAGCCCAAGCAGAGGTATCATGAAAGTGAAGGGCTTCCGGTCCGCGCGAACCCTCGCAGTAGATGATCGCGATGATGGACGGATGCTCCTTGGCCCACGCGAGCACGGCATCCATCTGTTCCTGCGTACGAACGAGGACGCACAGCTGGAGACCGCTCTCACTCCGGGGCCAGACGGATGGAGCGATCCGTTCCTCCTGTAGTGTCGCCAGGGCATTCGGCTGCTCCACCCTGTGGCGGCGCGCCGCCGACCGATTCTCCAGAATCGCTTGCACCGCTCGCCGCCGCAGGTCGTTCAAAACGCTCTTGGGGGCCAGGAACGGGAGCAAGTCTGTCGGCCCGGTGGCGTCCAGGAGCACCAACTCGGCCAGTGCAAAGGGGGTGTCGCCCAACCGGGCGAACTGGCCGCGCAGCAGGGCGGTCGTCATCGGGTGTCGCTGGGCGGCTTGTAGCGGCTGCTGGGTGACCGCCTCAGCCTCATGGCCGGCATCGTCGCGCAGAAGAACCCGGAGCCGGTCGTCCGGCTCGATCCGGGCGGTGACTGTCAGGGGGATGCGTCGAGTCGGATGGTCGCGGCGGTAGCTGCTCTCCAGTCGCCGGCGAGTTCCCGGGTCGTCTGTCTTCCAAACCGTGCTTCCTATGGCCACGGCCGCCGTGTTGACGTCATCCCGGCCGAAGCGGATTTCGACGCGTCGAGCGCCGGCGGCGTCGTGCGTGCCCCGGGTGGTTTGTGTCCGAGCCTGCATTGGCTGTACGGCGTACACCCGCCCGCCTTGCTGGTCACGTTCAGGATGGCCGTCGTCGAATACCACGCCATCGCCGGGTTTGAGTGGCTCCTCCGTCGCAAAAGCGCTGGCATCGTATTCGACCAGCACGGCCCGCGGCGTCCTCCCGACGACCGTTCCGACGAACAGTCCCCGGTTCTTGGGCGATCGCCCATCGACCAGCTCTCGATGGCGGTTGCCGTCCAGGAAGCCGTGGGTGAATCCTCGCGAGAAGCTCTGGGCGAGGTCGGTCATCTGCTGTTCGCCGGGAACGAACGGGATCCCCTGTACCGCGGCATCGATGGCCTGGCGATACAGCCGGGTGGCGGCGGCCACGTACGGGGCGCCCTTGAGTCGTCCCTCGATCTTGAATGCGATGGCTCCGGCCTCGATCAGTCTGGGAACGTGATCGCACGCACAAAGGTCCTTGGGGCTGAGTACGTAAGCTGATCCGGCGGGGTCGGTGACCTGGCCATCGACGACCAACTGGTAGGGCAGCCGACACGCCTGAGCGCACACTCCACGGTTCGCGCTGCGCCCGAAGAGCGATTTGCTGGCCAGGCACTGCCCGCTGAAGGAGATGCACAACGCCCCGTGGACGAAGACCTCCAGCTCGACCGCCGTCTCGCGGTGGATCCGCTCGATTTCCTCGACGGAAAGCTCGCGGGCGAGGATCGCCCGGCTAACGCCCATGGCCCGGAGGAACTCGAGGCCGGCCGCGTGAGTCTGGGTGGCTTGGGTTGACGCGTGGACGGCCAGTGACGGGCACATTCGTCGAATCAACCGAATGACACCGATATCCTGGACGATCACGGCATCCGTTCCGGCCTCGGCGATGCCCGCGATGAATGCGGCCGCCCGCTCCAGCTCCTCTGAGAAAATCAGCGTGTTGAAGGTGACGTATCCTTTCACGTTGCGGCGGTGGAGGAACGACACGGTTTCCGGCAGGTCGGCCAGGGTGAAGTTCTCCGCCCGGCGTCGGGCGTTGAAGTCCTCCAGGCCGAAGTAGACCGCGTCCGCGCCGTTCGCCACGGCGGCCCGCAGGGACTCCATGTTTCCGGCCGGAGCCAGCAGTTCGACTCTTGCTGTCCCATGCGGTGCCATTCGGCCGTCCTCGCGGGCATGCACCCGACCTGCATTATGTCCCTTTTCGATCGTGGCTCAACCCCGGGGGCGGCAAGTGAACACGGAGACCATTTTGGCGTCGGGGCGGCTTCTTCGGAGCGGTGCGAAGGGTATGCCTCGCGCTGGTCAGCCGCCCCGCGCGGGATTGCACCGGCCGATCGTCGCCTTCGGTCACACCTCTCACTTCCGTCATTGCACTCGTGCCGGGTGATGCTAACATGTCGGCCCTGAGGTGAAGATGTCGTCAGGTATTGAGCAGCACGATTCGGCGATCGCCAGCGTCGGTCTGGTCGAGGCCATGGGCTTGTCGGCCAGTCTGGTCGTGGCCGACGTCATGGTCAAGGCGGCCAACGTCCGTCTCGTTGGCATCGAGGTCAATCACGCCGGCGGGATGGGTGTCAAGGTCACCGGGAGCGCCGCTGATGTGCGGGCCTCGGTTCAGGCCGGCCGCGAGATTGCCGAGCAGATGCACGCCCTCCTGGGCGGGCGCGATTGGGCCTGCTACTCCGCCGACGCCGACTTCCTGGTTCATTCCGCCCAGGAGTACAATTCCCTCCTGGGTTTCTACGAGCACATGCTGCCGGGCAGGGTGGGGGCCTCTCCGGCGGCTGATTCACAAGGAGCTGCCATGGCTGCTCAGGATGCCATCGGATTCATTGAAACCCAGGGTCTGGTCGGTCTGCTCGAGGCGGCCGACACCATGTGCAAAGCCGCGGACGTCAAGATCATCGGCAAGGAGAAGATCGGTGCGGCGTACGTGACGGTCATGGTGACCGGCGACGTGGCGGCGGTGAATGCCGCCGTCCGAGCCGGCGCTGCGGCGGTCGAACGGATCGGCGGCAAGCTCATTCTCGCCCACGTTATCGCTCGCCCCCACGACGAGCTGGCGGCGCTGCTGCCGAAGTGATCGGGGAAGCGGTCAGCGGTCAGATCAGCTGGCAGGCGGAGCCACCGGATGACGCGGAACCAGGTGGCCAATCTGTCTGGTGGCTTCCTTTGGCGCCGAGCGTGAACATGTCAACAAGCTGGACTTGCGGCGGCCGACCGCCGGTCGGGATGGCCGCTGATTGTTCTGCGGCTGCACGGACGGCGGCAGGAGTGGTGTTTCGGGTCGCGAGGGGCGGGCCGCGGCCCGCGAACTCACGGCATCAAGCGTGTGACCGGCGACGCTGGCACTCAGCCCTGCAATCGCCGAACCACTTCCTTGACGATCTGTTCCACCGCGGTGGAGGTGATTGCGCCGCGATTGGGGTCGCAGCCGCCGGGTGGGGCGTCGGTGAAGCCGAAGCTATTCAGAATACACTGGATGGTGCGGGCCAGGGTGTTCAGATCGAGTTGCTGGGCGGCGGAGAGCGGGTGGCGGCCCTGGCCCATGCGGAAGCCGCGCAGGCCGACGGCTTGGCGGACGCCCTCGGGGAAGTCGGCGCCGAAGACGATCAGCCGGATCAGGTCGAGGAGCTGGTACTGGATGGCCCGGGCTTCCTCGATCTTGTGCGCTGTGGCCAGGTGGTAGAGCCTCATGACCACTTCGGGCACCACGCCGCTGGTGGCAATGGTTCCTCCGTCGGCGCCCATGATCAGGGCGGGCAGGAGCATCTCCTCGCATCCGGTCAGGAAGACGAAGTCCGACCGGATCGGGCGGATGTCGTGCATCATGTTCAGGAAGCGGGGCAGGTCGCGGCTTGAGTCCTTGATACCCACAATCTGCGGGCATTCGCCGGCCAGACGCTTGATCGTCGGGTTGGCGATGTCGTTGGCGAACTGGGGGATGTTGTAGAGGGTCAGCGGGATGGGGCTCTCGCGGGCGATCTCGGCGAAGTAGGCGTAGACCGCGTCCTGGCTGAGCTTGTAGTAGAACGGGGCGACGATGGCCACGGCGTCGCAGCCGAGTTGGTGGTAGTAGGCGGCCGCCTCCAGGGTCATTTTCAGGTTGGCCTCGGCGGCACCGGCCAGGATCGCGGCCCGGCCGGCGGTCTGCTCGGCCACGATGCGGACGACAGTCTTGCGTTCCTCGAAGCTGAACCGGGTGAACTCACCCGTGCTGCCGTTGGGGTACAGGCCGCTGACACCCTTGGCGATCAGCCAGTCGACCAGCCGGCGAAGTTCAGCCTCGTTGATTCGGCCCTGGTCGTCCAAGGGGACCATGTGGGGGGTGAAGATGCCGCTCAACCTCTTCTGGGCCATGACTGCCTCGCTGTCGGTTACTCGTTCGTCATCGGTGGACGGTGGCGTCATTATCCCTGCCCGGGGTGGCTACCGCAATGGCGGTGAATGAAGAATGGAGAGCAGGGTCGCGGAGCCTACGGCGTCATCCCGGCGGACGCTGTGGGTGCTGGAATCGGCTCTTGAAGAAAGCACCCATCGAGCCCGGGAAGATCGCCCGCTTGACCTTGGCCCAGGTCTTCTGGTCGCCGATGCTGTAGTACAGGTAGGTCTTTCCCTGGAACTCGACGATATCCGGGTCCGATGTATTGATGTCCTCGCCCGCCTCCGGCGTGATCAGCGGGTTGGTCGGGCTGATCTCCCAGTCCTTGAGGTCCTTCGAGCGTGCCAGGCAGGTCTCGAAGAACCATCTTGGCGTCCTGTGCTCCAGGTACATGAGGTAGAAGTACCCGTCGACGAACCGGATGCACGGGCATGCGGCGTACCGGTCCTTGCCGAACACGACCTCGGGCACCTTGGTCCAGTCACCGAGGTTCTTGGATCGCGCAAACTTGATGCTGAATGGTGTGAAACGCGAGTCGTCCGTCTCGTACGCCATCACGAAGCCGTCGTCCGCCGGGCACACCGAGCAGTTGAACAGGTGCTCGCTCTCCTGCTGAATGGCGATGTTCTGGTCCCATTTCTTCAGATCGCTCGACCAGAAGTGGGTGACGTCGTTCCATGACCCGTCCGTGCCGCGCCGTGCGGCGAAGACGTGCACCACCCCGTCATGGACGATCACCGACGCCAGGCTGTAGCCCACGGCGAAGTGGGCCAGCCGCTCGCGGGTCTCGACGTCCTTGAGAGCCAGGGAGTGTTCCTCGGGGGCGCCGGTGGCGGGGCGAAGGCACTCCAGCATCACCAGCCGGTCCTTCCAGACGACGGGGGCCACCTCGCACAGCTCGCCGAATGTTCTCTCGTCCTTGGTTAGAATGGGGTTGCCCAGCGGCCTCTCCGGCGGGGCGATCGACCGGAAGGTGTCGGTCGGCCAGAGCCCCAGCCGCTCGATGTCCGCCGGGAGCTTCTGCTGAAACTGCACGTAGGCCTTCGTGTTCCTGGCGGTGTAGGAGATCTCGCCCTTACCCGCCCCGAACGCCTTGTAGCCCATGAGCGTGCAGCCGTCGAGATCGACGTGGAGTTGCTTGCCGTCCAGCGGCGTATGGATGACGCCGGTCCCGGGCGTGCCCACCGGTTGCGAGTAGTTCAGCACGATCATCCGGCAGTTGACGAACTTGACCCGCGTGTAGCGATCAAAGCCGGGGTAGCCGCACTCCAATGCGTTGTCCGGCGAGACCAGCGTGCAGTCCTCGAAAACCGCGTCAGGGTACTCGGGCATCTTCGTGTGCCCGGCCCGCACGTAGGCCGCCCCGGCGTCACCCCACCAGTCCATGCAGCAGAAGTACGACCGACGGAAGAGTACGGGTTCGTTCGGTCGGCCGACGTGGGCCATCACACAGGCGCCGCAGAACCGCCCGATGCCCACGCAGTCGTCGACCACGGCGCTGAACTCGGTGTTCGCCTGGCAGGTCATGTCCCAGCCGATGCCGCCCTCCGAGCCGGTGGCGTACAGATGGCGGAACTCCCAGCGGTCCCAGATCGCCCCGGAGAAGCTCGGATCGCACTTCCACGGTCCCCACCAGTCGATGCTCTTGAGCCCCTTCTCCGGCGGCCCATTCGGCAGGATGATGAAACTCGGGTTGCCGGTGATGCCCTTGGGATCGGTGCGGACCACGACATCCGGACAGCTCGAATCGATCACCACCCAGCCGGTCGCCCCCGAGCCGAACTTGCCGTCCCAGTCGCCGACCAGGACATTGTACGCCCCGGCCGCTCCCTTGTGGGCCGGATACAGGTTGGCCTCGACGTAGGTGTCCGGCCGGACGACCACCCTGTGTCCACCCTTGGCGTCCGGGACCGCCTGCAGTCCCGCGTGAATGGTCTTGAACGCCTTCGCCCAACTCGACCCGTCGGAGTTGTCGCCCAGCTTGGAGACATAGATCACCTTCCCGCCTCCGGCCGGGCGCGAGGCGGCCGGTGCGTCGACAGCCAGCAGCGGTGTGGGCAGGGTCATCGCCAGGACCAGTGTCAGCAGGGCGGAGCCAGTCGCGAGTGAAGGCGGATTTGTGGTCACAGAACGCGGTTGAAACATTGCCGTCCTCCCGTGTGTCAAGAAACGTTGGTACTTGCGAGCTGCTGGATTGTCACCTATTTCGGCCGCTGCATCCACCTCCACAAGCGAGGACCGACAAGCTCAACCAGCACAACGCTGACTACCAAGCCGATTGCCAATCAAAGAAGGACAGGATCACGGGTGTATTGGCGAAGGGCGTGCGCTGGGTTGCTCCCGAATGCGCGCCATACGCAACCTTTGGGGCTCGCTCGCAGCATTGGAGCGTATGATATTATCGGTCTTTGGCTACTTCAAAGTCGAATGTTGAAATGGCCGGATCACGTCCGGCCCATTTGACACATCGCTGGCCGCAACCTAGGGTGTCGCGGCGGGAGAAGCGTGAAGTCGCGCTGACAAGAAAGGAAGCCGCCAGGAATGGCCAGCATCTTCAACTTCGATTGGTTCCACGGTGTCGCGTTTGGGCAGCAGAAGCAACAGGCCCGCCAGCGGGTCATGCTCAAGAAGTTCCCCCAGGTCGGTCCCGAGGCGGCCGGCAGCCATGCCGAGTATCAGAAGTTCCTTTCCGAGCTCGATGCCCGGACGCTAATCTACCTCCGCGACGGCTTCAGCTATGAACTCAAGGAGCTGGTCGACGTCGGCCTGCACAACAACCTGCTGACCTTCGAGTGCGAGCCGGTTGACGAGCAGTACAAGGTCGGCTCCTTCATCGTGACCGTGCCGTTCGACGAGATCGTCCGGGTCGAAGTCTACGCCGTACATCCCTCGGAGAAGCCCGAAAACGTGCCGCTGATCACCGGCTTCCGCACCGGGCCGGCGGACGCGATGCAGCCTCAGCCGCGAGACGAGCCGAGAGAGTGAGCGCGACGCCGCGGCGTCGCGAATTGAGAATGGAAAATGGAGAATGGAGAGAGTCGGGACCGCATGTTTGTGCTGGTGTCGAGTCCTTCTCCATTCTCAATTCACCATTCTCCATTTCGGCACACCGGTTTCTATTGTTCCTTCCCGAAGACCTCCAGCTCCGCGAGCTGGAAGAAGTACAACCCCTCGACAGCCCGTAGCTTCGTGGCCTCCACTCTGACGTGCCGCGCGACAACGCCGTTGAGCGTGAACACCTGCGGCGTCGCGTCCTTCGGAGCGGGATAGCCCTTCTTCTCGATCACCGTCTTCCAGTCTGTGCCGTCGTCGCTGAGCCGGATCGCGAAATCCTCCGGGAATCCCAGCCCCGCGTAGGGGGCGTCGTCCCGCGGGTGCAGAACCACGCGGTCGACGGCCGTCGGCCGCCGCAGTTTGACGGCCGCATATTCCGGCTCCGCGTTATGATCGGCGAACGCAGCCCCTCGCTGCGAACTCCATCCGCTGTGGAACTCACCGTCGGCCAGCCGGCCTTGCGTCCAGTTCCCGGCCTCGATCGAAGACGAAACCGTCGTCGGCCGCCCGCACGCCAGGCTGTACTCGGCATCCGCCAGGTTGCCCTCCATCCGTACGGTCACCGGCCCGAGAAGCCCGGACGGCATCAGCGGATGCTCCGCCGGGTGTGACACGTTGGTCTTGCAGAATCGCTTGTCCGCGGGCAGACTCGCGTCGCCGACGATCCGGTTAACCCACGTGTTGACCACTTCAATCTCCAGCTCGTTGCCTGTCGTCTTCACCGTGCCTGTGATCTCGACGCGCCAGGGTGCCGTCCACACCACGCCGAGGTCCTTGCCGTTGAGCCGCACGCGAGCCAGGTAGTTGACCGTGCCCAGATCGAGGAACCGCCGGGTCTCGCCCTGGTCAGCCGCCCGCGGCAGGTCAAGGGTCTTCCGGTATGTGGCCATTCCGCTGTAGTGCTTGATGCCCTCCTCGGGCCGCTGCGTCCAGTCCTCGAGCTTCTCGAAAACCGCCTTCTCCGGCCCGCCCCACGCCGGATCGAACCCGACCGTCCACGGCCCGGCAAGCTCTATCTCTCGCTTCGCTGAAACGAAGCTGTGTTTCGCGACGTCCTGGGGCGCCCGCGCCAGCGGCTTCCGGAAGACGACGAAGAAGCTCTGGTACGGCTCGAATCGCAGGCTCAGCTGCGTGCGGTCATCCTCGGTCTGGATCTGTTCGGGCAGGTCCCCCAGGCAACCCTGAACCGGATCCCACAGCTCAGGTTGACGCTCGTGCACGCGAAAGCGGCACTCCACTCTCTGTGGCGCGTTGATTTGGCTGGAGACGAAGTAGACGTCCGCCTTGCCGATCACCCGATGGATGAACTCAAAGCCCTCATTGTCGCCGGCGACCTCGAAATCCTGAAGGGTGCCGATGCTCGCCAGCACGTCGACTGGTTTCTCGCCCCATACCAGTCGCCCCTTGCCGATCTGGCGGCGGCCGCGATCGCCCGGCGCCGTTCCCCACATCTCATCGGCCAGGATCTTCAGCTCCTGGTCACACTTCGGCCAATCGCTCAGTCCGGGCGGGCGCGCGGGCCTGTCTCCCAATACCGTAGCCCCCAACTCGATCAGCTCCCGGATCTTGCGAAGCAGGCCTGGCGACAGGGTGCGTTGTGTGGGCAAGACCAGCAACCGGTAGCTGACGCCTTCCGGCAGCGCCAACCGCCCATCCGCGACCTTCATTCGGTTCAACAGCACGTCGGCATTGACGCAGTCGTAGTTGTATCCGTCCGGCAAAGCGGGCTTGAGGTACTTTTTACCTGGCACGTACTTAGCCGACCCTTCCCCGTAGAAGTACGCCACATCCGCGTGAAATCGCCCGCTCTGCAGCAGGTGCTGGCAACGGGTCAGGTAGTTCAGCCAGGGGGCGGCCATCTCCCACCAGGTCACATGCCGGTCGATGTGGGTTCCCGCGCCGTACTGGTACCCCGGCCGGTCTTCGTTGGGCTGGTGGGTGTACTGGTGAAACACCATCCGGTTGAGCCCGTCGCAGAATGCCCGGTCGCCCAGGGGTTTAAGGGTGGCCGGATACTCCGAGAAATGCTGCCAGGAGGTAAACGACTCGGCCTGCACGATCCGGCGGCCATACACGTGGGCCGGCGAGGCGACCGAGCGGATCACGTTACAGAACGGCTCGAACTGCGACATGATGTCGGTTCCCCACCAGAACTCCCCCATGGTCACGTCACACTGGGCGGCCACCCGAAGGCCGTCGAACTGAGGGTGCGGGTACGTTCCATAGCCGGTCTCGCACTGAATGCCAACCCCCCGGGCATGGGCCAACTCCGCGAATCGCCCGAAGAACCGTTCAGCCATCAGGTCGGCGATGGTCATGCGCACGTCCCAGAGGAATCGATTGGTCTTTTCACGTCCGTCGACGATCCGCCGAGCCAGGGCCGGCAGAAAAGGTGTGAGATCGTATCCCCGCCGGGTGCGGAATTCCTCGCGGAATGAAGCCGACCAGGTTGGCTGTTGCCCGCGGACATCCGCGCCCAGCTCGTAGCTGTCGATGTGCAGTCTCTTCAGCGTCTTGCCTGCTTGATCGCCCGCGGCCTCCAGTAGGGGGGTCGCGCAGTGCTTGAAATGGGTCTCGATACCCTTGGCGTCGAGCATGTCGGCCTCGTAGCCGATGACGGTCGATGAACACCGTGTGCGCTGGCCTTCGAGGGTGTATCCGAACCGCAGGATCGACCAGCGGCCCATGGGGACTTCCCATTGCAGGTGGCCGTTCTGGCCCAGTCTGGAAGTCAGATCGACGACCTCACTGCTGAGGCAATCGCGGGTGCCGTCGTCGGGGTATTCCTCCTCCATGACGGCCGGCCCTTCTCTGGGCCAGTCCCAGAAGCTCCGGTTGCCCGACTTGAACCACCACCACTTGATTCCCCGCCCCAGGCTCGGCTCGTCGCCTTGACGCAGAAGCCACATCTCCGCAACGCGAAGGTTTCTCGTGGGCGACGATTTCACCAGCAAGCGAAAGACCTTCGACGCGGTCTCGGTGAACTCGAGCTGCTGAGGGAAGCCCGCTCTCTGCTCAAACGACAGGATCGTCTTGTAGGCTTTGCCGTCTTCCGAAGTCTGCAACTCGCATTCGCGAGGCCCGTCGCTCCGGTCGCCGCAGACGAAAACGGCCGAGGCCAAGAGCGGTTCCGAGTAGGTGTATTCAATCCAGGCCGGCCTGCCCGGCGCGGGAGCCACCGCCGCCTGCCACGATGTGTTCCGGTCGCCGTCGGCCGCATCCTCCGGGGGCCAATTCCACTCGTCGCAGTAGCCACCGGCCGAGGAGCTGGCCCGGATCGACGCCGGCTGCACCGGCCAGGTTGGCCGCTCTCGGATGGCGACGACCGCCACTTCGCGGTAGAAGCCATCCACGGTGGCCGGGTGGGGCGGGGACAGCGGCGCCCCTCGCGGCCCGTCCACCTGGCACTCTGACCACACCAGCTTCTTGTTGGCCGCCTCGGGCGGTATCCACGGTCCGCCGGCATCCCAGCCGTCGCAGAGGTTGACGCTGACCTCCATGCCCAGTCGCGACGCTTCCTGCAGCGTGAACCTGTACAACTCCAGCCATTCCGGGCCGAGAAACCTGGGGCCGCGCGGTGTTGCTCCTTCGCCCGCGTTGAAGATGAGAACGCCTTGGATGCCCTGGCGTTTCATCGCTTCGAGATCGCGGGTGATTCCCTCTCGGCTGACGTTGCTGTTGAGCCACCACCAGAAGACCCAGGGCCGGGCGGCGGCCGGGGGGGCGCGGAAGGCCTGTTCAAGGTCGGGTTCCGCAGCGGCGGCCGCCACGACCGCGAGGCTTGATGTCAGCGAGCAGACCGCCAGGAACCTCCCAAGAGTCATCATCGCCTCACCTGGTGCTGGAATCCGCCGTCGGGCATCCGGACACACGCTTCGTGTCGCCACCGTACGAGGGTACCGCATCGCGCGTCAAGCGTCCTATCGCGACCCGGCGGGATCTGCATTCCATGCGGTGACATGTGGTACACCGATGGTCGGAGTGTGGCCGTCGACGTTGGCCGTCAGTTCGACGCCGATGGTCCGGGTTTCGCCGGGATTCAGCCAAAAGTGTCCGTCGGAAACGCGAAGCGAATCGGAGGCTTCGGGAGCGATCGCCTGGACACCGACGGCCGGAGTCTGGCCGGTGTTGGTGATGGTCACTCGGCCGCGCTGGTGTTCCGCCTTGAGTGTTGTTCTGGGCAGCTGAAACAGGCACCCGGGCCTGGAGCGGAAGTTGAACCAGTACCAGGTTCGGTCGAGCAGTCTGCCCTCGCGTCGCAGATCCAGGACCAGCAGGAGCGGTGCGGCATCCTTGTCCGGAACCGGCAGGGCGAGTTCACCGAGATCCTGGACCCGCTCGGGCTTGCCCTTGCGCGGCAGCTGCTGCGCGGCCACTTCCTTCAGCAGCCCATTGAACAATCGCACGGTGATCTCCGCGTCCGCCGCCAATTGCTCGGTGTCGTCCAGGAGCATCGCTCTGATCTTCAACGGCTTGCCCGGCTCGGCGTCCAGGCTCTCGAACAGCGCGCAGACGTGCACCGGGGCGAACGCACTTCGCACGAAATCGTGGGCGATCTTGGGTACGCCATAGTAGTCAACGGTGGCCCACGAGCAACCGGGGTACACGTCAGTCAGTTTGTAGAAGATCATCGCCGTCGCCTGCGGCCAGTTGCAGCGCATCCGTTCGAGGACCAGGCGAAGTCCCAGGGCCTGGGCGAGTTGAGCTCCGCGGGTGAAGCCGGCCAGATCGGCGCAGGGGTCGAGTTCCCTGGCGTGCCGGTTGAGGAAGTCCATATTCTCCCGGGTAAAGGTCGGCGTGTGATGAACGAAGGTGCCGTTGTCCGGCGGTGGCCAGACGTTGCGTTCCGGTTCGGGCAGGAACCGCAGCGTGCTCTCGACCGCACAGGGCGAGGCCAGGCCGGTCTCGCCGATGGCGATGGGGCCATTCTTGTAGGGTACGAGGGTGAGATAGTGCTCGAACGGCTGGCGGCCCCAGTAGACGCCGTAGTCGTGAAGGCTTCCCCCGCAGGGATCGGTGCGGTGGTACGGACGCGTACCATCCAGTTCGAGGCAACGCCGACCGAGCAGTTCGATGAGCGGGCCCTGGCCCTGGTGCTCGTTGCCTCCGCACCACATGGCCAGCGATGGGTGATTGCGGATCCGCAGGATGTTGCGGTGCGCGATCTCGTCGCTGACCGACAAGCGGAGATTGTCGAAGACCTGCCAGGTGAGCGGGAACTCCTGCATGACCATGATACCCATTTCATCGCAGAGGTCGTAGAAGGTGTCGGTCTCGAGCAGTCCGCCGCCCCAGCTTCGCATGATCTGGATATGCTCGTCCCTGGCCAGGGTCAGGAACCGTCGGTAGCGAGCCGGGGTGAGTCGCAGGAACGCATCGAGCGTGCACCAGTTGCAGCCCTTCACGAAGGTCGGACGGCCGTTGATGACGAACGTCCAGTTGTATTGGTGGGGGACCGGCCCGCCGGGCGTGGGGGCCATGCGGATGGTGCGGATGCCGAATCGGGTCCCTGTACCGTCGATCACCCGCTCGCCGTCGCGAATGACCAGGTCGAGCCGATACAGGTTTGGCTCGCCGAGGTCTACCGGCCACCACAGGTGCGGCTCGGGCAGGGTCAATCGCCAGTGACGCAATGCATGCGCCGCGCCCGACTCGATCGGCAAATTGAACCGATACGCCTTGCCCTGGAAGTTGGCCGGACGAATGAAACCCTCCATCGAGACCCTGAAACCACTCTCGGGGCCATCGAGTGCGGCGGCCAGATCGATGAGGCCTTTCTGGGCATCGGCGGCGGCCACGAACAGATCGTGGATCTTGATCTCCGGTTCAAGTTCCAGCCGCACCGATTGCCAGATGCCGATCGGCGGGCAGGCCACGTAGTGCCAGCCGTAGACGCAGTTGGTCTTGAAGACCTGTTTCCAGTCCGGCGGCAGAGGATCGAGTCGAACGACCAGGAGGTTGTGCTCGCGGAGCAGGCCGGTGATGTCGTACTCCGGTCCGCCAAACGGCCCCTCGTGCTCGCCCAGCCGGTGCCCGTTGAGCCAGAACGTGGCACTGTAGTCCACGCCGTCGAAGACCAGCCGCACCTGGCCGGTACCTGGCCGATCGAAGCCCTTGCGGAACCACCATTCCTTGGTTGCAGCCTCCTGTCGGGCGATCTGGTCATTGAAGCCGACGGCGGGGTCGGGGATCTTGCCTGCGGTGAAGAGCCCGGTCTGGACGCTGCACGGGATGTTCACGCCGATGGCCGCATGCCAGCCTCGGCCCTGCTGTACCTGCACCATCGAACGCGGGTCGGCCGCACCCGTGGGCACGCCCATCATCTCCCAGGTGCCGTCCAGCGAGATCGTCCTTCGGACGAACGGCTGAGCCGCGGCGGGTGAATCGTCGGGCGACAGCGTGATCTCGATCGGCCTCGATTCAAAGGGAGAACGACCGGGGGCGAAGCTCCGCCGATCGAGGTCGTCCAGTGACTTGCCGGTGAGTCCTTCGGCGGCCATCAGGCCCCGCATGTCCGTCGCCCTGAGTCTGCCGCCCCTGGCCGCCCGAACGGTTGAAACGGCGGCCGACATCAGGTAGTCGCGCGTGCCCTGGGTCATGGTGCCTTCCGGGCCGCCGAGCCAGTTGAGCAGCCACCCCTTGCCGAACGGAATCGCACTCAGGCAGGGCAAGTAGTCGGCACTCCAGACCAGCACCGCCCGCTCCTTGCAGTCGATCGACCGGACCGGTCTGGCGTCCAGACCGGCCGGATCGGGCAGGCCGATCGCTTGCCCTTGACGGGTCAAGGCGAGCGGGCCGCGCCCGGCGGCCGCCGAACCGCGAAGATCGAAGAAGTCGTTCCAGTGGCCGGATTCGAGTCTGCCGGTCTCGAGGTCCTTGCTTGACCAGTGCGGGATGCCGATGGGCATGACGTACACCCCGCCGCCGCGAACGTACTCGACCAGGGCCTTGGCCACTGGCCCGCCCCACGCTCCGCGTTCGGGGTAGGTGTGGTCGGTACTGATCAGGATCGCATCGAACCGGGAGAAGCCTTCGAGAGTCAGATCCTCCCTTCTCAAGAGCGTGGGCCTGGTACCCTGGGCCTCCAGGAGGGGGAGCACCTGGCTACCGCGCCACAAGTCCTTGTGCTGACTGACCCACTGCGAGTAGTCGACGAGATCGTCAGCGATCACACCCATGGTGGGATGGACGTCGTTGCCGGCCGCCAGGCACAAGGCGAGCATGAGGGTAAGCATGTCGATCAACTCCACACGACAGCAGCAGTGACCAGGCGAAGAAGTGTCCGCCGATAGGATTGTATGGGTAGTCAATGCCCTGCGGAAGTGGCAGACCCGCTTGATGGCCCAGCCTGCGTTTCAGTCTGCGCAGTGTGGATCGGCGGCAATTCCCGGTCCGCTGAGACACCGCTGTAAGAAGCCGAAGTCGGACTGATCGACATCTCCGTCGCCGTCGAGGTCGGTTTCCTGGCAGGCCGGATCGGTCTGGGCGACGGCCGGCCCGAGCAGGCAGTCGATCAGCGGGGTCAGGTCGTCGCGGTCCACGCTGCAATCGTGGTTGAAGTCGGCCGGAGTGTGCCCGGGCACATCGAAACTCACGCCGTCGAACCACAGGGTGAACCCGCCGCCCCAGGTGTCCGCGTGGATCTCCAGGTACTGGATCCGGCTCAGATCGGGTGTGCCGACCACGGTTCGCCGCCAGCCGTCGCCTTCCGTATCCGTGGGATCGAGGGGGATCTCCCAATACTGCCAGCGGTTGTACGCCTCATTGAGAAGATCGGTGCAGCCGTACCAGCGATAGTAGCGGTACTCGAAGTAGTTGTTGTCCGCGTCCTTGAGCCGGATCCACGGGCTGCACTCCTGGAATGAGAAGTTCGGGTTCTCGGCGTAGACGTTCATCCGCAACGTATGGGTGCACGAGAGATCCCACATCGCGGTGACCGATCGCGGATAGCGGAGATAGGTGTCGTACCCGCCGTCAGTCACGAACTTGACCGAGCCGGCTCCGACCACGCGGCGGACGGTGTCGTCCTCCACGTAGGTGCTCAGGTCATCGGAGCCCTGGGCCCACGCCGACCAGTCGGTGGCGTTCAGCTCGGTCATGTCCGCCGGGGCGACGTTCTGTCGCTCGCCGCCGAGACCGAGTCTCCGCTCGAAGACGGCCGTCTGTGTCTGGCCCTCCCAGTAGGCGATGTTGACCTCCGGCGTATCCAGCCAGGCGTAATCGACCCCGCCGTCGTACTCCACGCGGAAGTGGAGGAGGGCGTTTTCGCCGACCACCGAGAGATAGCCGAAGGGATTGTCGTGCAGCACGTCGCCGGCGTATGACGGAGGGACTCGGGCGGGATCGATGGGCACGCTGGGCAGTATCCATTCGCCGTTGGCATCGGTGACGCCCTGGGCCTTGATCTGCCTGGTGATGTACTGGCCGACATCGGTGCGGTTTGCCTTCTGGTACATCTTGACGGTCGCGCCGGGCAACGGCCGGCCGTCGAAACCGAGGACGCGGAGTCGGATCTCGGCCGGCATGCTGTACATGTACTGCCCGTAGTAGCCGTGGGCCTTGTCCAGCCAGTGGGTCATGGCCATGGCGCTGTGCTTACTGAGGAAGGGCGAGCAGCCGTGCATCAGGCAGGCGACCGCACTGTAGCCTTGGCCGGACACCTCGTTCCGCGCCGGGGGAAGATCGAGCTGGTACAGATCGACCAGGCCGAGCTGATGGCCCATCTCATGCAGCAGGCCGTAGTCAATGTCGACGGCGGCGTGGTAGTAACCCGATCCGCGTGGATGGCCGTCGGTGACGTAGTATCGGAACGGGAAGATGGCAAAGAGGATTCGGCGGACGTCCGGGTCGGGATCGGAGTCATTGATCATCTCGAGCACGTCGTAATGGACGCGCTTCGGGCAGCCCGCCTCGGCGAACATCTCGTTGAACCGTTCCATGTGCCGGTTGAGCCAGTCGAAGAGATCATCGGTGGTCGCCTGGGGGTAGTCGGCCGTGTCTTCGCGGAACTGCTCGACGAAATCGACGTCGGCGTACGTCAGGAACGCGACTGACTTGCTGCCGATGGTCAGGCTGTCGTTGGCCGGCCGGGCGTCGGACACGTCGATGGCGAACCGGATGTCGTGCAACTGGCCATCCCAGGGGCGAGTGATCGCGAAGGTGGTCAGATCGGCGTGTTTCAGGGCGACGCTTTCGGAGGGTGCTTCGACCCAAGCGCCGTCAACGAGCCACTGACCCGTCAGCGTGCCGCTCCACGGATTGGTGCCGCGGTTGCGAACGGTGGCGGTATAGGTGACCGGATCGCCGATCTCGGGCCAACGCTGGGTATCCGCGGTCTGGCCGTCCTCGAGTCGATCGGCGGCCCCTGACCAGTACGGGCCGAAACCACTGGGCTCGGTCACCGGCCAGTTGGTGTAGCCCGGCCAGTATCTCGGGTACTGCGGTGTCCGGGTGATGGTCACGACTTGCAGGTCGGTTTCGTCGCGAGGCGTGCGCGGGCCCGTGGCCTTGACGTCGCTGAACTCGCCGCCGGCGGTGGTTACCGAGGTCACCGCGTAGTAATAGCCCGTCCCATTGACCGCCGTCATGTCGGTGTGGCTGGTCGTGGTGCGGCCGTCCACAGTCGCCATCGGCGTCCGGCCCTCGATCGAGGTGAACGGAGCGGTATCGCGATAGATGGCGTAGTGGTCGAAGTAACCGTTGGGATCGTCGACCGGTTTCCAGGACAGCGCCACCGCATGGTTCAGGGCGACGACCTGCTGGCCGGCGGGTGGGGGCAGCTTCGGCGCAGGCGGGTTGCCGGTGACGTCGAGGGCCGTGTAGAGGTTCTCGATCTTCTGATTGGGGATGTCACCGTCGCCGTTGCTGGCCGTCCAGACCGTCCGCATCGGCAGGTACAGCTTGCCGTCCGGCGATAGGGTGGCGCTGGCTCGGGCGTTGCCGTCATCGGCCACGGTCAGCGTGTCCAGAAGTGTTCCCTGCGTCCCTTCGTCGAGGATGGCGTAGTAGGTTCTGCCGTAGTTGTTGCCGACGATGACCACGGCGTTCTGGGTTACGATAGGGCAGGATGAGTGGTCTTCCCAGCCCGCGGCCTGTGTGGGATAGGACCACTTCAACGAGCCGCTTGCCGTGTTGATCGCGTAGAGCCGGCCGTCGCCCTGGCTGCTGTTGGTCTGGAAGTAGAAGGTCTGGCCGTCGTGGCTGAGGCAGCCGGCGGAGCCAGCTCGCTGAGGGTTGTTCTCCGATTCGATGTACTGGTAGACCTGACTGGCCGGCGGCCCCCATAAGGGAGTGCCGTTCTTGTCCAAGCCAGCGACTGAGACGCTGCTGTCGCCGCAGGCGACGTAGATGTTTCCGTTGGCCGGGTCGATGGTCACCGGGGCATCGACCGTTCGGCCCGTGGATGTGGCCCACAGGTCTGCGCCGCTGGTGCCGTCGTAGGCCTTGATCTGCCCGTATCGGGCGCCGATGACCACCCGCAGCTGGTCGCCGTCGTCGTAGAGCGACGGGTCGCTCAAGCCGCAGTCGGCCCAGCTGGCCGCTGACCAGACGGTGCTGATGGCCGAGCCGTCGTCCTGCCCGGCGTAGGGGCGATCGACCCAGGAGTGCAGGAAGATCCGGCCGTCGGGGGCGATCGTGGGGGAGAGCATGCTGAGCTGTCCCGGATGGGGATCGTGGCCGTTGTGCCGGTAGCCGGCCGCCGGTCCTCCGATGGGCGAGAAGGCCATGAGCGGGTGCCCTTGAGGGAAGTCGCCACCGTCGGTGGCGTCGTTGACCACGTAGATGGTTTCGCCGTCGTTGGAGAAGGCGGGCGTGATGACCCCGATGGTCTCGCCGCCAGAGGGATTGGCCGCCCAGAAGAACTGGCCGGTCTGCCGGTCCATGCCCTGCACGCCTTTAGGCCAATGGTAGCCGGCGACGATGATGTCCGTCCCCTTCGGGCCGGCTCCATCGAAGAAGGACATAGAGGTGGAGCTGAGCGGTCCGCGGGCGCGGGTCTGCCAGAGGATGGCATCGAAGAAAGTGCTGTTCAGCCGGTCGGCGGGCACGGTGTAGTCCGCCCGGCCGGTGTGCTGCATGTCGCGCTGCTTCATCTGCCAGGTTGAACCCAAGGCTATCGACGCCCAGAAGACGGTGAGGCTGAAAACGGCCGCGACGGATCTGAAGTGTCTTCCTTCGAGCATGGGCTTCTCTCCCACCATACTGCCAGAGGCAGAGTCATCCTTCGTGAACCCTTGGCGTTGTTGGAGCCTGTCCCCGCAGACCTTGTGACCCAGTTATCGCGATTGAACCATCGCCGCCCAGGCGACGGTGCAGCTTCTTCCGCGACAGCCCTAGTATATCCGAGTCGGCCGGTGGTTTCTATCCCACGGCCAGGCCCCCGGTGGCCGTCTCGCGGTACTTGTCCTGCAGGTCCATGCCGGTCTGCTTCATGACCCGCAGGGCCCGGTCGAGACTGACGACATGGGTGCCATCGGAGGCCAGAGCCATGGCCGCGGCATTGAGGGCCTTGATCGCCCCCATGGCGTTGCGTTCGATGCAGGGAATCTGGACCAGGCCGCGGACCGGGTCACAGGTCAGGCCAAGGTGGTGTTCGATGGCGATCTCCGCAGCGTCCTCCATCTGGCGAACGTGCCCGCCGAGCATGCCCGTCGCGGCGGCGGCGGCCATGGCCGCGCTCACCCCGATCTCGCCCTGGCAGCCGACCTCCGCCCCGCTGATCGATGCTCCGCATTTGACGATCGCGGCCATGACGCCGGCAATGAGCAGACCGTTTTGGATCTCGGTGATACCCAGGTCCCGCTCGTAACAGACCTCGCGGAGGACGGCCGGGAGCACGCCGGCTGATCCGTTGGTCGGCGCGGTGACCACCCGCCCCCCGCATGCGTTCTGCTCCGCGACGGCCATGGCGAAAGCGCTGGTTCGGAGGTCGGCGTGCCTTTCGAGGGGCAACCGGTCGGAGCGGCTCTGCCGGTACAGCCGCGGTGCTCGCCGCTCGACCTGCAGCCCGCCGGGCAGCATGCCCTCGGTGCTGAGTCCCTCGTCCATCGACACGTTCATGACTTCCCAGATTTCCGTGAGGCGAGCGCGGATCTGCTCCTCGGTAAAGCCCCGGGCGGATTCGTTGGCCAGGGCCACTTTGACCGGATTGATGCCGTGGATCGCGCACACCCCAACCAACTCGGTCGCGCTGTCGAAAGGGTAGGGCACCGTCTCCGCCGGCGGATGGCTCGGCGCTTCCACATCGTCATACTCGACGAAGCCGCCGCCGACCGATCGGGCGGTCACAACCAGCCGGGGGATTCCGTTCTGATCGGCCGCGAAGCACAGCGTGTTGGGGTGGGCCAGCCGCATTCCACTCGGCGGAGACTTGCTCCAGAGGATGTCCCGGCCGGGATCGAAGCCAACCCGAAGACCCTCGATGTCAAATCCGCCCTGCTCCTGGATGCCGGCTGCGGCCCGCCAGATCTCCTCCATCGGCGATTCCGCCGAGTCAAGCCCCAGCAGGCCCGCGCAGATCGCGTCGTCCGTGCGGTGTCCCCTGCCCGTGGCCGCCAGACTGCCGAACAACTCGACCCGCAGATGGCACTCGCCCGATGGGATCGCGGCGGCCAGTGATCGGCGGAAACGCCGGGCCGCGACCATCGGTCCCACGGTGTGAGAGCTGGACGGTCCGACGCCGATCTTGAAGATGTCGAACACGCTGATCAACGAGGCCTGCATGAGTACTCCTGCCTGCGAATCCCGGCGGCGATAGCGTCCACCGCTCCCCGCGAAGAACGCCCTCGTGTGTTCACGACCGCCACAAACTCCACATTGTGCGATCTCTTCGACATCCGCGGCGTGCTGACCCGGTACCGCTTGTACGTCTCGGCGAAGACTTGCAGCGAGCCTCGCTCCGCCAAGGTGATCAGCATCTCCTCCAGCGGCATATTACCATCCGTGCTGTAGCTGACCAGCAGCCAGGAGGCGTCCAGGTCTGCCACCAACCGCCGAAAAGCAGGCAAGGCCTCGCTGGCCGAGTTGTAGGCCGAGCGGCGCCGATCGCGCCAGTCCTTGCGAATCGCGGACTTGTTGCGTATCCGTCCACCGACCAGGATCCCCGGTTTGAGCGGCGGCTTGTCCCACAGGGCGACTGTGGTCAGCACGTGGTAGTTGCTGCCGTAGGGATGCTGGTTGTACGGCGGGTCGATGTAGGCAACGTCCGGCCGCCGTCCAATGATCTCGGCGAGCCGGCCGGCCAGTGTCTGGGCGTTCTCGCGGAGGGCGAGGTTCTCCTGCCCGTTGTCGAACAGCACCGGTGGTTCAATCGCCAGCGTGCCGCGGATTCGATACAGGGCAGTGGCTGTCTTGCCGCCCCAGCCGTGGTGGAAGCCCTTGAAGACGCCGCTGGTATTGCTCGCGTAGCTGACGGCGTAGATGAGCGCCGCCAGGACGTAGGCTCGCTCATCCGGCGTGATCAGCCCCTCCGCTTCCCAGGTCGCGACCTGTTCGCGAATGGCGTCGATCCGCTCGCCGTTGGCCCGGGTGAAGAACATGCGTTCCCGGAGCGGATCGGGCTTGTCGTCGTCCCGGGGGCAGAGGTGGGTGGCAACGTAGCCGTGCAGCGGCGGCAGAGCGTTGAGGTCCGCAAATACCCGTTCTGGACCGCCAAGGCGGCGGAAACGGGGGGGGCGGTTGAGCGCCACCGTCCCGCGGGCGATCTCGTAGGCATACGGTTCCCAGTCGTTGGCCACGACGCGGAAACCCGCTTTCTTGGCGAACCGCGAGACCACCGTACTTCCGGCGAACAGGTCGACGAAGGTCCCGCCGCGGCAGCCGGCGGCCTCGATCCCCCGCTGGATCAGGTGCAGGAGTTTTCGCTTATTGCCGATGTAAGGAATGAGCTGAGCAAACAGGTACTCGCGAGTTCGCACCGCGGAATGGCGGCGCGGATGATGGATGCGCAAAGAAGATCTCAGGTCACTGCCAGCCGCGCCGGACCGCATCGAGGCGACCTCCCACGAGTTACTCCGCTCAACATGATGACAGGAACCTCGGATGCAAGCAACGTCAACTTGTCCAAGCCGTCGTCCGGGCTATACTAGGCAGCCTATGCGGAAGAATTACATCCTCGATGCCAATATTCTGATCCACGATCCCAAGGCGATCTTCTCCTTCGCGGACAACACGGTCATCATTCCCATCTCGGTGATCAGCGAAATCGACCGGTTCAAAAAGGAAATGACCGACCGCGGCTACAACGCCCGGGCGGTGGGGCGGCTGCTGGACTCGCTCCGTTCAAACCGGAGCCTGGCCGAGGGTGTCGCTCTCGAGAACGGCGGCTTCCTCAAGGTTTACTGCGAGCCGAGCCGCATCTTCGCCGACGACAAGGTCCACGGCGATACCGAGGTTCTCCGCGTGGCCCAGCAGGTCCGCCAGGACGAGCCCGATGTGCCGGTCATCATTGTCACGAAGGACATCAACCTGCGCATCCGGGCAGATGCCGCGGGGCTGCGGGCCGAGGACTACGAGTCGGATCAGGTTCAGCTCTCCGACCTGTACAGCGGGTACCGCGAGTTCAATATCACCCCCGAGCAAATGACCGAGTTCACCGACTCCCGCGTGCTCGTCCTGCCCGGCATGGAGGCTCTCGCCCCTAACGAGTACGCCCTGCTCCGCTCGGAGAACGGCAGCCGGCGCAGCGCTCTTGCCCGGGTCGATATCGAAGCCAAGCGCCTCGTCGCCCTGCACGAGACCAAGGACGGCGTCTGGGGCGTCAAGGCCCGTAACAAGGAGCAGTACTTCGCCCTCGATGCGCTGCTTGATGACCACATTCAGCTCGTCACCCTGATGGGCAAGGCCGGAACGGGCAAGACCCTGCTTGCCCTCGCGGCGGCCATGCACACCGTCATTCACCAGAAGCGCTACCGGGCCATCCTGGTCGCCCGGCCCATCTTCCCCATGGGTCGCGATATCGGCTTCCTCCCCGGTGACGTCGGCCAGAAGCTCGATCCGTGGATGAAGCCGGTCATCGACAACATCGAGCTGCTCCTCGACGCCGGCGGGCCGGCCAAGGGCTACACCGAATCCATCGGCCTGGTGAACTCCGGCATGGTCGAGATTCAGCCGCTGACCTACATCCGCGGGCGGAGCATCTCCAACCGCTACGTGGTCATCGACGAGGCCCAGAACCTCACCCCGCTGGAGGTCAAGACCGTCATCACACGCATCGGCCAGGAATCCAAGATCGTCCTCACCGGCGATCCCTACCAGATCGACAATCCTTACGTGGATGGCAACAGCAACGGCTTCACCTACGTGGTCAACCGCTTCAAGGGCCAGCCCATCGCCGCCCACGTCGAGTTGCACAAGGGAGAGCGCAGCGCCTTGGCCGAATTGGCCGCCAATCTGTTGTAGCGGTCGTTCGGGTGCGCGGCACGCCCGGCGAAGTGACCCTGGGCGGGACCACGATCGGCGGGCCCTGTCCTCGCCGTGCCGCCGATGGTGGCGGAGCAAGGCCCCCGCATCCCGACGGTCACTTCCCCGGTGTCGCCGTGCTCGTGAATTGCCGGTACAGCTCCATGGCCGCTTCCGGCGAGATTCCTCTTCCCGCAACCAGCCGGGCCACAGCCTTCGCCTCCTTTCCTGCCTTCAGGTCCTGCCCAAAGAGCGACAGGTAGGTTGAGTAGTGGCCGGCGACGCCGTCCGGCGGGTCCATGTTGTACGAGGTTTCGATGGCAAAGCAATCCTGGGGGCGGGCCATGAACAACAGGGTCTGTCCGCTCTTGGGATCCTGTCGCATGGCCAGCGGGGCGGCCAGGTAGCGGGTGATCGACCACTGCACCGGATTCTGGCCCTGTTCCCACCGGCCGTCGCAGACCAGCTGGGCGGCCTCCAGATTGCGGGGGAATGACAAATACGTGCCAATGGTCAGAGGAGTCGCATCGCCGGGCATCAGAGCAGCTTTCCCGGAGCCGTGCCGGGCAGGCCCGAGGTACACCAGGCCGCGCATGCCCGCCTTGACGTAGGACGACAGGAACACCTCGAACTTGAGCAGATCCTGCCGCGGGGTGACCGCGATCTCCATGTCCAACGTGTCCGGTGCCTGCCATTGAAACACCGCCGCCAGATCGAACGGCCTGTTTTCCGCCACGGTCCAGTCGATTCGAACGGAACCGTTTGCCGTCAGTCTGCACTTCTTGGGAAGCGTCCAGCCCGCGTCACCCCATCGCTTGTTGGAGGCCAGCAGGCGATAGACGTTGAAGAGGCCGTAGTCCTTGATGCCCTTGGCCAGTTCCTCACCGGTCTTCACATCCACCAGGGACAGGATGCCCTGATGCGTGTCATCGACCTGGAGCAGTCCCCTGTAGGCCCCGGTGTCAAAAACAAACTGGCCCGCTTCGGTTGACCTGAAGGCGAGGTTCTGGCCCTGGACGCCGACCGTTACGGCGAGAAGCACCGCGATCATGGCGGGCTGGTGGGCGCGCATGGTTGTTCTCCTGTCCTGGGGGATTCCTTACTTCGTCGGGGTGACCGGCACCTCGATACGAGCGTGTTCCAGCTGTTCCGGCCTCCCCCAGCCGGGGGGGACATACAGCATCGCCTGGTTCAGCATGGGATGGATCAGCAGAGCCGCTCCGGGCGCCTGACCGCCTGGTGACCCTTTGGAGGATTCCTGGGCCACGGGGAGCCAACGCACCATCTGCCCCCGGATCAACACGGATGAGGCGTCGGCATCCAGGATTGCGGTCCGCGCCTGGGTGTCAACCTCTCTGACCGCTCCAATCCCCTGCCAGCGGGGAACAGGTTGCCCCACCCGCTCGGCGAAATCCCAGATCGCGAGCTTGCTCTCACCGTCACCGAGGGGCTTCACGTCCGCCCCGCAATGCTCGACCTTGACGGTCTTGACAGTCAATTCGGCAATCTCCAGCGGCCGGCTCGGAGCCTTCGGATCCGGGCGTCGGACGATGAACTTGTCACCAATCGCGACGCCGTCGCTCTCCCCGGCCGCCACCAGGCAGTACTGATCGGGCGCAACCCGGAACACGGCGGCCAGGATCGGCTTGAGCGGGGGCGCAGGGCTGGGGCGGATGATGGCCGTGTCTCCGACCTCCGGGGCTTGCCGGCTGGCGGACTCGATCATCTGGGCCACGCTGAGTGGTTCGCTGATTGCCGTGACGACGGCCACCCCGACATACTCGCTTCCGCGGTACAGGTCGACCAGCCGGCCGATAACCAACCCGTCCTCGGCTGTGCCCGCCAGCGTGACCAGTGCACCTTCCCGATGGGCCTGGACCGCCAGAACGGCGCTGTTGAGCTGGCCGTTGCGTCGAAGAGCGGGTGCGGGCCAGAGCTCGAGGCCATCGCCGGGCTGAGGGAGGGCGTTGCCGACCAGCGGCTGTAACGTAGTCAGGGCAATATCGTCCTCCAGCAGGGCGATGCGTCCGCGGGCGATCGGGATTCCCTCGCGGCGGACGAGCAAGGGGTCCTCTTCACGCAAGCCGCATGCCCGACCGAGGTTGAGCCATCCCGTGCGCCGGCCGGGCGGGAGGCGAGTCAGTTGCCCCCGGAGCGTTGCGGGCTCGGGGAGCTGATCACGGAGGGCCGCCAGCCCGGCCCTACGGACGATCAAGGCGGTTCGGGCCTCGGGAGCCTCGACCGGATTGCTCGTTAGTTGACCCACGCAGGCCGTGTCGGTGATCAGGAAGATCGAGCCCCGGCCGTAGACGCGGGAGTCGCTGACAATCCAGAAGGGATCCCCCACCCTGACCCCCGCTTCGCGTCCCAGGCCGATCGCCGCCGTGCGCCGTTGCGGATCCTGAGCGGTGATGCCGGCCTTGAGCACGACGCCGTGACCTGCCGACGTGGATCTGGGCGGGTCCGCCTGTGCGACCGGGGCCAGGATCGTCATCGTCAGGATGAGCAGGGCGGTGTCCACGTCTCAGCCGCGTCCTCGCAACGCCTCTGATACTTGTCGGCAGACCGTCTCAGGCGCCAACTCCTTCAGGCACTTGTGCCCGTGGGGGCAGTCCTTCAGACGCTTGAGGTAACATGGCGAGCACTCCAAGTCCAGTCGGGCGACGCTCTCCGGCCGGCGGTAGGGTCCCGTCCGGACGGCGTTGGTGGGGCCGTAGACGGCCACCAGCGGTCTGCCCAGGGCCACGGCCAGATGCATCGGGCCGGTATCGTTCATGATCGCCACCGCCGCCCCGTCAACCAGGGCGACCATCTGCTGCAGCGAGGTTCGCCCGGCCAGGTTGGCCACCGGCTCGCCGGCCAGTTCCTGGACCCGGCCGGCAATGCCCAGTTCATCGGGCGCCCCGGCCAAAACGACCGGCAGGCTGTGGTTCGAGCGAACGTACCGGGCCACTGCGGCGAAATACTCGACCGGCCACACCTTTGTCTCCCACCGCGTGCCCGGGGCGATGAGGGCGTAGCCCTGGCCGCTCCGAATGCCATGTTGGTGAAGCATGGCCGCGACCGCCGAACGGGCCCCTTCCTGGACCGGCAGACTGAAGCGGACCGGCTCCTCGGCAAGGCCTAACCGCCGAGCGAAGAGAAGATTGCAGTCCACGGCGTGCAGGTCGCGGGGCGGGACGTACACGCGGTGGGTGTGGAAGATCCAGCCGAACTCGCGCGTCGAGGTGAAGCCCATCCGCACGCCGGCGCCGCAGATCCAGGCGAACAAGCCGCTGCGGAACAGGCCCTGCAGATCGAGTACCAGATCAAACCGCCGGGCACGCAGATCCAGGGCGAAACGGGCGAACTCCCGGGTCACCTTCCAGCTTCGAGCTACCCTGCCATACCGCCGACGGTCGAACGGGATGAGCTCGTCCAGCTCCGGATGGCCCTCCATGAGACCCATGCAGGAGGTTGATACCAGCCAGCTAATCCTCGCCTCGGGAAACCGCCTCCTCAGTCCGCTGAGCACGGGCAGCGCATGGATCACATCGCCGAGCGAGCTCGGTTTGATGATCAGGATGCGTCGGAAGTGGCGATGATCCAGGTTGTTCAAGGCGGCCATTGTACCGCTCGAGAATGGGGGCATCCAGGTTTGTACGGTCAACCCACCGACCCTGCGGATCACGCTTTGCGGCACCGGACGATCAAGGTGTAGGCGATGACCCGCGAGTCGGCCAGAGTCGGCTGGCGGGCGAGGGCTTCATCGCTGGCGCACGGCTCGTCCAGTCGCTCAATGGCGAAGCCAGCGTCCAGCAGGAGATTCATCCAGGCGCTCAGCGTGCGGGTGAAACGCGGGATGTGGAACTCGGGAAGCTCATCCTTGAGCTCCGCGGGTGTGTTCGAGAAGATCCAATGCTCCATCTCGCCATGCAGTTCCTGGAAGTAGTCGCCGCATTCCATGGCGATCCTGTTCCCCTCCTCATCGAGGATCCACTTCCATCGGGGCGTGGCAAAGCACGGATGACTGATCGAGAATTGCAGGAAGCCGCCCGGTTTCAGTACCCGGTGCACCTCGCCCATCACCCGTTCGTGTTCGGGCATGTCCATGAGACTCATGGTTGCCATCGCGAAGTCGAAAGCCTCCGCCGCGAAAGGCAGTTCGACCGCGCTGGCCCGAAGGTAGGAGATGTAAAGCGGCAGGTCCCGCTCGTAAGCGTGAGCCTGCTGAACGAAGATCCGCGAGATGTCGAACGCCGTCATCCGCGCGCCCTTGCCGGCCACGAGGCGCGTGTTGTGACCTTCGCCGCAACCGATGTCCAGCCCGCGCAGACCGGCCACCTCCGGAAGCATCTCCAGGAACGCCGGCGTGTTGACGTAATCCCGCAGCACGTCGCAGCCCATCCGCGTGAGCCGCGTCCAGGCGGCGGCATTCTCGTCCCAGATGCGTCCAACGTCACCGTGATTCACGTGCGCTCTCCTTGCCGTCTTCGGCTGCTTGGCGGTTCGATCCAGGTCTTCTTTCCTCCCACGGTCTTCTAACTGCTGACCTGATTATATGGATTGACTTGATGGAGAGGACCAAATCCCGGAGAATGGGAACATGCGATCCAGACAGTTGATGCTCAGCGGTGAAACGAATGCTCACCGTTGATGGTTCAGCTGGTGAAGGCGGCGGGCAGATTCTGCGTTCGTCGCTGGCTTTGTCCATGTTGACCGGCACGCCGTTCCGGATTGAGAAGATCCGCGCGGGACGGTCTAGACCCGGTTTGATGCGGCAGCACTTGACGGCCGTTCAGGCGGCAGCGCAGGTCTGCGGCGCGGAAGTCAACGGCGCCACCATCGCTTCGAGCCAGGTCATTTTTCGGCCGGGCCGGGTCGAACCGGGCGAATACACGTTCTCGGTGGGGACGGCCGGGAGCACCACGCTCGTCTTGCAGACGGTTCTGCCGGCGTTGCTCACCGCATCGGGGCCCTCGAAGCTGACCTTCGAGGGTGGCACGCACAACCCGTTCGCACCGCCGTTCGATTTCCTGGCCAAGTCGTTCCTGCCGATCGTCAGCCGGATGGGGCCCAGGGTATCCGCCACGCTGGAGCGGTTCGGGTTCTATCCGGCCGGGGGGGGGCGGTTCACGGTTGCCGTGGAGCCGGCCGCCAGACTCAATGCGATCGAACTGCTCGAACGGGGCGTGATTCGAAGCCATCGGGCCAGGGCCCTGATCGCCAACTTGCCGCAGACGATCGCCGAGCGGGAGATCGACCTGTTGCGGCGGCGGACCGCCTGGGCGGCCTCGGACTACGCCATCGAGGCCCTGGGTGAGGCTCAGGGACCGGGGAACGTCGTCCTGATCGAGGTGGAGTGCGAGCATGTGAGCGAGGTCTTCACTGGCTTCGGGGAGGTGCGGCACAGTGCAGAGGCGGTCGCAACGCACGCTCTGCAGGCTTACCAGCGCTACCTGAAGGCCGAGGTGCCGGTCGGCCCGTACTTGGCCGACCAGGTGATGCTGCCCTTGGCCATTGCCGGCCGGGGGGCGTTCATGACCATGCCCCTGACGCTGCATTCGATCACCCACGTCGAGTTGATCAGGCAGTTTCTCGGGATCGAGATGCAGGTGCAAAACGTGGACAGCGATCGATGGCAGGTCGGCGTGGGCTGATCCGGTAGTAGGCAGGCTCGATTCCGGCAGTATAATCTTGCTCCAAGCGACGAAGCCGGTGCGGGGTCCGGATGCGAACACCCGGCAGCCCCTCTTCTCCTGCCAGCGAAGGAGTCTCTGCATTGAATCGACGCGAATTCATGGCCCTGGGTGGTGCGGCGATCCTCGGCACAACGATGAGATCGGCGAGCCTCCCGGGTCAGGAGGTGAAGGCCGGCGGAGGATCCGGGATCGCGTGGCGCCGGTATGAGAACTCGAGGTTGTTCGACGGGCTCGCGGTGGACGGGCAGCGCCTGGTGAATCCTGACGAGAAGGTCGGCCTGCTCGATGCTTTCTGCCGGTCGATCGAGGACGGCAAGCCCGGCCCGGAGGTGGTATTCGGGTGCGGAACGCCGAGGGGCGCTTGCGGCCCGGTGCAGGTTTCGCTGGCTCATCAGCTGCATTGGTCCGCCGGCGGTTCCCGGGAGGACCTGCTCGAGGCGACGCTGACCTTGCGGAACGCCTCGGACAAGTCGTGCGAGGTCTTCGCGGGTTTCCTGTCAGGGGTCCGCCCGTGCAGGGATCCGGCCGATCAGCGGGTGTATGTGCCGCTCTCTGCAGCAAGCCTGGGCGACCCCGAGGATGGCAAACAAGAGCGGTTGAAGGATTGCCTCCAGCCAATTGGCCCTGAGGGCTTCGCGTGTCACTATCTGGAAGTGCAAGCCAGCGATCCGGTTCGGACGAAGACACGGGCCATGTTGTTGGCCCCGGTAGTGGATGTCTTCGCCGACAGAGGGCCGTGCCATGTGGCATTCTTCGGTACATCCACCGAGCCGCTCATGTGGGAGGCCTTGCAGGGGGGGGCGTTGCGGGCCTGGCGATCGGGTCGGCGGGTTCGGCTGGCGGCCGGGCACTCCCAGACGGTCAGGGTCTTCCTGCTGGTGCACTTCGGCGATGCGAGCGAAGCCTGGCGAGCCTTTCACGAGCTTGGCCACAAGGATGAGTTCCCGGCCATCGCATGGCCACGCGACGTTCGCGTTCATTACTACGACTTCCTGTCCGGGATCAAGGCGGAAGGACCGCGCGGTGACGGCTACGATCTCGACCTCCCTCATTTCGGCGAGTTCCGCGTCGGCATGGCCACACAGCACGGCTACTACTTGTCCTACGGCGACTTCATTCATCCCGACCGGAAGGAATGGAAGGCCATGTCGGGTGACGCGGCCGGGCCGGTGACCATGACCCTCGAGAAGATCAGGGCCCGGGTTAATGCGACCCGTAAGGCGGGTGTTCGGCCGGCCATCTACATGCACTACGCAATTCTGGACGAGGGCTCGCCTCTGTTCGAGAAGATGAGGGACTCGATCCTGGTCGATGCGGCCGGCAAGCCCACGCCGTTCGGTTGGGTGGGGCCGGATACGATCAAGAAGTCCTGGCGGATGTCGCACAGCTCAAAGCAATGGCGCGATCACCTGGTGCAGCAGGCGGCCTGGATCATGGAACTGCTCAACCCCGACGCGATCGTGCTCGACGAGACGTTCGCCGCCTGGGGCTGGGAGCACCACAAGGAGCGCAGCGGGCCGCTGTCGCCCGGCGGCATCGAATTGATGCGGCAACTCCGGGAGACCGTGCGATCGTTCGGGCCGGAGAAGGCTCTCTTCGCCAGCGACTGCTCGATGTCCAACTTCTGCCTGTGGGGCGACGGGGAGGGCGGCGATCACTGCTATGGTCGACTGCTCGGGCACGAACTCTACCGCAAACCGCCGATCCGGTATATGGCCGCACTGGGCCAGAAGGCCTGGCTGCCCTGTGCCTGGCTGTACAAGTCGCTGTGGCCGGCCCAGATGGATCTGGCCCGCAAGGTCGGCGCCGCGGTGAGCGTGACCAACGGCTGGGGAGATGGATTCGGGTTGACGCGATTGCCCAACGACGTGAAAGAGCAGATGCTCCGAGATATCGGCACGCTCGTGAAAGGATAGGGTCTGTGAGATGAATCGAGCCGCGCTGGCGAGTATCTGGGGTTGCTGTCTGACAGCCGTCGTCTGCACTCCCGCAATGGCGGATGATCGCCCCGTAAGTCCGCAGCAGGCAGGTGGATCGAAGCCGATGCCATTCGCCGCTGTTCGGTTGTCCGGGGAATTAGGCACTCGGTACGTGGCAGCCACGTGCAACCTGTTGACCCGGACAGACCGGTACCCTCTGTCGAGTTTCGCGGCCAGTGCGGCCGGCAAGCCGGGGGCGCTGTGGTGGGACTGGCCGGGGGACCAGGTCGGCCGATGGCTCTCGGTACTGACTGTGGCCGAGGGCTACGGCTGGTCGCAGGCGGCGTGGCATCGCAAGGCGGTTGCAGACGCGATTCTGCCGCTGCAGACCGGGGAGGGCAACTTCGGACCGCCCGGTTGTGCCGGTTCGGATGACGCTCGGATTCCCTCGGGCAACGCGTTCGCCCTTCGTGGCCTGATGGACGCGTTCGCGGACACGCATGATCCTCGTTACCTGGAGGCGGCTCGCAGGCTGGCACGCTACTTCGAAGCGATCGCGCCGAAATGGGAGGCCCGCTCCGGTGGCAAGCTCCATGAGTTCTATGGCCACTGTCTGGATGGCCTTGTGGCCCTGGCGGAACACGGGGGCGACAAGTGGGCCATCCAGTTCGCCGAACGCCTGGCCCAGCGCGCCGGCCGGACCAAGCACACCCATCATTCGCTCTCCCTCTGTCGCGGGCTGATCGATCTGACGCGGGTCACCGGCAGGAAGGAGTACCTGGGCAAGGTCGAGGACTATCTCTCCTGGTGCCGTGAGTCGCGCACGGTCGACGGCGGTCTGCCCGAAGAGATGCCCGGCTCACCCCAGGACGAAGGGTGCGCGTTGGCGGATTGGATCGTCGTCAACTTGATGATGCACACCCTCACCGGCGAGGAGCGTTATCTCGACGACGCCGAGCACACTCTGGTGAACCATTTCTTCGCCAACCAGTTTCACACCGGGGGGTTCGGACATCGCACCTTTGCTCAGGACATCGTCGGTGGGAAGAACTGGCAAGGTTGGGATGGGCGGTTCGGCAGCGAGAATCCCGGTTGCTGCTCGCTCTGGGGGCAGTGGGCTTTGGGGCAGGTCGGACGGTTCATCGCCACTGTCGCGGACGGGACGCTGAACGTCAACCTCTATCCTGCGGCCGAGATCAGAATCGCCGAATGGGGCATGTGTCTGGAAATCAGCAGCGACTTCCCGCGCATGGAACGGGTGCGGATCCGGGTGACGTGTGAGCAGCCTCGATCCTGCGTTCTGTCTCTGCGGGCGCCCCTTTGGGCGCGATCAGTGAAGGTGACATGCGACGGTGTGCCGGTGGGAAGTACTGGGCCGGGTCGGCGGGTGCTGATATCGCGTGATTGGCGGTCGTCGACCGTCGTGGACGTGACACTCGGAACGGAAGTGTACGGTGTCCCGTGGCCCGCCAAGGATCCAAAGGGTATGGCCATCTTCAACGGCCCGTTGTGCCTGGGGCTCTCCAGCGCGGAGGCCAATGTGGACGTGCCGTGGGCGGTTCGTGTGGACGACGCCGGCCGACCGGTCCTGGATGCCGCCGGGCGGGTGCCGGTGGTCGACCCCTCGGATCGGGTGAGAGTGCTGGACATTGTCTCGGCCGGGTGGCTGACGCCCGACGCGAAGGATCCCGCGCGGAAGCGCATCTTGTTCCAGACCAGGAAAGCTGAGTGAGGGCGGACATGAGAACGATGGCTATGGCCCTGTGTGGGGTACTGGTGTGTGTGGCGGGTTGTTCACCCGTCGGGGCTCCGGAAGGCGCGATCATCCGCGAGTATCACGGGACCGATCCCGAGTGGATCGAGCAGGCGAAGAAACTGAAGGAAGCCGGTCGGCTTCTGGAAATGAAGGAGGTCAAGGCTCAGCTGCGCAAGTCCTCATGCCAACTGTCGCTCCCCCTGGTCAGGAGCCGACCGCTGAGCGGGGGTGAACTCTGGAGCCTGGCTCGCAACGCCCACGTACGAGTGGGCTACTACTTCCTGTGCAGCAAGTGCAGCAAATGGCACTTCAATGTCGCCGGCGGCTATGCAATTACCGCCGACGGCGCCGTGGCGACCTGTTTCCACGTGGTCGATCCCCAGAACATGAAGGAGGGCTACCTGCTGGCCGTGACCGATGCCGGGGACGTCCTGCCGGTGACGGAGATCCTCGCCGGCAGCCGATTCACCGATTCCTGCATCGTCAGGATCGCGCCGGACAAGCCGCTGCGGCCGCTTCCGCTCAGCGGCCGGATCGCCCCGGGCGACGATGTCTGGTGCTACAGCGATCCGGCCAATCGCCCCGGGTTCTTCAGCCGGGGCATGGTAAACCGCATCTACCAGCACCTGCATCCAGCCAGTTCGAAGGAGCGATACCCGGTGCGGATCAACGTCTCGGTGGAGGGTGCACCCGGCTCCAGCGGCGCCGCCGTCCTGGACCGGTTCGGAAATGCCGTCGCCCACTTCTCGGCGGTATCGGTCCACGGTGAGAAACCACGCTCCGCGGGTACCGATCAGGTCCACGGCAGCGAGACGGTGATGGTGTTCCACGATACCGTCCGCGCCGCCGACGTTCTTGCTCTTATCAAGCCCTGAGCAGCGGCGGCGGTCAGTGAACCGGCGGCTATCCTGCCAGGTAGCTGCTACTGAGGGGCGGCGGCCAGGAGGTCACGGGCCAGCGGATGGTTGGGATCGGCTTCCCGTGCCTGACGGTAGTGGCGGATGGCGTCGGTGGTCTGGCCCACGGATTCGAGCGCTCGACCCATGAGGTAATGGGCCACAGGATCATGGGGGGTGAGCTTGAGTGCCGTCTCGAGGGCTGTCCGGGCCCGAGCGTTGTCCGCTTGGCGAGTGCAGACATAGCCGAGCAGCAGCCAGTGCCCGGCGTCGCTGGGCGCAAGTTGACAGGCCTTCTCGATGCTCTGGCGGGCAGTGGTGTAGTCCCCTTGGCGGATGGCCGCCCGGGCCAGATAGGCGTGGGGATCGGCGTGGGCCGGTTGCAGCCGCGCGGCTTCCCGGAAGACGTCTCGGGCGGAGGCGGGATCGGCATGCTCGAGATGGGCCAGGCCCAGGGCCAACCGAGCTGACCAAGGAGCATCCTTGCGACCGGCCACCACCGGGGTCAGCACGGAGATCGCCTCCTGATAGTGGCCAGCGCGGGACAAGGCGGTGCCAAGGCGCGCCTGGGCCTGGGCGTCGTGCGGGACGAGCAAGGCCGCCTCGCGATAGGCGGCGACCGCTTCCTTGTATTCCCCCAGCGAACTGTGGACGTTACCCGTGAAAGTGCACATCGCCGGATTACCGGCGAAGTCGGTTCGGCGGGCGCGGACCAGTTCCATCGCCTCCGAGGATCGTTCCAGCGCAACCAGGATCTCCCCTTGGGCTATGACGTATGCCGGATTGTTGGGCGCGAGTTGAGCGGCACGGCGGTAATGCTCGAGAGCACCCTGGGCATCGTCGGTCCATTCCGCGATGACACCGAGAAGGTGCTCGGTCTCCGCGGATGAACCGCTCAACTGGATGGCGGTGTTCAGTGACGAGCGCGCCCCGGCCAGCTCACCGCGTTCAAGGTTCAGGCGAGCGGCCAGGATGTGAACGTCCCCGGACGATGAATCGAGGGCCAACGCCTCCTTCAACTGACGTTCGGCATCCAGGATCCGTCCAGCCTGAAGGTGTTCCTGGGCCAGCTGGAGCTTGACCTGTCCGCGGACTCTCTCCCATCGCCCCTGTGCTTCCTTCTTGATGTCCGTCGGGGCGAGGGCATGACAGCCGGTCAGTGCCGTCAAGGCACAGGCGGTCATCCACAGGCTTATCGTGCGCATCATGGGGATCGTCCTATGGCTTGGATTCAGCGGAACTCGTGCCGGCGGGTTTCGCTTCGGGTTTTTGCCGGCCGCCGCTCCGGTTCGTGTCCATGACCGGCAGATCCAGGCTCGGCCGTCCGTGGAGAGGTCGAGTATCGCCTTCCGTTCTCAGGATCTCACGCAGTACGAAGTTGTTGGCCGTGCTGCCGTCGGCTTCCCATGCTCGCTCGTTGGTGAGTCTCTCGCTCAGCTCGATGGCTTCCAGGAACATGGGGTTCAAGTGGGTGGCCAGGCGGGCGTCCCAGAGGGCCCGCTGCGCGTTCCCCTTGGCAAGGTGCTGCATCGCCCAGTGGTAGTGGGCCTGGGCCAGTCGCTCGCGACCGTACGGCTGCAGTCCGGCCCGCAGGCCGGCTCGGTATCGTTCGACGTTCTCCAGCGCCTTCCGGCTTTCCTCGTTGAGCTGGTCGTCGTCCTTCACAATGTGGACGGTGAGCAGGATGATGACCTCCTCCCGCTGAGTGTTGTCGGCCGTGTTGCGGAAAAGGACGCCGGCCAGCGGGAGGTTGCCAAGGTAGGGGATCTGGCCTCGGGCCGCCTTGCTGACCTCGCGGAACAGCCCGCCGATCAGGATCGTGTGTCCGTCGCGAACGGTGATGTTCGTGGTGACCTCGGTGGTCTGTTCAAAGGGCAGGTTGGCCGCGGTGAGACCGCCGCTGCTGTCCTTGGGATGGATCTCCATTCGAACGTAGCCGTTGTTCTCGATGAACGGCCGGAAGATCAACTGAGTGCCGGTCTCGAGAAACTGCACCGTCTGTGTGGCGGTGGTTTCGGTGACGGTCGTGGTCAGATAGCCGTCACGCCGCCCGACGATCACTTCGCCACGTTGCTTGTTCAGGGCGAGGACTTTCGGGTTGGCGATGACCGTCGTGTCAGTGACTGACTCAAGGGCTCGAACGAACGCTCCCACGTGGTCCTTGATGATCCCGAAGGTGAAGCCGCCGGCGGGCACCGCGGAGGTGAAGTCCTCCCTGAATGCCATGTTGGTTTCCTGGAGCATCTCCTGGGGCACGTCGCCGGTGGTCAGATCGGTGACGCCCGTGGACACCGAGTTCAGCATTCGAAGGTCAACGCCGGTGACGATGTTGAAGTCGATGCCCATGGCGTTGTCCTGGTTCAATTGGGCACGAAGAATGGTGGCTTCGATCAGCACCTGCTTGGGGCGAGCATCGATTTCGTCGAGCACCCTGGCGATAGCCGCCAGCCGCTCCGGCGTGTCAATGATCAGAAGGTAATCCTCGTTAGCCAGGCTGTTGCCGCCGGACTCGGTGTCTCCTTCCGATATGCCCACTTGGGCCTTGGACGTGACCGTGATCCGGCCTTCCTTGCTCAGCAGCGGCTGCAGCAGTTTGCTGGCCTCCTCTCCGTTGACGTGCTTGAGATGGAAGACGCGGCACTCGGGCGGGCGTTCGGCGTCCTGGATCCTGGCTAACTCTTCACTGGTGTAGACGTAGATGAGGCCGTCGCCCTCCCGCCAGCCGCAGCCGTTGGCCTTGAGGATCGCATCCAGCGTCTGCTCAAGCGTCAGGTCGTAGAGATCCGCGGTGACTTTCCCTTCCACGTCCTTGGCGGCGATGATGTTCCTGCGGCTCTGACGGCTGAGCGCCTTGAGCACGGTCGACAAATCCGCGTCCGCGACGTGCAGTTCGATGGTACCTCGCGCTGAAACCTGCACTTCCGGCTCGGGGGCGTCGTCGGCCAGCCGGTCCTCCGGTGCCGCCTCCGCCTTCATCGACCCGCCATCTGGAACCGACCCCTTCGCCGGACGGGCCGCGGACAGCCCGAGCAGCCGCGACAAAGCACCGGCCGCAGGGCGGGTCGCGGCGGGCCGGGTGGCCGGTCGCTTCTCATCCGCCGAAAGCGGGGCGGCAGCCCAGCCCAGCTGAGCTGCCAGAAGCACGAGCAGAAGACGAAGCCGGTCACGCCTCAATGGGATCATTCGCCGGTCCTTGGCTCCTCTTTCCGATAGCCGCACCTCGTCCGGCGGCGGTCGGCCACGGTCGGACTTGGGCACGTGGGGGGGGCGAGTCCTTCGCCTGGTTATCGGTATCGACGCCTGAAATGCGGACCTTTAGCTGTGGAATGCGGACCTTCAGTCATATGCCTTGGTGCCGGGGGTGGGCCATGGGTGTTAAGTCGCGCGGGGGCCGGAACGATAACACGGGAGGGTGCTCTATGCCCCAGTTTCCGGGAGGGAGACAGTTAGCGGACGTTGGCTGGTGGTTATCGGCCCGGAGGTCCAGGATGAGATGGGGATACGCAAAGGCCCGGCAGCACCGCCCGGACGGCATCCCGGGTTGGGTCGGCCTGAGTCTCACGGGGCTATACCTTGGGGTCAGCCTTGCGCTGGGGGCCGTCTCCCTCTGGTCCCATCGCCTTGAGACACAGGCTCAGGAACGGGACTTCCTCCTCCGGCAGACCTTCTGGCTGGCCCGGGCCGTGGGCAACACCGTCCAGGGCGAGTCCTATGATGCGGCCGTGGGCGAGCTGAGGCGTGCCCGGCAGGACCCGAGTATTCGGCGTTGCGAGATCGTGGGGCGAGACGGGCGCATTCTCGCAAGTACGGAGAACTCACGCGTCGGCAAGGCCGTGAGCGAGGAGCTGGCCGGCCGATTGATCGGCGTCACGGACGTCGAAGCAGTCTCCATGGCCCTGGACTCAGAGGGTGAAACTTCCAGCGTGGCTATTCGGCTCCGCAAGACCGCCGCGCCGGCTCGGGCGGCCAGCGGTCCGGCCGAGAGTGCCGTCTCATCGCCGATATCGAAACGCGCGGTTTCACTGGCCTGGCTGGTGGTCGAAGGCGCTCGAGCGAAGGGTCACGGAGAGGTGTTCGCCTGGTGGGCATCGATCGGATACGTGGCCTTGGCAGGGATGGGCCTCTTCTGGGTACTCTACCGGGCCGCCAGCCGGGCACTGCGGCCCATGGCGACGATTCGAGAACGCCTTCTGAGCAGCGGAGACCAGATCGCCGAGCAGCTGGCCACCATGCGCGTGAATGACTCGATGGATCAGGCGGCAGCGGCGTGGAACCGGCTGATCGAGTTCGCGAACGATATGCAGGAAGAGATGCGCTCGGCCCACCTCCGGACGGCAGTTGAGTCGACGCTCGACGGCTATCGATCCGAGCGACTCGCGGCGGTTCTCCGTCAGATGCCGCACGGCGTGCTGATCGCGGAAGATGACGGCAAGATCGCGTTCGCCAACCGATCGGCATCGCGAATGCTGGGCGTGCGCGAGGAGGATCTGGTCGGCAGGGAGGTCAGAGAGGTCCTGCCCGAACCGATATCGGCGGGTGTGCTGAGCGGTAGCCGGGGCCCGAGCCGCTGGATCGACCACACCCTCGAAGGTACCGAGGGCTCGACGACGATCCGCTTCATGGCCGTTGCACTCGAGAAAGCGGCGGTCATCAGCGGCAAGGTCATCTTCCTGCAGGACGTCAGCCAGTTCAAGGAGGTCGAGCGGGCCCAGGACGACTTCCTCTACCACGTGACCCACGAGCTGAGAACACCCCTGACCAACATCCGGGCCTACGCCGAGACCCTGGCGGGCGGAGTGCTCGACGACCCGGTCGCCCTGCGCGAGTGCTACAACGTGATCTCCGGCGAAACGGAGCGGCTGGGTCGGCTGGTCGAAGGCATTCTCAGCGTGTCGCAGCTGGAGGTCGGCTCGGCTCGCCTGTCGTTTGGGGAGGTGTACGCCGATCGCATGGTCCGCGACGCCGTTCAGGACATGCAGGCCCAGGCCGAGGCCAAGGGAATCGACTTGCGGCTGCGGCTGCCTCCCAAGCTCCCGGTGATCCGCGGTGACAAGGAACGGCTGGCCGCGGTCATGGCCAACCTGGTCGGCAACGCGATCAAGTACACCCCCTCGGGAGGGCATGTGGAGGTGTCCTGTGTCCTGGAGAAGGAGAGCGAGCATGCTCAGGGTCCGGCCGTGCTTCGCATCTCGGTGTCCGACACCGGCGTCGGAATCGATGAAGCCCACCACGAGAAGATCTTCGAGAAGTTCTATAGGGTCCACGACGAGCGCGTCGAGGCGGAGCCCGGCACCGGACTGGGTCTGGCCATCGTCAAGGAAACGATTCGGCTCCACGGCGGAAACGTGACCGTGGAGAGCACCGTGGGGCGAGGGTCGACATTCCATGTCACCTTGCCGGTCGGCAATGCCTGACCGGCGGGTGGCCTGTGACGAGGAGCCTGTTCATGGCAGTCATCTTGGTGGCAGAAGACGATGTGCACATCCTCCACGTCGTCGCCCTGTGGCTCAAGCGAAACGGGCACCAGGTCAGCGAGGCGCGCAACGGGTCCGATGCCCTGCATCGCCTTCGCGCAGGAGGTATTGACCTCCTCGTGTCGGACATCAACATGCCGGGTATGAGTGGGATCGAACTCCTGCAGGCTGGCAAAGCGGAGGGCCTTCTGCCCAACGGCGCGATTCTGCTGAGCTCGCGCTGCGATCAGAAGGAAATCGCCGACGCGATCAGAACCAACGGCGGAGTCGTGCATCCCAAGCCATTCAGCCCTTCCCGGCTGATCCAGGTCATTGAGGACAAGCTGGCGGTGGTCGCGGGGCCGGCATCTGCTCGGGGATAATCTGATGACAGAGTCCAACGAAACAGCACTTGCATCCTGCCCGGGCGCTGCGAGCGGAACCGAGCGCGTCCTCGGCGGCATGACCGCCAGCATCGAATCGCTGCTCAAGGAGAACGAGGGACTGGCAGACGAAGTCCTGCGAACCTACGAGCAGCTCAACCTGATTTTCGACGTCACCGCCCAGATCGCGGGGCTCACCGACGCTTACGAGGTCAAGCGGCTGCTGTGTGAACGACTCAAGGCCATCCTGAATGCTCAGGGGGTGTGGTGCGTGGGCCGGTCGAGCCTCGTGGACGAGTTCATCCTCCGCGATCCGGTGGCCTGCGGAAACTGCACCCTGCCGCCGGAGGTTGAACTGGAGATCAACGAGCTGGCCAGCCGGGCCATCCACGAGGAGCGGGTGGTGGTTCGGACCGTGTCGTCGCCCTGCGCGGGTCTGCCTTCCGGCGGCACGCACGCCATGGCCGGGCCGCTCCGTTCGCGCGACGGAGGACCGCCCCTGGTCGTGACCGCAGTCCGGTGCTGCGCCGAATTCACCGCCGGGGACATGCTGCTGCTTGACTCCGTGCTGGCCTATGGCGGTCACGTGCTCCGCAACATGCACCTTGTCGAACGGCTGAAGCGGACTTCGTTCGAGGCGGTCCGCGCACTGGTCAGCGCGATCGATAAGAAGGACCCGTATACCTGCGGCCACTCCGAGCGGGTCGGCGTACTGGCCCGACTGACCGGCCAGGAACTCGGCCTTTCGCCCGAACAGCTCCAAGAGCTGGAGTGGGCCGGTTTGCTGCACGACATCGGCAAAATCGGGATCCCCGAGGCGATTCTGAACAAGCCCGGTAAGCTCACGGACGAGGAATACGCGATCATCAAACGCCATCCGCAGATGAGCTACGAGGTCCTCAAGCCGGTCGCCTCGCTCGCGGGCGTCATGCGCATCGTGGTCGAGCATCACGAGAACTTCGACGGGACCGGTTACCCGAACGGCTTGCGGGGGGAGGAGATCTCCCTGGCCGGGCGGGTCATGCACGTCGTCGACGTCTTCGACGCCTTGACGTCCGACCGATCCTACCGCCGCAAGTTCGACACTCGCCGGGCCCTCGGCATCATTCAGCAGGAATCGGGAACGAAGATGGACCCCACGGTCGTCGAGAAGTTCACCCGGGTCGTACAGCGGGTCGAGCGACTGCGGCCTCCGGAACTGGAGGAACTCTTTGGCCTCGCGCCACAGGAGGCGGGATGATGAGCTTGAACACGGTGACGTCGAGTTTCCTCGATTGGTGGTCCGCTCAGGACACCGAAACGTGCCTGTGGCCGGCCTTCGATCTGTTCGTTCGTGAAACCCTCCTGGACATCGCCGGAGCCAAGCGGGTTCGCCTGTTCCACACCGCCGAGAACGGCCAGGTCCTGCGCTCGTTATCCCAGGACGCCCGGGGCGCCTCCGGCGCGATCGCACCGACGGCCCTCATGGGTCACGTGCTGAACCTGGGGCGGGTGTATGTCCAGGGCGACTGGAGCCACGGCCCGATGGTAGACCGGCTCGCAGCGGAGTCGGCCCAGCAGGTGCTCAGTTCACTCCAGCTTCCGGAACCGGGATCCGGCCGGGCGACGCAAAATCCCCGACCGGTGCTCGAGCAGGGACCCGTCGCCTGGATGTTCCCGATTCTTTCTCCCGCCTCACCCGAGGCCAACGGCGGCGCGCAGGGCGCCGGCAGGCACGCCGTGGGTCTGGTGGTGGTGGGCGATCTGCCTGAGACCAGCTTGTCAGACCGATCCATGCTCGACGGGCTGTCGCAGTTGATCAGTGCGTTCTGGCTGCACGTGCGCGACTACGAATCCCTGCAGATCGCCCGGCGGACCGACCGCGGTAGCGGAGTGCTCAATCGGGCCGACTTCCTCAGCACGGGGGAGAGCGCGACCGCCGAGGCCAGACGGGAAGGAGAGCCGATCGTTGTCATGGCCGTCGCGGTGGAGGGCCTGCGCCGATTCGACGATCTGGGACAATGGACGCTTCGCGATCGCATCATCCTCGAAGCGGGTCGCGTTCTGAGGCGCAAGCTCCGCAATGATGACCTCGTCGGCCGATTCAGCGACGATCGATTCGTGGTTCTGCTCCGCTGGCTGGACGTGGGACTCGGCCGCCTCATCGCCGAGAAGGTGATCGGGTGGGTGCGAGAGGCGGTACAGACGGCTGTCGGAGGCCCCGCCGCCGGTCCGGGCAAAGAGAATCCAGGAGAGATCGATTCCTTTGAAAGCCCGTCGATTCTGGCCGTAGACTCCGTCAGGGTCCGCTGCGGGCTGGCTTCGAATCACCGGGTGGCACGCCCCCGGCCGGAGACCGCCGAGGCGGCCTTGGCCGAGGTCGAAGGCCTGCCGGTTCAACGCCTGACCTTCGCCGACCTGCTCAAGCGAGCCCTGGCGGCGTCCGGCGAGGCCCGCCGGCTCCAGCAGGACCTGTGCGTGGCAGATGAAGCACCGCCGGCCCGGCCCTCGGCTGCCCCGTCCCAGCCGCAACCGGCTCAGCAGGCGGTCCTGTGCGGGGAGGGACAACCGTGAAGATCGAACGTCAGAAGGTCGGAAGCGTCGGCGTGGTCGCCCCTCGCGGCTCGGTAACCCAAGCCGAGGTCGAGGAACTCTTGTCGGCCATGGAGATGACCCGGCAGTCGGCCGCAGGCCGCGTCGTGCTCGACCTGAGCGGCGTTCCCTACGCGGATTCCGTGGCCCTGGAGGCCTTGCTGGATTTCGCGGACCGCCAGCGGTCGGCCGGCCAGAGCGCAAAAGTCGCCGGACTGACCGACACCTTGCGCGAAATACTGGATGTCACCGATCTCCTCGGGGAGTTCGAACCATTCGATTCGGTCGAAACCGCGGTGAGGAGTTTCCTGTAGCCGTGCTGCGTCAAAAGGTACAACTCGGCCAGACCCTGCTGGAAGCCGGCGTGATCAACCAGGATCAGCTCCGCGCCGCCCTGGCAGAGCATCAACAGAGTGGCCACAAACTCGGCGAGATACTGGTCAAGCAGGGCGTGGTGACGGCCGCCGCCCTGGTCCAAACCCTGGCCAACAAGCTCGGGGTCAAGGGCTGCCACCTCCGCCACGGGCTGGTCGACCCGGCGGTGGCCAGACTCATCGACCGGGAGGAGGGCAAACGGCTCAAGGTCCTCCCCATGTTCAAGATCCGCAACCGGCTCATCGTGGCCATGGCCGAGCCCCAGAACCTGCCGACCATCGACCGCCTCCAGCAGCTCACTGGTTGCGAGATCCGGCCCATCCTCACCCTGGAAAAGGACGTCGAGGAGTTCTTACAGAAATACCTGACTGGCGACGTGTCCGTGGACGACTTCCTGGTGTCGCTCGAGGAGAGCGATGTGGAGGTCGTCGAGCGCGAGAGCGTGGACGACTCTCCCGTCACCGACCTGGACCAGATGATCGACGGCAGCCCGGTGATCAACCTGGTCAACCTGGCCATGCTCACCGCGATTCGCGACGGGGCGAGCGACATCCACGTCGAGCCGGACCGCAAACGGACCCGGATTCGCTATCGCATCGACGGTATTCTCCGGGAATTGATGAATCCGCCGGCAACGATGCACGCGGCCATCGTCTCCCGAATCAAGGTCATCGGAAAAATGGACATCGCCGAGAAACGCCTGCCCCAGGAAGGGCGAGTCCACATCGTCGCGGAAGGGCGAGAGATCGACATCCGTGTGTCCAGCATGCCCACCATCCTCGGCGAGAAGATCGTGCTTCGCATCCTGGATAAGTCCAATCTCAAAATCGAGCTGGCAACCCTCGGTTTTCAGCCCGAGGCCCTCGCCGCTTTCCGCCGCATGCTGATGAAGCCCCACGGACTGGTGCTGGTCACCGGCCCGACCGGCAGCGGCAAGACCACCACCCTCTATTCGGCCCTCGACCTGCTCCGCAGCACGGAACGCAACATCGTGACCGTCGAGGACCCGGTCGAGTATCAGCTCGATCTGATTAACCAGATCCAGGTGGCGGATCACGTCGGCCTGACTTTCTCACGGGCCCTGCGCTCGATTCTGAGGCAGGACCCGGACGTGATCATGGTCGGCGAGATTCGCGATTCCGACACCGCCCGCGTGGCGATCCAGGCGGCTCTGACCGGCCACCTGGTGCTGAGCACCCTTCACACCAATGACAGCCCCGGAGCTCTGGCCCGCCTGACGGACATGGAGGTCGAACCCTATCTGATCGCCTCCGCCCTGAACGGCGTCGTCGCCCAGCGGCTGGCGCGCACGATCTGCGGCAACTGCCGGACCTCGTATTTCCCCTCGCCGGCGGCGCTGCTCCAGGCAGGGTGGGAGAAGGCCGGCCCGCGCGCCTTCCAGAAGGGCGAGGGATGCCGCCAGTGCCACGACTCCGGTTTCCGGGGCCGGATGGGAGTCTACGAGATCCTCGAGGTCGACGACGGCCTGCGCGAGCTGATCCACCGCCAGCAGGACGAACAGGACATCAAGCGGTATCTCCGTGATCGCGGTTGGCGCTCCCTTCGCGAGGAAGGCCTGCATCTCGTCGAGAACGGTCGGAGCACACTCGAGGAAGTCCTTCGGGTCACCCATTCGGATACCCAGGAGGAAATCCGGGCCGAAAGTCGCCCGGCGTCGGCGGCCAAGAACACCTCGAGCTGTCCGGAGGGTCAACGGGATCATTCGACACCGGCCTTGGCGGGTGCCACTCACGGAAACAGGAGTGATTGAGCGTGGCATTCTGCTACCAAGCGATCGATCCTTCCGGCCGGTCGGTGCGCGACCTGATCCAGGCCACCTCGGTCGATGAGGCCGCGCGCTTGCTGCAGGCCAAGGGGCTCCTGGTCACCCGGCTGACCGAGACGGCGGAAGGGCAGGCGGCTACCGAGACCCAGGCCGCGGCCGCGAGCCATGCCACCAAGAAAACCGGACGCGTGCGCTCGCGGGATGTGGTCTACTTCACCCAGCAGATGGCCATGCTACTGGGCAGCGGAGCCCGAATGGTGCCCGCACTGCAGGCCGTCGAACACCAGGCCCAAAGCGACGCCATGAAGCGGTTGATTCGCCAACTCCGGGCTCGGGTCGAGGACGGCGTTCCCATGAGCGTCGCCTTGGCCGATCACACCAAGGTCTTTGACGGCGTGTTTCGCAGCCTGACCGCCGCCGGCGAGTCCACCGGACAGATGCCCGGGGCCTTCACCCAACTCGCGGATTACACCCGGAAGCAGCAGGAAATACGGCAGCGGCTGATCGGCGCCCTGACCTATCCGGCCGTGCTGGTACTCATGTGCTTCGGAGTCATGGGCGGCCTGTTCGGCTTCGTGCTGCCCCGCTTTCGCTCGCTGTTCTCCACCCTCGGTGCCGATCTGCCGGCCTCGACACGCATCATGATGGATCTCTCCGACGTCATCGGCAACCATTGGCTCGTGGTGCTTGTCGCCATCGCCGGGACGGCCGCAGGTCTGGTGCTCGCCTTTCGCAGTCCCGCGGGCCAACGCTGGTGGGCGGGGGCGTTCACCCGCGTTCCCGTTGCCGGTGCGATCGTTCGGCGGGTGATCCTGGCCAAGTTCTTCCGGGTCTGGGGCGTGCTGGTGGCCAACAACGTCGGCGTCATCGACGCACTTCATCTGGCCAGGGGCACCACTCGAAGTCGGGCCTTTCACGGCCTCATCGACCACCTGGCCGAGGCCGTGACCGATGGCCGGCTCATCGGCAGCGCCCTTCGCGAGTCGCCGCTCGTGCCGCCCACGATGGCCGCCGCGGTCGCTACCGGTGAAGAGAGCGGGCGGCTGGGTGAGTCCCTGTTGTTCATCGCCGGCACCCTTGAATCGGAGAATTCCCAGCTCCTCGCCTCCCTGTCGCGGATCATCGAGCCGGTGATTCTCGTGGTCATGGGTGTGGTCGTCGGCCTCGTGGCTGTGTCGCTGTTCATGCCGTTGTTCGATGTGGCTACACTGGCGGGAGGAGCTTGAGCGTGAGGTGGCCCAGTTCCAGGCAATCGCTCGTGGCGGTGGACTGCGGGGCCCGCTCGGTCCGGGCAGTGCAATTGGCGTTCGGGGAGGAGCTCCCGACCGTCGTGCACTGGCTCAATACCGAGAGCCGCTCGCCCGTGTCATCGCCCGCCTCCGCGGGAACCGCTGGTGCGAAGGAAGCGGCGGGCACGTCCGTGAGTCTGGCCGGAATCGAACAGTTCGACACCCGTCGGGCGGGTCTCCTGGTCGGACCATCGGAGGCCGAGTACTGCCTGCTCACTGTCCCGGGAGCGGTGTGGTCGCAGGATCCCGCCTCGCTGGCCGACGCGATCCGCTGGGAAGTCGGAAGGCGGCTCAGCTGCCCTATCGACGAGGCCGAACTCGGCGCATGGCCTTTGCCCGGTCCAATGGGCGGCGGATCTAACGCCATGGCCGTGGCCGCCCAGCGCCCCGGCATCGTCAGTGCGATCGGATCACTCGATTCGGAACACATGGACTGCGAGCGGGTCGAGCCGGCCGCTCTCTCCCTGGTCAGGGCATGCCGGGCGTCGGCCTTGTGCGAACAGGACGAAATCTGGGGCGTGCTCGACCTGGGCCACACCGGTAACCGGCTGTATCTGGCGGTGGATTCCACGCCCGTGTTTGCCCGGAGCGTCCGCGGCGGCGGGCACAACTGGACGCAGCTCATCGCCAAGGAACTCCGCGTCGAGCCCGCTCTCGCGGAGGACTACAAGCGAAAAAGCGGCATCGGCACCGACGCTCGCGGGTGCCGCACGTCACCCAGCTCGGTGGAGCGACTGAGCGAGGCGGCCTTGCCCGGCGTCCTGCTGTCGATCCTCCGCGGGCCGCTCGCCGATATGCTCGCCGATGTCGAGCGGGCGTTCCGGTTCGTCATGGAACAGTATCCCCGGCGTCAGGCCGGCGCCCTCGTTCTCGTCGGCGGCGGCTCGAGGATGCCGGGCCTGGCCGACTGGCTGAGCCGGGAATTGGGCGTCAAGGCCGCCCCGGCCGGATCGAACGGCGTCCTCAAGATAACCCCGTCGCATCCCATGTCCCGGACGGAGATCTACTCGGTCATGGCCGGCTGTGTCGGAATGGCCCTCGGGGAGGGACCGCCATGACCCCCCGAGTCAACCTCCTGCCCGCCCAGTTCCGGCGTCGTCGCCGCGATCGCCGTCGCCGCCGCCTGTGGATCAGCGCCTGCCTGGTGGTGATGGGTGCCCAACTCGTAGTATTCCTGCTTATGAGCGGCCGGATCCGCGAGGTCGAGCGACAACGCGCCCAGGCGGCAAGGCTGGCCAGACTGCTCGAACAGGAGAAGACGGATCGCAAGACTATTCAGGCGGAGGCTGCGGCCATGGCCCGCGAAGTGCGGGCGGCGGAGCGGCTCCGCGAGAAGCACTGCTGGAGCCGGTGGCTCGGCAACCTCGGCCTGATCGTGCCCGATCGCGTCGTGCTGACCAGCATCCAAACCGACCCGCCCAGGTACGTGGATTCTCCGGCCTTCGAGATCAGGGCCGCCGGCGGCAAGCAGAAACCTGCGGCGGCATCCGGCGTGTCGGCCATGCGGATCGCCGGCAACGCCGTCGAGCACCGCGATCTGCTCGCCCTGCTGGAGGCCATCAATGGCACCCGTTTGTTCCAGACCGTGCGGCTGGAGGAGGCAAGAAGGGGAAAGCCCGGCCAGCAAGAAGGCGTGAGCTTTCGCGTGACCTGCGAGTGGTAGGAGTCAGCCGTGAAGATCCGACGAGTCAATCTGGGTCTGGTGGACACGATCGGAGCGACGGTGGTGGCCGTCGTGGCGATCGCCGGCACCACCCTGCTCCTCACCGGGCCGATCCGGGAGGCCCGCGGGCTCTGGGGGGCACAGTCGACGTGTGCCCAGGCGACCCGTGAACTCGACGCCCTCCGTACCGAGACGAGTCGCTTTCGCGCCGAGGCCGACGCCGCCCGCCGGCAGCTCGCGTCCATCGGCGGAGGCCTGCCCGGGGCCAACCAGGTCGAACGCTACCTCGCTCACGTGACCGCCCTCGCTTCCGCCCAGGGGATTACCGTCGATTCACTCGTCCCAACCCCGCTGCGCGAGCGGGAGGACCATCGCGAGATCCAAGTGCAGTTCACCGGCCGGGGAACGTTTCCAGCCTTCCACCGGCTCTTGCGTGGCATCGAGAGGGAACTGGACTACGCGGATGTAACCCACCTGTCGGTCTCCACCCTCGGATCATCCGACGGCCCGGATTGCCAGATGGAATGGTCGCTGCGGATTCGTACCAGTCGCGAAGGCCAGGTGATGGCCAAGGCGGTGTCGCATGCTGTCGCCCCGTAAGAAGTACATCTACGGCACCATCTTCGGGCTCGCCTGCATCGGCTTCGTAGTCGATCGCATCATCGGGCCCGGACCCGAGGAGGCCGGAGCCCGAGAGACCGCGGCGGGGCCCGCGAAGGCGGCTGCCCCCGCGCCCGCCGCCACCGCGGCCGGGGGGACCAAGTCACCGTCCGCCCAGAGCGAAGCGATGGCCGCTCCGGAACCCACCAGCCCGGCAGCCCAGAGAATCAGGGACCTGCCCGAGATCGCCGAGGCGCGCGATCTGTTTCGGCCGACGGCCACCGAACCGGCTTTGTCAGAGACCGAGCAGGCCCGCGAACAGAATGCAGAGCTCGACGAGGTCGCGGCCTTCGTGGCGGCCCATCGCCTGGAGGGAACCTTCAACGACGGCAGACTCCGCATGGCGATGGTCAACGGCCGCACCCTGCGGCCGGGGCAGGTGCTGGACGGTTTTCGGCTGGATAAGGTCGAGCCGTATCGGGCCATCTTTCGAAACAGAGATCGCGAGGCCGTGCTGACCATGTCCCAGGATAGTCCGAGAATGCAGCAGAAAGGATAGCGGAATCGCCCGTCGTTTTTCCGACGACGTTGTTTTCAAGCCTCCCAGTGTGGCAACCGATAGCACGAATGTCCCCGGTAGAGGGGTCAAGTTGTGAGTCGCATTGCCGGCAAAGGATGGAGTACCACCGTGTACGCGAACAAGAGCAAGAGCCGAACGGGTTTCAGTCTTGTCGAGCTGGTCATCGTCATCGTGATTATCGGCGTCATCGCCGCAATCGCCATCCCGCGAGTGAGCCGCGGAGCGCGTGGCGCCGGCGACTCCGCCCTGCGTTCCGACCTCGCGGTGCTGCGCAATGCCATCGAGCTCTACGCCTCGGAGCACAATGGGATCTTCCCCGGGGCTAACGCCGCAGGTGGCAGCTTCGGCGCCGCGGAAACCGCCGACGCCTTCAAGAACCAGTTGCTCATGTACTCCGATGCCAACGGCGCTGTGGCCGAAACCAAGGACACCACTCACGTGTACGGGCCTTATATCCGCAAACAGATCCCCACCCTGCCCGCAGGTACCAACCGCGGCAGCAACGAGGTGACCGTCACTTCGTCCACCCCGGCGGCGAGCGGGACAACCGGTTGGGTCTACTGCTTCAAGACCGGGGAGATCATCGCCAACTGTGCCGATAGCGAGAAGGACGAATCCGACAAGCAGTACAACCAGTACTAGGTCAGGGCAATCCGGCCCGTTCCTTTGAGCGTTGCGTTTCCCGGCGGCAGCGGCACGATGACGTGTGGCTGCCGCCTTCGTTCGGGTGACCGCCCATGGCCAGGACGAAACCCAGTCAGCCCATGCAATCGCGGCGCTACGCATTCAGCCTTGTCGAGTTGAGCGTCGCCTCCAGCCTGACCGTCATCGTCATGCTCGCCGTCGGCGGGGCCCTGCACCTGATGACCCGCGGGGCCGCGGGCATCCAGGCATCCTCCCAACTGAACACGGACGCCTCCATCGCCATGGCCCGAATCCGCCGCGAACTCGGGGCCGCGATCACCGTCACGAGTCTCACCCCGACCCACATCGAATTCACCCATCCCGATGTCGACGGCGACGGGGCCGACGACCTCATCATCTATGACTGGCCGGGCGTCGCCGGCGGCTCGATCACCCGACAGGTCTCCGGCGGTACGGCCGTGCCCATCGTCGAAAACGTGAGCGAGTTCTCGCTGGCTTCAACGTGTTCCACGGTGACTGTGCCCGGCGAAACCAGCGACCTGACCGGTGAGGTCGTGCTCGCATCGCACGAGGCTATACCGCCAGGTTCGTCCGGAACATTCGGGGCCAGCCCCATCTCCTCTTCCTCGTGGCGAGGCGAAGGGTTCAGCGTGTCGGCAGACGACCTCGAGTCGTACAGCATCACCAGGGCCAAAGTGTACCTGAAAGGCACGGGTCTCTCCGGTACGCTCTATCTGTCCATCCGCAGCGCCTCGACGAATACCACTTACGAAGAGGAGACTCTCTCCCTGAGCTCATTGTCCTCGACCGAGTATCTCTGGTACGAGTTCACGTTCTCCAGCCTCACCGAGATGAACCCCGACACGACCTACTCCCTCATCGCCCGTACCAGCACCAGCTCGACCGGGGCCAATTTCGGTCGCGACGAGTACACCGCCAATCCTGCGGGCAGCGACTACTACAAGTACTCCACCACCAGCGGCCTCACCTGGTCAGCCGACAACGATCGCGATTGCCGGTACATCCTGTACGGCCAACTGAAGTACTCCGCGCCTCAGGAAGGTCAGACCATTACCCGCAAGTACCTGACCGGCTTGACCTTTGGGCTGAAGCTTACCCAGGGCTCGAGTACCGCGGAAATGACCTCCGGCACGGCCTGTCTCAACCGCCCGGAGATCACCGGCTTGTAGGAGCATCAGGATGCAGGCTCGACAACGACGCGGGTTCGGATACATCGAGGCCGTGATCAGCGTAGTAATCTTGGGCTCCGCCGTCGCGATGGCCCTGCACACCTTCGGAGCTTTTGCCAGAGGCGCTCTCTTCGATCGTGAGACCACGATCGCTACCGAGCTGGCTGCCCAGTTGGCCGCGGAGATCCGCTCCCAGGCGTTCGAGGACCCCGGCGCGACCATCGTCTTCGGTCCGGAGGCCGACGAGACCGACGGCACCCGCCAGGACTTCGACGACGTCGACGACTACAACGGCTGGACGGCTACTCCGCCCCAGCAGCGCGATGGTACACCCATGGACGAGTACCCGAAGTTCAGCCAGAACGCCGTCGTGGAGTACGACGGCTCGACGGATCTGAAGAAGATCACCGTGACCGTCGCCAAGGACGGTCAGGTTCGGGCGGAACTCCTCTTGTTGAGGGCGCGACATGACGCGGAGACGCGGTGACCGTCGCGGTCATTCCCGAGCCGCTCGCCGTCGGGGCGTGGCCGTGTGCATCCTCGTGCTCGGCATCGCCACCATCCTGGCCATGACCGGCTTCACCCTCCTGTCCGTGGCTCGCGCGAACCACCGAATCCACGGCAGCCTGCAGAAATCGCTCCAGGCCCAGCACGTCGCGCTGGCGGGTGTCGAAAAGGCGTTCAACTACATGTATGCCAACCCCTCATGGCGGCAGACCATGCCCAACGGCACGTGGTTTCCGAACCAGACATTTGGGCCGGGCGAGTACACGATCACGGCCGTGGACACGGACGGCAGCTTGTCGGACGATGAACGCGATTGTCTAATCGTGACCAGCACCGGCACGGTCGGCGACGCCGTGCACAAGGTCAAAGCGACCTTGACGCCGCGGCCGCATCCAGCGTTGGCCTTTGCCGCCTTCGGCTACAATTCGTTCGGTCTGGCCAGTGATGCCGTTGCCCGGGGCCCCGTGCGATCCAACGGGGCCATCTGGAGCGACGGCAATGCGGACGCCGAGGACAACGCCTACTTCGAATCTGTCCGGAACGCCTACATTGCCTCCGAGCTGACTCCCTCCAGGTACGCCGCGACGGCGATGAGCTACCCGCAGCCGAGCTTGTCTTACTACCTCTCGCTGGCGACACCCGTTGCCGGCATCGCCGGGACGACCGCCAGGCTGAGAGAGCATGTTCTGACACCCACCCGCAATTCCGAATCCTCGTCGCAGATCAACGCCAACGGCATCTATGCCCTCAACTGCACGAACCGGCCGGTGGTGGTGCAGAATAGCCGCATCAAGGGCACGTTGATCCTCTACAACACAGCACAGACCGTGACCTTCCAGAGCCCGCTCCGCATCGAGCCGGCAGGCTATTCGTATCCGTCGATTCTGATCTTCTCCACACAGAGCAATGTCGTGTTCCAGCTCGAGGAGTCGTCGCTGGTGGAGTGGGATGACTGGGTGGACTACAGCGAAGATGGCGACAAGCTTGACACTCTGAGTACCTACATCAAGGGGCTGGTCTGGACGGACTCATCGTACATCTCGATGAAAGGCTCAGGTACCCCGATCACGGGGTGCATCATCGGAAGCGGCCTTCAGGTGTACGACGGGGTTGTCTGCAACGACGACCCCCAGCTCGCCCAGGCCATGATCCCCGGCTTTGTTGACACGAACATGAAGATCGTTCCGGGCTCGTGGCGGGAGGTGGAGCCGTGATACAAGCGTCACGCCGACACCTGGTTGGGGTGGGTCGCGCCAAGTGCCGTGGGTGCGCGAGCTGCCGGCCAGCGGCCTTCTCGCTGATCGAGGCGGTCGTGGTCATGGCGATCATGGCCGTGCTCTCGGCCATCGCCATCCCCAGGTTCGCCAACGCCCTTCAGGGCAAGGCGGTCGACCTGGCCGCCCGGAGGCTCGCCGCCGACTTGCGCCTGGCCCAGGTTCAGGCCATCAAGACGGTCAAGCAGCAGAGCGTGACCTTCAGCGTGCCGGCCAACTCCTATACCCTGGTCGACATGCCCCATCCGGATCATCCCTCCGCGATCTACACGGTCAAACTCGGCGAGCCACCCTACGAAGGCGCCGCCATCGCATCCTTCGACTTCGGCGGCCCGGATACCCTCGTCTTCGACCGATTCGGCGGGCCTTCCTCGCCGGGTACCGTGGTGATCGCCCTGGGGGGACGCCAGAAGACCGTCCGCGTCGGGGCCGGCGCCGGCCGCATCACCATCGAATGACCCCGCGGGTCCTACTTCCGCCACAACGCCTGGTAGCCAAGATGCATCATCAGGTGATCGAGCAGAACCAGGGCGGTGAAGGCCTCCGCCACCGGCCAGATCCGGGCAACCAGGGTGGGATCTCTGCGCGTCACCGCCTTCAGCACCGTCTCCTCCCTGGACACCTTGTCGATCGTGTGCTGATCCCTGCTGATCGTCGGCGTGGGCTTGACCGTGAGCCGGACGACAAGGGTCTGGCCTGTGGTCAGGCCCCCGGTGAGGCCGCCGGCGTTGTTGCTCCCGAAGTAGACCTTCCCGTCCCTGGCGAAGAGCTGATCGTTGCACTGCGAGCCGGTCATGTCCTTGACCTGAACACCGGCCCCGATCTCAACCGCCTTGACCGCCCCGATGCTCAGCATCCGCCCGAGTTCGCCGTCCAGCTTCTTGAACACCGGCTCGCCCATGCCGGCCGGCAGACCGGTGGCCTGGACCTCGACCACGCCGCCGCTCGAGTCGCCCGCCTTCTTGATCGTCACGATGCGGTCGAACATCTCGTCGGCGGCCGCCAGGTCGGGGCAGAAGAGCTGGGGATGAACGCCATATTCCGCCCGAACCTCATCCTCGTTCATCGGGATCTGGGCAAAACGCTCGATGAGGTCCTCGACTTCCTTGAGCACCGCCAGCTTCTCGAGAAGACGCATGCCCGGCTTGATCCGGCTGGCCTTGTAGACGTAATTCCAGATCGGGTCGTGAACCTTGCGCACCCGCCGGTAGGCCTCCGCCCGGGCCCGGATCTCCTCGATCGGCATGTCCGGCCCAACCACCCCGGCGGCCTCCTTCACGTACCCGGTGACCTCAATGCCATGATCGGCCAACACCCGCTTGGCGACCACGCCCGCGGCCACGATCGTCGAGGTATACCGCCCGCTGAAAATGCCCGCCCCGATGGCATCGTCCCACTGGTCGTACTTCATGTAAGAGGCGTAGGAGGCGTGACCCGGCCGCGGTGTCCGGTTCGTGGACTGGTACTGCTCGATGTGCTCGAAGTGCCGGTCCAGGTTCGGAATGAGAATGACCATCGGGGTGCCGTTCGTGTACCCGGCGTTGGTGAAACCCGGCATCGTGTCCGCCGCGTTCACCCCGTTGTAGATGATCGGAATGTCCGGCTCACGCCGCGGCGAGGTGAGATCGCCTTGCCCGGGTTTGCGGATCAACAGGTCCTCGTAGATCTGCTCCTCCGTCACCAGAAGCCCCGGCGGCACGCCCTGTAGATGGATGGTCAGACCCTCCTGGTAGGAACCGCCCGCCACCGTGGTCCGGAACATCGTACCCAGATCGCAACCCAGCATGATTCGGCCTCCCTCGGCTCAAATGCGCAAGCCCGATACCAAGGCCATAATACCCGATCCGAACGCGCTTCCACCAGAGTTCCGGCATCGCCCGTCACGCGTTCGCCTCGGCGCCGGCTTCGATCGTGCCGATGTCGCGAAGGTGGTGAATGTCGCCCCAGCTGCCCAGCTTCCACGCTCCCTGCCGCACAAAGAACGTGTTGATCGTGGCATTGAACAGCCGGTAGCTCAGGGGAATCGCCAGGTCCACACCCAGCGCCCGGCGAAGCAGGCCGCTCAGGACACCGCCGTGGGTCACGATCAACACCCGTTCACCGGCGTGCCTGGCCGCAATCTCGTTGACACAGGTCACGGTGCGCTCGTACCGTTGCCGGCCGCTCTCGCCCCCGGGGACCACATGATCGGGCTCGCCGGAGACGAACCGGCGGTGATCGTCGGGAAACCGCTCCAGGATCTCGGCCATGGTCAGCCCCTGGAAAAACCCCAGGTTGCGTTCCCGCAGCCGCGAGTCGGTCATGATCGCCAGGCCGGTGGCCCGGGCGATCGGCTCCGCTGTCTGCAGGGCCCGGCCCAGATCGCTGCTGTACAGCCCGGCAAACCGCTCCTGGCCAAGCCGCCGGGCGATGGCCTCCGCCTGAAGCACGCCCAGCAGGCTCAGGCCGCTGTCCAGGTGGCCCTGAAGGCGGCCTTCGACGTTCCACCACGTCTCTCCGTGACGCAAGACGATCAGTTCGGTCATGGGCTCGTGGTTCATGGCCATGCGGGGAACGATCAGGCGTCCGGCTCCAGGCGCAAGGCGGCCCCGAGGCCGGTGATGCACCCCAGGAACGTGGGGAAAGTCACTTCCATCGCCTCCGCCGTGCTGATCCGCGTCTCGCCGGCGATGGCCGTGGCCGCAACCGCCAGGGCCATGACCACGCGATGATCGCCATGGCCTTCCACCCTCGCCCCGCGAAGATCACTCTGTTCGATGACCAGGCCGTCCGGCCGTTCCGTGATCCGGGCGCCCAGCTTGGCCAGTTCGCGACTCATGACCGCGATCCGGTCGGTCTCCTTGAGCCGGGCCTGGGGTACATTGACCAGCAAGGTGCGCCCCTGGGCGAAGCAGCCGACCACGGCCATCATCGGCAGGGCGTCAGGCGTGGCGTTCATGTCAATCTCGCAGCCGGTCAGCCGGCCCGGCCGCACGCGGACACCTTGGGGCCCGATCTCGATGTCGGCCCCCATCGCCCGAAGGTAATCGACCACCGCCTTATCGCCCTGCGTGTCCCCGAAGTCCAGCCCTTCGACGAGCACGTCGTTGTCGCCCAGTACGCCGGCGGCCAGGAAAAACGTGGCCGAGGAGAAGTCGGCCGGCACGCGAGCGTCAAACGCCCGGTAGCCCTGGCCGCCGGGGATGCGAAACCACTTCAGTCCGTCCCGCTCCAGACGGATCCCGCAGCGATCCAGCCAGCCCAGGGTGATGTGCACGTAGGGTTGCTCGTTCAGCAGCGGAACGTCGATCTCGCAGTCCCCATCCGCCAGCGGGCAGTTGATCAGCAGGCTGGAGAGGTACTGGCTGGTGACCGCTTCGATGCGGGTCTTACCCCCGCAGAGGCGGCCACGGGCCACAACCGGGGCGCAGCCGTTGTTGAGCGTGCTGCGGACGTCAGCCCCCAGGTCGGTCAGGGATTGGGCCAGCGGTCCGATCGGCCGGCGGCGGATCTGGTCGTCACCGGTGAATACCGCGGCTTGCTCCAGCAGCAGGGCGGCCGAACCCAAGGCCAGTCGCAGCGTGGTCCCGGAGTTGCGGACATCGATGACATTGGCCGGCGCGGTCGGTCGCCCCCCCGTGCCTCGGATCAGCCATCGCCCCGGCAACGTCTCGATGGTCGCGCCCAGCGCCCGGTAGGCGTCAATCGCCGCCAGCGTGTCCGCGGACTCCAACCCGGCTTCTATCCGGCTCGCGCCGTCGGCCAGAGCCGCCAGGCACACCGCCCGGATCGAATGCGACTTCGAACCGGGAATCGCGACCGTCCCTCTGAGGCGGGATGCCGTGCCAACCAGTCTCATCTCAATCCTGCGTCCTTTCAGGCTCGCTCGAAGGGGATGTGCAGGGCCGCCAGGACCTCGTCCACAAGCTCAGCCGGCGATCGGTGCCGGGTGTCCATCACAACATCCGCCCACCGGGCATACAGCGGCTCGCGTACGGCTAGAGCCCTGGTCACGATCTCAAGGCCGCGGCTTCGGTCCGCCGGGGGGCGGTTCACCAACCGCGCCTTGTCCCCCAGAATCCGCCGCCAGAGCACTTCCGCCGGGGCGGTGAACCAGACGATCTTGCCGTTCCGTTTGAGCGCCGCCGGGTTGGACGCCCGGAGCACGACACCACCACCGGTGCTGATGACCTGCCGATCACGCCGGGCCACTTCCGCCACCACCTCGCTCTCCAGGTCCCGAAAGGCCTGCTCCGCACCATCGGAGAACAGCTCCCGGATCGTGGCCCCCGTCCCTTCCTCGATGAGCGCATCGGTGTCCACGAAAGACCACCCGAGCCGCGATGCGAGTAGCCGCCCAATAGTGGTCTTCCCGCAGCCGCGATACCCGATCAGGACAAGGTTCATTACTGCATCGAGTTTGATCCGGTGTTGCTGCCGTACATCAGGTACATCTCGCCGGAGTCGATGCGCCGCTGGCTGGGCTCGAGCGGGTTGATGTAGTCGGCCTTGCTGACGCCGAGCATGATGTCGTCGAAACCGTCGCTGTTGATGTCGCCGGCGGCAGAGACGAAGTCGATCGGAGCCTCTTCCGCGGTATCCGCGGCGTAGGGGCTGACGAAGATGATGCCCGGCAGGGAGGCGGTGCCCACCTGGTCGAGGTTGAAGCTCTGATTGCGGAGGTGCGGCCCGCCAAAGATCAGGTAGGCCACGCCGTGCCGCCGGATGCCGTCCACCGTGCGGTACTCGTCCGACGCGCAGATCAGGAGGTCATCCATGTTGTCGCCGTTGAAGTCGCCGACATTGCTGATCACTGAGCCGGCGTGCCCGCCCGGCTGCGTGCCGTAGAACCGTACGCCCGGAAGCTGGGCCGTCGCGATCTGGTCGACGCTGAAAATGTTCTCCCCAGTGAGCCGGCGGCCGCCAAACACAATCCCGATGAAACCCGAGTCCGTGCCGCCGGGCCCATCGGCATACTGGGCGCTGAGCCCGATGTCCGGCAAACCGTCCTGGTTCATGTCGCCGACAATGGCCTGCATCGAGCCAAATCCGTCATCCTGACGCGTTCCCCAGATCTCCATCCGCGGCGGGTTGAGGGTCTGCAGATCGATGGTCGGCCAATCGGGCCGCCCGAAGATCACGTACACGATGCCAGCCCGCTGAACCCCATTGCGGCTGGCTCCGGGCGCCCCGCATAGGATGTCCTGGCTGCCATCCAGGTTGTAGTCGCCCGCCGCCGCACCGTAACCCAGATGGTCGCCCGCAGCCCTGCCGATAATCGCCGTGTACGCGGGAAACCAGTAGGTTCGGCCGCACCCCGGGCAGTCTCCGACCTTGTCATAGACGGGAATGGACTGGCTGTTGTTGGGAATCTCCGTGATGTCCGTCATGTTGATGAAATCATTGTTGGGCGTGACCACCACGTTGCCTCGCCCGCCCCAGGCGTTGGGCGACGAGATCAGCACCGTCGTGCCGAATCGCGAGGCCGCGGCGCTCAGCCCGCCGCCGCTGACCGCCATGGGTGGCATCGTCCGAACCGTTTCGCCGAACTGATTGTCCGGGATGATGGATGACGGCGTGACCGTCTGACTGATGTTCAGAGCCACTTCCTCGTTCGTGTACCACGCGCCTCGGAACCGGGCTCCGAGCCAGCCGGCGCCGTCGATCCGATCACTCCCGCATCTGTCCAGCGCGAGCACGCTGGGAAACGACGAACTTGCCAGGTCGTAGGGGGTGGTGTCGTTGTTGTCGCTGGCGATCAGAAACGCGTATCCGCCATCGATCGGGGTCGACCTGGTCACATCCAGATCGTTGGTGCAGTTACCAAACTCGCGATAGTCATACCCGGTCATGGCATCGCCCAGAACCTCGCCACAGGAGGGATCGTTCGTCTCCGGGTTCGGCAGGTAGTCGAAGTTGCAGGAAGGCATGTTGTTCTCCCCGCAGCAGTCGCAAGGGTCGTCGTCGTGGTCCTCGGGAAAAATCTCCACGTGCGGCACGCCCAGCATGAAGTCCGGCCGGCCGTCACCAGTGACGTCTCCCATTCGGCACGCGGAGGTGATCCCCGTGGTGCCGGATGTGGCCGGCATGTAGAACATCGCTCCCGGATAGGTCGTCGTGATGCTGTTGAGGGGGACTTCACTCCCGAATTTCTGGGCGTCGGCCAGGCCCATGATCAGGTGGGCCATTCCGACGTTGCCAATCTCGTAACCCCGACCGTAGCGGCTGACAATGACAAAGTCGTCCACGCCGTCGTTGTTGATGTCGCCGACATCGGTACCGCCCGAGCCGGCCTGGTCACCGGCGTTGAAGCCGAGAAACCGCGTGCCGGTGACGGTCCGTCCGACCTTACCGAGGTCGATGGTGCCGGCGCCCATGCCGGTGACGCTGATCGTGCCCGGGGCATACGCGTTGACCGGCAGATTGACGCGGTCCCATTCCAAACCGCGCACGTAGTACGGGCTGCCATCATCCCGCAGAGGAATAATGCCCACGTCAATCGACAGGGTGAAACTGCTCGGGCCGGTCAGCTGGTTGACCATGATCGGGTTGCCTTGATTGTCCAACACCGGGTTGCCCTGGGCGTCCGTCAGCGGGACCTGAATGATCAGCCCGCAGCCGTTGTCCTTGCCGCAGCTCAGGATGATGACCTTGTCCAGCGTGAGCGCTGTCGGGACCTCGGTGAAAATGTCCTCCAGCGGTGCCGGGTAGCTGCCCGCGGCACACATGCGGGTGAACACGGTCTGGCGATCACCCAGGCCGTTGGTCAGGAAGTAGTCGACCACGCCGTCGATGTCGTTCGTCGGGTCGTTGTCGTAGTCGAGCATCAGGACAATGTCAGGTTTGGTCGACGGCATCTTGCCGTCGGCGTCGGGGTCGTTACCGCAGTACTGAATCGCGACCGTGTCACCCTGAGCCGCTCCGAGGTTGATGGCCGGCTCCGGCATGCTGATCGTGGGGGCCATGTTCCCCGGCAACAGGCCGTGGCCGTAAAGCAGAATGCGCCCGGTCGCGGTAACCAGCATGTCCGGGTTGGTCCCATCCGTGACTTTGGCCACGATCCGGTAGGTCGCAGCCTGCAGATTGAACAGGCCGGTATTCAGCAGGAACGACCCGACGTTGCCCTGGTCGCTGGCCAGGGCCAGGGGCATCACCACCAGCTCGTTGCCGTTACCGTAGATGTTATCGGGATCAAGCAGCAGAGTGATGGCCGCAGTGGCCGCCAGGTCCTGTTCAGTCCACTGAACCAGTATCGAGTCGCCCATCTCAATACTGACATCCGAAAGCGGGTTGGTGAAGACCAGCCGCGGTGACGTCGAGGAGGTGCCCCCCGTCGTGTCGTCGCCAGTCGTCCATCCGCCAGTAGACCAGGCGCCGCCGATGGGTACGACGCGGCCAGGTGTGGTGGACGGGCAACCCTGTCCGACGACCAGGGGCAGAGACAGCAGGAGGCCGATCGCCGTGACTGTGCCAATGCCGAGGCTCTTGCGATATCCCGCCATGCGCAACGCATCCTTTTGCTCGTGCTGTGGTCGTCATTTCCAGGCAGACAAACACCCCCCCGCGCGCCCTCTGCCCGCCGAAGGTGGCTTGCCGCCTGTTGTGACCCGCAAGATCCACAAGCACAACCTCTTGCGGGCCGGCGTATTCTACGGAACAGGCAAGAGTCCGGTCAAGGCGGCACCTCGAAGCCGATCCAACGCTTCAAATGTACCCCGCCCGCTGCTCAAGGACGCCGTCGCCACCGATAGATGCACACTTTACCGGTCACGCCCGCCCGGCCAGTCGCTCCAGTTCACGCATCGCACCCCCGGGATCAGCTCGACCAAATACCGCCGAACCCGCGACCAGCGTGTCCGCCCCCGCTCGGACCACCGCCGCCACCGTGTCCGGCCCAATCCCGCCATCCACCTCCAGACGCTGATCCGCCCTCAGCAGCCCACGCAACGCACGGCACTTGTCCAGCGTCGATGCGATGAACGTCTGGCCCCCAAAACCGGGCCACACGCTCATTACCAGCACCAAGTCCACCGACGCGACAACCTCTCGCAGAGCCGAAACCTCCGTCCCCGGATTCAGCGTGACACCCACCCGGGCACCAGCCCCACGAATGTGGTCAACGACACGCAGAGGTTCATGTGATACTTCAATATGAAAAGTGAGCAGATCGCTGCCGGCCTTCACGAACGGCTCCGCGTAGCGGACCGGCTCGGTGATCATCAGGTGCGTGTCAAAGAACAACCGCGAAACCTGACGCAGCTTCTCAATCACCGGAATGCCGAAGCTGATGTTCGGTACGAAGTGCCCGTCCATGATGTCCAGGTGCAGAATCTCGGCCCCAGCGGCTTCGATCTTGGCGACGTCATCGGCCAGACGGGCGAAGTCGGCCGCCAGGAGGGAAGGCGCAATGCGGATCCGCGGAGTCGCTAGGGGCCAGGTGTCTTGGGTCGCGGTGGGCACGGTCGGTCGCCTCCAAAACAAAGCCCCGGGCGCGGGTGCCCGGGGCTCGAAGTATACGGGACCCTGCTGCACAACTCAGGCTTCGTCGAGCACTTCGACGGCCTTGAAGCTCTTGCCTTCCATGAACTCGAGACTGGCGCCGCCGCCGGTGCTGACGTGGCTGACCTTCTCGCTCATGCCCATCTGCTCAATGGCCGCGGCACTGTCCCCCCCACCGATCACCGTAATCGCACCCTTGGCCGTGACCTCCACCAGGGCTTGAGCTACCGCCAGCGTGCCCGCGTCGAACGGCTTCATCTCGAAGACACCCATCGGGCCGTTCCAGGCCACCGTCTTGGCGCCGGCAATGATCTTCCTGAACATCTCCACGGTCTTGGGGCCGATGTCAAGGCCCTGAAGCCCGTCCGGAATGTCCCCCGCCAAAGTCTGCGCGGCCGCCCCGGCCTTGAACTCGGCAGCCGCCACCACGTCCACCGGCAGCTTGAGCTTGTCGCCGCCAAGCTGAAGTAGCCGCTTGGCCTCGTCCACCTTGTCAGCCTCCACCAGGCTTGTCCCTACCTTCTTGCCTTGAGCCAGCATGAAGGTGTAGTTCATGGCCCCACCGATCAGCACAGTATCGCATTTCTTCAGCAAGGCCTCGATGACCGCGATCTTGTCCGAGACTTTCTTGCCGCCCAGAATGGCGACGAACGGCCGCTTCGGACTGTTCAACGCCTCGCCTAGATACTCCAATTCCTTCTTGACCAGAAAGCCGACGACCCGGGGCTTGCCGGCCATCTGCTGGGGAACGGTCAGCATGCTCGCGTTGTCACGATGGCACGTGCCAAATGCGTCGTTCACGTAGATGTCGGCCAGGGCGGCAAGCTGCTTGCCAAACTTCTCCTTCTTCTCCTTGAGGGCCGGGTCGTCCTTGGCTTTCTTGTCCTTGATCTGCTCGGCCGCGTGAAAACGAACGTTCTCCAGCAGGCAGCAGTCACCGTCCTTCATGCCGGCCACGATCTTCTCGACCTCCGGGCCGACGCAGTCCGGGGCGAACATCACCTTCTTGCCAATGAGCTGACTCAGCCGATCGGCACACGGCTTGATCGTCCACTGCTTGTCGGCCGCCGGGTCCTTGCCCTCCGGCCGCCCCAGATGGCTCATCAGAATCAGCCGGCCGCCACCCTTGAGCACCTGCTCGATGCTGGGCAGGGCCATGCGAATCCGACGGTCGTCCGTGATCTTGCCCTTGTCGTCCTGGGGAACGTTGAAATCCACCCGCATCAGAACCCGCTTGCCCTTCACGTTCACGTCAGCAATTGTCTTCTTGGCCATTCTGCACCTTCCATGCTCCAAACCAACAGACTCGATTCCTGTAACCGGGCGGTATTGTGACGCAAGGTCCCGTGGAAATCCAGATCCGCACCGCCCGGCCTGGCCGGTGGCCAACCAGAACCACAAGCGGTGACTCGAGGAGCAGGGCAGCCACGCTCAGCCCAAGCCGGTCAGGCAAGCTGCACCGGCCACTCACCCGCGAGTGCGCAAAACAGAAACGGCGCGGCGGCTTGCCCGCCACGCCGTGAAGATCACAGCTCTCTCCTTCTCGCTTCCCTGTCCGCCAAACTCCTTCACGCTCCCCCAGGCCATTCCTTCCCCTTGAAGCCCCTCTCCTCCTCCGACTTGAGCCCCACCGTCGCTTAGTGCTTCCGCCGACACGGTTGCGCCAATAGGACGATAGCGCCCGGTGCCCCCCCTCACCGGTCGGTCACACCGGCACTTCCATCGACACTATCGCCTGGCCTTCGCGTATTGCTCAGCCACGAACTCCCAGTTCACCAGGTGCCACCAGGACTCAATGTACTCCGGTCGGCGATTCTGATACTTCAGGTAGTACGCGTGCTCCCATACATCCAGCCCCAGAATCGGCTTGCCCGGGGCCTCGGCAATCCCCGACATCAGCGGGTTGTCCTGGTTCGGTGTCGAGGATACGAACAGCTTCCCGCTGACGCCGACCGACAGCCATGCCCAGCCCGAGCCAAACCGAGTGGCCGCCGCCTTGTTGAACGCCTCCTTGAAGGCCGCAAAGCTGCCCAGGTCCCTCGTGATGGCCGCGGCCAACTCGCCGCTCGGCTCTCCACCGCCTTTCTTGCCGGCGGGGGCCAGACTCTTCCAGAAAAGGCTGTGGTTGAAATGGCCGCCGCCGTTGTTCCGCACCGCAGTGCGGATCGCTTCCGGAACCTTGGCAACCTCGGCAACAAGATCCTCAATACCCTTCGCCGCCCAGTCGGCATGACCCTCTAAGGCCTTGTTGACGTTGGCCACGTAAGCCGCATGGTGCTTGCCGTGGTGAATTCGCATCGTCGTTTCGTCAATGTACGGTTCAAGGGCATCGAATGCGTACGGCAAATCGGGCAGTGTGTAGGCCATGTGTTTGTCTCCTTGTCGATGTTGGGTCCGTCCCGAGGTATCTCCCGGATTGGACGGGCGCTTCTCCGCGCCCATCACGGCCGACTTCGGGATGAGCAGCGCGGTTGCCGCCGCACCCCCAAGAACGGACGTTCCGAGTTTCAGCAGGAACTGCCTGCGAGCAATGGCATCGGTCATCGTGTCCACCTCATTTGGCAACTGAGACTCAGTCTCACTATTAGCTTTGCGTAATTGTAGGCATCCTCCTGCCCCCGGACAAGTCCCCTCTTCCTTTCTCAGCCCACGCCGGGGGATGAAAGTCTTGTGTGCTTGTAAGATATTGTAGGCAATGATGTTATACGTGAGTTGCTTGCCGGGCGGGACGCCGCGTCACGCCGAGCTCGGCAGCGACCCCCTCCCGGCACCTCGGGTGCGTCACTCGCTACAGGTATGGAGATCGCCCGTCCGACGCAGGGCAGCCCTCCCGGGGCTTCATTCCCCATAACCCCCAAACTCGCGGATGGCATCGAACATCGCCAGCACGTTCTCAACCGGGGTCTGCTCGAGGATCGAGTCATGGCTGGCACCGGCCACATAGCCTCCGCCCGGCTTCATGATCGTCAGCACTTCTCGAGTCCGGGCTCGCACCGACTCGGGATGGCCATTGATGAGCACGTGGTGAGAGTCGATGGCTCCGTTGAATAGGATCTGGCGGCCATATCGGGCTTTCAGTGTCGCAAGGTCCATCCCGCGGCAGGACGGCTGGATGGCGTGAAGACCGTCGAGGCCGGTCTCGAGCATGGCCGGTATCAGCGGGGCAAAGCCGCCACAGCAGTGCATCATGACCTTCAGGTCGTATGCGTGGCCGAGGTCCACCAGGTGCCGCAAGTGGGGAAGGATGAAGCGGCGGAACAGGGGCTCACCCAGCAAGGGACCGGTTTGACTGCCAAAGTCGTTGCCGATGAAGAAGATGTCGATCACGTCCCCCGCGGCGTCGAAGATACGACTGCTGACCCGAGCGTAGTAATCGACGATGTGGCCAAGAACGGCGTCGACGACTTCGGGTTGGTCGTACATCTTGAGCATGAGGTTCTCCATGCCCAAGAGGTCAATGGCGTCATGCCAGAAAGGGGACCAGTCGCCGCCCAGGATGGCGTATTGCCGCCCGTAGCTCACCGCGCCGGCTCGGATCTGGTTCACGTCCATCCAACTCGGGTCGGGCCAGGCGTAAGCATGGACCTGATCGAGGGTGGCATCGGCCAGAGGATGCTCCATCGGCTGGCCGTAGCCCAGGCCGCGCCGGTTGCTGCCAAAGACCGTGCGATGGCTGGCCCCTGGCGCCAAGGGGAAGGCGGGCCCGTCGTAGCGGGCCCAAACCCGGCGGAAGTCGTCGCCGAACCGGACCAGCAGCCCTTCATCGTCCAGCCCGAGGGCCCGCTTGGCCTTCACCCAGAACTCCGGCGACGACCCGCACCAGGCCGGCACCCGATCCGGCTCCTGGTGCTCGAAGGCGGCCAGGACACGCTCGCGCGAGGTTATGGACAATGGAATACTTCCTCCATGTTCGCCCACCACTCGCCAGGGGCCCGAGTGGGGAGCGGGTCCTGGCACGGCATGCACACCGCCCACCATCGCTGCGTGGTCGCGTCCGCGGCCATCCGGGCCATGTCCGCCGCGAAGTCGGTGCCCACGTACTCGAAGTAGCTGAACAGATAGCCGTCCTTGTGGTAGATCGAGTAGTTGCGGATCTTGCACTCCGTGATCATCTTCAGGACGTCGGGCCAGACAGCCGCGTGAAGGCTTTTGTACTCCTCGAACTTCTCAGGACGTACCTTGAGAACCATGCCGTATCGCTGCATCGTGTCGCTCCTCTCAACACACCCGCATCGAAGGTCCGCGGGCGCGGATCACCCTGAACAGAAGCGCTTGGAACGGACGGGACGACGAGACCATGGTTCCCAACTTATGACCTCGTCGCGGGACGTGTCAATCCCTTGGCCAGGTATGCCCTGTGGGCTTCAGGGAGTGGCGTGGGTGACACCCTTGGCGCTGGCGGGCTTCTGGATAGTGAGCTTGCCGTAGGCTCCGCTCTTCGTGGCGTCGCTCCAGAGCATGTCCTCCCAGGATTTGCCGGAAATCCACATGTCCTTTACTCGCACGCACATCGCGTTGTTCGAGAAATACTTGCCGTTGGTGTGCGGCGTGGCGGGCAGATTGACCGAGCCGACACTGCCGTCGAGGAAACCGATGTTCCCGAACTTCTTGAGATGCCGCGTGGTTACCCCGTCGTCGTTGTCCCACGCGCTGTTGGTAACGCCGACGAGATACCAGTCGGGATCCTCCTCGATGATCATCATCGGACGGAGAGGACGCATGTTCGTCCTGTGGTCGGACGTGCTGTAGTTGCTCACGCTCTTCGGCTCGTGCTGGTAGTGCGCGCCCCTCACCCAGTTGGGATCCACGCCGCTCATCAGCGTGCTGCCGGTGTAGCTGTAGCGGAGAGTGTTGCCGGGACGCAGCGTCTCGTCGGTCGGACAGCAGAAAATGTTCTTGTTGGCCCCCAGGTACTTGTAGATGGTGCCGTCTTCCGGCTGCCTTCCTCCTCTGTTCGCACCGCCCAGCCAGTCGGCATTGCGGTCTTCACTGATGCCCGGCGTTCGCCCCTTGTTTGCCGAGGCGTAGGCCAGGAAGGCGATGCTGAACTGGTGCAGCTGGCTCTGGCACATGACCATCCGCGACTGCTCACGCGCCCGAGCGAATGACGGCATCAGAACAGCGACCAGCAACGCGATGATCGCCACCACGACCAGGACCTCAATGAGAGTAAAACCTCGACCATCGTCCATCGGTCTCATGGCTAGCCTCCGCTCGGGTCCCGGCCCGATCTCTCCCGGACTACCTGCTCATGCGATTCAGATCCGCCAGGTGCCGCTCGATCAGGTCTTTGACCTCGCCGTCCTTCTCTTCCTTCCCAAGGTCCTGTAACGCCCGCTTCGCTTCGCCGACCGGACCGATCCGGCGAATAATCATCACCAGGTGCGTCCTCAGAACCGGATCGCCCTCCGCCTTCTGGTACGCCGCGACAATGCCGGGTATGACCTTGACGCCGCGCCGGCCCAGTTCAATCACCATCGCGTCCCGCTCGTCGGACTTGGCGGCAATCAGCCGGGCCAGAACCTGCTCGTCGCTGCCCTTCACCGAGACGGCCAGCCCGCCCAGACCCCAGAGCAGGATCGCGATGACCGCCACACCGCCCACGACGCCCACTGCAGCCCAAACCTTCCATGCCCCGTCCGTGGAGGTCTCCATGCCGGTGCCTACGCTCCGATGTGTTCGCGTTTGCCCTCGTCCGCTGCTGTCGCCCGACACCTCCCCGGGCCGAACGACGCCCTCTGTATCGATTGTATCCTCATCCACCGCCCCAGGCTAGTGGTCAGTCAGGGATGAATCTGCGGGTCAGGACCCGCCCACGATCTGGGCTGCGGGGGCCGACAAGGCTGAAGGCGGCGTCAGCAACCAGAAGAATGACCGATGACTGACCAATAGCCCCAAACGCCCGACCAGGCAAAAACAGACCTTCAGCCCGACCCCGGTCGCGCTCCGGAACTGCTGCGGTCGATTCCGTGATTCGGCTCACACGAGACGGTCGAACTCGCCTAACTGAAGCGGGTAGCGGCCATGCTCCCTGACCAGCTGAACCATGTAGTCATAACTGGCAAAATCCACGTTCTCCGGGATCGAGTGGTCCGACTGGATGATGTAACCGCCACCCTTGGCCGCGTTCAACTTCGTGAGAACCTCGCGGCGGATCCTGCCCCGGTCGTTGGTGGCCAGCACCCGGGCGTCGATGTTGCCGTTGAATGACCACCGCTGCCCATACTTCCGCTTGAGCTCGACTACGTCCAGCCCGGCCTTGGCCTCAAGCGGGTTGTACGCGTCCACCCCGGCCTCAATCATGTCCTCGTAGACAGCCGATGCATTGCCGCAGCCATGATAAATCGCTTTAAGCCCCGCGGAATGAACCACGTCGCAGATCCGCTTCAGCTGCGGCTTGTACACCTCGCGCCAGTACCTCGGAGAGAAAAACATACCCTTGACGTAGGCCACGTCACCCCAAATGTACAGCCCGGCCAGTCGCTCCCCGCCTACCGCAATCTGGGCCTCGGCAATGCCCACCAGGAAGTCGCCAAGCCGCTCAATGAACCGGGCAATCCGGCCAGGCTCCTCCCCCATCTTCAGCAGCGCGTTCTCCGTTCCGATGATCCGCCAGAGCATCTCGTGGGGCTCGCAGACGCTCCCAAATACGCAGAAATCGCCGGCGTACGCGTCAATCCGGTCGATCCAGGCCGGCAGGCCCAGGTTCAGGGCATCACCCACCGCGTTGATCTGGTCATCGATCGCCACCCTGAAGCGGCGCTCGTCCCCCGGGTCATCGAACCGCAGGGCGTCGATCTGCTCGAAGGTCTTCGTCTCGAAATCACGGTACGCAGGCATGGGGCAGCACGAGCGCATCTCGATCGTCGCTCCAAAGCCGGTTTTGACCACCTTGCGGTCCTCGCTGTCCTCGACAACGCAAACACCCCCAATGTGCGGGTCCATGTTGGGATTGATGACCACCATGTCCAGGTCCCAGTATCGATAGGGGTCGAAGTTGTGCGGCAGGTGATTCTCGCGCTTGGCTCGGTGAATGAAGTTGGTCCAGAAGAACTCCCCAATGGGCACCCGGTCGGGCTGTCGGCGATTGAGTGCGGTGATCACACGCTGAGTCTTGGGGTTGACTTTGCCCACGGAAGAAATCCTCGCTGCAAGACCTGATCTCCCGACGGTGAACACGGTAGTCACGACCACCCGAGCCCGCAAGGGGGCAGTCCCGGCTGGCCACAAGCGTGGTATACTCGAGGCCGGCGATACCCGGCCGTGCAAGGAGAACCAGGATGACCTCCAAGGAACGAATGATGCGAGCCCTGGCCCGTGAGAAGCCCGACCGCCTTCCCGTCACCGTTCATCAGTGGCAACCCTACCACCTGAACACCTGTATGGCCGGGATCGACGCCCTGGCCGCTTTCCGGGCAACCGGCATGGATGCCGCCATTCAGTACTTCGAGACCATGGGCCAGTTCTGGGTGCCCGAGTCCGCCGCAACCGCCGGTGTGCCCGACTGGCGTGACCAGGCGACAGTCGTCGACGCCGATCCCGTCCACCGCGTGGTTCACCACACCATCACCACCCCCGGCGGCCGACTTTCCTACAAGACCGAGGGCAACCTGATCACGACCTGGATCACGGAGTACCTCATCAAGCACCCGGAGGACGTGGATCTGATCGAACGCTACATGCCCATCGCCCGTCTGGATCGTCACAAAGTGGCGGCCGCCTATGACGCCGTCGGTGACGCCGGCGTCCTTCGAGGCTTCGTCTGGGGTGACCAGGCCGGCTGCTGGCAGCACGCGTGCTGCCTCATGGATGTGCAAGAACTCATCCTCGCGGCCCACGACGACCCCCCTTGGGTCCACCGGCTGATGACTGTCCTCCTCGAGAAGAAGCTCCGATTCATCGAGGAATCCCTCCGCGGGGCCAAGTTCGATCTCATCGAGACCGGCGGTGGGGCGGGCAGCGACACCGTCATCTCCCCAGCCATGCATCGCGAGTTCTGCCTGCCGTACGACCGGCGCATGCATCAGGCCCTGCACGACACCGGCCATCGGGTGAGCTACCACACCTGCGGCGGGATGATGTACATCCTCGACCAGATCGTGGCCAACGGGACCGATGCCTCCGAGACGCTCTCACCGCCCGGCGTCGGTGGCAACATCACCGATCCCGCCAAGGTCCGGCAAGCCTTCGCCGGCAAGGTCGCGATGATCGGCGGCATGGATCAGTACAACGTTCTGACCCGCGGCACGGCCGACCAGATCCGAGCCGAGGTCCGGCGCCTCTTCGAGGGCTTCGGCCGCAACGGCGGCTACATCCTCTCGGTGGCCGACCATTTCTTCGACACACCGGTGGAGAACCTGCGGGTCTACTCCCAAGCCGCTCGAGAATGCGCGTACAACTGATCCCAAGACCACCTTCTTCGCTGGGAAGGTCATCTTCGATCACGACGCGTGGGTCCATCGCTTCTTGCACAACGAAACCGCTCTGGCGATCGACAAACGCCTGCATCGGGCCGGACAGACAATGGTAATCCTGCCGGCTCGAGTTGATTGACTGTGGCGATGTAACATTATGTAGCCAATGATATTAGGAAGGACTCGGTTTCGCCCCAGAACCATTGGCGGCAGCTAAACTCACAGGGTATAATCCCCTGCACCGCTCCGAGAGTCCTCGGATGCCGCCAAGGAAGCACGGATGCTGACTGGAGCCGCAAAGGTGCAGAATCGTGAGGGATCGACGAGAGGTTCCCAACAATGCGCCCGGCATGGCTGCTTCTGCTGTCCGCCTTCTGCTTCGGTCTCTACCCCCTGACCGCAACCGCCGACATGCGCTCATTTCTCGACGCCGTGGCCCAGGTTGAAACCGGAGGCTCCGCGAATCCCGCCTTGGCCCGTGGCGACAGCGGCCGATCGCTGGGACCCTATCAGATCAGCTGGAAGTACTGGAAGGATAGCGGGGTGGGAGGCAGCTACCGTTGGGTCACCAACAAGGCCTACGCCGAACAGGTGATGCTCGCCTATTGGCGGAAACACTGCCCCCAGGCCCTTGCCCGTCGGGATTACAGGACCCTGGCCCGAATCCACAACGGTGGCCCGGACGGCACCCGCGAACCGAAAACCAGCGCATACTGGCAACGCGTGCGCCAAGCCATGCGCTAGCCCATGCAATGAACCTCGATTTGTGGTACAAGCTCCCCATGGCTCTTGAACGCTTGCAGAAGGTCCTCGCCTCCGCCGGCTTGGCTTCGCGCCGCGCGTGCGAGGAGATGATCCTCGACCGCCGGGTCGCAGTGAACGGCAAACAGGTCTCCACCCTGCCGGCGCTCGTCGATCCCGAGTCCGATCGAATCACCGTGGACGGGCAACTGCTCCGCGCCCCTCGCAAGGTCTACTTCATGCTCCACAAACCCAAGGGCGTGCACTGCACCAACGATGATCCGCAGAGCCGAACCCGGGCCATCGATCTGCTCCCCCGTATCCGCGAACGCGTGTTCCCCGTCGGCCGGCTCGACGCCGACAGCACCGGCCTGCTGCTCCTGACCAACGACGGCGAACTGGCCCAGCGACTGACACATCCGCGATTCGGTGTCCCCAAGACCTACCGCGTCCATCTGCCCGGCCTCGTGGGCAACAACGAAATCGCCCGCCTGCTCAAAGGCGTCTGGCTCCACGAAGGCAAGGCTCATGTCTCCGAGGCAAGTGTCGTTCACGCCGGACGCGATGGCAGCATGATCGAAGTCACGCTTCGCGAGGGACGTAACCGCGAGATTCGCCGCGTGATGGCCAAACTGGGCTTCGAGGTTCGCAAGCTGGTTCGGATTCGCATGGGGCCACTGTCGCTGAGCGGCCTGCCGATCGGTGCGTCCCGGCCGCTGAGCCCCGACGAGGTCAAATCGCTGCGCCAGTACCGAGCGCCGGCACCCAGGAAGAAGCCCGCGGCCGAGCTCAAGAGTCTTAACGCGACAAAGAGTGGTAAAAAGATCAGGGGACGCAAGACCGCCCCCGCGGCTCAACCGGACAAGGATACCCGCCGCATCGCCACCGCCCCCGACGGGACCACGATCCTCCGCCGTCGGTGATCGGTCCCGCAGGAACGAATGACCTCAGAATCGCTCGAACAGATCGTGGTCCGGCCACTGCGTGACCCGATCGGCCGCTTGATGAAGCAGGCCGTCGATGGCCTCGCTGGGCGGCATGGACTTGCCTTCCGATCGCTGATTGAAAAGCGCGACCCAGCTCAAACCATCCCAACGCCGCACGAGAACCGTAAACGTGCCCGGCAGGCTGCCGTTGTGCCAGGTGTTCATCCGGCCCTCACCCACGACGCGGACCGACCACCCCAGCGCATAGAAGCCCTGATCACTGTCCGGCACGCCGGGCGGCCGCTTCCACATCTCCTCCAACCAGGTCGCCGACAGCAGGCGAGCCTTGCCCTTGGGATCCAGCGCCGCGCTGAACCGGGCCAGGTCGACGGCCGACGCGATCCATCCACCGTGAGCGTCCATCGTGTGGAGGTTGAAGCCACCGTAGGTTTCGGGAACCTTTGCCGGTGGGTTCGCTCCCATCACATTGTCCTCCCGGCTGTTCGAAAGATCCACATATTCAACCTCGCCGGGGAAACGCTGTGCGGGCAACGAGTGCCCAACACGCATGCCGCCGGCCCCAATGGGAGCCAGCACACGCTCGCGAATGAAGTCCTCGTAGGAAAGGCCGGTGACCTTCTCGATGATCCGGCCCAGGATGCAGTAGCCGAAGTTCGAATACGCGTACTTCGTGCCCGGATCGAACTGGAGGGGCTGGGTGGCCATGTAGTCGATGACCATTTGCGGCACGGTCGGCAGGGGACGCCCCAGCGCCTTGGCGATGATCTGGTCGCGGAACATGGGATCAAAAGCCTTGCCGCGGTCCCATCCGCCGCGGTGAGTCAGCAGGTGCCGGATCGTGACCTGCGCGATTCGCTTGTCTCTCCAGCGGCTGACGTCGAGGAACTCGCCGATCGGCTGATCGAGACGGAGCTTGCCCTGCTCGACGAGTTGAAGCACGCCGACGGCGGTGATCGGCTTGGAAACACTGGCGATCCGGAACATCGCGGTCGGCAGGACCGGCGGCCTGCCCTCGGGCGCCCAGCTGTACCCGCGAGCCAGAACAAGCCGCCCGTTTCGCAGGACCGCCAGACTGCCGGCGGAGATGTCGCGATCCTTCATGTAGCTGGCCATGACCTCGTCGAAGGCCCGGAGCCCGGAAGTCTCAGGACCGGTCTGCGTCCAGACACGAGCCGGTTCGGAGGCAGGTTGGCTCGAGGCACGCGCCGCGGAGTCACCCGCGCGGTCTCCGATGGGAACACAGGCAAGCGACATGAGACACAGGATCGTGGAAGGGAGGACGATCGGTCCAACTGCACGTCGATGGTTCAACTGTCGCACTCCTGTCTGTGATCCCGGTCGTCGTCCCCGCAATGGCAATCCCCGCCTTGCCGGCAAGACCGTGATGGCGGCCGCTCGCAGGGGCGAGTAGGGGGCGGGAGGCATCGATCCCCGGTGGCGAGAGTCAAGCGCGTGCGGCTGAGGCTCGCCACCCTCGCCGCCGATTATGGGAACCTGTGCTCGAAGGCGTGCTCGAAGGCGTGCTCGACCCGCCCTACGAGATGTACGCGTTGAGCATGTTCTCCAGCATCTCCTGCCGGCCGGACTGGATCCGGGGCTCGCCCTGAGTCAGGGTGTACTTCTCCATCTCCGCGAAAGTGGCCTTGCCCGCGGCAATCTTGCGGCCGAAGGCCGTGTCCCAGGCGGCGTAACGCTGGCTGACGAACCTGGCGAACTTGCCGTCCTTGATCATCCTGGCCGCGATCTTGAGGGCCCGGGCGAAGGTGTCCATGCCGCCGATGTGGGCGTGGAACAGGTCGACCGGATCGATCGACTGGCGACGGACCTTGGCGTCGAAGTTCAGACCACCGGTCCTGAACCCGCCGCCCTGAAGCAGGGTGTATAGCCCCAGCGTGCAGTCGTACAGGTCGGTCGGGAACTGATCGGTGTCCCAGCCCACGAGCAGGTCGCCGCGGTTGGCGTCGACCGAGCCGAGAATGCCGTTGGCCACGCAGAACTCCAGCTCATGCTGGAAAGTGTGACCGGCCAGCGTGCCGTGGTTGGCCTCGATGTTGAGCTTGAAGTGGTCGACCAGGTCGTACTTCTGCAGGAAGGCAAAACAAGCTCCGGCATCAGAGTCGTACTGGTGCTTGGTCGGCTCCTTGGGCTTGGGCTCAATGTAGAATTGCCCGCGGAAGCCGATCTTCTTCTTGTAGTCGACGGCCATGTGCAGGAAGGCGCCCAGGTGATCAAGCTCCCGACCCATGTCCGTGTTCAGCAGGGTGTCGTAACCCTCGCGCCCGCCCCAGAACACATACCCCGCTCCACCGAGTTCCTGGGTGACTTCCATGGCCTTCTTGACCTGGGCAGCGGCGTAGGCGAAGACGGCCGGAGAGGGATTCGTCGCCGCCCCGCCCATGTACCGCCGGTTCGAGAACAGATTGGCCGTCCCCCACAGCGGCTTGATGCCCGTGTCGCGCTGGAGCTTGCGGGCCAGTTTGACGATCCGATCGAGGTTCTTGTTGGACTCGGCCAGCGTGCCGCCCTCGGGGGCAATGTCCCGATCGTGAAAGCACCAGTAGTCCACGCCGAGCTTGGCGAAGAACTCGAACGCCGCCCAGAGAGTCATCTCCGCCACGGTCATCGGGTCACTCGAGTTGTTATACTTGCGGATGATGGTGCCCGGTCCGAAAGGGTCACTGCCCAGACCCTTGAAAGTGTGCCAGTAACACACGGAGAAGCGCAGGTGGTCGGCCATGGTCTTGCCCAGCACCTTCTCGCCGGCGTCGTAGTGCTTGAAGGCCAGAGGGTCGCGGGACTTGGGGCCCTCGAACTTGACCATCTTGACTTCAGGGAAGAATTGAGGCACGGTCGTTCACTCCTTCTGTTCGATTACCCGGCCCAGGGGTCATGGCCTGTCCGCTCGCACGGACGCGGCTGACCATGCGGCGTGGCCTTCCAGCACCGCTCGACGCTTTGTTGTAATCGCACCACGGGAGACGGTCAATCGGATCGGAGCAGTCGTCACGCACCCACGGGCTCGAGGAACAGCGGGTCGGCCATGCCGGCCTTGCTGAAGCCCAGCGCCCTGTTGACGCAACCAAGGCAGCGGCCGCAGGGCTTGGCCCCGCTCGCGTAACAACTCCAGGTCAGCGCGTAGGGGACCTCGCACTTGAGCCCCAGCCGGACAATCTCGGCCCGGCTGAGGTCAACGAGCGGAGCTTCCACCAGGATGTCCTGCTTGGCCGGGAAGGCGTAACGCAGCGTCAGGTTGAAGGCTTGGACGAACTCACGCCGGTAGTCGGGATAGAGCTGGGCTAGCGCGGGGCCCGTGCCGCCCAGGCCCTCGCTGATCCCTACGAAGATCCGGCGGGCTTTGATCGCCCCGGACCACGCGGCGGCCAGACCGAGCATCGACGGCAACACGCCGGGCGCGAAGGTCGACGGCGTCTCCTGGTTGAGCGTGTTGGCATCCTCAATGGAAAGCCGCTTGGATACTCGACTGTTGCCGCCAAACGCGGCCATGCAGGGCAGCTCCGCCGCCAGAGTCTTCTCGATGCCAAAATGGGCGGAAAGCTGCTCGAAGGCGGCCAATTCACGGTCCGCAGATCGGTGGTTCCAGCCGACGTGAAGCAAGACCGGTTCGTACTGTTCTCGGGCAATGGCGGTAATGACCGCGCTGTTCACACCCCCGCTGACGAGAACCACCGCCCGGTCCATCTACAGAGTCTCCTTACGGTAATCGGTTCATCGGCTCGGATCCACGGCGGAATCAGTTTCCCCGGAGGCTGGGCTGGACAAAGCCGGAGTAAGGTCCGAGAATGCGAGCCAAGTCTCAATCCCGTGCGGAAGGGAGCGTCGGCCGGTCATGCCCATCGCGTTCTCCACAGTCGATTGGTCGATCGTGGCCGTCTACCTGCTGATCGCCACCGTGCCCGGCTTCCTCTGTCGCAAGTACGTCCGCGGCCAGGAGGACTTCCTCGTGGCCGGGCGGACGCTCAGCGTGTACTTGGCCGTCGCCACGCTGACCGCCACGGAAATGGGACTGGTTACGGTCATGTACATGGCCGAGATGGGCTTTCGAAACGGCTTCTCGGGCATGATCCTGGGATTGATCGCCGTGGTGACATCGGGATTCGTCGGGCTCACCGGGTTCATGGTCTCCGGCCTGCGAGCCTCGGGCGTGACCACGGTCGCCGAGTACTACGAGAAACGCTACAGCCGAGGTGTCCGGATCCTCGGGGGAGTGATCATCGCGACGGCGGGCATCCTGAATTACGGCGTCTTCCTCCGGGTGGAGGCCGACTTCGTCCGGCTGATCACCCAGATGCAGGACTTGACCCTCTCAGCCGGGTGGCTCGGGGACGCTCCGGTCATCGTGCCGTCAATCAAGCTGGCCATGGTCATTCTCGTCACCCTCGTCCTGGTTTACACCCTTCTGGGCGGCATGGTCTCCGTGGTGCTGACCGACTACGTCCAATTCATCGTCCTGTCCGCCGGCATGGCCGCCACGACCTGGTGGGTGCTGACCACGCCGTTGGTCGGCGGGCTCCAGGGAATGGCCGCCGCGGTGAATACCTACCGCCCGGACTACGGAATGAACCCCTTCGTGACCGCCAAGGAGGGAGCCCTCGGCATCGGCGTGGCCTGGATCATCTGGCAGCTCATGCACTGGACGGCCACGAGCAACTGGCAGACGCAGGCGTTCCGCACCGCGGCGACCGACTCGCCCAGGACGGCGAGGATCATGTGGGTCCTGACTGGTGTGAACTACTTCGGTCGGGCGATCATCCCCATCCTCTGGGGCGTGGCCGGTCTGGCCTTCGTCGCCGCGAAAGGAGCCGAGGCAGTGGCCAACGCGGACTCGCTGCAGGCCATGCCCAGCCTGTTGACCCACCTGCCGGCCGGTCTGGTCGGCTTCATGCTGGCCGGCATGCTCGCGGCCCTGATGTCCACGCACTCCAGCTATCTGCTTGCCTGGAGCGGCGTTCTCACTCAGGATGTGGTTGCCCCGATCCTTGAGCTCTTTGGCGTCACCCTGCCCGCGTCCCTGCGAATCTGGATCACCCGGTTCTTCATCCTCTGCCTGGCGGCGTTCCTCCTGTGGTACGGCCTATGGTTCAAGGCCGGCGGGGCAATCTGGAACTACCTGTCCATGACCGGGACGATGTATCTCTCCGGCGCCGCCGCCCTGGTGGCCTTGGGCCTGTACTGGAAGCGGGCCAATGTGACAGGAGCCTACTTCGCCATCCTCGGGGGAGCGTTGCCCGGCCTGACCTACCTCACCCTGCGGATGGCAAGCCTGGTCATCGAGCCGGCGATCCGCGACGCGGGGCACGTCCCGCAAAGCGCCATCGCCCGGATGAGCGCCGCCCTGACCGAGACATGGACCGGGATCCTCAGTTTCCCGCTGGCCGTTCTCGGGATGGTCTTGGGTAGCCTGTGGGCCCAGGACCGGCGCGATCAGGCCACCGGGCCCCGGATCGGCGCCGGTTCTTTCATGGCGGGAGGTGGCCCATGAGTGGCTGGCTGGATTGCTGGAAGACCATCCTGTACCTCGCCATCGTCTCCTACTTCGGGCTGGCGATCGTGGTCTCGATCGGCGGCTTCTTTGACGTGAAGCGCATGTTCAAGCGCCTGGGTGAGGCAAAGAGTCGGCCCGAGGACGTCGCACCGCCGCCCGCCTCGCCGGTTGGCGAAGTTGACCGTTCCCAGGGCCATGCTTGAAACGGACCCCACTTGCGACCCCGCTCACACATCAAGTTCCTGAGAGTCTATCCGCTCTCGATCCCGCTGCGAAAGGCGTTCAGCCATGCCGCCCACGTGCGCCAGGATGCCGATCCGATCGTGATTCAGATCGAACTGGCCGACGGGACGGCCGGGCATGGCGAAACCCTGCCCCGACCCTACGTCTCCGGAGAAACCCCCGAATCCGTCGTTCGGACGATCCGGGACGAGTGGCTGGAGGGCTTGGTCAGACTGCGGCCGGCCCGCTTCCCCGAGGCGATGGAGTGGATCGCCGGTCTGCCGACCCACAGCACCGCAGGAGATTGTGTCACCGCCGCCCGGGCCGGGATCGAACTCGCCCTGATCGATGCATATTGCCGGCACTTCGGCATGCCCGTGGGCGAGGTCGTAGGCTGGTTTGGGCTCTCCGGGCTCGGTTCGCCAGGGAGCATCGGCAGGGTGCGGTACAGCGGGATCCTGTCCGGCGACAATCCCGCCAGTCTGACCCGCAAGACGCGGCTGATGTGGTGGTACGGCCTGCGTGATTTCAAGTTGAAGGTCGGCTACGAGGATGACGAACAGCGTATTCGCTCCGTAGCCCAGGCCCTGGGCCGGTCGCTGGGCCGGACGACAACGCTCCGGCTGGATGCCAACGGGGGCTGGACGCTGGATCAGGCCATCGATCGCCTTCGGGCCGTGGCCGACGTGCCGATTGCGTGTGTCGAGCAGCCGCTGGCGAAAAGCCGGGACGTTGATCTTGTTGTTCTCAAGCAGGCGGTGAAAGTGAACGTCATGCTCGATGAGTCGCTGGTCACGCTCGAGGATGCTCAACGGCTGCATGGCCTTGGCGTTCTCGACGTGCTTAATGTCCGGATCAGCAAGAACGGCGGATTCCTGCCCGGGCTTCGCCTCGCCCACTTCGCCCGCAGGAACAACTTGGGCTGTCAACTCGGGTGCATGGTCGGCGAGACCAGCATCCTGTCGGCCGTGGGGCGGCGATGGCTGGAGCAGGTGCCCGGCGCCAGCTTCGCGGAGGGCAGCTACGGGCGGTTCCTGCTCTCCGGCGATATCGCCCCCCGACCGGTGGGCTTCGGCCTGGGCGGCCGTCCGAAACCACTGCCCGGCCCAGGCTGGGGCGTGGAGCCCGATCCCGCACTGCTCGAACACTACGCCCGGCCGGGAGTGATCGAGTTCCCGTTCTAGCGGGATGCCCCGGGCACGATCGCCGCTACTTGCCCTTCACGTCATAACACAGGAGCGTCCCCTGATCGCGCAGATAGAGTCGCCCGTCGGCAATAGTCGGGTGAGGCCACGCCTTCTGCCGGGCTCGGTCCGGCTGGGCGAAACGTCCCTGCTCTGCAAAACCGTCTGAAGAGGCCTTAACCAGTATCATGGTGCCTTTGTCTTCTTCGCGAAAGTACAACATCCCGTCCGCGAACGAAACGCAGCCCTTCCGGAGTCTGTCCTTCTCCGCCCAGAGCACCTTGCCGCTGCTGATCTCCTGGCAGACCAGCCCGCGGCCGTCGGAGTAGCCGAATACCTTCCCGCCGGCCTGGACTACGCCACCGTGATGGTTGGCCATCTCCTGGTTCGCGTACACCTCCTCGGCCGAGAACCGGCCGTCCTTCGCCGTGATCCTGAATGCGCTGCAGCCGACGTTGTATCCGGAGGTCACGTAGGCGAGGTCGCCCTCGATGACCGGCGTCGGCACAACCGCCGTCTCACCCTTTCTCGCGGCCTTCCAGAGCACCGCACCATCCTTCGCGGAGATGCCGACGAGATGGTTCATGAGCAGTTGGACGTACTGCCGGACGCCGCCGAATCGGGCAATCACGATCGACGAGTATTGCACACCGTCGGTGAAATCTCTCGATCGCCAGATCAACTCACCCGTCTTTCGATTGAGGGCAACCATCGCACCGTCCGGCCCACCCGGCGTCACCACGACCCTGTCGCCGTCGACCAGCGGCGACTCGGAAAAGCCCCACTCCGGCCGACTGGCGCCGAAGTCCTTTTCATAGTGCTTCCGCCACTGCTCCTTGCCATCGGCCGCGTTGACGCACACGAACTCGCCCCACTGATCGACCGCGAACACCTGGCCGCCGTCCACCGTGGGAGTACAGCGCGGCCCGCCGAAGCCACCCCACCCCGGCGCTCCTCCCTTGCCGACCTTCACCGACCAGACGACCTTGCCGCCCTCGGCGTTCAAGGCCAGGAGCGTGCTGGCACGATCAAGGTCGCCCATCGTGTAGAGGCGGTCACCAACAACGGCAATGCTGGCATAGCCTGTGCCCAGACCAGTGACCTTCCAGGCCAGGGCCGGCCCGTCGGACCCCCATCGCTGGAGCAGCCCGGTATCGGCCGACCGGCCGTCGCGAGCCGGGCCCCGCCACTGCGGCCAGTCGGCGGCAGGCACGGCGGCGGCCACGGTCAAACACGCGGCACCCACAACACAAAGCGTGAACCTGAATCCCGTCCCTCTGTTCGTCATGTCCATCCCCTGTCAGAGAGCCTCAACGGCGAGTCTGCCCGGTCGCGCCACCAGGTCCACGCAGCATTGTACACCGGCATGCCCTGGATGACGATGTGCCGGCCGGGCCCTCGGGGCTCATCGGCTCGCTATTCGGCGTTCGCGATTCGACCCGTCCCGCGGAGGCGTCCGTCCAGCGTCTGCCGGCAGGTCCGCGGCGCGGAACAGCAAACCCAGCGGTCGTCGCCGCAACGGCCGGAAGGCAACGGGTCCGCAGCTATAGAAGTTTTGGCTGGGTAATGAAGTTATCTCGTTCGGCGGAGCAGCCCGGGATCGATCCCTACTCTCCCCGCGTGCCCTTGTGCGCGCATCTGGGCGTATTGACGCAGGTGTCCGGGAGGCGGAGTCGTTCGACGGGGCGGCCTTGGACAAGGTGCGACTCCACGATCTCGGGCACGTCGGCGGGGGTCACAAAGCCGTACCAGACGGCCTCGGGGTAAATGACCAGGGTGGGGCCGTGCTCGCACTGGTCAAGACAGCCGGCGGCATTGATCCGGACGCGGCGGTTGAGGCCCCGGCTGGATATGGCTTGCTTCAGGGCTTCGCGAACCGCCTCGCCCTGCCTGGCGGCGCAGGAGCCGCGCGGGTGGCCGTCGGGGCGGACGTTGGTGCAGACGAAAACGTGACGTTCGAAGCCGGGCATGCAGGTTCCTCCCAAGGTTGCATTCGGCATGATGTTAGTCCATAGTATTCACCATGGGCAAGCCGGCCGTGTTCTGGGATCGGGACGACACGCTGATCGCGGATCCGGGCTATCTCAACCATCCGGACCAGGTCCGACTCATTCCCGGTGCCGCGGAGGCCCTGCGGCGCACCACGGCCGCGGGGTTCGAGAACGTCGTGATCACCAACCAGTCAGGTGTGGCCCGAGGGCTGATCGATGAGCCAACGCTGAAGAGCATCCACGAACGCGTGCACACCCTGCTGGCTGAGGCGGGTGCCAGGCTTGACGCCATCTACTACTGTCCCTTCCTGCCGGGTGATGAGGCCGTCGTTCCGGAGTACCGCCAGGACAGCGATCTCCGCAAACCCAAGCCGGGAATGCTGCTCAAGGCTTCGCTCGAACGCAAGATCGAGTTGGTGGCATCGTGGATGATCGGGGATTCGCTTCGCGATACGCAGGCGGGTCGATCGGCCGGGTGCCGCACGATCCTGCTCCGCAACGGCAAGGCCGCGGCGTCCGAGCAGCCGAAGGACACCTCGGTCGACTTCACGGCTAATACGCTCAGCGAGGCCGTGGACATTGTGCTCAAGCACACCCGGAAGGCGGAGAAGACCGCGGCATCCGTTGAGCCGGCGACTCCCGCCGATCCGGCCGCCATCCTGCAGGAGATCCTGACCTTCCTGAAGATGGCGGATCGCCGGGCGCAGTCGGAGGACTTCGCGCTCCCGCGCCTGGCGGGGGCGGTCATCCAGATCATGGCCATCGGAGCGATGCTGTGGGCCATCTTCGGCTGGTTGATCGAGCCAGGTGGCATCAAGACACAGATGGATCAGTTGCTGGCTCTGCAGACCGGAACCACCCGCCTGCTCTTCGCGGTCATCCTGCAGTTGATGGCCCTGACCTGTTTCACCGCCTCCTCCCGAAAGAGGTAGAGGCCCTGCCTCGTGGGCGTCGCATCGGGATGCCAGGAGCTTGCCGACCGCTGAACGCCGCTCTCAGTGCCGCATGGCGATGCTGACAATGGCCGCCACAATGGTGGTCAGCGCCAGGGCCAACGTGACGACGAACAGCATGATGAATCGCCGGCCCTGGGTGGTGATCAGCGATCGGATCATGCCGCTCTGCTCATCGGTCTTCAGGCCCATTTCCCGCAGGAGGTCGGTTTGGCTGCTGCTGGCCTGGCCCACGCCGGCCACCGCGTTGCCGAGCCGGTCCAGGGTCTGGTTGCTGACCACGTTTTGTTCGCCGACCATTTCGAGCTGTCGACTGATGTTGGCCAGGGCTTCTGTCTGACCGCGCGTGACCCGGGGGATCTCGCTGATGGCCTCGGTGAGTCGTTGGGTGTGGGAGGTGGTGCTCTCGAGCTGGCCGGCGATCGATTCGAGCATCTGCGTCTGCTGGCGGCACATGTCCGGCTGATCCGCGAGCGTGCGGGCGAGCTGCTCGACCGCCTTGCAGGTCCGGTCCGCGCGTTCGGCCTGCTCGACCATGTGCCGTTGAATCTCGTCGATCAGGCGAGTGACCCGCTCGTAGCCCTCCTGGAGCTGGAGGAGGGCCTGGTCCCGCCGCGGCCAGCGGACCAGTCCAGCCGGCTTGTCCATGGTGAGATCGGCCTCCTCGGCGACTGTCTCCGCGGGCCCAACCAGCAGACCGTCCTGTCCCACCGGGGGCAGGTTGTACGGATCGCTGTTGCGTCGAGCCCGTGCGAGGGTGTTCTTCAGACGATGCCACCAGTTCTTCGGATCGGAGACCATACGACTTCAGTCCTCAAGGCGGGCCGGAGCCCTGTGATGTCTACTTCCCCACGGCGGTTGCGCGCGAGCCGGAGTCCGCACCCGCCCGAAGCGTTCCGCCGTCCGGAGGCACGAAGCGAACCGCGGCCAGAATGGCCTCGCGATTGACTTCCCAACAACGGGCAGGCGAGACGTTGCGTGGCAACTCCAGCGTGATGGTCGGAATGCGCTGGTCCACGCCGGCCCACGTGCCAAAGCTCCCCGGAGTCTCGTATCCCATGGTGGGCAGAACCGGATAGCCGTTGTGGCGGCTCATGATCGTGGCCAGTGCGTGGGCCGGGCCGTCGTAGTTGTTTCCGTGCCGGCCGGCGGCGATCGAGTGGATTGAGACGATCTTGGCCGGCTGCAGCCGCCGGGTGGCCGTCAGCACGGCCCGGGTTTCCGCTTCGCTGGCCGGCCGCCGACCGCCGGCAAACCTGCCCGAAGGACGGGTGGGGAAATTCGAGGCCGGGAAGTTCCGGTTGATGTCCACGCCGTTGCGGTTGGCCCGCGTGCCGTGGGCCACGCCGTCAGGGTTAACCTCCGGAATGATCGCAATACGCCGATCCGGGTAGACCTCAGGATGTTCCCTCAAGTAACGAACGAGCGAACGGCAGAGCTCGACGCCGGTTGACTCGTTACCGTGGAAGCCGCCCATAATCAGTGTCATCTCGCCTCGCCGCCCGAATACCATGGCCTCGATCGGCCGACGTTCCAGCGACGTGCCGAGCACGATAATCTCTTCGACCGACTTGGCGGTGGCACGCGAGCTGGGCAGGGGGGGCGGCGGAGAGTATTCCATCTCGGGGGGCAGAACGATCTGCCGAGCAGGCTGCTGGGTAGCCGGCCTGTGGCAGCCGATCGCAGTCAGGCAGGCGACCGCCGCGACGAGCGCACGCCTACCCCGGGAGTGGGATCGCCCGTCCATGCGGATCGTCATGGCTGCTCCCGCGTCATAGGCAATCGAGTGAGCTCGACAACTCGAATCGGAACACGGGTTCGCTCACGCGGCTTGCCGTGCATCCTTGCCATGGCCATAGACTACCATCGGGCAAGGGCAAATCCAAGTGGGCGTCACCGCTCCCGTCGGACCGGGCTTCACGATCAGTTGACGCGGTGTTATCGTCGGTGGCCATGGAAGCGGTCATCTTGAGCATCGGGAATGAGATCACCACCGGCCAGACGGTGGACACCAACAGCGCGTGGTTGTCGCGGCAAGTATCGGAACTCGGTATCCGCATTCCACGGCATGTCACCGTGGCGGACGACCTCGAAGCCATCCGCGAGGAAATCGAGCAGGCCGCCCGCAAGACGGACCTCGTCCTGGTGACCGGAGGCCTGGGACCGACCGAGGACGACCTGAGCCGCCAGGCGCTTGCCGCCGCCATGGGCGTAGACCTGGAGGTGCGCGAGGAGCACGTCGAACGAATCCGGGCCTTCTTCACCGCCCGGGGTCGGCAAATGCCGGAGAGCAACAGGACGCAGGCTCTGTTTCCGGCAGGCAGCGAGGCGATCGACAACACCTGCGGAACGGCTCCAGGCATCAAAGCAGTCTGCGGCCGGGCGACCGTCTTCGTCATGCCCGGTGTGCCTCGGGAGATGCAGGAGATGTACCGACTGGCCGTCCGCCCCTTCCTGGTCCGCAAGACCGGGGGGACGAGGATGCAGGCGGTCACGCTGCATACCTTCGGAGCCGGGGAGTCGGACATCGGGGACCTGATCCGAGATCTCATGGACAGGAAACACAACCCAACGGTCGGGACGACCGCCAAGCAGGGCGTCATCAGCGTAAGGATTCACTCATACGGACGCAATCAGGATGAGTCTCGACTGCTGCTCGAGGAGACCGCCGCAGAGGTTCGCAAACGCCTCGGGACCCTCGTCTTCGGACAGGACGAGGATACGCTGGCTCATGCAGTCGGTCGCCTTCTGATCGCCAAGCGGAAGACCCTGGCGACGGCCGAGTCCTGCACCGGTGGCCTGATCGCGAAGCTGATCACCGACGTACCCGGCAGCAGCGACTACTTCCGTCAGGGCCTGGTGACCTACGCGAACGAAGCCAAAACGCGCCTTCTAGGTGTTCCGGCAGGCCTCATTCAGAAATACGGGGCCGTAAGCCACGAAGTCGCCGAGGCCCTGGTGACGGAGATTCGTCTACGGGGTGAGGTCGACTACGCTATCAGTGTCACCGGAGTTGCGGGTCCGGGCGGCGGGAATGCCCAGAAGCCTGTTGGGTTGGTCTACATCGGGCTAGCCGACGCAACCGGGTGTGAAGTGACCAGGCACCTGTTTGGCGAGCACCTGACTCGGGCTGAGATCCGGGAGCGCACGGCATGGACGGCCTTGAACCGACTACGGTTGAGCCTGGGCGCATAATCCGATGTGTCAAGGCAACTTGGCATGTTTCCGCGACGATACATTTGTGTCGGACTTGGGTTAGAATGCGACCGATATCGCCCGGGTCTGGTTTGGAGGCCTATCGATGTTGGTGCGGGATGGTGTGAGGTTCTGGCTGGCCGTGCTCATCGCCATGATGTGGGGTCTGTCGTCGGCTGAGGGTGCGCCCGCGCTGAAGAACGGCTCGTTCGAGGAATCGGGCCTGGACGGTGAAGCCGGCCCGCCGAAGGACTGGGAGGTTCCCGTCCTGGGCGCGGCTCCCACGGTGGGCCAGGACTCCAGGACGGTGAAGGTGGGGAAGTACTCGGCTCGGATGTCGGCCCGCCAGCCGACGATGGCAGGCCTCCAGCAGGTTGCGGACGTGGAGGCTGGAAAGGCCTACGTCCTCCGCGGGTGGGTGAAGACGGACCAGCTGGAGCCGCGAGAAGGGGCGGGCATGCTGGCCACACTCCTGGTGGGGCCGCTGCAGGAACCGGACGCGAGCAAGACGGTCGTGGGTCCTAGCCTTCGCGGTTCGACGGACTGGACGCGTGTCCGGGTTGAGTTCAAGGGTCCGCTGCAGGGCAAGGTTTTCATCTTCTGCACGCTCTGCGGCGAGGGCAACGCCACAGGAACGGTGTGGTTCGACGGCTTGGAATTGCTGCCCGCCGAGGAGGCGCCGCCCGAACCGGCCACCTCCCAACCAGCGACGGCCACGGCTCCGGCCACGGCGCCGGGACCAACCACCGCTCCGGCGAGCCAGCCTGTCGCGTCTGCCCCTTCCACTCAACCGACAACCCAGGCCAGCGGTACACAACCCGCCGGCAGCCAGCCGGCCGTTCCGCAGATCGCCGGCACACTGCCGGCGACCAGCCAGCCCCAGCGCCCGTCGGATGCTCAGATACTGCCCCCGATCACCGTGACCACGGAAGCGCTATGTGCCAAGCCGGTCAGCCCGATCCTGTATGGCAACTTCATTGAGAGCGGCTTTGGCCGCCAAGTGGACGGCATGTGGTCGGAGATGCTCTACAACCGGAGTTTCGAGGCGGTCACCCCGCTCAAGTCCTCGGTCTGGGGATGGCTGCAGCGCAAGCCGGGCGACGTTCTGGCCAATGAAGTATGGCACCACTCCGGTTACGAGGAGAGCCCTTGGTACCTGGCCGAAAGCAACCCCGCGGCGTCGCTGGGCTACCCTCGCTACGGCAGATTCCATCATGGCCTGCAGGCCGCCCAAGTGACCAACAAGGCGACGGACAAGCCGGCGTATATCGTTCAGGACGGCCTGGTCCTCCGGCCGGGGATGACCTATACCCTTCGCGGCGCCCTCCGGTCGGCCGACAACAGCGAGTTCGCCATCACGATCGGCATCCACCCGGAGAAGAGCCTGGACAAGCCGATCGCTCAGAAGACCATCGGTGACATCGACCCGGAGTGGAAGGCCGTCGAAGCGCCTTTGGCGAACGCCGAGTTCGCCGGTCGCGGGAGCCTGGCCATTTCCGTTCCGCCGGGCAAGGCGCTCCGCCTGGATGGCCTGTCGCTCATGCCCAGCGACCACGTCAAGGGCTGGCGCAAGGATGTCGTGGAGATAGTCAAACGGACTCGCCCGCGAATCATCCGGTTCCCGGGTGGCTGCTACGCGTCCTTCTACAACTGGCGCGACGGCGTCGGCCCACGGACCGATCGTCGACCGCGGGAGAGCGAGTACTGGGGTGGCCTTGAGTACAACGACGTCGGCACGGTCGAGTTCGTGGACCTGTGCCGGGAAGTTGGAGCGGAGCCGTTGCTCTGCGTGAATATGATGACCGGTTCGGCGGCCGAGGCGGCCGAGTGGGTGGCCTACTGCAATGTGGCCGAGAGTCATCCGATGGGTGCGTTGCGTCGAGCCCACGGGCACGAGACCATGGGCGTGAGGTTCTGGGAACTGGACAACGAGCCCTACCGCAGGTTCGGACCGATCGAGTATGCGAAGCGGTGCGTCGAGTTCGCTCGCGAGATGAAGAAGGTGGACCCGTCGATCAAGGTGATCATGGCGGGGTACGAGAGCTACCGCCCCACGCTGCCCCAAATGCTCGCCGAGGCCGGCGACGCCATTGATTTGGCCTCCGATCGAGGCACGGGTGAGGCCTACCTTCGCGAGGTACTCAAGGTGATTGCCGAGTACAACGCGGCCAAGCAGCAGGATGTCCAGTTGTGCAATACCGAGTGGCTTGCCCCGCTGGATAACGTGCCGTTCATCTCCGACAAGGGGCGTGAACCCCAGCCGGCGGAGAAGACCATTCAGAATCGGCAGATCCGCTGGGCCTACGCGATGAACCTGGTCCGTCAGTTCCTGGTGTTCCAGCGGCTGGGCGGCGACTTCGTCTTCGCAAACTTCAACAACATGGCCAACACCTGGGGGCAGAATGTCATCGAGTGCCCCAAGGAGAGGGCCTTCCTCTCCGCCGCGGGGCGGGCCTTCGAACTCGTTTCCCAGTCACCCGCGGCATGGCCGCTCAAGCTCCAGGGCTACGAGGAAACGCCCAACCTGGTGGCCCAGGTCGCCTGGGACGTCCGCCGTCAGGCTCTGGTGTTCAATGTCGTCAACAGCGGGGCCACTTACCTGGTGGTACCGTTCAATCTGGCGGCACTCAAGCCGGTCGTGACCAAGGTCGACATCTCCACGCTTCATGCGGCGTCGCCGGCAACGTTCAACTCGGTCAGCGATCCCGAAGCGGTTGACCGCGAAGACACCCGCAAGCCGGTGGTCAATCTGGAGAATTTCGTGCTCGAAGTGCCGCCGTTCTCGGTCGTGCAGGCAGTACTGCACTGAGAAGCCATCCCGCCGGGCGCGGGTCCGGCATCCCGCCAATCAAGTGACCGGCCGGACGCCTTTCTCGCGCTTCCCGACCCAGGTAGACGCTATCCCCCGGCGGTCAGGGCGTACACCGTGCCGTCCCAGGTGGTCACGATGAGCGTGTTGCCCGTGGCCGCGGCAGTGGAAGCGATGGGTACGCCGAGGCGGTACTGCCACAGCAGCTTGCCGCTGTTCACGTCGAGCCCGTAGACGAATCCGTCACTCGCCCCGAAGTAGACCGTTTCGCCCACGATGATCGGTGAACTGCTGATCGTCGAGGTGATTCGCTTGTAGGGCAGCGAGGAAGCGAGGTCTCGGCCGACCGGGAATCGCCAGATGAGCTTGCCGGTGGCCTTGTCGAAGCCGTGCATCGCGGCGGTGGGGCGGCTTTCGCCGGGGAAGGCGACCTCCGCGCCGCCGAGGCAGATCATCTTGTCGCCCACGGCGGGTGTTCCGGTCTCGTCGCCGAGGGGGACGGTCTGGGACTTGATGCCGGCCCCTTTGGCGTCCGGTGCCTCGCATGAGGCCGTCCAGAGGGTCTTGCCCGAACGCCCGTCAAGGCAACACAGGGTCTTGCCGTTGTGGAAGACGTACAGCCGGTCGCCGGCCTGGTCTCGCTCGACGACTGCGGGGACGACGGCCACGGTGGAGACCGACGTTTTCTCGAGGTTCCAGATGATCCTGCCGGTGGCCGGATCCAGGGCTCGTACGAACGGTCCGCCCTGGTAAACCACGCCCGAGCCGAGGCTGGGTCCGGTGTAGAGGTTGGGCCACCAGTCCTTGCCGCCTTTCTGATCCCACAGCGGCTTGCCCGTGGCCAACTCGAACGCCCCGAAACCCTCGGAACGGCCGGCGTACACCATCTTGCCATCCGTCACCGGAAAACTGACCTCCCACCGCTGGTTCTTGACGTTGGCCAGCGGTGCGGTCCATCGCGTATGCCCCTCGAGGTCGAAGCAGTAGAGCGTACCGGCCTGGGAGACGGCCAGCACGTTCTCACCCCAGACGGACGGGCTGTGTTTGACCGACGAATCAACCGGCGCCCGCCAGAGCCGCTTTCCGGTGGCCAGATCGAGGCCAACGACCGCGCAGTCGTCGAGCGAGTCATGGAAGCTGGTGGCCGCGTACACCCGGTTGTCTGCGACGACCGGTCCGGCGATGTGAATGCTGCCGCCGATATTCGTGGCCCATGCAAGGGACAGCGGCGGGCGGGGGCCGGTCTTCAGATAGCCGCGGTGGCCGGCATCGTTGTGGAAGAACGGCCAGGCCTCGCCCATGGTCGGTTTCGGCGGCTCGCCGGTTCCGAGTGTGAACGTGCTCTCGGCCCTCCATGTCGTGCCGTCCGCCGCCGTGACCTCCACCTGAATCTTCTTGGGGCCCGCCGCGGCGCTGGTCAGGGCAGGGCACTCGCCCGCCCAGGACCAGGCACCCTCGGGGGCCAGCCGGCCTTCCGCAACCGGCCTGGCATCAACGGCGTTGCTCTCCAGAATGCGGTATTTCACGCCGTTGACGCGCACGGCCGTATCGTAGGCCAGGACGCGGATGGGCACGCGTCCCTGTGCCTTGCCATCCTTGGGCGGATTGAGGATCTCGACGCGCTTCTCCTGCTCGCCGACCCGCCATTCGCAGCGGAGCCTGTCGCCGTCGACGTGAATGATGCGGAATCCTCGTGGGCTGCGGTCGATGCCCCCGAACCGCAACGTGGCGCTGTTGACGTCCAGGATGCCCTTGTAGAGTTGCTCGCGCCGGCCGTGCCAGTGACCGCTGAAGATGCCTGCGGTCTTGTATCGGGCCCACCATTCGAGCTCAGGATTGGTCGGAACGTAGTGCTGGAAGACCAGAATGCGCTTGTCGGCTGCGTTGAGCTTGATATCGGCCTCGATCCATGCCTGCTGTCGCTGGTAGCCGGCCTTGTCGCGATCGGCGGCGATGATGTCCTTGCTGATGAAATGATAGGGGCCCGAGCTGAAGGAGTAGTAGCGCGGGCCGAGAGCCCTCTCGTAGTTCTGCGTTTCCCGCGACTCGCCGCCGTAGTCGTGATTGCCAATGGTGTTGTAGACCGGCAACCTGGCGTTTTCGATGCCCGCCACGAAGCCTTTGAACTCCTCCGGCTTCGTGCCGCGGTTGGTCAGGTCACCGGTGGTCACGACGAAGATCGGCCGGTCGCTCAGCCGATTGACCGTGTCGATATCCTCATTCATCGTCTTGATCGTCGTGGGGTCGTCGGTGACGTGGGTATCGGTCAACTGGACGAAAGAGAACTTGTCCGTCAACCGAGCCGGATCGCGTACCAGGCCGATGTCCGCGGGTTGTGTTTTCTCGGCGAATCGCTCGAAGTCGGCCTGGACGTAGAACCTCTTGGATGCCCGCCAGCCGGATGGCGTGCAGACGAAGACCGATCCGGTGATCCGCTCTCTGAGGACGAACTTGAACTCCCCCGAGGCCGGCGTCACCGCGAACGTCACACCGTTGGATACGGACATGCCCTCCAAGGCGGGCTCGCCGGCGTCCGGAACACCGTTCGCGTTGAGATCCTCGAACACGACGCCCTGAAGTGTGGTCGTCCGAGCGGGCGCCGGCTTCTTCGCCGGTGCCGTCTGGGCGACCTGGGTGGTCGCTCTGGTGGCTTGAACAGTGGCCTGGGCAAGAGCCAGCGAGGCCGACATGAGGCAGACGACCGTGGCCGATGGCATCCGACGCGGCTGGATACTCACGTGATCCTCCTTTGTCGCAGTGGTCCCGTTATTGCAGGCTGGCGGCAACGGGCATCATGCCGGAGCCTCAACGCTGACCGGCGCGGCGTTGACGCCTGGACGGCCGGCCGCTCGCTTCGGTAACGCCGCTTCCGACGGCCGCGCCCGGCACGAAGCCTAGAGGGCTGAGCAGACCAGGTCGCCGACCTGGCTCGTGCCGTACCCCATCTTGCCTGCCGACTGGCTCTTCATCTTCGGGCAGGTCTTCTTGATCGCTTCCTCAACCTGGGTGCCGGCTCGCTCGACGGCGGCGTCTTTCTTCTGTCCACCGACGACGCGGAGCAGCATGCCCATGGCGGCGATGGCAGCGATCGGATTGATGACATTCTGCCCTGTGTACTTCGGGGCACTGCCACCCATGGGCTCGAACATGCTGACGCCCTCGGGATTGACATTGCCGCCGGCCGCCACCCCCAGTCCGCCCTGGATCATGGCCGCCAAGTCGGTAATGATGTCACCAAACATGTTGGGGACGACGATGGTATCGTAGAACTCGGGGCTCTTGATGAACCACATGCAACAGGCGTCGACATGGTTGTAGTCCCGCTCAATATCGGGGTAGTCCTTCTGGCCGATCTCGTTGAACGCCCGGAACCACGTGTCGCCGCAGTAGGTCAGGACGTTGGTCTTGTGGACGAGGGTGAGCTTGCCCTTGCCCGTGCCGGCCTTCTTCTTGGCTCGGGCGAACTCGAAGGCATAGCGGATGCATCGCTCGGCGCCGAAGCGAGTGGTGATCATTTCCTGGGTGGAGACCTCCTGGGGGGTGCCCTTGCGGAGAAAGCCGCCCGTGCCCGCGTAGAGGTCTTCGGTGTTCTCCCGGATGACGTCGAAGCTGATGTGCTCGGGACCCTTGTCTCTGAGCGGCGACTCGACGCCGGGGTAGAGTCTGACCGGGCGGAGATTGATGTACTGGTCGAGCACGAAGCGAAGATGCAGCAGGAGGCCTTTCTCCATGATCCCCGGGGCGATGTTCGGGTCGCCGACCGCTCCGAGGTAGATCGCGTCGTACTTCCGGAGTTCGCTGGTCTGCTCGGGGGTGACCAGGGGGATGTTCTGGACCTTGGGATCGCCGCCCCGGGCCAGGTAGGCCCTGCCGCTGAGATCGAAGTCGGTCGTGTTGTACTGGAACCCGGCCTTCGCGGCCACCGCCCTGAGTACCTTGAGGCCTTCGGCCACGACTTCAGGTCCAGTACCATCCCCACCGATGACAGCTATGTTCAGCACGAGCTCACTCCTTGGCAGAGTCGAGAAAATCCTGAATTCCGGCACGGGCCATGGAAAAACAGGAGCAAACACGGTATCAAAAGCAGCCTGCCATAGCCCGCCACAACCGCTGCAGCAGCAACAACTTACGGCCGCCCCTGATTTGTCCCTGCCATCCCTTCCATTTTCCCTACCGCGTCCTGCGCCGGAACAACGTGTGATCGATGATACCGGGCTACTCGCAGTGGTCAAGGCGTGGAGCGGACTCACCCCAGAGACCCGGGCGACGATCCTCGGTCTGATCGACACCCAACAGGAGCGAACCTATGAATAACAGTGATTCCACGAATGCGGGTAATAGTACCCAACCATCACTAAATGGTCGTGGGCCAGATGGCAAGTTCCGCAAAGGATGGCGCGGCGGAAGCGGCAACCCGATGTCGGCGAAGTGCAACCGCTTGCGCGTGACGCTGTTGAACACCGTCACGATCCGTGACATGAGGGCGCTGATCGCCAAGTTGGTCGAGCTAGGCAAGGCCGGCGACGTGAGCGCGATCCGAGAGATTTTGAGCCGATGCTTGGGTCCGGTGGTCGCAACCGATCTGCTGGAACGTATTGAGAGCCTCGAGAGTCGCCTTATCGCAAAAAGTTCACATGGACACGATGAACAGTAAGCTAAAGAAGATCGAGTTGGCCGCCGGCTGCGATGGACTGGGCTGTCCACAATGCAGGATCGCGCCGGTTGAGACGCAGTACGCCGTCGGCTTCGCGGGCGATGATCTAATCGAGCCAGCCGACTGCGTCTGTGAGCATTGTGGTCGGGTGATCGCGGAAGGGAAGGCCTACCACGTCCGGTTCGGCAACAACTTACCCGGCGCGGGGGATGATCCCATGGTGACCGAGGTATAATAGGTTTTGACCGGGTCGGTGGCTTGCTACCACCAAGCGGCCCTGGTGGCGTGAGTTTCTCGCCTTTCTCTCCGCCGCCAGAGCCCGCCCGGAGAAAAGGCGAATCCAATGTCCGACACATCCACGTCCGTACGAACCCTTGAAGATTATCTGCAAGCAGGCCGCGACTACATCGACGCGATCGCCAGGATCCGATCGATCGCGATGCACATGACTCCTGCCGGCACCGGGGGAGATTACAGCCTCATGACAGCGCTTGGATCACTCCGAAGGGAATCGGCCGACACGTATTTGAACCCTGCTGGCCGCACGCTTCAGGCTCTATATCGCGATGTGGCGGATCTGCTCGACTCCGCCGGCGAGGACAGCTACGATATCGACGCCGTCCACACGGCGGTCCAGCGGAGCGATCTCGCCGAAGTTGCCCGGCTGTGGCCGTTGGTGGAACCCCGCCTGCTCCATGTGGCCCGCGTGATTACGAGTAAACCCGCGGCACCTGATGGCAAGACCGAGGATGCGCAAGCTGTATCGCCGGAAGTTGCGTGGGACGCGGACGATCGCAACTATCAGTCGATACGTGAACTGCTTGGCGGTTACAGCCCACAGCCCATGTCAGAATCCAAGTTGAGTAAACTCTGCAAGCCGGGTGGGTTGTTCCGGTATATGCGAAAACTCGGGCGGGGCTGCCGAGTCCACGTCCACGACTTCGAGGCGTATATCAAATCGCAGGGTCTTCTCTCTGTTGAAGAGCAGGCCCTGAGCCATGCCGCTATTTTCCTGCAAGAAACCGAGCGCACCAAGCAGCAGATACGCAACTCAAGACGATAGCCGCACTTTCCGGCACTTGCCGCAAGTAGACCAAAAACCCGCCTCTTGACCCAGAAAAGCGGGTTGTTTCCTGCGCGCACTTTCCACCGACTTTCCTAGGCATACCCTGCGATAAACTCGCGTCCATGACGAACAATAAACACCGAAAACGAATCGCACGAGCGATCGCCCAGATCATTCAAGGGGCGCGATTGCTCGAACAGGCGGAGGTCGACCACCGGAAGGCAGACGACCGAAATCGTCAGCGCCCAACTCCGGAGGTTACCGCCGGCGAGTCCCCAGGCCGCCCGGTCTGTTCCGCGCCGGACGGTGGCCGCCCTGCTTCGCAAGTTCGACACCAGGGATCTAGCGGAGTTGCACCGGTTGCTTGGTGAAGCACTGGAAGGCGGTGAGGCATGAGAGACGTACCCCCGAAATATAGGTCGATGTACAGAAGGGCCCTGGCTGGCCGAAGTCGGCGAGCGGCGATCAGAGCGTTCTGTCTAGAGTGTGTTGGCTGGTCCGCGGCCGAGGTTGACGGTTGCACAGCGCCCTCCTGTCCCTTGTACCGCTACAGGACTGGGGGGTTGGACGCGCCAGGCGCGATGATCGCCACCGGCGCGGCCCAACCGGCAGGGGAGGGCGACCGATGACTGACAACACTGAAATAACTCCGTCGCTAACGGTCGAGCCTCTGGCCGTCGGTGTCAAGGGCGCCTGTGAGCTGCTCGGCATCGGCCGCCGGCTGCTGTGGATCTTGACGAACACAAACGAGATCCCCCACGTTCGCCTCGGGCGGCGGATCATCTATCCCGTTGCCGACTTGCGGACCTGGCTGAGCGACCGGGCCAGGGGAGGGCGTCGATGAGCCCGGCTGCAACTCTTGGCAAGGAAAATAGTAGGGGATGCGAAGCACACATTTCAATTCCGGTTGATTTCTGGGGTGTTTCGGACGGGGGAATAAGACTCAACATCAATTCCAACCTGCAAGCACCCCGCCGGGCTGAGATCTGGGCCGTCGCGAGCGCCATTGTTCGCGCCGTCATCCGGCGACGGTGGCAAGACGAGCTGTTCACCCGGGGCTTGATCGAGTTCATGCGGAGAGTGATGGCGACCGTGTAGGCCGCCGAGGTTTCTTCTCAGGGAGATGCGATATGAATAGCAACAACACGCCGAAAAGAACCGGCGGCGTCGATGTGGACACCGCCGGTCTTCTCAGAGGGATTACTATGCCGGAGCGGATTGTAACTCCGACGACGATTGACAACAACGGCGAAACCACCGAGCAGACCAGTGTGGGCGTGATCGATGTAGCGAGGCTGCGGTTGTCGCAGGACTTCGCCAGCAACGTAGGCGTTAAGCGGGCCCTGCTCACCGTGCCAGTGCGGAAGCCCGACCGTCAATCGTTCGTCCGGGTCCATCCCGACCCGACCTATCGGCTCCAGACCGCCGTGTTGGAGCTAAAGGAGGACCGCGAAGTCTACTTGGTCGATCCCGCCCTCTGGAACGAACTGCCGGGCGAGTTCGTGCCCGTCGAGCTGTTCACCGCGATCAGCCGGCAGGGCGTCCTGTTCCTCTGGCCGGTGCGGTTGCCGGCTGAAGACGGAAGGCAGCTCGAATGGCATCGGTCCGCTGCTGAGGCCGCCGAGATGGCCATTAGGTTCTGGATCAAAGTGGTTGCGAACATGGCGCTGGGCGCCTATGAGGTGTTTCAGGCGACCGGCAACCTGCCGGAGCCGGAATGGCCGGAGAAATCGTTCGGTGAGCTCCTGCAAATCGCGTTCAAGGGTCGTTTCATCACCGACATGGACCACGTCGTCCTGCGTCGACTGCGGGGTGATCAGTGAACGTCGCCGGCAACGACTACCGGGAAGTCTGGGTGGTGGACTTTGAGTTCACTGCACCCGCCGGCGAGCGACCGGGCCCGGTGTGCATGGTCGCCCGGGAGCTGGCCAGCGGAGAATTGCTCCGGGTGTGGCAGGCGGATCTGCTCCGGATGAGACGGCCGCCCTACGCTATCGACAAGGACAGCTTGTTCGTTGCCTATTACGCCAGTGCGGAGTTCAGTTGCCATCTCGTCCTGGGCTGGCCGCTGCCGGCAAATGTCCTGGACCTGTTCGCGGAGTTCCGATGCGCGACCAACGGACTGGCCACCACCAGCGGGTCCGGACTGCTTGGCGCTCTAGTGCACTACGGCTTGGATGCGATCGGTATCACGGAAAAGGAGCGAATGCGGGCGCTGGCTCTGCGGGGTGGGCCATACACGCAGGAAGAGAAGATCGCGTTGCTGGACTACTGCCAGTCAGACGTGGACGCCTTGGCCAAGCTCCTTCCCTGCATGATGCCCCACCTCGACATGCCCCGGGCCCTTCTCCGCGGTCAGTACATGGTCGCGGCTGCGCTGATCGAGCATGTGGGTGTCTCCATCGACACTGAAATGCTCACCGGACTGCGGGAGCGCTGGGCTGAGGTCCAGGACAGCCTGATCGCTCGCATCGACGCCGATTACCACGTTTACGATGGCCGGTCTTTTCGGGAAGACCGATGGGCCGGGTGGTTGGTGGCCAACGACATCCCATGGCCCCGGCTGACATCCGGCCGGCTGGCCCTCGACGACGACACCTTCCGCCAGATGGCTCGTACCTATCCGAAGGTATCGCCCATCCGCGAGCTGCGGGTCTCGTTATCACAGATGCGGCTGGCTGATTTGGCCGTCGGGGCGGACGGACGAAACCGATACCTGCTCTCTGCATTCAGGGCGAGGACCAGCCGGAACCAGCCATCAAACTCGAGGTCGATATTCGGTCCTTCCGTCTGGCTCCGTGGCCTGATCAAGCCTGAGCCGGGCTGGGGCATGGCGTACGTTGACTGGGCCCAGCAGGAATTCGGTATCGCGGCGGCGCTCTCCGGTGATACCGCGATGTGCGAGGCCTACGCCTCCGGCGATCCCTACCTGACCTTCGCAAAGCAGGCGGGAGCGGTGCCGGCCTACGCCACCAAGGTTACCCACGGGCTGGTCCGCGAGCAGTACAAGACCTGCGCGCTCGCGGTTCAGTATGGGATGGCAGAGGAGTCCCTGGCCGTCCGGATCGGTCGGCCGGTGGCGGAGGCACGGGAGCTGCTCCGGACCCACCACCGGACCTTTTCGCGGTTCTGGTCGTGGTCGGATAGCGCCGTAGATTACGCGATGCTTCACGGCCGCTTGCACACCGTCTTTGGTTGGCAGATCCAGGTCGGGCCGGACGCGAACGCCCGAAGCCTCGCGAATTTTCCGATGCAGGCCAACGGGGCGGAGATGCTCCGGCTGGCGTGCATCTACCTGACCCAGGCCGGCATCCGGGTCTGCGCCCCGGTCCACGATGCTCTGCTGGTCGAGGGTCGGATGAATGAGTTGGACGACGTGGTCCGCCGCACCCAGGACCTGATGGCCAAGGCGAGCGAGGATGTGTTGGGCGGTTTCCGGCTGCGATCGGACGCGAAGTTGATACGCCACCCAGACCGGTACGCGGATGGGCGCGGGCTCATCATGTGGGACACTGTCCAGCGTGTTCTGGAGGATCGGCGACCGACGTCACAGGTGACCCACGACAACCCAGGTTTCAAGGCGGAGGGGGTGTTATGCAACGCAACGGCTTAGCCGGCGGACCTGTTACGCTGTGTAACAGGTACCTGTTACGCCGTGTAACACCCCCTAAATATACTAAAAGTATGAGCTTTAGCTACATTAGTAGGTAATGTACATGGGCGAGATCAATGTAGAGCAGTTCAGACTGCGGGGGCCGATACCCAAATCGAAAGCTAGACCCGTCCGGTCCCGACGACCTACCCAGCCGCGCATACCCGGCGCATTCATTCGCGGCCCGATCCCGTTGGAGTGGCTGTTGCGGGCCATGGACCTGGGAGGTAAGTGCCTGTCGGTCGGTCTGGCTGTTTGGTATCGCGCTGGGCTCACCCGGCAACGGACGGTCCGATTGTCGCATTCGACCTCCCTCCGGTTTCGGATGAGTCGGCAAGCCCTGGCCCGGTGCATCAAGCTGCTGGAAGCGGCCCATCTGGTCCATGTGGATCGCCATGCCGGCCGGTCCCCGATGGTTACGATCAAGGATGCGCCAGACAGCGATTCAACCCCCCCGATCGGGGAAGACGAATACGGATCGCGGCTATACCGCCGGCCCGATGGTGGGGTTGAGACGCACGTTGAGCGGGCGGAACGGTACCGCAGGGAGAAGCCGTGATGAATGCGATCAAACCGCGGGCCGGGTGACGAGTGGTCAGCGGAGAGCGGAGAGCCAATGCAAGCGGCGGTGGCCGGTGAAGCGGCCTCGGAGCACCAAATGGTAGGAACAACGGTGGAGGTTCTGTGATGCTTTCCGCAACTCGTTGTGATTCAATGCCTCGCGGCGCGGGTGTTTTGAACGTCTATCAATTCCGCTTGGAATCGGACGCAATGGCGCGGCGCGATATGCCTCCGGCGGTGGAGCGTCCCACAGGCCCTAGGATCAACGACACGGCCTCGGCGGGTGTTCCGGCCCCCCCAGAGCCCCGATCGTGTCACCTACGTTGCTGGAGGGCCTCCTACGCGTGCCTGTGGGCCCGATAGTGATGATGTTCGGGGCGATCAGCCCCGGGAAGGAGTTTCAAATGGTTGACGAACTTCAAGGTCGCCTGCTGAGGGCGGCGCACACCAAAGCCCTGGTGAGGAACGGCCAGGTTCAAGGCCCCGATAGCCTCGGACCGGAGCGGAGGCGACGACCATGAGCGCTTGGTTTAAAGACCTTGAAAGCTACCACTCTGCGATCCACGAGGCCGGCCACTGCGTTTGCGCGGCCGCCTGTCACCATACGCCGGAGTCGGTTTCCCTCCGTTCAACCCGCCTGAGCATTCCGCAAGAACTGGACGAGGCCGGGCCGGTGCTTCTCGGCGGCTTCGTTGCGGCCTTTCTTGATGGGATCACGCCGAAAGATCGCGTCCGGGATGGCGCCGAGGTCGACTTTGCACAGGTCGCGGCCATCGCGCCGAGCGATGCTGCCGAGCGGAGCTTGTGGATCGGCACCATGATCGACGAAACGGAATCCATACTCCGCAAGCGATGGGGTGCAGTTGGCACTATCGCGCGAGCACTGTTGGATCGCGGCAGCCTCGATCGTGGCGACGTGATGTCGCTGTACTACGCCACGCCGCAACAACCGCTGGAAAAACGCATGCCGATGATCGCAACGCCATCGGCAGCATCGGTCTCTTCACACACTCCTTTACGGCGCGCTTGGCCGAGGTGGCGGTCAACGCCGTATCGGTCGATCGCGCGAGCGAGGTTCAAGGCCGATGATGAGCGGTACGGCGAGCTTGTCCAGGCTGTCGAAAAAGCTGATCGGTTCGCGGAGATGGCGGCGCTGGTAGCGTACGTTAACAACGACGACCTTGCCATTCTCGAACATGGTGGAATCTGGTTTAACGGCGATCCGTCACCTGAGTACGCCGAGGTGAAACGGCGACTTCGTGAGGCACTGGCCGCCAGGCGTGCCGCCATCGACGCACGAATTGACCTGTACAAGTATGAGGAATCGCACGCCGGCTAGACCGGCAGAAAGGACGTCGAATGGATGCAGTACAGGTTTTAAGAAGTAGGGAAGCGAGCCAGGCCGCCAGAGACGACCGAGAGCGAGCCGCATTGCTGAAGCGGTACGCCACTCTGCTTGGCCAAGAAAACTCCGCCAGAGAGGCCGCGGAGCTTGCCGAGCGACTTGGCTTCACGGCCGACGACGTGCAGCAGCACCAGGCCGCTCTTGCCGACCGCGCGCGGATTGCCGAGTTAGAGAAGTCTTTGGCAGACACGAAGGCGGAGCAGAGGAAGTTTTTGGAACACTTCGAGTCGGAGTGGTCGACCGCGAAACACGGCATCGGGGTCCTGATTTATGAAGCGCATCAACACCGCCAACGGGATCTGCAAGAGCGCTGGGGATACGAAGGTAAGGTAAGTGTCATTGAGAAGAATATAAGCGACGCGAAAGCTCGGCTCACGCCGTTCGCCTTCCTGTTTGAGCCGGCTGGTGGTGCAAAGTGATGCGGACCGATTGCCATGCGCGGGCGCATGCTTGACGGTCTGGCCGGCGAGGGATACAGTAGTGTGCACTACACGCTCTTTGGTAACCAAAAAGACCACGAAAACGCCGACGGCCAGCGGGTCCAGTACCGCGAGGCTGGCAACCACTCCTTCCGAGGAGCGTGTAGTACCGGTGGCCGCCGGCTGCGCACATGCGCAAGGTGCTTCCGATGAGCGTGACACAGAGCGACACGAATGAGATCCTGACCGGCACGACGACCATCATCCGCGAGGGTGACTGGGTTATCGTGCGGACGGACGGGCGGGCGTGGATCTACGCCTACCATCTGATCGCCAGGACGTGGCACAACCTCGAATACCTCCCCGAGGATGCCGACGAGGAGCGAGGCTGGGATGGTGACCTGTCCAAGCTGGAGCACGGTGAGGACTACTGGACCTCCGATGCCGTGGTTACCGACCTCCGTGAGTTGCTCGAGGCTGGCCGTCTGCGTGCGGCCGATGCGGTTCACGGACTACCCGGCGCCGCTCCGATGGGGGCGCTGTTCTGCTGAAGAAAGGCGGGGTTGATCATGAGCGAACAACCTGAACAACAGAATCGGAAGGAAAGACGCGAGCACGGGTCTGGGAGTCTGTTCCAGAATCTACCTTGCAGGCGGTGGATTGCCAGCTGGTATGACCACCGAGGCAAGCGTGTGGAGCGATCCACGAAGACCACCGACAAGCGGAGGGCCGAAGAGACCCTGCGCAAGTGGTTGAGCGAATCGACGGCCCGGAAGACCGGGGTGGTGGACGCGACGTTGGCCGACATCGCAGAACAGGGGAAGCGTCCGATCCAAGATCATCTGGACGATTACGTCTTAAAGATCCGCAACTCGGGCAAGAGCGAGGACTACGCGTCTGAAGTCCGGCGCATGATCACAGAGGCGATCGATGCGCAGGGCTGGACCCTCATCACCCAGATCAACGCGGACAGCGTCAACAAGTACATTGAGCAGCTGAAGAGGGCGAAGAGCCCGAGGATGAAGAAGTCGGTGGTGTCCGCACGTACGGTGTGCTACTGCATCGGTGCCGTCCGGTCGTTCACCAAGTGGCTGGTGCGGGGCGACAAGCTGGTACGCGATCCGCTCGCCACGTTCAAGCTGCCCAGCACCGACACCGACCGACGCCTAACCCGGCGGATCCTACTCCACGAAGAATGGGACTGGCTCAGGTCGGCGACCGAGCAGGCATCGACCCGCCACGACATGACCGGCCATGAGAGGGTTCTGGCCTACGCCCTGGCGGTCCAGACCGGCTTGCGGGCAAACGAGATCCGGAGCCTCATGCCCGGTCAGCTGTTCCTGGACATGACCCCCCCATTCGTAACCTGTAAGGCACACTCGACGAAGAACAAGCGGCCCGCCCGGCTGTACATCGCCCCAGACCTGGCCGACGCTCTGCGGATCCACGTTTCCACGAAGTCCCCGAAGTCACCAGTGTTCCACATGCCACACTCCACACGAGTGGTCGAGGTGCTCCGCTCCGATTTGGCCTCGGCAAGGTCGGCATGGTTGAAGGCTTCGGAGCATGACCCCGAGGAGTACGCCCGTCGGGTCCAGAGTGACTTCCTCGCCTCCGTGAACCACGACGGCGACCAGCTGGATTTCCATGCTTTGCGGCATACATGCGGTGCTTGGCGTGCTCTGGCCGGCGATCATCCCAAAGTCATCCAGACCATCATGCGACATGCTTCGATCGAGCTGACTATGGGCACGTATGGTCATCTGTTCCCCGGCCAGGAAGCCGAGAGCATAGCCAAGTTGCCGCCCATGATGAAGATGATGCCCGACGTGCTTGAGGCCACTGGAACAGGCGGCGAGATTTCCCCCCCATTTCCCCGGCCAATTCAGCGCCGAGAGACAATATCCGGCGCGACTCAGCGCAACGAAGAAGAAGGACTGGACGAACCTAAGATATTGAGCTACAACGGTCTGCGCGACTTGGCGCGACAAGATGACCCGCAGGGATTTATAGTATGCGATTCTTCAGGGGGGGCCAGAGAGGCATCAGGAGTAGACACGGTATCAAAAGCGGGCCGGGTCTTCAAGACGTCCGGCACATCGAAAGGGACGACGAATGACCAGAATGAGCGTGGGCGGCGTTTCAGGGTTGTGGAGCGTGCTTTGGATCACGCTGCTCAGCGGTTGCGGGGCCGCGTCTCCGAAGCCGGTGGCGGTGGAGTACGGCGAGTGGGCACCGGCCGCCCGTATTCACGGATTGCGGGTCAAGACCGACCATTACGAGATCCGCACCACGGTGCGGGATCGCGAGCTGATCGAGTGTGTGCCGGTGTTCATGGAGACGGCTTTCGGCGAATATCAGCGGGTGATGCGACCGCCGGCGGAGCGGCCCGAGCGCCTGATCACGTACCTGTTTGAGACCCGCGGCGAGTGGGATCGCTTTACCCGGGCCTTCGTTCCCCAGCGGGCCGACATGTACTTGCGTATCCGGGAGGGGGGGTACATGGACTACCCGACCGCCACGACGGTGGCCTACGATCTGACTCGAGACCGCACCCTGGCCCTGCTGGCTCACGAAGGCTGGCACCAGTATCTGGCCGGCCACTTCCCCGAGCCGGTCGTGGCCTGGCTGGATGAGGGCCTGGCCTGCCAGTGGGAGGCGTTTGACCTGAAGGACGGCCGCCCGGTGTTCAAGTCCAGGCAGAACCTGTTTCGGCGGAACAACCTCCGTGACGCCCTCACCAGCCCCGATCGGTGGATCCCCCTCAAGCGGCTGGTGGAGATGAACGCTGGTCAGGCCGTGGCCGAGACCGGCGCCACCACCCGGAGCTACTACGCCCAAGTATGGGCCCTGATCATGTTCCTGAAGGAAGGTCGCAATGCCTCGTACACCCAAGGCTTCGCGAAGCTGCTGGCCGACGCCGGCACCCGGAGGACGGCGGTTGCGGTCAGCGGCTACCGACTCACGATGCCCGGAAGCGAGGGGCTGAGCACGGGCGAGACCGTCTTTCGCCACTACATCACCCCCGATCTGGACGCGTTCGAGAAGGAGTTCCTCGCGTTTTCGCGCGTGTTGGTGAAATGAGGTAACCGGCTTTGCCGGCTATCGGTCGCACTGTCCCAGAGGAGAGGTTCATCATGGCACGGCCGTTGAGCACGATTGCACCGGGCTGGTGGGATTACACGACATTGCCCAGGGAACTGCTTGCGGAGGTCTCTCGCCTTACTGCCGAGGACATCCTGAGGCTGGGGCGAGACGGGTTCCGGGTCGTGTTCTATGACGACCTGCGGGAGTTCTTCCTGGCGGAGGCTCTGGAGTACATTGAGGCCTGGCGTCAGGCCACGCCGGACGAACCGGTGGGCATCTGCGGTCCGATCGGGCCGACCGAGCAGTTGCCGCTGGTGGCCCAGCTGGTCAATGCCCTGGAGATCAACCTGCGCCACGCCCATTTCTGGGGCATGGACGAGTGGTACATGAACGGGAAGGAGGTGGGGGAGGATCACCCGTTGTCGTTCGCCAAGTGCGATCGGGAGATGTGCTTCAACCGCATCCGGCCGGACCTGAGGATGCCGGAGTCGAATCTCCACTTCCCCAAAGCTGATCCGGCCGCGTACATCCAGAGCTGGTCCAAGGCCCGGTGCGCGATCATGCAGGGCGGGCAGGGCGAGGTCAAGCACTGGGCATTCAACGACCCGCCCAGGCGAACGGGCAAGCATGCCGACGAGCCGCCGGCGCCGGCCGAGTATTGCAGGCAGACCACCCGCGTGGTCGAGCTTCACCCGCTGACCCTCGTGCAAAATGCCCGGACCTCTGGGGGTGGCAACATTCCGAGCGTGCCGAACATGGCGATCAGCGTGGGGCCGGTGGAGACCTGGCGGGCGGGCAGGGTGTCGATCTGGCATCCCGGCTGGCACGACAACCCGTTCGGCATCCGGCTCAGCGCGTACATGATCTCCAAGCGGCTGCCCGACGCCTCGGTTCCGATGTCTTTGCTGGCTGACCATGCGAACGTCCAGTTCAACTACTACCGGCCGGGCATTGGGACCTGTGAGGCAGAGATGCACTGACGTCGAGCCCGGCGATTTCGGCCTCAGGTAATGACGGCGTGCCGGCGGTCCGATAACGCCGCGCATTCGCGGACCTCGTGTGATCATCTCGGCGGAGCAGGGGGGTTTTGCCTCTCCTGGGATACTCAGCTTGCCCGTCTTGCCACAATATCGGAGTGCTCGTCCGGGGAGGGGGGATCTACCGCTGGGGCTCACGTTGACTTCCCTGCTGGAGGAGGAATAGTGTTTATTGAGGAGAGGGTTAGAGGCTGACACGGAGAGCGGAAAGCACCGGCGCAGACGGATGCCCGGTGGTTTGAGATGGATTCGTGGCTGGGCCGCGGAGCGGCCGCCCGAAAGCGACGAACGGAGGAGGTCTCAGATTCGATTGAGCGGGCCCGATGGATCGGGTTCCCGTTCCAGGGGGCAGGTTCAGAATGAGAACCGCACTCAAGGCACTTGCCGCCGTAGCGTTTGTGGCCGCTCCTTCTCTGGTCCGCGGTGAAATCAAGACTGAAGTCGTTCGGGTTGGCAACCCGGGGAATCCCGCCGACACTTCGGGTCTGGGTTCTACCTCCTATGAGTTCTTCATGAGCAAGTACGTCGTGACCAACGACGAGTATGCTCTTTTCCTCAATGCTGTGGCCAGGAACGGTGATCCCTTCGCCCTGTACCATCCGGGGATGGCTTTTCACAGGCTGGGCGGGATCACGCGTCGCGGGGCGGGGACGTCGGCGTCGCCGTTCAGCTATCACGTCAAGCCCGGCATGGGCAGGATGCCGGTCAACTTCGTGTCGTATTTCGACACCATCCGGTTTGCGAACTGGATGACCAACGGCTATCTGATGAGTGGTACCGAGTGGGGTTCCTACACGATCACCGGCGGCGGGCCGGATTCCGGCAGTGTCGGGCCGCGGACCGGCAACGGTCCCTGGGTCGTGCCCACCGAGGATGAATGGTACAAGGCCGCCTACTATGATCCGGCGAAGGCTGGTACCGGCGGATACTGGCAATATGCAACTCGACGGGACGAGGGTCCTGTCTCCTCCGGCCGAGCGATCGCGGGCATGATTGTGGAGATCGGGGGCCTGTTCAGCGAGTTGACCAGTGCGTACGGCACGGTTGACCAATGGGGCAATGTGCGTGAATGGACGGAGAGCCAGGTAGGCGGCGAGTACGTGCTTCGTGGTGTCGTTCTGACCGAGCTGGACAAGGGCAAGGATCAGTCTCGCACCCTGGTGGCGGGCAGCTACGCGGATGCGTTCACCGGTTTCCGGATTGCCCGGATTTCGACCATCACGGGTGAGCCGGTTTCCCGGCTGGGGCTGGGCAGTCTTCGGCAGGACATTCTGGATACCGGCTTCGGGGGCATTGGCGTGACCGGCATGGGCGGGGCGAGCCGCGGTGGTGGTTTCTCGGGGGGTGGCGGCGGCGGAAGCGGCGGTGGTGCGGCCGGCGTGTCCGATTCCTCGATGAGCCAGGACACTCCGGAGGCCTTCCCCGTGCCCACGTTCCCGGATTCGCCCAAGCACCCGATTCCGGACATCACGGACGGCTCGGATGACAGTGATCCTCCCTCGGATCCTCCGGTGACTCCGGAGCCGGCCACGGGTCTCATGCTGATCTTCGGGGCGGGGGTGTTTCTCCATTCGCGGCGGCGTTGAGTGGGTCTGCTGAAGTGGGGCCGGGTCCTCCGCGGCCGGCAGCCTTGGATGGCAAGGGTGCTTCGCGGTCAATCGCATTGGTTGGACCCCCGCACGGCCGCACACGCGGGACACTGTTCGTAGGCCAACTGGACGTCTTTGCGGTCCTCGCCGGGCACGACCCGGCAGGTTCTTGCCCGTTCACGGATCGCCATCGCCAGCCGCGCCTGTTGTCGCCGACTTCCTGGTGAGTATCCACTCGATCGGATTGGCTGTTCAGTTCGTGGTCGGTTGGTGAGCCGTATTGCCTGCCGCTTGCCGTTCAGGCGGTAACGGCGGGTCCTCTGTGCGGTGTTCCTGGCGGTGTTGTTGAGTTGTGTGGATTGCCGTTTCATGCTACACATAGATGGCAGGGAGTCCGTGGCATTGATGGCCGCGGGCGACGATTCAGGGTTGCCCGCGCCGAGCACGGCTGCGGGCGGGGGCGAGGATGTCGGGATCGCTTGAGGAGGCGATGCACGATGGAAACCCATCAGCCGTTCGATCGGGGCGGCCTGAGCCGTCGGGCGTTCATTCAATCGGCCTCGGTGATCGCGGGCACGGCGGCCGTGGCAGGCACGGCTGGCGGACCGGGTGCGGCCGAGGCCGCCGCGTTGGCGGAGCCGACCGCCAAGGGCCGGATGAAGGTTGGCTGTCTGAGCTGGTGTTTCCACAGTTTCGCGGGCGGGGTGGATCCGACCGAGGCCATCGATACGGTTGGCGGCCTGGGTTTCGACGGCATTGAGCTGATCGTCAACGCCCGCGAGGACATGAAGACGGTCTGGGCGGGTGAGAGCCTGGACCGGATTCGTTCGCGGCTGGACAGGCACAAGCTGCAGGTGTCGCAATTCGTGCTCTTCCAGCCGGTCGTTCCCGGTCTGGCCAGCCCGGAGAAGAGGGTCCGTGAGGAGAACATTGGCGCCTTCGAGGCCGGCTGTCGGATTGCCGCCAAGCTGAATGCTCCGATCATCAACATTGTGGCCCCCTGGCCTACGGGTTACGGCGCGGAGCACGGTTATCTGCCGCGTTTTTACGAGATGTCCGATCCGGGCCGCGACGACAAGTTCCACATCGGGATTGCCGACGATTTCGAGTGGTCGAAGGCCTGGAACGATTTTGTCGAGACGACGCGTGAGTGCGTTCGTCTGGCGGGATCGTTGGGCTTGAAGATGACGATCGAGCATCACACGCATTGTCTGATTCATGACGCCACCTCGTTCATGTGGCTGTGCGAGGCCGTTGGCGACCGCAACCTGGGATACAACCTCGATGCCGGCTGGACGCTGTCGCAGCGGGAATACCCCCCGCTGGCGATTCACAAGGTTGGCTCGCGGCTCATGAACCTGCACATGCGGGACATTGACGGGCAGATGCGCCGTTTTCCGCCGTTCGGCACCGGGGTCATGGATCACAAGGCGATCGTCGAGGCCTGCCGGAGGATTCACTTCAGCGGCTTCTTCAGCATTGAGCAGGACAAGGGTGGTTTCGACATGCTGGAGACCTGCAAGCGATATCTCCGCATCATGCGGGAGGACATTGGCTGAGCCGCCGGCGTGTTTGGCGCGTACTGGTTGTTCGTGGCGGGGACGAGGAGACGTCCCATGCGAAGATCCGCGGCGATCCTCTACCTGTTGATCCTGGGATGTTCGGGTTGCCTGCATGAAGGCAGGCTGCCGGCCGTTCGCCGGTCTCCTGCCGGGGTTCGGGTAGGCGGCATCGTTCTCAAGTGGATTGCCACCGACAAGGATCGGAATCTGGCCAGAGCCGAGCCGCTCATCCGTGAAGCTGCGGGTCAAGGCGCTAGGATTGTCGTCACGACGGAGTGTTTTCTTGACGGCTACGCCATCCGCGACAAGGGGATTCCGCAGGGTCGTTGGCTGGACCTCGCCGAACCGATCCCCGGGGGCGACTATTTCGAGCGTCTTCGCCGTCTGGCCGATGAGCTCGACATTCATCTTGTCGCGGGGATGCTGGAGCGTGACGGGGAGCAGACCTGCAATACAGCTGTTCTGATCGGGCCTGATGGCCGGCTGATCGGCAAGTACCGCAAGCAGGATCTTGGGCATGAACTCGCCCGCAACACGCCGGGCCACGACAGCCCGGTGTTTGAGACGCCTTACGGGCGAGTTGGCCTTATCATCTGCGCCGACCGGCGGAACGCCGCCCTGGTCAGGCGCATCGCCGAGCGGGGGGTTGACCTGATGATCTGTCCTTCCGGCGGCATGTGGGGGCCGGAGAAGAACGACTTTCACTTGCAGGACCGTTCGCGTGAGAACCGCGTGCCGATTGTTTTCGTTCATCCGATTGAGTTTCTGGTGACCGCCGCGGACGGCTCGATCCTCGATCGGCGGTTCGTTGAGAAGGGCATGGACGTGAAGGTGGAGCAGATTGGAACGCCGGCCGACGCCCAGCTGGTGGCGATCTGGGACGTGCCGCTGGGTGCGAAGTAAACGGCGGTCATCGTTTGCCGTTGCTCGGGCGGGGGGGCGGTTGCGGGCCACTTCAGTCATGGTGCGTGCCGGCCGGGCGGATTCCAGGTAAACTGGCGGTTGGTGTTGCCCGGTTGGGTTGAAAGGAGGTTTTCCGTGGACTGCAAGCTTGCGAGGGGCGTGTTGTCGGTCGCGTCCTTGTTGGCCGTCCTTTCGGCAGCGGTCGGGGCGGCCGAGCCTGCCCGGCGGCCGAACATCCTGTACATCATGTCCGATGACCATGCCGCCCATGCGATCAGTTGTTATTCGGGGGTGGTCAATCAGACTCCGAACCTGGACCGTCTGGCGCGAGGCGGCATGCGCTTTGACCACTGTTTCGTCACCAACTCGATCTGCGCGCCGAGCCGGGCGGCCATCCTGACGGGCAAGTACAGTCACCTCAACGGGGTGACGGTCTTCAATCGGTTTGACGGCTCGCAGCCCACGGTAGCGAAGCACCTGCAGGCGGCCGGCTATCACACCGGCATTGTCGGGAAGTGGCATCTGGGCAGCGACCCGACCGGCTTTGACGAATACGAGATCCATCCGGGCCAAGGCCGTTACTTTGACCCGGTGTACTACAGTGCCACCCGTGTGCGGACGATCAAGGGATACGCCACCGATGTGACCACCGACCTGGCGATCGAGTTTCTCAAGAACCGCCCGAAGGACAAGCCGTTCTTCCTCATGTGTCATCACAAAGCTCCGCACCGGGCTTGGGAGCCAGATGCCAAGCACAAAGCGGTGTTTGCTGACAGGAAGATCGCTGAACCGCCGACGCTGCGCGACGACTATGCCGGTCGGACGGACGCGATTCGGGAGAACCGTCAGCGGGTGTTCGACGACATGACCCGCCGAGACCTGAAGCTGGAGCCGCCCGCGGATCTCAAGGGTGCGAAGCTGAACGAATGGCTTGGCACGAAGCCGACGGAAGTGGAGATCGAGGCCGGCGGGGAGAAGAAGGTGCTCAAAGGCGAGGAGCTCAACGCGTGGAAGTACCAGCGGTACATGCGGGATTATCTGGCTTGCGTGCAGGCCATCGACGACAACGTAGGGCGGTTGCTGGACTGGCTGGACGCCAACGGGCTGGCCGGCAACACGATGGTCATCTACACCAGCGATCAGGGCTTCTTCCTTGGTGACCACGGGATGTACGACAAGCGTTTCATGTATGAAGAGTCGTTGAAGATGCCGTTCATCGTCCGCTGGCCGGGCGTGGTCAAGCCGGGCAGCGTTCAGACGGCGATGGCCCTGAACGTGGATTTCGCTCCGACCTTCATGGAGGCGGCGGGCCTGCCAGTGCCGGCTGAGATGCAGGGTCGGAGCCTTGTTGCGCTGCTCCGTGGCGAGGTGCCGGCCGATTGGCGGACGAGCATGTACTACCGTTACTACCATGATCCCGGCCACCACAACACCCGGACCCACTACGGGGTGCGGACCGCGACGCACAAGCTGATCCACTTCTGGAAGAAGGACCAGTGGGAGTTGTACGATCTCGTCAAGGATCCGGAGGAGCTGCGGAACCTCTACCAAGAGCCGGGGCAACGCGAGACGATCGAGAAGCTCAAGGCGGAGCTGTATCGGTTGAAGAAGGAGGTCCGGGATGAGGACCAATTCGCCGACGACCAGCCGCCGAGCGGGGTTGACGGTCCCGCGCCGCCTCGTCCGGCGAGCTGATCGGTGTTGACGGTTCTTCGCCGGGTATTCGGCCATGAGAACAGGGGAGGCGTTCCGCGCCTTCGGCGTTTTTCGGGGCGCGGCTGCGGGGGCGTTCGGGAGGCGGTCTTGCCGGGCCCGGGAGGGGTTTTTGGCTTCTTGAGGTCTTGCTTTCGCGAGCGCCAAACGAAGCCAATGAGGTCGCGGGATGCGCGTGCAGCCGGCCCTGGGGGAACAACACCTCGGGTGTCCCGGCAAATGGGGGCCATGGTTCGCGGCTCATCGGCTCTGGCCTGCGGGGCTCGCAGGGTGTTTCACGGACATAAGGTCGCGTCTTTCGGGTCGGCGCCGGGCGATCGCGGTCGGGACGAGGAGGAACGGGGCGGGTGAGCGGCCTCGTTTGCCTGTTCGAGGACTATGGGGCGCGGGGAAAGCGCCCGGGTGGAGTGCACAGGCAAAGGCTTCGCGCGTGGGTCGCTTGCCAAGAGCGGAGAGCGCGGAGGCAGACCGGATTCCCGCGCTCGCCGGCGAAGGCGGGCGAATCATCTTCATACCGGTTCGTGGTGCCTTCCCGGGCAGAGAGCCGTCAGGCCGACTTCCCAAGCTGCTGACGAACGAGTCCCACGATAGACATCAGCACGCCCCCGCCGACGCCCCCGCCGGCGATGCTGGATACGATGCCGCCGATGTCAAGTCCGCCCGCGGCCGCGTCGGCGCCGCCCACGCCGAGTGCTCCGAGGAGCTGGCCGCCGAGTCCGCCGCCGAGAATGCCGGCGATCGAATTACCGATCGGGCCCAGGCTGAACTTCTTGAGCAGCGCTCCGGCGACATTGCCGCCCGCGGCGCCGCTGACCAATTGAATCAACAACGGTACGATGTTCATGCCGTACACTCCTTCCCAGCGTTGAGGATCGGTGAGATGTGCGAGGTCTCCCCAAGGGAGGCCTCGCTCGGTGCTCAGTCGCGCCGGGTCGGGGCATTGTACCACTTGTTGCGGGTAGGTCAATTCTTGCGCGAGCTTGGCGGTGATGGTTGGGCGATGCAGGTGCGACCCTTTGACCTGAGATTGAATGCCTGGTCGGCGCTGATACAATGTCGGTCCGGTTCGGCCTTCTCTCGCGGAGGTCGCGAGGAGGGAGTCCAACGTGAAGGAGATCCAATGGCAAAAGTGACGGACATTGAAGGTATCGGCCCGGCCTATCAAGCTTCGCTGGCCAAGGCGGGGGTTCAGACTGTGGAGGCGCTGCTCGAGAAGGGTGCGACTCGCAAGGGCCGTGCCGATCTGGCCAAAGCAAGCGGGATCAGCGAGACGTTGATCCTCAAGTGGGTCAATCATGCGGATCTTTTCCGGATCCACGGGGTTGCCGGCCAGTATGCCGAGTTGCTGGAAGCCGCGGGCGTGGACACGGTAGCGGAGCTCGCCCGCCGCAAGGCTGACAACCTTCATGCGGCCATGGTCAAGGTCAATGGCGAGAAGAAGCTGGTCCGGGCGTTGCCGGAGGCATCGCAGGTCACGAAGTGGATTCAGGAAGCCAAGGCCCTGCCAAGGGCGGTGGAATACTGATACAGCAGTGTCGGGCGGTGTCTGGCAGATGGATGGCACGGGTCGGGTGTTTCGCTCGGGTCGTTTTACTCCGAGCGTGCTGCCGAGCCGGGCCGGCGTGATGAGTTGACTGCCGGTCAGGATTCAGGGTGGGGTGGGTGGTGGGTTCTCTGCTCGCGGGCGATCGCGGGGCTGATCTTGTGCCGGGCTCATGAGCGTCGGGCGAAGCGGACCCTCTTGGGATGGTCGATGATCGGGGCGATGAGCTTGGCCAGGGTTGCCCCGGCGTCCTTGCCGATGTCTGCGCAGTTTCCCGCGAGCTTGCCCGCCACGTGGGCTTCCTTGATCTCACGGCATCGGAGGGGTCTTGTTTTCTTCCATTCCTCGATGAAGGTTTTGCGGAGCGAACTGGCCACCACCTTGCCGTCCGGCCGGCCCGCGCAGGCCAGTCCGAGGGTCATCAGTCCACCGCAGAAATAGCCGCAGTGGTCGCCCATGCCCATCCCGCCGCCGAACAGGGATGCGACGCTCACGAGTTCCCGTGGCTGGTCGAGGTATTCCAGGGCGGCGGCCAGCATGGCCTCGGCGCAGTTCTGGCCGCCCGCGCCGAGGTTCTTTGCGGCGAGGTTGCCCAGGTCGGGGCGTGTAGTCGGTTGACTTGACGGCCCTGTGGTGCTGTTCCGGGAAGCCGTCGACTCACTGGCATGCGAAACCGTCAGAGAGCCGAGGGCCGCGCCTGCCGCGCCGAGGAACGCTCTTCGATTGCAGCTCGCGTTCACGGTTGCCTCCTTTCGAGATCGACCGCACAGAGTACTATGATAGCGAGAGAGGAGCAGGAGTGAAGATCCCTGGGCCGGCACATGGACCTTGGGCTGGTTCCATGCAGGGACACCCGGCGCGGGCCGGAGTCATCCCGATCCGCAACTGATCGCCTCTCTGGCGCCAGGAGGTGGGCCGCCGATGCCGAGGGCGGTGGGCCGGGGCTCAGTCGGCGCAGTCTGGGTCTGGGGATCTGGTGGTTCCGCTGTAGCACCGCTGCAGGATACCGAAGTCGGATTGGTCTACGTCGTCATCGGCATCCAGGTCGGTCACGCGGCAATCCTCGTTCTGGAGGAGGACTTCAGGCTCGGTCACGCAGGCCAGGAATCTGGTCAGGTCGTCCGCATCCACATCGCCATCGCGGTCGAAGTCGGGCGGCACGGGCTGTCGAGCGCCGGTGACCGAGGCCCAGTCGTTTCCCACGCGCAGTTCGTCCACGATCCACAGGGCGTTGGTTCCGGCCTGGATCAGGATTCGGTCGACCGGAGCGGTGGCGTTCTTGTTGGTTGCGCCGACCAGTGTCCATGTGATGGCGTCGTCTGTGCCGGGGATGGCCTCATCCGCCGCGAACACCCTGATGAACAGCTGATCGAAGCTGCCGGTCGTCGTGTCGCCGTCGGCCACCAGCTTGGCGACGAGCAGGTAGGTTGTCTGTGAGGCGACCGCCCCGGCGGCCGTGTTGCGGGTGTCGCCCAACTCGGTCACGAACCAGTGTCCGCCCGTGCCGGCCCCGAAGGCTGCGAGGCGGGTGCCAGTGGCGTCCAGCATGAGGAAGTCCAGTGCCTGCAGGGTTGATCCGGTGGTGCTTTCCCGCCGAACCAGTGCCGAGAAGTAGTAGATACCGTCGGCGCCGAGGTTGAGCTGCGTGCCCAGTCCGCGGGACATGGACGAGCCCTGCAGGGATGCCGCCCCGCCCGCCGGCTGGTAATTCAGGCCGGCATGCAGCAGGCTCTGGGCGACGATGGTTGCCGTCGCGGCGTTGGCCAGGGTGGTGGTCTGCGCCCAGGTGCTGTTCCATCCGTTGCCACCGATGCGGTACTTGAGTCGTCCGGTCGGATAGGCGAACGATTCGGACGTCCAGAGTCCCTGGGCGGTGGCCGGCTCGAGGAATTCGCGGTTGAAGACGGTGTAGGTGATTGACTGGTTGCCCGGATCACTCCACATTTCCGTGCCGGGTCCGCGCTCCCAGAACACGCCGACCTCATCTCCATCCAGCCGCACCATGTCCGAGTAGGCCGCCGGTCCCTGGTACAGCAGCCGCGGCTTGCCGAAGGTCTGCCCCTCGTCGAAGCTGGATTTGATGGTCAGCCGGGATCGAGCTCCCAGCGACCCGCCTGCCGGAGCGGAGAAGAGGATACGATTCTCGGTGGGGTCATCGACGCCAGCCTGGGTGTAGCGTTCCAGTCCTGAGGCTACCGCGGTCATCGCCAGGCCGTTCGCCAGCGGCGACCATGTTGCCCCGGTGTCGGAGCTGAAGGTATGGAACCGGTACGAACCGGAATTCTGTCGGACGCTGGCGAACAGCCGCGTGTCGGTCAATTCCACAATCTGCTGCTCGTTGGTGGCGAGGTTCATGAGCCCGCCGGCCTGCCAGGTGAGGCCGTGGTCGTGGCTGAACAGGGCGAACGACTGGGTAAACAGGCTGGTTGCTCGCACGGCCGTGGCGGGCACCACCAACCGTCCGCTCCTGGTCTGGATCGAGCTGCCGATGTTGGGGTAGAAGTCCTCGTACTGTGGGACGGTGATCCGCTGGGCTGCGGACCACGTCGCCCCGTTGTCGTCGCTGTACCTCGCCCAGGTCTGCAGGTCGTCGACGTTCTTCTGGACGTTTGCCGTTCCGACGCCGTTTGGCATCCGCAGGTCGAACACCCACAGCCGGTTGTTGCTCCGGTCAACCACTGCGACCGCGTTGGCGGCCGAAGTGCGGTCGTTGTCGGTTCGCTCGTCGGTCAGGTTGGCATCTGGATGGCGGTCGAGGATCAGTTGGGTCGACCACGTCCGCCCGCCGTCGGTGCTGCGTTTGTAGACCAGGTCGATATGGGTGCCGCCGGGGTCGGCGGTGCTGGTGAGCCGGCCCTCGGCGATGGCGTGGATGGTTCCGTCGCCGCTTCGGGCAATCGACGGGATGCGGTACATGTAGTACCCGTCCGCGCCGTTGGTAAACACATCCGTATGTTCCAACCTGACGTCGGCCGCCGCGAGCGAGGCCATCGCAGCGGTGATCAGGATGGCCAAGGCGAGGCCATATGGCTTGTTCTTTGAGACGAGCATGGGGTTCCTCCTGGGCGCCGGGAAGGACAGGGTCGACCGTCGCGCGACTCGCGCCGTCGCTGAGGCGGGCGAGGCCGTGGTCGGAGAGGGCGACTCGACGACACGCTCTTCGCCGCGCAGGCCTGCCTGCGTCTCAGGCCCTGTCACCAGGCACATCGCATCAACCACCCGCATGCCGGCCGATGTGGGCGTTCTGGCCCTCAGCGTCGCCGGCGTTGGACGGTGCGTTGGGTGCTGTTGTCATACCAACCGGCGGCGGCGAATCCGCAGGCTGGTGCTGGCGAAGGCCAGCATGGCCAAGCTGATCGGCTCGGGCACGGCGGTGACGGTGGCGGTAAATTCGACGCCCCAGTCCTTGATGGCTCCCGAGTACTCCACCTGGGCGATGTTGCCGACCAGGTATCCCGGCCCCGGGCCGGGAGTGCTGTCGTTCCCGGAGGTGTTCACGCGGCTACGGAAACTGGACACCTCGCCCTCGATTCCGTCCTCGGAGAAGACCAGCCAGTAGGCAGCGTCCTTGTCCAGGGTGATGCCGGAGAAGCTGAAGGTGAACGATTCACCGGGTGCGATCGGGTCGACGCCGTCATTGAATATGACCGAGGTGGTTGACGAGCCGAGGTAGCCGGAGAAGGACAGGATTCCGTCGCGGCTTGTGTAGACATCGACGAAGACGGGGGCCGCCACGCTGCTGAGTTGCCCATTGCCCGTACCGAGAATCGGCGTTTGGGTGGTGTCGTTTGCGGGGCGGGTGAAGGTCAGGGCATCCAGGGTGAGGAACGGAAAGGCGTCGAGGGCGCCGAGTGGACTGACGCTGTTCGGGAACTCGCCCGCCGTCGCCCGGAACGCGAACGCGGAGTAGTTGGCCCGGTCTCCGGCCGTGCCGGACCATGGATTGGTGATGGTTGCGGCGTCTGCTGCGGCAGAGAGGCCGAGGGCCGACAGGCAACCGGCGACGGCCAGGGTCGCCACACGTTTGTACTTGACCATGGTGTTTCCTCCCAACTCCTTTGGTTGGCGTATGACACGCGAGCCGGCGTGTGCGGGCGGGCGCGACGTTCGCGCCACGCGTTGTCTGCTCACTGCCACGGGTTCCACGGGTTTGCGGGTACGTAAGCAGCCCGGGTCGCCGTGGCGTCCCGCTGAGATTCTTCGCCTGTCGACATGTCAGGGCAGCGACAGGCAGTCGGGATTCGCCTCCACGTAGGGTCCCGAGGCGCACTTGACGAAGTCGTTCACATCCTGTGATGTGATGGCCAGATCGCTGTCGGTGTCGAAGCAGGCGCACTCGGCTCGGGGCCATTGTCCCGAAACGGCCCCGAAGCACAGTTGGAGCATGCTGAAGTCCACCTGGTCGACGTCTCCGTCCTGGTCTCCATCCACGATCGGTGTTCCGCATCGGGTGAGCGTGCCGACCATGGTCGCGTACTCGTTGGCGATCCAGTCCGGCGAACGAGCGACGTTGGCCAGGCGGATTTCGTCCATGATTCCGTTGAACCAGTTGCCGGACGTATCCCACACCCCGCCTCCGCCGATCTTAACGGTGTAACTGGAGGCACCGTAGTAGCCGGGCTTATTGGCGATTTCGTCCACGGGTGCATCGCCGCCGGTGGCCACCAGGGCACCGTCGATGAACAGCTGTGGCCCAGGCACCGCCGGGTATGCTCCTGGGACTCCCGGATTCCCGACCAGGTGCACGTAATGCCACTCGTTCAGGGCGGGCGTGTAGGGGGCGGCCACGCTTGCGGCTGCCAGGGTGTAGCCGGTGAGGTCGAAGGGGGTGGTGGTCCCGGTGATGAATCCGAACTCGATGGCGTCGTTTTGCCCGAACAATCCCATGCGGGTTTCAAGGTTTTTGGGGTAGATCCACCCGCTGAGCGTGAACTCATGCAGGTTGCTGAGGAAGGGGCTGCCGAGGTCGATGAACGCGCTGATGCCATCGAATCTGCGGCCCAGGCCGACTGCTCCGACCGGGTCGACCTCGTCGGGCACGCTGGTGGTATTCGTATCCGTTCCGTTGCGGCCATGGGTTGTCGAGTCAGTGATGGCGACCGGGTCGGCGAAATGATAGACGCCCAGGTAGGAGGACGACCACGTGCTGGGGGCCATCTGGGCAGCGGCGGCGCCCGGGTAATTCCAGTACATCCAGATGTAGTCGCCCACGGAGGAGACCTGGGGGACTCGCACCCAGATGAGCGAGGTTCCGGTCGGGTCCCACTTCTCGATCTCGAATCCCAGGGCGGTGGTCATGGCGGCATCGGAGAACCGGATATCCGCTCCGTTCGCGGCGAAGCCGGCGTAGTCATTCGTTGCGGATGCGGTGAGCGTGACCAGCACGGGGAAATCCTGCAGGGGCGTGTTGCCCCTGAAGCCGCCGAAGCCGATTCTGCGTTTGCTCTGCCAATTGCCGATGGCGTCCTCAGCCGCGTCGGCGATGGTGACCGTCGCGTCGGGTGCTCCAGTGATCGCGTAAGACACGCGATCGGTGAGTGTCACGACGACGGTCTCGGACCCCTCCAGCGGCAGCCAGTCACGGATGACGTTTACCGCCAGCGTTGCCTCGCTCTGACCGGCGGCCAGTGTCAGTGTGCCGGACAGGGCGGTGTAATCGCTGCCGGCGGTTGCCGTTCCGCTCACCTTGTAGTCGATGGTCAGCGGCAGGTTCATGCTGCCTCCCGAGCGAGTGATCCGGAACTCGCCGTGCGTGGCTGGTTCGGCCGCATTCGATTGGCTGGCCACGATCTGGACCCGGGCGGCGCTGCCCCCGTAGAGGATGAAGTCGTCCACCATGGTGGCGTACTGGTTCGCGATCCAATCGGCGGACCGGGCGGCCGCCAGGATCTGCACTTCGTCCACGACACCGGTGAAGTACTGGGCGGCGGCGGCGTGGCGCCCGAACTTGAGCGAGCTGGTTTCGGCGATCGGCGGGCCGGACGGCCCCTCGTTGAGACTGACCAGCACACCGTCACGATAGCTCTTGAGGGTCTCGCCGTCGTAGGTGCCCACCAAGTAGTACCAGGTGTCCGCCTCAAGGGGTTCGAGACTGGAGGAGTACCAGGCGGCCCCTTGCACGCCGCCCTGGCAGTTGAGGGCGAAGGCGCCCTGGAACGCGGCCTGGGCGTGGTTCCAGTTGATCTGGTAGTTGCTTTCGCGATGCACGACGCCGCTGGCCTGAAGGGAAATGGGTGCGGCCGGGCTGCGGGTCCAGGCGGCCACGGTAAAGCCCGAGCTGCTGATGCCGTCGCCGAGGTTCTCTCTATTGCCCGTGTCCAGGTAGTTCTGCTGGCTGGCCGCGAAGCTCACCCCGTTCCCGATCCGGGCGGGTACGGGATCGGGCAAGTCGGGGGTGGCCAACGCGCTCATCGGGCTGGCGTCGTTGCCGCGCAGGGTCGAATCCCGATAGCGGCCGTCGTTGCCGGGCCCATTCAGGTGCCAGACACCGATGTAGTCGCCGGACCACAGCAGGTTGAGGCTTTGCGCGGCGATGGCCGTCGGGTTGTTCCAGACCAAGGTCATCGAATCGGAGCCGCTGGTGATGAGCGGTACCCGCACCCAGATGAACGATGCCCCGGCCGGGTCCCAGCTCTCGATCTCGTAGGGGAGGCTCAGATCCCCGAACCTGAAGCGGATGTCCGTACCGTTGGCCGAGAAGCCCGCGTAGTTGCCCGCGCGATCGGGCGTCAGCACCACGAGGACGGGGAAGTCGGTCAGGGCTTCGCTCCCGGTATAGCCCCCGAAGACCAGGGGGAGTGATTCTGTCCAGTGATTCCAGGAACCGTCGTCGGCAATGGTGACGGTGGCCGAGCCCTGTGGTCCGACGGCGTACTGGGCGATCGGGGCGTTGCTGGGATTGAGGGTCAGGATAACGGTTTCTGTTCCCTCGGTGGTGCCGTCCTCAAAGGGGGTCACCGGGATGGTCACACTGGCTTCGCCGGCGGGAATCGCCAAGGTTCCGTTGAGATAGGCATAGTCGGCCGCGTTGGTGGCGTCGCCGGACATGGCGTAGGTGATGGTCAGCGAAAACAGGGTTGGGCCGGTGCGGGTCACGACGAAAGACCCGGGGTTACCTGCCACCTCGCCGGCCGCCGCATCCGACGCCTGGACGGTCACGGTGGCGGGCGTGTCGTCGCTGGTCAGTTGGATGGTGGCGGTGTCGGGCGTGCCGACGAGGTATGATCTCGGCGTCAGAGTCGCGGTGATTGTCTCCGTGTCCTCGATCTCGGGGTCGTCGATCGGAGTGATGGTGAAGCTTGCCTGGGTCTGGTTGGCGGGGATGGTGACGGAACCGGAGGGGGTCAGATAATCGACACCCGCGGTGGCGGTGCCGCTGAGGAGGTAAGACACCTCCAGATCTCCGGGGGGGCCGCCGGTGCGGGTCACCGTGAAGGAGCCTGGGGTTGCCGGTTCACCTGCGGGTGTGCCGGCCGTGATGGTGACGGTGGCCGAGTCGCCCGGGTTGGCGTTCACGACGGCGATGAATTCGACGCCCCAGTCCTGCACGGCTCCCGGGTATTCCACTTGGGCCGTATTCCCAACCAGATATCCTCTTCCCGGTCCGGTCGCGCCGTCGCTGCCGGACGTGTTGACCCGGGTGCGGAAACTGGACACCTCGCCCTCCATCGCGTCTTCGGAGAAGACCAGCCAGTACGTCGTGTCCTTATCGATGAGAAGGCCTGAGAAGTAGAAGGTAAACGACTCGCCTGGCGAGATCGGGTCGATCCCGTCGTTGAAGATGACCGAATTGGTGGAGGATCCGAGGTAGCCGGAGTAGGCCAGGATTCCATCGCGGCTTGTGTAGACGTCCACGAAGACCGGTGCGGTCACGCTACTCAGTTGCCCGTTGGCAATCCCCAGGATGGGGGTTTGGGTCGTATCGTTCGCAGGACGCGTGAAGGTCAGTGAATCGAGCCCGACCACCTGAACCTCGTTCAGCGCCCCGAGCGGATCGACGCTGTTCGGGTAATTGCCCGCTGTCACGCGGAACGCGAACGCGGAGTAGTTGGCCCGGTCTCCGGCCGTGCCGGACCATGGATTGGTGATGGTTGCGGCGTCTGCGGGAGCGAACGCTCCGACGGCCAGCAGGCAGCCTACGAGGGTCACGGCCGCCAAACGCATGCTCATGATCATGACAGTTTCTCCCGACTCCTTGGCCAAGACGCGACAGGTGAGTTGGCGCGACGTTCGCGCCGCCCATCGTTTCGATCAGGGCGTCTACCCTTGCAGGGACTCCAGCACGTAGCTTCGCCCGAAGGCCACGTGTCGGCGCATCATCTGCTCCGCTCGCTCTTCGTCACCTGTACGCAGGGTACGCACGATGCGTACGTGTTCGCGCCAGGTTATTGCCGCGGCCCGCAGGCTGAGCATCTGCGGGTTTTGGCGCTGCACCGCGAAGGCCATGGCGAGCAGGCGGAGGTTTCCGACGATGGCCGTCAGCCACCGATTGCGCGATGCCAGCAGGAGCAGGGCGTGGAATCGCTCCTCGTTGTCGTTCCATCGCAGCATCTCGTCGGGGGTGGCGCTGGCGCGTCCCTCGTCGCGGATCTGCCGGGCGATGCGCCGCCAGTCCGCGCAAATGGTCTCCATCTCGAGGAGTTCCGCGTCGGTGATGTGCCGTGCCGCCCGGCGAGCCGCGAAGGGCTCGAGGTGCTCGCGCAGGTCGTAGAGTTGAAGCAGCTCCTGGAAATCGATCTTGTGCACGTAGGCGCCGGCGCCCGGCACAAACTCGAAGACCCCTTCACTCACCAGACGGTTAATCGCCTCTCGAAGCGGCGTCTGGCTGACGTGCAACTCCTTTGCGATGACTCGGTTGACGAGACGCTGGCCGGCCTGAAGCTCGCCACGGACGAGCTTCTGCCTGAGGCCCTGGTACGCGCGATCTGCGAGGGTTGGTTCCATGATGTATCATGCTATATCATATCATGCGTATGACCAACGTCAAGATAATTCGTTGGATTCTGGAGGTGTGTCGGCATGTTTCTGGCTTGGTCGCATGTTATCGGACCTATGGTGTGTTCTCGGCCGGATCGTCTGTGCGCAGAGCCATTCCCCTGATTTCCCTTGATGTCCGGTCATTGACTGGATGCCGGGTTCTTGTTTTGCCTCTCGCGGTCTCCGGAGGGGCCAAGTAGGGGCCATGGGACCGGGGGTGCTCCAGGGCGAGCCGTGGTCGAAGGCGTGGCCAGTCAGGTGGAAGACATGGTGTGGAATCTCTCGGCGAGTGGTTTGCATCCCGGCCCTGGCGGACGTGACATGGCGTCCTCCAGCACTTGCCGGCTGGCAGGCTTTGAAGTCGGCGAGGGCAGTGAGGGTTCCGGCGGGGCTCGATACCCGAATGTCACAGGTAGCGTCGGCGATGTCCTGGGGTCTGACGGCCAGGATGTTGTCGAGGTATTTGCCTTCGGCGTTGCTGTGTTGCCGTTGCCCGGCGTTGTCCGAGGGGCGGGTGATGGTCGCAGGCATTGCCGTTTGGGACTTGTTCGTCCTGGTCGACGTGGTTCACCCTTTTTTTCGCCGGGGCGGTGGGGATTACGGTCGATCGGCTCAGCTCCTGCGGCCGGGAGCGCTGTTCGGCTGTGGCCTCGCGACCGGGATGGGCCAGTCCGGGAGGTGGGATTTCGCCGCTGTGATCGCGGCTGGTTGCGTGAGCATCCTGCGTTTCGCAGCGCGCCGGGTTTGAACTCTTGACCGGCAGTCACCGCTGGCAAAACGTGACACTCCTGTAAAACGCTGCGTTTTCGAGAGTTGCGGCACGTGTGCACCACAATAGAACCCGCCGAATACCCGCAAATCCAGCCGCATAAGTGTAGTCAAAAGTGTAACCCAAGATCGCATGACGGGCGGGCTCGCCCGAGCCGAAGGAGATCATCGACCACACCTATCCTACACTTTTCCAGCATACCCGAGTTCGCGGCCGCGCGCAAGGCCCTGGCGGCCAGCGACGTGTGCGTCGAGATCCTGTCCTGACCGGACGGTCGCTTCAGTCACCACTTGCGGGCAGACGGCAAGAACATCTGTCAGCGCGAGGTGAATCCTCCGCTACCGAATCGTCGGACAGTCTGACGATGGTCCCCGATCACGAGTTCGGTTGGGGGCTCTGGCGTCTCCACCGGATGGACTGGCGCGTCAATGTGGTGTCGGCAATCAACCACTCCGCCCCGACGGCCTTGCGATCCTCGCGGTCTCCAGCGAGGATGACAACGCGGCGCCGGAGTAGTGAGGGACGTTCTAGCCCGTAACGACGATGCAAAGAACGCGACGATGGAGATGAAGAAGACAGAACCATGCCCCACCTACCCCGCAAGATGTCTGCAATCCTGAAGGAAATGTCTGAGCGCCTGCTTCGGAATGCTGACGGCGTTCGAAGCTCGGAGGCTGCCCATATCACCCTGATGTTCGCCAGCATCGCGTGGGACGAAACCGTGGGCCTCGGCCATCGCCGAGAAGGCTACCGCTCGGCTTGGGAGATCATCGAAGCCGAGAACCCCGAAGTGTGGAACGAGTTGAAGTCGAACGACGTGGACGCCATGATTGACGAACTCGTTCGGTTCAAGCAACAGCACCACCCGGAGGACCGGCGACGGATTCTGGCTTGCGGCATGCCAAATGGCAGAGTCCATATCGAGTGGTTGCCCGCCGCCGCCCCCGGAGTCGATTCACGATGGGAAATGCGGTTGTATGGGTTGGTGAGGGCGAACAAGTGGGAGAGAGCGATTCAGTTCCTGCAGGAGACCAGGCGCATCTCCAGAAATGAAGCGGCGAGGCAAGTGGTGGCAATCGCTGCCGAGGTGGGGATCGGCTGAGGGCATGTGGGCGCCGAGCTGGAATCCGCGTATATAGGAGAGCATCAGGATACTCAGAGGACGACTCACGTGAACGAGCAATCACTTCTCAAGGCTCTGGTCATCGGTGAAGACCGCGACTGGGAGTTCAAGTCCGCCAGAGGCGGTTTGCCAGCCAGCCTATGGGAAACGTACAGCGCCATGGCCAACACTGACGGCGGCGTCATCGTTCTCGGCGTGGAACAACACGGCGACCGTTTTGTGATCACTGGCTTGTCCGATCCCGCCAAGATCCGGAAGGCGTTCTGGGATACGATCAACAATCGAGGCAAGGTCAGCATCAATCTCCTGACCGATGAGCAGGCCCAAGTCCGGCAGGTGGGGAGCAAGTCGGTCCTTGTCGTCCACGTTCCCCGGGCAAGCCGCCACCAGCGGCCGGTGTACGTGGGCCAGAACCCTCTCACCGGCACTACCGCCGGAACTTCGAGGGGGATTACCATTGCACCGAATACGAGGTGGGCCGGCAACTAGCCGATCGCGCAGACGAATCCGCCGACTGTCGGGTGCTGGATCGCTTCGATCCCGACGATCTGGACCCGGCCAGTCTCGAGCAGTACCGCAATCGCTTCTCGGCTCGTGAGCCAACACACCCCTGGCTGACCCTCGGGCAGCAGGAGTTCCTTGAGAAGACTGGCGCCTGGTGAACGGATCGGCGGACCAGGGTGTCGGGGCTGACCCTTGCCGGTCTACTCATGTTCGGGAAGGAGGAGGCGATTCGTGATCCTGAGGCAATACCCGGCTTTAGCCTGGACTACCGCGAGCGACTGTCGGACGATCCGGATCGGCGCTGGACGGACCGGCTCGCCTCGGATGGCAAATGGGTTTGCAACATCTTCCAGTTCTACCAGCGAGTCGTCTTGCGCCTGACCGCTGATCTGAAGGTGCCTTTTGAGTTGACCGCCGACTTGGTCCGCAAGGATGACACGATCGTACACCAGGCGGTTCGGGAGGCCTTGGTCAACGCGCTCATCCATGGTGACTATCTCGGCCAGGGCGGCGTGATTGTCGAGAAGTACCGGGACCGGTTCGTGTTCTCCAACCCCGGCACACTGCTGCTCGACGTGGAGCAGATCCTGAGGGGAGGTGTCAGCGAATGCCGGAACAGGACGCTGCAGACGATGTTCTCGCTCTTGGGCTATGGCGAGAAGGCCGGCTCAGGTTACGACAAGATTCGTCAGGGCTGGGCATCGCAGCAATGGAGACGGCCCAGCATCGCCGAAACATACCGCTCTGACCGGGTCAAACTCGTGTTGCCGATGGTCAGCATCCTCCCGGACGACTCCATCCGGCGGCTGGGGAAGGTCTTCGGTGATCGATGGGGTAGGTTGACCGCACTGGAGACTCAGGCACTGATCACCGCCGAGATTGACGGGCGGGTCTCCAACGCTCAGTTGCGGGAGGTTTCGGAAGAGCACCCAAGCGATCTGACCAGGGTACTGCAAAGCCTGACTGCCAGGGGCTTCCTGGAGCAGGTCGGGCAGAAAAGGGGTGCATTCTACCGGCTACCCGCTACAGTGACCGAGGTCCTCAAGGGCTCCTCTCGCGTCGTGGAGGGCTCGTCACAGCTCATCGGCGACCCGACACACCGGCCGGCAACCCCGTACATTGCGGAAGGCGACTCCGTACATATCGGAGAGGACTCCGTACATATCAGGGGGGACTCCGTACATTGGGACGGCTCGGTGGCTCCCGAGGCCGATCCTGCCTTGCTCGCCATCGCAACCGCAGCCAGAGAGAACCGTCACCTGCCGCCTGAAACGACTCGACAGATCGTGTTTAGCTTGTGTCAGGGTCGTTTTCTGACCTTGAGGCAGATGGCGACATTGTTGGGGCGGAATCCACACTCCCTCGGGCGTCGTTTTCTCGCGCCGCTGGTTCGGGATGGCCTGCTGAGACTGCGGTTCCCGGCGGAGACCACCATCCTTTCCGCCATCCCGGATAGCGCGAACCTGACCTTCGCGCAAGTCCCGTCCTCTCGCACACGTTTGATTCAGTGCAACTTGCGCGCCGCCAACGACCTGCGAATCTGGGAGCGGCATCTGAACGCTGAAATCGGTCGGGTTACCCGCCACAGGGTGTCCGCAGGTTCAGTTGCTTCTGGAGCCGGTCGTGTCCGAATTGGGTACTGCCGATCTCAACTGATCCCGGCCCTTGTCGGTCAGGAGATAGCGTTGCAGCCGGCTCTTGGGTTGTTGTGGAATCGTTCGATCGATCAGCCCGTCCGAGAGAAGGCGTCGTAGGGTCCGATTCAGAGCGCCCGTGACCTTTCCCTGCTGACCCAGATGGGCGGCGATTTGTGATGTGGAAAGGGGACCGTCAGCAAGCAGGCCCAGCACCTTCTGAGGGAGCGACTCCGCCCTTGACTCCGCCCCTGACTCCGCCCTTGACTCCGCCCCTTGTGTCTTCGGGACAGGAATCGGGTGGAACTTGACCAGAACGGAACCCGCCTCCTGGCTCCAGGCCGGTGTGGGATTGCCGTTCTCACGGCACCAATCCAAGATGTTCAGGGTGCCGGTCCCCCATCGCTCAATGAGACCGGTCCGATAGAACACGCCGGCGATGATTGGATTCCACGGCTTGGATTCGTGCGGCTTCAGAAGTCCCTCAATCGTGAGACCGAAATGAAGTGCCCCAGGATTGGCGATCTCAAGGCGGCCGTCGTACATCGCCACTGCGACGGCGCCGCCGGGGATGGCGTAGTCCCGGTGGCAGAAGGCGTTGGCCAAGGCCTCACGAATAGCGCGAGGCGGATAGGCGGGGTAGTCTTCACGAACCAGCTGTCCCGGAACGACTCGCCCCGCGATGGGCACGTGGTCGCGAAGGAAAGTCTCGGCCCGCCGTAGCAGTTCAAAAGCATGGCCCCAGTACTGACGGTTGTCGGAGAAATCGGCGAGTCGATCTCGGCCACGAAACCGAGCCAAGCGGATGGTACACTGCGGATAGGCGGCCTCAAGCCGGGAGCCTTTCCCGTAGAGGACGACGGCAGCGTTCAGCAGTCGGCCATCCACGATCAGTCCGAGCCCGCGAAGCACGGTCTCCAACTCCCGGCTTCGAGGCGGTTCCAATCGCCCCGCACGGAGCGCGTTGTCAACGGTGAGCTGGATTTCCGCCTCATCAAGGTCGGCCACTGTCACGCCCTCGACGACCGGCTCGTTTTCCCAGCGGCGCGCCCTGCGTAATCGCTCGATAAGACGCCGTTCGTATTCGTCACGCGGCATCACGACCGTGGTGGCCCCATGCCGGAGATAAGGACGTCCGTCGAACGAGAAGGGGCCGCCACCTCCGGCCACGATGATCGCTATGACCGACAAGCCGTTTTCCAGGGTTACGGTCTGAATATCGGGGAACGCCGGAGGCTCCAATCGACCGAGTTCATGTGCCACATCCTGGAGTGTTCGGCCAGAGACTTCCTGGCCCACGACTTCCCCGCGGTCGTCCACGCCGAACAAGCAGATGCCGCCCAAACCGTTCAACATGGCGCAGACGGTCTTGACCGCCTCGGTGCGTTGTCCGGTCGACCGCCTGAACTCCAGGCGTTCTGATTCGCCGCCTGTGACCAGTGATCTCAGTTCGCTCAGATTCGCAATAGCCTTCCGGGCCACTTGGATCAGTCACACGATTAGGATATCCCCCAAAGCCGATCGATTCCAGCCGGCACATCGTCCTTCAATCCGACGAGCACTCACCCCGGTTGTTCTTTGTCACATCGTCGGTCCCATCATGCCGAACGGATCTCGCATCTGCTGCATCCACTCGTCTTCCATCTGTTGTACCGGAGGCTGGCTCATCGCTGCCGCCTGTTCGTTCCACGCGGAGGCCACCAAGTGCTCCAAGCCAGCCTCCTGCTCCTGTGGAGGCTCGTCGTACGGGTGGTTCGGGCAGGAGTCAATCGAATCGCCCATGACCTGCTGGTCCATCGCGGTTGAGATCTGTCGAACAGCTTCATCAGCCAACCACCGGTCATTCACCACATCGTCCAGCGACCTGGACATGCCCCGCTCCCCGAACTCCAGTACCGGCCATCCTCGCCGATGATCACGAAGTCGATGACCGGGATGCCCAGGATCTCGCCGGCCTGCTTCAACTTGCCATTGACCTCCTCGTCTTCGGCACTCGGAAGCGGGCCGCCGCCGGGGTGATTGTGCAGTACGATGATCCGCACGGCGCCGCTCAGAATTGCGCCTTTGAAAACCTCGCGGGGGTGGATGAGCGCCGAATTCACGGTTCCGATGGAGACGACTTCCTCGCCAATCACTCGATTCTGGCTGTCAATATCCAACCGGATAAGGCGCTCTCGGTCGTACTTCTCAAGATAGGCATATCGTGATGCGGTTTCGGCCGATGAGTTCACCGCCGATTGTGGTTCCCGCAGTTTGACCCGGACGATTTCGAGATGATAGGCGTTGGTCATGCAGATCACCTCCGCCGGGCTTTGTCGGGTTGCAGCAGCCTGACAATCCCGTCCCTCAGTCGATCCCACTCCGGCATGCAGATCGCCAACTGAGTCGTTGCTCGCTGCGGGTCATCCGAGGGCACCGTGATGCGGTGGTAGCTCAGCACCTCCTCGAACTCCTCGATGATTCGGAAGGCCACGGCCCGTGAATACGGCAAACCTCATCAGGTGATCTACGGAGTCATCGCCGGCATGATGGTCATGGCCATGAGCCTCCTGCTGTTGTGACGCCCGCGATCGTTGCCGATCTGGCCACCGATCGGCGACGGACCGTTGGTAGACAGCGTCGCGTCGGTGGCCCCCGGACGCCCTTCGCCGGCCCACGGCCGATTCCGTTCCGCTGCCGAAACTGTGCGCAGGCCAATCCCCGGGCTCTGATCGTCATTCCACCGGAAGCTCCGGTCGTGCTGCCCACTCACTCCAACTGCCGTCGTACCACCGCACGTCGCGGTAGCCGAGCACGTGCTTCAGCACAAAGAACGTCTGGCTGGCTTGGTGGCCCGTGCGGCAGTAGACGATCACGGGGGTGTCGAGCGACGGAATGAGTTGCGCGTATGCTTGTGCCAGCTCTTCTATTGGCTTCAGCACCGTCGCGTTTCCGGCCTTCGCAACGTCCTCGGAAGACGGCCTGTTCTTCGCCCCCGGGATGCGACCACCGCGAGCCTCTTCCACCTTCTTTCCGGTATAGTACTCCGTCGGGCGCACGTCGAGAAGCAAGGCGTCGCCACGGCCTACGTGGTTCAACACGGCTTGTGCATCGACCGTAAACCGGTCCGGGCGCGGGACCGGGTACTCGCTCGCATGAATCGCGGGCAGACGGTTGTCTGTCGGCCGTTTCTCTGCCGCCCACTTGCTGAATCCGCCGTTGAGCACCGCGTAACGGGCGTGCCCCAGCCGGGCCAGGGCCACGGCCGGCAGTGTGGCGTCCTGCATCTTCTCGTCGCCGACGATGACCACGGTATCGCTCGGGCGAATGCCCATGAGTTCCATGTGCCGCGCCAGCATGTCCGCGGGAAGCAACATCGACGATGTGCCATTCACCACGCCGCGCAGGCTGTCGTACCCCAGGAACACAGAGCCGGGTATGTGGCTGGTGTTATATTGCGGCTGGGTGCGGACGTCGATGATCCGCAAATCCGGCCGACCGAGGTTGTCAGCCAGCCAAGTTGTTTCCACCAGCCCCGGCAGCCGGGGTTCGGCTGCCCGCGACGCGATTGTCCCCGTTGAGGCAATCGCCGAGGTGCTGCCGGCCGGGGATGCCAGGAAGTAACCACGCCACGCTTTGATCTTGTCGGCGAGCTCGGGCGTGACCAGTTCGGTTCGTAGCGAAGCCGGCTTGAGGCAACGATTGACGAAGCCGTCGAGCCCGTCCGTGAGGATACGGACGTTCGAGTAGCCGGCGTGGGCGAGAGTGGTTGCGGCTTGGGCCGGATGCGTCATGCCGTTGGAGCAAAGCACGATGACGCCCCGATTCCTGTGGGACGACAGATAGGCAGGCAGTTCAGACAGTGCGACGTTGACCGCCCCGCGGATGTGGAACGAGCGATACTCTTCCGGCGTGCGGACGTCAATGAGGAGCAGGTCGGGCCTGCCGGCGAGCAGCCAGCCAGCCAACGGCTCGGGATCCACGTGATCCGCGCCGGACTGTATGTCCTCGAGCACGTTCGCGCCCATGTCGGCCGCCGACGCAGCCGCCTGGGCTACGGGCGCTGGTGCGCCGGGCGCGAGAATGAACAGCCCCGCCGCCAGAACGAGCACGGCCGTGCTGAACGCCTTGAGGAATGGGCTGCACAGGTATCGCCCTGTACCACTGACCTTCCTTTCGATATACTCCGAGCCCCAGAACGCGACTACGGCCACCAGCGCGAGGGCGAATCCGAACGTGGCCGATGCTATGCCCAGGTTCTGCCAAGCAAACTGCACACCTCGGTCACCCCACTGGTATAACGGCTGCACGACGCCATACAACTCGTTGAAGAGGATACTTCCGATGGACGCTCCGCCGAGGAAGATCAGGGCATCGGTCTTCCCCGATGCGAGGCCGACGGCCGCCGTGCCCGGGCACCAACTGCTCATCACAAAACCGACACCGAACAACAGCCCGCCGACAACCTGCGCGCCGTAGATCGACGGCATGAAATAGACTTGGTCCTGCGCGACCCAGCCCATCGCCAGGCAATACTGCAGGCCCAGCATGGCCGTCACCATCGCGGTGAACATGACCTTCAGCACAGTCATGTCGCGAAAGTAAAAGATGCCGGCCAATTTGCGCGAACTGCCGAAGCCGGCCTGCTCCAGCGAGAAGCCGAACGCACACCCGATCAGGAGCGCTACGAGAAACGCCTTCGGCGTGTCCAACGTGTCGAGACCGTAGAACGTCTCAATCATGCCACTGCCTCCTGACAAACCAGGCCGTGGCGTAGCCGCCGGCGAAGACACAACCCATGAAGACCAGGCTCCCGGATAGCAGCATCGCGCCTCCGGAGAGCGCCTGGCCCGACGTGCAGCCCTGTGCCAGCCGACTCGAGAAGCCAACGATGATGCCACCGACCAGCGCCAGGACTGCCCGCAGACGCGCCGGGCTCGCCTTGCCTCGTTCGAGCGCGAAGCGCACGCGGTTGCCCAGCAGGGCCGAGAACAGGCCGCCCAGGAACGTGCCCAGCAGCATGAAGACGAGGTAGTAGCGTAACGGCGTGGAGCCCCAGCTCCCGAAGTACTCGCTCGAAAGGACGTGGCTCGCCGCGACGCAACTCTCCGCGAACGCGCCGACGCGGGCGATTCCCGCCGACGCCCCCAGCCCCGCCCCGAGGATCAGGAAGGATCCGAGCAGCGTCAGGCCCAGCATCACGCCGGCGAGGTAGGGGTTCAGGTAAGGCCGCGAGTTCCGCTCGATGGTTTCGTCGGTTGTTTTCATGGCTCAACACCCCGCGCTCTTTTTCCTGGGCGCCTGTGGCGGCGGCGGTTGAATCGGTGCCCCGGGGGCTGCGGGCGGAGCAGCAGGAACCGATGGCGCTGGCCCGACCGTTGGCGGCAACGGGACCTCCCGAACGGCAGGTTTCAGCTCGGTGCCCCTCCAATATGCCTCAACGCCGCCGTAGAGGGCGCGAATGTTTCGTTCGGTCTTCTGCGAAAGGATGCCCGCCACTTGCATGGCCAGCGAGCCGTCCCGGTCTACGATAATCAGCGGACCTGCTCCGGTGAGATATGCCGGGTTTGCCAGCACGTCAGCCACATCGACGTTCCGGGATCCGGGGATGTTGTAGTCGGCGTAGTGCTCAGCCGGTCGGATGTCGACGAGGTCGAACGTACCAGGCAAGTCCCGGATCAGCCGCATCAACTCATCCGCTGAGACGCGGTCAGCGAGGCGGATCGATCGCGTCGGAGCCGCCGCCGTCACCTGGGAACCAGCCTTGCGCTCGGCCCCAAACACGGGCAGACCGGCGGCCATCCACGCCTCCGCCCCGCCCTCCAGCGACATCGCCTTCTTGAAGCCCCTTCGCTCGAAGATACCGACGGCCATGCTGGAACGATACGCGGAGTTGCACACCGCCAGCACGGGCTGTGCGGGATCCAGCTTGGCGGACAACTCCGACAAGTGGGGAAGAGGCAGGTTCACCACTGTGCCGATCCGCAGCCCCATCCATTCGTTTGGCAAGCGAACATCGACGACCACGGGGCCTTCGCCCCTCTGGATCATTGCATGCAGCTCGGCCGGCTTGATCATCGCGTTTTTGGCTACCGGCAGGCTCGCTTTCTTCCAGCTTTCGAGCGTGATCACCTTACCCTGGTATCCCACGCGATGCAGGCGACGTATCGACTCGGTCAACTCGCCGGGCGATCCGCACAATACCAGCGGAGCGCCCCAGGGAACCATGATCCCGACCCACGTCTCCAGGCGGCCGCGGACACCGATATTGACGGAGTTCGGGATATGCCCCTCGGCGTAGTCGGTGGCTTCGCGAACGTCTACCACGTAGGCCTTCGCCGGATCGGTCAGGTCAGCCGATGCCGGGACTTCCGTTGGCGAGAGAGCGTTCCAGTCTACCGGCTCTGGTCCCTTGCGGTTCATCGCGGCATTGTGCTTGAAGTACTGCGGGGCCTCCGGCAAGCCGTCGAGCACGGCGGCGATGAATTCGCTGCGACCGCGATGCTGAAGGTACGGGTTGGATGCCTTCTCCGCGCCGATGGTGGAGAACGGCTTGTCGCTCAGGTGCGCGCCGCAGAGCGAGCCCGCGCCGTGAGCGGGAAAGACCATGGCCTCATCGCCCGTCTTGGAGAGCTTGTTGTTCCAGGTATCGAACGACATCGAAGCGAGGCTGGCCGCCGTCATCTTTCCTTCGAGCAGGTCCGGCCGGCCGATGCTGCCTACGAAGAGGCAGTCACCTGTGAAGATCGCCTCCGGCCGGTCGGGTTTCTGCTTGCTGTAGACGAAGCCGCTCAGCGATTCGGGCGTATGCCCCGGGGTCTCCACCGTCTTGAGTGTGGCCTCTCCGATCGCCAGCGTGTCGCCTTCCTTCAGGGCTTCGTATTTGAAGTCGGCGCCGCCGACCCCGCTCTTGTAGATCGGGCAGCCTGTCGCCTTCGCCACCTCGATATGGCCGGCGACGAAGTCCGCGTGCGTGTGCGTGAGAAACACACCCTTGACGGCGAGACCTTCCTTACGCGCATAGTCCAGGTAAACCTGAGCATCCCGCCCAGGGTCCACGATCAGGGCGTCCTTGCCGCTGACCAGAATGTAGGAGTAGTGCGACAGCACCGGCAGATTGAACTGGACGATCCTGAAGCCCGGATACTGGTACGTATCGACGATCTCGTAGACCGCCGCATCTCCACCGTGCGAGGCGGACTCGGTGTCCTTGATCTTGCCGGATTCGGCCCGAGCGGTACCAACCGCAAACAGTATCGCTGCTAGAAGCCAACCACGTCTCTTTCTCATCCTGAAGCTCTCCTGTGTTGCGGCGTGGAATCCGCTTGTCTCTTGAGCGTATTGGCCGACATTCCCCATTTGACCTTCGCCCGGCTGCACCGCCTGGCGGTGTTCTGCTATTATACCTGCCCCCCCCCCGCCTATCTCATTTCCAGCGTCTTTCCGGTCCAGAGGGCTGAAATGGGTCCTCCCATGCATGTCGGGGCAACTTTTCGGCCTCGTTTCTTAGCTCGACTTTTGCCATTTTTCGGGGTGTTCATGATGCCCCTTCACTGAACAAGAAAGGGCCACCCTGCCGTTGAGATGGGTAGTGAGCCGCCATCTGCCGGCCGCGCTTGGCGACCCGGGTGTCGTCGATGAGCAGTTCGATCGTCTCGCCGCGACAGGGACGCATCCAACCCAGGATCGCCACGCTTTGTTGGCGAAGGAGTTGCGGAGCGTCCCAATCGGCGTCCCGGAAGAAGCCGCCAAGCCGCGTTCGGTGGCGGCCACCGAGGATCATCGCGGCCAGATGGCTCAACTTGGCTCGGCTGCAACCGACCGCCATGGCCAGGACGATGCGCCACAGGTGCGTCTGTTGAGGTTTCGACAGGCCGGATGGCCCGGCGTTCAAGAATCGTTGGACAAAACGTGGGCAATGGCCGATGATCATGGCAAGGTCCTTGTGAGCGATGCATGTGACGCAATGCACCACATTCATCGGCTCAAGAAGGGCCTTTTCGATTGCGCCTGCCATCACCATGACGAAAAGCGCTCAGTCTGAGTAACTAGATGCCCGCCGACTCCATGAACGGCGCCAGCCGTTTCGTATTTAGATACTCAAACGGACCGATTCGGTGGCTGATGCGGCTTGGCGCAAACAAAAAGCGGTGTTACTTGCCGATGACTGTTGTATGCAGCAACGCACCGGAGAACACCGCTATGTTCACTATCGACCGCATCCCTGGTATTTGTCAATCCTTTTTCCGGCCGCATCGTCAATCTCTGGGCAAACGGGCTTGGCCGCACTTCTGGGGGCTGGTCTTGGCCATCGCCATGGCCACGGAGCACACCGTCGAGCGGCTCAATGCCCTGCTCCGCAACCACACCCATCGCACCAACGACGGCGAGTTCCTCTGACGGTGCGTAAGTGTTTGTTGTGCCGTTAGTTGTGTAATCGGGGCGACAAGATTTGAACTTGCGACCTCTTGACCGGCAGGCAGGCTGTGATAGGTTAGGGATCCTGCTTTCCTTCGATGTACCCGGATCCAGGAGAATCGGCGGGGCAGGTGGGGGTTGCTCACAGAGGCCCGGCGACGACCCGCGAGGGCTGGCCGAAGGCCGGTGGTTGGCGTTTGGTTTTGCGGATGAGGCGAGGGTGGCGTGCTGCCGGGTCCTCATCGGGTGGCCGTGGCGTGCGTGCGGTAGCGCGGCGTTTTCTGTCGAGGCGAGAACGAGGAGTGGCTTCCATGAAGCATGGTGTTCAGGAAGGTGGTTGTGGAGTCTTCGTGCCCGCGGCGAAGTATCTCGGAGCGGCCTGCAGTGTCGCGATGGTGCTGTGCTGTTTCGGCTGTTCACAGGTGGACCCGAAACCTGACTACGCCCGGGCTGGCGATCTGATCAAGGCCAGCGCCGGGCAGGACGGGGTCTACTCGCCAGCGGAGCCCGGGCTGACCGAGGAAGAGATACAGGCCTTCCTGGCGGAGGGGCTGGGGCAGGAGGAAGCGGTTCGCATTGCGTTGCTCAACAACCGGGAGCTGCAGGCGGCGTTCTACGACATTGGGGTGGCGCGGGCCGATTGGGTGCAATCGGGTCTGCTGGCGAACCCGACCATCAGCACGGCGTTGCGTTTTCCAAGTGGTGGTGGTTCGACGGACATTCTGGGTGCTTTCTCGCAGAACATCGCTGACATCTGGCAGATTCCGATCCGCAAGAAGGTGGCGGAGGGTCTGGTCGAGCAAGCCGTTTTGCGTGTGGCCGGGGTGGGCAGCAGCGTGGCCGGCAACGTCCGGCGGGCCTATCAGGATGCGGTGACGGCGGAGGACAGAGCCGACCTGGCGAGCCGGAATGCCCAGCAGGCGAACGCCTCGGTGGCCGTGGTCCGCGGGCGGCGAAGCCCGGCTGCGTCGCCCTTGGATGTGGACATGGTGCGTGGCGACGCGATGCAGGCGGAGCTGGCCGCGCAGGAAGCGACGTCCGAGGTGGCGGTGAGGCGCCACCAGTTGGCCAAGTTGCTCAGTCTGGCGACGTTGCCGGATCACGTCCGGCTGACGGATCGGTTGCGTGATGCGGGTTCGGTTCCGCTTCCTACCGACAAAGCCATTGCAGTGGCCCGTGTGAAGCGCGTGGATCTTCAGGCGGCCTCGAAGGCCGAGGCGGCGACTCAGGCCCAGATCAAAGCCGAGTATGCCAAGGTGATTCCGGCGTTCAATCTGGGCATGGACATGGAGCGCGAACCGCAGATCGAGGAGACCAGCAAGAGTCGGTTGGCGACGATTCGGGATACGGTGAGGACGAATGTGCGTTCGCGGGTGCTCAGCAGCATAACCGGGGGTGCGGGTGCCGCGTTGCCGCTGGGTGGTCTGACCGCGACTGCCGAACCCGAGGAGGAGGCGGCCCTGGGTCCACTGCTGGCGGTCACGCTGCCGATCTTTGATCAGAACCTAGCTCAGGTTTCGAAGGCCAAGCTGCTCCATGAGCAGGCGGTCAAGCAGCGTGAGCTGCTCGAGACCAACGTGGGCCATGACATCGCGATGCAGCACGACCGGGCCGAGTTGGCCTCGCGAAACCTGGCGTTCTACCGGGACAAGCTGCTTCCGCAGGCGGAGCTGAATCTCAGGGGTGCGGAAGCGGATTACCAGGCTGGGAAGACCCCGGCGGTGACGTTGCTGGATGCCCAGCGGACTCTGTTCGATGTTCGTCATCAGCATCTGCAGGCCCGGGGCAACGCGACCACGGCGATCGGTGACCTGGAACAGGCGGTGGGAGCTCCGCTGGCGGTGGCGGCGACCATGCCGGCGGCGGAGCTGGCTCCCCCGACCGCTCCCGGCAAGGCTGCGTCTGCCCTGAGCGTGCCTATTCCCAACGCTCTGCCTGCGACCCCGGTCGGTCAGTCCTTGACTGGCGTGCCGGCCCCGCCTGCGGCGTCGGTTTCTCCAGGCATGCCGGCTCTGAAGACTCCCGCTCTGCCCGCGGTGCCGGCTCCTCCGGGCGGCTTGCCTGCCCTGAAGTCCCCGCCCCTGCCCGCGGCGCCGGCCTTGCCGGGCCCGTCGCCCGCGCAAAAGACTCAGGAACTGGAAGGCGCCGTCTTCAAAGTAATACCTCCCATAAACGCCCAAAAGAAGTAGAGGCCCGGGCCAGCCAGGCGGAGAGGCGGTCGGATCACTCCTGATGGGGGCGGAGGTGTCTGTCCTGTGGCCGCACCTCCGTTCAGCCCCGGGCGGGGAAGGGAGATGGCAGGAGCCGTGGGTACATCCTGGCGTGCGGGCAAGGGCGGCTTGGCCCTCGCTTGTTCGGCCGTGGCATGCAGCGTAAACTCGGGCCCAATCATTGGTTGGCCTTGCCGTTATGGCCGATAGATGGGGAGGGGCTTGACCGGTGGGTTGAGCCCCGGGTTTGACCAGATGGAGTCAGAAGGTGAGGATGTCCGACGCCCACCGGCGAGGTGGGATTACGATTTCGTTCGAGTTGTTTCCGCCGAAGGACAGCGACGGGGAGGCGAAGCTGTTTGGGCAGGGGTTGCCCGCCCTGATCAAGCTGGGGCCGGCCTTTGTGACCTGCACGTACGGAGCGGGTGGAGCGACCAAGGCCAAGACGCTTGAGACGATCACGCGTATCAAGCGGGAAACGGACCTGGAAGTCGCCAGTCATCTGACGTGTGTAGGGGCCACGACCGAGGAGATCGACACCTTTCTGGATCACATTGACGAACAGGGCATCACGAATGTGGTTGCCCTGCGGGGTGATCCGCCCAAGGACGACCCAGGCTTCGTGCCCAGCCCGGCCGGTTTGAGGTATGCGGCGGACCTGGTGGCCTACCTGAGCAGGCGCGGCGGCCTGGATGTGGCCGTGGCCGGCTATCCGGAAGGGCACCCGGAGTGCCTGGACAAGTGCGAGGACTGGCGGCGCTGCGCGGAGAAGGTCGAAGCCGGGGCGGGGCTGGTCATTACGCAGCTGTTTTATGACAACCGGGACTTCTTCGAGTTCGATCAGTATCTCAAGAACAAGATGGGTGTGCAGGTGCCAGTTGTGCCCGGGATTCTGCCCATTCTGAGTGGTCCGCAGATCCGCCGTTTCTGCAGTCTGTGCGGGGCGAAGGTACCGGCCGAGGTCGGCAGGAAGCTGGACTCGTTTGGTGACGATCACACGGCCTCACGGGAATACGGTGTCGAGGTGGCGACGAAGATGTGCCAGGAGTTGATCGCCTACGGCGTGCCGGGCTTCCACTTTTACACGCTGAACCGGGTGCATTCGACGCGCGAGGTGCTGCAGAATCTGGGCTTAGCCGCCAAGTGATCATGTCCGAGGATTTTCCACCGACTGGCGAGGAACGGGTCGCGACCGGGACATGGGCGCGGGATGTGGCCCTGCTGGTTGTCGTCCAGCTTACGCTGGGGCTGGTCTGCCTCAAGACGGTTCCCCGGGTCTACAACGATGACGCCTGGGAAGCCTCGCTGGGCTACTGTCTGGCCTACGACGGCTCGCTTCGGCACGGGATCATTGAAGGCTGGGGGGGGCTGCACGTCCATTTTGTGCAGAACCAGGTGATTCAGCCGCTGCTGTTGGCGGGGATATACCGCGTTTTTGGATTTGGTTTGTATGCCAGCCGAGTGGCCTCGGTGTTGATGGGGATGGTGGCGGTGGCGGCCGTCTACGGAGTCATGCGTGCCTGGCTGGGGCGGCGGCCGGCGTTGTGGGTGGCCTTATTCACGCTGATGCATCCATGGTTCTTCGAGTTGAGCCGGCGGGTGCGGCCGGACATTTTCGTGATTGCCCTCGCATGGTCGGCCTTGTGGGTATGGGTTGGCAGGGCGGATCGGCGGCCGCGGTTTGCGGCGGTGGGTGCGGGGGTGACGGCCGCCCTGGCCGCCCTGGCTCATCCGACGGGACTCGTGCTGGTGGCGGCTCTGATCGGTGGCGTGTTGTGCTGGATGAGGCCGACGCGGTTTCGCGCCCTGGTGATTTGGGGTCTTCCTGCTTTCCTGGTCACCCTGTTGCCCTATGTGGGGTATGTGCTCTGGGCGGCGCAGGATCCTGAGGTTCGGTTTTTTGAGCAGATGCGCGGCGGGAAACCGGTGGTTTCGACCGGTTTGTCGGTCATCGTGACGGGTGAGTTGCAGCGGTGGAGGCATTTTCTGCAGTGGCCCAAGGGCGCTCCGCTGGGGGCGGTGATCGTGATTGCCTGGTTGGCGGGATGGGTGTGCTCGACGCGACGGGACAAAGCCATGGCGACATGCATCGTGCTGTTTGCGGTGGCCATGCCGTTCACGACGGTGAACAACACATCGCGGTATCTGGCGGGTCTTATTCCGCTGATGGCGGCGCTTGCGGTGCGGATGGGTGAGCGCCTCCTGGCGGGGCGGCGGGCGGGCGACCGATGGGCCGGTCGGTGGCGGCTGGGCCTCGTGGCGGGGGTCGTGGTCCTGTATGTCGGCATGAGCGCGGCCGGTATCGGGCTGATGATCTGCCGTGTTCGGAACGCGGATCTGGATCGCGTGGCGGCGAGGATATCGGCGATGACCGGGCCTGAAGCGAAGGTGTACGGTGAGCAGCTATTCTGGCTGGTACAGGAGGGTCGTTTTCGATATGGTCCGTACCCGCTCGACTATCGCTGGCAAGCGACGGTAGAGGACGTGGGGCGTCATGGTTTTGACTACGCGGTCCGCACGGCCTGGAAGTTCGAGGCGAGTCGGGGGATTGATGTGCCTCCGACGTCGATGCCGGCGTGGCGGCCCGACTACATCGTCGACCAGGTCTGCCGGCAACGGGGGAGTCTGGTGGCTTCGTTTCGTGACCCGGACTTTGGGCCGATCGAGGTCTACAGGCTTCGATGGGACGATCCGAACGGCGGTGGGTCTGCTCCAGCGAGTGGGGCGGCCGATGAGCGTAGTTGAGGATCAAGGTCGATGAGCGTGGCTGAGGACGAAGGTAAGGTTGTGACCGGAGGTGAGGCGGCCTCGCGTGTGCTTGAGAGGACGCGGCCGCTCGGGCGGCGTTTACCTTCGTTGCGGACGCTGCGGAGAACGCTGATTGGCTACTGGGTTCTCATGTTCTGTGCGACGCATTGGCCGGACGTGGACCGTTTCAGGCCGGAAAGCGGCTGGCCGTTTCCGGGGTTCGATCGGTTGGTGCACTTCGGCCTGTACGCCGTCTGGGGTTTTCTGTGGTGGCTGATCTTTCTGGTGAGTCGGCGCGCGGTCAGCCGATGGGTGATCGGGTGGGTGTTGGCGGGCGGGATCGTCTGGGCCGCGTTTGACGAGTGTACACAGGCGGTTGTGGGGCGGACGCCGGACGTTGTAGACTTTGTGTGCGACTTGGGCGGATTGCTGGCGAGTCTGGTGATATTCCGGCTGTACTGGCGGCCCAGTTTGGGCAACGGGAGAGCATCGGCCTGACGGAAATACGTCAGCCGCGGTCGTATGTGGTGAGTCAGGAGTGACGACGTTGGCAGATGGGCTTGGTTCGGAAAGCAGTTTGATTGTGCCGGAGTCGCGGCTGGTCGTGCCTTCGGAAGGCGAAGGTCGCTGGTACGTGGCGCACACTCGTTCACGGAATGAGAAGATCCTGGCCGAGGAAATGGGCCGGATGCAGATTTTCAGCTATTTGCCGCTGACGGAGCGGGTGACCCGAAGCGCGGTGACGCGGCGTGTGTCCCGGAGCATGGTTCCGGTGTTTCCGGGGTATGTGTTTTTTCTGGCCGACGAGGAACAGCGATACCTGGCGTTACGTACAAACCGCATTGCTCAGGTTCTGAATGTTCCGGACCAAGGGCAGCTTGTGGCCGAACTGCGGCAGGTTCATCACTTGCTGGCGCACACGAGTGATTTCAGTGTGTCCAGCCGATTGGAGGTTGGGGATTGGGTTCGGATTATTACCGGACCGCTTCGGGGTCTGGAGGGGGTTGTCACGCGTCGGGCTGACCGGTGGCGGCTTCACCTGAATGTGACCACGCTGGGTCAGAGCGTTCATGTCGAGATCAGCGCTGAGGATGTGGAGAAGATCGACCCGCCCATCGGCGCTGGGGCTGCAGGCCGGTCGGCATCCCGTCGGCGCTAGCGAAGGCCGGGCGTTCGGACAAGCCGGAAAACTCTACCCAAAACCGATCCCCAACTCCTGTGCGGGGTTCTGGCGGACCGATATCATATTGTCATTGCCGTGTTTGCGGCGATTTGGCCCTCGATCGGGCTGGTCCGATAAGTCGGGCGCTACGGTGGCCGACGGGGACGGAGTCTAGGCAGGGCGGGGAGTCGGATACCGTTGATGAGACACGTTGTGGTTACTGGTGCGGCCAAGTCGGGCGCTACGGTGGCCGACGGGGACGGAGTCTAGGCAGGGCGGGGAGTCGGATACCGTTGATGAGACACGTTGTGGTTACTGGTGCGGCCGGTTTCATCGGCTCGCATCTGTGTGAAGCCCTGCTGGAAGGTGGCTGGCGGGTGACCGGGTTGGACTCGTTTGACCGCTTCTATGATCCGGCGGTGAAGTGGCGGAACGTGTCCGACTGTCTTGGTCGGGAGGGTTTCAAGCTGGTTGAGGGGGACATCCGGGACGGGGTGGCGGTCGATGCCGCCTTAGGCGGGGGGGTGGACGCGGTGGTGCACTTGGCCGCCCGGGCGGGGGTGCGGCCGTCCATTGAAGAGCCTCTGCTCTACCAGGACGTGAACATCCAGGGGACTGGTGTGTTGCTGGAGGGGGCGCGGAAGCACGCGGTCGGCCGATTCATCTTTGCGAGTAGCTCGAGCGTTTACGGCAACAACAGGAAGGTCCCGTTCAGCGAATCGGACAATGTGGATCATCCGATCTCGCCTTACGCCGCGACGAAGAAGGCCGGCGAGTTGATCTGCCACACGTATCATCACCTGCACGGCATGGCGGTGACGTGTCTGCGTTTCTTCACTGTGTATGGTCCGCGGCAGCGGCCGGATCTGGCGATCCACAAGTTTGGGCGGTTGATCGAGCAGGGCAAGCCGATACCGGTGTTTGGGGATGGTTCGATGATGAGGGATTACACCTTCATTGCGGACATTGTGGCGGGTATCGTGGCGGCGTTGGAGCGGGCGAAGGGATATCACATCTACAACCTGGGGAACTCGAGCCCGGTATCGCTGTCTGATCTGATCCGGGTATTGGAGGCGGCTTTGGGGAAGAAGGCGCTGATCAATCGCTTGCCCACTCAACCGGGTGATGTTGAGCGCACCTTTGCGGACGTGAGTCTGGCGCGGGCGGAGTTGGGTTTTGAGCCGAAGACGGGACTGGCGGCGGGGCTGGCGGAGTTTGTCTGCTGGATGAGGGGATCATGAGGTGGTTGGGGCAGGGCGTTGGGGCGGCGCGTTGTTGGGGTGGCCGGCCGCGGCGAGATCTGCTGGTGATGGCGCGTTCCGCCCGGTGAGGCTTTCACTGGTCCTGAGGGGCTCGGCCTAGCGGTGAATCCATGAGCATCCTGGATCGAATCTCAGGCTGGGTGTGTTCGCTACGTGATCACGTCCGCATCGGTGCTCTTCGCCGACGGGGACTGGTTTTCGGCGAGGGGCTGATGCTGGAGTGCGGTGTCGAGATTACCCATCCCGAGCGGACGCGGTTTGGCGACCAGGTTCACGTGGGGCGAGACTGTTACGTGAGCGTTTGGCCGGAGGGTGAGCTTGTGGTGGGCAGCCGGACCTATCTGGGGCGGGGATCGATCATTCTGGCTCACCGATCGGTTCGCATCGGTGATGACTGTCTGATCGCGCCGGGCTGTCACATCACCGACGTCAATCATGGTGTTGCGGCGGGGCGGCTGATTCGTGAGCAGGCTCTGGAGTCCGAGGCCGTGCGGATCGGCGGTGATGTGTGGATTGGGGCGGGGTGTTCGGTGCTGCCGGGGGTGACGATTGGCGACGGGGCGGTCGTTGGAGCTCGAGCGGTGGTTACCCGGGACGTTCCGGCGAACGCGATTGTGGTAGGTGTTCCGGCGCGGGTGATCGGCTGCCGCAAGGTGCCGGGCGAGGGGGGGCAGGGGTGACGGAGGGCGGCCCTGCTGCGGCGGGTTCTCCGGTCTTGAACTGGCCATTCGCATGTTGAAGCGGGACATCAGTGCGACGTTCGTGGGCAATCTGGCCCTGATCGTGATCATGCTCGGGACGGCGACGATCACGTCGCGCGCGCTGGGTCCGGCGGGCCGGGGCCTGCTGGCCATGGCCTTCCTGATTCCGACCATCACGAGCACGTTCGCCTTGTTGGGGCAAGAGGTCGTCAACAACACGTTTGCCGGCTTGTACAAAGAAGCCAGAACGGTCCTTTTCTTTCACTCCCTGTTCTTCACCGCTGTCGGTGCCGTAGTCAGTTCGCTGGTCATAGGAGCCTATTTCTGGTGGCTGCCCGTTCCCCGCGGGAAGTTCGCCCTGCTCGATCAGCCGATCATCTGGGCGATGTGTTTCATCGCCCCGATGACCATGTTCAACACGCTCATGTTCGGCCTGCTTCGCGGTTCGGGAAGGGTGGTGACCGCGGCGATGTTGCGGATCGTCAACGGACTGGTGCTGCTGGTGCTCCTGTTCCTGTTCCTGGTGGTTTTGCGGCACGGTGTTCTGGCGGCGGTATGGGTGAATGTGGTGGCGTCGCTCATTGGTGGCGGCCTGACGGTGTTATGCCTGCGGAAGGACATTGACTGGCGAAGCCGGTGGTGGGACCGCGAGATGTTAATGAAGAGTCTTCGTTTCGGCTGGCCCATCTGTCTGGCGACGTTTGCCGGCTTTCTCGTCTACCGGATCGATCAGGGTATTCAGGGATACATGGTTGATGAGTTTCAACTGGGGTTGTACACCCAGGCTGTCGGCGTGGCTGAGCATCTGAAGGTACTTCCGAGTTCGATATCGACGGCTTTCCTGCCTCGGCTGGCCAACGAGTTGGAGACGCGCCGTCAACAGGTTCCCGCGGTATTTCGGATGACGGTGATTGCTTCGGCGGCGGCGATGGTCGGGACTGCGTTCGTGGGCGGGCCGGGAATCGTTCTGCTGTTCGGCTGGGAGTTCCTGGGGTCGATACCTCCATTTCTACTTCTTCTGCCGGGTGTAGCCATTCTGGGTGGGGCATCGATCCTCGCGAGCGATCTGCTCACGCGGCAGAAGCCCCGGTACAACATGACCGTGGCCTGGGTGACACTGGCGGTGAGCGTGACGCTCAATCTCTCGCTGATACCGGTTCTTGGGATCTGCGGATCGGCGATCGCCGCGAGTCTCAGTTATCTCGTCGCGATGATGTTGTGGATCAGGTTCTACGTTCGGGAGTCGGGCCGGGCGATCCATGAACTGTGGCCCGGGCGAGCGGATCTGGTCCTGGTGTGGCGGACGGGGTGGGAAGTCCTGGGCAAGTTAGTGAGTCGCATTCGGCGGCGTCCCGCGGCCGCTGAAGCGTGACGGTCGACGGAGCGGTGTTCGTGGAAGCACGAACGGAAGTGGAAGTGGCACGAATTGGTGTCATGGGGCTCCCGTACTGGCGGCGCGTGGCGACGGAGTTGCTCCGCCGGGCGGGGTTTGCTCCCGAGGAGGTGGTGCCGGCCGGTCGTGGTGGCCTGGTGAGGTGGCTGGGCGGCCGCACCTGGCGCCGGTTGGGAGCGGTACACCATGTCGGTGGTCCGACGGTCTGGCGGACCGCGGCGGGGCTGCGAATGACCGGTCGCCCGGTGGTCTGGCACTGGATTGGGAGCGACCTGCTCGCGTTCAAGCGAAGTCGGGTGATCAGTCTGGATCGGGTGTTGGGCCGCCGGGCAGCGGGCCGGTGGGCTGCGGCTCATTGTGCCGACTCGCCGCAGCTGGCGGAGGAGCTGGCCGCGGCAGGTGTTGCCGCTGCGGTTGTCCGGCTGCTGCCTGCGAAGATCGAGGCGACGGTGGCGGATCTGCCCGCCGAACCGGCGGTGCTCAGCTACTGGAGTGACGAGAAGTTCGCCTTCTACCAGGGACCGCTGGTATTTGACCTGGCTCGGGCTTTCCCTGGAGTGAAGTTTCGGATTGTCGGAGCCGGTGGCCGAGGCGTAGATGCTCCGCCGAACGTCGAGTTTCTCGGCTTCCTGGGAGACATGGAAGAGGCCTACCGGGTCTCGACGGTTCTGATTCGTATGCCTCTTCATGACAGCCTGTCGGCGATGGTTCTCGAGATGCTGGCCCGCGGTCGGTACGTGATTTACAACCAGCCGCTGGAGTGCTGCCATCGGGCCGGCTCTTTTGAAGAAGCGAAGGCGTCGCTGGCCGAGATTCTGGAGCGGCGAGGGGTTAATACGGCCGGTGCAGCCATGGTGCGGGAGCGTTTCTCGCTCGACGTCGAAGCCGCCAAGCTCAAGTCGCTCTACGCCAGGATCCTGAAGTGAGATTGCGTCGAGATGATCCGGTAGTCGGGTTCGCGATTCACGGCCGGGGGCAGCGGATGACGAGAGGGGAGCACGGATGGTGAGTTCCGCGACTGCCGTGGGGACGCGGGCTGTGCTCATGTTGTCCCAGGCGTTCCCTCCCCGCCAGGCGGCGGGCACGTTTCGGGTGGTTCGGTTCACCCGTTTTCTCCCCGAGCTGGGGTGGAAGTGCGTGGTCGTGACGCCCCGGGCGGGGTGCCATCCTGGACTTGACGAAACGCTGATCGGGCAGATCGATCCGGCCACGGAGGTGGTGCGATTCGGCTGTGGCGATCCGGCCGAGCACCTTCGTCGGTGGGTTACACTGCGCCGAGATCTGGTGGGCAGGCTCACGCGCAAGCCGGCCAGAGTCCTGTCGCGCCTGATGGACAAGGTCCTGCTGCCGGACAGCCGGGTTCTGGGTGCAGGGAGGCTGTTTCGAGCCTGTGCCCGGGTGTTTGCGAGCCGGCGGGTCGATGTGGTGTGGATCACCGGTCCGCCGTTCAGCTACTTCCGAATCGTGCCGAGACTGAAGAAGGTCTTTGGCGTTCCGGTTGTACTCGATCTTCGTGATCCGTGGACGACTGGTGATCTGCGGTATGAGGGGCGCGACCGCTGGCGGCTCAAGCATGAGAGGCGGATGGAGGGCGAGGCCTTTGCGTTGGCCGACCGCGTCGTGCTCAACTCTGAGCTCTGCCATCGGGCATATCGTCGTCTCTATCCCGACTTGCCGGAGGACCGTTGGGCGGTGTTGACCAATGGGTATGATCCGGAGGAGTTTGCGGACGTGCAACCGGAGCCGTTTGACCGGACGGTTCTGGTTCACGGCGGCCTGAGCGGCGGCAACCGGACAGCCCGCTGGCTCATTGAGGCGATGAGTCTTCTCTACAGGGCTGGCGTGCTTTCTCCGGCGAGTTTCCGGTATGTCAGCTACGGTCCGGGCGGCCCGGAGGAGCACGAGGCCGCGGTGGCCGGGGGGGTCGCGGACATGGTTGAGTTTCGTGGTTCGCGGAGCCACAAGGAAGTGCTTTCCGCAGTCAAGGGGGCGGGGGCGTTGCTGCTGATCGTGGGGTCGGGGCACGAGACAAGCATTCCGGGTAAACTCTATGAGTACCTGGGCGCAGGGCGGCCGGTGATCATGGCCGGGGCGCCTGATTGCGCTGCGGCCGATGTGATCCGTGAGACCGGCGCAGGGCGTGTTGTGGCCTTGAATGATGTTGAGGGTCTGGCCGACTGTCTGCGTGATCTTGTCTGGGGTCGTCTGGCGTCCCGCCGCGACGAGGGGCGGGTTCGGGCGTACGAATCCCGCTCGATCAGCCGCAGGCTGGCCGACCTGCTCGCGTCTTTGATGGATGGTCCCGCCAAGTGAAGGAGTCGCGTGGTGTCTCAGATAACCGCTGATCCGAGTCTTCTCCAAGGGGGATACCTGCAGGAGGTACAGGAGGATGCAAGCGTCCATAACCCGCCGGCGGGCATTCGGGGTCCGATGCTCGCGATCATCTTCTTCTGCACCGGCCTGATCAGTTACTGGGGCAATGCGTCGATTGCGACCCAGCTGGGGTATCTCTCGCAGGGGATCGTCGGCCTGCTGGGTGTGATGATCGTGATCTCGATTTTTGCCAGTCGCGTTCCGGTGGTATTTACCCGGGAGATGCTGATGGCCAGCGGTTTCTGCGCATGGGCCCTGCTGGGCTATCCCGGTGCCTCACAGCATCAGGTCGCTTCGGACGGCCTGAAGACGCTCCTCAAGTTGTTGCCGATGGCGTTTGTGGTAGCCAACGCGGTCAACGGGCGACGGACGTTTCTCTGGCTGGTGACCGCTGTTGTCGTGACCACCATCGCAGCCTCACTGGGTGGAGCTTCGGGTCTGGCTCGAGGGGTGGAGGTGGCCACGGATGCGGGTGGAAGAGAACAGCGCATTCAGGGGCTCTTTGGCAACCCGAATGGTCTTGGGAAGCTGTGTTGCCTGGCCCTCTGGTCGGGTGCTTCGCTCCTCCTGATCAGCCGGAGCAAGTTGGCCAGAGTCATCCTCATCGCGGGCCTGGGCTTCATCGTGGTGACCATCGGCCTGACCGGCTCCAGGCAGGCCATGATCGGCTTATTCCTCCTCATTGTGGCCCTGTATTGGTATGTTCTTCGGAGGATCAGTACGCGGCCGGGCGGCAAGGTCGTCTGGGCGATCGTGATCGGCGGCGTGCTCGCCGCGGCGATTCTGTACATGTCGACGACGCCGTTCTGGAAGCGGATGGAGACCATGTTGGGTACCGCGTCCAGCAGCCGCATGGAATCCAGTGCGGGTGCCCGTGCGGCGTTCATGCGGAAGTCGCTCGAAGTGGCCCTCCACAATCCGATGCTGGGCGTGGGGTACGATTGCGTATCGTACGAACTTGGTCGTCTGGGCGGCTCGAGCCTGAGAAGCCCGCACAACACCTTCCTTGGGCTTGCGGCCAACACCGGTTTCATCGGGTGGGGTCTGTTCTATGGCGGGTGGCTGCTTCTGCTGATGCGGATTCGAACGGTGAGTAGGCTGCCGCTGCCAAGAGTGGACTTTGTTTTGGTGAGGTGCCTGTGTCTTCTCCAGGTGTTGTTGCTCTTCTGGGGTGTGGCGGCCACCCTTGTGAACTACAAGCTTTTCTGGGTCGTGAGTGCCGCCTCTCTGGGGTATCTTGTCTGGCTGGAGCGCACCTATCGTCCATGGGTTCAAGAGACATACGAAGCCCCGGCCTACACGCCGGTTCCGGCGTACTGACCTGTGGGAGCCGCGTCTGGAGATGGTGATCGGCCCCGTCCAAAGGAGCTGTCGTTGATGGCGGACCCTCCGCATGGCTCTGCCAGGGCTTTGCCCGAGGCGGCCCTCGGCGGCACCTGCTGCGTCATCTCGCACAAGCAGTTCTATCGGGTTGACGGGCAGTATTGCACGACGGGTGGTTTTGGCCGGTACATCGAGGTGCTAGCTCAGCTCTTCGACCGGGTGATCGTGGCTGTTCCCGTTCGTCACCAGATACCCGCGGATGGCGTAACGCCTTTGAGGGTTGCGCGAGCCCAGGTGGCTGAACTGCCCACCTACAGGCAGCGATACACCTTTCAATCGCTGCTACACCCCGTCGGTTACTCGATGCCGCTTCTGGCGGTGATCCGGAAATCGGACATCGTTCACGTGATGTTCCCCGGCTACCTCCAGGTTTTCGGTTTCCTCCTCGCCCGACTGCTCAGGAAGCCGGTCTTCTGCTCCATGGTGGGCGACTGGGAGGCCCAGTTTGGTGCCACTCGAGTGGCTGAGCGCCATCCCCGGCTGGTTCGCGGCTTTGTGTTGGCTCATCGTCCGCTGCTCCGCTGGATTCTCAGCAGCGATCTGGTGTTTGCCTACGGCCGCAAGCTGGCCGAATCCTACCAGCGACCTGGCAGGAATGTCGTACTAGGCGAGGACAGCACTTTCCGCGAGGAAGATGTTCGCCCGGAGGAGACGCTGGGTCCATCGCCGGCATCCCCGCGACTGCTGTTCGTCGGCCGGCTGGACTATCTGAAGGGCATTGCGGTCTTGTTGCGTGCCCTGGCCTTGCTGCGAGGCGAGGGCCTGACGCCGGTGCTGACCCTGGTCGGCGAGGGCCCCAACCGCGGGGAGTTCGAGGTACTGGTCCGTGAATTGGGACTGGCGGATGCCGTGTCGTTTCGGGGTTATGTACCGATGGGCGAGCAGCTCTGGCGGGTGTATCGCGAGCATGATCTGTTCGTGCTCCCCAGTTTCACAGAGGGGGTACCTAAGGTCGTGATCGAAGCATCGGCCAACGGATTGCCGATCGTTGCCACGCGGGTTGGGGGGATTCCGGACCTTGTCCCGCCGGAGACTGGCATTCTGGTGCCACCGAAGGAAGTGGAGCCGCTGACCGACGCCATCCGACGGATCTTGACCGATGATGTGTTCCGGCAGGGCCTGGCCAGGTGTGGTCTGCGCTGGGCTCGAGGCAAGACGATGGAGGCTCAGGCTCGCTATCTGGAAGGTCATCTCGGCCGGAGTTTCCCGGATCTCATCAGGGCCTTGACGTCGCGGCGGGCGGCGAGGGTTGAGTCGGCGGTCGAGTCGAGAAGGGGTTGAGCCGCCTCGGCGTCATCGTCAGGCGAGTCGTGAGGAATGGATTTGCCCTTGAGTAGGATCCGGGTTCTGCACATCATTGGTCAGATTCGACGCGGCGGTTGCGAATTGCAGCTGCTGGGTCTGTGCGAACGTCTTGACAAGGCTCGCTTCGATCTCTCGGTATGCTGGTTTGTCCGGATGGACGAGGAGCTCGACCAGGAGTTCGCTCGAGCGGGGGTGCAGCCCATCTTCATTGACAAGAGCGGCGGGTCTCTGTTGCGGTTTTTGGGGCGGCTCAGGCGAGTGATCAAGGAGACCTCGCCGGACATCGTGCACACTTGGCTGTTCTCCGCCAACTTCTGGGGACGGTTGGCGGCAATGAGCTGCCGGGCTCCGCGCATTGTAGCGAGCGACCGGTGCGAGGTCGCGATGGACAACGCGGTCGTGCGCATCGCCGAGCGCTTGCTGGCGTCTCGAACCACGCGATTGGCCAACAGCCTGGCGGTGGCACGGTCGCTGGAGGAGCATTTCGGCTTGCCCGCCGTTCGCACGCGGGTGATCTACAATGCCGTTCAGGTGCCGTTGCCGGAGCGGGAGCAGGCTCGACGGGAGATCCGGGACGAACTCGGTCTTCCCCCGGACAGCCAGCTCGTGCTGATGGTGGGGCGTTGTACCTGGCCGAAGAACTACCTGATGTTCATCCGGGTCGGCCAGCTGGTGTGCGGCCGGTTCGAGCGGGCGTACTTTCTGGCTGCTGGGGGCGGGCCCGAGGAGGCGTCGCTCCGCGGGCAGCTTCAGCGCGAGGGCTGGGAGCACCGGATCCGTTTTCTCGGCGACCGGCCCGACATTCCGCGGCTGCTTGCGGCGGCGGATGTGTTCGCATTCACTTCCGACTCCGAAGGGCTTCCCAACGCGGTGCTGGAGGCGATGGCGGCCGGTTTACCGGTCGTGTGCACGGAGTTCGCGTCGGCGGGGGAGGTGATTCCGGGCCCGGAGCACGCGCTGCTCGTTCCCTGCGGGGACGCGGACAAGATGGCGGATGGGGTTGGGAGGCTGCTGGCCGCTCCGGAGCTTTGTCGGGGGCTGGGGGCCGCTGCCCGGGACCATGTCGCGGCACGCTTCAGCTGGGAGAGAGTGGTTGGAGAGACCGCATCCGTCTATGAGGAGTTGATGGACTCCTCATCGGGTCGATGAAGCGAGAGGATTGGCATGTGCGGGATTTGCGGCATCGTGGACTACAGTGATCGTCCGATCAGCGGCGAGCTCGTTGACCGGATGCGCGACATGATGCTGCCTCGCGGGCCGGACGATGCCGGGACGGTCGTCCTGCCGCACGCAGGGCTGGGGCATCGCCGCCTGAGCATCATCGACCTGTCGCCTCGCGGTCACCAACCGATGGCCAACGAAGATCAGACTGTCTGGATGGTTTTCAACGGAGAGATCTACAACTTCCAGGAACTGCGGCCGGAGTTGGAGTCGGCCGGCCACCGGTTCGTATCGGACACGGATTCGGAAGTGCTCATTCACGGCTATGAGCAGTGGGGGATTGAGGGCCTGCTGACGCGGATCAACGGGATGTTCGGTTTGGCGTTATGGGATGGGCGGCGCGAGGAGCTCCACCTGGCCCGGGACCGGCTGGGGAAGAAGCCGGTGTACTACGGCTGGCATGAAGGCCGGTTCCTTTTCGGTTCGGATGTCAAGTCGATCTGGAGCGTTGCCCCTTCCGGTTGGCAACCGCGCATGGAGGCCATCGCGCGGTATCTCTACTGGCGATTCGTGCCCGGCCGCGAGGCGGCGTTCAAGGACGTGTATCAGCTGCTACCCGCTCACTATCTCACCTTGACGCGTGCCGGGTGGGCGGAGCGGCGGTACTGGCGTCTGTCCTTTGCGGACAAGGTGCGGGCTTCGTTCTCGGACATCATGGAGCGGACCTCGGAACTGGTTTCCAGCGCGGTCCGGCGCCGCCTGGTCAGCGACGTGCCGCTTGGTGCTTTCCTGAGCGGTGGGGTGGACAGCAGTTACATCGTGAGTCTGATGGCCGAGGCCAGTCCGGGTCGGGTGCGCACGTTCGCCATCGGCACTGAGGATCCGGATCATGATGAGCGAGCGTTCGCCCGGCTCGTGGCCGGCCGGTGGAACACGGATCATACCGAGTTCCAGGTATCTCCGGACGCCTGGTTGCTGCTGCCCCGGCTGGTGTGGTCGTTTGGGCAGCCATTTGGAGACGCGGCGGCCATTCCGACCTACTACGTGGCTCATTGTGCTCGGCAGCACGTGACCGTGGCGCTGACCGGTGACGGCGGAGACGAGTCCTTCGCAGGTTACAGCCAGCACCACGGGTACCACCTGGCCCATCTGGTGGGGTGGTGTCTCCCGGACGCGCTGCTCAATCGGGTCTTCTCCCGGGTCAAGGGGTACATGTACTCGGAATCGCGTGCTCCGGCGGCTATGGCGGCCCGCTTTCTGCGTTACGCTCATTCCGACCCGCTGGTCGCCTGGGGCGGCGTGAGCAGCTGGGCCCTGCACCATCTTGGCCGGATCTGGGCGGGGGCTGCGGGGCCGCTTGCCACTCGCGAGAACCTCCTGGCTTACACGGAGGAGGTCATGAAAGGCTATGATGGGGACAACGCCCTGGATCGGGCCCTATTCGACGACCTGCACGTGCTCCTTCCCTTCTGCTACAACGTCAAAGTCGACGTTGCCACGATGATGAGTTCTCTTGAAGCCCGATCGCCTTTCCAGGATCAGCTGGTGGTGGAGTGGGCGGCCCGGCTCAAGCCGGGGATCAAGCTGCGGCCGTGGGAGAAGAAGTACCTGTTGAAGCGACTGGCGGCCAGACGGGTACCGAAGGAAGTCGTTTTCCGCCGCAAGCACGGCTTCTCGATTCCGATCGACGGGTGGTTTGAAGGGGCCTGGGCCAGGCGGGCCCACGAGATCATCCTTGGCAAGACTGCCCGATCGCGGGGTTTGTTTGACTATGGCTACGTCGCCCGGTTGTGGGAGGAGCATCAATCGCACGTGGCGTGCCACGGCACTCGTTTCTGGCTACTGCTGTGGCTGGAGTTGTGGTTCCGGATGTTCGTTGATCGAACGATGGGGCCCGACGACTCGCTGGATTCGTTGGTGTGAGTGCCGGTGCCGGTCTCGATCCAACCGGTCGATCGGGCAATCGGTGGTCGTGGCCGATTCGATCTCATGCGGCAGATTCGCATCCTCCACGTGATCGGTCAGCTCCGGCGGGGGGGCTGTGAGCTTCAGCTCCTGGGGCTCTGTCAGCGGCTGGATCGGGCACGTTTCGACTCGGCGATCTGCTGGTATGTTCGGCAGGCTGATGAGTTGGAGGAGGACTTTCGCCGCGCCGGCGTGCGGATGCATTTTTTCAGCAAGCCGTCCATGTCTGTCTGGCGTTTCTTCGAGCGGCTTCGCGGCGTGGTCAAGGAGGTTGAGCCGGACGTCATCCATACCTGGATGTACTCGGCCAATTTCTGGGGGCGCCTGGCCGCTGTGACCTGCGGCGTGTCCGGCATCATCGCGAGCGAACGGGGCGAAGTGCGCATGACCGGTTTGATCGATCGAGCTTCGGAGTGGTTTTTCAGGAGCCGCACGCTGCGGCTGGCCAACAGCCGGTTCATTGCCTCCTCGCTGGAGCGGCACTTCGGGTTGCCTGCGGAGCAGACCCGGATCGTGCACAACGCGGTGGGTTTCGAGCTGCCGGACCGTGAAGCGGCCAGATCATCGCTGCGCCGGGAACTCGGTCTTGCCGCCGACACCGCGGTCGTGTTGACCGTGGGGCGTCTTGGTTTTCCGAAGAACTACCCGATGCTGGTTCGCGTAGTCGGGCGGCTGGAGCGGAGCGGGTCGAACGCGGTGGTCGCGGTGGTCGGTACCGGCCCGGACGAGGACGTGCTCAAGCGGCAGGTGCGTGGCGCGGGGCTGGATCACCGGATGCGCTTCCTCGGGTTTCGCGACGATGTTCCCTCGCTTCTGGCCGGCGCCGATGTCTTCTGCTTCACGTCGGACTCGGAGGGCTTTCCGAACGCGGTTCTCGAGGCGATGCTGGCCGGGCTGCCGGTGGTCTGCACGGACTTTCCCTCGGCCCGGGAGATGATCTCTGACCCGCGGGCTGGGATCCTGGTGTCCTGCGACGACGACGCGGGCATGGCCGAGGCGATCGGCGATCTTCTGGCTCGGCCGGAGTGCCGCCGGGAAATCGGGATGGCCGCTCGGGCGCATGTTCAAGAGCATTTCTCATGGGACCGTCTCGTGGAGACGATGTCCGAGATTTATGAGGAGCTGGCCGGGCGGAAGCGCCTGGAGGATCGTGTTCCGGTCGAGGAGGACTCAGGCCATCGATTGCCCCGCTGACCGGAAACGGGTGTGGATCGTCAACCCGTTTGACCCGCTGCCCGGTGATCCCGAGCCGCCTGGCCGGTATGCTTCGCTGGCTCGTGTGCTGCGTGATGCCGGGTACGGGGTGACCTGGTGGACGGCGTCGTTCTCACATCGATACAAGAGTCCGCTCGATCAGGGGCCGCTGCTTGACGCCTGTCGTCGCGAGGGGATCGAGGTTCGTTTCGTTGAAACGCCGCGGTATGAGCGGAACGTGAGCCTGAGCCGTTTCCGGTCGCACCGGGTCTTTGCGGATGGTTTTTCCCGGGCGTCCTCGGCGTTTGCGGCTCCGGCGGTCATCGTAGCCAGCAACCCGCCGATGGAGTCGGCCGCGGCGGCGGGGCGAGTGGCCCGTGATCTCGGTGCCCGGCTGATCGTCGATGTTCAGGACATCTGGATCGAGAGCAGCCGGCGTTTTCTGCCGTCCCTCATCCGGTGGGCCTGGCCGCTCCTGTTTCGTCCGTGGATCCGGGCGAATCGTGAGGCTTTTGCCGCCGCGGATGCGGTGGTAGGCGTAGCCCGGGACTACGCGAACCAGGCCAGTCTGTATGGCAGGGGGGCTTGTCGGCAGGAGGTCATTCCGCTGGGCATCGATCTGGCCGCCTTTGATGCGGCGGCCGCGTCGGGCCGGTCGCTGCTGCCTGCCCGGACGGAAGGCCAAGTTCGGGTGATCTACAGCGGCAGTCTTTCGCGGAACTACGACGTCTTGACCGCGGCGCGGGCGGCACGGAGGGCGGTCGGCGCCCATCCTCATCTGGAGGTCATCTTCAACGGGCGCGGCGAGTTGGTGTCCGAACTGCGGCCGATGATTGAAGGCGTGCCGGGTATTCGTTTCCTTGATTTTGTCGGTGCGGCGGACTGGGCGGCGACGGTGAAGGCGTGCGACATCGGCTGGAATGCTGTCCGGCCGGAATCCAGGATCCTCTTCCCCAACAAGGTGTTTGGTTACTGGGCGGCCGGATTGGCCGTCCTGAACACGATTCCGGGCGAGTGTGCCGAGTGGATCGCCAGGACCGAAACCGGCGTGACCTATGCGGCGGGCGACGAGGAGGCCGCATGCCGGGCGTTGGCCGAGCTGGCCGCGGACCCGGCGAAGCTGGCTTCGATGCGTGCGGCGGCACGGGCGTCGGCCGTCGAGCGTTGGGATCGGAAGCATCTCTACCGGGCGTATCTGAGCCTGGTGGAGAGTCTGGCAGATTCGGCGCGGCCGTGCTGAGGCATGGGTCGGGGGGCGGCGGGCTCGAGACTCGATTATCGGATCTGGAAGGCGGATGGTGTGCGTCTTCTGATCGTATCCCACAGCGTCAACCCCTGGACGCCTCACTACGCGCGGTACTTCGCTGCCCGGGGAGACAAGACACTGGTGGTCAGTTTCAGTCCGGAGCCGATCGAGGGTGTCGACATGGAGTTCATCGGCGTGGAGCCCTGGGACAAGCACGCCAACAAGCATCTCTACGTCACGCGGGTGCCGAGGCTGCGGCGGATCATCAGGTGTTTCAGGCCGGATCTGGTTTACGCCCCGTTCATCGCCTCGAACGGTCTGACCGCCGTGCTGGCCTGGAAGGGTCCGACGGTGACCTCCGGGCGGGGAGGCGACGTGCTCGAGCAGGAGCGTCGCGTTGGCTGGCGGCGGGGCATGCGGGAGAAGCTGATCCGGTTCGTCTGCGACCGCTGCGTGATGATTCACACGGTCTCGCAGGAGATCGAAGACGAGCTGCTGCGGCTGGGCGTGCACGCCAGCAAGATATTCCAGATACCAGTTGGCATCGATTCGCAGCGATTCACGCCGGCGGCGGACATGCCGCGTCATCCGGCCACCCGGCTGATTTGTGTGCGGAAACACGAGGGAATCTACGACAACATCACGGTGATCGAAGCCCTGGGCCGTCTGAAGGCGGCCGGCCGGGAGTTCACCGGGGTGATGGCGAGCACGGGCACGCTGTGGGCAGCGCACAAGAGGCGTGCGGAGGAGCTTGGCCTTCTTGATCGGGTGAGGTTCACCGGCGAGGTCCCGCACGAGCGGGTGCCCGAGCTTCTTCGCCAGGCGGACATCTACATTTCCGCGACGCTCAGCGACGGCACGAGTTCGGCCCTGCTGGAGGCGATGTCGGTCGGGCTGCTTCCCGTCATCTCGCGCATTCCGGCGAACACGCCGTGGGTGGAGCACGGTGTCACCGGACTGCTGTTCGACACTCAGCGGCCGGACATGCTGGCGGAGCTTCTCGATCGGGCGATTGAGGATCAGGAGCTGCAGCGCCGGGCGTTCGAGGGGAATCGCAGGCTGGTCTGCGAGCGAGCCGACCAGAACGCCAACATGAAGCGGCTGGCGGACAAGCTGGAGAGCGCGGCCATGGGCGAAGGAGGGGGATGGTGAGGATCTTGGGCGCGGTCAGGCTTGCCGCCTCCTACTGTTTCGCCCGGTTTCTTCCTTCCTCCAATCACTTTGGCGGTGGTGGGATCCGTGTTTTCCGCCGGTGGATCTGCCGGGGCCTCTTCAAGCGGGCGGGGAAGGAGATCAATGTGGAGCAGGGGGCCTATTTTGGTGACGGGAGCCAGCTCGAGATCGGCGACTACTCGGGCATCGGGGTCAATGCCCTGGTGATCGGTCCGGTGACCATCGGAAAGGGAGTGATGATGGCTTCCGACGTGGTCATTCTGACCTCGAATCACAGGTTTGACCGCACCGACATTCCCATGTGGCAGTTGGAGCTGCAATGCGCTTACTGATGGTGGCACACAGCGATGCTCCCTGGACGCCGCACTACTCGCGCTATTTCAAGGCGCGTGGGGACGAGGTCCTGGTGGTGACCTTTGCGCCCGATCGAATTGAGGGGATCGAGACGGTGTTCATGGGTGTCGAGCCGTTTGACTTCCGGAAGAACAAGCGGCTTTTTCTGACTCGCGTGCCGCGGGTGCGGAGGATCATCCGGGCGTTCAGGCCGGACCTGGTCTACGCGCCTTACCTGACGTCAAACGGGATGACGGCGGTATTGTCCTCGAAGTCACCGGTCATTGTGGCCGCCCGCGGGGGTGACGTGTTTGAGCACGCCGGGAGTTCGGGGCCGAGGCAGTGGTTTCGCGAGGCCGTGGTGCGATTCGTTTGCGGGCGGGCGGCCATGGTCCACACCGTATCCCAGGGATTGGACAACGAGCTGATGCGGCTGGGCGTGCCGGTCGGGAAGCTGTTCCGGATTCCGGTGGGGGTCAACGTTGAGCAGTTTCATCCGCGGGAGGAGGGGCCTCGGAAGGACGCCACTCGACTGGTCTGTGTTCGCAGGCACCAGCGGGTCTATGACATCCCGACCATCCTGCACGCCCTGGCCCGGTTGAGGTCGTCCGGCCGGCGGTTTACCTGCACGATGGCCGGCGGCGGCACTCGCCTCGAGATGCACAAGGCGCTGGCGGCGGAGCTGGGGTTGACCGACGTGGTCACTTTCCTCGGGCACCAGCCGCATGATCGGTTGCCCGCGTTGTTTCGGGACTCTGACATCTACATTTCCGCGTCGCTGAGCGACGGCACGGCTTCGTCCCTGCTCGAAGCCATGGCGAGTGGAATACTCCCGGTCGTGTCGCGCATTCGGGCCAATGGGCCCTGGATCGAGCACGGTGTCAACGGTTTGCTATTTGAGACTGGCCGGCCGGAGAGTCTGGCCGAGGTTCTGGCCACGGCGATGGCGGACGGCGATCTTCGCCGGCGGGCTTTCCGTGAGAATCCCCGCCGCGTGGACCAGGACGGCAACATGGCCAAGAACATGGATCGGTTGGCGGCCGTCTTCGAGGAGGTCGCGTTCCGGTCCCGGTGTCAGAGGAGATAGCCCTTGCGGATTCTCGAGGTCATTCTATGGGTGCTGATTCTGTGCCCCATCTACACCATGGTTGTCTATCCCCTGCTGATGTACGTGCTCAGCAAGGTCTTCCCCGGGCGGTTTGTCCGTGGACCGGTTACGCCCACCGTGACCCAGATCATCGCCGCGTTCAACGAGGAGAAGTCGATCGCCAGCAAGCTGGAGAATTCCCTGACCCTTGACTACCCGCGTGACAAGCTGGAGATTCTCGTGGTCTCGGACGCCTCCACCGACCGGACTGACGATATTGTTCGGGGTTTCGCGGAGCGCGGGGTCAAGCTTCTCCGGGTCGAGGGCAATCTCGGGAAGTCGGCGGTGCTCAACGTGGCTGCGGAGCGGGCCGGCGGCGATATCCTGGCGTTCTCGGATGCCACCGGGCACTGGAACGTGAAGTCCATTCGCAAGATGGCGGAGCACTATGCCGACCCGCGGGTCGGGTGTGTAGCCGGCTGGGTGGCGTACCGTTACGACCAGAGTCTGACCGCCCAGGGATTCAGCGTGTACCAGCGTTTCGTGACCAGTCTGCGCCGCGCGGAGGCCTCGTTCGGCTGCGGGATCGTCGCCCCGGGATCGATTCACTCCATACGCAAGGCCGTTTTCCGTCCCCTGCCGACGACCACGTCGGGTGACATGTCGGACCCGTTCCACACCGCGCAGCAGGGGTTGAGGACCACGTTCGAGCCTGAAGCCGTGACTTGGGAGGAATCCCGCACCCAGGTGAAGGACGAATGGGAAGCCCGTGTGCGGATCTGCATGCGGGCGTTGGATTTCATGGTCTACGCTCTCCGTCGTTTTCCCGTTCTGCGTTCGCCTCTCTACTGTTTCCAGGTGATGTCGCACAAGTTCTTGAGGTGGCTGACCGGGCCTTTGATGATCCCGATTCTGATCATCAACGCTATCCTGATTCCCTATCACTGGGTGTACGCAGTCCTTTTCTGCCTTCAGCTCGCCTACTACGGATTGACTCTGTTCGGGTACGTATCCTCCAACCTGGGGATCCGGGTGCCCAGTCTCGCAGGGCTTGTCTTCTACAACTCGGTGAACCTGGCCTACATTGTGGCGATGGCGAAGTACCTTCGAGGCGAGCGTGTCGCCCGATGGAAGCCTTCGCGCTGACAAGGACCGGCCGATGCTCAGCAAGACACGTATCCTGGTCAGACATCTGTTCTTGCCGAATCCCGGCGGTGGGCGGGAGACGATCGAGGCTTACGAAAGGGCTTTTGCCGAACGGGTCGGCTCTGCCTGCTGCGCCGGCTTCTGGAAAGGGCGGGTGGCGTTTTTCGCGGTCCTCAAGGCTCTGGGCATCGGGCCGGGCGATGAAGTGGTCATGCCCGGCTACACCTGCGTGGCGGTGCCGGCCGCGGTGAGGTTTCTTGGCGCCGTGCCCGTTTTCGTGGATATCGAGCCCGTTTACTGCACGCTCGATCCGGATCTGTTGGCCGCCGCGATCACGCCGGGCACCAGAGCCGTCGTGATCCAGCACACGTATGGGTATCCGAGTGCGGGTCTGGATCGGGTCATGGAACTCTGCCGTTCCCGGGGTCTGCCGGTCATCGAGGATTGTTGCCATGCCCTGGGCACGCGTCTGGGCGGCCGCCACGTGGGCACCTTTGGCGCGGCGGGTTTCTTTTCCACCCAGTGGAGCAAGCCGTACACCACCGGGCTGGGCGGTCTGCTGGTCTGTGGCGATCGTGACCTCCACGATCGCGTGTGCCGGCTGCGTGACGCCGAGGCCGTTTCCCCGAGCGGGAGATCCGCCGCCCAGCTGGCTCTGCAGAACATCCTCCACGCTCTGCTGGTCTACCCGTGGACTACGGCCATCGCCCGCGAGGCGTATCGCGGGCTGACCCGCCGGGGCATCATCACCGGTTCCACCGGGAAGGTCGAGAACCTGCGCTGGAGTCCGGAGTACTTCAAGCGGATGTGTGCCGTTCAGGCCGCTGCCGGGCTTCACGAACTGGGCCGGATTGCGGAGGCGCTCGAGCATCGCCGGAGGGTGACCGAATACTACCTGAGCGCGCTAACCGAGGCGTGCTGGCGGATACCGCTTCCAGTTCATGACGCGGAAGTCGCCCTTCTGCGCGTGCCGGTGCGGGTGGGCAACAAGGACGAGGTGCTGCGTATCGCCGACACCCGCCGGGTGGAGATTGGTGACTGGTTCATACGCCCGCTCCACTCGCGACTGACCGCGCAGGAGGTGTTCGGCTACGTTCCCGGCCAGTGTCCGCAGGCCGAGAAAGCCGCCCGCGAAGTCATCAACCTGCCCAACCATTCGCGAGTCAGTCTCGGGTGCGCGAAGCGCATCGTTGCATTTCTGCGTGAGACCTGTCGTCCCGCGTAGTCTACCATGGTGGAGGCGGCGCGGCCGGCTCCGCTCGATCAGCCCCGGAGCCTGCAAATGAGTCCCAGCTTGATCCTCGACCTGGCCTCGCCGGCATGCTGTCTGCCTCTGGCGGACATCGATCCATGGACTGCCGCGGGCGTTGTCGTCTTCATGGTGGTGCCGCTCCTGGCGGTGCTCGAAGTCCTGCGCTACCTCTATCTCGAATACCGACGGGACCGGGTTCCCGTCCTGCTGTATCATCGCCTCATTTCCCGCGCGGCGGTGGAGCAGGGGCTGGTGCCGGACAAGGAGATGATCTGGGTCAGTTACGACACCCGGTTTGCCGAGCAGATGCAGTACCTGCGTGACGCCGGCTACGTCACCCTCGATTTGGACGACTACCTGCGCGTTCGTGCCGGTCAGATGCCGCTGCCGGCGAAGCCGGTGATCGTGACGTTTGATGACGGCTATCTCAGCACTTACACAATGGGCTTCCCGGTGCTCAAGCGTCTCGGCCAGAAGGGTGTGGTCTTCGTGTCCTTGGAGCCGGACGAGCACACCCGCAATCTGGTCAAGGGGGTGGACGGTTTTCTCAGTCCGGACCAGATGCGCGAGATGGCCGGCGGCGGAATGTCCATTCAGTCGCACACGGTGACGCACTGCATCCTCGCCGATCTTGCCGACGAGGCCGCGTTGCGCGAACTGGAGGAGTCTCGCCGGCGCATTGCGGAGATCACCGGCAGACCGGTCGAACACATTGCCATCCCGCGCGCCGGATACAGCCGGCGGATCAAGCGGCTGACCCGCACGGCGGGATACCGAACAGCGTGCTGCAACAACAAGGGGAGCGTCAACGGCTGGTCCGATCTTCTGGCCCTGCCGCGGATCGTGGTCGAGCGCGACATGAGCGTGGCGGACTTTTCCCGCTGCCTCAGTCCGCGTGGTGCTCTCATGCTCCGCATCACCGGGAACATGAAGCGCATTCCTGAGCGGCTGGGTGGTGGTCGGTTTGCCGCCCGGGTACGGAAGATCCTGTACCGGGGCCCTCTGCTTCCGTTGTTTGAGACGCGCAATCTGAAAGGGGCGATTGTCGCCGGAGGGCTTCTCTACCTCCTGGGCAGCGTCTTGTTCGTCTGGCGCCTCCTGGTTCGCTGAGGGGACGAGGACGCCGGAGCGCCGTGCTGATCTGAGCCCGCATGCTTCACGGTTTAGTCATCATTCTCGCATCGGTTCTGGCCCTGTCGGTTCTCGGGCTGGTCGGGCTCTGCCTGTGGGAGGCTCGCAGTCCGCGGCTCGTATGTCTCATGTACCATCGCCTGAGCCCTGGGGAGGCCCATCGCTCGGTTTGGGGTACGGAGCGCGTCTTCGCTCTGCCCGTGGGTGCTTTTGAGGCGCAGCTGGAATACCTGAAGTCGGCCGGGTATGAGTGCGTCTCTGCCGGCCAGGTGCGGGCGTTCGCCGCCGGGGAACTGCCCATGCCGCGGCGGGCGGTGCTGATCACCTTCGATGACGGTTGCCGGAGTGTCGCCTCGCTGGCCGCTCCCTTGCTGGCGCGTTTCGGAGCCAAGGCCACCGTGTTCGTCACCACGGATCCATCCGCCTACGTATTCGACGTTGGCGCGGGATACGAACCCCGGCTGACGGAAGAGGAGATGAAGGCTCTGGATGGGGGTGTCGTCGAGTTCGAATCGCACAGTGTGACTCACCGGCCGCTCCGCGGTCTGGCGGAGGATGAGATTCGCAGCGAACTGGCCGGGTCCAAGCGGGAGCTCGAGCAGCTTCTTTCTCGTCCGGTCGAGTATCTCGCCATTCCGGGCAACTGGTGGAGTGCGAAGGTCATGCAGATAGCCCGGGAAGTGGGTTACCGGGCGGTGTGGGTCTCCAACCCGGGTTTTGTCCGCCCGGGCTCGAACCGCTACGGTCTGCACCGAGTCAATGTTGAGGGTGAGTTCACGCTTGGTCAGTTTGTCACCGCGATGAGTCCGTGGGGGATTGCCCAGCGCCGACCGCTTTCGTTCATCAAACGGCTGCCCGGGCGGATTCTGGGGCCGGCCTGGTGGCTGCCGCTTCGGAAGGTCATTCTCCGGTTCATTCCCGGTGGGCACCTGTCCATGCGGCGTATGGTCCTGATCGCCGGGGTACTGGCGGCGAGCATGGTGGTTGTCCTGCTTCTCTGGCTTCTCGGGTAGAGGTTCGTGCCCCGCGTGTCCAAGCGTCCTGAAATCCTGGTGTTCGAGGCCGAGGCCAAGAGCTCGCTGCCCGTGGCCGAGTCGTTTCATCGCCGCGGCTTCCGGGTGGTGGCCGCGTCCAGCAGGCGCTGCTGCGCGTCGTACTACTCTCGGTCGGTTCGTGAGCGGATTGCCATGCCCAGCGAGGTGCACGAACCGGATGCCTGCCTGGCCTTTCTGCTCAGGCTCGTCCGGCGCCGGCGGTTCGAGATGATCGTGCCGCTTGGTGATATCGTGACCGGCCTTGTCTCCCAGCATCGGGATGAGTTTGCGCGGTATTCGAAGTTCGTGGTCGTGCCCTACGACACGTTTCGGCTCGGCCGAGACAAGGTTGAGACCATGAAGGCGGCGGCCCGCTGTGGCGTGCCTCTGCCCAACACCTGGTATCCCGAGGAGCGGGCTCTGGATCAGATCGCCCGCGAGGTCGAGTACCCGGTTCTGGTGAAGCCGGCCGTCGCGAACGGTGCCCGGGGCATTCACTACGTTCACGACCAGGGCGAGCTGATTCGGACGTATGACGAGGTGTTCCGGGCCTTCGGGCGGACATTTGTACAGGAGCTCATCCCGCACACCGGCATGCAGTACAAGGCGGACATCATTCTCGACCGGGACGGGACGCTGCTGGCGGGAGTGGCCTACAACAAGATTCGATACTATCCGCCTGCCGGGGGCTCCAGTGTGTTGAACAAGAGTGTCCGCTACCCGGAGCTGCTGGATCACGCGGCCAGGCTGGCCCGCGGCATCGGCTGGTTTGGGATGTGCGATTTCGACTTCATCCATGACGTGCGCGACAACGCGCCGAAGATCATGGAGATCAACCCTCGGTTCCCGGAGAGCTTCCGGATGTGTGCCATCGCCGGTGTCGATTTTCCGGAGATTCTCCACCGCATGGCCTGCGGCGAGAAGGTCCGGCCGGTGCTCGAGTATAAGACCGACCGCTATCTTCGTTTTCTGGCCGGCGATGCGCTTTGGTTCCTGACCACGAGGGGGCAGCGGTTCAGGACCAGGCCGAGCTTCTTCAACTTCTTCGATCCCAGCACCACGGACAACCTCTGGTCGCTCCGCGATCCCGGCCCTATGATCGGCTATCTTCTGGAGAACGGGCTGATCATGTTGAACGCCCGGGAGCGTGCGTTCCGCTACCGGCTGGAGCAGGCTCGTCACTGATGATGAAGACGGACACGATCGTGAACGTCATGTCGGTCGACGTGGAGGATTACCACGACCAGCTTGCCCTGGATTTTCAGGATCGCATCGTTCCCCCCGCGGAGGAGGCCGTTCGGGCCACGGATCGCGTTCTGGAGTTGCTGGCGGAATGTCGGGTCCAGGCGACGTTCTTCATTCTGGGCGAGATCGCGGAGCATTTCCCCGATCTGGTTCGCCGGATTGCCGCCCAGGGTCATCACCTGGGGATCCACGGCTACTATCATTTGCACATCTACCGGCAGAGCCCGCCGCAGTTTCGGCAGTCGATCGAGCGGGCCAAGAAACTGGTCGAGGATATCGCCGGCCGGACGGCCGACGCTCACCGCGCGGTGGCCTTCTCGATCGTCGAGTCCACGCTCTGGGCGCTCGACATTCTGGTTGATCTGGGCTTCAAATACGACTCTTCGATCTATCCCTTCCAGGGCCGGCGCTACGGCATACCGGCGGGGTCTCGGGGCTTGTACCAGTATCGTGCTGCTGACGGCCGGACGCTGTGGGAGCTGCCGATGAGCACGGTCACCTGGCTGGGGCGGCGCTGGCCGGTTTGCGGCGGGGGCTACCTGCGGCACTTTCCCCTATGGCTTACTGATTCGGCCTTTCGGCGGCTGCACGCTGAGGGGCTACCGGCCGTTGTGTACCTGCATCCCTACGAGGTCATCACCGACCCCGTGATCGAGCCGCTGCCGGGCATGGGCCTGAAGCAGCGGCTCAGTTACGCCTTCTTCAACTATCATCAACGCCTTTGGCGGAAGCACACCCTCTCCAAACTCCGCCGTCTCTTTTCCCGCTACCCATTCTCCACCATCGAGCAGGTTGTTGCCGATCTGACCTCCGATCCCGCCGCCCGATCCTGAGGGACGGCGGCTTCGAGTCGAACGGTGGGTCCGCGCGCCCGCCGCGGCTGCGATCGGGCCGACTCGGTTATTCCTCGCCGGCGAGGTAGTTGAGATACTCCTCGATATTGGTGTACCCGTCGCTATCCGGGTCCGCCTTGGCGTCGGCCGCGCTGTTGGGATTCAGTCCTTGGGCGATCTCCCAGTCGTCGGACATTCCGTCGCGGTCCGTGTCGGCCGGCGGCGTGCCTGAACTCAGCGTGGGCAGAGGATCGCAGCCGCTACGAATCAGTTTGCCGTTGACATCCCATGCAGGTTCTTGCTGGTTGCCGCCAATACCCTGGGCGCCGGTTCTGGTGTGCCACTCGTTGATCAGGCGGTTGTCGACCGAGTCACGGCGAGGCAGGGTGGCGCCCACTGCCGGGGCGAGTCTGGATTCGAGCGTGCTCGCCGCGTGCACGGTGACTGGAACGGCTGCCCCGGCAAACGGGCTGGTGGTTCGGTAGAGTTCGGGCAGCGGGTTGAAGAAGTAGCTGCTCACGTACGGAGGCACGGGCGGGGTATCGTAGCCCGGCCAATGGACCCAGGCCGCCACCGCCCACTCGGGATCGGATGTCCTGGTGCGGAAGTAGTTGTCCAGATTGTCCTGCACGTAGAAGCAGTGACTGGTCGGGGTGTCATTCTCATTGTGTTCCACATCGTTGTACTCGGTGAGTGCCAGCGGGCGTTGATGCCACTTCTCAGGACGGCTGGGGCCGCTGAGATAGGAGTTGCCGATGAAGTTGAGCCGGGTGGTTTCCTTGATGCCCTTGACCTGGGAGGCAAAGGCGCCGGCATTGTGATTGTACACGAAGTTGTTGATGAACTCGACCACGCATCCGTTCGAGCCCATACCCATGTTTCGGTGGCTGTTGTGGATGAACAGTGAATGGTGGACGGTCAGGAAGTCGTCGTATCGGGTCTGCGAGTCCACGGTCATGCCCTGGCTGGGGGTCCCGGGGCGAGCGAGCGCGGGATTGCCGGCATAGACGCCGGCCGGGAGAGCATCACCGTATACCGAACCCTCCCCGATAATGCACCATTGCATGGTCACCCTTCTCGCATCTCGGATGCCTACGGAGGAGTCGAGTCCCCACTCGAACGAGCAATGGTCGAGGATGATGTCATGGCTGTCTCCGACGTTGGCCTTGCCGTAGATCTGCAGGGCTTTCTTCTGGAAGCCCACGTAGCAGGGGTCGTTGATGATGGTCGACGGCATGGTCGGGCGGACGCGCAGGTGGCGAATGATGATGTCGTGAGCACCGCTCTTGATCAGGATTCCCCATCCGCCGAGCTGAATGCCGTCTCCGGGTGCGGTTTGGCCGGCGATGGTCACGTAGCTGCCGGCTTCGCCCACCAGGTCCAGAGTGCCCTTGAGCGAGATGGTGCCGCCGACGGTAAACACGATGATTCGTGGTCCCGTCTGGGCCTGCAGTGCCCAGCGGAGGCTACCCGGAATGACCGCCTCGGGCGGGTTAGTGTCGGTATCGTAGTCGGCGAGTGTCGTGACCTGCAGGATCCGGCCCCCGCGGCCGCCTTGGGTCTGGGCGCCGAAGCCCTCCGCGCTCGGGAATGCCCGGTAGGGGGCGGGACTGGCGCAGTTGACGTAACACGCTCCGTCGTCGGTCGTTGTGTCGGTGGTCGGCTCGTCGCCGGGGGTCGCTGGGGCTTCCGGAGTGGCCGCGCACTTCAGGGTTGTGGAAGTGGTCGTACCGTTGCCGTTGAAGGCGGCGATCCGATAGCAGTAGCTGGTCTTGGCCTGCAGACCCTGATCCGTGTACTGCGTGACACCGGCGGCGGTCTCGGCCAGGTCGACCCAGCCGTCGTTGGCGGTGTATCTCGTGATTCTGAAGCCGTCTTCGTTCGAGGAGTTGTCCTGCCACTGGATTTGGATCTGATCGGGTCCCACGGCGGTCACGACGACATTACTGGGAATGCCGTCGGGAAGTATTGACGGGTTTGTGCCAGGATCGGGTTCTGTACCATCGGTTACCGGCGAGGCGCAGGCAACGCCCGTCGCTCCCGTCTGGGCCGAGCCTTTGAACGCCAGAACGCGATAACAGTAGCTCGTTCCCGCGACCACACTGGTGTCCACGTAGCTGGTGCTGTTCGCCGCGACCGTCGCATAGTCCGTCCAGTCGCCGCCGGGGACAAATCGACGAATCCTGAACCCCTCCTCGTTCGAGCAGTTGTCCTGCCAGTTGAGCAGGACTCCGTTGGCCTCGGAGAGGGTCGTGGTCAGAGCGGTGGGAGCTCCTTGCGGAACGCTGCCGGTGGTCGCGGGATTCGCGGGATTGCCGGTGCCATCGAACAGGGCGGTCTTGGTACAGGCCAAGGGTGAGGGGGCCGTTCGCTCGGCGCCCTTGAAGGCCAGCACCCTGTAGCAGTAGTTTGTCTCGACGGCAATGTCGGTATCCGAGTAAGTGACCGTGTCCGCGGCCAGCGTGGCGTGATCGGTCCATCCTGAGTCGGCGGAGTATCTCTGGAGCAGGAAACCCTCTTCGTCGGCGGAGTTGTCTTTCCAGGTCAGGTCGATCTGATGGGCGGCGACGGCGGCGGCGGTCATGCCAGTCGGTTGGGCGCGGACCTGGCCGATGGGCAGGGTCGGCGTCGATCCGGCGACCTGATTATCGGTCGGGTCGTCATCGACGTTGCTGTCGGTGCTGTCGGTGCTGGCCGGATCGATCGCGTCGTTACCGGTCGGCGAAGGGACCGGAAGAGCCGGGCCCTCGCAAGTGCCGCCGAGATTGGCGATGATCAGGAAGCCGCAGAGCTGTGCAACTCCCATACGACGAACGGTCCATGCACACGAAAAGGCGCCCATATCGCCCCTCCTGGTTCTATTGACGCAGCCCGTCGGGCGGCCGCTTGGCGTCACTGTTCCGGACGTCTCTGCAAAGGCGTGGGGTTGCTTCCACCCGCCTTCAGAACCTCCGGGTGTAAACTTGGGATATCTGTGGATGAATGTCAAACGCAACCCGGAGCCGGCTGGAGAATGGGGGCATTTTTGAGCGTTGGTAGGGAATGTGCGGGTTATGAGGGCCCGCCCCACCTTGTTGTTGCGATGCTCCCCGGGGGGCCGGCCAGCCGATAATGAGGACACGTCGCGTCGGGATCGGGCGGGCGTGGGCCGGTGCCTGATATGCGGACCGGAGTCGTCTCCGGTTCGGGCTTCCATCGGCCAGGCGACGCGGGTCACGAGCCGTCATCGGGCGGGAGGCTGTGCTCCGATGGGCCGCCCGTTCTCGCCCGCTGTTCTGAGCCGGCTTTTGGCCGGCAACTGGAACATCTCCATCGTCGGGATCAGCTCGCCCGACCTGATCCGGTTTCCGAACGCGTTGAGCAGCGAGGGGTTCATGTATTCAGTGGGTGCCGGTCCCGACAACTGGACGTCTTCGCTGGTTGCCTCCAGGCTGTGTTGCTCGAGGCCGAGTTCCTGCTGGATGCGCCGTACGCCGCCCATGTCGCGTTCATGACGGCGGTTCAGTCCATAGCCGATGTACCGTGCCCCGTTGCCGGGGCCGAAGTAGAACGCGTTGTAGTCTGATTCGGTTGGGCGTTTAGTGCAGACCATGGGGATGAAGTTGGCCACCTTCTGTGGTTCCTGGCCGAAGAACAGGTTGTTCTTGACGACGACTCGCCCATCGAGATTAAAGCAGTCGATCAGCGGCACGTACCAGGTGTTGCCGATCAGGTTGAATGCCCGGGTCTGCCGGGCGTTGGCGGCGTGGGCGAATCCGGTGATGACGCAGTTCTGGACGGTGATTCGGTCACCACCGCGAGCCACGATGCCGTTGCCGTATCCGATGCCCCAGCCTGCCAGGACGCAGTTCTGGAGCGTGATCTCGCCGCACCGGGCGAGGAACACCTGGCTGGAGCAGAGTCCCGCCCGGTCGCCGTAGGCCTTGTCTGCGAAGCGTCGGATGACGAGTCCGTCGATGACGATCTGGTCCTTCCAGCAGAGGGCGATTGCGGCCGGCCGCAGGAATGTACTTCCATCCAGGCAGGCGCGTCCGGGTGATCGGGCCTTGAGCGTGATGGGGGCGTCCTGGGTCCCGCTGGCCGCCGGGGCGAACATCTCGTGGTAGATGCCGTCGAGCAGGACCACCGTGTCGCCGGCGCGCACGCGATCGCTGACTGCGGTGAGGGTAGTGGGGGCCCGTTCGTCCAGGCCGGGATTGCCTTCGCTGCCCGTGGGGGCGACGTAGAACGTTCGGCGCGTCGGCTTCCACTCGGCGACCGCGGGTGTCTTGAAGGCCAGGGTCTGGCTTTCCGCTCCGCGCCAGCCGGTTCGGGGGGCGGCTGCCGCGTATGGTTGTCGGATGCTGTCCCGCCATGGGCGGTCGGGGATCACGATCTTGAACTGATAAAACGTACCGGGTCTGAGATCGCGCAGCGTGACCTGATGGTAGAGGTCGCCGAACGAGTACTGTCGACCGTTGTCGGTCGAGTTCGTTCCGTAGTGGATCTCGCTGTGGACGGGATGATCGGCGCTCCAGTCCAGCGGTACTCGCCAAGTGGCGTTCGACGTGTGAGGCGTCCACCATGTGAGGCTGGCGGTCGTAGGCGTCACATCGCGAAGTTGGATCTCGGTCATCTGAGGTTCGATCGGTCTGCTCGCGGTCTGGCCTGCTCCGATGTTGTAGCGCAATTCGCCGGCAGCCACGCACGGCGAATCCGGCTCGATCGAGGCGAGGCTATTCGGATCCGACCATCGCGGTTGGGCCGTGAGGCTGTGTCGATCCCCGCCGGTCAGCATCCGCAAGGCGGCCAGATCCTGGGCGGGCCGGCCGTTGACGATGGCCAGCGGGGGAGGGCAGGAGTAGTCGTTGTATTCGCAGAACAGGCCTTGGGTGTGATCGATGCTGGTGTCCAGCGATCGCCCGGCCGGGGCGTGGAGGATTGAGCTGGTGATTCTGACGTCTCTGGAGATGCCTCTCAGCCGGATCGCGGATCCGGTGGCGCCGGACACGCTGAGTCGACGGAGCCAGATGTCGGCTCCGTTCTCGACGCTGAGGGCATCGCCGGCGGCCGCGAGCAGGCGGCAGCGGTCCAGCCTGACATTCGCCGCATCGCGGAGGACGGCGCCTTCCTTGATCCCAAGGTTGTCCACCCACACGTGCTGCAGCCCGCTGAGGTCGAGCCGGTTGACGGAGATGTTCGATCCAAGGGTCCGCCCCCGGATCATCACCGGCTTCTCCGCTGTGCCGGATGTCTCCGGGCGCACCGTCTCGCGGTACTCGCCCTCGAGCAGGTAGACGGTCACGCCCGGACGGCATTCGTGCATCGCCCGGCCGACGGTTTTGAAGGCTTGGATGACGCTCAGTCCGCTGTTGGCGTTGTTGCCCGCGGGACCGACGAAGAACACATTTGGCTCAAAGGGGTGGGCGCCGAGATCGGCTCCGTCCGGTCCTCGGCCGCGAAACGGGCTGTCGGTTTGCAGGCGGTAGTCGAGGTGATCCGGGGCCGCGAATCGCGGATCGCCCTGGTCAGGTCCGAAGAACAGGGTGTGCTTGCCCATCCATGGTTGGGGACCCTGGGCCCAGAAACCGGGGGCCTGCAGGGTGTTGTGGTCTTCCTGGAGATCGCTTCCGAACGCGCCGGAATACCAGCTGAAGTGGCTGCAGCCCACAGAGACGTTGCGTAGCGCAGATCTTTTGCCCTTGCTGGCCTTGAAGTCGATGCCGATCGCATGGTCCTTGACGATGTTGCCCGTGACCTCGCCATCCGACGGTTGACCATAGTTGCGGATACCATACATCTGGGCGTTCAGGAGCGTGTTGTTGAGTATTCGCACGCCCTCGCTCTGCCCCGTGCAGTAGATCTGGGCGAGTTCGCCGTAACCCGGATTGAGATTGCCGATCAAGAGGTTGTCGCGAATCACGCTTTCCCTGGCGTTGATGGTGATTCCGCCGCCGTTGAACAGGAATGCGCATCGTCGGATCTCGTGCCGCCGGCCTGTGACCGACATGCCGAAGCCCCGACCCGCGTCCCGCATTTGCGTGGGAAAGAAGCCCTCGATCACCAGGCCGTCGACGTGGACGTACTCTCCGGTGATCTCCACGCCGTAGGCAGGGATGACCGTGGCGGCGATGACGTGCTGGTCGGGGGGCTGGCCGTCGCTGGTGTGGATGTACAGGATCTTCGTTTGGGGGTCATACAGGTGAGACCGCCTGAACTGGTCCATGTCGACCAGGGCCGGAGCCTCCAGACAGGTGGTTTGCGTGTCCTGCTCCAGGACTCGGTAGACGGGGCGACTGCAGGGGATTGACCAGATGAAGCGCATGCCCTCGACCTTCCGGAAGCCCCTGACGATCTCGTTTCCTCGGATGACAGAGAACTGGGCGATGGCCGCCCGGATAGTGATGGGCTTCTCGGCCGTGCCGGATCGTCGCATGGTGAACCGCTGCGGGTACTCTCCCGGGGCGATGGTCAGGGTATCGCCGGGGGCAAGGCGGTCTGCTCCTTTCTGGATGGTGCGCAGGGCGGCATCGGGGCTTGTGCCGGCGGCCTCGTCGTCTCCATCGAGCTTGACGAAGTACTCGGCTGCCGAGGCGAGCGGGGCCAGCAGGAGCAGGATGGTCAAGGCGGCCAACGGCAGACGGGCGGTCAGCTGCCCGAACCGGCCTGCCGTGATCGTGGTTCCTGGGCTCATAGCTCCTTCTCGAAGATGACGAACCGCCGGGTGGCCTTGAGGCCGAATCGCCGATAGAACCTGGCCGCCTTCTCTTCAGCCCAGTTGAACCAGACGGTGCGGCCGTCGGCCTCGCGAATTCGTTGGACAGCTTCGATGAAGAGCTTGGCTCCGACGCGCCGGCCTCGCAGGTCCTTCCTCACGCCGAAGGGGCCGAAGTGTTCACCCTCCCACTGGCAGTACCCGACGACCTTCCCGTCAACGATCGCGACCAGGACTTCGTGGAGCAGTCCGGCGCGGATCTTGGCCCGGGCGGCGGTGTTCCAGTCGCCGGGGAACGACTCGGCGAGAAACTCGATGAAATCCTGCACCAGCTCGGGCACGAGCGACACGACCTTGACGTCATCGCTGGTTGCCCAGGCCTCGGCGCGGAACCTGTCCACCTCGAAGTCGACGATCTCCCGGGCCATGGACTCCGATTCGCGGTTGATTCTGAAGCCGGTTTTGCTGAAGAGAGCGAGTCCGCCGGGGTACAGGTCCTTGTCCACGCCGGGGAAGATGTAGCCTGGCGCGGAGCCGCTGCCGCCGCAGACCCAGACGCGTTTGCGGCCGTGGCGGCGGAAGTAGGCGAGGGCGGCCTCCATGAGGGCGGTGCCGATTCCCGCTCGCTGATGGTCAGGGCTGACGGCCACGATTGGGATCCAGCCCACCTCGGGCTCGAGGCCCATGCGATCGTTGGGCAGGCGCCGGATGATCGCCCGGAGGAAGCCCAGCGGCCGGCCATGGCTGGTGGCCACGAAGAAGCCGGAATCATCGCCTGCCCAGTAGTCGGGATCGGCCAGAATCCCGGCCACAAAACGTCCCTCCGTCATCGGATCGCGTCTCAGGGCTCGATTCCAGATCGCCAGGACGTTGCCGACGTCGGAGCCGATGAGGGTGCGGATCTTCGTCTGACTCGTCGCCATCGCGATGTTTCCCCGTGAATGCGCGGAACCGCCGGTCCAAAGCTACCCGTGATCGGGGGCAAATGCCAGAGGGTTCTCGTTGACGTTCGCCTGGGGGTCGATTATACAGGAAACCGTAGCGCAGTTCGTTACCTGTGGACGCGGGGGCCGTTTGCCGCTGCTGCGTCGCCCCCCCGGTGTGCTGGACCTGTTTGGATGGAAAGGCCAGGTGTTGAGATGATCGCAGGCAAGCTGTGGCACGCTATCAAGGCTCAGATCAACAAGATCGCGAACTTCTTCTGGACAGCCGACCCCATTGCCCAGATGCAGTACGAGTACGACTTGGCTGTCAATCAGCTGAAAGAAGGCCGGGAAGGCCTGGAGCAGTACCGGGGCCTGGTCGAGCGGGTCGGCCGGCAGGTTGCCGCGAACAAGGCCCACGCCGTCAACCTGGAGGCCAAAGTGAAGGCCTATCTTCAGGCGGGCGACCGGGAGTCGGCCGGCAAGTATGCCCTCGAGCTGCAGAAGGCCAAGAAGGAGCTGTCTGAGAACGAGGCTCAGCTCGATCTTCATGAGGAGGCGTACAACAACAACCTGCTCAAGATCAAGCATGCCAGCGGCAAGCTGGCTCAGGTCCGCGACAAGATTTCCAAGTATGACGCTGAGTTGAAGATGAGCCGGGCCGAGGCGGAGATGGCCAAGCTCGCCACGGACTTCAACTTTGACGTGACCACGGATTTCGGCCAGATCGAGCAGGTGATCCAGGACAAGATCGGATTGAATCGAGCGAAGGCCCGCGTGGCCGCCGATCTGTCCGGTGACGGGATCGCCGACATCAAGCAGGAGCAGGCCATGGAGAAGGTCATGGCCGACCAGGCTCTGCGCGACTTCGAAATCCAGGCCGGCCTGGTCACCCCGGAGACGGCGAAAGTGGCCGACACGGCGAAGGAACTTGGCCCGGCGAAGGAGAAGCAGGTGATGACCGATGAGTGAGGGTGGGAGGGAGCGGTCGGACTGAGGATGTCGTTGCCTGCGGGAGGGACTTCGGCTTTTCGCCGAGCGGAGTGATGCTCCATGACGCAGAACGCGCCCGTATCCAGTTGCGACTCATCGCTTGTGGCTCATCGTTTCGATCTTCCTTCGTTTTTCCCTGCCTGGGCAAGGTCTCTGGCCGAGGCATACTTCTCCGGAACGACCTGTCTGTTCGTTCTGCACGGGAATGTTCACGATCTGATCCCGTTGTCGAACGACGAGAACGGCGGCTATTGCGGCCTGCCCGAGTTCCTGGCGGCGCAGGTGTTCGGATCATGGCATCTGGTCCTGCATTACGATCTGGGGCAGGGGTTGCGGCCGATGAGCGGGGGCGATCCCGACCGTCTCAAGGAGATGGTTCAGTATCTGACGGTACGGATGGGCGAGCCCGCATCTTGGCCGCGGGATCCCGACAAAGTGCTCCTCCTGCTGGACGCGCTGATCGAGCGGAACCTGCTCGAGGATGATCCCGGCCGGCGCAAGAAGATCGCGGTGGTTCTGGATTATGCCCAGTACCTGGCACCGGCCGGCGACCTGGGGGCGCTGGCCCGCGGGCAGGGCACGAATCTTGTCCGGATGCTGTCCTGGGCCCAGAATCCGTACATCAAGCGCATCAACGTCGCGTTCATCCTGGTGGCGGACAAGCTGTCCGAGGTGAACGACCGGCTGGTCCAGAGCCCTCATGTGGCCGCGATTGAGATTCCCCTGCCGGACATCGCGACACGAGAGGCCTTCGCCCGGTGGGCGGCCGGCCAGGCCGACGCCGGCAAGTCCGGGTCGCTCCCGGCGGTGGAGGCCCAGAGCTCGACGAGTGGCTCGCCGGTGGGTCAGGACATGTCACCGGCCGAGTTGGCCGCCTTGTCCAACGGCCTGAGTCTGGTGAATCTCAACGTGGTCCTGTCTCAAGCCCGGCATGCGAAGCGCGGGGTGGATCCCGCGCGTTTCAAACAGCTCAAGAAGACCATGATCGAGCGGCAGTGCCAAGGGCTGGTCGAGTTTGTGGAGCCGCCGCATACGCTCGACCTGGTCACCGGCCAGGCCGCTGCCAAGCAGCGGCTGCGCGACGATGCCGATCTCATTCTGCACAACCGGCTGGAGGCGGCCCCGATGGGCTACCTGTTGAGCGGGCCGGTCGGCACGGGCAAGACGTTCCTGGCCGAGTGCTACGCCGGCTCGGTCGGCATTCCCTGTCTGAAGCTCCGCAATTTCCGATCGAAGTACGTGGGCGAGACGGAGGGTAATCTGGAGAACGTGCTGACCGTTCTTCGTTCGCTCGGACCGGTGGTGGTCATCATTGACGAGGCCGACGCGGCGTTGGGCAATCGCTCGGCGGAAGGTGACTCCGGCACATCAAGCCGCGTGTTCTCCATGATCGCCAGCCAGATGGGCGACACCCGCTATCGCGGCAAGATCGTGTGGATGCTGCTGACTTGCCGGCCTGACCTGCTTCCGATCGACCTGAAAAGGCAGGGGCGGGCCGAGGTGCACATCCCGATGTTCTACCCGCAGGACGAGGCCGAGGTTCGGGAGATGTTCCTGGCCATGGCCCGGAAGAACAAGGTGGCCCTCAGACCCGAGACGCTGCCGCCGATCGCCACGCAGGGGCAGCTCAGTGGTGCGGACATCGAGAGCATCGTCCTGACCGCCCGGCGGAAGGCTCTCGGGGCCGGTCGAACGGAACTGGCCCAGACGGACGTCCAGGAGGCCTTCACCGAGTTTATCCCGTCGGCTCACGGTCTGGAGAAGGAGTTGCAGGAACTGGCGGCCGTGCTGGAGTGTACCCAGCTGACGTTCCTGCCGCCCAAGTGGCGCCAGCGGGTTGGGGAGCCCGGCGGCCGGGCCCAGCTGCAGGAGCGGATGATGGCCATCCGAAGCCTGTTGAAGGACTGAGGGCCGTCGGAGGCCGGTTCGACTCCGTTTCGGTTTCCGTGGAATCGTTCTAGGTTCGATGAAATGAGGGCGATGAAATGGCGACTACGAAGAAAGTGAAAAGGGCAGCCTCGAGGAAAGCCGTCGCCGCCAGGTCGGCAGGCAAGAAGGGGCCAGCGAAGGGCAAGAAGACCGCCAGGGCGAAGTCCAAGCCCGGACCGAGGGCCAAGAAGACGGCCGGGAGGGCGGCCAAGGCTGCTCCGGCCAAGAGGGGATCCCGCCTGAGCTGGCTGGATGGTGCCTCCCACAAACCGCTGATTGACCGCTACGCCAGGCAGCTCCGCAGCTTCCTGGAAGCCGTAGCCGACGGCGTGATCGAGGAGCGCGAGCTGGCTGTTCAGGAAGAGCGGCTGGTGAAGCTCATGAAAGAAGTGGAGCCCAGGCTTAATGATGCGTTGCACGCGAAAGTCACCGAGCTTCTGTGTGAGCTGACCGCGTACGACATCATGCAGATGATGCACGCGATGTGCGAGAACCGGCCCAAGAGCGTTTTCCAGGGTTGACTCTGGATCCTCCGATGGGCCATGGATTGCGCGAAGGCGAGGAGGATGAGCCATGAGACATGGCGGCTTGGGGCGCAGATTCTTCCCGCGACGGCGGTGGGCTGCGGGTTCGGGCGTCAGCCGGGTTCATGTGGCGGGTGCACGGACGGTCATGTTTGTGGTGATCGTTGCCTTCATGGCCAAGTGGGTGCTGGGCGGCTGCGACGGCCGCCAGGTGTCGCCGCCCTTGAGCAAGTCGGGAGCGGTGTCGCCCCAGGCACCTCCAACGGGTGGTTGGAGCATCCCCCTGCCGGAAGCCGAGCAGCGCGTGTGTACGGCGGTGGCGATCCTGATCGACACCTCGGGCAGCATGGAGCAGTCGGTCCGAGGCTCGACCGGCGGCCAGCAACAGAAGTACGTTCTGGCCCAGGAGGCCCTGAAGCGGATTGTGGCCTACACTGCCGAATGGCAGAAGAACCACACTGACCGGCTTCTGAACGTGGGGATCTACCGTTTCTCCAGTTCGCCGGTGCAGATCCTGCCGATGGGCGAATTCAGGGCCGATCAGGCCGACGCGGCGGTCAGCTCGATCGGTCGTCCGGGCGGCGGGACTGCCATCGGTGAGGCTCTGACCGTCGGATTCAAGGCTCTCTACCAGTCTGGCTGCACGCGCAAGCACCTGGTGTGCATCACCGACGGCGAGAACACGGTGGGGCCGCGGCCGGATCGGATTGCCCAACAGCTCTATGCCCAGACCAAGGGCGAGGTCGAGCTTCATTTTGTTGCGTTTGACACCTCGGCCAAGTACTTTGGTTTCCTGAACAGGGTCAACGGGCATGTGGTTGAGGCGGCCGACGGGGCCCAACTGCAGGCCAGGCTGTCGGAGATCTACGAGAAGCGGATCCTGGCGGAGCAGATGCCCGCCGAGAAGTAGCGGGTGTGGAGACGAAGGCGCGTGGAACGGCGGGCGGTCGGCCCGCAAGGTCCAGCAACATGGAGGTCAAGTCATGGCAGGACAACCCAAGGCACCGTTTTTTGTGGCGTTGGCCCTGGTGGTCGCCGCGCTGGTGGGCTTCGCGATCTACCGGAGCGATCTCATCGCCCCGCGGGAGAAGAAGGCCGGCACGGGCGGTCCCATGCAGTTGCCCCCGGCCCAGCAGGTCGAGAACGCCAGTGACGCCAGCGGCGTGACCACGGTGAAGGAATACACCTTCAAGGCCTCGGAGCGTCTGCCGGAGGTCAAGGGCACCAGCGCGTACAAGCCATTGGTGGACAACACCGTCCGCTTCGCCCTGAACGTCTGGGCTGGCTGGGCTCCGATCATCCTGGCCAATGAGGGCTTCAAGCCCAACCAGGTCTGGAAGACGGCCGACGGGCAGGAATTCAAGGTCGAACTCGTGCTCATCGACAACCCGGTGGCCATGCGCGATGCCTATGCCTCCGGCGACGTGCACATAGGCTGGGCCACGCTGGACATGGTTCCGCTGTTTGTCGAGGGCTTCGTCGATTCCACTGGCAAGCCTCGTGACAGCCGGGTCATGCCCCGCATCTACCAGCAGGTGGACTGGTCCAACGGCGGCGACGGCATCGTGGTCCGCGACGCCATCAAGACGGTGGCCGATCTTCGCGGCAAGCAGCTGGTGCTGGCCCAGAACTCTCCGTCGCATTACTTTGCCCTGAACATGCTGGTGGCGGGCGGCCTCCAGCCGTCCGAAGTCAACATGGTCTTCACCGAGGATGCATTCCAGGCCGCCGCGGCATTCAACACCCAGAAGGACATCGCCGGCGCCGTTTCCTGGGCGCCGGACATTTACAACCTCGAGAAGGTTGCGGGCAACCGGCTGCTGGTGACCACGGCCACGGCCAACAAGCTCATCGCCGACGTCTGGTTTGCCCGAGCCGACTTTGCCAAGGATCATCCGGGCATCTGCGAGGGGATCGTCCGCGGCATCTTTGACGCCATGGTCGCGCTCAAGGATGAGGCGGCCAGAAAGCACGTCGCGGAGCTGATGGCCCAGGGGTACAACATACCTGCGTCCGACGCCCTGAACATGCTCGGCGACGCCCACAGCACGAACTGGGCCGAGAACTACCAGTTTTTCCGCAATCAGAACAACCCGGCCAACTTCGAGCGGATCTGGAATCAGTCCTACTACCTGTATCGCAAGATCGGAGCCGTCAGGAATCCGCAGGTGCCGTTTGATCAGGTGATGGACTCCTCGGTCATCGAGAAGCTCGGCCAGGAAGAGAAGTACTCCTCCCAGAAAGACGAGTACAAGGTCCAGTTCACTCCGACCACGCCGGGCAGCATCAAGGCCGAGGACGAGATCCTGACCAACACCGTCTTCATTCACTTCTTCCCCAACAGCTGGGAACTCCGGAAGAAGGTGACCAAGAAGCGGGAAGGCAAGGACGTCGAGGAGCTGTACGACCCCAACGTGGATTTCGTCCTTGAGGATATCGCCAAGCTGGCCGCTCAGTTCGGTGCCGCCCGGATCATCATCCAGGGGCACACCGACGGCTCGATGCGGAATCAGATTCCCGCCACCATGGTCAAGGAGCTCTCGCTGCAGCGGGCCAACGCGGTCAAGGAGGAACTGGTCAACAGGTTCAAGATGGATCCCAACCAGTTCGCCGTCGAAGGAGTGGGCTGGGACAAGCCGGCCGACGCCAATGACCCCGACAACCACGCCAAGAACCGCCGGGTCGAGGTCAAGGTCTACCCGGCGGAGAAAGGATGATTGAGCCACCGGGACAGGGGTAAGGGAGGATCCGGGTGACGACACGAAAGAGCGGGTTGGGCGATGAGTGAACAGCCTTCTTCCGCGGCTTCGCCGGCAGCGGCGGAGTCTGGGCTGGCGGCAGCCGCCCCGGGGGCCGCCGGGGGCGGGGTCCTGCGCCCGATCGGGTGGCTCTTTCGCGTGCGCGGTGAGCCGACGTTGTGGCAATCGGTCCTTTTCGGCGCCCTGTGCCTGGGCATCTGCCTGGGCGTCTGGTGGCTGGTGACCCGCGGCGAGGCGGAGAGCCGAACCGTGGGGCCGGCGGTCCTGCCCAGCCCGGGGGAGACCTTCGCCACCTTCGACACGCTGTGGTTCGATCGGGCCCTGACGCGCAACACACTGGCCAGCCTGCGGCGCGTGGCCCTGGGTTTCGGCCTCGCCACGCTGATTGGCGTTCCGCTGGGGGTGTTGTGCGGGTGCTTCTCCTGGTGCCAGGCCTTCTTTGCCCCGTTTTCGATCTTCGGTCGGAACATACCCGTCGCGGCCCTGATCCCGCTGACTTTCTCGCTCTTTGGGATTGGCGAGCAGCAGAAGATCATGTTCATCTTCATTGCCTGTGTCGCCTTCATCATCTCGGATTCGGCCCAGGCGGTCCGCGACGTGGACATGCGCTACGTGGATACCGCCCATACGCTCGGGGCTCGAAGACGGCAGATCATCATGAAGGTCCTGGTGCCGTTGGCCTTGCCGGACATCTTCAATTCTCTGCGCCTGCTGTTCGGGCTGGCGTTCGGGTACATCATGCTGGCTGAACTGGTGAAGTTCGGCGGTGAGAGCGGCGGATTGGGCGACATCATCATCACATCGCAGCGGCGCGGACCGAAGGAGCACATCCTCTTGGTGCTGATGATCATTCCGGTCGTGGCCCTGGCGATCGACCGGATGCTGTATTGGGCCCAGCGAGAGCTGTTCCCGCATCGATACGGGGGCTTCGGCCTCCTGCGCGCGGGGGTGCGTTTCGTCGTGCATCTGTGGGAGGATCTGAAGGGTCTGTTTTGGCGCTCCCGCCGGGGAGCTGAGCTTGCTGTCACCTCGGTTTCGGCTCCGGAGAAGAAACCATGAGTGATCCTCTGCTCGCCCCGGTCACTGCCGCACCTGCCGCGGCCACGCTTGGCACCGCGGTGAGAGGGTTCTCGGCCGCCCAGCCGGTCGGTGTGGGCCAGGTACTGCCCGACGTGCGCAAGCCGGAGGAACTGGCCCGCCCCCACGTGGTTCAGTTCAACCGGGTGACGAAAACCTACAACCCCGGCCAGACCAACGAGTACACGGCCATCAAAGAGGTGACCTTCGTGGTCGAGGATCTGGTGAACAAGGGCGAGTTCATCTGCGTCCTCGGGCCCAGCGGCTGCGGCAAGAGTACGATTCTGAGGCTCATTGCCGGCTTGGAGCCGCAGCATCCTGCGACATCGGGCGAAGTCCTGGTGTTGGGCCGGCCGGTGACGGAGCCCGGGGCGGACCGCGGGATGGTCTTCCAGGACTATACGAGCTTTGACCATCGCACCGTCCTGGAGAACGTGACCTTCGGCCTGGAGTGCCAGGGCATGCCCCGGAGGGAGCGCCAGGAGCTGGGCCGGGAATGGGTCAAGCGCGTCGGGCTGGACGTGGGCAAGGACTCCAACAAGTACCCTCACGAGCTCTCCGGGGGCATGCGTCAGCGCGTGGCCATCGCCCGCACGCTCATCCTGCAACCCCGGATCATCCTCATGGACGAGCCCTTTGGGGCCCTTGACCCGATGACGCGGATGAACATGCAGGACCTCCTCGTCAGCCTCTGGCGATCGGTGGAAGCCACCGTCTTCTTCGTGACCCACTCCATCGAGGAAGCGGTTTTTCTGGGTGACCGGGTCTACGTGATGAGCAACTCACCGGGTACAATCCTCAAGGAGCTGACCATCGAGCCGTCAGACCGGCCGTCCCGGGAGATGCAGCGCGAACCGCGTTTCCAGGAGACGGTGTTTTTCATTCGGGATCTGATCAGCAAACTCGAGGAAGGTCGCGACTAGGACTGCCAGCATGCGCTTCGCCAAGTATCTCAAGGTCGCCTTCCTGAACCGCTGGAACCTGCTGGTGACCGCGGGAGCCATGGGTTTCGCCATGCTGAGCGGCCAGGCCGACATCTGGGTGCCGCTGGTCGTGGCCGGCGAGGTGACCTACCTCGGACTGCTGGCCTCCCACTCACGCTTCCAGGCCTACGTGGACGCTCATGAAGCCAAGGTGTTCCGGCAGCAGGGGACGGACACGGCTCAGCAGACCTACCGGACGATCATCCAGTCCCTGCCGCCCAAATCGGTCGAGCGATTCCGTCTTCTTCGTTCGCAGTGCCTCGAGCTCCGCCAGATCGCCCAGCAGCTCAAGGGGCCGGAGGCGGTCGAGCCCGCGGCCATCCTCGAGGAGTCCCAGGGGGCCGGCCTGGATCGACTTCTGTGGATTTACCTGCGGATGCTCTACACCCAGTATTCCATCGAGCGTTTCCTGCAGAAGACCAGCGAGGCCCAGATCCAGAGGGATATCGCGAGCCTCGAGGAGCGGCTCAAGGCCGTAACCGGGGTCAGCGACGAAGTTCAACGGCAACGATTCGCCAAGGCCCTGGAGGACAGCCTTCAGACCTCCCGGGATCGGCTGGCCAATTACCAGAAAGCGAAAGCCAATTGCGAACTGGTTCAACTGGAACTGGAACGACTCGAGAACAAGATCCGCTCGCTCAGCGAGTTGGCGGTGAATCGCCAGGAGCCCGACTTCATTTCGGCTCAGGTGGACCAGGTGGCGTCCAGTATGGTTCAGACCGAGCGGACGATGAATGAGCTGCAGTTTGCCACGGATCTCGGGATCCCTGATGACACCGTTCCCGAGCTTCTGCGGACCGAGAGACTGCTCCAGTAACGCCTTCAAACGGGGCAGCGATACCCGGAAACATCCTACAATAGAGTATGCGGCAGTGTGGGATGAAGCAGGGGGCCTTGGTGTCCCTTTTCTTGGCGGCTTTATCGGTCGTCAGCTCGACGGCTGTCCTGCAGGCGGGGGGCGGAGATGAGGGTGGCCGGTCTCTGGGGGTGCCTGCGGTCCGAGCCGCGCGGTCCAGGAGCATGGCGGCCGCCGCCCAATCGGCCAAGTCCGTCGCCTGGCAGCGAGCTAAACAGCGGGGCCTGCCGGTGCGATGGCACGCCGGTGGCAGAACGTATGAACTCATGGCTGCCCCGGACGGCCGCCCCACGCTGGTCGTCGCCACCAGCAACGTGAACGCGGCCATCTCCACGGCGGCCGTCGAAATTCGCAACGTCAGTCCTTATGACCTCAATGGCGAGGGCCTGTCGATCGGCGTCTGGGACGGTGCGGCCGTTCGGGCCACACACCAGGAGTTCGGGACACGGGTGACCGTCCGGGATGTGGTTGCCGCTGCCGATCACGCCACGCACGTCAGCGGTACGATCGGTGGGGCGGGCGTGACTGCGGCGGCGTTGGGGATGGCTCCCGGGGTGGCCATCGATTCCTACGACTGGACGAACGACGTCGCGGAGATGACCTTGCGGGCGATGGCCGAACCGGGGGAGGCGGGAACGCTCCAGGTCTCCAGTCATTCCTATGGGTATCTGGCCGGTTGGTCGCACAGCACGACGCCGCCTCGCTGGTACGGGACCTGGGGTCATCGCGAGTCGGACAGTTTCGGGCAGTATGACAGCCTCGCCCACGACTGGGACATGCTCTGTCACGATGCCCCGTATTTTCTGCCGTTTGTCGCTGCGGGCAACGATCGGAACGAGAAAGCTCCTTCGTCGGGCAGTTCGTTCCAGTACGAGAACGGCGGTGATTGGGTGACCAAGACCTACGATTCGACCACCGATCCGTACAATGACGGGTGGGACAACGGAGGATACGATACCATCTCCCTCGTCGGCAACGCCAAGAACATCGTGACCGTCGGGGCGGTGAACGACGCGGTGGCGAGTGGTGTACGTTCGCTGGCCGCTGCCACCATGACCACATTCAGTTGCTGGGGACCGACCGACGACGGTCGGGTCAAGCCGGATGTCGTGGCTAACGGCGCGAGCCTGTATTCCTGCACCGCAGCATCGAATGAAAGCTACGCCAGCATGAACGGAACGAGCATGGCCACACCCAACGCCAGCGGGTCGGCCATGCTCCTGGTCCAGGACTACGGCTTGCTCTTTCCTGGGCAATACATGCGGTCCAGCACGCTAAAAGGGCTGCTGATCCACACCACCGACGATCTCGGCAATGCAGGGCCCGACTACCGAACCGGCTGGGGATTGGTGAACGTCAAGACTGCTTCGGATCACCTGCGGAGTTGTCGTGATATCCCTGTCGCCCGGGGCCTGGTCGAGGGCCTTCTGACCGGTACCCACGCCGTGGATACCTACCGCGTCACCTGGGATGGTGTGCACACCCTGAAGGCCACGCTCTGCTGGACGGATCCGCCGGCGGCAGTCGTGACCGGACTGGACAACGCTGCGGTTTGCCTGGTGAACGACCTCGATCTCCGAATCGTGGCGCCGGCTGAGGCAGCCGTTCACCTGCCCTGGATTCTCGATCCGACCAACCCCTCGGCTGCCGCCACCACGGGCGACAACATCCGCGACAACGTCGAGCAGGTGGTTGTCGCCAAGCCGACATCAGGCTACTACACGGTCCGCGTGAGCTGCAAGGGCACGTTGACCGGCGGGCAGCAGTACTACTCGCTGCTGATCAGCGGTTCAGGTCCGGGGCCGACCGCGGCGGTGACCGTGGACCGCAAGAGTTATCGGTGCGCGGATACCGTCGGCGTCACGCTGCTTGACTCCGGCGTGCGTGGCCAGGGTACGCAGGTTGTCACGCTGGTCGTGGGTGATGACGCAGAGGAGGTGACGGTTCGGGAGACGCCAGCCGACAGCGGCATGTTCACCGGCTCCATCTCGACCGTGCAGGGGGCACCCAGCGGCGGAAGCGGTATCCTCGAGGTGAGCGATGGTCAGACGGTGACTGCGACCTACGTCGATGCGGATGACGGGACCGGCCAGCAGGTGGCGGCGACCGACGCGGCGGTGGTGGACTGCGTTGCCCCGATCATCTCCAACATAGCCATCAGCGACATCACCGCCCGCACCGCGATCGTGTCATTCGAGGCCAACGAGACCAGTAGTGGCGCGGTTCTGCTAGGCAGCCAGTGCGGATCACTCTCCGACATTCGCCTTGGCTCTCCTGGAGCGACGTCGCACCAGATCACGCTCACCGGCCTGACGCCGGCCACGACCTACGCGTTTGGCGTGCGGGCCACAGATGCTGCGGGTAATGAGGTCTTGGACGACAACGGTGGAAGTTGCCGTGTCCTGGCGACCCTCGTCCAGCCGGATTACCTGACGGCGCTTTTTGACGGAGACAGCAGCAGCCTTGCCAACAAGTCGTGGACGTTCACTTACGGCAGCGCGAGTGGAACCTACGCCGTGTGCCAAAGCTCGGCGACAGCCTTCCCCGTGGATCCGTCGAGCGGGACGACGCTGAGTCTCAGTGACGACGCCTACCAGCAGGTCGTCCTCGCCGATGGCGCGGAGATACCCTTCTTCGGTCAGATGCACTCCACCTTCTTCGTGAGCAGCAACGGCTACATCACCTTCGATGAGGGTGATGCGGACTGGAGCGCCTCGGCGGCCGATCATTTCCGCCTGCCTCGGGTGTCCGGGATCTTCGGTGACCTGGATCCGTCGTCGGCGGGCACCGTCTCCTGGCACCAGCTGGCCGATCGGGTGGTCGTCACCTGGCAGGGCGTGCCCGAGTATGGGGCCAGCACGGTGAGCAGCTTCCAGATCGAGATGTTCTTCAGCGGCCGGGTGCGGGCGACTTATCTGAGCCTGGCTCCGATTCACGGCCTGGTCGGCCTGTCCCCGGGCAGCGGCTTGCCGGCCGACTTCTGCGGTTCAGACTACGCCGCCTATTCCGCATGCCCGCTGGTGCATCAGGCCGACTTCAATGCCGATGGTGATGTCGACTTGGATGACGCCGGTCACATGCAGGCGTGCCTCCTCGGCTCGCTGGAACCGCAAACCGACGCCGCCTGTCATGATGCCGACCTCAATGCCGACGGTTTTGTCAATGATACCGATTTCCGCCTGCTCATCGGCTGCCTGAGCGGTGCCGGCGTGGCGGTGGACTCAGCCTGCCTGCCGTGATCCGCCGCCGCCGTCACTTCTCGGTCAGCTCGATTTCGCCATGCCATTCCGGCGGCGGGGGTGCGGACAGGTATCGCCGGATGGTCTCCCGATAGCGTTCGACGGCCAAGTCGCCGGGCCTGATGCGCAGGCACTGCTGCAGAACAGCATCGGCCTGCTGCCAGTCTCGCCGGCTGAATGCGGTCACGGCTCGTTCGTACTGCCCCGCCACCTCAACTAGCTCGGCGTTCACTTCCCCCGGTCGTCCGAGCAGCTCGTACACCGCCAGGGCTTCGCTCTTCCCCTTTACCTGGATCGCGCCGAGGCGCCGGTACAGGAAGCGGTCTCCGGCGATATCGTGGGTGCTGCCGGCCACCATGATGGCCGTGCCGAAGTACTTGTTGGCGGATTCCAGCCTTGCGGCCAGGTTGACGGTGTCGCCCATGCAGGTGTAATCCAGCTTGTTCTCGCTGCCGTAGTCGCCGACGAAGACCGGTCCGGAGCTGATCCCGATTCGCACGAACAGCCGCTCGAATTCTCGCCCGAGGGGGTGGTTGACATGACTGGCCTTCAATTCTTGTAGCGCCCGGAGGCTGTCAAGTGCGGCCTCGCAGACTGCTACCGCATGATCCGGGCACGGCAGGATCGGAGGGTTGAAGAAGGCGAAAACCCCGTCGCCCATGAACTTGTTGATCAGGGCCCGGTGATGGTGAAGAACCTCGGACATGGATTCGAGGTAGGGATTGAGTAGGGTCCGCGTCCCCTCCGGTCCGAGGCGCTCGCTCAAGGGCGTGAAGCCGGCCAGGTCGCTGAAGAAGCAACTCACTTCGCCCTGGACGGGGGCCAGGTCGAGCTTGGCCGTGGTGTCCGCAATCCGCCGGGCCATTGCCGGCGAGACGTACTGGGCGACCGCACGGCTGAATCGCCGCTTCTCACGCTCCGAGGTGAGGTAGCGAACCATGACAATGAAGGCCCAGTTGACGAACATCAACAGGATGGCCGTGACCAGCGCCAGCCAGTGGTCCATCCTCGCAAACAGCCCGAATGCGCTCAGAAGGGCGGCGCCGACAGCAATCGAAACCAGCAGGAGGAACGTCGTCCAGGGACCGCGGGTGATGCTGGCCAGCGTCGCGACCAGGCCGAGCAGGGCGATGATCCCTGCCTGGGTGCTCGTATTCGACCAGGTGCGGAAACGGCCGACCAGGAAGCTGTTTAGCACATTGGAGTGGACCAGAACGCCCGGCACGCGTGGGTAGGGCGGGGTGGTTACCATGTCGGCCACGGCGGTGGCCGTGTAGCCGACCACGCAGGTCTTTCCCTCGAACAATGGGCGCATCTGGTCGGCCAGGCGCTTGTGCTCCAGGGTGAGCTGGACGATGGCCTGGTCCAGTTCCGCCACGTCGGCGGCGATCAACTCGTGGGCCTCCTTGAACCGCTTGTAGTCGGCGGCGATATCGGGTTTGTCCGGATCCGATTCGGCCTGCAGCCGGCTCCATTCCTCGCGGATCAGGGTGAGCGTGTCGTTCTGATCCTGTTCGACCATCGAGCGAAGCTGCCGTGCCTCGGCGGCGTCCTTCCTCGACGCGTCGCTGTCGTCCTGGCCGAGCAGCCGAGCTCGGCCCACGCTCCGTTCCAGCTCCAGCATCCGGTTGACCTGGGCGCGGTAGAGCGAGAATCCGGCGTCGTCCTTGATGAGGCTGATGGCCCGGCCGATCTTCCACTGGCGAGCCTGGTCGTTCTCGCGCATCCGCCGTCGACAGTCGGAGAGCCGCAGCAGCAAGGCGGCCGGCTTGTGGTCGAAGCACTCCTGCCAGCCACGGGCGGCGACGTGCCAGTTGATCAGCATCTCGCCTTGTTCATTCAGCTGCACGCGGTATTCCGGACGTCCGTCACGACCGGCAATGACCAGCCGCCCCTGATGGTCAAAGGTCAACTCCTCGGTCCTGATGCCCAGACTTTCTCGGACGGTCACAAAGGCCAGGTGCTCGAGCAGCCGGCCATCCCAGTCGAGCAGCAGCGGCACATGGCGGGTTCGGCCGTCGGCGTCAGGATGGAAAGTCACGAAGCCCATTCGTCGGGCCGCAATCCCGATCTGATAAAGGGGCGGGACCACGTGATCGGCCTTCGGCAGTCGGCCCCTGAGGGCCGCCGGAACGGGGGGACAGCGATCGCGCAGCACTTGCAGGCTCTTGGCTCGGTGGAAGGCCGCCAGCACGTCTTCGCGGTCGGCAGTCAGCCGATTGGCGGGGGTTGAGAGAATCGCACGATGAACTGTGGCGTAATCCGCCTGAGGATGCTCGGCTAGGAAGGCGGTCACGCGTTCCTCGGCCACCCGCCGCTTGGCCCCAGGCAGGACGGCCTCGACGGCGCCCCGGCCGCGGCCCACCGCCTTCTCAAGGGCGTCCGCATCCTGCTCGAACTGTCTGCGGAGCAGATCCGCCAGCTGCTCCTCCAGCCGGCTGGCGGATGGCCTTGCACCGCCCGCTTCGTAGTACATGGACAGACAGACGTGACCTGCGTCGGCGATTGCCCCGGCCAGTTCATCGTCCGGGTAGACCAGGTTGCCTTCCGAGATTTCCCCGAGTTGTGCGACCGGTCCTTCCACGTCGGTGAAGCGATCAAGTCCGGGCACGCGCAGCTCCCGCGGGCGAGGTTCGCTCCACACGATGTCGATCATGATTCGGGCGGCGCCGAGTTCCTTCAGGTCGCGGATCATTTCCGCCTGCAGATCACGCGGCCAGGGCCAGCTGCCCACGCGATTCAGGGCGTCGTCGTCGATGTCGATGTGAACAATCCGGTCGGAGGCCGGAACGCGGCTGAAACGCTGAACCAGGAAATCAAAGCCATCCCATTCGAGTCGCTGGGTGAGAGCGAGACGGCCCGCGTGGGTCGAGACTGCAAGCAGGGTCAGGGCCAGGCCGGTCGCCAGTTCCCACCGATGCTTCGCCATCCATCGCATGATGTGCGTGTTGTCGCCTAGCGGGTGCCCCAGAGGTGAGGGAGTCTGCCGCTGCCGGTGCCGAAGTTGCCCTCGGGCCTGTTCACCACGCGCGTGCCGCCGCCGGTGCTGAGTGGGGCCAGGAGTGCCGTAGTGCCCAGGGCGTTGGTCAAGTTCTGGCCCAACGCAGGCCCCCCCGAACGCCCCTGAAAACGCCGGGCGAAGGCCCGGGTGGTGATTCCGCCGCCCGGCTCCAGTGACCCGGCGCCCGAGCCGTTGAGCACGTTGAACAGCTTCTCGGTCCCTGTCTGCCCGAAGACATCGGCAAACGAGACGTGCCGGTCGAAGGTCGCCGTCTCGATCCAGCGAACCATGCGTTCAGTGACGTACTGTCCGGCGTGCAGGTTTCGCGATTCCTCGGTCATCCTGTTCAAGGCTGTCACCAGGCCCTCCTGGGCCAGGTCGATCTTGAACCGGCCGGTGCTGGGTTCGTACTCGATGCCGAAATCCATCGTGCCTTTCTTGGACAGCGTCGCGGTCGGCGTCTCGATGGTCATGTCGCTTCTCAGGGTGGTCTCCGCCACTCCGGCTCGGACCGCGCCGTGCCCCAGTCCCAGGCGAACCTCCTTGGTATCGGCGACACGCTGAAACTGATCGATACTGGCCAGCGTCGCCCGGTCGATCATCACCACGGTATCATCCCCAAACGTGAGGACGACTTTGGATCGCAGGCGAGTGCGGATGCGCGTACCGGCCGGCAGCAGGTCGCCGACCCTGGCGGCTTTCCACTCACCGGTGGTGCCCCCGGCGCCCGCCAAGGCGTAGTGGACCGTACCCTCGAGCTTGGCCACCCGGGCTTGCATGGGCTCGCCGGACGGCCTGGTGGCGGGTGGCTGTCCCACCGGCGCCGTCGGCGCGGCGGCAGGGGCTCCGCCGGCCGGTTGAGCCGCGGGGGTGACGTCCTGAGCCCACGAGGCCGCCGTGATCAGAAGTGCCGCAACGCCGGACCAGATGGTTGTGCAGTATCTCATCATGTTCACCTGATACACCATTCTAGCCGATGGGAGCCTGTCCTGCCTCGACAAACAGCCTAATTCCTCGCGGGTTGCGAGCCTGGGGCTTCAAGCTCCTTCTGGACGTCGGTCGGCTCCGAGGCGTAGCGGCCGTGCGCCGCCATGTAGCGGTCGGCTTTGGCGGTCAGATCGACCAGTTCCCCGCCGGTGATGTAGCGGTACGGGGCGGTCTGGGGCAGAAGATCGAGAAAGGCCAATTCGCGAAGGGCGTATCGCCGGTCACCGATGTGCGCCGCCCGGCCCAGCAAGTTGAGATTCGCCCCCCCAGGAGCCTGGATGATCTGGCAGACCATGTAGGCGACGCTGCCCTTGTCGATGCACGCCTCCCGCCTCAGATTCCACTCGGCCCGGGCAATGCCCCGGTTCTCGAGTGATGCCCGCCGCTCCTCGAAACTCTTGTACGCGTCGTCCCCATCCGCAAGGATGACCATGGCTCGGTAGGCCTCGGCCACAGTAACCATCGGTTCCTTCTGCAGCTGCTCGTGAAGGAGGGTGTCGACGTCCACCCGCTCGCCCTGATCCGCCTGTTCGACGCGGACGGCCTGCGTGCAGCCGAGACCGCACCCTGCCGTCAGCACGGTGACAAATGCGAGCCAAGCCAACTTGCGGGTCTCACTTCTCACTGCTCACGTCTCACTTTGCGTGGCGAAGGCAGGGCCGTCGGCACGCTTCAGAAGCTGTAGGTCACGCCCGTCAGGAAGAAGGTCCTCGTCGTCTGGTCGCTGAACGCCTGTCCGGGGAAGAACGTTCCCAGGCGGACCGTCCACGCCAGGTCGGAGGTGATTCGCCAGTTCGCGAAGTAATCCATCTCCCAGCCGAGGTACCCCGACTCCTCGTTCGCGGTTTCATCCGAGACGGCGGCGTTGGCCCGGTTCTTGGCATAGAGGAACCAGTCGGTGCCGCATTCCAGGTCACGCAGACACTCGATCTTCTCCAACGGCTTGAAGGCCGCGCCGGACCGCCAGATGTGGACGTTGCTCAGCCGTGGCCCGAACGCGAGCCCGGTGTCACGATAGCCGAAGCCCACGAAGCCGGTGTCCCTGCCGGCCGTGTTGCCCCCTTCGACGTCGGTGGGACTCAGTCGTCGATCCGCGTCCCCGCTGGCAAACATGTACTCGCCGATGAACCGCGGCTGCAGCGGCCAGTGGGGGAGGTACTCGAGGGACTGATCGAAGGCCCAGGCGCAGACGTTCCGCCGCGTCGGCGGCCAGCGGTCCATGTAGCTCCGGCCGCCTTCGAACACCCACTCTGATCCGTATCGCAGGTCCCTGGCCAGCTCGCCGGTCGAACCAATGCCCAGGTAGTACGAGTCGTAATCGTGATTGCGGAAGAAGTCCGGTGCTCGTTGCCCTCGGAGATCCTCGTTCCACAGGGCATAGAAGAAGGGCTGATGCTTGTCCAGGCCGAGGTACTTGGCCTGCAGGCCATAGAAATTGCGGTGCATGCTGCCGTACTTCGGTCGGCTGAGGTCAAAATCGGCGACACTGCGGATGCTCGTGCCAATCAGGCTGGTCAGTTCGACCTTCTCGGCCTCGAGCTTGATTTGGACGTGATCCATCGGCAGGGATAGAGCGTAGCCGGTGCCGAACTCGACCAGATCGCGGCCGGCCTTCACATTCAGGTCCCAGTCGAGCCGGTTCCCGCCACAGGCCTTGGCCGCCTTCCGCAAGTCAAACTGATAGAAGCCCCGGTCGAGATTCGGCCCGACGACGTCGTCCTCATTGCCGTCGTACGAGTCGCCGTGGTTCCAATCCTCGAACAACAGCTTGCCGCGGAGATAGAACTCGTGAGCTCCCTGATCGATGCTGGCCGACGTCCACCCGCGGATGTCCTGCCGGCGGAAGGTCCGCGAGGAGTTGACGCCGTCGTCGAACTGGAAGAGGTGGAAGCTGTACCAGCCGCCCCAGTCCATGTCGAACTTCTGGTCGGTCGGCATTTCCTTGTCCAGGGCGGCACGGACTTCGTCCTCAAGGGCTCGTTGCTGGTTGAGAAATGCCGAGCTGCCCTGTTGCCCCTCGACGGTCACGGTCGTGAGCGGGCAACTCAGCGACAGGGCCACGAACCGCCCGAGCCACGCGACCCAGCGATCGCGAGACTCGCCACCGGAAGCGCCGCCACGAGAATGTCGGGCACAAGCCAACATAGGATCCTGCAACCCGCCTGCCCCACCCAGTCTCCCGCCGCGCCGACGCCGCTTGACCCGGGGGCCACGAAAGTGTGTGTGTTATGATGGTCGTTTTCCGCCCACCACGCAAGGGTGAAGCCGCGGAAATTCGATCTCAAGGGGCCAACTTTTCGGACCCGCGTGCGTATAATAAGATGACGAGGCTTGACAGCGGCAGAGTGGCAAACGAGCGTCAACACCGGCTTCTTTCCCCTCCGGAAAGCACCGGGTCAGCCCCCAGGGGCTCCCGGTGCTTTCTTTGTCTCACCCGAGGGTCGATCAGGACCGGCCTTTCGCGACCGAGTTCGGCCACCGCTGATTGCAACCTACTGCCATTATGCGGGTTACGATTCGTCCGCCGGTAGCGGCTGGCTCGCGGTCGCAGGAGCCTTCTGGGCGGGGGGATGGATGGTGACCGGGATGGTCGTTTCCAGGAAATACACTCGTGGGCGACCCTCAGCCTCATCGAAGTAGGCCGCCTGTAATTCCCCGAGCATCGTTTCCAGCGGGCCGGTGGCGGCTGGAGCGGGGTCTGTTCTGAGCCGCTGCAGCCAGCGCTTGCCGATCTGGCACTGGACCAGGGCGGCCAGTCGCTGCGGGGGGGCGGCAGCATTCGAGGGGTCGCCCTTGAACCAGGCGCTGCACTGTCGGCGAATCTCGATTGTCAGCGTGGTCGCTGCGGTGAACTGCCCGGCGTCGCTCAATAGTCGACAGCGAAGCAGGCGAGCCAGGAAGTCGTATCCGGGCTTGGACGGCGGCGTCAGCGGCTCCGGCAGTCCGCTCTTGGCGCGCTCGGTTCGTCCGGCCATCTGCCAGGCGAACGCTTGCCAGAGGAGGGCGCCGGCGGCCAGATCCTCGTCCGTCGACTCGCGTGCCGCCGCCAGGCCCCGGGCAACGCGGCCCCAGGCCCCCTGGCGAGCTTTCTCGTCTGTCTCAGTCATCCTCCCTGCGGCCAATAGGGTGGCAAAAGGTTCCAGACTGGCGGCGGTCGTCGCCAGTCGAGAGGCTCGATCGTTCAAACCGTCCTCCGGACGGCTGGTGAGCTTGCCGACCGCCTCCAGTTCCTTCCGTGCCTTCTCAACATGCCTGCGAGCCGAAGCCGCTGAATCGGCCAGGAGGGCCAGATCCTCGTCGTCGGCCAGTCCGACCAGCCATCGTGTGGCCGCGTGGCTGGTCGGGACCGCCAGCAGCCAGTTCGCGATCGCCAGATGGGCGGCCGCCCGATCGAGGGGCGGCTCAACCTCTTCAGACAGCCGCTCCATGGCCGCCAGTTGTGCCGCGTGTCCCGCGCCCCAGGTGGGCGGATCGGCCATGGCCGCCGCGAGATTGAGCGTGAATGACGGGGCAGGCCGCGTCGCGGCCGGAGGCGTCTTGCGTTCGCCGCTCGCCGGCGCGCTCTCCGCGGCCCCCAGGCCCGGTGCAGCCCAGGTCACCAGCAACAAGGACGACAGAATGAACCCTTGCCCGTTTCGCATGCCCCTACCATATCACAAACCACCGCCCAGCTCACTATTTGACGCTCTCTGCTGCCGTCCATACACTCCGAGGGAGTACGGCCGGCATTCGGAGCCGTGCGTGCATGGAGGACGACCGCCGTCGCAGGCATCGCTGGTTACGCATGAGCTCACCCGCCTACGCCGAAATCCCCGTTCACGTCGCCCGCCGGTCGCGACCCGCATGGCCAATGCGCGTGGTTCGGTCGCGAACCTTTGCATGGGTTGTCTCGATCGCCCTTCATGCCGGGCTGTTCTACGGCTTCTACAGCATCGCCATGCGAGAGGCCGCCCCGATCCGGCGGATTATCATTCCCGAGGCCCAATTGACGGGCGGCCCCAGTCCCCAGCAGCCGATCCAGAACGTACCCCTCAAGCTGACCCAGCAGCAGACCCCTTCAATCATGGATCGCCAGGCGGCACCGGAGCCCCCCCCGGTGGCGGCCGTGAGCCTCGGCGAGATGCCCACCTTCACCGTCCTGACCGATCATCGCCCGGAGACCAGCGGGGCGAGCTTGCCCGGACAGGCGATCGGCTTGGTTGGCTCCACCGGCCCGGCCGCATCGATGGCCCCGGCCAGCGGCCTCTTCGGCCAGGCGGGCAATGCCTACAAGGTCGTCTATGTAGCCGATTTCTCCGAGTCGGTGTATCGCTTTCGGGCGGAGATCTGCGCCGAGATCCAGAACTCGCTGGAGACCCTCGTTCCCACTCAGAAGTTCCATATCGTCTTCGCCAAGCCCGGCGGCGACATCACCGAGTTCGGGACCGGTCGGCTGGTACCCGCGATCCGCAAGTACAAGCAGGATGCACTGGCCTTCCTGGAGACATCCAAGGACCGACCCAAGCGGGGAAGTGCCGATCCGATTGAGGCGTTCCGACGGGCCTTCAGGGTGAAACCGGAACTCATCTACTTCATTGCGGATGGCGACTACCGCAACATCGAGGAAGAACTGGAACGGACCCTGGCTCAACTCAACAAGGACCGTGCGGTGGCGATCACCACCCTCGGCTTTGACCCGGCGCCTCGGTGCAGCGGCTTGATGGAACGGATTGCCAAGAACCACGGAGGGCATTTCCGAATCGTGCCTCTGGCTACTCGGTGAGAGGGTGTTCGCTCAAGTGTCCAGATTTCGTGCTTCCTTGTCTGCAGGAGGGTGCCTGATCGCTCTCTCCGTCGCGGCATTGGTCGCCCAGGCCGATATCGTCAACGTGCACGGACAGCCCATGGTGGTGAACGTGCGGGTGACCGCGGTCAGGGCCGGGAAGATCGTGTATCGTCTGTCGAGCGGCCGGGAAGTCGAGCAGCCGCTCGAACAGGTGACCTACCTGCAGATCGCCGGCTGGGATGCATTCAACCGGGCGGAGAAGCAGCAACAGGACGGGGCCTTCCGACAGGCGGCGGAAGACTACGGGAGGCTGCTCGCCAAGACTCCGGTTCAGACCGGCGAGTCCCTGGATCGCGCCCTCTTGGTCCGCTGCCGACTGATCAGGGTGTGCGACATGGACGGCCGGTTCGACCACGCCGTGGCCCACTATGTGGCCGTGCTCGAGAGGATGCCGGAAATCGTCGAGAGCCTCAGACCCACCCGCGTGCCGGTCGCGGATTCGATCGTCATGCCTGCGGCCTTCGCAGCGGTCGATGCGGCCATCGAGAGGTCTCGCGGTACCGCGGTAGGCGAATCGTTGCTCCGGTGGCGGTCAACCTGGCCCGGGCAGAAGCGGCCGTTGGCCGTGAGTGTCAAGCCGCCGAGCACGGCGCCGACCTCCGCCCCCGCGCCCGTGTCGGGCCGCGTGCCGGCCAGGGTGCCGGCCCTCGTCACGCCCTCTGCGTCAACCACCGCACCGGCTCCCGTACCGGCTCGGGTGCCGGCCACCGTACCCGCTCGTGTGCCAGCCACCGCGCCTGCTCTGATGCCGGCCCGTGTGCCAATCACGGCACCCGCCCCCGTACCCGCCCACGTTCCGGCTGCCGCCCCGGCTCGCGTACCAGCCACCCTGCCAGCCCGCGTTCCGGCCGCCGTACCGGCTCGTGTGCCAGCCACTGCGCCTGCTCTGATGCCGGCCCGTGTGCCAATCACGGCACCCGCCCCCGTACCCGCCCGTGTTCCGGCTGCCGCCCCGGCTCGCGTACCAGCCACCGTACCGGCTCGTGTGCCAGCCACTGCGCCTGCTCTGATGCCGGCCCGTGTGCCAATCACGGCACCCGCCCCCGTACCCGCCCGTGTTCCGGCTACCGCCCCGGCTCGCGTACCAGCCAGCCTGCCAGCCCGCGTTCCGGCCACCGTGCCGGCTCGGGTGCCGGCCACCGCACCCGCTCGTGTGCCAGCTACGGCACAGGCCGTGGCTGATCCCGGGCAGGTCGTGAAGACGCCGTTGGCGGAGATCGAGTTCCTGGTCAACAGCGGTAAGGGCGATGAGGCTCTGGTTCGGCTCGCCGCCTTGCGGAACAAGCCAGCTGGGCCGGTCCAGGCGGAGCTGTTCTACTGGGAAGGCCGGGCCTACCTGCTCAAGAGCGACCAGGAGACCGGTGGCGCAGCCCAGCAGAACGCCCGGCGGGCCGGGCTGGCGTTCATGCGGGTCGTGGTTCACTTCCCGACGAGCCGCCTGGCCCCGGAGTGTCTGTTTCGCTGCGCAGAGATCCGGAGGGCGGCGGGTGATTCCGACTCGGCCGCGGATCTCTATTCGGAACTCCTGCGCAGCTATCCCAACGCGGCGCCCTGGTCCGACCGAGCCCGGCAGGCGGTGAAGCGGTAGGAGCCTTCCAAGGACGGCACATTCAGGAGACGATCCCATGGCGATCCGGATCGGAGTGGTGGGTGGTGGCATCTTCGGCGAGATGCACCTTCAGACCTTCTCGCAGTGTCAGCGCGGGGGACGGTGTGAACTGGTATCCCTGGCCGACCTGAACGAGAACCTGCTGGCCAAACGCCGCGAACAGTACGGCGTGAAGACCTACAGGGACTATCGCGAGATGTTCGCCAGGGAACACCTCGACGGCGTCTCTGTGGTCACGCCGGACCCGACGCATCTGCCGATTGTCCTGGCCGCTCTCGAGGCCGGCTGTCACGTCCTGGTCGAAAAGCCCATGGACGTCACCGTCGAAGGCTGCAGGGAAATGATCGCTGCGGCCCGCAAGGCCGAACGATTGCTCGAGGTCGATTTCCACAAGCGCTACGACCCGTATCACATGGCCCTCCGCGAGTCGATCGAGACCGGCAAACTGGGCAAGCCCCTCTACGGGTACGCCTGGATGGAGGATCGCGTCGAGGTGCCCCGCGACTGGTGGCCGAACTGGGCGTGCAAGTCCTCGCCCGCCTGGTTCCTCGGCGCCCACTTCGTCGACCTGTTTCGCTGGCTCATCGGCCGCAAGAAGGGCCGTCGGGTCTATGCGACCGGCGTCAAGAACAAGCTCAAGTCGCTGGGCGTGGACACCTTCGACTGTGTGCAGGCCAAGATCGATTTCGAAGACGACGTCAGCTTCGCGTTGGATACGTCCTGGGTGCTGCCCAGCGGCTTCGAGGCCATCGTCAATCAGGGCATCCGGGTGATCGGCACCGAGGGTATCCTGGAGGTCGATTCCCAGGACCGTGGTGCCGAAGGGTGTTTCAAGGACCGCACCCACGAGACGCTGAATCTCGGCTTCAAGCTTTATTCCAGGGACAAGTTGGGCAATCCGCGCTACAGCGGTTACGGCTTCGAGTCCATCGCCGACCTGGTCGAGAACATCGCGTTCCTCAAGTGTGGCGGCAGACTCACCGACCTCCAGGGCAAGTACCCCGACGGTCAGGACGGCCTGGAGACCACACGCATCCTCTGCGGTATCCACCAGAGCATCGCGACTGGCAAGCTGGTGGAGCTGGGGACGGACTGACCACGGCTACTCAGATCCGTGGCCAACCACAAGAAGAGCGCATTGAATCCACCTGCAAACGCAACTTGCGGGAAGCCATGCAGGACGGGTCATCACGACCGGGTCGCCGGCGGATGACCCGCTCCGCGGCAGCCGTCGGCTTGAGCCATTCGCGAGCGATCAGCCCACCTTGCGCTCGCCCAGCCGGTGATCGAGCATCATCAGCAGATGCCGCTTGTCGCCAAGGGCTTCGAGTTGCCGAATGATATCCTCGGCGTTCTTCTCTTCCTCGACCTGCTCGTTGATGAACCACTGCAGGTGCGACTGGGTCGCGTAATCCTTCTCCGCCATGGCCAGCTCGTAGAGAGCGTGGATGGCCGCGGTTACCTTGCGTTCGTGGGCCAGAACGGTTTTGAAGACCTCCAGCGGGGTGCCGAACTCCGGGGCCGGCTTGGCAATGGTGTTGAGCGTGACTCGTCCGCCGCGGTCGGCCAGGTAGTTGAACAGCTTCATGCCGTGACTGGTTTCTTCCTGGTACTGAGCTTTCATCCAGTGGGCAAACCCCGGCAGGTTGTCGGCCTCGAACTGGGCACCCATGGCCAGGTAAAGATAAGCCGAACTGAGCTCGAAGTTGACTTGCTCGCTGAGTGCCTTCGCCATCTTGTCGGTGATCATGTGGTATTCTCCCTTTCGCAGTAAGGAACGCTGCAGGCAGTCTGTCCTGCAAACGTGGCATTATAGGCGTCTGTCCACGACTTGGCAGGGGATTGGCGGAAATGTCCCGCTTGCGGGGCATGACGCCGGAGGGTTGGTTTGGCTCGGACGCGGCCGTAGAATGGGCATCGCCGGCGGCGATTCCGCCGGCGGCCAGTGGGCCTGTCGGCCCTGTTCTTTGCGGGAGGTGCCCATGGGTACGACGCGACGCCAGTTCATCGCCGGTGCTTGTGTCGCTGGGGCCGCGGCCCTGCTGCCGGGTCGTCGATCGATACTGCCCGCCGCTCAGGCCGGCGAATCGACGGCCAGACCGTTCACCTTCGTCCATCTGACCGACATGCATGTGACCACCAGGCGGCAGGGACACGAGGGCTACCGAAAATGCATCGCGTCCATCCGTGCCTTGGCGCCTCGACCGGATTTCGTGCTGACCGGCGGCGACCTCGCTTTCGACGGCAACTACACCGAGAAGGCCGTATTCATTGAGCAGATCCGCCTCTACAAGGAGATCACCGATTCGCTGGGCATCCCATACTACAACTGCATGGGCAACCATGATGTTTTGGGCTGGTCCGCGCGGCGGAAAGTCAGCCTCGACGACCCCGGCCTGGGCAAGAAGCAGATCATGCATGCCCTCGGCTGGGAGAAGAGTCACTACAGCTTCGATCACGGCGGGTGGCACTTCGTTGTCCTGGACTGCATTCACCCGGTTCAGGGCAAGGACGGACCGACCTATGAGCCACGCATCGGCCGGGAGCAGTTGGGATGGCTGGGCCGTGATCTGGGAAAGGCCGTCGGCAAGCCAACGGTGGCCGTGACCCACATCGCGGCATTCTGCAATGAGGGCCAGATAACCGGCGATCCGAATGCCAAAGCCATGGACGGGAGCATGGTGATCTGGGACACGAAGGACCTTCGCACCGTCCTCGAACGTCACCAGGTGAAGGCTCTCCTCCAGGGACACAGTCATCGGGCCGAGGAGTATCACTTCAACGGCGTCTGGTACGTGACCAGCCCGGCGGCCAGCGGTGCGTGGTGGGCCGGTAGCTGGACCGGCTCCGGACCCGGCTACACGGTCTTCCGGTGCGACGGCGACCGACTCACCTGGGAGTTCAGGTCCTTTGACTGGGAACCTCGTCTAGATCCGAAGGACGATCTGGAGCGGAAGAAGATCGCCGAGCAGAAGGCGGCCGCGGAGCAGCAGGCTCGGCTGCTGAGCCTGGAGCGGGGCGGCTAGTCGGGCGACAACGCTGACTGGTCGAAAGCCGTAGCTGCTGTAGCGGGAGTCAATTGTTGGCGTGCCGGGTGGAGGAGGTCGCCTTCCACAGCAAGACCACGTAGACGAGAAACCCTGCCAGCGTGGGCCCGGCCCAGAAGGAAAAGGCCAGGAACTCCTCGGGGATGCCGTACGGCCGTCGCCAAACGTTGAAAACCCTCGCTTTGATCAGCATGCAGGTCAGAACACACCACGCGGACGCAAAGCACACCCAAAGTGTGAGATAGCCGGCGAGATACGAGCCGATCTTGGCTGTGGCGGGGAGCAGGTTGCGCTTCTGGTGCAGCGTGTGGATCAGGCCTACGAACGCGGCCGCCAGCATCGCCAGGGCCAGACAGGCGGCGGCGCTCGTGATGCCGAGCATCGGGGCAACCCCCCAGAGGATGATGCCGTCATCCTCCTCCCACAGGGAGCCTGACGACATGGCCAGGCTGCTGAGAACGGTGGCTGCACCCGCGGCCACAAACACGATGGGTAGATGACCGACCAGGAACAGACGATGGGCCATGTTCAGCGAGCACACCCTCACCGTGCGGCCGAACCGGCCGGGGCTCAGGATCGGCTGTGATTCCGTTTCCCACCACGCCCGCAGGGTACCGAGGTCCTGCCGTCGTTCCCAAGCCGGGCCGGGCCGAACGCTCGGCCCCAACGACGCTGCCACAAGCTCTCCACATTCCGGGCAGCGGCTGTTGGAGGGCGTGGCGACAAGATTGTACCCGCAGAACTCACATGTGGGCGGTCTCTGGATGGGCGCGATCGGCCGGGCGGCACCGACCGCCCGGAACAACGCCCAGAGAACCCAGACTCCCACAAAGAAGCCGATCTGGACCACAAAAACCTCGCCGTATCGAATCAGGAACGGCCTGCTTTGGTGGTATGTCCGCCACGCCTCAGTGTATTGCCTGCTGGTATCATTGACCTGCTTTTGCCAGTCAGCAAAGGCCTTCTGATAGTCGTTGGACTGCTGGGTCGTCGGATTGAGCGGGGGGGTTGGAGCAGCAGGCGGCATGGTGAAGGTGGGAACGGGAATGGTCTGAGGCCTGCTGTTGTACGCGCGGCCCATGTGATCGTTACCGATGACCAGAAGGCCGATGATCAGAACTGCGGGCAAAGCGTGCGTGCTGTGCAGCCATGTGTGCCGCAGGGCGTGCGCCCAACTCGATCGGAGCGGCTCGTCGGCTGCGCCCCAGGGCAGCACGACGAGCGCCAGAGCCAGAAAGCCACCCTCCACCAGAAAGACAACGAGCATGGTGATCAGCAGAGCCTCCTGCCAGTCACGGTCGAACTCGCGGAGAATGTCGTTTGCCAGGACCGTGGTGACGTCGCGTCGTTCGTCGATCCCAACCAGCGCGACGATGAGGAGGAAGGTTGCCACGCCGGCCAGCAGATGAACGCCGTAGGCGTGGAGCAGCGGCAGAGTGCGCGTGTGCCGGGCGGTGGTGGCTGGCAAAAGCCACGCAGTCAGAAACGCCATCATGCCGGGCCATGGGAGGGAGCCTGTCTGGGTGTCAGGCCGTTCGCAGTCGCGATCAACGATGATCCGGAGGGTACTATCGCTCACTCGCACACCTCAGTGGCGTAGTCTGGTCGTCCTTCCGATAGTCTCCAGTCCACGCCAGATTCTCGGGGCGACGGAGCCGCAGCCTGCATTATGGCTTCGCATCGGATGAAGCGGAAGAGGGGATTGGGTCCGGGGAGGCAGTACGGCAGGCCTTCGAGTCACTCAACGAAAGCGGACGGCCTCCCCGCCGTCCGCTTCCAGCATTTCGTGATGTGATTGCCTCGGGATGGTCGGGGGCTCTACCCTTCCATCCCCTGCGCTCCCCAAGACTCCACATCTTTTCGTGCCACGTGGCGTGCCAGGCGCTGCAGACTGAACACGTTATATCGTAAGTTAAATCAATACATGATGTTATGTGTTATCTGCGCGCCCAATCGCTGTCGCAATGTCTCCGATCCGCGTGGCTGCCGGCAGCCGAATCCAGCCCCAGTGTCCCCTCGGTGGCTGCCGGCGGCCGATCACGGGTCTTTCGGACACGCCGGCCGGCCTGGTGGTGCGGTGGGAATCAGGGATGGCGAGCCTTCTGGCATTCGCTGAAACGAGGGGCGATGGCCGTGAGGACAGCTGGCAACTGCGCGTTCGTGTCCAACTTGCTCAGCACGCAGTGGCAAGTGCTGGGCTCGGTGTAGTGGACAAGACGCCAGCGGCCGTGCTGAACGCGACGGGCGTTCGGGCAGTTCGCCGCACAGGGTGAATCGCAGTGGACGCCCATGGGGGTCTGTGCCGCCGGCGGGTGGAAGAACACCACGAGGGGATCGCCATTCGAGCGGTAGCGGGCCGCAATGCCCGGTGTGCGTCCGAACCGCAAGCGATAGGCTTGGCACAGGCGGTAGCCGCCGGGCAACTCCTGGGGAAGGGCGAAGCTCAGGCTCGGCGCCAGCTTGCCGGCCTGCTCAACGCCGATGGCCTCCGCCCTGTAGTGCTTCAGGAAGCGATCGACGGCCACATCGACGTCTGTGGACAAGTTGTCCAGCAGCAGGTCGTAGTCCACGGCCTCGGCCTGAACCGGGGCGGCACTGGAGTGAAGCCAGGCGGCCACAAGGACCCCGCTGCCGATCAACAGAGCCAGGCTGGCGGCTGCGGCGAGCGGACGTCGCCAGAGGCGAATGAGCCCAGCGGAGCGTTTTCTGGCTGGTGATGCGTCCAGACGGCCTGCGATGGCCATCCAGAGAGCGGCAGGGGGATGCTCCGGCAATTCAACCTGGTATCGCTCCAACTCGGTGACCAAGGTGCGTTGAGCCTCAAGCTCAGCCGCGCAGGCCGGACATGTGTGTGCATGGTCCTCCAGATCCCTTCGAGTCGTGGGGGCGAGCTCGCCGTCCAGATAAGGACCGATATATACGCGAGCGATCGTGCAGTTCATCACATTCCACCCTGGGAGCCGTTCATGGGCTCCCTGTCATTGGATGCATGCAACGGGTGATCTCTTCATGCCTCATGTCCAGGCCCCGGCCCCAGCATGTCCCGGAGCATCTTCCTCGCCCGGTTGAGTCCCGACGCAATCGTGCCCTCGGGTTTCTCCAACACGCGTGCCATCTCGGCGTAGTTCAATCCCTCAAAGTGCCTCAGTATCACCAGCGTACGCTCCCATTCGGGCAGCTGGCTGAGGGCCTGGCCCACGTCAAGCCGAACATCGGTGGCGACGACCGGTGTTTGAGCAGCGTCGGCCGGGGACTCACTGTCCCGGAACTGGGGCAACCGCTGATGACCTTGCCGGCGTAGGAATTGGAGAGCCTCATTCACCGCCACCCGGTAGACCCAGGTGGCGATTTGCGAGTGCCCGTCGAACTGATGGATTTTCCCAAAAACTCGGATGTAGGTATCCTGGGTGAGGTCGAGCGCATCATCCGGATTGCCGGTCATTCGGACCAGCAGTCGGTGCACTCGGTCACTGGTCAAAGCGTACAATTCGCGCTGAGCCTCGCGGTCTCCTTCACGACATCGTTCGACAAGCTGGGATTCGGTCATGGTCTTGTGGCCGAGTCGCAGGCTCAATCGCCAACCGGGATGCGCCTTGCTCATCTGCCCTTTTAGAAGATTAGCACCTCCCGGCCTGTCGGGAAAGCGGCCGGGGGTATCCCACAAGCGGGACACCATCCGCGAGCCCGCGGCGGGAATGTGATCCTTGTCGCGAAGAAGCCCGTTCCGTGACGCATCTAACAGTGGGTATGGACCGGGTGATCCTGGTCCGAGGGTACGCTTGAACACCAAAACGAAAGGGCTTGAGCATGAAACGCATGCGTTGGGCTGTTGCCTTCTCATTCGCCATGGTCTCCGTGGCTTGGGCAGCGGAGACTCAGAGGTGTCGTGATCAGGTCAAATGTACCGCGTCTGCATCCGCGGTCCAGGAGACCTGTCCGGCCGTGGCTGAGACGGTCAAGAAGGACACCGCGGCCGGCTGCGGCCACGTCAAGTGGTCCGCGTGTGGCCAGAACCCTGTCGCCAAGGTCAAGGACGCCGCCAAGGTCAAGGATGCCTCCGGAGGGTACCTGCCGGCGCTGTACAACATGGGGAAGGTCTACCTCTTGGTCGGCGCGGACACGCTGAGAGGATTGAACATCACCCCCGCCAAACGCGTCAAGGAAGTGGGCAATGCTCAGTGCTCGCGGGCCGGTGAGGAGAAAGCCGAATGCTGTAGTCGTTGCGACAAGGCGGCTTGCGACTGCGGCGATAAGGGTTGCGGCGCCGACAAATGCGAATGCCGCGGCTGCAAGAAGAGTTGTGGTGATGGCAAGTGCGCTTGCCCCGACTGCAGGGGTTGCGGCGAGGGCAAGTGCAGCTGCGGTGACGGCAAGAAGGGTTGCGGCGAGGGCAAATGCAGCTGCGGCGACGGTAAGAAGGGTTGCGGCGAGGGCCAGAAGGGCTGCGGGTTCGCCAAAGGGGGCGCCGAGTCCGGCAGGGGACATTGCCAGGGCGGCAAAGCCGGTTGTCCGAAGCGTGTTGCCCTGGAGTAGTGAGTCGTCGGAGCGGCGGGCGGACGCGGCCAGATTGTGTCCTCCTCCGGCGAAAACAATCAGCCGCTTACGGCGGCAGTTGTCGATCGGCACCAAGTGACGCGGGCGGATACTCCGCCCGCGTTCTGTTTTGTGCGGGCAGTCCTGTCTGGATTTGCTCCCCTGGTATCAACGGCAGAGATGAGCGAGAATACACGCCAATAGGGGGTAGCATGCCGCCCGCAGCCGCGGGTGCTGCCGGGTGAGTGGCGGGCGATGGGTGGAGACAGGTGATGCTCATGCATTTGGCGGCCGCATTCGGCGGCCTGTGCTGTGCGGCCGCAACCTCTCAACCGACCGAGTTGCACGCTTCGCTGGATCGCGAGTCGGTGGTGGTCGGGGGCTGCGTCGCCCTTGTTCTGGACAAGCCGCCCCGGGATCTGCCCAAGGAGATGGTCCTGGAGATCGAAGGTCGCCAGCCGGTCTCGCTCAGTCGCTCGTCGCCTCGGATCAACAACGGCGATACCTCCCTGCACCTCATCTGGATCGATCTCGAGCATCCCGCGAACCTTGGCGGAACAGTCCCTCGTCTGCGACTTGAGCCTGTGTTTCGTGAGCCGGGCACGCTGAAGCTGAGACTGAGAACGGACCGAGGCTTCGTCGGCAAGTGGGAGGTGCGGGTGGTCGCGCCCTCCGAAGAGGCCAAAGCGGCGACGCGCGTTCTCTACCCAGAGATCACACCACAGGCGCCGGACAACAGCCGGCTCGCCTGCTGGGCTCTGGCCCTGGCGGAGGAATGGGAGCGGCCCGGCGCCCTCGTCACCGACGTGAACCGCCTGGTCGAGACCTTGCCAACCGTGGCCAAGCATCCCGACTGGGCCGAGATTGCCCCCGCCTTGGTTCGCCACCGCGTGATGCAGAGTGAGTTGATGCGGCTGCTCCGTAGCCAGGGGACGACGAACCCTGGTGCCCAGACGGCCGCAGCCGGCGAGGTCCTGGACCGCGTCGTCTCTGAGATCGAGAGAACACCTGCTAAGACGGCGTTCGGACGGGCAATCGCCGTCCAAGGCCGCTTGCTCATCGAAACCGCACAAAGCGGTACACTGGGCGTGAAGATCCGCTTCTCTCATCCGGCGGCGAAGACGGGTACGTCACCGCTGCTGACGCAGCCGAGCAGAACAGAATAGGATCGCCGGACGCCACGCATCCCACGGCGAAGGAGAAGCCCGCTGCCGCCCCGCTCGCTCTGCATACCGAGGTCACCATCCGCAACTTGGCACTGTCGGTCGCTTGGAGCACATAGCAGAAGGACACGCCGGTTGTCAGCCGACGTGCCCTTCACCGCATGCGCCCTCGCTCTGCGGTTATCGTCGCCAGTGATCGGATCGGACGGCCACATACCGGTGAGCAGGCCCCGACCGGTAGATGACGGGACACGGGCCGCCGATGGTGTTCGATTGGGTGTAGGCCTTGACTTCGCCACCTCCGGCGGTGTGGCCGGTCGCGCTGGCCTGGGCGGAGCCTCCACCGTGACGGTCCGAACTCGCTGAGCCAGCGGCCTCGACCGAGCGAGCCTTGCCGCCCTCGGACAAGACACCACCGTAACTGGTGCTGACCTTGCCGTCATGACCGATGCTGATGTTCAAGGTGCCCGCATAGGCCAAGCCCAAGCGGCCGGCAATCGCGTGGCTGAAAGACAGGTCGATCCCGTCCTGGTCCGCGCCGACGGCTACACCTCGGGCGAAGTTGACGTCGCCGGTGATGGCCTGGGTCTTGGTCAGGGACGGCCCATTGCCGTGACCTTGGTAATCGGCAGTCGCCGCAGCGGTACCCGCCTTGCCGCCTCGTCCGCTGCTCGCCGCCGCACGGGTCGCAGCCTGACCGGCCATCGCATTGACCGCACCCATCGCCCCGATCAGCACTCCGATAGCATATCTGTTGAGCGGTTTCATGTTGCACCTCCATAAGGTTCGTTGCTTTCTTTGATTCTCAAGCTCAGATCCGTTACACATTCCTTCAACCGGTCAGCGCTTCACCTCGACACTCACAACCCGGGCCTGGCCCCGGCCAGATCGATCTGACTGGCTGACGGCCTTGGCCCGCACTTCGGAGTGCCGACGGTACCCACTGACACTCACTCCGACGCCGTTGGCATAGGCCGAGCCGTGGTACTGGGCTCCGCTGCGGGCGACCACGCGGCTGTCGGCCGATCCGCCGTGAGTGTCGGCAAGTGAATCACTGATGCTCTGGGCCCGCCCGCCATGACTGCCTTTGCTGACCGCGAGGCTGTCACTGGTGGCGATGCCCCACCGGCTCATCGCGGTCGCGTACGACTGGCTGTGTGCCGATCCACCATGGGCGCCGCGTGCCTGGGCCTCGCTGGTGCTCACCGCCATGCCACCGACAGCGCCGGATACGCTCTGGCTGGTCGCAACCGCGTCGCCGCCATGCTTGCCTCGGGCATCGGCCCTGGAATCGCTGATCGCAGTGCCACGGTCGGCCAGGGCGGCCGCGTCGCTGGCTGCGTAGCCCCTTCGGTTGCCGGAAGCCGAGGAGTTGGCGATCGCGGTTCCACCGTTGGTCGCCCCCGCATAGGAAGTTGCCCGCGCGTTTCCGGTCGCACTGGCCGTGGCCTGGGCCGATCCCCCGTGGCTTGCGACGGAGTAGGCGGTGGCCGAGGCTGCCAGGGCAGCCGGAACCATCGCCGCCATCCCGAACACTCCCGCAATGGTCAGGTTCATGCGTCTCATGGGTCGTCTCCTCTTCCGTGAGGACCATTGGAGCATCGCATCCGCCGGCAACCTGCTGGCGAGTCTGGATCGTGGCTCCAACCAAGTAGACACTACACGGCGATCAATAGTTAGCACAAGTGAACTATTCCGATGTGATACATATGTCCATTCCGTGTAATTCTTTTTTTAGCAATGAATTATGTCGTTCAGGAGCACTCGTGGAGGAGGCCTCTCGTCCGGGAAGGGCTGGAAACGCCTGACTGAAGATCGAGGACGGCCACCCGTCCGGTCGCCCGCGACGACGAACAGCCCGCGGTCGCTTTCGCTTCGCTCCTCAATGCGGGGGTGCGGTCAAGTGGGCCACCGAAGCACCTCGGGTGGGGCTGCGGCCAGGTTCGGAGCGAACCAGTCGGCCCCTGCGAGTTGCCCGCGGGTGAAGCTGGTGGTCAGGGCCAGGCATCGCGAGCCCGCAGCTTTGGCGGCCGCCACACCGTTCACCGCGTCTTCGACCACCAGGCATTCAGGAGGTTCCAGCCCGAGCTGGTGGGCTGCGGTCACGAAGATCTCCGGGTGCGGCTTCTTGTGCAGGATGCTCAGGCCGGTGACGACCGCATCAAACGTGCTCGTCGACAGCTTGATCTCGCGGAGGTTGCCGTCGACCTTGACGTCATCCGCGCTCGTTGCCAGGGCGAGCTTCTTGCCGGCCCGGCGGCATGCACCCAGGAAGGCATGTACGCCCGGCAAGGCTTCGATCCGACCCTTGATGATTTCAAGGTAGATGTCGTAGGTGCGTTTCTTGACTGCCTCAATGTCGACCTGGAAGTTGTACTTCTCGGCCACGCCGCCGATGAATCGGTTCTCGCCTGTCCCGACAAACGGCTTGAAATCATCGGGCTGCACGGTCAAGCCCCGCTCCGCGAACATCATGCACGCAGCCTTGCAGATGAACGGCTCGGAGTCCAGCAGGACGCCATCCATGTCGAAAACCACGCCGCGCGGCAGGAAAACCTCAGAATTCATGTGCACGAGCATACCAGTGGACTGGTCGGCCGACAAACCCGTGTCGCGGGAGTCGAATGTGTCGTCCGCCTGGTACGATGAGAGTGGGGGTGCGACGAATGTGGGCCGTGCCGGCTACTGAGGGCGGCTGGCGGGTTCGCTGCCTCGGGCGGACTGCAGTTCGCGTCGCAGTCGCTCGACCTCGCTGGTGAGCATGTCGATGGTTCTCTGGCGGGAGGCAATGTCGTCCTCCCACCGCTGGCGGCTCAGGCGGATGTTGGCCAGGGCCTGCTCGAGTTCCTTGCGAATGGCATCGGTTTCCAGGCGGGCCTTCGCCTCAGCCTCGGCCAGGGCGCCGTCCCGCTGTCTCTCGAGTTCCCGCCGCGAGGCCAGCTGTCGCTTGAGGTCGGCGTTCTCCGCGGCCAGTCGATCCCGCTGGGCGGTCATGTGGTCCAGTTCCGCTCCCGTGTGTCTCCCCGACTCGCCGGCGTTTTCGATCGGCAGCCTGTCTTCGTCGATCGCTGGCCGCGCGGCGCCAGGTTCGTTCTGCGCAGCGCAGCCGGCAACCGATGCGACCATCAAGGCGGCGGCGAAGGACGACCGCAGGGCAGCGACAAATGCCCACCGGCCGCGGGGCCGACGCACGCAAGGTTTGCCCGATGACCTCCCGCGGTTTCCTGATGAGAGCGGGAACAAGGGATCATGCGAACGGGGCAGCCGTTTGCCGGTGGATGGCAGGAGAGGGGAGATCGAAGACATCAGTCGTTCTCCTCCTCCATACCGCTTGATGTTCCAGGGTCATGCTTGCAGATCTCGCGCAACACGGCCGTGGCGTAACAGCCGGACTCGAGTCTGAATCGAAGCTCCAGATAATCGCCGGCCTGGTCCCGGCCGGCTTCGATGGCCGCCTCCTGCGGCCGGAAACGCAAGGGGCGACGGCCACCGGTGACCTTCCGGCCTTCGCCTTCCTGCCACACCTCGAGGGCAAGTCCGGTTTCCGCCAGGAGTGCCGCTTCCTGCTCGCCGGGCGTGCCGGTGGGCGAGCTCATGCGCCGGCCGAACAGCGGGCCGGTGGGCGAGATCTCGAAAACATCGCAGCGCGGCTGCTCGCGTCCGACATCATCAACCCGGAACACCGCCCCTTGAGGATGACGCCAGGCGAGATCGCCGAGCATCAGGCGGTCGAGCGATCCAAGCCGCCGGGCCACGATCTGGTTGAACAGGTAGGACTGGTACGCGCACAGGAACAACTCCTGGATCGAGCGGTCCAGCGCCCGGAAGGCCCGATGGGCCCTGCCGTTCTCCTTGGCCATCGCCCGGCACACCCGGCGCTCGTTGGCGAAGAGGTACGGCCAGGCATCGGCGGCCGCAGCGTAGTTGCCCTTGTCGAACAGCTCGCGAGCTCGTTGAGCCTCTCCGTGGTCGTGGGATCCGGGACGGCCGACCATGCAGGCCACTGCCTCGGAATAATCACCGCGGAGCATGGCCAGGCCGATTTGCCAGGTGTCGCCGCGAACGCCGAAGCGCTGGGGGCCGAAGTAGTTGGGTACGCCGCGCCGGCCGAGAACCTCCAGCGACTTCTGAAGGTCACTGATCCGCCCGCCGTCCACGCCGCGGAGCTTGATCGTGAACCGGTTGCCGGCCAGGTGCCCGCGCTTGAGCTTGTTGCCGTGACGGGCCACGCCCAGGATCTGGATGCGCGGCACGGCCAGCGATTCAACGCGCCCCGGATCCACGTGCTCGATGCTCAGCATCTGGGTTGTGACCGCGTCGGCGTCCTTCATCCCCGCAAAGCCGATCTCCCGTGAAGGTACGCCGAGAGCACGGGCGATTTCGTGCACTGCCTTCAGCGTCGGGATGCCGATCTTGCGGATACGGAAGTAGACGTGGGTTCCCTGGCCGCAAGGCTCGTAAAGCGGGACCTCGTCGACGATGAAGTCCTCGCGGCGTGTTCTCAGCAGGCCGCCGATGCCGGGAACGTCGGAAGTCAGATGCGGTAGTTGGTTGAGATCGAGCATGTCTCGGGCTGTCCGCGACCAGCGGGTTGATCCGGCTGCCAGGGACTCCGTTGCCTGGCGATCGCCGGTCAGATCCGGATTTCACCTCGGTTCAGCCGATCAAGGAACGACACCAGGGCATACTGCGTTTCGATCGTCGGGACCGGGACATTCAGCTCCCTGGCCCGGCGGACGGGCTCGCCCAGGATGGCCTCGACCTCCAGCGGCTGCTTCGTCTGGTAGTCGATCAGCATCGACGGGCGGTAGGGCCCCATCGAGCCGGTGTCGTCAGTCATCTTCCGCACCATGCCATCGACATCGATCCGGCAGCCGTCGGCGTTTCCCGCGGTGCCGGTCTCCACGATCAATCGGACGGCCAGCCGGCGCAGGTTCTCATCGTTCATGATCTCCCGCGTGGTGACGCCCCCGGCGCTGACCGCCACCGTGCTGAAGGGAATGTTCCACATCAACTTCTCCCACCGGGCCTGCCGCAGCGACGGGGCGATGATCGTCTCGATGCCCGCTTCGGCGAACAGACCGGCGACTTCGCGGGCCAGCGGGAGGTTGTCGAGCAGGTGGCCGAACATGACCCGGCCGTAGTCGATGTGGTTCACGACGCCCGGCTCGCCGCGGTTGATGCACACGAAAGCCAGCCCGCCGAAGATGCGATCTCGTCCGAACCAGCCGGCGAACCGCTCCTCGATGTTGAAGCCGTTGATCATCACCAGGATCCGCGTCGCCGGTCCGACGCACGGGCGGATCAGGCCCTCGGCCGCGTCCAGGGCCGTGGCCTTCAAGGCGCAGAGTACCAGATCGACCGGTCCGATCTCGGCGGGATCGCCAAACGCGGCTGCCTGGAGGTGAAAGCCTCCTTGCGGGCTCCTGATGCTGAGACCGCGCTGACGCACGGCGGCCAGATCGCGGCGCATGAGAAAGCGGACATCATGCCCGCATCGCGCAAGCCGGGCGCCATAGAAACACCCGACGGCTCCCGAACCGATGACCGCGATTCTCATGCGGAGTATCGTAAGCCCCACCGCGGCATGCCGCAACGCCGCGGCGTGCGCGACGCCGGTCGAGGCGATTCTCTTTCAGAGCGATGACGGCAGGCGGGGAGCGCGGTGGATGCCCGGAGGTGACAAGAGAATCGTGGCCTGCCTCCGCCCCTGGCAGCCTGCTAGGCCGCATGCACCTTCAGACCCTTGCGCCGGCATATCGACTCAATGCCCGGGAGCACGTATTGCTCGGCCACGACGTCCCAGCTCATCTGCCGGGCCAGCTCGTAGCCGCTGGTCATGAGCTGCTCGACCTGCTGCTCGTTATCGGGCAGCCGCTGCATGATCTCCGCCGCAATGCGCTCGGCCACGCGCCCTTCGTGGGCATCGCGTTCCTCGCGGGTGATGGACAACCACCCGGCTTCATCCCGGGGCTGGCCGTCGAAGTGGCAGTAATCGGCGATAATGACGTTGGGGTGATCCCCGCCGGCCGTGGCTTCCTCGACAAAGCCGACGCAACCGCAGACGTTCGAGGGCACACAGATGCCGCCGTAGGTCAGCGGCTCGAGCTGGGCGATGCCGAACGGCTCGTAAATCGACTGGCCGAACTCCAGATCGGTGCCCCGGCGAATGTCGAGCATGTCCATGTTGGCCGGCATGCGCGAGCCGCACACCGCCTGCGACCAGCCAAACTGGTTGACGAAAACCACCTTGATGGCGCGGGCCCGGGCGTTGAACTCCTGGACGCCCTGGTAGAACAGGGCTTCGCCGTGCGACAAGTCGGGGTCAACCTCGCGATGTGCAACCGGCCAGCGCCACCATCGCTCCATCGAGAGAACATCCTGCGGTCGCCGCGCCGGCACCTCGGTGGAGAGCACGAACATGACGGCCGTCTTCCCTCTCGCGCGGAACAGCGGCTCAAGGCGTTCAAGCACGCGAAGATCACGCCACAGCCCCTTGCTCGGCGCCGTGCGCGTCACGTGGGTGAAGATGTAGTCCGGCCGATCGCCGAGCAGCGTCTGGGCATACGCCTTCATCCGCTCATGACTGGCCCGCTTCTCGGCCAGGCTGATCTGCTGCGAGGGAATACCGTTGTAGGCGGTATCGATCGCGGCCCTGGCGAAGGGCGCACCGATGAACCGCAATTCCTTCACCACTTCGTCGCCGACCGCAAAGATCTTGTCGCAGTGCCGGCTGGCACTGACCAGGGCGTGACGGTAGTAGCCGTCCTGGCTTCCGAAAACATCGCTGACATAGCGTTCCCGCTCGATGGCCGTCGAGAGTACGTTGTAGAATGAGACGTCGTGGCCGGGATGGTTCTCGACGATCCGGCGCATGGCCGAGACTTCGTGAGCGTGGAAGACGGTGCGCAACGCCCGGCTCGGGTCCATGATTGCCGCCAGAGCGGTGGGCATGCCCATGAACTCGTGAGCGAGAATGACGCACTCGTTGTTGCCGCCGACCGCGCCGAGGGCGTGCAGGGCGGCGATCGCCGGCGGACCGAGCTTCACGTACAGGTCGTATTCCCACGAGGACTCGTAGCGGGTCGAGTCGATTCCAAACGCGTGCCAGAGGCCGGCCTTGAACTGATTGACCTTGGTCAGATCCATGCGGGCCACATCGATGAGCAGGATCTCGGGTGATACCGTGGCACCGGTGTGGGGGTTGGAGAACCGTCGATGGCCATAGACCATCTGCACATGGAACTCGCGTCGCACGCGATCCAGGGCCTCGCCGACCGGGTGCGCCGGCAGGTGATCGATGCTGCTGTACAGAACCTCCCCGTCCGGGCCCAAGCGGCCCTTTGCCCCGTCCTCGGTGACGAAGAGCGGACCGATCAGGATGGTGCGCTGTTCGGCGGCTTGATAAGGGGCGCTGGTCAAGAGGCCTTCGAGGACGGCTCCGATGCCCCCGACCTTGTGTACGGCTTCATGTGTCACATGGGCGATCGTACGCATTCGAGTCCTTTCAACGGCCGGCTTCCGTACCTACCGTACGATACGATTGTAAGTCAAGCGGCGTCCTGCTGCATATTCTGGTACCGCCACCGGGCCGATAAGGTTCGCTGCATACGCCCCCAGCCGGGCCTGATCCGCCAGTGACCGGATGGCTCGGCAGACCACGCACTCGACACGCACGCCGGCAGGGTAAAAACCCGAATCTGATCATGCGCGCCTTACTTCCCCGTCGAGCGGCCAGGGCGGGCGCACAACCGGATCATGTCTTGTTCAATAGCAGCGACCGGTTCCGGTTCTCCTGCATGTAGCTCTGGGACCGCGTCTCGCCTTCAGCGGTCACATAGACCGCGCGGCGGTCGCCGGCCACCGGACAGTGGTACTCGCACAGTCCGCAACCAATGCACAAACGGGTATCGATCTTGGGCAGCTTGAACTCGAGATGGATGCCGACCGTCTGGCCCGCAACGGGCACCCTGCCGAACCGGGCTCCGTTGATGATCTCCCCCGTGGCCAGATCGGCCTCGCCGATCTGCAGCGTGTCCGCGTCATTGTTGATGATCCGATGGGTCTCGGTCGTCCCGTCGGGGCGAATGACCTGCACGTGGTAGGTCGTGGTCTGGTCGCCGCGATACTCGCCCGGCCGGAAAACACAAGGCTCGCCGATCGGCTGCCCCGGCGGTGGCTCATGGGCCAGCGTCACCGTGGTCGGGGTGGCGGAGCGAACCTGCTTCCTGCCGTCCCGGATCAGCAGCCGGCCATACTCCGAGTGAATGGCCTTGGGAGAGGTCGGACAAACCTCCTCACAGACCACGCACGGGATGTTCTTCGACCACGGCAGACATCGGCCCAGGTCGTAATGGGCGGTCCCCAGTTTGACCGGTCCCTGCTGTTCGTGAGGCTTGAGACCCAGCTTCTGCTCCAGGCTCAACTGCTGGATCGCCCCGGTCGGGCAGACCTGGCCGCAGGCGGTGCAGTTCAACTGGCAGAAGCCCATGCGGAAGTTCATCACCGGTGCCCACAGACCCTCCAGCCCGGCCTCGAAAAAGCCCGGCTGGAGCACGTTCGTCGGGCAGACCCGGATGCACTGGTCGCACTTGATGCAGCGCTTGAGGAACTCGATCTCCTCCACCGAGCCAGGTGGTCGAATCACCTTGGCGGAGAAGTCTTTGGTGGTCTTCCCCGAAAGGCGGTTGAAGGGATAGAACAAAAGGCCCACAAGAGCGGCCAGCGCCGCCCGGCGGCCGGGGACGGCGGGCCCGGCAACCTCGTGCTTCCTGGTCGGCAGGAAGGCGAAACGCAGGGCATCGTGCGGGCAGTCCTCGATGCAGTTGAAACACACAAAGCACTCGCTCTTGCGCAGATGAGTCTGCGGATCACAGGCTCCCTCGCAATTCTGCAGGCACATGTCACAGTCCGTACACCGGGCCGGATCGCGCTCGATCCGCCAGAGCGAGAAACGACTCATGATGCCCAGCGTCGCCCCGAGCGGGCAGAGCACCCGGCAAAAAAAACGCGGGATCACCAGGTTCATGCCCACCAGCAACAGGAGAAGAAAGCCGACCGCCCAGCTGAACTGGTGGAACTTGGCGTCGCCGAAGTACTTGGCCAGCGGTTCCGGCAGGTTCATGGCCGGCAGCAGCGACGCGGTGAAGGACCGGTGCAGCAGGCAGATCGGATCAAGCAGGCCGATCTGCAGCGTGCCGAGTGCGGCCGCCACCAGCATCGCGGTCAAAATGAGGTACTTGACCTGGAACAGTCGTCGATAGCGGTTGGATTCGATCCTCTGCTTGGCGACTCGGGTGTTGAACAGCCAGCCGACACAGTGGTGGATGGTACCGTAGGGACAGATCCAGTTGCAGAAGAAACGACCCAGAAACAGCGTCGGCACCAGGAGAATGAGCGACCAGCCAAGTCCCTTGTACAGCGTGTGGGTCGCCAGACCGGTCGCGATCGCCACCAGCGGGTCAACCTCCAGGAACTTGCTCAGCCAGAACTTCAGCGCGGGGGAGTGGTCCAGGCGCGTGAACGTCGTGGTAAACACGAACGTCAGGAACAGGGCCATCACGATCGCCTGCACGATGATGCGAACGGTGGTAATACGCATGGGAAAACGTCGAAAAGACAAATCGTCGAAACAGACTCAGCTTCCAGGATGGTCTGGGCTCTCCCTTGCCCCCGTCAGGATGGGGGCAGGCGGGCGCCTCACCCGATCGCTGACCGCTGACCGCGCTTCTCTCAGCACGACGCCTCATCACTCCAGGCTTCTTCACACGGTCACGCTGACGATCTTCCCCTGGTCCCGGTACACGTGCCAGTGTGGCGCAACCAGCCGGGTCGGGTCCTGGCCGAACTTGTGCCAGGCCAGTTCCAGGTACTTGATGGCCCCGGCCTGGCGGCCCAGGAGGTTCTCCACGCACCACGAGTCGCAGGCCAACTGGTCGACGCTGGCCACGACCGCCGGATTCCCGGCCACGCCCCCAACCTTGACGTCGTCCAGCCGGCCGCCGGTCGGACCATTCCGCATCATGACCCGCGTGCCGTCGACCACGACCAGCGTCGGCCTCATCATGAAGCCCAGATCGCTGACGATGTTGTGAATGGCCTGGTGGAACTGGTTGCGCCGCCCGCCGAGCAGGCCGTACCAGTTCTTCATCGACATCGACGCATGGCACAGATTGTGATCCTTGATCGGAGAGATGCCGATCACCTTGTCGGCCTGCTGCAAGGGTCTCCAGAAAACCGGCCAGGTCCCCAGCGATTCGTACTTCCCCGGATCCGGCGTGCCGGCCCGGACCTGCACCGGGGCATCGTAGGCCCCGGCGTGAATGAGGACCGTGGCCTCGGCGGCCTGGGCCGCGGCCTGGATCCCGCTCTTGACGAAGCAGGCCGGGGGGTTCTCAATCGGGTTGTCGGCCACCAGAACACGGCCTGCCCCGGCCTCGCGACAGAGCTGAATGACCGCCTGTACGACCAGCGGATTGGTCGTGGCCCCCATCAGCGGCCCGCGGTCAAAACCGACGTTGGGCTTGATGAGCACCACGTTGCCCCGACTGATGAACCGGGCCAGCCCCTTGGCATCGAGCCCGCCAACCGCCGCCTGCACCATCTTGCGCACATGATCGATACTGCCCAGCAACTCCGCCTTGCCATAAGCCGCGGAGATCCGCGGAGCCGCCGAGGAAAAAAACACCGGGGAGAAGTAGTCCTTGAGCGTGATGGCCTGGGGCGGCTGCAACCCTGCGTCTCCTCGCGGATCGTGCAGATGGTGAGCTGCTGCCCCAGCCGCCCCGGCCAGCAGGACCGCCTGCCCCCCGCGAATCAGCAGATCCCGGCGCGTCCAGGTCGTCGCTCCAGCCCCGCCTCCCGATTGTCCGTGTTCACGACCCATCGAATGACTCGACTGACAAGCTGTCGCTGCACAGCGGGAGTCCCCTCCTCAGCAGTCATCGCAACGACAGATCACGCCTTCGTTCCGTATCCACCTCTACCGAAAGCACACAGCGATCCCGCCCCCTGACTACTGACTGCTGACCGCTGACTGCAGATCGCCGATCGCTCATCCTCATCTCTCGCCTTCCACGGCAAGCCCTTCCCGCAGCTCCGCCGCTTTCTTCCTGGCCAGAGCTTGGTCTTCGCACTCCAGGATCCCCCCCAGGTAAACGCCCTTGTGGAAACACACGCTGAACACGTCCAGCGACTGACCCACGAAGGTCTCGCCACCGGCCGACGGCTGGCGGGCGAGGACGTGGTCATATTTGGCCGTTGCCTCCACGAGCTTCTTGAACAGATCGGCCGCGGCCTGCGGGCTGTCCGCCTTGATCAGGAAGGCCTGGTACGTCGTCTCCCCAGTCCTGTAGTTGGCTTTGAACAGCCGTCCGAGGAAGTCATATCCCAGGGCACTGGTGGCCTCGTAGGTGAGCGAGTCGGGCAACCGATCCTGCGTGGGCAGCAGTTTGTCCGCCCACATCGGCTGGCCGTCGTCGGCAACGGTGTCGGCGATGGCCCGGGCAATCCGCAGGGCAATGTCGGAGGCGTTGGCGTCGCCTTCCGCTGGACCGAGCACATTGACGTAGTACTGGCCCTTCCAGAAGTAGGCCGAGCTGCCGGAGATGTATCCCTCGCGGCCGAGCGGAATCGGTTTGGCATCCGGGCTCCGTTCAACCATGTAGATGCCCATCGCGTTCACCGGCTCCGCCATGTCATACAAGTAAGTGTCGAACGTCTGCTGGCCGCGGGTGTCCACGTACTGAGCGAAGCGAAGCTCCACAAAGTTGAACGACCGGTACTGCCCCTCGCGCCCATTGATCTTCTCGTACAGATTGTCGGTGTAGCGTTCGAACCGCGTGGGAACGGTGATCGTCGGATCGCCAGGGTCCGCGAACCTGGCCCGGCCGGGCGGCCCCTGCCCGGCAGACTGAGACGCTGCCGCAGCCGGCCGGTTCTGGCCGCCAGCCCCGGCTGCGGTCTCCGGGGCGAAGGGCTCACCGCCGTACACAAGCTGCCGGCCGGCCAGAGCGGCCGCGATGTCGCTCAGTGCCTTGGCCTCGAACGTGGATGCTGCCGACGCCAGTTCGGTGCAGTACCTGCCGGTCCAAAAGCCGATTCTCCGGCCGTCAGCGCTCCTCCAGCCCTCCCGGCCCAGTGACAGGACTGAACCGTCTGCGGGCTTCCTGCCGCGGCACCATTCCCGAGCCTTGTCGGGTACTCCCATGTCGACGATGAACGCCGTCACGTAGTCATCCTGCCCTCGTCCGCCCGCGTAGCTTCCGCGATAGAGCCAGAGCCCGCCGCTCGCCGCTGCGGATTCGGTCAGGGCTATTTCCTCCTGGGATGGAGTCTTGGCCGTACCCCCATCGACGCCCGGCTCGCCGGAGACCTCTGAGACGTTCCCCTCACGCCGGTTGGAGGTGGCCAGTGATATGGCCTCGCAGCCTCGCGTGCTGTCGCCGAGGATCGTGGGCACGCGTTTGAGGTCGCCTACACGCTCGGGGAGAAGAGCCTCGCCCACCCGCACCCCCAGGGCAGGCAGCGCGGTCTTCTGATTGCCCGGCTTGACGGTGAAAAGAGGTTCGGTCGGCATACCGAGAATGGCCTTCGCATCCGCTACCAAAGCCTGCTGGGTAACCCCGCCGCCAAACCAGCCACCGGTCAGCAGAAACGAGATCACGATGATCGCCAGAGTTGCCAACGCACCTGCCCCGAGCGCCCGCTCCAGCAGCGAGGGCCGGCCACGCATGTACTTTCGTTTCAGGAAGGTCGGCATGATCTCTACGCCATCAAAGACATCCCCAGGATTTCGGCTCACCGGCTGCCGTCCATACCCGGTTCACGGTGGGAAGCGATACCGGCTCCCCATTATCACGTCGCGTCAGGGGAAGTCAAAGCAGCGACGCTAAGTCTTTGCTGGACAAGACGCAAGGACGTATCGACCACCGCGGAGAGACAGAAGGACCATGGGAACGGAACGTGCGACGAGACGCCGCCAAGCACGGCCGCGCCCGACCAGCTTGCATTGGAGTGGACCCGGAATCGCTTAATCCACATCACGAAGACACGGATGGTTTACGCCGCCGCCGGAACGCAATCCAAGCGATAGACCACATCCGCACGGAACCTTATCGGACATTACCACTTGCGGGCCGCGGCGATCGGCAGATAGGGAAAAAAGCCCGAGACGCCCTCAAGTTTCTTTTTCGACAGCGCCGATATCATGTTCGCTAGACTAACTAGAGTGCCCAGATTAACAGACGAAGCCCATATTAAGGATAGATGAGAAGAATAAGAATGCTGGCGGCAATCATGCAGCCAGCTGGTGGGATCAAGGGATAGCCGGGGCGGAGCAACCGGCGGTTTTGACCACTTCCAGGCGGGAAGACTCCTTTCCAAGCATGATGCGGTGGAATGGGACGGCAAGGGCGGAGGCCTGTGCACGGCGCAGGCTCCCTGTCGGTGCCGCCCGCCTGCGGGAGCCGAAGATGAAATCGGATCGGTTGCTCGAGAGGTTCCTTTCCCCGTTACTGGCTGGCCGTCGTCAAGAGTGCAGAGATGTCCTCGCGGAAGCGCTGAACTCGGGTCTCGAACCGCGCGGCGTGTACAAGAAGATGATCTGGCCGGCCATGCAGCACGTGGACGCACTCTACCGCCAGGATCGCATCAATCAGGCGACGGAACACATGGCCACGCGCATCAATCGCCTGGTTGCCGATCAACTCCAAGCGTATCTGTCTAAGGAAGCTCGGATTGGCAAACGGATTGTCATCACCTGCGCGAACGGCGAGCCGGAGGAGCTTGGTGCCCAGATGTGCGCCGACCTGTTCGAGGCCGACGGGTGGGATGTGTTCTTCGTCGGTGGAGGGGTGCCCAACGACGAAATCATGAGTCTGATCGGGCAATTGCGTCCTGACATCCTCCTGGTCTTCGGAACCCAGCCCTCCGGTGTGCCGGAAGTCCGGCGGCTGATCGATCTGATCCGCGAGGTGGGTGTCAATCCGACGATGAACATCATGATCTCCGGTGGCGTGTTTGAGCGGGCTGAAGGTCTGTGGAAGGAAGTAAACGCCGACATCTACGCGGAGACGGCTGTCGATGCGTTGCGCCTCGCGGTCACCGCCAAGCCCCGAGTCCCCGAGGTCCGGATCCCCGGAGCCCCCAAGAAGCGTCGTCGTCGTCGCCGTCCACCCCTTTTGGCTCAGGCTGAGGCCTGATTGGCGTGCCGGACGATCATTCGTCTTGACGGAGAAGAGTCCTTTGCGCGGGTGAGCCGAGCCGTCTGCCAGCGAGGTGGACGGTGACTTCCGAGGAGAGGACAGGGACGATCGAAGCCGCCAGGAGCCCCGCAATACCGCCGGATGTGTGGAGCGCTATCCGGACGTGGTTGCGGGGCTCCGTCATGGCCCGCCCTTTCCCCGAGGCGAGTCCGAATTGCTTAAGTTCGTCCGGTCATTCTGCCGACTTGACGAGCGGACGACGGCGATCTAAACTCCCGCGCGAGCACGACATGGAGAATAACGACTCGGGCGGTCAAGGACACCTGAAGTGGACCGGTCTTGGCTTCGAGTTTGCCGGTGTAGTTGCCGTGTTCGTGTACCTGGGGTACAAGGCCGACGAACGATGGCATTGTGGCCCGTGGGGGGTGTTGATTGGAGCGGCGATCGGGGTAACCGGCGGAATTTACTGGCTGGCCAAGGAAGGCATGCGAATGATGAACGACTTGAGCCGGCCCAAACCCTCGGGCCACGGTAAGCCCAAGGAGAACGGAAGCCCGGAGCAGCGGTCTTGATCAGACTGGTGTTGATTTCGGCCGCCGTGGTCTTGGCCATCGGAGGCGGTGCAGCCTTCGTGGGCGCCCATTGGACCTTGGGGTGGGGAACCACACTGATTGTCTTTGCTGCCGGACTCAATCTCCTGGCGTGCTGGATAGGGCTTGTACCCGTCACGTGGGCCTATCGCCGGGCCAGGTGCTGGCTGCCGCATGCGGTCGCGGCGGCCACGGGAATCCGGCTCCTGATCGTGGCGTCGGTGACGCTGGCGGCCATGAGTCTGGGGCCTTGGCGGGCGGTGCCGCTGGCCGCCTTTGTGGCAGTGTTCTACTTCTCGCTCCTGGTGGTCGAGACCGGCTGGACGCTCTGGCTGGTGAATCGTGACCCCGGAACAACCAGCGGGTGTGCATCGACATGACGACAGTGTCCATCATGCTGGCCGCGGCCAATCCCGTGGAGCACGTCATTTCTCATGAGCTCTTTGAGATCGGGCCGGTCGCGTTCACCAACCACATGTTCATGATGCTGATCACCGCCGTGATCATGCTGGTGGTCTTTCCGCGCATGGCCCGCGACTATCCCCTGGTGCCCACGGGATTCCGCAATCTCTTCGAGACCAGTCTGGAGTGGATCCGCGAGGGCGTGGCCCGGCCGGTGCTTCACGACCACACCGACCGGTTCCTGCCGTTCATCTGGACCTTGTTTTTCTTCCTGCTCATCAACAACCTGCTGGGCCTGATCCCGCTGAGCGCTATCGGCGGCCTGGCCACCGGCAATTCCCACTTGTTCGGGACGGCCACCGCGAACATCTCGGTGACTGCGGCCCTCGCGGCGGTCTCTTTCGTGGTGACTCATGCGGCCGGGCTGATGGAGCAGTATCGCCACCTCCGGCACGACGGCCGGCCCGGCGGGACCGCCGCCGCCTTGGCCCCGGTGAAGTATCTCTGCTCGATGGTACCCCACATCCCCGGCGTTCTGGGGATCGTGATGTTCCCCGTTTTCTTCGTTCTGGAAGTCGTTGTCGCCCCGCTGGTTCGCCCGTTCGCCCTGTGCATGCGTCTCTTTGCGAACATGATGGGGGGCCACGTGCTGCTGGCCGCGATTCTGATGATGATCCCGGCAATCAAGGGCGTCGCCGACGGCGGCCTGGCGATCGTGGGCATCGCCGCGTGCACCGCCTTGAATTGCCTGGAATTGCTGGTGGCGGTTCTTCAGGCATATATCTTTACGTTTTTGACCTGCATGTTTATCGGCTCGGCCGTTAGTCCTGAGCACTAGGGCCGGATGATCTGAGTGGGTGTGCGTTGTTTGGTTTGTTGGAGGTATCTGTGATGGTAGCTCTCCCCATGTTGGCGGAGGCCGCTGCGAGCGGTGGGTTGCAAATCTTCGGCGCGGCGCTGGGCGCCGGCCTGGCGACGCTGGGACCTGCGATCGGCATCGGCCGCCTCGTCGGCAGCACGGTCGAAGCCCAGGCCCGGCAGCCTGATGTTGCCGGCCGCGTGTTCACGACCATGATCGTGGGCGCCGCCCTGATCGAAGGCTTCACCTTCTTCGGACTGATCATTTGCTTCCTGTGCCTCAAGGCCTAACCGGAGAGCCAGTCATGCGGAAGTGGATTCCGTCTATGGCGATGGCGGTGGTTGCGTTGAACGCCTTGCCCGGCTTGGTGCTGGCTTCGTCGGCCGAGGGCGGCGAGGCCAATCCGGTCTCGCTGGATCTGTGGCAGTCGGTGTTCACCATCCTGGTATTCGTCCTGCTGGTGGTGATCCTGAGCCGGACGGCCTACGGCGCGATTCTCGACGGCCTCCAGAAGCGCGAGCGGTTCATCCGCGAGTCGCTGGACGTTGCGGAGAAGGCCCGGAAAGCAGCCGAAACCCACATGCACGAGTACGAGGAGAAGCTGCGTAAGGCTCGGGAAGAGGCATCGGCCATCGTCGAGGAAGGGCGGCGCGACGCGGAAGTGGTTCGGCGCCGGATCGAGGGCGAGGCCCACGAATCCTGCGAGAACATGCTCCAGCGGGCCAGGCGAGAGATCGAGATCAGCCGGGACACGGCCCTCAAAGCCCTGTACGAGGAAACCGCCAACCTGGCGGCCTCGTTGGCGGTCTCGGCCCTCAATCGCCAGATATCGCCCGAAGAACATCAGCGGCTGGTCATGGATGCCTTGCGCGATCTGGGCCAGCGCCAGAGTAGTGCGAACTAGGATCATCTGACCCGTGGGGTTCCCATGGCGGAGTTGAATGCTGAAACGCTGGCCGTCGCAGACCGCTACGCGGCGGCGTTGCTGGATCTGGCCGGCGGCCGGGAGGTCTGGCAGCAGATCGCGGATGAATTGCGGGAACTCGTCGCGGGCATGGACCGTGACGCGGAGTTCAATCACTTCATGAGCTCCCATTCAGTGCGCGGCGAGCCCCGCCGGGCGACGCTCGAGAAGCTCTTCCGCGGACGGCTCAACGACCTCCTGCTCAACACCCTGCAGGTGCTCAACGCCCGCCGCCGCTGCGATCTGGTTCGGGCCCTGCACCGCTGCGTGCAGCTGCGACTCGAATTCCAGCAGGATGAACGCGAGGTCAAGGTCGAGACGGCTGTGCCCTTGTGGCACGAACTCCGGACGGCGATCAAGTCAGTGATCAGCGGGTGGATCGGCAAGTCGGCCATCCTGGTCGAAGAGGTCCGTCCAGAACTGATCGGCGGGCTTGTCATCCAGGTGGGTGACCTGCGCGTGGATGGCAGCGTCCTCTCCCGCGTCCAGAGGATTCGCCGCGGGTTGGCCGGCCGGATCAGCGAGGCAATTCACACCGGCCGCGGATACGAAGTCGAGAGCCAGGCATAGGACAACGATCATGAAGTTCAGAGTGGATGAGATCACCTCGGTCATCAAGCAGGAAATCGCCCAGTACAAGGCGGATTTGGATGTGTCGGAGGTCGGCCGGGTGTTGTCCGTCGGCGACGGCATCGCCCAGATCTACGGCCTGAGCGATGCGATGACCATGGAGATGCTCGAGTTCTCCAACGGCGTCACCGGCGTGGTGTTCAACCTGGAAGAGAACTCGATCGGCGCGGTCATCCTGGGCGACTATCTCGGAATCAAGGAAGGCGACATCGTCCGCGGCACCGGGCAACTGCTGTCCGTCCCGGTGGGCGAAGCCATGATCGGCCGCGTGGTCGACCCGCTGGGCCAGCCGCTGGACAACCGCGGCGTCATCGAGTCGCCGCATCGCCGCCCGCTCGAAACTCCCGCTCCCGGTATCGCCGAACGCCAGCCGGTCGACCAGCCGCTCCAGACCGGCATCAAGGCCATCGACAGCATGATCCCAATCGGCCGCGGCCAGCGCGAGTTGATCATCGGCGACCGCAAGACCGGCAAGACCGCCATCGGCATCGATGCCATCCTCAACCAGAAGGGCACCGGCGTAATCTGCGTCTATGTCGCGGTGGGCCAGAAGGAGTCCACCATCGCCGGCGTCGTCGAGGTCCTCCGCGAACACGGCGCCCTCGACTACACCATCGTCGTGGCGGCCGGCAGTTCCGACCCCGCGCCGCTGCAGTACATCGCCCCGTACGCCGGCTGCGCCATGGCCGAGTACTTCATGTATGAGCAGGGAAAGCACACCCTGGTGATCTATGACGATCTGTCCAAGCAGGCCGCCGCCTATCGCCAGCTGTCACTGCTGCTCCGCCGCCCGCCCGGCCGCGAGGCCTACCCCGGCGACGTGTTCTACCTCCACAGCCGCTTGCTCGAACGCTCGGCCAAGCTGGCCAATCGCTACATCATCGTGCCCAAGTCCGCCGGGCCGGAAGCAAACCAGGGCCCGAACGGCAAGGTCTACATCGGCGTGCCCGGATCCCACGAGGCCAAGAAGGACCTCGAGGCGATGCACGCCCCGGACCACGAAGTCCGACGCATTCCCACGTCAGGCGGCTCGCTCACCGCTCTGCCCGTGATCGAAACGCTGGAAGGCGAAGTCTCCGCCTATATCCCCACCAACGTGATCTCCATCACCGACGGCCAGATCTACCTGGAGCCGGACCTGTTCTTCTCCGGCGTCCGGCCTGCGATCAACGTCGGTATCAGCGTGTCGCGCGTGGGTGGCAAGGCCCAGATCAAGGCCATGAAGAAGGTCGCCGGTTCGCTCCGGCTCGACTTGGCCGCCTTCCGCGATCTGGAGGCGTTCGCCCAGCTGGGCACCGAACTCGACCCCGCTACTCAGCGGCAGCTCAACCGCGGCAAGGCCATGGTCGAACTGCTTAAGCAGGGCCAGTACGGTCCGTACCACGTGGCCGATCAGGTATTGAGCATCTTCGCGGGAACCCAGGGCTTCTGCGATGACTTGCCCATCAGCCGGGTCTCCGAATTCGACGCGAGACTGCTGGCTCACGTCCGCGACGAGTTCCCGGAGATCCGCAACGAGATCATCCAGACCGGAGATATGAGCCCCGATCTCACCGGCAAGCTCAAGACGATCATCGGCAACTTCAAGAAGGGTTTCGTGGCGGTCGCATAAGAGGTCGAGCATGGCCAAGGCACGTGGCATCGTGAAGCGGCGCAAGGCCGTTCAGAACATCCGCAAGATCACGCGGACGATGCAGCTCATCGCCACCGCCCGCTTTCAGGCGGCCTACAACCGGGCGACAGCCTGCAAACCCTACACCGAGCGGGTCACCCAATTGATGGAGCAGCTCTCCGAGCACTGCGGAGACGTCGAACACCCGCTGCTGACCGTGAACACCAAGGCCAGGCGATCGGTGCTCATGGTCCTGACCAGTAACCGCGGCTTGTGCGGCGGCTACAACGCCGGCTTGCTGCGCAGCTCCCTCCAGTACCTCAAGCAGTGCGAGGGCCAGGGAAGCGCGGTCGACATCCACGCGGTCGGCAAGAAAGGCATCGCCTACTTCAGGTTCCTGGGCTATCCGATGGCCGCGACCAGGACCGACATCGAGGACAAGCCCCAGTTCGCCCAGGTGGAACCTATCGCCAGCGCGATGATCGAGGCCTATGCCCGCCAGGAAGTCGACTCGGTCCACGTAGCCTACTCCCGCTTCGAGTCAACGGCTCGCCAGCGGCCGGAGACGATCCAGCTGCTGCCTCTTCGGCAAGCGGAGCCGGACAAGACCGCCGGTCAGCCGGGCAGGGCCTCCGCGGGTGGGCACCAGGAAAGTGGCCGCCAGCCCGTCTCCGGTGTCTTCGAGTTCAGTCCGCCGGCCAAGGAGTTGCTTGCCGATCTGCTGCCGCTCATGGTCAAGGCTCGACTCTTCCAGTGCTTCATGGATGCCGCGGTCAGTGAGCAGGTGGCTCGCATGGTGGCCATGAAGTCGGCGACCGAGGCTGCCGGCGACATGATCCGCAGCCTCGGGCAGCAGTACAACCGGGCTCGGCAGAGCCAGATTACCATGGAGCTGCTCGATATCATGGGAGGAGCCAACGCCCTGGCGTGAGGTCGCTCCCCTTGGCGACACATCGGCAGGCGGGCCCGAGACGAGGTAGTTCAAGATGGCACACAAGGTCGGATTGTTCGCGATGGTTCTGAGCATGATCGGTTCGCCGGAATGTCAACCCAGGGAGTTGCAGTTCAGGGCCGGCGATCAGATCGTGGCCATGGGCGACAGCATAACCCAGGCGGGCGGCTACCTGCGGGCCATCGACGCCGTCCTGGCCCAGCAGTACCCCGATATGAAGATGCCCAAGGTCGTCAACGTCGGGATCGGCGGTCAGAAGGCCGAGGACATGGTCGCCCGCTTCCAGAAGGACGTCGTGGCCCGCAAGCCGGCCATCGTGACCATCAGCGTCGGGGTCAACGACGTGTGGCACCGCATGGACAAACCCCACGATCCCAGGGTGCTGGAAGCCTTCACCGCCAACGTCGAGAACATGGTGAAGATGGCCCAGGCGGCAGGCATCAAGGTCCTCCTGGTGTCGCCAACGGTCATCGAGGAGGCCGCCGGCTCGGCCGCCAACCAGCGACTCCGGCTGTACATCGCTGCCGAAAAGGAAATTGCCAGGCGAAACCAGTGCGGTTTCGTGGATCTCCATGCCTTGTTCCTGAAGGCGATCGATCATCACAACAAGCAGGTGGCGACCAGGGAGAACAAGGGCTTCCTGACCACCGACGGCGTGCACATGAAGCCCCTGGGCGACACCCTGATGGCCGTCGGCATCCTCCGGGCCTTGGGCGTGCCAGACGAGAGAATCGAGGCGACAAGCCTGGCGGGCGTGCTGGAGTGACAATCGCGGCGGGCGCCCCGGCGCCCGGGCTGCACCGAACAGAACCGGCGGGATGCCGGTGCGGGACACACGAGTGCTGAAAGAGCGACAAGAATGGTAGAAACCCATACCCAGAACATCGGTCGAGTGACACAGGTCATCGGTTCCACTCTGGACGCCGCGTTTGACGAGAAGAACCTGCCCGAGGTGTACAACGCCCTGCAGGTCGATATCGAGCGCAAGGTCCTCGGGACCGTCGAGAAGAGCACGCTGTGGTGCGAGGTGGCTTCACACCTGGGCGGTGGGCACATCCGCGCGGTGGCCCTGGGCTCGACCGACGGCCTGACACGCGGTGCACCCATCCGTGACCTGGGCGCGCCGGTCACCGTGCCGGTGGGCATGGAAACGCTTGGCCGGGTCATCAACGTCGTGGGCGCGCCCGTGGATATGCGCGGCCCGATCGCGGCCAAGGAAAGCCGCCCCATCCACCATGAGCCTCCGGAGTTCGCCGACCTGACCCCCAAGTCGGAAATCATGGAGACCGGCATCAAGGTGATCGATCTCCTTGCCCCGTTCGTCCGCGGCGGAAAAATCGGCCTGTTCGGCGGCGCCGGGCTGGGCAAGACCGTTATCGTGCAGGAAATGATCGCCCGCATCGCCCGTGAGCACTCAGGCTACTCCGTGTTTGCCGGCGTCGGCGAGCGAACCCGTGAAGGAAACGACCTCTGGCTGGAAATGCAGGAGGCAACCTTCAAGGACGCTCAGGGCAACGTCAAGCAGGTGATGGACCACACCGCGATGGTCTTCGGCCAGATGAACGAGCCGCCCGGGGCACGCCTCCGAGCAGCCCTCACCGCCCTCACCCTGGCCGAGTGGTTCCGCGACCAGTCGGGCGCCGACACGATGTTGTTCGTCGACAACGTGTTCCGCTTCTCGCAGGCCGGCTCCGAGGTGTCGGCTCTCCTGGGACGCATGCCGTCGGCCGTCGGCTACCAGCCGACGCTGGGCACCGAAATGGGCGAGCTCCAGGAGCGAATCACTTCCACCAAGTACGGCGCCGTGACCAGCGTGCAGGCCATCTACGTGCCCGCCGACGACCTGACCGACCCTGCCCCGGCCACGACGTTCACCCACCTCGATGCGTTCATCGTCCTGGCTCGCGGGATCAGTGAGAAAGGCATCTACCCGGCCATCGACCCCTTGGCTTCCTCCAGCCGCATCCTCGATCCCCAGTACATCGGCGAGGAACACTACAAGGTCGCCCGGCACGTCCAGAGCATCCTGCAACGCTACCGCGACCTGCAGGACATCATCGCCATCCTCGGTGTCGACGAGCTGTCCGAGGACGACAAGCTGATCGTCGGCCGGGCCCGCAAGATCGAGAGATTCTTCTCCCAGCCGTTCTTCGTCGCCGAGCCGTTCACCGGCTTCCCTGGCAACTACACCCGCAAGGAAGACACCATCCGCAGCTTCGCCGAACTGTGCGAAGGCAAGTGGGATCACCTTCCGGAGCAGGCCTTCATGTACGTGGGCAACATCGAGGACGCCGCTGCCAAGGCCGAGAAACTGGCCAAGGAGTAGGAGCACGTCGCCATGGCCGATCTGGTTCTGCACTGCAGCATCATTACCCCGGAAGGGCCGGTCTTCGAGGCCGCGGTCGAGTCGGTCGTCATCCCCGCCCACGACGGCCAGCTCGGCATCCTCCGCAACCATGCTCCCTTCGTGTGCAAGCTCGGAGCCGGGCGGCTGCAAGCCAGAACCGCCGAGGTCGAGGAACGCTGGTTTGTCAACGGCGGCTTCTGCCAGGTTTTCGAGAATCAAGTCACGGTGTTGACCCCCCGAGCCATCCGGCCCGAGGAGATCGATCGGGCCGCGGCCGAGGCTCAGCTGGCCGAGGCCAGCAAGATGGTCGCCAAGGACGAAGTGAGCCTCGCCCGCAAGGCCGAGGCCGAAGCCAGTGCCCGGGCCCAGCTTCGAATGCTCCCCTGACCTCGTGCCCCCGCCGCGTCGCGGGGCACCGCCAGGATTACCCGAAACATCCGGCTTCCCACCCATCGAACCCCACCGTTCTCTCCGGACTCCGCTCAGCCACGGGGGCAGGTACGCAACCCCATCTCCCGCGGAAGGCCCGGCTTGCCGCCCGCGGTCAAAGGCGGGATAATCCCGGCGTGGTTCGGATCGGCATGAGGTTCAACCGTGGCGAACGATGTCCTGATGGAAGGTGCGATCGGCCGATTGGGCCGCGCAACCCTCGACTTCCTCGAGTCGCTGGGTGACTTCGCCCATTTCGCCGCCCGGGCCGTGGGGCATGCCGTCCGCTGCCCCCTGCGCCGGCGCGACCTGCAACGCCTGCTCCCGCACCTGTTCTCCATCGGAGCCCTCAGCGTGCCGGTCATCCTGATCACCGGCGTGTTCGTGGGCATGGTCCTGGCCATCCAGGCCATCGAGCAGTTCAAGGCCGCCGGTCTCGAGAACCGCATGGGCGTGATCGTGAGCCTTTCCGTCGTCCGCGAGCTGGGCCCGGTTCTGGCCGGCGTCATGATCCTGGGCCGGGTTGGAGGAGCCCTGACCGCCGAACTCGGCACCATGCGGGTCACCGAGCAGATCGACGCCCTCCGCTCCATGGGCTCCGACCCGATCCGAGTCCTGGTCGTGCCCCGCTTCCTCGCCTGCGTGCTCCTCACCCCGGTGCTGACCATCTACTGCAACCTGGTGGGCGTGCTCGGCGGATGGCTGATCAGCGTGCCCATCTTCCGGATCGCCAATTGGGCATACTGGCACTACATGCAGGTGGCGGTCGAGACCTGGGATATCGGCAGCGGCCTGTTCAAGAGCCTGTTTTTCGGGGCTACGATCGGACTGGTCTCCTGCTACAAGGGCTTCAACTGCGAGCAGGGGGCGCGCGGCGTGGGCAAGGCCTGCACCGAGTCGTTCGTGGCGGGTTTCGTGGTCATCCTGATCCTGGACTTCTTCATCGCCCTGCTTCTCAAGGGGCTCTACGAGGCGATCTGGGGATTCAAACTGATCTTCTGAGCGAGACAGATGGCCGCCCGGCATCAGCGTTGTCCCGGCGTCACCACAGCCATGAGCGACCCACAACCACCCATCGTTGAACTACGCGGCGTGTCCAAGAGCTTTGGACGCCTGCACGTCCTGCACGAGATCGACCTGTGTCTGGAGCGGGGCAAGACCACCGTCGTCATCGGTGAGTCCGGCACCGGAAAAAGCGTGCTGCTCAAGCACATGCTGGGCCTCCTTCATCCGGACAAGGGCCAGGTCTACGTCGACGGCCGCCGCGTCGATAAGCTCCGCGAGAAGGAATGGGTGCCGGTCCGGAGACGCTTCGGGTACCTGTTCCAGATGGGGGCCCTGTTCGACTCGTTCACCGCCGGACAGAACGTGGCTTTCCCCCTGCAGGAACACACGAACAAGTCCGACGCCGAAATCACCGAGATCGTGGCCCGCAAGCTGGCCCTGGTCGGGCTGGACGGCATTCAGTCCAAGATGCCCGGGGAGCTGTCCGGCGGACAGCGAAAACGGGTCGCCCTCGCCCGGGCTATCGCCATGGATCCCGATATCATCGTCTACGACGAGCCCACAACCGGTCTGGACCCCATCCGCTCGGACACCATCAATGACCTGATCATCAAGCTCAAGAACGAGCTCGCCGTCACCAGCGTGGTCGTCACCCACGATATGGTCAGCGCATTCAAGGTGGCCGACCGCGTCCTCATGCTCCACCAGGGACGGTTCATCGCCGATGGGACGGCCGACGACTTCCGCCGGTCCACCGATCCGCGGGTCCAGGCGTTCGTCACCGGCGATGCCGATCTCCAGATGAGCCACCTTGACCAGACTGAAGCTCCTCAAGGAGGTACCGCTTCATGACCGATCACAAACGGAATGTGTTGACCGGGCTGTTCGTGTTGGCCGGCCTGTGCTGCCTGGCCGTGCTGATCGTGATGTTCGGCGAGTACCGCGGCGTCCTGGGCAAGCGATACACGATCAACGCCAAGTTCGATCGGATCACCGGCGTCCGTGAGGGCACCGACGTCACCCTGGCCGGCGTCTGGGTCGGGAGCGTGCTGAGGGTGGGCCTGGTCGATCCCCGGCAGCCCCACAAGGGCGTGCTGACCGTGCTGGAAATGGACCCCCGGTTCCAGGTTCCCAGCGGCTCCGTCGCTGTGGTCACCACCCCGCTCATGGGCCAGGCCACCGTGAACATCATCCCCGCCGCCAAGACGCTCACCTTGCTGCCGACGGACGGCACCGCCGAGATCGCCGGCATGGTCACCACCCCGCTGGGCGATGTGATCGATCCGAACCTGCTGGACACGATGAAGAAGACCACCTACCAGATCGGCGTCCTCGCCGAGGCCCTGACGCCGGCCGCCAATGCGATCACCGATCTCCTCGAGCAACGCTCGATCGAGCAGGTCGAAGAGTCCTCCGACACCCCCCAGAAACTCGCCGCCAACCTCTTCACTACCGTCGAACGCCTTCATAACGTGCTTCGGCATTTCGATCTCGTGCTCGGCGATCCCGCGGTGCAGAGCAATGTCAAGGAGACGGTCGCCAACTTCAAGGCGGCCAGCGAGGACGCCAAGCTCGCGGTGGCCGGCCTGCGCAGTTTCGCCCAGGAGGCCCAGCAGCTCACCGTCAGCGCCAAGGGCGTCATGGGCAAGCTGAATACCACCGCCGATACCACCCAGAAGTACATCGACGAGCTGGGCCGAAAACTCGTCAGCGCCACAGACCAGGTGTCGAGACTCCTGGACTACCTCATCTCCGCCAGCCGCGACCTGGCGGAGGGCCAGGGCACCGCCGGTATGCTCCTCCGCGATCCCAAGTTCTACGATGAGCTCATGCTCACCGTTCGGCGACTGGGCGAGGCTGCCTCCGAACTGCAGGTGCTCGTCAAACAGTGGCAGAAACAGGGACTCTTGAGCGTCGGCAGGTAGATGTCACCAGGCGATGTCCGCCGGAGCCGGGCGCTATGCCCCTCCCATCACCCGCCTCAATCGCTCGATGATGCTCGGAACGACCTCCAGCACCCGGTCGATCTCCTGATCGGTGTTGAAACGCGACAGGCTGAATCGCACCGCGCCGTGAACGACCCGCTCATCCAATCCCATGGCCGTCAGCACGTGGGAGGGGCTCAGTGAACCGCTGCCGCAGGCCGAGCCGCTGGAGGCGCAGATCCGGTGATTGCTGAGCAGCATCAGAACGGCCTCCGCCTCCAGGGCCTCAAAACCGATGGCGGTCGTGTTGGGCAGGCGGTCCTCCCGGTGGCCCAGGCCATGCGTCAGAGGAATTCGCTGGAGGATACCAGTCTCGAGGCGGTCACGGAGTGCCCGCACCCGCCCATTTTCCTCCTCGAGATGCTCAACCGCGAGCCGCAGGGCCTCCGCCATGCCGACGATAGCCGGGACGTTCTCCGTGCCGGCACGCAGGTCGCCCTCCTGATGACCGCCGACCAGCCTCGGACGCGGCCGCACGCCTCGTCCAATGCACAGAACCCCGACCCCCTTGGGGCCGTGAAACTTGTGAGCCGCCAGGGTGACCAAGGACACGGGCCACTTCCCCAGGTCGGTCACGACCTTGCCCGTCGTCTGAATCGCGTCCACATGGAGAGGAATACCCTTCGACGCGGCAATCTCCCCCAGCCGCTCAACCGGAAACACGACCCCGGTTTCGTTGTTGGCATGCATGACGCTCGCCAGGGCCGTGTCCCCGCCGAGGGCCGCTTCAAACTCGGCCGGATCAAGCCGGCCAAGCCGGTCAACGCCGACATAGGTGACGCGATACCCCTCCTTCTCGATCTGCTGGGCCAGGCGCAGAATCGAAGCGTGCTCGACGGCCGTGGTCACCAGGTGACGCTTGGACGGCCGGGAGGCGAGCATGCCCCGGACCCCCAGATCATTCGCCTCGGTGCCGCCGCTGGTAAAGATGACCTGACCACCGCTCAGCCCCAGCAGCCCCGCGATGCACTCCCGCGCGGCCTCAACCGCATAACGGGCTTGCTGTCCGAAGTGGTGGGTGCTGGATGGGTTGGCATACTGCTCGGCCAGGAACGGCCGCATCGCCTCAAGGACGCGCGGATCGATCATGGTGGTCGCATTGTTGTCCAGGTAGACCCAATCCATGGCAGACGGGGGATTGTAGGCCGGTTGTCAGGGCGAGCCAGCATCGGCAGGGGCGTCAGTCCGTGGACGGGGACTCGAACGGCCCCGTCGAGACCCGGCCGTCCTCGGTCACCTGGAGCTGTTGGATGCGGGCCTCGGCCTCGGCCAAGATCGCGCGGCAATGACGGATCAGTTTCATGCCCTTTTCGTACTCGGTGATCGAGTTCTGCAGACCAATTTTGCCCTCCTCGATGGCCGAAACGATGGCCTCGAGCTGATTCAATGCGTCCTCGAAGCTGGGCTGCTTGCTGCTGGGACTCGGCATCGCTGCTCCATACGAAAAAAAGCCTGGTCGCGGTGAGACGGGCAAGGGGGGGATTGCCCATCCTTGTGGGGTGCGACCAGGCTATTCTCAGCATTCCGGTCGGACGGCGGAACGCGCCGCCACCCGCCTCGCCCGCGCCGAGCGAACCTCTTGCATCGCTCATTATGCCGCGCCGGGGTAGGCTGTCAAGCAGGAACAAAAAAAGAAACGGGCGACACGGAACGTGCCGCCCGTCTTCGTCACACCGTACCATCGCTTTTGCGATGGGCCTGGTCGGTGGTCGGTTGTCAGGCCGACGCCGGTAGTCCACTTACGGATAGATCAGCGAGTCAGTCTGGCCCCACGGAATCTCGGTGCTCGTGGGCTTGTTGCCCTGTACGCGATCCGTCAGGGTGCCGTTCTGCGTGCCCCACTGGGTGTAGATGTTGTCGTACGCAACACCCACCGTGGGCTTCGGCTCGAACTGGGCGTGAGCATCAGCGTACAGCACAACCTGGCCTTCGCCAGCACCGGAACCGCCGTGGTTCGGCGAGTTCCAGGGCGACCACTTGTCAGGCGAATCGGTCGTCGTCAGGTTGGGCTTGCCCGGGTCGGTGCCCACCTGTCCATCTAGAACCGCTCCGAAAGGCCCCTTGTCGGCCGCAATGGCCATTCTCTGGTCGCAGTCGGTACGCGGACGGCCACGATCGCCGTAGGGAACCTGATAGCCGTAACTGCACTGGTTCCAGCCCTCTTTCGCCTGGGCGGCAGTCGCTGTTCCGGTCACGTCACCCTTGCCGAAATCCCAGTAGTTCTGCGGGTTCTCTTCATCGTTCGGCTGATCGCTCGACGACGGGCAGATGAACGACTTGGGCGATGAGATATTCAGACGGATCATCGTCCATAGGTTCCGCACCGTGGAGACTGCGGCGTCATTCGTGCCCGTCTCGCCGATCATGGGGTTGGCGAGCTGACCACGCTTGGTGCCGATCTTGGCCACGTAGTTGACCACGCCCACGCCGCTTGTGGCCACCTGGGTGCTGTTGGCCCGAGGCATATCGTCGGCGTTCTCGTTGGCGTAGGTGTACAGGCCCGTGCCCATGCCCTTGAGGTTCGCGGCGCACACCGACCGCTTCGACAGTTCGCGGGCTCGCGCCAGCGACGGCAACAGGATCGAGATCAGCAGGGCGATGATCGCGACCACCACCAGGAGCTCGATCAGCGTGAACGCCGGCCTGCTCCTACCTTGAGTGTTGGGTCTCATAATGACCTCCCGTGCTTTCGCACTGATGCGCAGTCTTCCGTAGCCTGTTTGTGCTGGGTCTGCGAAGCTGGAGCGTTAAGCGAGAGCCCTGACAGAGGACGATGAATGAGGACTGGCCACAAGTTGCCGCCATGTCAAGCGGCCGCTGTGTGCTCTCGCCCGAACAAGCCTCGAAGACCTCCCAAACAGCTGCAGAATCTGCTCCCGCGCCGAGCACCACAGCTCATCATACGCGGGGACCCACAACCACAACGGATCTCACGACGACCATCGCCGCGAATCCGCACTTACACGTTCTTTGCGGCCAAATAGGCCAACAAAACCGCATTCCTGTGGTTGGTCATGGGGGGGCGCTTGGGATGGAAAACAGATGATGGCAGCTTCTGTCATATCAACAGAGTGGTGCCGCAAACGCGCTCCACACAACCATCCATCTAGGATTAAAGCACTCTCCAACCGCTTTGTCAATACCGGACTTGCATCGATTTACGGATAAATCAGCGAGTCCGTCTGCCCATGGGGTATCTCACCGATACCCTTCGACGGCCCGAACCCCCGCACACGGTCCGACATCGCCCCGGCAGACTTGGCCCATCGGGTGAAGATGTTGTCGTAACTGACGCCAACACAAGGTTTTGGGGAGAACTCCGCGTGGCTGTCGGCGTACAGGACCACTTGGCCCTCCCCAGAACCTGGCCCACCGTGATTGGGGGAGTTCCAGGTCGCCCACTTGTCGGTTGAGTCACTGCTCGTTGCCGCCGGGTTCGCTACCACCGTTCCCTCCTTGGCCTCCAGAAAGGCACTGAACGGGCCCCTGTCGGCCGCCAGGGCCATGCTCGCATCACCGTCCGTCCGCGGCCAAGCTCGGTCACCGTAGGGCACCTGCGTGCCATAGCTGCATTGCCGCCAGCCCACAGCACTGTCGGGCGTCGGCCCTGCAGCGTTGCCGTGGCCGAAATCCCAGAAATCCTGCGGGTTCTCCTCCTGATTCGGCTGATCGCCGGACGACGGGCAGACAAACAACTTGGCCGCGGCGAAGTTCAGACGGACGAGCGTCCATTGGGTCCGGGTCGTGGAAAGAAGAGTGTCGGCGTCCGTGGTCTCGCCCGCGCCAGGGACGCCGGCCGTGCCTCGCTTCGTGCCAATCTGGCCAACGTAGGTCACCGTGGGCGCCGGTGTCTGCCCAGCCGAGACGCCGGCCCGCTTGTGAGCCGCGATCGGCCACTGATCGGAGTTGTCGTTGGCGTAGGTGTGGTAGCTCTTTCCCATCCCCGACAGGTTCGCCGCACAAACTGCCCGGCGAGCCAGTTCCCTCGCCCGGCTCAGCGATGGCAGCAAGATCGAGATCAGCAGGGCGATGATCGCGACCACGACCAGGAGTTCGATCAGCGTGAAGGCAGACCGTCTCCGTTCCATGATTCTCGGTCTCATGGCATACCTCCCGTGCGATGGCACAGTTGTGCGGGCCGTGCATTCCTGCGCCAGGCACGGGAGGATGGTCGGGCAAGAGCGGAATGGGAAAACCTATATGATGACTGTTGAGCCAGCACCGCCGTGTCCGGCGGCCGCTGAGCAACCCTCGCCGACTCACGCTCCTTGCACCGGTTCGCGCGGACGCTTCCGGCCCGCGCCCGCGGCGGCAGGGACCAGCTGCCGTGCGCGGGGACCTTCATTCAGCGCGGCTGATGCCGGCGTACACCACCGGCGAACCGCGCGTTCACCGCAAACCTGTGAACCGCACAACCTGACTGTAGGAACACATCGCCGGATGGCCGCCGAAGGCGTCTGGGATGATGGGAGGAAAATGGCTTCTTACCGTACCGCCCCTTGCGGGCGAATGGATGATAACCTCAGACGCACTCGTTGGAACCATCCACATCTATTATACACCATCTGTCTCGAAAAGGCCAACAGCCGGCTAGAGCCATAATCGAGCTCAATCCGGAAGCAAGGACCTGCCTTCCACCACTCGACCGGACCGGCGGTTCCGGGCGGCCCGCCGGCTTGACCGGCCGCAGCAATCGGGGGAACCCCGCCCATGGTGTGGGGGCGGATTCGCCGATATGATAGCATCGTGCTCAATGTCGTCGATCGGATCACCGGCGACGGCACTTTTCGTGCCCTGGTGGCCCGGATCCGGGAGTTGAGCCCTCCGCCGCGGCTCGCCGCGCAGGGCGGCGATGGCCAGAATGGCGAGTCGGCGCAGGGGGCGGTCTCCGCGGACGGGCTGTGGGGATCGTTCGCGCCCGCTCTGGCCGGAGCCGCCGCCCGAGTACTCGATCGACCGCTCCTGTTCGTCACCGCCCACCTGGAACAGGCCGATGAGGCCCGCGACGATATCGAACTCTTCTGCGGGCACACGCCCGAACTGCTCAGCGCCTTCGAGACCGTGCCCGGTGAGGGGGCAGCCAGCGATGAAATCCACGCGGAACGCCTGGCCCTGTGCTCCCGAATGCTCGACCTGAAGACCCCCGAACTTGCACTCGGCCGAGCAGCGGATCGCAAGCCCGATCCCTTGCTGATCGTCGCCCCCATTCAGGCCCTCATGCAGGCCGTGCCTACCCCCGCTACCCTCGAGGCGGACATGCTGACCGTCGGCGCCGGGCAGGAACAGACCCCCCAGCTCCTGGTCGATTGGCTCGTGGATCACGGCTATGCCCGCCTGGATCAGGTCGAGTCGCCCGGCGATTTCGCCCTCCGCGGTGATATCCTGGATATCTACCCGCCGGGCGAGATCGATCCCTACCGGATTGACTTCTTCGACGACAAGATCGAGTCGGTCCGTTCCTTCGACGTGAGCACGCAGCGATCCAATCGTTCGTTCCAGCGGATTCGCGTGGCCGGCACCGTGGGGCTGGCCGGGAGCGGCCGGCGGGCGCGGTCCCCGAAGCGGCTCCCGGATGAAGCGACCATCACCAGCTTCCTCTCCTACCTGCCGCGGGAGACGATCGTCGCCTTTGCCGAACCCATCGAGATCCAGGAGCTCGGAAGAACCTTCTGGAATCGGCTGGGCTCGCCTCGCCAGATGATGCCGGTCGACCGCGTGTTCCGCCGGGCCGGCTCGTTCGTTCAGCTGCATCTCTACGCCCTCGGAGGAGGCGAGTTGCCCGAGCGGTTCGCTTTCGGCGTGCAGAGCCTGGCCCGCTTCGAGACCAAGGCCACCGAGGCACTGCCCGAACTCGCCCGGCTGGCCCGCGAACGGGATGTCCTGCTCTATTGCGACAACGAGCCGGAACGACAGCGGTTCGTTGAACTGTGGACGTCCACCCTGGGTGACGTGCCGGCTCGGCTCAAGACGCGAAACGGACTCATGCACCGGGGATTCGACTGGCCCGCCGGACGCCTGGCCGTGGTCGGACACCACGAGGTCTTCCATCGTTATCAGCAGCGGCGGCGGATTCGCAAGACCCATGCGGCCCGGCCGATCGAATCCTGGCTGGATCTGCAACCGGGTGACTACGTCGTTCACGTGGTTCACGGCATCGCCCGATTCCTCGGCCTGCGGGTCATGCGCAAGGGCGACTCGAACAAGAGCGAGGAGTTCCTGACCCTCGAGTTCGCCGACGCGGCCCGCATGCACGTGCCGGTCAGCCAGATCGACCTGGTCCAGAAGTACATCGGGGCAGGAGCGGCCGCCCCGCAGCTCAGCAAGCTCGGCGGGACACGCTGGGCCAGGACCAAGGAACGGGTCGAAGAAGCCGTCTCCGATCTCGCCGCCGAATTGCTCAGGATCCAGGCGGTGCGCGCCAGCCAGCCCGGGATCTCCTTCCCCGAGGATACCCCCTGGCAGCGCGAGTTCGAGGGCAGCTTCATCTACACCGAAACCGAGGACCAGCTCTCCGCGATGGCCGACATCAAGAAGGATATGCGCAAGAGCATGCCCATGGACCGACTGCTGTGCGGCGACGTCGGCTATGGCAAGACCGAGCTGGCCATCCGCGCGGCGTTCAAGGCCGTCGAACATGGCAAGCAGGTCGCCGTCCTGGTGCCAACCACCGTCCTGGCCGAGCAGCACGAGCGAACCTTCCGCGAGCGGTTCGCCGACTACCCCTTCGTGATCGAAAGCCTCTCGCGATTCAAGAACCGCAAGCAGCAACTCGATACCATCACCCGCACGCGGAAGGGACAGGTGGACATCCTTATCGGTACCCACCGCCTGCTGAGCAAGGACGTTGGATTCAAGGACCTTGGCCTGCTGGTAATCGACGAAGAGCAGCGCTTCGGCGTCGAGCACAAGGAACGACTCAAGAGCTTCCGCGAAACGGTGGACGTTCTGACCATGAGCGCCACGCCAATCCCGCGCACGCTGCACATGTCGCTGCTGGGCATCCGCGACATCTGTTCGCTGGAAACGCCACCCCTGGACCGCCGCAGCATCGTGACCCAGGTGGGACACTGGGACGAGAACCTGATCCGCAACGCCATCATGCGGGAGCTCAGCCGCGACGGGCAGGTCTTCTTCGTCCATAACCTGGTCTACGACATCCACGTCTTCGCCGACATGGTCAGGCAGATCGTCCCCGAGGCCCGCACCCTCATCGGCCACGGACAGATGCACGAACATGAACTGGAGCGGGTCATGGTGGACTTCATCCACCACCAGGCCGACGTCCTGGTCTGCACGACGATCATCGAGTCAGGGCTGGATATCCCCAACTGCAACACCATCCTGATCGACCAGGCCGACCGATTCGGACTGTCGGAACTGCACCAGCTCCGCGGCCGGGTGGGACGCTACAAGCACCGGGCCTACTGCTACCTGATGCTCTCGCGAGGCAAGACGCTCACTTCCACGGCCGCCCGCCGCCTCAAGGCCATCGAGGAGTTCTCCGATCTCGGGGCGGGCTTCAGAATCGCCATGCGCGATCTGGAGATCCGCGGGGCGGGAAACATCCTCGGATCGGAGCAGAGCGGTCACATCGCCGCCGTCGGCTACGAACTCTACTGCCAGCTGCTCGATTCGGCCGTCCGAAGGCTCAAAGACGAGCCGGCCGAGGAACTCCGCCCGGTCCACCTCGAACTGGATGTGCCCGCCCACATCCCCAGAAGCTACATCGATTCCGAACGCCAGCGGATGGAAATCTACCGCCGCCTCGTGCGCTGCCGGACGCGGGCCGAACTGGAGCAGCTCGACAAGGACATCAAGGACGCCTTCGGCCCGTACCCGCCTACCGTGCAGACCCTCCTGGACCTGGCCGAGATCCGCATCCTGGCTCAACCCCTCAAGATCCGCTCCATCAACCAGCAGCCGCCGGACCTGATCTTCACCGTCGACGAGCTGGCCCTGGTCGAGCCGGTCTTCGCCAGCAGTCCCGGCTCCCCCCGCATGGCCGACGCCCACACGATCCATTGGCGCCTGTCGCCGGCCTACTTCGAGCCCGCCACCATGCTGGCCATACTCCGCCGGCTGTTGAAGGAGGGTGCCCCGGTAACTAGAATGGCCGCCGGCACATGAGGGCATCCATGGCTCCAGAACCGGCACCGCAGAGATCGGCTGCATCAACGGCAGGCCGCGGGAACTTGCTGCCCAAACGCCGGCTGTCCCTGCCGATCCTGACCCTGCTGGCCCTCTCGCTGGGGCCGGGGCACGGATGCAGCAAGCCCGACAGCGGCCCCAAACGGGCCGATCACGCTGCCGCCCACAACCACCGATACCATCCCGACGTCAAACGCCTGGATGACGCGGGAACACCGGCCGGTCCCGCCGAAAGCCTCACCGCCGGAGCCGTCACCCAGCCGTCCGACATCGACTTCGAGCACGGCCCGGTCGGCTGCCCGGTCCTCTTCGTCAACGGCGATACCATCAGCGTTCCCGAAGTGCTCGAACCCATCTATGATGACCTCCGCGCCAAGGCCGATACGCTGAGCCTCGTGGCCTACCGCAACCACCTCTTCCGGGCGGTCGGCACCCAGGTGGACTATCAGGTCAGCATGCTCCTTGTCTACCAGGAGGCCAAGAAGACCTTCTCCGACGACAAGTTCAAGGACGCTCTCGACAAGGAAGTCGACCGCATGGTCAAGGATGTGATCACGCGACGGTATGGAGGCGTGGTCGCCCGCTACGAGGTCTATCTCAAGGCCCTGGACCTGACCATGGATCAGATCAAGGAGCGAGCTCGCCGGCAGGCCATGGTCCGCTTCTTCCTTCACGAGCGGTTCCGGCCGATGATCCAGGAACCGACCCGACGCGAGTTGACCAGGTACTACGAGACCCATCCCGATGAGTTTAGCAGCACGGCCAAGGCGGAACTGTTCCTCATCGAGGTCCCCGTCGCCGAGATGCTCGACAAGCCGATCACCTCCGCCAGGCCAGAGGAACTGGCCGCCGCCCGCCAACGGGCCCGGGCCCACATCCAACAGGCCCGCCAGGAACTGAACAACGGCGTCCAGTTCGAGACCGTCGCCAAGAAATACTGTAAGGGCCCGCGAGGCAAGCTCGGCGGGGGATGGGGCGAGGTCAGCCCCGGAGCATTCGCCAGCTCAAAGGCCAGACTGCTCGATGTGCTCTTCGGCCTCCAGAGCCAGCAGGTCAGCGACATCGTCGAGATCGAGGAAGGCTTCTTCATCGTTAAGTGTGGCCAAATGACCCCCGCGGCCCGGAAACCCTTCGAGCAGGCCCAGGAACAGATCATCCAGCGACTCCTCGACGAGGAGTACAGCCGCCGCGAGCAGGCTTATATCCAGCAACTGCTCAGCCGGGCTACGATCCGCAAACGCCCCGAGTTCTTCCAGGCCGTCCTGGCCGCCGTCCCTCGCCCATCTTCACTCGTCAGGACCCGCTAAGGTCGGATGGCGCCCCCTCTTGCACCGACGGCCGGAAAGCCCCTATACTCCCCCGTCACGTAGCACGCTGTGGTCAGCGCAGCCCGAGGCACGAATCAAGGAATTCAAGCATGTCCCATGATCAGAACAGGCTGGGTCGCCGTCATTTCCTCAAGCGCACTGCGGTAAGCGTAGGCGCCGCCGCAGTGGCCGGGCCCGCCGTCCTCGGTGCCGACCGGAAGCAGGGGGCTCCCGAGGTCCAGGTCGACGCTAAAGACCTGATCTGGCGCGGCAGAAACGCCGACATGGCCTACACGCGCATGGGTCGGACCAACTTCATGGTCAGTCGCATCGTGCAGGGTTGGGGCGGCAACGAGACCCTCTGGCGGCGACTCCTCGCCCGAGGCGTTAATTACATCGATGCCGCCCGAGGGTACGGCAACTTCGAGCTGGAACTCAAGCCCTTCCTGCAGAAGCAGCGCGACAAGCTCTGGCTGACCAGCAAGGCGACCGACGTGGCCGGTTACTCCAAGATCGATGACGAAGTTGTTAAGCTGTACCGCGCCGCGATGAAAGACTATCTCGGCGACGGTGAAGGCGACCTGCTCGCCCTGCACAAGAAAGTGGTCGAGAAGCAGAAGCAGGGGGGCGACAAGCCGGATCTCCGCCCGGCGGGCAAGCGCATGGCTAAGCTCTACAGCCAGCAGCTCGATGAATCGCTCGGCCGCCTGGGCGTCAAGGACGTGGACGCCTACTTCATGCACGGCATCGAGATCCCCTGGATTTTCGACTGCCTGGAAGTGTGGGAAGCCTACGAGAACGCCCACAAGGCCGGGAAAGCGAAGCACTTCGGCTTCAGCACCCACAATCATCAGAAAGAGGTCCTGGCCGCGGCGGTCGAGGCCAATGCCAAGGGGCCCTGGAAGATCGACCTGATCATGCCGGGTGTCAACGCGGAGAGCTTCGATTCGCTCAAGCCTGAGCTGGCCGCTCTCAAGAAGCAGGACGTCGGCTTCATCGCCATGAAGACTTCGGGCATCAAGAACCGCCCGGTCGACGGCCGGGAGAAGAAGTTCGAGAGCCTGGTGGGCGGCAAGAGCTACAACGAGTGGGAGCGGGCCAAGCTCTGGATGCTGAATCTGACCGAGGGGCTCATCGATGCGGTCATCATGCAGATCAAGAGCAACGAGGAGATGGAGAAGGACGTGCCGCTCGCCTCGCTGAAGCTGACCGCTGACGCCCAGCGAGAGCTGCGGACGCTGGTTAAATACGAGATGGCCGGAGCCTGCCACTTGTGCGGCGACTGCACGACCGTGTGTCCCGAACACATCGCCGTGACCAACATGATTCGATACCACGCCTATCATCACCAGTACAACGAGCACCAGCTGGCGCGCGAGCTGTATGCCCGGGCGGGCTACGACCCGGCCAGAGTGTGCCGCAACTGCGGACGGTGCGCTGAAGTCTGCCCGTCGGACGTGCGGATCGTCGAGCTCCTGCACGAGCTGTCCGCGGACATGGCCGGCGTGCACGCGTAGATGCCGGGCGGGATCCCCCTTGCTCTCGCCAAATGCCGATCGCTGACCGCTCACCTCTGACCGCTTCTCCACGGCATCAGAGAGGTCAGAAGCATCGATTCGCGCAGCGTCGATACCGTCTGAGTACCGACCGGTTGACCCCTCTGGTAAGGAGGAACGAGGACGGATTCCATCAAGGCACACGGGGTGCACGTCTGGGCAAAACCGACATGCACCCTGCGATTGCCGATGCTGCGGCATCGCTGCCGTTACGGAGTCGGAGTATACCCGTCCGACAGTGTCTTCATGAACGCTACAATCGCCGCTTCTTCCTCGGCAGTCAGGCCCAGGTTGCCCAATTCATCCTTGTTGATGGTGTCCTTTACTTCGGGGTCCGGCCACGATTCCGATTCCACATCCCTCGTGTTGTAGAAGTGGGTGATCTCCTCGAGGGACTTGAAGTAGCCGTTGTGCCCGAAGGCCTTGACGAATTCCGGGTAAGGCCTCAGGTCTACATTGCGAAGGGTCGGTACCTTGTGTTTGCCCCATTCGGGTTCATAGACCTCCGGCCCGTAGCCCGCGCCCTTCAGGAACCCACCCAAGCCGGGATCGACCCACTTCTTGCCCTCCGGGTTCCACTTGCGGGGCATCGTATAGAAGGGGTTGTCCGGGTTCTTGGGAATGCCCAAGTTGTCATAGGTGAAATCGGTGAACAAGGGGGGCTCGCCGTTCGGACCTGGAGCACTGATGTGGCAGGCCGAGCACATGCCCTTGCCCTCGAAGAGTTCCCGGCCCCACGCTTCCTGTTCCGTGAGTGTGGCTTGTCCCTTGAGGTAATAGTCATACTTGGAACTGAAGCGATTCACCTCGGCGGATCGCTCGTAGGCCGCGATCGATCTGGCAATCCGCTCATATGTGCCGTCGATATCCTTCTTCCAATCCAGCGACCCCGCCCCCCACAGTTCCTTGAACAGTCCCGCATAGGCTGATTTGGCGACTTTGGAGCACACCAGCTTCGCATTTGGATTATTCTGCTCCAGGGCATTCAGGAACGGTCCCTGAGCCTGTTCCGCCAGCGGGTCGCCGAGTGTCCAGCCCGTGGCCCGGCCATCCCAGAACATGCCGCCAATCCAGAGGCCTTCCGACTCATCGTGGTACATCACCGGGCTGGGCCCACCGTATGCGGCCGAGGGCGGCTTGCGGTTCCCAAACCGCGTGTGCACGGCACCGGGGTACACGGCCGTCTTGAGGTTGATGTCCGAGTCTGGCCCAGTAAAGCCGACTTCCGGTGCATGGCATGCGGCGCAGGATTGCCCCGGTGGGGTTGACAGGTTCTTGTCGAAGAACAGCAGTTTACCAAGCGGTGCCAGCTGATCATCGGGAGGCGGGTCTCCTCCCCCAACGGCCGCCGTAGCTGTCAGGCCGAGCACAACGGCGGCCGCCCAATACACAACGCCTTCTCGAGACATGTTTGCTCCTCCGAAGAATGTGTCCTCTGAAACAGACCACGCGTGTGGGGCCCAGGACGTCGTCCTGTTGCCACAGATGTGTTACCACCTCCTTCCAGCGGCCCGTGAAACCGCGCTGCGCCGGGCGCGCATTCAACGGATCACCGCTGCCGAAAAGCAGACGTTCGCGCGGCCTGAGGAGTACATGGTTCGTACGGGCCAAGCGCGTCGTCCGGATGTGATTGCGCTCGACGGAGACGCCGGCAAAACCAGAGCCGTGTCCTCCGCCGGCAGCGCCACGAGGATACCCCAGCGCCTCTGCCCGTTTCAAGGTTTTTCCCGCTTTCAAAAGGGCCAAACCAATCCGTCAGCGCTTGAATTCCACCAGGTTTGTTGTTCATCGTCCAAAAGCGGGTTTTTACCCCGGTCTATCGGGCGCCGCACAACTGGGGCGCATCCTGGGGCCGGCAAAACGGGGAACGAATAACGGACCAGGTCCGATTTACAGCCCGCCACGTGCAGAGCCGAAGCCGCTCTCCACCGGCATGACAATGAACCCGCCGCGCTTCGATAAGAAAAACGGGCCTGGTCCGATTTAGGGGAAGAAAAACGGGCCTGGGAAGAAAAACGGGCCTGGTCCGATTTAAAAACCCTGGTCCGATTTACAGCCCGCTGCGTGCGGGGCCAAAGCGGCCCGCCACCGACATGACAGTCAAACCGCCGGCGCTCAAATCTATGACCCCGGATCACTGCCCGTGAACCGGGGTCATGCTTCGTGTGGCAGGTTGTGGGCTGCCCCGCCCTGGCTCAGAAGCCCAGGTCGGCGTACTTCGTAATCAGGGCGATGAGAATCCCAATGATCCCGCACATACCGCATCTCCTTTGGTTCATCACCATCAGTCCTGGCCGCCCTTTGCGGCCTTCCGATAGATCAACCGAAGTCCGCGGAGTGCGCTCACGGCGAATCAAGGAGACTCTTCATCATCGCATCATCGTGCGATGCCCCAGCGACCCTCACTCCGGCTTGGTCGTCGAATGCGGCCGGGGTGATAGTGAAAACTCATCCACGACCTTGCCCGCGACATCGGTGACCCGGACCTTCGCTCGATCAGGACCGATCTCAACCCGGGTAAACGACTCGACGGCCGCATACCTGATCGTCTCGGGCCGGATTGGAGCGTCGATGGGACGTGCCGACCCGCCCCCTGCCCCGCTGTCCACAAAATGTACACCTCCTGCAACCTCCCGATGGTAGTGGTGATCGTGACCGCTGAAGACCGCGGTGACGCGGTAGTCCTGGAACACCGTGCCCAATCGCTCGCGCAACTCGTTGGTCGATGCCACCCGTGAAGCCATCAGGCTGTAGATCGGGTAGTGAAGAAAAACAAAAATGTACTTCGCGTCTCCGTGCCCGGCCAGGTCATTCTTGAACCACTCCATCTGTTGCTGCCAGTACCGTTTGCCGCGCTCCTTGAAGCGGTCTTGGTCGGCCTTGGTGACCGCTTGGTTGTCATCCGGCATGCGCCTGCCGGGACTGTCCAGCACGACAAAGTGTGCCGCCCCGCGGTTGAACGAGTAGTACCGCTCAATGCCGGGCAGAGCGAAGAACTGGAAGTACAGGGAGGAGTCGCGCTCGTGATTGCCCAGTACGGCATAGCAGGGCACGCTGCGCAGGAGAGGACCCTGTACCCGGAAGAACTCCTCCCAGTCGCCGAAGCTCCGGCCGTCGGACACCAGATCGCCAACGTTGAACAGCATGTCGGGTTTGTCGGCGAGAAGACGCTCGACAATCGGCCGGTGGGCTTTGTTGTCGCGATTCTGGGTATCACTGATGACGCAGAAGCTGAACGGGTGCTCTCCCGTGGGAACGGTCGTAAACGTGCAATCCCCGGCGGCTGCGGTGTCTCCGGGCACACGGTAGGAGTAGGTGGTTCCCGGTGTGAGACCGCGCAGCATGACGGAGTGTACCTGGTATTCCCGAAAGCAGGTGTCGTTCTTCGCCGGCGGTGTGAGGATCGCTTCCCCGCTCAGGGTGGCCCAGCAGATGACGGCGTTGCTGGTGCCCACGTTCTGCACATAGGGGCCGAGAGCCACGGGCTGCGGCCCCGGGGGCGCAACGGACGACTGCCCGAGAGTCACGACGGGAAGCCCGAGAACGACGGCCAGAACCGCCGAGAGCGCCAATCGGAGCGTTCGAACAAGCCTGACGGTGGTATCTACGTGCATCTTTGTCTTCTCCTGTCGCTGATGAATGGCCGGGCCGGATCACTCCGCCCTCGATCGACACGACGGCATCCTCCCCATCGGAGCTGCACGTCGCCGCGGCTTGCCTGATCGTCGAACTCCCCCAACCCAGAGCACCATCCGGCTCTGTCCCGAGCGATGGGCTCATCATACGCAGACGGTCAACTCCGCGCCCCCAGCCCCACACCCCGGACCCCGAGCCCCGAACCCTCCTTCCTCGGTCCGGTCGGCAGAGCCACCCAGTCAGGAGAACGCCACGCGAGGCGGCAAACGATCACCCAAAGGCGTGCTCGTACACGTCACGACTGCAGGATCTGCGTGCCGATGCCCTTGTCGGTGAAGATCTCCAGCAGCAGCGAGTGGGGGATCCGCCCGTCAATGATGTGGGCTTTGCGCGTACCCGCCTCAAGCGCCCGCAGGCACGCCTCGACCTTCGGGATCATGCCCTTGTCAATGATCTTCTCCGCCATCAGTTCGCCGATCTCGGCCTTGTTGAGCGAGTGGCAGAATGAGTCGGGGTTGTCCCTCTCACGCCGGATGCCGTGCGTATCCGACACCATAACCAGCTTCTCGGCTTTGACCGCGGCCGCCACATGCCCGGCGGCCGTGTCCGCGTTGACGTTGAGCTTGCCCCCCGCGAAATCCCGGGCAATCGGAGCGATGACCGGTACGGTACCCGCTTGGCACAGCAGCCGGAGTACCTTCGCGTTGACCTGCTCGACCTTGCCGACATAGCCGACGTCAATCCGGCGGTTCTCCTCACCCTGCAGGAACAACTGCTCGGCGAACAGAACGCACGTGGTCAGGCTGTGCAGGCCAATCGCGTCCACCCCCATCTTGATCAAAGCATCCACCAACCGCTTGTTGATCCGGGCGCAGAGCACCTGCTCAGCAATGGCCAGCGTGCGGTCGTCCGTGTAGCGGAGACCTTGAACAAACGTGGGCTCGAGACCCGCGTCATCCATGGCCTTGGAGATCTCCTTCCCGCCGCCGTGAACGATGATCGGCTGCATCCCGACACTGCGCAGGAAAACCACGTCGCGCAGCAACTCCCGTTCCGCGGTCGGATCGTCCATGACCGAACCGCCGAGCTTGACCACGATGATCTTGTCCAGGTAGCCCTGAATGTAAGGCAGGGCCTCGACCAGGACCGATGCTTTCCCGATGGCTTCTTGCATGGCTCGTATCCTCGCTGCCAATCCAGGGCGATGAAGGTAGAAACACCCGCCCGGCAAGTCAAGGGACCCCACGAACCAGTCCGTGACCCCCTTCCGGTCAACCTGGCCGTGGTGCGGTGAAGGAAAACCGGACACATCCTGAGGTCGCTTCAGCGTCCGTGGCCGCCGGGGGCGGGCCCATCGGCCGGTTGTTGACGACCGCCTCATCACCACCCGCCCCTCTCCCCCCTTGTGTCGTCCGAGCTCCCTTCAAAGGACTCATCGCCGCAGGATGTGCCCCGGTTGTCACGCACCTAGGGAAAACATCCACCCTGGGCCAGGTGTGCACCGGCCGGCTATACTCGTTACCATACTCGCCTTTGGAGAGGCTACTGTTGCATCGGAACGAGGAGATTATGACCGACCCGTATTTCCAGACCTTGTTCGCGGATCGTATCGGCGGCGCCCAGTACGGCCAAGGCACGGCCATCTACAAATTCGAGAAGATCAAGCGGGCCAAGCGGGCCGCCATCAAGGACTTCCCCGGCCGGCCGCTGCTCGATTTCGGCATCGGCGAGAACGACCAGATGGCCAACCCATCCGTCCGCCAGGTCCTGGCCGAAGAAGCCGGCAAACTCGAGAACCGCGGCTACGCCGACAACGGCATCCAGCAGTACAAGGACGCCGCCGCCGCCTGGATGAAACGATCCTTCGGCGTCACCCTCGATCCGGCCACCGAGGTCAACCACTGCATCGGCAGCAAGACCGCCCTGGCCATGCTCCCCGCAGTCTTCATCAATCCCGGTGACATCACCCTCATGACCGTCCCCGGCTACCCGATCGCCGGCACCCACACCCGCTACTACGGCGGGGCCGTCTTCAGCCTGCCGCTTCGGGCGGAAAACAGCTTCCTGCCCGACCTGGACATCATTCCCGGCGATATCCTCCGGCGGGCCAAAATGCTGGTCCTCAACTACCCCAACAGCCCCACCGGCGGCCTGGCCGACGAGACGTTCTTCCGCAAGGTCATCGACTTCGCCCACCGCCACGAGCTCGTGGTCGTCAACGATGCCGCCCACGTCATGCTCACCTACGGCCGCAAGCCGCTCAGCTTCCTGGCCGTCCAGGGAGCCAGGGAGGTCGGCGTGGAGGTCCACTCGATGAGCAAGGGCTTCGATATGATCGGCTGGCGACTGGGATTCGTGGCCGGCAACGAGCGGATCGTCCGGGCCTTCGCCGACGTCAAGGACAACTGTGACAGCGGACAGTTCATGGCCATCCAGAAAGCCGGCGTCGCGGCCTTGGCCGACGACTCGATTCCGCAACGCGTCCGGGCCCGCTACGAGCGGCGGCTGAACAAACTCGTCGCAACGCTCAGGGAGCTCGGCTTCGACGCCCATATGCCCGGAGGGACGTATTTCCTCTATACGAAGGCGCCAAGAGGTATCGACGGCGGCCAGATCTTCAAGACGGCCGAGGATGTGTCTCAGTTCCTGATCCGCGAGCGGTCCATCTGCACCGTTCCTTGGGACGACGCCGGGGCCTGCCTGCGCTTCTCGGTCACCTATCAGGCCCCGACCGAAGCGGACGAGAACGCCCTGATGGCCGCTCTCAAGCAGCGTCTCGCGGGCGACCGGTTCGTCTGGTGAGTGGGGCGGGCTCGGTCAGCGCGATGCCTTCGACCCGCGGGAGAGGTCCACGATATAAACCTGACTGAGGTTCTTCGGATCGTAGCGGTGCTGCACCATCGCATCGTGCAGCAGCGGATTGTCCTTGTTGTGCCGCAGCTCGGTGATCTCCCCGATCACCATGCCCAGGGGAAGCCTGGGGTCCTGCGGATCCGAGGTCACCAGGTCGCCGACCGCCACCACCCCGGCGTCAGTGAAGTCCTTGCGGATGTCGGGCACCACCATCCTGCCCGCGCCTGCCCCGCGGAGCACGAACTCGGCGATCCGCCCGCCCGAAGTGACCTGCAGGTAACGCTGCGACGAGTGGTCGAAATGCATGATCCGCACTTTCATGGCCCGGTTGGTGTACGGGTCGCTCAGCAGCACCACCCGCGAGGTCAGCGGACTCGTCTCCTCGATCCGGCCAATCAGCGTCTCCCGGGCCAGCACCGCCTCCTCGCCCTGCACGCCATCCTGCTGCCCCACCTGCACGAGCAGCCGCGAGGCCACCCAGTCCTCTCGCTTGGCCCCCTGAACCTTGCCTTTGCCCAGCAGCATCGAGTCCCGTCCCGGAGCCGCATCCAGGGCCACCACCGGCGCGGGCAGGATGATGCCATCACGCTGCAGGCTCTGCCTGCGGAGCAGGGTCAGCTCCTGAACGGTCAGCTGGAGCTCGTAGACCTGCTGTCGCAGAACCGTGTTCTCGTTCTCCAGCGCTAAATCCTGACGCTGCAGACGAACCAGTTCCTCCGCGGCCATCGGTTTGGCGGCCAGGGCCTGGATGGGCTCGGCCACATGCTGCGTCGCTCGCTGCGCCGCCCATTGTGGAACCGCAACCAGCTGCGTCAGAACCCTCGCCGGCCCGAAAAGATCGGGGGGCAGAAACACGCTGACACCCGAAAGGAGCATCAGGATCATGAAGATCGTCGGCTTCGAAGGTGTCCTCAAACGCCTGTACTGCACGTGAAATGCTCGCTCTGGAAAAACCACGCCTCACCAAGGCGCCCCACAACGAACTCATCCCTCGCTGTGCACCCCTGGCCGCTTCCCTCCAACCTACACGTCGTCCTCGGTGGACTCCATGGTGTCTTTCCATTCGTTCAGATTCTCGAGGAAAACACTCGTGCCCCGGGCCACGCAGGTGAGAGGATCCTCCGCCAGGCGAACCTTCAAGCCGGTCGTCTGATTGAGCACCGAGTCCAGGCCGCGAATCAGCGAGCCGCCCCCCGCTAGGCAGATGCCGTCCGTGATCAGGTCCGCAGCCAACTCCGGCTCGGCCTTCTCCAGCGTCCGAACGACCGCCTCGACGATCAGCCCGATCGGCTCCTTGAGGGCTTCACGGACCTCCTCGCTGGTGATCGTCGTCTCCCGAGGCAACCCGCTGATCAGGTCGCGCCCGCTGACCTGCATGGTCAGTTCCTTCTCCAGCTCGGCCACCGAGCCGATCTCGAGCTTGATCCGCTCCGACGTCTGCGGGCCGATCGCCAGGTTGTACGTCCGCCGCATGTAGTTGACGATCGCCTCGTCCATGTCGTCGCCGGCTACACGGATCGACTCGCAGGTGCTGATGTCAGCCAGCGACAGGATCGCTACCTCGGTCGTCCCGCCGCCGACATCGACGATCATCGACGCCCGCGGCTCGGCCACCGGAAGCCCCGCGCCAATGGCCGCCGCCATCGGTTCGGGAACCAGGTAAACCCGCCGGGCACCGGCCCGCTCAGCCGAGTTGTAGACGGCTCGCTTCTCCACCGCCGTGATGCCCGATGGAACCGCAATCACCACTCGCGGCATCACGAACGAACGCCGGCCGTGAACCTTGCGGATGAAGTAGCCCAGCATCGCCTCGGTAATGTCGAAGTCGGCAATGACTCCGTCCTGCAAGGGCCGGATGGCCGTGATCGTGCCCGGAGTCTTCCCGATCATCTCCTTGGCCACCAGACCCACCGCATTGCCGTTCTTGAGAACCCGATTCGTTCCCTTCTTGACCGCAACCACCGAGGGCTCGTTGAGCACAATGCCCTGGCCTCGGACGCAGACCAACGTGTTGCAGGTGCCCAGGTCGATACCCATGTCCACGCTGAAGAGACCGAGCAGTGAGTTAAACACGAGGCTACCCTTCCGTCTTCCTGCCGAAGCTTAACATCCAGGCTTCCGTCGCGCGCACCGAGCCCCGTTCCCTTCCGTCCGATCCGGCACCGCGCCAGCGGCCGAACCGGCAAGGATTGTACCACGGGTGCGGGTCGATGGCGAGATGTCAAACGCCGCCGACCGGCCACAGGGACTCGAAGTACTGGTAGGAGCGGACGGCCATGAAGACGATACCGATCAGCAGGATAACCGTCGCGGTGATCAACAGGATCAGGTAAAGGTCATCCGCAGGGGCCACATTTCGGCGGTTGGAGGCGATGGGGGCCAACGTCATTCTCCTTGGCTGTGTCTGCCCTGGCTACTCGAACCGGATCCTACGACCGGGAAAAGCTCTCCGCGTCCTCGACGACATCACCCTCCCGAATCTGCTTGTTCTCGGCCTGAAGCCGGATCTCGCCGACCGCCTCGGTCGGCAGCACCTGCGAGGTGATCTCCAGATCGCAGACCCAGTCCCCGTTACGCAGCACGACCATCCTCATCCCGGCTTGAACGCCGGAGGAACTGCCGACGTCGATGGTCGCCAGCGTGCCGCGGATCGCCCGCACCTTGCCCAGGATCGGGCTGGTCCGGGCCGCGTGCGTCGACTGAGCCGTCGGGGTGGGAGAGGCCGCCGCCGGGGACGCCGCACTTAGAATGGAGCCTTCACGAAGCCGTTTGTTCTCGTCCCGGTAGGCGGTGATCTCCTGGATCTTCTGGTTGAGCTGCTGGGTGAGAACCACCTGTTGGGCGCTCAACTCCTTGACCCGGTCGCTCAACTCCAGGTTGCGCACCCGCAACTCCCGCTCTCGGCCAAGGGCATCTTCCTTGGCCTTGCCCAGCTCCTCGTTGTGCTTACTCTTGACCGCCATCTCGGCGGCCAACAGGCCGGCCGAGGTCTCCCAGGCGGCCCGACTGCGAGCCAGGTCGTCGTGCTTGAGCGTCAGGTCGCCCTTCTCCTTCACCAGCTGACTGTACTGGCTCTGGAGAGCCTGGTACTGGTCGTTCTCCTTCTTCCACATCGCCTTGTAACGCTCGATCTCGGAAGCGGCGATGGCCAGAGCACTGCGCTCATGGGCGTTGGCGACCTCCAACGCGGAAGCGTAATCCTCGGTGAGTTTCCGCCAGTTGTTCGACCGGGCGGCAAAGGACACCGCCAAGGGCGTGAAGATGAAGGCGAACAAACAGACCAGGATGACGAAGATCTTGGTTATGGTCGTCACCTGCGGGCTCCTGCTAACTGACTCGACTTCGTGCCCTGCCTTACAACAGAGGGCCTCGGATGGAGGGACCGTTTCGCGACCCAAGCAGCCCCCGCGCGGGCGGGCGCGGCGTAACTACAGTCCCACCAATGCGTCCGGTCAAAGAGTAACTGGCCGGCCGCTGCTTTGCAAGCCCCCGGAAAGGAAAGATTTCGCCGGCCCGCGAATCCTCCTCCCGGGATCGCTTCCGGTTCCCAAGGGGCTCGCCGGCCGCTCGAGGCGATCCCGCCGCTCCAAAGGCCCGGGCGACGCCCGGCGAGGGCAACTCCTCGCGATCACACGGTCGATCCAGGGGCAGCTGCCGCTCCCTCTGACGGGGACGCCGCAGCTGTTTTTCACCCCTGCCCTTGACCGCCGAGCAGCCTCCGGATTGAATGGTTGTTTTGAGCTCTCGTCAGGAGTCGTTGAATGAGCCAGCTGACCAGCAGGTGCGGACGTGTCTCGCCGGGAATGGGGTGGATGGTCGCGGTCACGGCCGCCGTGATGACCGTCGCCGGTTGGGCCCATGCGGCGGGATCTGCCGATGGCCTCTCCGGCCTGGGGGCTGCGCCCGCCGCCGACGTCGCATGGCAGGTGCGACTGCCCTTGGGGCATCTCGCCTCCGTCCGCTCTTACCAACTGGTCGAGGGCTACGTCTGTGCAACCTGCTCGGATGGGGCCGTCAGGACCTTCCGGGCGGATACGGGAGAATACCTCTGGACTGCCGAGCTGGCCGAGGAACTCGATACCCTGTATCCGCCAGTGGTCTGGCACGCGGCCTCAGGCGATCGATTCGTCGTGACCCTCGCACGCGCGGCCGTGGTTCTCGATCCCGCCAGTGGCCGTGAAATGACTCGTGTCCGCCTTCCGCTCACGAGTCTGGCCCCGGTGGCGCTGTCCCGCGACGAGATCTTCCAGGTCGGGCCGCAGGGCTGGGTATGGTGTCTGACCGTCGACCGGAGCAGGCTCCTGTGGCAGTCTGGCCTGGGTAAACACATCCGCCTCGCCCCGGTTTACGCCCCGGCCGCAGATGCGGTCGTTCTCGCCGATATCCAGGGCAATGTCGGGGCACTGGCTTCCGACAAGACCACCTTGTTCTACCGGACGCTGGACGGCACGGTCCAGGGATGGCTTGCGGTCGACGGGGGGGTTGTGTACATCGCCACATCCAGCGCCGACCTCTACGCACTCGATCTTTCGGACGGGGGAGTCCTTTGGAAGTACCGGTTGATCGATCGGCCCGTTGGCGGCCCGGTGGTGACTCGGGAGAGCGTTTACCAGGCGACCGGGAGGGGACTGCATCGCATCGGTCTCGCTCGCCGCGCGATAGCCGCACCTGCCGCCGGACCGGCCAGCGCTCCCGCGACCGAACCTGCCGAGACGGTCGCCGACGCCCGGGCAGCCGAGACGCCCCCCGCGAATGCGCCGGCCGCCGAGAGCCCCGAGCCAGCCGCAGACTCGCCGACCACCGCCCCTGCGACCGCGACCGCCCAACGCCCGACGCCCAGGTTTGGGACCAGCTGGATCGATCCCGAGGCGGTGCAGTTCCTGGCCGAGTGGCCCCAGGGAACCGTGGTCCTGCACGCCAACGGCCGGCTCGCCCTGGTCAATGCCGTCACCGGCAAGATCAGCGAGTTCGCCGATTCTGTCACCGCGACCGAGGGCCTGCCCAACCCCTACAATGATGCCGTCCTGCTGACCAACGCTCAGGGCGAGGTTCGCTGCATTCGCCCGATGAGGGCCCAGCCGCTGACCCTGGCGGCGTTCCGAGCTCCCGCCGGCCGGGTGATGGTCCGCGAGAAGAAGTCTGATCACTCCGCAAAGCCTCCTAAAACTGAGCCCGCCGCCCTCCCGGTGGTCACGGCCAATGATGCCGCCAGTGCACCGGCCGAGAGCGGCGAGGAAGCCAAGACCGCAACCGTCCCAGGCAGGACGTCCGACCAGATGCTCCTCCTCGATCCGCTTCGCTCTGAACGCCGGCTCCGCAAGTAACGCTCGACGCCTCGCGGCTCTCCGCGTGTCGCCCGCAGGAATGCTGTGGATGCGACCGCTCTCTGTCGCAAAACAACGCTGTGATTTCGCGCCCGCGACCTGAACGGAAGCAGCTGCCCACCGTCCTTGTCCATGCTCGATTCTCCATTCCTCCCTCTCCGGTCAGCCTTTGTTCCACGACTTGCGTTGGGCTATGATGCTCGCCCATGAGTGACATCCAAATCAAACGCGCCATCATCGCAGTCTATGACAAGACCGGCATTACCGACTTCGCCCGGGCCCTGGTGGACGAGTTCGGCATCGAGATCATCAGTACCGGCGGCACCGCCAAGCACCTCAAGGACGCCGGCATCCCGGTCACCATGGTCGAGGAGGTTACCGGCTTTCCCGAAATGCTCGACGGCCGGGTCAAGACCCTCCACCCCATGATCCACGCCGGTATCCTCGCCGATCGCGACAACCCCGAGCACATGAAGACGCTCGAAAAGCACGGCATCAAGCCGATCGACATGGTGGTGGTGAACCTCTACCCGTTCGAGAAGACCATTGCCGCTCCGAACTGCACCTTCGAGCAGGCCATCGAGATGATCGACATCGGCGGACCGTGCATGCTCCGCGCGGCGGCGAAGAATCATAAGCATGTGCTGGTGTTACCTACTCCTCTTGCTCAGGATACGGCGCTATTGGAGCTGAGGAGTAACGGGGTGATCTCCGGCATCCGCCGCCAGCAGTTCGCCAGTTGGGTGTACAAGCTAACGGCGTGCTACGATGCCATGATCTCCCAGTATTTCGGTGATGGCAGGTGTGAGAAGTTGCCCAGTTTTCGCATGGACGCTCTCATTTCCCCGGCGATTCTACGGTATGGAGAGAATCCTGATCAGTCGGCACGGCCGTTCCGGTTCGAGGGCCACGCCACTTCCGAATGCAACACGCTCTACACGCGAGCTCGACCGCCGTTTCCGAGCCCGTGCCGAAGCGATGGAAGCATGTCCTTTAACAACTACGTCGACGGAGACTCGGCACTCTCGTTGTTGAAGGAGTTCTCCAGAGCCGACCTTCGCAAGTCCGCGGTGGCTTTCATCAAGCATACGAACGCTTGCGGCTGTGCCATCGGCGATGATCCCGTCGACACCTATCGCCGGGCTTACCTGGGCGATCCGATCGCTGCGGCCGGTGGCGTGTTGTGCATGAACTTCCCGGTGACCCGCGAGATCGCCGACATGGTCATGAACTCCTTCGGCAAGTGGGGTAAGGCGGCCGGGGCGGCATTCTTCAAGCTTGATGTCTGGATTGCCCCCAGCTTCGACGATGATGCCTTGGAGTTGATCACCACGCCGACCGAGAAACGCAAATGGGGCAAGGAGTGCCGGCTGCTGTCGGTCGGGCCGATGGACGGACCGCCCGATCCGAATGAGCTCGACTACAAGAAGATCGTCGGTGGCATGCTCGTTCAGACCCGCGACCTGCTTGGCCTCAACGAAGACCAGTGGAAGGTCGTCACCCAGCGCAAGCCGACGGAATCCGAAATGGCAGACCTGAGATTCGCCTGGCTGGTCTGCAAGCACACCAAGAGCAATGCCATTACCATCTGCCGCGACGGCATGCTCTTGGGCAACGGCGCCGGGCAGATGTCCCGCGTGAAGAGCTGTGACTTGGCGGTTCAGCTCTCCCGCGAGAACGGGCACGGCGACAAGCTCAAGGGTGCGGTGGCGGCCGGGGACGCGTTCTTCCCCGTGCCCGACGGCCCGCAGAAACTGATCGACGCGGGCATCACCGCCATCATCCACCCCGGCGGAAGCAACCGGGACGCCGAAACCGTCGCCCTCTGCGACACCGCGGGGGTGGCCATGATCATCACGGGCACAAGGCATTTCAAGCATTGAGATGGCCAGTCAAAGAGATAGGAACCAAGAGAAAAGGAGAAGAGAATGAACCGCCAAGCCGCCAAGGACGCCAAGAGGACCGAACCGCAAGAGGAATTGGATCGGCTGGCCTACGAGGTGATTGGAGCAGCTATCGAGGTTCATCGTGAGTTGGGTCCGGGGTACTTGGAGTCCGTGTTCGAAAACGCGCTGTGTGTCGAATTGGAGATCCGGGGCATACCTTTCCAGCGGCAATTCGCATTTGCCGTCAACTACAAAGGGCACCCGGTGGGCGAGGGGCGGCTTGATCTACTCGTTAACGATCTTCTGGTCGTTGAGCTCAAAGCCGTCGATGATCTCCTACCTGTCCACACCGCCCAAGTGATTTCCTACCTCAAAGCGACCAAGAAGCACTTGGGCCTTTTGGTCAACTTCAACGTTCCTGTACTGAAGGAGGGCGTCCACAGGATCATCAACTCTTGATCCTCTTCTTCTCTTTCGTCCGGTCTTGGCGTCCTTGGCGTCTTGGCGGTTCAGACAGTTCTTCATGGATCTCTAAGAAGGGTGATTGTCATGGGCAAACCAGCGAGTTTCGCGGCGATTGACCTCGGGGCGGAGAGCGGCCGCCTGGTTCTCGGCAAGGTTTCCGATCGAAAGCTCGAGCTCTTCGAAGTGCACCGCTTCCCCAACGGGCCGATCCGCACTTTGGACGAGCTGCACTGGGATGTACTCCGGCTGTGGTCGGAGATGAAGCACGGCCTGGCCCTGGCCGGCAAGCAGGCGGGCATGCTGGCCGGCGTGGGCATCGACACCTGGGGCGTCGACTTCGCCCTGCTCGGCCGCGGCAATGCCTTGCTCGGCAACCCGTTCCACTACCGCGACCCGCGCACCAACGGCATTCTCGACAAGGCTTTCGCCCTCGTGCCCCGCGCCGAGGTCTTCGATCAGACCGGCATCCAGTTCATGCAGTTCAACACCATCTTCCAACTCCTGGCCATGCGCCTCGGCAAGTCGGTTCTGCTGGACGCGGCCGAGACGCTGCTGATGATGCCCGACCTGTTCAACTACTGGTTCACCGGCCGCAAGTGCTGCGAGTTCACCGACGCCACCACCACCCAGGCCTACGATCCGCGCAAGGAAGGTTGGGCCACACCCCTGATCCAAAGGCTGGACATCCCAACCAGGATCTTCGGCGAAGTCGTCCCGCCCGGCACCGTGCTCGGGCCGCTTCGCCAGGAGATCCGTGAGGAGACCGGCGTGGACAACGTGCCCATGATCGCCCCGGCCCAGCACGACACCGGATCGGCCGTGGCCGCCGTCCCGGCGGTGGGGGAGAAGAGCTGGGCCTTCCTCAGCTCGGGCACCTGGTCGCTGATGGGCATGGAAGTGCCCCAGCCGATCATCAACGAGCAGTCGCTTCGCTTCAACTTCACCAACGAGGGTGGCGTGGCCGGGACCTACCGGTTCCTCAAAAACATTATGGGACTCTGGCTGGTCCAGGAATGCCGGCGGACCTGGGAGCGAGCGGGCAGAGCCTACAGCTACGCCGAGCTGGCCGACCTGGCCGGCAAGGCCGAACCGTATCTCGCCATTCTCGACCCGGACGCTCCTTCATTCCTCGCCCCGGGCGACATGCCCACCCGAATCGCCGAGTACTGCCGCAAGACCGGCCAGCGCGTGCCCGAGTCGCCCGGCCAATTCGTGCGCATCTGTCTGGAGAGCCTGGCCATGACCTACCGCCAGACCCTCGGTCGGATCGAGTCGTGCACCGGCCGCAAAGCCGAAGTCATTCACATCGTCGGCGGCGGCATCCAAAACAAGCACCTCTGCCAGTGGGCGGCGGACGCCACCGGACGGACGATCGTGGCCGGGCCGGTTGAGGCAACGGCTGCAGGCAACATCGCCGTCCAGGCCGTAGCCACCGGGGTACTGCCCGATCTCAAGGCCGCCCGGCAACTCATTCGCCGCTCGTTCGAGGTTGCCGTTTACGAGCCAAACGAGCCCGGACGATGGGACCCGCCCTATCGCAAGTTCGAGCAGTTGAGGGGATAGGAGCCAGAACCGCGGGGAAACCTCAACACGCCGCAACCACGCAGGGGCCGCAGCTTGCCCAAAGGGGGTGTCGCTACCTGGATGACTGGGGTGCGACATCGGGGGGACTCGTCGGCTGCGAGGTCGGGGCGGTGGCAGGGGCGCTGGTGGGTTGAGTCGTCGGCTGGCCGGTGGCCCTCACGACGCCACTCCCGGCCTCCGGCGTTCGCCGGTCGGTGGCTTGACCGCCAGCTTGGACATCGCTGTAGACGTCGCCGGTTAGCGCTCGGCCGGACTCGCCCGCAGAGGCTCCTGGGGCTTGCCCTGTCGTGGCGGCGTTCTGCGGGTCGAAGATGTGCCACTTGCCCGCCGCATACCCTGTCGGCCACAGTGATCGGAAAACGCCCTGAGGTGCGGCGTTGGTGTCCGGTCGCCACGGAGGTTCGCCCGGCGTCGGCGCCGCGAACAAGAACCGCTCCGCGACGTCGCTGTCGGCGAAGGAGAGACCCAAGGTGCCGGCACGGTCCTTCACCTCAGCACCAGCATCGTACGCGGCGTCGCCGGTGACTCTGCCGAAGCTCCCGAACCTACCGCCACTTCTGCCGTGGTCAGCCGGCTGCGCACCGGCGCCGCCCATGCCGCCAAAACCGCCGCCGGCACTCTTGTCCCGGTGATGGCTTGGTTCGCCGACGAAGGCCTCCTTGAGGTCGACACCTTGCCGGGCCGGCGTTCGTCGGCGCCCACCCGCAACGTCCGCCACCTCCCGCGTCGTACCCGCCGCCACGCCCGTCGACTCGGGTACCGTGGCCGGTTCGGCGGGCGGACCGGATACGCCGCCACCAGCACCTATGACCCTGTTCAGGATCCTGGCTCCCCGGCCGTCGCCTGGCTTCTCTGCCTCGGCCACTTGCGGGATCAGGTCAGCCTTGGCGAGAGCCGGTGCGGACGGCGCCGCATCTTCCCTTCGCGGCGCTGCTCGCTCGGGCTGGTGCTTCATTTTCTCGGCCTGTGCGACCATCGTCGGCCGCAGCGCGGCCGGCTGGGTAGCCTCCACCGCCATTCGACCGCGATAACGACCCTCCGTCGGAACTCCCTTCGAGGTTCGCACCGCCGCCGCATCGCCCTCATTCCCGGTCGAACTGGCGGTCTCATCGTCGAGGGCGACTCTGACCTGCTCCTTGTCCGGCCTCCGGGGCAACCTCGCAACGCGTTCTGCCAAGGCGGCCTGCTCACCTTGAGCGGCATGATCGAGCACAATGCTGCTGTCGTGTTCCTGCTCGGTCGTGCCAACGTCGATCGTCCTTGTCGGTGAGGGCTGGATTCCGCCGAACGTCGGACTTGATGCTGAGCCGGCGGCGCTGCCCGCGGACTGAGGCACGGCGGCGAGCGTGCTGTCGCCCTTGTCCGAGGATGCCGCCGGCGGCAAACCGGTCGGCGGTTCGAGCGTTCGATCACCGGCCACATAGCCCGGGGCGGCCCCGCGTCCGGCCGAGGCAGACTTGTCCGCCTTCTCCTGCCCACGCCGCACCGATGGCGCAGCCGGCTCCGGGCCCTTGCCGTCTGCCGACCGCTGGACCGGGCGATTCGCCGATTCTACCATAACGTACTCTTTAGTGGGAAAGTCTGGCTCAGGCGATCGGATCGACCACATGACGTAGCCGGCGGTGACCATCATCGCCATCACCGCCGCCGCCGCCAGCCACCGCCCGCTGAACGGAATCGTGGTCACCGGCGGCGCCTTCGAAGGCCGGTCGCCCAGCAACGCCCGCCGCTCCAGCCGGCTCCGCAGCCCTTCCATCAGATCCGGTGACACCCTGGCCCGCGGCAGAGCCCTCAGGCCGGCCGCGATCTCCTCCAGCTCCACCAGCAGCTTGCGGGCGTCGGCGTCGACGGCCAGGAAATCCTCGACCTCGGTCCGCTCCGCAGCGGCCAGTTCTCCGTCAAGGTAGGCCGAAAGCTGGGCTTCCAGATATTGGCGTCGCTTCGGATCCATGTCACTCAACCAGCGCTACTCCCAGACTCACCTCACTCCACCAGCGGTCTCAAGTACTCCTTCAGCTCCAATCTGGCCCGGTGAATCCGCGATCTCACCGTTCCCGCCGGCAGGTCGAGGATCTCCCCGATCTGCCGATAGTCGAACCCTTCGATATCACGCAGTACGATCACCGCCCGGTGATCGTCATCGAGCTGTTCCAGTCCCTCGGCCAGCTTGCGCTCCACCTCACGCGCCGACAGTCTGGCGAGTGGGTCCGTCACCTCCCGAGACGCGTGGCCCACCAGCCTGGCCGCCTGATGATCGCCACCCCATTCGCCGTCGCCGGCGTGCAGAGCCAGCTTGGGTGCTCGGGCCGCCTTGCGGCGATGGGCGATCGACACGTTCACCGCGATGCGGAACAGCCAGGTGTAGAAGGCCGCTCGCTGCTGAAATGAGCCGATCGCTTCCAACGCCTTCAGAATCGCCTCCTGGGCCAGGTCCTCGGCATCGTCCTTGTTCCCGCAGACACGCCAGCAGGTATTGACGATCCGTTCCTGGTACTTGCCCACCAGGCGGCTGAAGGCCCCCATATCACCCGCGCGTGCCTGCTCTACCAGTGCCTTCTCGTCAACCGAGAGGCCCACGGCGGCCGGCAGCGTGCTATCCTTCGCCATCTTAGATGCCCAGGTGCTCCCTGTGGTTCCCGGGGGTTTTAACCCCAGAGACATGATCGACTTTTCGCCGGATTCGGTCAATACCAGCGTAAAGCCTGACCGTACACCCCCCTCTCTCACACCAAGGTCCGGGAATCACCAGGACCCGCTATGCCCGGACGCCGAGCTGCCGTGCATCCCGGGGACGAGGAGCCATCACTTCACGATCTTCAGCACGCTCTTGAAAGGATCCGTCCCCGCCTGGCCCAGCAGTTCGAAGATCGCGCTTTCCACGCTGGTGACGATCGCCCCAGCCTGCCGCATCCGGGCGATCGCCAGATCGCGGTCCAGGGGGTGGCGAGAACCGGTCGCGTCGGCGCAGAGATGGACCGTGTAGCCCAGGCGAAGAAGGTCGAGAACACTTTGCTGCACGCAGACGTGGGCCTCGATGCCGATCACGATGATGCTCGGTCGGGCCCACTTGGTCAGTCGGTCGAGCACCTCCGGCACACAGGCACTGAACAGGGTCTTCTCCACCACGGGTACGCCCGCAAGTGCCTCGAGCAGAGCGGCACAGGTCCGGCCCAGACCCGCCGGGTACTGTTCGGTGATCAGCATGGGCACATCGAGCACCCGGGCAGCGCTGATCAGCTTCCTTGCCGCCGCCACGCAGGCCTCAGCCTCATGGATGGCTGGCAGGAGCTTGTCCTGGTAGTCGACGACCAGCACAAGGCTATCCTGGGGAAGCAGGCGATCTGGAACTCGGCCCATGTCCGGACTCCATGCGGGGGGGTCAACAGTCTGCCTTGCGCCCTCGCGGCATGCTCATGGCGGAATGCCCATCGCGGCTGCTCATCCCTTGGGTGGCAGGAACTTGTCGGGAATCGCTTTCCCGTCGAGGAGCGCGTCAAGCTGGCCTTTCATCAGATCCTCAAGGTCAACCTTGTTGCCAATGTTCACCGCTTCGATCATCCCCGTCTTCCCCAGGATCACCATGGTCGGATAGCCGGTGGCTTGGAACATCCGGCCGACCGTGTTGCCCGCATCCATGGCGAAATCCGCCTTGACGTTGAGCTGAGTGAGGACCGCCTGGAGCATCTCCTTGGTCTCCTCGTTTCTGCCCATGGTCTCGCCGACGATCAGGTACCGGACACCCTTCTCCTCGTACTTGGGTCGCAGGGTCTCCACCCGCGGCAGCTGCCTTTTGCAATAGCCGCAGCGTGACGAGACAAAATCGAGCACGGTGATCTTCCCACTGAAATCCGCGGGAGAAGCGGACTTGCCGGACACGGTGGTCAGCTTGAAATCCGGTGCCTTCTGGCCGATCATCAGCTCCGCTGGTCTGCGAGCCGACCGGGGTGCAACCGGAGCCGACGCGACGGGCGCGGGCCGGGTGGCCGCCGTCGGCGTGAAGGCCTTGATGACCGGAACGTGCAGGACCGGTTTCGTCTTGTCGTCGGTCTTGATGACGATCTTGCGCCCCTCGGGCGGAACGGCGTAGTTGCCTGGCATCTCGATCCGAACCAGGTAGTTCTTGCCGGCCAGCTGGGGCTGAAAGCTCACCTTGAACTGGGGCTCATCCGAACTCACCTCCAGGATCTTCACCGGATCCGCACCGCTGTTGGTGAACGACAACAGGCGAGTCATCGTCGTCATCGCTGCGGCCGGATCCGCCGGCGGGTACACCATCACCGACGGCGGCTGCACGTCAAGGCGGTCTCGGACCACCAGCGAGGCGATGACGGTGAGATCGCGCTGGCTGGCCAGATTGGTCATCAGTCGCCCCTCGGTCCGCTTAAGCCCCGGCGTGTCGAACGGCATCATCGCCGTGACCTTCAACTCGAACGCCTTGCCCGGCGTCGTCTCAGTCAGCTCGAACCGGAACGGTCCAGCCGATGCAAAAGGATCCAGAGCCAGTTGCAGGGGCGCCTCACCATTGTTGACGATCTTCAGCGTCAGGGTCTGCGGTGTGCCACCGTACACCACGCCAAACGACGCCATCGGTGGGCTGACCTCGATGATGCGCTTGACCGTGCCCTTCAACTGCAACATGAGCTGCGGCGTGGCGGGATCGTTGGAGGCGATCACCGGCGTTCGCGTGTACTGCCCGTAGATGCTGGTGGTGTCGAGGACGAGCGGGAACGAACCGGTCTCGCCGGGCTGGAGCGACTTGGGATAGGCCCCCGCGGTGGCACAGCTGCAGCCCGGGCGGACTTCCCTGATCTCCAGCGTCGCGTTTCCGGTATTGGTGATCTTGAAGGTGTGCTCAAGTCGCGTCCCCGCCCAGTTCGTCCCGAAATCATGAACCGCGTTGTCCACGGTGATCACCGGGCGGGTATTGGCCGGAGGCGTGGCGGACGGCGCGTTCAAAGCCCTCGCCGGCGCGCTTCCCGGCACCTGGGCGACCACCCAACTCGTCCACACCCCCAGGGCAATGAGACCACCCGCCCACCGAACGCGGCTCCAGAACCGGACTGCTGACATTGCCACGACCCTCATGTTGCCAGGATCAACTCGGCCGATACCCATCGGCGGTCGGCCAAATGAAGCTCGACCGCAGGTCCATGATATCCCTGCCTCGGGTCAAAGACAAACCCCAAGCGGCCCTGGATCGGGGCAGGCCCCATTGATTCGTGGGCCATCGTGAGTACCATGGCCGCTTTCATCGTCCACCAGGAACCCGAGGGCATGGCCGATCAGATGATATCCTGCGAGATCCCCATTCGGGTCCGCTACGCCGAGTGCGACCCAATGGGCTTCGTTCACCACTCGAAGTACTTCGAGTACTTCGAAATGGCCCGGACGGAGCTGCTCCGCTCGACCGGAATCCGCTACCGCGATCTGGAGGACAAGGGCATTCTGTTCGTCGTGGCCAAGGTGGAGTGCAGGTTCCGCCGACCAGCCCGGTATGACGACGACCTCCTGATGAAGGTCCAAATCAGCCGCATGGGACGGGCGAGAATCGACCATCGGTACGAGCTGTACCGTGACGGTCTGCTGCTGTGCGAGGCGACCAGCGTGCTGGCCTGCGTCGATCGCCAGGGGCAGGTGATCCCCATCCCCCCCGAAATCGCCGGGCAACACCAGGACTAGAGATCGACATGGCCGTATTCTGCCAGCTCATGCATCCGGATCAATACCGCGTCTCGAACTGGAACGTGATGGACGATCCGGAAATCGCGGCCTACTGGCTCAACCTGTTCGCGACCTTCCCGGAACGCTTCGACCGGCAGCTCGTCGAGGACAACCTGGCAGGCGAGAACTTCGGGGAACGGTGGCGCGCGTTTCGCGTCGACTACGATCGCGAGCTGGCCGCCCTGCAAGCCGAAGCCGAGAAGGCCGGGGTTCTGCAAACCATCGACCTGACCCGCTTCCGCCAGCGGCTGGTCAGCAAGTACGGATTCCCCGACCCCTACGAGGGCATTAAACGCCGGGAAAACCGCCTGGCGGCCGAGCTGTACCCCCGCATTGTGGCCCAGCTGCAGGCCACGCCCCCGTCCGATCGCTGGGACCTCCTGCTCCGCGGCATCCTGGCGGGCAACATGTTCGATCTCGGTTCGCCGGACACCATTGCCATGTACCAGCGCGGGGAGGTCGATTTCCTCCGCATTCTGGCAAACGTGCCACCCCGGCCGTGGTTCGTCGACCATGCCGATGCGGTACGCGAGAGACTGGCCCGAAACGCGTGGCGAAAGGCCATGTTCTTCGTGGACAACGCCGGCACGGATATCGTCCTCGGCATCCTTCCTCTGGCTCGGCAGATGGCCCTCTGCGGCACCCGCGTCGTGCTCGCACCCAACAGCAAGCCCGCCTTGAACGACATCACCCTTGCGGAACTCGATCCCCTGTTGGACGATCTGAGCGGACGCGATCCCGCATTGCGCAAGCTGGTCACCGGCGGAATGCTCACCACCGTGGCGTCCGGCGGGGATACACCGCTGATCGACCTCGGCCAGGTCAGCGAGGAATGCAACGCCGCCGCGGCCGACATCGACCTCCTCGTGCTCGAGGGCATGGGCCGCGGTGTCGAAAGCAATTGGACCGAGAAATTCAAGTGCGATGTCTGGCGCGTCGCTCTGCTCAAGGACCGGGCCGTGGTCAAGTGGATGCGGGCCAGACTCTTCGATCCGGTCTGCCGGTTCGACGCCAAACCCTGACCGTCAGCGCGGCAACGACTCGAGCGTCGTCTGCTGCATGGTGAACCACATCGTCTCACTTTTGCGCTCGAGAGCCTGAACGACCAGCTCGTATCGCCGGCCGGAGATGCCTCGGATCAGCATCCGCGTCCCGATCGGCAGGTCGTTCTGCCGCGTCGTGATCCTGCCTACCGTCACGTCGACGTCCGCGACCAGCGGCGGACCATCGATGTCCTTGAGCTTCACGACGATCCCGTCTACGGTCAGAACCTCCTTCCGGTAGCGATCGTCATCCCGGCTCACGATGCCCTGATAGACCCGGCCCGCATTCATGTCCGCGGCCCGATCGCTCGGCGGAGGGGCCGGGACCGGCCTCGCCGGCGACGCCCTTCTCGCTGCCGACGACTCGGGAGCCGACGGCTTTCGCTGGCTTCCGGCCTCGCGGGAGGCTATAGGTGTTTCTTGCTGGCTCCGGGGTTGATCGGCTCGGGCCAGGGCGGACAGCGACGCAGAGGCCTGTCCCGGCCGCTGGGCGACGGCCGGGGCCGGACTCCCGGGCCGCGTCTGGGCGACAGGCGATCGAACCGCCGGAAACCGGAGGTGGAGCCGGTCCAGGGCCAACCGCTGGCAGGCGTCGACGCCGCTCGGGGAAGCCCGGCTGCCGAAAAGCTCGGTCAGCGCGGCCATGGCGGCCTCCTCACTGCATGCCGGACCGCTGTCAAACAGGAACCGCACCTGAGCAGCGATCCTGGCATCCCCGGAGCTGCCCCGGGCTTGCTCCAGGAAGTACGCCGGCCGGCGGGCGAGAACATCGCCCCCCTTGGACTGCAGCGCGGGGAGTACCTTCGCAACCGCCTCGGCAACGAGAGCAGGCGAGCCCTTCAGGTTGGCGGCCTTCGCGGTCACGTTGTGGACGGCATCGCCGTCAACCTGAGTGTCCGCGTGGCTCGCCCGGCTGGTGATCCCATCGTCCTGCCAGATGACCTTGGCCGTGGCGACCTCGACCAGCCGCATCCGCACGCGGAGCTCAACCTCACGACTGATCTGCTGGACCGGGTACCGGTGCTCCTGCCAGTGGTCCACCTGGGTCCATTGCGGAATCTCGTCCCGGGCTTTGACCGCGGCAGCGTAGCCGTCCGCCGCATCCTTGGCCGTGCCGCCGTAGTAGCCGGTGGCGGCAAGCTCGGCGAAAGTCTGCTCGCTGGCCAGGGCCCGACGCCCGGGCACGTCCCACGCCCTCTCATTCAGCTTGGCCTCCGACCGCGCTTGGTTGAGAACCTTGCGGGCCTCACGCAGCGTGACCTCGGCCGTGGCATACGCGGGATTCTGAATGTTCTTCCGCCCGGCCAGAAACTTGGAGGCTCCCGGCTCGCCGGCCAGCTTGCTGTCCGATAGGTTCGCCACAACGTCGACCAGCAAGGCCAGATCAGCCTCGGGAAGCTTCCGCGCCAGTATCCCCCCAGCCGGCTGGCTCGAAGGGGCGGCGGCCGGCGGGGGCGAGAGATCGCTTTCCTCAATCGCCAAGCCAGGCAGAGCGAGCTCTGCCAAATGGACGTGGCTGGGTTTCCTCGTGCGGATGCTGTCCGCCAGGGGCCTGCACACCCCGAGAGCCACATCCGGCGAGACCGTCGACGTCTTCATCGGCACGACGCTCAGGCGATACGAAAGGGCTTGGCCAATCATCTCCTCCGCCCGGTTCAGGTTCTGGACATTCTGCGAATTGCCGGGCAGGGTGACGGCCGCCGCCTCGATGGCCGCAACCCAGGCCAACTCCCACTCGCCCGCCAGGGCATGCTTCTCGTAACGCTCCAGTACGCTGCGATTCCACCGCTGGTGAAGGTCCGCCCGGCGCTTGGCAAGATCCTCTTGCCCCGGCAACACCGGCTGGATCTCATCAATCGCACCCAGAGCGGCGGGATATCGATCCTTGGCCGCCTCGCCATCAGCCTGGGCTATCGCCCGCTCCGCCGTCGTTCGCACCGCCTGGTCGCGCTCGCCGGTCAGCTCGGCGTTCTCCGGCCACAGGCTCGCGGCCTTCTCATACAACTTGACCGCCGACGAGTAGTCCTTCTTCTCCATCGCCGCCCTGGCCGATCCCAGCATACGCATGGCCGCACTGCGGCTCTCCACCTGCTTCTCGATCGTCGCCGCCATCGCATTCGAGGGCTCGAACTCCTTGACCTTCGCCGCCGCGGCAAGCGCTGCATCCCACTGGCGAGCTTCCAGGGCCTTGGCGGCCGCATCCAGGTTGTTCTTGACGGCCGCACTGCTCACCTGGTCGCGGATCTGGGTTACAGTCACCAGGGCGGGGTCAAGCTCCGCGGATTCAGTTGCGAGTCGACTGGCGGTCTTGAAGTCCTGCTGATCTGCCGCCGCTTGGGCTTGCTTGGCCAGATTCTCGGCCCGCTCGAGCTCCTTCTGGATCGCCACCCTCATGGTCAATGCTTTGGGGTGGGCGGGTACGAGATCCAGCGCACTTGCCAGCTCGGCCTGTGCATCCCGCAACCGCTTCTGGCCGCGGAACTCCTCGGCCCGGGCGACGTGCCAGTCCGCAGCCTTCGATTCGACCTCTGCCAGCCGAATCTGGTTCTTCGTGCTGCCCGGATCCTGGGCGACAACATTCCGCAACTCCGCGACCTGCTGATCATAGTCCGGTCCGGCCGCCTGCTGGCCTTCTCGGTCGGGCCCCGAGGAAAACGAGTCTCCACAACCCACCACCCACGTGAAGGTCATGGCAGCACAGCAGAGGGCTGCTGCCATCGTCAGGGTGGACGCCTTGCCTTGTCGAAGATCTGCTCGGTCAGTCAACATGATGAGACAACTCCCTTGTTTCCCTGCGGTTGCATCGCCTGCGGTTCCGTCCCCACTCCCGGATGGTTATGATTTCGGCAGGAGTGTACCAATGACTGAACGAAGCCATGAGCAAAGTGTGACGCGGCGAGACATCCTCAGGACGGCCGGAGCCGGCGGCTTGATCACCGCTACCATAACCGGTCAGGCACTCGAGGGCAACTCCCTCGCGGTCGGGAAACCCCTCGCCGGCGGAGAACCGTCCGGGCAGCCCCAGTCTGGACACCTGGTCAGCCCCCAACGCCTGGAAGCCCAAGTCATCGTCGCCGGTGGCGGCATGGCCGGCGTCTGTGCCGCCATCGCGGCCGCACGGAACGGGGCATCCGTCCTGCTTCTTCAGGATCGCCCCGTCCTGGGCGGCAACGCATCCAGCGAAATCCGCATGCATATTGTAGGCTCCGATGGGGGGGGCCAGGCGGGGAAGACCGACGCCCGGGAATCCGGGATCATCGAGGAACTCCGCCTCGAAGACGCCGTCCGGAATCCGCAACGGTCCCCAAGCCTGTGGGATGTCCTCCTTTATGACGCCGTCAAGCGGGAACCGAACATCTCCCTGCTGCTGAATACCTCGTGCGTCGGTGTGCAAATGGACGCCGGTCGGATCATCCGGTTGTTCGCAACGCGGCAGAGCACGGAGGAATCCTTCACCGTCCAGGGCAAGCTCTTCATCGACTGCACCGGGGACGGACGGCTGGCGGCCGAGGCGGGGGCGGAATTCCGCATGGGACGCGAGGCCCAGGCAGAATACGGCGAATCGCTCGCCCCGGAAACTGCCGACAGCAAGACGCTCGGCAGCTCCATCATGTTCATGACCCGCAAGCACGAGCGGCCGATGCCCTTCGTGCCGCCAAAGTGGATCCGGCGGTTCCCGGACTGCAGCGACCTGCCGCATCGCGGGCACGGTTCGTGGGAGTACGGCTTCTGGTGGATCGAGTGGGGCGGGGAACTTGATACGATCAAAGACAACGAACAGATCCGCGACCAACTGCTGGCCATGGCCCTGGGAGTCTGGGATCACATCAAGAACAGCGGCAAGCATCCTGACAGCGCCAACTGGGCGCTTGATTGGATTGGCTTCCTGCCCGGCAAGCGCGAGAGCCGGCGATTCATCGGCGACTATGTGCTTCGTCAGCAGGACGTGCAGAAGGGGGCGACTTTCGAGGACGGGGTTGCGTTAGGCGGTTGGCCAATCGATCTGCATCCCCCCGAAGGCATCCTGTGCAAGGACAAGCCGTTCCTTTCGATTCCCATACCGCTGTATAACATCCCGTTCCGGTGCTTGTACTCGCGCAACGTCAGCAACCTGCTCCTGGCCGGTCGGAACATCAGCGTCAGCCACGTGGCGTTCGGCACCACGCGGGTCATGGGCACGTGCAGCACCATGGGGCAGGCAGTTGGCACGGCCGCCGCCATGTGCGTCAAACGCGGTTGCTCGATACGGCAGCTCGGACGTGAAGGGATCGAGGACCTTCGCCAGCAGTTGCTCAAGGACGATGCCTACATCGTGGGTGCATCGAATGCCGATCCGGCCGATCTGGCTCGAAAGGCGACGGTGCGAGCGTCCAGTGAAACCCCGGCCGGCCCGGCGGCCAACGTCGTTAACGGCGTCCATCGCGCGGTCTACGACAAGTCCAACCGCTGGACGTCCGATCCCGCCGGGGGAATGCCCCAGTGGCTTGAATTGCGGTTTGACGCGCCGAAGCGCGTGCGGGAGGTCCTCCTGACGTTCGATACCGCGCTGATCCGCAAGCTGACGCTGAGCCACAGCGACAGCTTCGATGCCCGCATGATCCGCGGACCGCAGCCCGAGACAGTGCGGGACTACGAGTTGTTCCTGCTCGACGGCGACGAGGAGCGGAGCGTCGCATCAGTCCAGGGCAACTATCAGCGCAAGCGCGTCCACGCGTTCGAGCCCGCGACGGCGTCGGGCATTCGGCTGCTGGTGAAGGCCACTTGGGGCGATCCTTCGGCCCGGGTGTTCGAGATACGCGCGTACGCTTAGTGGTAGAAGGAGGTTTAAATCGGGCTCAGGATGCCTCGGTTATCCACTGCCCGTTGTGCCCCGGGTTGCCGGATCTCCATGCATCCTGAGTATCACGGTCCGCCGTTCCAGCACCGATTTGAAGCGCATCGTTCCGGCGTCTATGATCTCCTCCGAGCGGGTCAGGCACGCGGGTTCGCCTGCCGTGCGCCCGATCCGAATGAAGGATGGGCCATTCAGGATGTCCGAGTTCAAGATCCAAAGTTCGTTCGAGCCGGCGGGGGACCAGCCGGCGGCCATAGCCAGGCTGACCGCGGCGTATGAAGCCGACCAGAAAAACCAGTGCTTGCTCGGGGTGACCGGCTCGGGCAAGACATTCACCATGGCCCACGTGATCCGCAATCTGAACCGCCCGGCGCTGGTGATCAGTCACAACAAGACCCTGGCCGCCCAGCTCTACGAGGAGTTCACCGGCTTGTTCCCCGAGAACTCCGTCGAGTACTTCGTCAGCTACTACGACTACTACCAGCCCGAGGCCTACATCCCGCAGCGGGACATCTACATCGAGAAGGACGCCTCGCGCAACGACGACCTCGATCGACTGCGGCTCAAGGCGACGACTTCGCTGGCCTCGCGACGCGACGTGGTCATCGTGGCCAGCGTGTCGTGCATCTTCGGCCTCGGCTCGCCCGAGGACTTCAAGCGGAGCGTCATTCCGATCCGCGTCGGCGATACCATGGACCGCGACGAGCTGCTCAAACGCTTCGTCGATCTGCAGTACAGCCGTAACGATATCGATTTCCGGCGGGGCAGATTCCGGGTGCGCGGCGACGTGGTCGAGCTTCACCCCGGCGACGAGGAGTTCGCCTACCGCATCGAGTTCTTCGGCGACTCGATCGACCGCATCGACCTGATCGATTCGTTGACCAACGAGACGATTACCTCCCAGGACCAGATCTTCATCTTTCCCGCCGTCCACTACGTCATGCCCGAGGACCGCAAAGAAGCCGCCCTGGCAACCATTCAGGCAGAGCTGGACCTCCGGGTCATGGAGCTCCGCCGGCTGGGAAAGCTGCTCGAGGCCCAGCGGCTCCTGGCCCGGACCAAGTACGACATCGAGATGATCCGCGAGGTCGGCTACTGCAGCGGCATCGAAAACTACTCCCGGCACTTCAACGGCACGCCGCCGGGTTCCCGCCCGTACACCCTGATCGACTACTTCCCCAGGGATTTCCTGCTCATCCTCGACGAGTCGCATGCGACCGTGCCCCAGCTTCGAGCGATGTTCGCCGGCGACCGCAGCCGCAAGGAGGTCCTGGTCGAGCACGGATTCCGGCTGCCCTCGTGCCTGGACAACCGCCCCCTGCGGTTCGAGGAGTTCGAGAGCATGTGGAACCAGACCCTGTTCGTGAGTGCCACGCCCGGGCCGTACGAACTCGAACGATGCGGCGGCGAGATTGTCGAGCAGATTATCCGGCCCACCGGCTTGGTCGATCCGGCCATCGAGGTCGCCGCGGCTCGCGGACAGGTCCCCGATCTGCTCAAACGCATCGAGGGCCGGGTGGCGGCCGGCGAGCGCGTCCTGGTGACCACCCTGACCAAACGCCTGGCCGAGGATCTCTCCGCCTACATCGATCAGAAGGGCTTCCGCGGCCGCTATCTGCACAGCGATATCGAAACCCTGGAGCGAGTCGAGATCCTCAATGACCTGCGGCGGGGCAACTTCGACGTGCTCGTCGGCGTGAACCTGCTCCGCGAAGGGCTCGACCTTCCCGAGGTGTCCATGGTCGCGATCATGGATGCCGACAAGGAGGGGTTCCTTCGCAGCGAGACGTCCCTGATCCAGATGATCGGCCGTACCGCCCGCAACGTGAACGCCGTGGTCGTTCTCTACGCCGACAAGATGACGCCCAGCATGCAGCGGGCCATCGACGAAACCAACCGCCGCCGCGAACTGCAGATCAGGTACAACCAGGAGCATCACATCGAGCCGGAGACGATCAAGAAGGCAATCCGCAACTCGCTGGAGCAGGAGATCTCCGCACGCCGAGTGGCTCGCGAGGCGGTCAGGGCAAGCGAGGATGAGTATGATCGCGACGAGATGATCGCCAAGGTAGAGGAAGAAATGCTCGAGGCGGCCGAGAAACTCGACTTCGAACGGGCGGCCATGCTCCGCGACCGGTTGCGCGAGCTGCAGGCGGTTCCCAGGCTGGAAACGGGAGGGAAGGATACCACCGGGCAGCAGACCGAGATCACCTTCAGGAAGGATGAGACTGGCCAAGACGACGAGGAGCCTGATCCGACTCAACGGCGGAAGGGCAGGCCATCATTCTGGAAACCGAGGAGCAAGCACTTCAGGCAATGAGTCAGAGCACCCAACCCATCGTGGACCGAGCCCATCTGGCGATCTTGTGGCATCAGGCTCTGCAGGAAGACGGGGCCGATCTCGACGTGACCACGCGGGTGGCGTTCGATCGGCCGATGGCAGGCACGGCTTCTCTGAACGCCCGGCAGCCGGGCGTCTTCGCTGGGCGAGCTCTGCTCGACATGCTCGCTGATGCCCATCCGGAGCAGCTCAAGATCAACCCGCGACTCGCGGACGGGGATCGAATCCATCCCACCACGCCGATTGCCGTGCTCGGCGGACCGCTGCCCCTGCTGCTGGGTATCGAGCGGACGCTGCTGAACTTCCTCGAACGGCTCTGCGGCGTGGCCACGCTGACTCGGCGGTTCGTGGACGCCGTGGCCGGCACGAAGGCCCGGATCTACGACACGCGAAAGACCATTCCCGGCTGGCGGCTGCTGGACAAGTACGCGGTCCGCTGTGGCGGCGGCTTCAACCACCGCATCGGCCTGCACGACGCGGTGCTCATCAAGGACAACCATCTGGCGGGTGTGGCCGTGGCCGGCCTGGCCGCCGCCGCCGGCCGGATCGTGGCGCGCTGCCGGCAGCTGGATCCCCGCCCGGACTTCATCGAGTTCGAAGTCGACACACTCGACCAACTCGACGAACTGCTCAAGGTGCCCGGCATCGACGTCATCCTGGTCGATAACTTCAGCCCCGAGCAGATCCAGGAGGCCGTCCGACGACGCAACGCCTCCGGTCCGGCCGGCCGCACGCAACTCGAGGCCTCTGGGGGTGTCAACCTGGAAACCGTTCGCGAGATCGCCGCCAGCGGCGTCGAGCGGATCGCCGTCGGCGCCATCACCCATTCCGCCCCGGCCCTGGATATCGGCATGGACATCACGGTGCGGTAGGACGACGCGCAGCCGTCGGCGGCAACCCTCCCAATCCCGAGACTCGATCCCAGCCAGGCAGGCCCGTGCCGAGCCGTGTGCTCATGCCCAGTGGACAGGATCCACGTCCGGCACTTGCGATAGGTAGGCCCGGGCTCTGGCCACGGTCATTGAGGGGTTTCGGTACTGGATACCGAACGCCCCGGTCATCCGCACGAACGCCCCCGTGTTCCGAAGCAGGCCGCTGAACTGTGAGCGGCCCGCACCCAAGGCCAGAACCGGAGCTGGGTCCTCGGTGTGCTTGGTCCCGTTGAAGCCCACCCCCGTGTAGTTCCCCAGAATCTGGCCAAGCAGACCGTGGGCATTGGCCAGTTGCTTGTTGGCCTCGTAGGGCAGCGTGCCCGCAACGATCGAAACCACCGTGTCAGCGTCCTTCCGGGCAAGCTCGATGCCGCACGTGGATCGAACCACCTCGACAATCGCATCACGCGCCCCGCCCGAATCGCGGGCGGCCCGCTTGAGCTCCTGCTGCAGGACGTCGAACGAAGCCCGAACGCCGGCCAGAATGTCGAAGCACTTCTCCGTATCGGAATAACCGGATCCCATGCCGCGCAGACCGGGGTTGGCGTTCCCGTGGTCGGTGGTGATGACCACCAGCGTCTCCGGGTGACCGCCCAGGAACTCGCGAACCACCCCGATCGCATCATCAAAGGCAAGTTGTTCCCATAGGAGCGCCGCGGCGTCGTTGGCGTGCGCAGCATGATCCACCCGCCCACCTTCAATCTGCAGCAAGAAACCGTTCGGCGAAGGGGCCAGGCTGTTCAGCGCCGCCCGGGTCATTTCCGCCAGCGTGGGCAGCTTCGCGGCCAGCTTCTCCTGATTCTGGCGGTCGATGGCATAGGGCAGATGACCCGAGTCGAACAAGCCGAGAATCTTCTCCGGGTTGCTGCCGTCCACAACCTGTTGCCGATGATCCCAGTACGCGTAACCCTTGTCCCGGTAGGCGTCGATGAGGTCCTTCTCATCCTTGCGGCGGTCGGCTTTGAAGAACTCGAGGCCGCCACCCATGAGCACATCGACCCGGTCCAGGTACTGTTCGGCAATCTCATCCTCGCTGCTGCGGGCCTTCTCCACGGCGGCAAAGCCGGCCGGAGTCGCGTGAGTGATTGTGGTCGTCGTGACCAGCCCGACGCGCCGCCGGGTGTCCTTGACCAGCATGGCAATGGGCGTGAGATTCGTGCCGTCGGGCAGCTTGTTCAGCGCCCCGTTGAAAATCCGCGAGCCGCTGCCCCAGGCACTCGAGGCCGCCGACGAGTCCGTCACCGGCGAGTTGAGCGAGTGAGTCTCGAAATACCCGCAGGTCGTTTCCGGGTGCTGCTGCAGATCGTACCAGTGCGTACCCCGGCCCCGCGCCCGACGCGAGAGCAACTCGGTCATCGACGGCACACCAGCACTCATCCCGTCGGCAACCATGAAGATGATGTTGCCGACCTCGGAACGGGCTGGCCTCGTGGTCGGGTAGCTCGCTGCCCGAGTGGTCGAACTCGCGGCGGCCGCAAGACTCGCCGCCACACCTGACCGGATCGCCTGCCTTCGGGTGAACGTATGTCCCTTCAAAATCGCGAACCTCCTCAAAACTCCTCCGCCACGTCCCCCGTTGACAATTCCGCCTTCCGTCGACGTGCGAGCGACGACCAGGCGGCAGGGGCATACCGCGGTATTGTATGCCATCCTGGCCCGCAAAAGTGGGCCTTGCGTTCTTGCTGAAGTTATTCTTTCGGAGCCGCTCGGGTCCTCTCCCACGAAAGCGGGAAGGTCTCGCCGACCTCACCTCCGCAAAACATCGCGGCTTGCACGGCCTCTCGCCAGCCTGCCCCCTTGCCCTGTTTGGCCGTCCTGGCCGGGAGCAGAAGACCCCTGCCGTCCTCAGTCCGCGCAGTGCGGATCGGCCACGATGTCCTCGCCGCTGAAGCACTTCTGGAAGATCCCGAAGTCCCTTTGGTCGACATCGCCGTCACGGTCTAAGTCGGCCGCAATGTGGTCGGTTCCGTCCGGGACCAGCGTGCAGCCGGAAGGCAAATCCAGCGGGTCGTACGCGATAGTCGGTCCGGTAATACAGTGGACCAGCTTGGCCAGATCGTTCCCGTCGACGTCCAGGTCCTTGTTGAAGTCGGCCGGGATCTGGCAGATGTCGGGCACGCCATCGTGGTTCTGATCCTGGACCGTCCCCGCGGCGATATCGCACGAGTCGGGGACCTGGTTGCTGTTGCAGTCCGGATCGTCCGGCGGCAGCGGGTTGCCGGCCAGCACCGACACATCGTCGGAGTTGACGTTGGCGACCGCCAGGTCACGGTAACCATCGCCGCTGAAGTCCCAGGCAACAACCGCGACAGATCCGTCCCCCGCAGCAAACTGGACGGCGGGAAGGAAGGTGCCGTTGCCGTAGTTCAACAGCACGGAGACGTCGTCCGTGCCGCGGTTGGCGGTGATGATGTCCGCGTCGCCGTCCTTGTCCAGGTCCGCGGCGGCAATGCCCTGCGGGTTGAGCGGCGAGATATAAGAACCCACCACAAAAGCGCGTGAGTTCGAGAAAGTCGCATTGCCGGCGTTGTAGAGCACGGTCATCTGCGAGGTGTCGGCGTTGGGGACGGCCAGGTCCAGGTCGCCGTCCGCGTCGAGATCCTGGACGGCGAAGCCCCTTGGGCCGTTGCCCGCGTCATAAGTGCCTACCGTAGTAAAACCGCCCAGGCCGGCATTACGCAGGATGGTCACGTTGTCGCCGAGAAAGTTGGCTACGGCCAGGTCCCGGGCGGCGCCGGCGTCAAGACGGGCAATGGCGACCGCAACCGGCCGGCTTCCGACCGCGTAGTCGGTCGATGGAACCTTGAATGTCCCCCTGCCGAGGTTCGCCAGCACGGATACGCTGTCATCCAGGTAGTTGGCCGTCACAATGTCATTGTCGCCGTCTCCGGTCACGTCGCCGATCGCGACCCCGAAGGGGGCATTCCCAACAGCGTAGGTGACTTGCGTCGCGTACTTGCCGGTCTTGCTGGTGAGGAAGACCGACACCGTGTCGTCGTTGTAGTTGCAGGTGACAATGTCAGGGTACGTGTCTCCGTTCAGCTGGCCGATCGCAACACCATACGGTGAGTTGCCCGCAGTCAGGGGCGACTGAGTGCTCGTCGTGAACTTGCCAAATCCATTGTTGAGCAGCAGGGAAACGTTGTCCGCGGTGTGGTTCGACACCACCAGGTCCGCATGACCGTCCTGGTTGATGTCGGCCAGGCTCAGGCCGTGAGCGCCATCGCCGGTGGGGATCGTTTTGGGCGCAGTGAATGAAAGCGTGACCCGAAGATCGCAGGCGTCCGGAATGCCGTTGTGGTTGCAGTCGTCCTCGGCGCCATCGGCAATGTCGCACGAGTCCGGGATCCCGTTCTGGTTGCAGTCCTCCACCGTGCCGGCGGCGATGTCGCACTCATCGGGCTTGCTGTTGCGGTTGCAGTCCTGGCTGAACGGGGGCTGCGTCTGGTTGATGAGCACGGACACGTTGTCCGATCCCGCATTGGTAACCGCCAGGTCGGGGATCCCGTCCCCGTCGAGGTCCGCGGCCGTCGCACAGGACGGCGTGGTCCCGACCGCATAGTCCACCGGGGCGGCCAAGGTGCCATCACCGTTGTTCCGGAAGATCGATACTTCACCGTCGACCGAGGTGGGCACGGCCAAATCCAGGTCGCCGTCAGCGTCGAAGTCCGCGACAGCGGGCATGTCCGGGCCTTCGCCGGTCGTGTAGTCGATGGGTGCCCCGAAGGAACCTGTACCGCTGTTCAGGAGGATGGACAACCTGTCAGTCCAATACCCCGTGACCGCCAGGTCCTTGTCCCCATCTTGGTCCAGGTCGCCGGCCGTGACTCGCCAGCCGCCGGGGCAGGAATAGTATACCGGCCATGAGAACGAATCGATTCCGTTGTGCTTGAGCACCGCCACCTTGTTGTAAGAGCCCGTGGTCGCGGCCACGTCCGGGTCGCCGTCGCCGTCCAGATCGGTGACCACCAGCGAATCGGGCATGCCCGCCACATAAGTGTTTTCCGGGGCCGCAAAGACGGCATTCCCATTGTTCCTCAGGATCGAAACGTAATGACCTGTGATACCGGCGACGGTCACCACCAGATCGACATCCCCATCGAGGTCGAGCTCAGCCGCGGCAACCGCTGTCGCCGGGCCGCGCGACGTCGGGGCGTCCCCGACGGGGTAGTGCACCGCGGCCGCAAACGTGGCATTGCCGTTGTTCTTGAGGATCGACACGTTGTCGGACACGTTGTTCGCCACAGCCAGATCAATGTCGGCGTCCCCGTCCAGCTTCGCGGCAACAATCCAGACCGGCGTGTCGCCTACGGCGTAATTCACCCTCGCCGCATAGGTCCCGTTCCCGTTGTTCTTCAGGACGCTGACGGTGTTAGCTTCCTGATTGACCACCGCGAGGTCGAGGTCGCCGTCCCCGTCAAGGTCGGCCGCGACGACGTGCTTGGCATAGTCGCCAGCCGCGTAGTTGACGGCCGCGGCAAGGCCGAAGCCGGACGACTGCAGGTCAAGATGATCGTCAATGCCGTTGCCGTTGCAGTCCGCGGCCTGGGCAACACCGGGCAGTGCAACCAGCAGCAGAGCAAGTCCTGACGCGAACAGTGACAGAGAGCGGATTCCACATCGCATGGCGTTTCTCCTCCATTTCCGGCGGGCTCAGGCGACCTCCCCCTCAACTTCCGGGCTTGTCCCGGGAGGCCGGTCGACGAATCTTCTCAGATACGAATGGTCAGGTTGGCGATTCCACCCGGCCAGGCTCACCGGCGAACTCGTCACCCTGCGGAGCGAAGCTCATGGTTCGGAAACACCCATGCCTCTCGCTTTTGGGTGGGATGCGGCCCTGCGGGAAAAGCTCCCTTCCTCTGCCAGGCCAACGCCCCCAGTCATGCCCGAAACACTTCGCTCGGGTACCATTCTGCCAGTATACAGTTTCTTACCCCCAAGACAAGCGCTTTCCCGGACCGGCGAGATGGGGGGGGTCCGTGACACCTTGAGCGGCATCAGGATGAGCCCGGGTTGTGATATGCCCGGTGGGACGCGGCCGACGAGCCCGCCCTGGCCGGATGGCTAGTCCATACCCGCGAAGAGGCAAACGTCATGAGAGCCGGGACACCGGGCCCGGGCCTCATGAGCCCTCGCAGTCAGGCTGAAATTTCGGTGCCAGTCAGCGCCGGCCCATCACAGGCAGCTGCACTCCTCGCTCCGTTGCGGAGCCGTCTCACGCGGCTTGCGGAACAGGCCGAGCAGCGAACCAAGCCTCGAGCCACCGTCTGGTTTGACCGAGGGCTCGCCGATCTGCTCGCGAACCAGACGCTTCGCGATGTCCACGATCGCATGACGCGCCCTACTGGTGGGGCAGTGGGCCATGAGCATTCGCCCGTGGTCCCGGGCGGCGCAGACGTTCTTGTAGTCGTTGGGAATGCGGGCGTACACCGGCCGCCCGAGCTTGGCCTCCACATCCTCGATGGTGATCCGCTCGAAAGCGGAGTCGCAGCGATTCAGAACCAGGTCGATCGCGTCCTTCGGAATGCTCATCTCGACCAACTTGTCGTGCATGAACAGGGCGTTACGGAGATGGGGAACGGAAAGCTGGCTGACAATGAACACCCGATGGGCGACGGCCAGGGCTTCCGCGGCCAGCGGCGAAAGCGTGCGCGGCATGTTCAGGACCGCGAATGGAAACATATCGCTCACCACCCGAAGCAGACTCTGAATCCGCTCCGGGGAGGTGTCCCACGGGTTGCCAATACCCTCCGAGCCGGCCAGGATTGATACGTTGCACTGCAGGTGCTCCATGGCCTGTTCGATGAGCATTCGGTCAACCTCGGCGTCGCTCCCCAGAAGGTCCATGATGCTGTGCGAGGGTCGGAAGTCGTAGGCGGCGGCGACTTCCGGGAACTCGAGGTCAAGGTCGATCAGGGCACAGCGGTCCTCAACCACGGCTGCCAGTTCAACCGCAAGGTTCGTGGCCAGCGTCGTCGCCCCGGCGCCTCCGGCCGATGCCATCACGCAGACGTACTGGCAGGTCTCGCGCTGCGGCATGCGGATTCGCCGGATGTGGTCTAGAGCGGCGGCCAGATCAGTCGGGTCAATCGGCCAGTGCACAAACCGCCAGCACCCCGAACGCATCGCGGAGATGATGGCATCCGACTGCCTGTTCTTGCTGACGCCGATGATGCCGCATCGGGGATTCAGCTCGGCGATACGCTGCACCGCCGCCGGACCGGTCTTCTCGTCGGGGGTGTCCAGATTCACGATCATCACGTCAATGCGCGAGCACTGGATGTGCGGCTGGAGTTCCCGTAGGCGAGTGCACAGACCCACTACCTGAAGCTGCTCCTGATCATCGAACGGTTTCCGGAAAGACTCCAGGTCCCCGCGGGACTCGTCCAGTAAAAAGGTGTGTAGTTTCTCTGGCATCGCTTCTGCTCGTCAGAACAGTCCATGATCGATCAGACCACGTCGGCCCTTCTGTCGACATCGGCACGATCGGATCACCGCTTCAACTCCCGGAATGAGCCGTCCATGGAGCTTGGCCAAAGGCCAGGGTCGGCGGCCGGAGGTTGACGGACGGTCTGATAACAGCACGTCGCGTGCATCTCCAGCGCGACCCCATTAGAATGCCCGCAGGTATGGAGCCACGGGTCCGCCCGTGGGAGGGTCGGTTCGCCGCAAGGTGGCCTCGCTTGAAGTGGACAACGCCGCGTTTCGCGCTATTCCTGGCTCTCGCCCTCGCGATCTGGCTGGGGCCGTCGATCTTCGGCGGCAGAGTCCTCATGCCGCTCGATATCGTGGCCCACAATCCGCCTCACCAGCCGGCTGCCTCGGGGCCCGTCCATAACCCGCTGATCGGCGATATGGTGAACGAGAACCTCGCCTGGAAGGAGTTCCAGCGGCGAAGCCTGGCCGCCGGCGAACTGCCCCTCTGGAACCCGGCTAGCTTCTGCGGTCACCCCATCTACACCACCGGGCAGGCGTCGACGTTCTACCCGTTGAACGCGATCTTCTGGGCCGTGTCCTGGTTCGCCCCCCTGCTCTACGCCTACGCCCTCTTCACCTGGCTCCATCTGCTCCTCGGGGGAGTCTTCACCTACCTGCTCTTCCGCCGCTTCGGGGCCGGAGAATTCGGGGCCGCAGTCGGCGGGGTCACCTTCGCGATGGGCGGATTCCTGACCGTACGCGTGCTCTGGCCCATGCTCCTCGGCTCCATCATCTGGCTCCCACTCATGCTCCTGTGGATCGACGTGATGGCCGAGCCGAAGCCGGCCGCCAGCAGACTCCGCGGCCTGTTCCTCGGCTCACTGCTCTTCGCCCTGCCCATCCTGTCGGGCTTCTTCGAAATCGCATTCTACTCCTTCGCGGCCTGCGCACTCTTCACCGCGGTGGCCGGCGTTCGCCTGGCGACACGGCATCGGTCGGCCTCCAGGTGCGGCATCTTCCTGGGTAAGGTGGCCGCGGTCGCCTTCATGGCCACCGTCATATCCGCTCCGCAGATCCTGCCCTTCCTCGAAGTGATGAAACGCAACGTTCGGGCGGGCCAGGGAAGCTGGGAGACCGCCAGGGCCAGTGCATTGTGGCCCCGCGAACTGCTCACCCTGATCGTGCCCGACGCGTTCGGCAATCCGGCCAGGCACGAGTCCTTGGATCTGCGCAATCACGCCTGGCATCCGATCAGAAGCGCCGCGGGCGATGACTTCCACTACTTCGGGCCGAAGAACTACGTGGAGTCAGGCTGGTATTTCGGCGTGATTCCATTCGCGTTTGCCCTGCTGGGGCTCTGGGTGCCCGCTCGGGAGCGACTCTTCTTCTGCCTGTTGATCGCTCTGGCCCTGGCGTTCGCCCTGGTGACGCCCGCCTACAGGGCGTTCTTCCACCTCGTTCCCGGCTCCGATCAGGTACGCACGCCGTACCGCTGGCTCCTCTTGGCGGTCTTCGCGGGAACCTACCTGGCCGCGACCGGGGCCCAGTACTGGTACGACCGGCTCGTAGCCGCGACCGGAAAGCCTCGCCGCGGAGTGGCCACGCTCCTCGGGGTGTTCGGAGTGGCCGTCTTCGCCGGGACAAGCGCCTTGTTCTTCCTACCGGAACCTATGGAGTCGCTGGCCTCCGCCCTCTTGACCGCCGATACCCGAGCCCGGGGTGTGTTCAAGAACCCCGCCGATCTCGCCGGCCTGTTGTGGCTGAACGGCTGGCGGCTCGGAACGCTCATGCTCATCGCGACGACCATGCTGGCCATGGCCTGGTGGCAGTCGCGGAGGCCACGCCCCGCCGCGGCCGTCTCCCTGGCGGCCCTGTCCCTGGTGGCCCTCGACCTGGGACAGGCCAGCTTCTCCTTCAATACCCACGCGGATCCAGCCGTCCTCGGCCGCTTCCCAGCCTCGATCCAGCACATGCAGGAAGATAAGGGATTGTTCCGCATCGGTCGCTACGGCCCCGAGAAGGTCTTCTACGCCAACCAGCCGGGCCTCTACGGCCTCCAGGACTATGGGGGCTATGACTCGATCATCCTCACCGACTTCGCGGATTTCATGAACGCCATCGAACCGCAGAACCTGCTGATGTACAACATCATCATGACCATCGAGCGGAAAAAAGCCCTCGACTCACCCCTGCTGCCGCTGCTCGGGATTCGCTACCTCATGTCGGCTAAGCCGTTCGAGCATCCAGACTGGCAGGAGGTGCCGCTGCCCGGCAACGTCAAGCTCTATCGCGTTCGCCCCGAAAAGGAGCTTCCACGCGCGTTCCTCGTGGATCGGGTCGAAGCGGTAAACTCCCTCGGTGAGGCTTTGGCTCGCCTCAAGAGCGGCCAACTGGATCTCGCTCGAACCGCAGTGGTGGAAGCACCGGCCGACCGCGCAAAAGCCCTGGCCGAGCCGGGTGAGGCCCGCAGCACCACCGTGACGATCGAACACTACGGCTTCTCCTCCGTTGCCGCCAGGGTCTCCTTGAACCGCCGACAGATGCTGGTATGGTGTGACGTCCACTATCCCGGCTGGAACGTCTACCTGGACGGCAGCCCGGCCGAGTTGTGGAAGGTCAACGGGATCTTCCGCGGCGTCTCCGTGCCCGCGGGGGAGCACCAGGTGACGTTCCGGTTCGAGCCGGCGAGCTTCCGACACGGGCTGATCGCCTCGCTGAGCTGCATCGGTCTGCTGATGATGGTTGGGATCCTCTCGCGGCGATGAACGAGTCGTTGTCCATTATTGTGCCGGCCTACAACGAGGCCGATTGCATTGAATCATCGCTGGGTGAGATCCTCAGGTTCGCCCGGTCGTATGGCCAGTCCGTCGACGTCGTCGTCGTGGACGACGGCTCCACAGACAAGACCGCAGATCTGGTCGAGGCTTCCCGCTCGCGACTCCTTCCCCAGGACCCGCCCGTGACACTCATCCGACAGGGGACCAACCGCGGCAAGGGGGCGGCCGTCCACACCGGCTTCAAACACGCCCGCGGCGAGATCGTCCTTTTCACCGACGCAGACTTGTCCGCTCCCATGTCCGAAGCCCTACACCTCATCCGCCCCATCGAGGAGGGTGCCTGTGACGTCGCCATCGGCTCCCGGGCAGTGGATCCGTCGATGATCGGTACGCCCCAAAGCCGCCTCCGGCGCGGTTCGGGGCGGTTGTTCAACCGCATGGTACGCTGGATCACCCGACTCGACCTGGGCGACACCCAGTGCGGCTTCAAAGCCTTCCGCCGAACGGCCATCGCCCCAATCTTCGCCCTCCAGCGCGTCGAGCGATTCGCCTTCGACGTCGAACTGCTCTACCTGGCGGCCAAATTCGGCCTCCGAGTCGTCGAACTCCCGGTTCGCTGGAACCACGTGCACGACAGCCGCGTTTCCCTCATCCGCGACGGCAGCCGCATGCTCCGCGACCTCTGCCGCATTCGCCTCAACGACTGGCGCGGGGCCTACCAGGTCAACGGACGCGACTGACCACGAGTCCTCAGCGGAGGGCGGCTCGTTGCGCCGGCGTCTCGCCGGTACTGATTCAGGCGGCTTCGCTGCCTCATGGAAGCTGCGGGGAGAGGCTCAAAGGTCAGCGCTTTCCCCCCTGGCCAACGGCTAGCTCACTGCTGACCGCCGACCGCTCTGATCGCTCAATGGGTTCGTTGAACTAAACCTCCAATAGTGCAACGTCGGAACCGAAGAGAAAGGCAAGATACCGAAAAGGGTTCATCGGACCACCTCCTCCTGTTGTCGCTGGGTTCCTGATTACGATTCGCAGGTGAGTGGTTCAATACGCGGGGGGGGGTGGCTGGAAAGCAGAACCTCCATCTGCTACGATGAACCCTTGTCGCGGCGCGTGCTTTCGAGCCAGGTATTGGCTTTGGGCCTCGGGGCCATGCGCGACCATCGGACCAAGATCGGAGGGGGTCTGTGAATCGGAATACTCGCACGGTTGCCGCGGTTTTCCTTCTCATGACGTTGTTCGCTTCAGTGACTCAGATGTCTATCGCCAAGTCACCTTCGTTTCAAGGGGTCGGCGATCTTTCTGGGGGATTCTTCTGGAGTGACGCCAACGCTGTTTCGGCCGATGGAACGACTGTCGTAGGACTTAGCATGTCCGACCAGGGTTGGCAGGCATTTCGCTGGCGGGACGGCGTCATGATTGGCCTGGGTGATTTGCCGGGCAGTACTTTCCATTCCGAGGCCTATGGCGTCTCGGCCGATGGCTCCGTTGTCGTCGGCGTCGGTCAGTCTCCCGATGGGCATCGGGCCTTTCGGTGGGAAGGCGGCGCTTTGCAGAGTCTGGGTAACCTCTCAGCCGTGGGCGAGAGCAGCGCGAGTGGCGTTAGTGCTGATGGAAAGGTCGTTGTCGGCCAGGCTTTCTCACGATTTGGCCCGGAAGCCTTCCGTTGGCAAGACGGTGTGATGTCTGGCCTCGGTGATCTGCCCGGTGGCGTCTTTGAGAGCAGTGCGACGGGCGTATCGGGCGATGGAAGGGCGGTCACAGGCTGGAGTCGGGCTGGGCAGTACCCCGAAGCATTTCGTTGGGTGGATGGTACTACGACGAGGCTTGGATCGCTTGCGGGGCTCGACAAATACAGTCAAGCCTCTGCCATCTCGGCGGACGGGTCGACGGTCGTTGGGGTGAGTAGCAGCACGTCACCGAGTGGTAACATGGCGTTTCGTTGGCGGGACGGAGTCATGGAGCCACTCGGTTGTGTGCCCTTCGGACTGAACTCGAGTTACGCATGCGCTGTCTCCGCAGATGGCAGCGTGATCGTTGGTAAGAGCAACGTCGCAGTCGGCGAGGAAGCCACGATATGGGATGAGTCGCGTGGTTTGCGAACGCTCCGGTCTGTCCTGGTCGACGACCTGGGATTCAACCTGACCGGTTGGGCATTGGGGCGAGCGACAGGTGTTTCGGCGGATGGATTGACCATCGTCGGGCAGGGTGCGAATCCTCAGGGGCAAATTGAGGGATGGATCGCGCACTTGCCTGAGCCGACAACGACGATCCTGTTCGCACTTGGCAGTCTCCTCGTCAACCGTCGTGGCCGCCGAACCGCAGAATCGACGGCCGGAGTCAGCGATTCAATGGCTGAGGCTCGCTTCCGACGCAGTCTTGAAAGATGGCGGACTCGTGTGGGCCAAGCCACGCTCCCTCCGTACGGCGCAGGTCCTTGAGGAGCGGCGTTGTGGGCACGGTCGGATCGGTGGGGGACGCTGGCAGACGCTGGGGCGCCAGCCGAGCGAACAGGGCACGCAAATCGCGCGGACGAAGAGGCTGACGATCGAGCCACAGAAACCGCGAACCAGGCGAGAGGAACGTGCGTGGGCCCGTTGTCGCGAGGGGGGTGCATGGAAACGGCCGGGCGTCTTTGCGGGACGGCCCGGCCGTGTTCGGGATTCAGGATGCGAGTTCAGGCGAGATCGCCTTCAGGCTTCGCCCGCAGTTCGCAGCCCAGAGCCCATCTCACTTGGGGGTGTGGGACAGGCCTTCAGCCTGTCACTTGACCGGCAAAATGCCGGTCCCACACCTGACGGGATAGGCTTTTACTTTACTTCGCTCATCTTGACCGCGCAGCGGTTCTCGGCGGACAGGAGGGCGGCCTCGAGAACGCGCTGGGTCTCGTAGGCGTCAGCGAAGTCGGGAATGGGAACAACCGGCTGCTGGCCGCCCAGAACCCGCATGATGTCCGCCGCCTGGTTCACAAAGCCGTGTTCGTAACCGATGATGTGAGCATCCGGCCACCAGTTTCCGACGTAAGGATGGTTCCCGCCAGAGGTACACATGATCTTGTTCCAGCCTTGGAGCTTCTTCTCCAGCGTGTTGTCGTAGAACTCCAGGTAGTTCATGTCCTCGAAGCGGAATCGGATGGCGCCCTTGTCACCGTGAACCTCAATCCCGTTCTGGTTCTTGCAGCCGGTGGCCAGGCGCGTGGCTTCAAAGCTGGCAACCGCACCCTTCTTGAACCGGGCCAGGAACAGAACCGCGTCATCGACTGTGGACTTGCCCTTCTTCACCCCGCCCTTCGCCCCCGCGGCGATACCCCCGGCCGAGCCCTGCGACGGAATCACCCGCTCCTTGATGAACGTCTCGGCAATCGCGCCGCTGACCTCAACGATCTCGTCGCCGGTGATGAAGCGGGACATGTCCACGATGTGGGCGTTCAGGTCGCCGTGGGCACCGCTGCCGGCCAACTCCTTCTTGAACCGCCAGAGCAGCGGCGTCTCCGGGCCCCCCCAGTCCTGCAGGTAGATCGCTCGAACGTGGTAGATCTGCCCGAGCCGGCCTTCCTTCACCAGTTGATGAGCCAACGCCACCGCCGGGCACCGGCGGTAGTTGTACCAGACGAAAGTCCTCACCTTGGCCTTCTTGGCGGCTTCAACCATCTCCCGGGCGTCGGCCAGCGTACCGGCGATCGGCTTCTCCGAGGCCACCGGCTTCTTGGCGGCCAAGGCGGCCATCGCCGGTTCCTTGTGCATGTAGTTCGGGGTCACGACGTCAACGTAGTTCACGTCCGGGTCGGCGATGGCTTCCTTCCAATTGGTCGTGAAGTTCTTCCAGCCCCACCGCAGGGCGAAAACCTCGGGCTTCTCCTCCGGCATGCCAAACACCATGTGCATGACCGGGTTGAGCGGCAGATCGTTGAAGAACTTGCTGACCTTCAGATATGCGTTGCTGTGCGTCCGTCCCATGAATCCCTGACCGATCAGGGCGACGTTGCAGGCCTTGGCCATTGTCTCCATCTCCTTTCGCAAACCGATGGGTAGGATCTTGTGACATCATGTCCGCTTCGGGTCGGCGCGGACCCGGTTCGGACATGGGTATACCGACCGGACTGCCCAGAATCAAGCGGTTGGCGAACAGCCGCATCGAGCGGTGGGCGTCAACGGATGGCGGGTGCCCGGCGCCGACTTGGCACCGAGAACGCCCGGTTGGATGCCTGGTGTTCAGACCCCGCGGAGTACCGCGACGGTCGGTGTTAAGCTGGGCAACGAGCGGCCCGGTCGCCGCAGGCGAGTATGTCAGAAGTGCAAGCCGATGCGCTGGAGATCAGCGTGCCGCGAGATGACCGCGTCGGTGAGCGCGTCGAGCGTGTCGAAGAACGCGTCAACACCGACCTGGCGGAGGTTGTTCGGGTAGGCCAGGCCTTCCTTGAGGCCGACGCATCGGCAACCCGCATTGGCGGCGGCCAAAGCGACCGGTACGGAGCCGACGATCGCCAGGGTCGAGGGGTATCCGGCGGCCAGTTCCCTGAGCAGAGACAGTCGTCGGTTGCGATCTTCGGGCAGGATGATGCGGCGCTCGAAACACATCCAGACATCGAGGCGGTCCAGCGTCGCGTTGATGCCCTCCTGGTTGCGGCAGGTGGTGATCAGGCGGCAGGTTCCCAGCTGTTTGAGGACGCGGAGGTTCTCCTTCAGGGCGGGCTGGGGCTCATCCAGGGCCATCAGGGCGGTGCTGTCCTGCTGCTCGGTCCGGATGCGGGTGTATTCGAGCAGTTGGTGCGGCCGAGCATGCCGCATGATCATGCCGTCGGGCGAGCCCTTGCGCACCAGGCGCCAGAACTCGTCTTCCGGCGGGCCATCGAGGCCGATGGCCGCTGCGGCCGCTTTGTGGGCTGCCCACCAGCGGCGACGAACATCGACGACCGGCCCTTCGAATTCGATGATGGTATTGAGCGACCCCATCCCGCGTACCATAGCGGCATTTGCCCCGCGGGGCAACCGGTTCGAACCGGTGACAAGTGGGTTGCGGCAACCGGGGCCGGGTCTCGGCTCTCCTCTCAACGCCCGGGATGGGACAGTCGACTCCCGTTGGTCAGCGATTGACGATCGGTGTCTGGCCCGCCGTCTGCCGCTGGCCGTCAGCGGGACGTGGCTCGGCCGCGTCCTGCTCCCACTTCAGTGTCGCGAGATGCCGCATCAGGTCGTACTCGGTCAGATCGAACTGGAGTGGTGTGATGGCGATGTATCCGTTGTCGACCGCATCGAGGTCGCCTTCCGCTTCGTGCTTCTCGGTGAAGTCGAAGTCCCCGCCGCTGAGCCAGTAGTAATCCAACTGGTCGGGGCCGGTGTGGCGGGTGAAGCGGTCGCGAAAGGTGCGCGTTGCCTGCGGGACGACGCGGATGCCCTTCGGGTCGCCGGGCGTGAGGTCGGGCAGGTTGACGTTGATCAGCTGTCCCGGTGCCAGCCCGTTGTCGAGGAGTCGGCGGATGATGGGCAGGGCGAGCCGGGCCGCTCGCGAGAAATCGCGTTCCTGGCCCTGGCGCATGGAGACCGCGATAGCCGGACAACCCAGCAGCGCTCCCTCGGCTGCGGCGGCCACGGTGCCGGAGTAGAGGATGTTGATGCTGACGTTTGCCCCATCGTTGATGCCGCTGACGACCAGATCCGGCTTGCGGTCGAGGAGCTCGGTGACGGCCAGTTTGACGCAATCCGCCGGCCGGCCGGATACGCTGTAGCCCACGAACGCGTCCTGGACATGCACCCGCTGAACCACGATCGGTCCATGGACGGTGATGCCGTGGGCGGCCGCGGACTGCGGCGAGGAGGGTGCCACCACCGCGACCTCGCCCAACGACCGCAGCTCGTTCCACAAGGCAGCCAGGCCCGGGGCCAGGATGCCGTCGTCGTTACTCAGGAGAATCCTCATGCCGGCATTGTACGAAAGTGGATATGGGCGGTCCAACGGAGGATAATGAGCGGTGAGGCATGGCTGGATTGAGCTTGCCGAGTGCCCGGTGTCGCAGGCTGACCGGTGTCGCATGCTGATCGCCGGCCACCGACTGTTGAAAGCTCGCGGATGAACGCCACGCGGTACTTGCGTCCGGAAGTGATTGCCCAGGTGTCCCGGCTGGACCTGCGGGCCCGGTTCATCGTCGAGGGATTCCTGACCGGCCTGCACGGTTCGCCGTTCCAGGGTTTTTCGGTCGAGTTTTCCGAGCACCGCAAGTACGAGCAGGGCGACGATCTCCGGCTGATCGACTGGGCGGTTTTCGCCAAGACCGACCGGTTCTTCATCAAGAAGTATGACGCCGAGACCAATCTGGAGGGCTATCTGCTGGTGGATACTTCTTCGAGCATGGCCTACCCAGGGGCGAAAGAGGCGGCTCGCGAAGGGCGGCTGAGCAAGCTGGACTACTCCATCTGCCTGGCGGCGGCGCTGGGCTACATGATGGTCAACCAGCAGGACGCGGTCGGTTTCGCCCGGTTCGACAATCGGGTGCGCTCATTCCTGCCGGCACGCAGCAGACGCTCTCACCTGTTGCGGATCATCAGCGAACTGGCGGGGGTGAAGCCGGTGGCCGATCGGACCGACAAGGGACTGGCCACCGCCCTGCACGACATTGCCCGCCGCGTTCGGCGCAAGGGGCTCATGATTCTGCTGAGCGATCTGCTGGCCGATGCGGATGAGACCCTTGACGCCCTGCATCACTTGCGGTTCCGCGGGCACGACATCATCCTGTTCCACGTGCTCGACTGGACCGAAACGCACTTTCCGTTCACGGGCATGCGTACGTTTGAGGACCCGGAGACCGGTCAGAAGCTGACGGTTCAGCCGGAGGCCGTTCGGACGGCCTACCTGGAGGCCCTTCGCGAGCTGTCCGACCGGTACCGGCGGGAGCTGGCCGCCATGCGTTCGGACTTCGTTCAGGTGGATACGTCCATGTCGTTCGATCGGGCCCTGATCCAGTTTCTGGTCGACCGTCAGCGGCGGTTCTGAGGGGTCGGAGGCCTCGCCTACCAGCCGTAGACGTCGGTCCACCAGTACCAGCTGTCGTCGTCGCAGTAGTCGTGGCAGCCGTGATGGTCGATGTCGATTTCCAGTTCGCCGTCCTCGTGATCGCAGTCGATGGTGTATGCAGGCAGGGCGGCCATGGAAAGGACCATCATGGCTCTGAAAAGGCGGGTGAGTAGCCGGTGCATTTCGTAACTTCCCTTGCGGCGTGACTTACGGTTCAGAGGACACTCCTTGGCATTCGGTGAACCGCGCCGTCGGTTCATCCTATCAGACATTGGATCGTTGAGGAAAGTTAGCGACCGGCGCTTCGGAGGGCGGCTTGGCGCAAGTTCTCGATTTGTCAAGGGGTTACGAGCAGGTACAATACGGGGCTGCTCGCCGCGGCCGCCACCGGCTGCTGGAGAGCCGACCTGGAACGCCTATGGACGCGCCGGTGATCACGATCCGTGGAGCTCGCGAGCACAACCTGCGAAGCGTGGGGCTGGAACTGCCGCGCAACTGCCTGATCTGCTTCACCGGCGTGTCCGGCAGCGGCAAGAGCAGCCTGGCGTTCGACACGCTCTACGCCGAGGGGCAGCGGCGTTACATCGAGTCGCTCAGTGCTTACGCCCGTCAGTTCCTGGGGACGCTGGCCAAGCCGGACGTGGACCAGATCACCGGGTTGAGTCCTGCCGTGGCCATCCAGCAGAAAGCCACGGGCTGGAATCCGCGCAGCACCGTGGGCACGGTGACCGGGATATACGATTTTCTTCGCGTGCTGTACGCCCGAGTCGGCCTGCAGCACTGTCCGAAGTGTGACCGCCCGATTACGGCCCAGACCGCCGAGTCCATCGTGGCCCGCATCTTGCTTCTGCCGGCCGATGCCCAGGTGCTCATTCTGGCTCCGGTGATTCGCGGTCAGAAGGGCGAGCATGTCGAATTGATCGAGGATCTGCGTCGGCGCGGATACGTGCGGGCCCGGATTGACGGGGTGGTTGCGCATCTGGACCAGGCGCCGAAGCTTGGCCGCCACAACCGGCACGACATCGAAGTCGTCGTTGACCGGTTGACGCTGCGTGAAGGGGCCCGTGCCCGGGTCGCCGAAGCGGTGGAGAGTGCTTTGCAGGTAGGGGGGGGGACCTTGATTGTGGCCCCGGCCGACGAATCGGCTTCGAAACCGGGCGGCGTCGGAACCGTTTCGCGCAGAGGTGGTGCGACGGGCGACCTGCTGCTCTCGTCGCAATATGCCTGTGCCGAGTGCGGGATCGGGTTCGACCCGCCGTCGCCGCAATTGTTCAGCTTCAACTCGCCGATCGGGATGTGCCTGGCGTGCGACGGCATGGGGACGAGTTACGATTTTGACCCGGAGCTGCTGGTGCCGGACTCGAGCCTGCCGTTCTTCGCCCCGTGCGTTGCCCCCATGCGGACCGCGCCGGGTCGCTGGCGGCGGCATATCTACGCGGGCGTGGCTCGCCACGTCGGCTTCGACATCCGTTTGCCGTGGAACAAGCTCCCGCAGAGGGCGCGGGATGCGCTGCTGTACGGTACCGGCGAGGAGCACATCACCTTTGAGTGGGGTTATGGCAGCCGGCGGTGGAAGCACGGGGGGACTTACGAGGGCGTGATCGCGGAATTGAACGCCAAGTATCGTCAGAGCAAAGCCGATTTCGTCCGGACCTACTACGAACAGTTCATGCGGCTTCGCGAGTGTGAGGCATGCGACGGCGGGCGGCTCAACGAGCAGGCTCGGGCGGTGCGGGTAGGCGAACTCAGCCTGCCCGGGTTCTGTGCTCTGTCGATCAAGGAGGCGCGGCAGTTCCTGGACGGCCTGCAACTGAACGCGACCCAGGCGTTCATCGCTTCGGAGGTCCTGAAGGAGGTTCGCGCCCGGCTGGAGTTCCTGTCGAATGTCGGCCTGGACTATCTCACGCTGGACCGGCCGGCGCCGAGCCTGTCGGGCGGCGAGTCGCAGCGAATCCGGCTGGCCGGGCAGATCGGCTGCGGCCTGGTCGGGGTGCTATATGTGCTGGACGAGCCTTCGATCGGTCTTCATCCGCGGGACAACAAGCAGCTCCTGGCGAGCCTGATGCGGCTTCGGGACATGGGCAACACGGTGGTGGTGGTGGAGCACGACGAGGAGACGATGCGGGCGGCGGATCTGATCGTCGATTTCGGCCCGGGGCCGGGGATCCGCGGCGGACATGTGGTGGCTGTCGGCACGATCGATGAGATCGCGGCGACCGGTGACTCGGTGACCGGGGCCTACCTGGCGGGCAGGAGGCGGATTGAAGTACCGCAGCACCGACGGCCGGTCGACGTCAGCACCCTTCCGGTGAAATCAGGGAAGGCGAAGTCATGAGCGAGGCAGGCGGCCTGATCGGCGTGTTGGCTCGCGAGGCTGGGGCGTGAAGACAGCGAAGGTCGAGACTTCAGGGCGGAGGGCGAGGGCTGCTGCCGGCCGGCAGCGATGGCTGAGCCTGCGCGGCGCCCGGCACAACAACCTGAAGAACATCGACGTTCACTTTCCGCTGGCCCGGTTCATCTGCGTCACCGGCGTTTCCGGGAGTGGAAAGAGCTCGCTCATCGTGGACATCCTGCGGGAGGTACTGGCCCGGGATCTGAACGGCGCCGAGAACGTCTCGCCGGGGGCGTACGACTCGATCGAAGGTCTGGATTATCTCGACAAGGTCATCGACATCGACCAGAAGCCCATCGGGCGTACACCGCGGAGCAATCCGGCCACGTACATCAAGGTATTCGATCTGATCCGTGACCTGTACGCCCGCCTGCCGGATGCGAAGGTTCGCGGCTACAAGCCCGGCCGGTTCAGCTTCAACGTGCCCACGGGCAGGACGGGCGGCGGACGATGCGAAGCCTGCGAGGGCAACGGCTCGAACCGGCTGGACATGGAGTTCCTTGCGGACATCTGGGTGACCTGCCCGGTGTGCAACGGTCATCGATTCAGCCGTGAGACGCTCCAGATCCTGTACCGCGGCAAGAGCATCTCGGACGTGCTGGAGATGGACGTGCAGCAGGCCCTGGAGCATTTCGCGAACATCCCGCGGATCGAGGCCATGCTGAGAACGCTGCACGAGGTCGGCATGGACTACATCAAGCTTGGCCAGTCGGCGACCACCCTGTCGGGCGGTGAGGCCCAGCGGGTCAAGCTGGCCCGCGAGCTGGTCAAGCGCAGCACCGGCCGCACGTTGTATCTTCTGGATGAGCCGACGACCGGCCTGCACTTCGAGGACATCCGCAAACTGCTCGAAGTGCTTCACGGTTTCGTGGATGCGGGCAACACGGTGGTCGTGATCGAGCACAACCTGGACGTCCTCAAGACCGCCGACTGGATCATCGATCTGGGGCCGGAAGGTGGCGGGGCGGGCGGTTACATCGTGGCTGCGGGCACGCCCGAGCAGGTGGCGGCTCACGAGTCTTCCCACACCGGCGCAGCGCTGCGGGGGGTGCTTGGGGATCGGGTGCCCGGAGCGCGGTCGTCGGTCCGGGCCGAAGGAGCGGTCAGGGGTGACTCCGCGGTGAGCTCCGGCAAGGTGGGGGGAGGAGCGGGTGAACTCACGGAAGTCCTGGTTGTCGGCGCTCGTCAGCACAACCTCAAGGACCTGACGGTTCGATTCCCACGGGGTCGCATGACCGTCTGCAGCGGGGTTTCCGGCAGCGGCAAGAGCAGCTTCGCGATGGACACGGTGTTCGCCGAGGGGCAGCGCCGGTACGTCGAGTCGCTGAGTGCGTACGCACGGCAGTTTCTCGGCCAGGTGGCCAAGCCCAAGGTTGAGCACGTGCAGGGTCTGTCCCCGGCGATCAGCATTGAGCAGAAGTCTACCAGCCGTTCGCCGCGCTCGACGGTCGGCACGGTGACGGAAGTGTATGACTATCTTCGCGTCCTCTGGTCGCGGATCGGCACGCCGTACTGTCCCAGGTGCGACGTGCCCGTCGGCACCCAGACCAGTGATGAGATCGTGGACCGGGTCATGGTCTTGCCGGAGGGCACGCGAGCTCTCCTGCTTGCTCCGATCGAGCGAAGCGGCAACGAGGACTACCGGGCCCTTTTCGCCCGAGAGCGGGCCAACGGCTTCGCCCGCGTCCGGGTCGATGGGCAGGTATATGAACTCGACAAGCCCCCGGCGATCGACCGACGGATGCGGCATGTCATCGAACTGGTTGTGGATCGCCTGGTCATCCGTGCGAACCAGCGGGGGCGAATCGCCGAGAGCATCGAGATGGCTCTGTCGCTCGGAAACGGCTGGTGCCTGCTGACCACCGACGAGAACGAGGAGGAGCTGCGTTTCTCCCAGAGGCGGTCCTGCACGGAGTGCGGAACGGCGTACGAGGAGCTTACCCCGCATCACTTCTCGTTCAACACGCGGATCGGCTGGTGCGAAACCTGCGAAGGGCTGGGCACACAGCAAGGGGCCTCGGTCAGCATGATCGTGGCTCGTCCGCGCGAGTCGATTCGAGGCGGAGCGATCACCGGCTGGGAGAGGCTTGGCGACAACCCGGAGCTGAGCCGGCTGGTGGGTATGGTGGCGGGCCATCTGGGCATCGGCCTGGACACGGCCTGGTCGGAGCTTCCGGAGCCGGCCCGGCACGGTCTCTTGTACGGAACGGGGGGGCATTGGCTGGATCGGGGTGATGGTCTTCGTTTTCAGTGGAAGGGTTTCTATCCTGCGATTGACGAAGCCACGCGTTCGAGCTGGCAGTATCGGCAGAGGCTGAGCGGGTTGACGACCGAGGTTCCGTGCCAGAAGTGCAGCGGAGGCCGGCTGAAGCCCGAGGCTGCGGCGGCCCGCGTCGGCGGCAGGACGATCGTTGAGATCTGCCGCATGCCGCTCGGTGAGGCCCTGCGGTTTGTTGAGACTCTTCAGCTTGACGCCCGCCAGCGCAAGATCGCCGGCGAAGTGCTGGTGGAGATTCGCAACCGGCTTCGTTTCCTCGTCGATGTCGGGCTTGATTACGTCACCTTGGACCGCTCGGCGCCGACTCTTTCCGGCGGCGAGTCGCAGCGTATTCGCCTGGCCTCGCAGATCGGGAGCGGTCTGACCGGCGTGCTGTATGTCCTGGACGAGCCGACCATCGGTCTGCACCCCCGGGATACCAAGCGGCTGATCGTCGCTCTGAAGCGGCTGCGCGATCTGGGGAACACGCTGCTCATGGTCGAGCACGATCGGGAGGTGATCTCGACGGCCGATCATGTGCTCGATTTCGGTCCCGGTGCGGGGACGGACGGTGGGCGGATCGTGGCCGCCGGGACGCCCCTCCAGATCGAGCGGGCGAGCGGCTCGCTGACCGGGCGGTACCTGGCGGACAAGGATGTCATTCTGATCCCCGCCCGGCGGCGTCAGGGCAGCGGCCTGACTCTCCAGGTTCTCGGCGCCCGGGCCAACAACCTGCGCAACGTCGATGTGGCCTTGCCGCTCGGCTGCTTCATTGCCGTGACGGGCGTGTCCGGCAGCGGGAAGAGCTCGCTGGTGAACGACGTGCTTTACGGCGCCCTGGCCCGGCGCATTCACCGGGCCAACCTCGAGCCGGGCGGCCACGACGAACTCGTCGGCGTGGAGCACATCGATAAGGTCATCAACGTCGATCAGTCGCCGATCGGCAACTCGCCGAGCAGCAACCCGGCCACGTACACGGGCGTTTTTGACCTGATCCGCGAGTTGTTTGCCCGTCTGCCGGAGGCCAAGGTCCGCGGCTACAACGTCAACCGGTTCAGCTTCAACCGGCCGGGTGGGCGGTGTGAAGCGTGCGAGGGCAATGGTCAGCGGCAGATTGAAATGCACTTCCTGCCCGACGTCTGGATCACCTGTGAGACCTGCGGGGGAACCCGCTACAAGGCCGAGACGCTGAGCGTGCGCTTCAAAGGCAAGAGCATTGCCGACGTGTTGTCGATGCGGATTGGCGCCGCCCTGGAGTTGTTCGCCAACATCCCCAAGGTCAGGCGCATGCTGCAGACGATGGCCGATGTCGGGTTGGACTATCTGGAGCTCGGTCAGCCTGCCCCGACGTTGTCCGGAGGCGAGGCCCAGCGTGTGAAGCTGGCTGCGGAACTGGGCCGCCCCAGTACCGGCAAGACCCTCTACATCCTGGATGAGCCGACTACCGGTCTGCATTTTGACGATCTGCGGAGGCTGCTCGACGTGCTTCACCGGTTGTGTGATCTGGGCAACACGGTGATTTGCATCGAGCACAACCTGGATGTCATCAAGACCGCCGATTGGGTCGTGGATCTCGGGCCGGAAGGGGGAGTCGGTGGCGGGGAGATCGTGGCCGAGGGGCCGCCCGAACGGATCGCCTCGGTGAAGGGCTCGCACACCGGCGCGGTGCTGAGGGATGTGCTCGCGGGCGTGCCTCGGGAGGAGCGCGTGGTGTTTGACCCGGGCCGGGTGAAGGTGACCGACGAGGCGGCCCTGGAGCTGGCGGAGGTGGGGGAGGCCGACTTGCCGTGGGAGGTAGACGGCCGGCGGTGGCACACCCGTGACCGTGTGGGGCATCGGGGCGAGAAGGTGCGATGGGAGGGGGAGGCTCTGGATTGGGTGGTGGATGAGATCGAGTCCGCCGGCTCAAAGCGCTTCTCGGCGACCGACTGGAATCACCGCAGCCGGGTGGAGATCAAGATGCCCGGCAGCGGCACGCCGTGGTTCTTCCATGCCCGGACGGCTCACCCGTGGTTGCTGGATCTGAACTTCCGCGTGCCCACCCGGGCGTTCAGTGCCGCGGAGGTGCGCAAGCTCGTGCCGCTCAGGACGCTAGACGAATGTGAGGAACTGCCGATCTACGGCCGGGAGCCTCGGGTCACGGTTCGTCATTCCGGTGCCCACACGGATGATATCCGCATGTTGATCCACAGCCGCAAGGAGATTGCCACGGTCGGCGGCAGGCAGTTCATCAAGTTGGCGGTGAAGGCTTACGAGCGGCTGGTTCGCAAGCTGGCCGCCGATGTCGCCTCCAGGCAGCCGTGGAAGGTCAACGGCCGGCAATGGCACCTTTCGCAGGATGTCATTCCCAGGAGCCAGGCCCGCCTGTGGCGCGGGACGTTGATCGTGGAGCTGCTTGGGCGGTTCAAGAAGGTGGAGCCGGTGATTGTCGAAGACTGGAGCCGGAAGGTGCTGGTGGTGATGGAGCATCCACGGGTCAAAGGGGTCTGGGGGCGAGTGGTGACCAATCATGCCCAGGCGGTGAGAATCGAAGTCCGGATAGGCCGGGGCCAGTTCACGCCTGCGATGGTGGACCGGCTCGGCCTGGACGTCGTGATTCGCCACCTTCGGCCCGACGAGGACCAGGTTCAGTTCTGGCTGCAGCGCATCGAGCAGTGTGACGCCGAGCAGTTCCGTCGGTTGGTGCGCGGTTCGATCGATCATTTCGCGGGCAAGCCGAAGGCGTGAGCCGAGCCTGGTTCTTCCCGAGAAAACGGAGCAGGCGTTGTGAAGAGTCACAACGCCTGCTCATTGGGTGTCTACTCAAAGGAGGAATCCCGTCGCCAGTCCGGTCACTTGGCCAGGATGACCTGGCCGGACAGGATGGCGGTCAGCCGCGGCTGATCCGCAGGCGCGCCCATCAGGATCTGGATCAGGACCATGATCTCGCCTGATTGCTGCAGAATGTAGGTCTCGCTTGCCTGCGTACCCGTGATGGTGACTTGGCTGCCGCCCTGAGGCGGAAGGGTATTCATCGCGGCGCTGTAGTTGATGATCAGACCGGTGGCGGTCGGGGTAATGGAAGTCACGGTCAGGGTGACCGGCTCGGCGATCAGCTTGGTACCGTCCTCGGGATCCTGGAGGAGGAAGGTGAGGCTCTTCTGATAGCCGACGGCCATGGCCGGACCCTCTGGGGTCAGGATCTCACCAGACGCTCCGAAGGCCGCGAGCATGGAGATGGAGTCCGAAGCGCGAGAGAAGGTGCGCAGGGTTTCGCTCTCCGCCCCGCTCAGCAATGTGCTGTTGAGCTGGCCGCCACCGCTGTAGGAGCCTGCCGGAATGGCTGTGGCGATCGGCGTGCCGTGCCCGGTATCCGGGTTCCCGCCGGGGTCAAGGGGTGATCCTGGGGCACAGCCGAATCCCAGGGTGGCCAAGGCGATACTCGCCAGCACCAAACCAAGCCGATAATCGTACGCAAGTTTCATAGCAATCCCATCCTGCAAATCAGACGGCGATTCCCACACTTACCCGAAACGACACTCATTGTATTGCTCAACGACTCGCAGAGTCAATTGACAAGGCGGAAACTGCCCTGGGGAGAGCCACTTAAACCTTGCCCTGGCCGAAGGCGTCCTATAGTGTAGGCAGGCCTGCCGATGCTGGGCGAGGTGGTCCGGAGCCAATGAAGGAGTGTGGACGATGACGGGAAACGCCGGAGGCGGTTCGTTGACCAGGCGTGAGGTGGTGAAAGCGGGCTCCGCGACCGCTGCCCTGGGCCTCGGGTTGCTCTCGGCGGCCGGTTCAGAGGGATCTCCGGCTGTGGCCGATCGCAAGCGAGTTGTCCGCCTTGCCCATTTGACCGACATTCACGTCCAGCCCGAGCGCCGTGCCGGGGAGGGGTTGGCTGCCTGCCTCCGGCACGTCCAGAGCCAGGGGGATCGTCCGGAATTGGTGCTGACCGGCGGCGATATGATCATGGACTCGTTGGGCGCGGATGAAGCTCGCGTGCGGGTACAGTGGGAGCTGTTCGCCAAGGTGATGAAGGCCGAGAACTCGTTGCCGATCGAGCATTGTATTGGGAACCACGACGTGTGGGGCTTGAACCGGAAGGACAGCCGCACTACGGGTTCCGAGGCCAGGTACGGCAAGAAATGGGCGATGGAGGTTTTAGGGTTGAGTCGCCCATATCGGAGTTTCGACCGCGCAGGGTGGCACTTCATTGTGCTCGACAGCACGTTTCCGGTTGACCAGGGATACACCGCCAAGCTGGACGATGAGCAGTTTGCCTGGTTGAAAGGCGACTTGGCGAAGGTGAAGCCGGACGTTCCGGTTCTGGTGCTTTCGCACATCCCGATTCTGTCTGTGGCCGCGTTCATGGACGGGGAGAACGAGAAGACCGGCGACTGGCAGGTGCCGGGGGCATGGATGCACATTGACGCCCGCAAGATCAAGGATCTGTTTGTCAAGCACCCGAATGTGAAGGTCTGCCTGAGTGGTCACCTGCACCTGGTCGATCGGGTTGACTACCTTGGAGTCACATACTTCTGCAACGGGGCGGTCGGCGGCGGATGGTGGAAGGGCGGCTACCAGGAATGCGAACCAGGCTATGCCCTCGTCGATCTGTATGCCGACGGAACGTGCTCATGCCGGTACGTGACCTACGGGTGGAAGGCACAAGAGTAGGCCTGCGGATCTGAGGGTGGTGAGGGGCGGCGAGGGGCCGGCCCGGACCAGGTGTGGACCTCGCTTCCTCGCGGCACGGAAGCCGATCGGTGGGCAGGAAGGGGCGGATCGGGTCGGTGCCGGCGGGCGGTTTCTTTCGCCTGGATGCGGGCCGGGACTTCCCCGGCGGGGCGGCCCGGGGCTGGGCGGTTCTCACCAGCCGGTCTGCGGCCGGCTCCGGGGTGGCTGGGGTGGGCTTGTGCGCATACCGGGGGTGGATGAACCCGATGCGCAGACCGCCTCTTCATCGCCGTGAGGGTGACCCTTCAGGCGACGGTTGCCGGCTCTACCGGCCGGTGGCCACGGGCTGTGCGACGGGCGCCCGGCCTGCCGCGAGCACCGGGAGTCGTGGTCCCGGTTGTCACTCGGCGCCGATCATCGACCGGGCTATAGCCAGATCCTGGACGTTGATGCGTCCGTCCACATTGAGATCCGCCCGAAACGTCGCGGCGGTCACAGGCTGCCCCAGGCCGATGCGAATGGCGGCCATGTCGAGCACGTTCACCCTGGTGTCCTGGTTGACGTCGCCGGTCAGCACCGGAATGAGCAGGGCTGCGGTGCAGGTGACGCCCTCCGAGCTGGAGATGCCCGGGAACTGGACCGTGAGTTCGCACGCGCTTGGCGTCTTCGGCAGTTCGATATCCAGGACGCTCTCCTGGGCTGAGAGGCCCGTTGGAGCGATGGCCGTTCCCTGCTCGGTGGTGACCACGACGCTGCCGAGGAGCGGATTCCCGGTGATCTGTATGTCCTTGTCGAACAAGACAATGAGACGGCTTACGCCTCCCGCCCGGCATTCGGTTCCTGTGGTGTCAAGGCCGACCGGGATGTCGAAGTCTCCGGCGTTGCCATGTGACTTGCGCGAGACGGCGGAGACGATAGCCGGTGGTTCATCCACGACGGCGTTCTGGATCTCGATGGTGCCGGCAAAGGTTGTCGTGTAGCTGTTGGGCCCGTCCGGGGGAGACCAGAGCCGGAGGCGCTGGTCGGTCAGACTCCCCACGAGCAAGTTGCCGGCTGCATCGAAGTCCAGGCACTTGCCCTGTTTCGTCGCCGCATCTCCCGCTGGGCTGGCCTGCCATCCCGCGAGGAACTCACCGTCGGACGCCCGAAGGACCATGACCTTTCCGGAATCCGTCGTCGCGCTGCCGTCCATCATCACCGCGAGTCGATCCTGGTTCTCGTCGACGGCGATGGCGCAGCAATAGGGATGCGTGCCGAGCGCGGGGAACATGGCATGGAGTTCGAGACCGGTCTTGCTCCAGATCAGTTTGGATCCTCCCAGGGAAAGCCTGAACACGCGCACCTCCGCCGGAGGATAGGTGCGGTTGGCGAAGTAGGCGTCGTGGTCGCCGGTCGTGCCGAGATCGAAGTCGCGCAGCGACCACAGGAGCATTCCCGTCGGGTTGGCGTCCGCCTTGGCGTCGAAGACCTTCACAGGTTGTCCGGTGAAGTTGACCGCGGTCTCACCGACGTCCCAGCGGTAGAAGTCCGGGTAGGCGTCGCCCCCATGATCCCGGTCGATTCCATACAGGACCTTCTCGCTGCCGGCTCCCAGGGAGATGGCTGCCGGGACGCGTCCATGGTTGGGGCCATGAACCACGAGAACGGGCGTCGCGGTGGGGCCCTGCGTGCCTGAGGAAACGTAAAGGTCGTCGCTTCGCTGGTAGGCTCCCGAGTCGCCGATGTAGGTGTGGCTGTCGTGGAGCCCGATCTTGATCTTGTTGGGGCTCCAGTCGTCCTGAGAGTCCCAATGGTTGGCCGGATCGTTCTTGCCGGCGGCGTAAGCCGATGCTGCGGTGCCCCCGTGCCAGACGAGATCGGCGGTCAGTACGTAAACCCCTTGTTTGCTGGCCTCGAGAACAGAGTCCGATGAGGGTTCTGGTTGACTGTTGTTGACAAACACGCATCCGAAATCGGGGCTAGCCTGATTGGTTTGGGCGGCAACACCCTGGGGTGCCACGAACTCGGTGGAACTGATGACATCTCCGTGAACTTCGGGAGTGATGTCCTCCCACTGGGCGTGGCCCCTGACATGGCTTGCGATGATCCGGAACTGGTAGTCGTCCGCCGATACCGCCAGGCCTCCTGCGTCCCTTCGGCCATCCCAGATCGCCGAGTTCATCCCGTAGGACGTGGTGCCGACCAGCGTGGCGATCACGGTCGTCGGTTGAGAGGTCCGGAAGACCTCGATCCGCACTTCCGTGGCGGGTTCGTTCAGCCGGTAATTGATGGTGAGCGGCCCCTGTTGTTGAAAGTCCCATGACAGTGGCGCCGCCAAGCCGGAGGCAAATACGTTGGCTTGGGCGACGCGTCCGGTCGCGGTCACCAGCAACAGAGAGGCAATCAACATGTCCAATCCCTTGGATCGCTGCATCTGAATACACCCTCGAAAAGACCTCTATTCGCTCCATCTTCAGCGAGATGGATAACCTCAGATCCTCTGACGCTGCATCCCGGTGACTTCAACCCAGGTGTCTCACGACCGCCTCGACAAACAGGGATTGCCTAGGCAGCTCACATGCCTGCAGGTCGCAACCTCTGGTTCGGTTCGGCCGCGGCTTTCGACTTGTGATTACGCGACAAGGAACACGGGCGGTGATGACCAATGATCTAGCGTCTCGTTCCCTGCTTGTCTGCATCCAACCAGTCGTTCCGCACGTTGAGCGGAAGACACGAGCGGCGAAGGCGGAGGTCCATTGCGCCGAGTTGGATGGGGACCCGCAAGCGCTTCTTTCGCCCAAGTCCGTCTATCGGCGTACTGAAGGCAAAGGTAACAGAAAACACGAGTCAAGTCGACCCCAATTTCGACGAAATTCTGTTTTTTACAGGACTATCCAGTCCCAGCGTTGGACGTTCAGTCGGACTCGTGCCCCGTTGTGTGCTGGGGTGTTTACTCGCCCTTGTATGCGGGTTGGGTGTGTCAAGAGACTCTGGCCAGTAGCCAATGGAGCATACAGGGGACCGCGGCGAGGGTGGCCGTGGCTCGGTTCCGCGTTGGCCGTTGACTCCTGACTCACGGGCAGTTCGCGGTACGGCTGAGGGTGAGTAGGGAAACTTCCGACCACTGGGTCTTGGATGCCGAGAATGGAGCTTCAGGCACTTTCCAGCCACAACGGGTCCCGCGACGCAGAACACCGATCGGTGTGCATCTAGGTGTTCCTTCGGAAGTGGTTATGTGAAAAGATCGCGGGCTGCCTTGGCGTTTTGCGTGTCACCCCTTGTTTGGCCGGCAGTTGCGGCATGGGGCGGTAGCGTGGATGTCGTGACGGAACGGTCGGCGTTTTCGGCTCGCCGCTACGCTTTCCGGTGATTCGTGAAGCGGGGTCTTCGCGGGGAGGTATTCGCCGAACGGGAGTCGCCGGTTGGGCTTGGGCGTCCCGTGTGTGTAGCGCGGTGTTACCCGTACGGGACTCCGGGGATTCCGGGGCGAATCGCGCGGGTCGGGTCAGTGGTTGACAGCCGGCGGTGGGAGTGTGGTGGCGTGACGGGTTGCGGCGGCTGTCGGTCGCGGGCGGGGATCCCGGAGCCGTCGAGAGGGGGTTCGGGGGTGGCCGCGTTGTCGGGAGCTGCCCGGTGGGCTTTCGGCCTGGTTCGAGGGTGGCTCGGGGGCATACCCAACTGGCTGGCGATGCGGCAGTTAGGTCGGCGTTGACTTGCTAGGCGGCGCAGGACGCGTGCGGTTTCGGCCGATCTGTCCTGGACCACCGATTACATCCCCGGGCCGCGCGGGGGAAGAACCTTGACCCTCGGTCGCCTTTGCCACATAATACGGGGCTCTAGAGACGTGGTACCAGGTCACCACGACGTGCGAGACCGACCTGGCTTGACGAATGGAGTGTGACTCGTGTACGCGATCATCGAGGACGGCGGCCGGCAGTTCAAGGTAGCCCCAGGCGACAAGGTGTATGTGGACCTGCGCGACCTGGCCGAGGGGCAGAGCACCATCGAGTTCGACCGCGTCCTGGCGCTCGGCGAGGGCGCTGATGCCCGCATCGGTCAGCCATTCGTGCAAGGCGCGAAAGTTGTGGCCAGGATCCAGGGTGAGCTTCGAGGCCCCAAGATTGACGTGGTCAAGTTTCGTCGCCGCAAACGGTATCGTCGCAAGACCGGACATCGCCAGGATTACATTCAGGTGACGGTCAGTGACATTGTGTCCTGACCTTCCTTCCGTTGGAGTGGTGATCATCCGTTTCACTTGATGCCGGGTTGCGCGCTGCGCTCATCGGTAGCCGGTGCGCACTGTACCCGCGGGTAGCGTAGGCCTGATTTGGGCTTCGCCTGCCTGGGCGACGAGACTGCTCGCATCATGAGCCGGCCTTGGCGGGCTGACTGGCCGGTGTCTCGCTGCTGGACGGGGGTGGCGTGTCCGAGCCGTACATTCCGCGGATCAGCCGGTGGTAATCCTCATACGACTGTTGATCCGACGGCCGCGAATAGCCGGTGACGTCCATGGAAGCCAGAGCGAGCTTGTGGTGCTTGGGTGCCACGGTGAAGAGGAACTCCTCGAGCTGTTTTTTCAGTTCTGAAGGGACTTTCGTTGAGACGACGAAATAGCCCTCTGGTGTCCGGGGCGTCTTGCCGATCACCCTCACCTGGTCTTGTGACGGGGCCAGAAGCACGAATGAGCCGCCGGTTTTGGGCCACTTGTCGTAGTCGGCCTGGTCGATCACCCCGACGGCCTTTTCCTCGAGCACAACGCTCTTGGCCACCTCCAGCGAGCTGATGTGGTGCGTGTCCAGCCCGAGGCCGAGGATGCCCTTGTCGATCCGTTCCTTGGGAATGCCTGCTTGGACCATGGCTCCGATCAGTGCGGTGTTGAGCGGGTTGCCGTCGGGCATGAAGTGCACCCGGACCGATCGGGCGTCGCCCAGCCTGGTAATCGCCGACTTGGGTGCCGTAACGATCAGGCCCTGTCGGTAAGGTTGCCCTTCGAGGTTCAGTGGCATGGCCAGAACCTCGCAGGTGTCGGTCGGCGTCATCCGGGCGTAGTCGACCGGCCGGAGCATGGCGAACGCCATGCGTCCTGTGCCGAGATGCACGCGGATCTGCCGTGGCGTCAACAGTTCGAAATGGACCTGCTCCTTGAGGTAGTCAGCCATGGCCAGGTTGAACAGCTCGCGTTTGGGCAGCATGAGTAGCGGGGGGGCCAAGTCGAGCGTGGTGACGCCGACGCGGATCGGGGGTTTGGCTCCGCCGAGGACATTGAGCGGATCCACGATGGTCTTGATTCCCGTGCATCCGCCCAGGATCGCCAGGGCCCATGGAAGGGCACGGGCCAAGCCGAGGCGAAGATGGGCCGGCGCAACGATTCCTGCTGGTCGAGGTTCGACTGGCATGATTTCCCAGTATAGCCCCCGGTGGCTTTGACCGGAAGCTGCCTCGGTGCTGCCTTCGTGGTTCGACGTGGAGCAGGAAATCGATTTAGCGAGGGTGATCACGGGATCTTCGCCCGACGCAGCAGGCCCCCCCAGGGAAAACCTCGACGCTCTGAACTGGGTTTCCGTTGTTTCGCTAGGTGATCTCCCTTCCTTTCAGTTGTCTCCTGGGAACATAGAGTCAAGGCATAAGCACTGTATTGGCAATTGGTTAAGTTTCTTGATAGCGCCAGAGCCGGATGGCGGCATACCATCTGCAGGCAACAGAAATCCGTCAAAAAGCCCGAAAAAGTCATTGAAGTCCCAGAACATCGCCTGTATCCTGAAGGATGCCATGTTCCATCTCGTTCGAGGAGGAGGGGCACTTGGCATATTCGGAAGACCAGCGGGGTGTTTCCTGAATGGTGCTCGTGTGTCTGCGCCAGACGCCCTGCAGAAACCTCAATCATTCGGGAGGAGAGATCATGAAGCATGTCATGTCAGCTGTGGCCCTTCTGGCCTTGATGGCCGTCCCCGCCATGGGCGCCCTTTGGTCCGACGATTTCCAGTCGTATGCCAAAGACACCGTGCTGGACGGCGTAGGCGGCTGGGATGGCTGGGACGCCGGCGGCGTGAATGCTGCCGTCAAGATGGATCCGAAGCCCAGCTCAGTGGGCGACAAGATGGTCGAGATGACCGCGAACGACGATCTGGTTCAGCAGTACAGCGGCTACACAAGCGGCAAGTACGTGTTCACCGCGATGCAGTACATTCCGAGCTCCCACACGGGCACCCAGACGTACTTCATCATGATGAACAACTACAACATCGGCGGCTCTGCCCCGAAGGGTTGGAGCGTGCAGATGAAGTTCGACTACGCGACGAATCTGGTCACCGACGACGAGAGTTCGGACAAGCCGGGCGTTCCGATCGCCTATGATCAGTGGAAGCAGATCAAGGTGGCGATCGATCTGGATGCCAACACCCAGACCACCTACTACGGTGGTGCCTATGTCGGAACGGCCGACTGGTACAATCCAAGCGACGCCAATCACGTCAAGTCGATTGCGGCGCTGGATCTGTGGGCCGACAGCGGCGGTGCGGGCGTGGGCTACGATGACATCCGCCTCCTGCCCGAGCCGGCGACCCTGTGCCTGCTCGCGCTCGGCGGCCTCTTCCTGCGTCGTCGCTGATCCGCGCAGCGCGTTGAGGAAGGGAAGATGGCAGGATCATGGAGCCGGGAGCACCCGTGGTGCGCCCGGCTCTTTTCTCATGCGCCCGCCGAGCAGCGCGCCAGGTGGGGAGGCTCGGGACCCGTTCGGCGAGGGGACTGGTTTGACGAGTTGGGTCGTCGGCGAAGGCGTCGCGCCCGAAGTGCATGCTCCTGGAAGTTGAGTCCGCAGGCGGCGAGCCTGATCGGTCAAGAAGGCGTTTTCCGGTGAGGGAGCACGAGGAACACGTGCGGCGGCATGTGCGGCTCAGAATCGGCCGTCGCGGGCCTCGAAGTGGGTGGGTTTGTTCAGCAGACGGCCGCCAGTGCTGACCCAATGGGCAACCCACCTCATGAGCAGCTCGGTGGAGACGCGTGGCGGACCGAGTAGCTCCTTGTATCGCCTGGCGTTACTGAGGAGAGCGGTCGGTTCTTCCTGGCCCTCGAAGAGGGGCTTGCGGCCGAGGAGCCAGCCAAGCTGCTCGGCCACCTGTCGGATGGAGAGAGTCTCCGTTCCGGTCAGGTTGAGGATGAACGGCGGGCTAGCGGCGTAACTCAGGGAGCGCAGGATGGCGGTGTTGGCGTCCCCTTGCCAGATCACGTTCGCGTAGCCCATGGCCAGCGAAACCGGCTCGCCGTCGTGTACTTTGCGGGCCACGTCCACCAGCACGCCGTAGCGCAGATCGACCGCGTAGTTGAGCCGCACGAGGACAACGGGCGTCTTGTAGTGCCCGCTGAAGTATTGGAGCACGCGTTCGCGCCCGAGGCAGGACTGGGCGTACTCGCCGACCGGGCCGAGGGGGTGGCTTTCGTCGGGGCCTGGACCACCCACCAGTGTCAGCGGGTATACGTTGCCGGTTGATAGAGCAACAAGCCGTGATTTCCTGTATCGCTCGGCCACCCGGGCGGGCAGGCAGGTGTTCATGGCCCAGGTGAGTTCCTCCTGTCCTGTGGACCCGAACTTGCGTCCAGCGAGGTAGAGGACGTTGGGCGCGTCCGGCAGGCCGGCCAGCACCTCGGGTTCCAGGAGGTCACCGGCGAGGGTCTCAATTCCTCGCCGCTCCAACTGCTCGCGGATCCCAGGCTCGCTGAACCGGGCCACACCGATCACCCGCGAGGTGCTGCCCGCCTGGTCGAGCGCCCGCCGTGCCAGTCGAGCGAGCGTGGGGCCCATCTTGCCGGCAACGCCCAGGATGATGATGTCCCCGTCGAGGCCGCTCAAGCTCTCAACCAGGCCGGGCGTCGGCTCGGTCAGGACGTCGTCCAACTGCTCCTCGGATTCAATCAAGGCGGGCAAGGCAAGCGACGACTCGCTCATCGTTCTGTCCTCCAATGTGACAGGTCTGCGGCGGACCGCGTCTGAGTATCGAGCAGAACCTGTCGCTGGGCAAGCGACGCTGTTCACGTCCCAGCGCTCGCTTCGCCGGGTGTGGTCTCCGTCATCACCTGGGTCTGCTCATTTGCCCCGCGGTGGCCGGCCCGGTAAAAGGGAACGGATGACTGAGGTGACGGCTTGTTGGATGTCAGAAGGCGGTCGCGAACTCACCGTTTTGGGCATCGAGACCTCGTGTGATGAGACTTCGGTCGCGGTCCTGACCGGTGCCCACCGGGTGCGATCCAACGTGGTCGCGACCCAGTTCGATGTCCACGCCAAATACGGTGGAGTGGTGCCGGAACTGGCGTCCAGGGCTCACATTGAGAACCTCGACGGTGCGATTCAGGAAGCGATGGCGGGGGCGGGTGTCGGTCGGGATGAGATCGATGCTGTTGCCGTCACCGCCCGACCGGGCCTGATGGGCTGCCTGCTGATCGGGCTCACCGCCGCCAAGACCCTCGCTCTGGCCTGGGCCAAGCCGCTGATTGGCGTGAACCATGTCCACGCCCACGCCTGCAGTGCGGCCATCGACCTGGGGCCGGCCGCCCCGCCCTGGCCGGCGGTCGCCTTGGTGGTCAGCGGCGGTCACACCTCCCTGATGCTGGTTCGCGGGCCGCTGGATATCGAGACGTTGGGTACGACGATAGACGATGCGGCGGGCGAGGCGTTCGACAAGGTGGCCAGCATCCTGGGTTTGGGCTTTCCAGGTGGGCCGGTTGTGGAGAAGGTAGCGGCTTCGGGCAACCCCCGGGCGTATGATTTTCCTCGGACCATGCTAGGCGACGAATCGCTCGATTTCAGTTTCAGCGGGATCAAGACGGCGGTGCTGTACCGGGTCCACGGGCCGGGCAAGACCGCCGGTGGTTTGGCTCGTATGAGTTCGCAGGATGTGGCCGACGTGGCCGCCAGTTTCCAGAGCGCCGCGGTTGGGGTTCTGGTGGCCAAGACTTTGCGGGCGGTTGAGCGTACTGGGACGCGGACGGTCGTGATCGGCGGGGGGGTTGCGGCCAACCGGTATCTGCGTGAATCTCTGGCTGCCGCCTGCCAGAAGAGAGGCGTGACCCTCCACCTGACGCCGATGTGCTACTGTACGGACAACGGAGCCATGATCGCGGCGTTGGGGACCCACCTGCTGGCGGCTGGCCGGATGGACTCGCTTGCCTTGGAGGCCCAGGCGGCGGGGGCGGGGGAAGAGCGGAGGGGAAAGTGAGACCGCGCCGGCGGTTTGCCGGACGGGCTCAGATTCTTCTCGGGCCTCGTCAGGCCGTTGCGTCAGATCCCGGCGGGCTTTACGATGACTCGCCTATGGCTGAAAATCAACAAGTTCTGGATCGTAAGCTCAAGCTTGAGAAGCTCCGAGAGCTGCGGGTGGATCCTTATGGGCGCCGGTTTCCCGGGGCGGTGCCGCTGGTCGAACTCCGTCACCAGGGTGAAGCCCTCAACCTTCAGCCTGGCCAGCACGCCCCCGACCAGAGCTATCGCATTGCCGGGCGGGTCATGCTTCATCGCCCGTGCGGCAAGCTGGTCTTCATGACGCTTCGCGACGGGACCGGCGACTTCCAGATCGGGGTGAGCAAGGCGGCGGTGAAGCCCGAGGAGTTCGAGGTGGCGATCAAGTTGCTCAACCTCGGTGACATCATCGGCGTGGAGGGCCCGATGGGTAAGACCAAGACCGGGGAGCTGACCATCTGGCCGACCGCACTCACCCTACTGAGCAAGGCGATTCAGCCCCCGCCGGCCAAGTGGCACGGCCTCAAGGACGTTGATCTCCGCTATCGGCGCCGGTATGTGGACCTGTTCACCAATCCGCAGGTTCGCGAGACCTTCAAGCAGCGGAGTCTGATCATTGACGCGATCCGTCGCTGCCTGGTGGATCGGGCGTTTTTCGAGGTCGAGACGCCGGTCTTGCAGCCGATTTACGGCGGCGCGGCGGCCCGGCCGTTCACGACTCACCACAACACGCTGGATATGCAGCTCTTCCTGCGGATCAGTCCAGAGCTGTACCTCAAGCGGTTGCTGGTAGGGGGGATCGAGCGGGTTTTCGAGTTTGCCCGGGTGTTCCGCAACGAAGGAATCGACACCCAGCACAACCCGGAGTTCACTCTTTTGGAGATATACCAGGCCTACGGCGACTACAACGACATGATGGACATCACCGAGGCCATGGTCGCGGCCGCGATCGAGCGGATTGGCGGCGGTTTCAAGCGGCAGTTCGACAGGCACGATCTCGACTTCACCCCGCCCTGGCCACGGCGCAACTACGCGGATCTCCTTGATGAACATGCCGGCGTGAAGATGACCGACCCTTCCGCGGTCCGGAAGAAGGCGGCCTCGCTGGGGATCGAACACGAAGGGCTGGCCGATGAACTGGTCGTGAACGAGCTGTTTGAGGCCACGGTCGAGCCGAGGCTGATCCAGCCGGTGTTTGTGCTCGACTATCCGGCTGCGCTGTGTCCGCTGACCCGCCGGAAGGCGGATGATCCGAGCATTGCGCTGAGATTTGAGGCGTTCGTCGCCGGTTGCGAACTGGCCAACGCCTATACGGAGTTGAACGACCCGGCCGTGCAGGAGGAGAACCTCCGCCGCACGCTGGCCGGCGAGAAGCGTGATGAGACCATGGCCGTGTTCGACGAGGATTTCGTCCTCGCCCTGCAGTACGGCATGCCTCCGGCCGGCGGTCTTGGCGTGGGGATCGACCGGCTGGTCATGATGCTCACGAACTCGAGCAGTATCCGCGATGTCATTCTGTTTCCGCTGCAGCGGCCGAAGGCCATCTCCGAGGAGGAGGACCTGGTCGGACCGGATGACCTGGCGGACGAGGTCTAATGTACAAGCTTTTCCTCTGTCTACGGTACCTTCGTCGCCGGCGGATCGCCTTCTTTGCCGTGGCGGCGGTCTGCCTGTGCGTGGCCATGGTTTTGATCGTGGTCAGCGTCATGGACGGCTTCCTGCAGATGGTCAAGGATCGTTCGCGCGGGATGCTGGCGGATCTGGTGGTCGAGAACGACTCGCTGCTGGGTTTTCCCTTTTACGATGATCTCATCAACCGGATCAAGACGGAGATGCCGAACGAGATCCACGAGGCCACGCCGGTCATCATTACCTTCGGCGTGCTTCGGTTTCCGGTCGATCAGATCACGAAGGCCGTGCAGATCGTCGGCATCAAGCTCAAGGAGACTTACGAGGTCAACGACTTCAAGGGCGGCCTCTTCTACGAAAAGTACTATCCAGGCACCACCACCCTGGACAAGCAAGGCGAGCCGGCCTACGGCTACGACGGCCGGGGCAATGCCATTCTGCCGCCGGATCTCGAAGCCGCCTGGCAGAAGTACCTGACGACCTCCGGCCCGGGTGGTCTCGAGAAGGCCAGGCAGGATATCGACAAGGAGATGGAGTACCAGCGGCCCGGCTATTACCGCCGGATCCCATCCGACCAATTGACTCAATCGATCGAGCCGGCGTGGTTGGATACCGATAAGACTCTGCCCGGCATCATCTTCGGTACGGATCTGGTTGCGGACATCCGGCAGAAGGGCAAGTACGAGCGCTATTACTGGCGAGGGATGAAGGCTCTGCTCACCCTGGTGCCGTTCAACATGACGGGTAGCCCCATCGACGCGATGGACATGCCGAAGATGATGTTCCGGTATGCGGATGACGGCAAGACCGGGATCTACGACATTGACTCGATGAGCGTGTACGTCGATTTTGATCTGCTCCAGAGCAAGGTGGCGATGAATGCCTCAAGCCAGCCGGAGACCGGGGCCAGGATTCCGGCCCGGACCACGCAGATCCAGATCAAGCTCAAGATCCCGCCCGGCGAGAGTGATGTGCCGGCTTACGTGCACCGGGTGCGCGGGAAGATCTTGGCGACATGGAGCCAGGTTCGAGCGGCCCACCCGGATGAAGTCGTTGCCGTTCAGCACCTGGATCGGGTGAAGGTGCGGACCTGGGAGGAGAAGCAGGAGCGGTTCATCGGCGCGGTCAAGAAGGAGAAGGTCCTGGTGACCGTCCTGTTCGGCGTGATCAGCGTCGTGGCGGTGTTCCTGGTGGGCTGCATCTTCTACATGATTGTCCAGCAGAAGACCCGGGACATCGGCGTGGTCAAGAGCGTCGGGGCTACGTCATGGGGGGTGGCGGGCATCTTCTTGGCCTACGGGGCGGCCGTGGGGGTGGTTGGCGGAATCGTGGGCAGCGTGCTGGGCACGCTCTTCGTGAGGTACATCAACGAGGTTCAGGCTCTGCTGACCTGGCTCAATCCGTCGCTGGAGGTGTGGGATCCGAGAGTGTACTCGTTTGACCGGATTCCCAACCACGTCGAACCGACGAACGTGGTGTACATCTACTTGACCGCGATCGTGGCGTCGATGCTGGGTTCAGTGATTGCCGCGGTGCGAGCCGCCCGGATCTGGCCGGTGGAGTCGTTGCGCTATGAGTAGCCTGATTCTCCATGCCGCCGGGGTCCACAAGACCTACCTGCTGGGTCAGGACAAGGTTTACGTGCTACGTGGGGCGTCGATCTCGGTTCATCGGGGCGAGTTTGTGGCCATCATGGGGGCCAGCGGCAGCGGCAAGAGCACGCTCCTGCACCTTCTGGGGGCCCTGGACCTGCCCGACCGCGGTACAGTGACCTTCGAGGGTCAGAACGTCTTTGGCGGATCGGCCTCCGAGCGCGACCGTTATCGCAATCTGCACTTCGGTTTCGTGTTCCAGTTCTATCATCTGCTGCCCGAGCTGAATACCCTGGAGAACGTCCTGCTGCCAGCCATGGTTCGGTTTGGCCTGCTCGACTGGTTCAAGGAGCGATCCAAGCTGAACCGCCGGGCGGCGGAGGTCCTCGAGCTGATGGGTCTGAAGGACCGTTTTCGCCACCGGCCGAACGAACTGTCCGGCGGGGAGCGTCAACGGGTGGCGATCGGCCGGGCGCTGATCAACGAACCGCAAGTCTTGCTCGCCGACGAGCCAACCGGTAATCTGGATGCCAGGACCGGCGAGGGCATCCTCGGTCTGCTCAAGGCTCTCAATGAGAAGGGCCAGACCATCGTCATGGTGACTCACGATCCCAAGGTCGCCTCCGCGGCCCACCGGACCGTGAACCTGGTGGATGGCCGCATCAAGGCTCTCGACGAGTGACCGCCGAGCGGCATGTTCGGGCCGGTCTGGATCCGCCGGGCCGCCGGCTGGCTTGCTGGCGGCATGGTTTTGCCGGCCGCCTCCAGGGCTCGATGTCGGGGGCAGGACACTATTAGCAGAGGAACGGCACGCACATGGACTTCGGCAAGACAAACAAGTTTGCTCCGAAACCCAACCTGAAGATCTTTCTCGACGGACGGATCGTACCTGTTGCCGAAGCCTCGATCAGTGTTTTCGACCACGGTCTGCTCTACGGGGACGGTGTCTTCGAAGGCATCCGCAGCTACGGCGGCAAGGTCTTCCGACTCGACGAGCACCTGAAGCGTCTGGAGGAATCCGCCCGGGCGATCCGGCTGACCATTCCGATGAGCCGTCCGGAGCTTGTCAAGGCCGCTTACGACACGCTGAAGGCCAATGGCCTGACCGACGGTTACATCCGTCTCGTCGTCACGCGCGGAGTGGGATACCTGGGCCTGAGTCCCAATCGCACCGACTGCCCCAGTGTTTTCATCATCGCCGACCAGATCGAGCTGTATCCGAAGGAGTTGTACGACAAGGGCATGGCGGTGATCAGCTGCAGCGTGCAGCGCAACCATCCCAACGCGCTCAGTCCGCGGATCAAGAGCCTCAACTACCTGAACAACATCCTCGCCAAGATCGAGGCTCTCGATGCGGGCGTGTACGAAGCAATCATGTTCAATACCCAGGGTTACGTCGCCGAGTGCACCGGTGACAACCTGTTCGTGGTCCGCAACGGCGCCGTGGAGACGCCGCCGCTGAACGCCGGCATCCTGGAAGGCGTTACCCGGAACGCGGCCATCGAGTTGGTCCGCAAGCGCGGCCTGCCTTTCCGCGAGCGCGAGCTGACCCGTCACGACCTCTACATCGCCGACGAGTGCTTCTTCACCGGCACGGCCGCCGAGATCATCCCGGTCACCAAGATCGATGGTCGCCCGATCGGCACCGGCGAGCCCGGCCCGATCACCAAGCAGCTGACCGTCGACTTCAAGAAGCTGGTCATGGATTGATTCGACATGCCCTGGCTGCTCGAATGTCGGTCTTGGGCGTCCAGGCGTCCGCGGGTCTTGTTGGAGCGAGGGTGCGATGGAGTTTCTCAGGAAGCTGATTTCCACACCGGGCACATCCGGCCGCGAGGAGCGGGTGCGCGAACTGATTCTCAAGGAAACCAAGGGGCTGTGGGACGAGACCACGGTTGATCCCCTGGGCAACGTCATTTGCCGCAAGAAGCCAGCCAAGAGTGGCAAGAAGGCCACCCGGAAGGTCATGATTGCCGCTCACATGGACGAGATCGGTTTCTACGTTCGGGCGATCGACGAGCAAGGCTGGCTGCGCGTGCAGAAGGTCGGCGGCTTTGAGCCGCGCAATCTGTTCGCTCGACGGGTGCTGGTTCAGGGCCGCAAGGACCTGATCGGGGTGATGAATCCCGGCATTCGCCCGACCCACGTGGCCAGCGAAGAGGAACGTAAGAAAGTGCTGGACGTGAAGGACTTCTTCGTTGACGCGTTCATGCCCAAGGACGAGGTTGAGAAGGCGGTGCGGATCGGCGACCCGGTCACCTGGATTCAGGATCTGGCGGTGGTCGGCGATTACTGGACGGGCAAGGCCATGGACGACCGGATTGCGGTTTGGACGGCGATCAGCGCGATTCGCAAAGTGGCCCGGAAGAGTGCCTGTGACATCTACTTCGTCGGTACGGTTCAGGAAGAAGTGGGCTGTCGCGGCTCGGGGCCGGGGGCCTACGGCCTTGATACCGACGTGGCCATCGCAGTCGATGTGACCCTGAGCTGCGACACGCCCGGAACGGACAAGACCGATTCCATCAGTCAGTTGGGCAAGGGTGTCGCCCTCAAGGTGATGGACAGTGCCTCGATCAGCGATCGCGGGCTGCTTGACGAGTTCATCGCCACCGCCCAGAAGCACAAGATCCCGCATCAGCTCGAGATCTTGCCCATGGGCGGCACCGACGCCGGCTCGATGCAGCGGGCGGGTGCCGGGCGGAAGGCCTTCACGCTGTCGATTCCCTGTCGTTACGTTCACACTCCGACCGAGACTGTGCACCGCAAGGATGTTGAGGCGGGCATCGATCTGCTGGCGGCGTGGATCGCCGGGTGAAGCCGAAACGCCGGTGGCCCCGAGGGAGCTTCGAAACCCGGGGTTTCGGCTGAACGCTGAAAGCTCCTGGTGGTCGTGAGCCGGGGATGCGCTTCTAAAGGTCATCAAGCAGTACCCGGGCCACGATCCGGTCGTTCGCGATCGATGAAGCCCACCGCCGATTCCTCGATGCGATTCGAGATTGCCGCGGATAGAAGCGACGGATGTGTTCTCGAATGAGGTGCAGAACCATGAGGCTGAGCCTTGGGAGGTATCCGATGGAAGGGGTCCGCAAAGCACACAATCAGGACCTGCTCGCTCTGGCGGGCTCGCTGTTGATGCTCGCTGCGGGCTGTCAGCAGCCTGAGGCGAATGCGCCGCTTCGCCTGGCCGACCTGCAACGCGTCGATCCTGCCAAGGCGGCCAAGGATGCCAAGGGCGAGACGCTGTGGTACGACGCCCGGGAGTTGGCGGTTGAGGGCCGGGGCTGGACCCACACCGAGAAATTCTACCATCGCCTGCCGGCCAAGGCCAAAGGCGTGGTGCCGAAATCGGTATGGGGACTCGGTACGGACAGCGCCGGCCTGTGCGTGCGGTTCGCGACGGATGCAAGCCGGATTGCCGCCCGGTGGACGGTGACGTCCAAGTCGCTGGCCATGCCGCACATGCCCGCCACGGGTGTCAGCGGCCTGGATCTGTATGTGCGGCATCAGGGAAAGTGGTGCTGGCTGGGTGCCGGACGACCTGTCAACTCGCCGACCAACGAGGTTGGCCTGGCGGACAACATTCCAGCTGGTCCGCATGAGTACCTGCTGTACTTGCCGCTCTACAACGGCATCGAGTCGCTGGAGATCGGTGTGGCTCCGAGTGCTACCCTGTCTCAGCCTCCGCCCCGTCCGGTCACTCGCTCCAAGCCGATTCTGGTCTATGGTACGTCGATCGCCCAGGGCGGCTGTGCCTCACGTCCGGGGATGGCTCACGTGGCGATTCTCGGAAGGATGCTCGAGCGGCCGATGGTCAATCTGGGTTTCTCGGGAAGCGGGAAGATGGAACCGGCGATGGCCGATCTGCTATGTGAGGTGGATGCGGCTGTCTATGTTCTCGACTGTCTGCCGAACATGACCACGGCCATGGTGACCGAGCGAATCGAGCCGTTTGTCGAGACGCTGCGCAAGGCTCGACCGGATACACCCATTGTTCTGGTCGAGAATGAGCTGTACGGGCACGCGGCCGTCCTGCCGGACGTGGCCGGCGGCCTCGCGGAGAAGAACGGGGCACTCCGCAAGGCCTACGAGCGGCTCAGAACCAAGGGTGTCGGCCGTCTGACCTACGTCTCCGGCGACGGGCTTCTCGGCGGGGACGGGGAAGGCGCCGTGGACGGTGTGCATCCCACTGACCTGGGCTTCTTGCGGATCGCCCAGGCTCTGGCCCCGGTCCTGCGCGGGCTGCTTGAGCAGTAGCTCCCGGGGGCGGGAGAGTCGTAACACCTTGATTCGCAAGCACTTGCGCGAACTGACCGAAAGCAGTCGGTCGATTGAAAGCTGGACCGTGCGCCGGTATACTAACGGGTCTGTATTTGGACCGGGCTAGTGAGTGACGCATCCGGCCCGCTACGGCGGTCAGACCCGCGGAACCGGGTCGCCGACAGACGAGATCCTCGATGAGCTGAGGCTGGTGAGCAATGAAAGATGGCGTTCATCCCAAGTACAATGAGTGCACGGTGACCTGCGGTTGTGGCAACTCGTTCAAGACGCGGTCAACGGCGAAGGAACTCAAGGTGGAGATCTGCTCTGCGTGTCATCCGTTTTTCACCGGCCAGCAGAAGTTCCTGGACACGGCCGGTCGCGTCGAGCGATTCACCAAGAAGTTCGGTGGCGACTACTTCGCCAAGAAAGCCAGTCCCAAGAAGGCCTAGCGCCGCGAGCCTGTCGCCGGTGGGTGCGCGTTCGCGTGCCTGAAGGCGGGGGGTGGTCGGCCTGGGCGCTGCTTGTGATATCATCCACGCCGGATCGGCAGCGCGATCAGAGCAGCCGATCCGGCGTGGTTCTTTTGGCGGTGCGGCCATCGCCCCCGGGGCCAGGCCCATGAGTGAGACCACGGCCAACGTATCCGTACTCCGCAAACTGGAGGAGATCCGCGCCCGCTACGATGCCATCGCTGAGGAAATGAACCGTCCGGAAGTGGCCGGCGATTCGGTTCGGCTGGTCAAGCTGGCCAAGGAGCATGGTGCCCTCAAGCGAATCATGGAGCCTTACGAGCAGTACCGCAAAGCCATGGCGGACGTGTCCGAAAGCGAAACGATCCTGGCGGACCCGGCCGCCGACGAAGACTTCAAGGCCATGGCTGCCGAAGAGGTCGCTCCGGCCCGAACGAGGGCGGAATCGCTGCTGACGCAGATGCAGGCCGCGCTGGTGACGGGCGAGGATGCCGCAATCGGGTCGGTGATGGTCGAGATCCGGGCCGGCACAGGGGGTGACGAAGCGGCTTTGTTCGCTCGAGATCTGTTCGAGATGTACCAGCGCTACTGCGACCGGCACGGGTTCGTTCTGGAGGTCCTCGATGCCTCGCCGTCCGATCTGGGCGGCTTCAAGGAAATCGTGCTCAACGTCAAGGGCAACGGCGTATACCAGCACCTGGGATACGAGGGCGGCGGGCACCGTGTACAGCGCGTTCCGGAGACCGAGGCCCAGGGACGGATCCACACTTCGGCGGCTACGGTTGCGGTGCTCCCCGAGGCCGAGGACGTGGACGTGCAGATCGACTGGGAGAAGGATGTCATCGAGCATGTGAGCCGGGCGGGCGGGCCGGGCGGCCAGAACGTGAACAAGGTTTCGTCTGCCATTCGCCTCGAGCATGTCCCCACGGGCATCACCGTCTCCATGCGGGACGAGAAGAGCCAGCACAAGAACCGGGCCAAGGCCCGCCGCATCCTGCTCAGCCGCATCTACGACAGCATCATGCAGAAGCAGCGATCGGCCCGTGACGCCACTCGCCGAAACATGATCGGTTCGGGCGATCGCAGCCAACGGATCCGGACCTACAATTTCCCGCAGAACCGCTGCACCGATCATCGCATCAACATGGACCTGTACAGCCTTGACCGGGTGATGCAGGGTGAGCTCGACGAACTCATCGCCGCCCTGCAGAAACGCGATATTGAGGATCGCCTCAAGCAGCTCTAATGCCGATGAATGTTGCATTGGCGGCAGAGTTGCCAAGCCGTGGCGGATAGGGCATGATGATTCCCATGAAACGACTGCTGATCACGTCGGCGATGGTGGCGGTGGCGGGCGCGGCAATGATGGCCGGTCCGCTTCCTTGGGCCTTGGGCCAGGTGCCTGTGGTCTCCAAGCCACTGGCTAGCCGACCGGGGCCGGCTGCGGCCCTGAGCACCATCCCGCCGTCCTACGGCCGGGCCCAGCGACTGCCCGACGAACTGCTCAGTGGCAGCCGCCGACAGACTCTGGTTCTGCCGTCCGAGCCGCGCGAAAGCGACGAGGCTCCGGAGGGTTCCGGGGGCGTCATGGCCAAGCTCACGCCCGAGAGCCAGCGGCTGCCCGAGGGATACGTGATCGGCGCTCGGCCGGCTCGAATCCAGCGGGACGGCGAATGGCATGTCGCCTATCTGGTGCCCCAGGAAGGGCTGCCCGAGACACCGCCGTTGCGGCTTCTGCCCAATCAATACCTGGAGATGATTGAGACCGTGCTGGCCGAGGCCGGGGCCGCCAGCCAATTCCTCACCACCGGCCGCGTGACCGAGTTTCAGGGTGTCAACTACCTGTTGGTGGAGCACGTCGCTCAGTTGCCCCCGCCAGTCGCAGGCATCCAGTCGGCGACGGCCAAGCCGGCCTCCGATGGCCAAGGCGTCAGGAACGGGTCGGCCTCAAGTCCGCCGGCAGTGGACAACCGTGCGGCGCCGCAGGCCTCTCGCCCGGCCACTGACCGCGAGCCCAGCGCTGAGGAGGTCATTCGCCAACTCATGCAGACCGAGCCCGCCCGGGCCTTGGTGCTGCCGCGGGATCGCACCGGCCAGACGGCGACTTCCGCGCCGGTCGAGGAGTCGAAGACGGCGACCGCACCGGCCCCACTGACACCGGCGTCGGTCGAACTGGCCGCCGGTGACGCAGCCCGCGAGGCCGTCGCCTGGTCGGAGTCAACCTGGCTGATCGATCAACTCGGCCGGGTCGTGCCCGCCGGTGGGACGTGGTGGTCGCTGGCTTTCGAGAACCGCGGCCAGGAAGCCAGTCGCAAGCCCGTTCGCCTGCTGCCCAGTCGTTTGCTCGAGACCGCGATCGCGCTGTCCGGTGGAGGGACGCGCGGCGTCGTCTTCTCGGTGACCGGCGAGATCACCACCTACAGAGGTCAAAACTACCTGTTGATTCGCAAGGTCGTGGTGCGCCGCGATATGGGGAACTTCCGCTGATGCGACTGATGATGAGTGTCTCCGGCGTGCGCGGTGTGATCGGCGAGACGCTGACACCCGTGCTGGCCACGGAGTTGGGCTGCGCGTTCGGGACCTACCTGGACGGCGGCACGGTGGTGATCGGCCGTGACTCGCGACCGAGTGGCCCGATGCTTGAGGCGGCTGTCGTCGCCGGGCTGCTCGCAGCCGGGTGTCGGCCGGTGCTGCTGGGGATCGCGTCGACGCCCGCGACGGCCATGATGGTTCGCCGCCACAAGGCTGCGGGCGGTATCGTCATCACGGCCAGCCACAATCCCATCATCTGGAACGGCATCAAGTTCCTGACGGACGAAGGTCTGGCCCCGCCACCGCAGAAGGCGGAGCAGCTCTTCGCGATTCATCGCGAGCGGGGGTTCAGACTGGTCGATGCCGAAGGCGTCCCGGCGCCGCAGAGCGATGCGACCGCCGCCGACCAGCACGTCGAGGCATCGCTCAGCCTGGCCGACGTCAAGACAGTGGCCGCCCGCAGGTTCAGGGTCGTGCTCGACAGCGTGAACGGGGCCGGGGGCGAGGAAGGCCGCGCCCTGCTGGAGAGGCTTGGCTGCCAGGTCGTGCACATCAATGGCGAGCCCACCGGGCGGTTTGCCCACACCCCCGAGCCGCTGGCTGAGAACCTCACTCAACTCTGCGATGCGGTCAGGCGGGAGAAGGCCGTTGCCGGATTCGCCCAGGATCCGGACGCCGACCGACTGGCGATCGTGGACCAGACCGGGCGGTATATCGGCGAGGAGTACACCCTGGCTCTGATGGCCAAGCTCCTGTTCGCCAGTCGCCCCGGGCCGGCAGCCGCCAATCTCTCGACCTCACGGATGATCGACGATCTGGCCGCCCAGGCGGGCGGGCCGTGCAAGGTGTTCCGCTCGGCCGTCGGCGAGGCCAACGTCGTGGCGACCATGAAGGCCAACGGCTGCGTCTTCGGCGGCGAAGGCAACGGCGGGGTGATCGATCCTCGCGTTGGCGTGGTGCGCGACAGCCTGGTGGCCATGGCCATCGTGCTCCAGCTCATGACCGAGACCGGCAAGACGCTCAGCGCCCTGGTGTCCGAAATCCCTGCGTATACCATGATCAAGACGAAGTTCGAGTGCTCGAAGGAGCGGATTGCCAAGGTCCTGGTCGCAGTTCGCGAGCGGTTCGCCAGGGAGCGGGTCAACGATATCGACGGCACCCGCGTAGACTGGCCCGACGGTTGGGTCCACGTCCGGGGTTCCAACACCGAGCCGATGATCCGGATCATCGCCGAGGCTCCGACCCAGGCCCGGGCCGAGGCCCTGGTCGCCGAGGTGCGGAAGATCGCCGACGGGATCGCATGATCGCGAGCATCAGCTGGGAGGCGCGCTGCAAACCTGGGCCGCGTTATGCAGCGCCGCTGGTGTCGGGAGGGCTCCCGCCCGGTCTAAGGTGCCGCCGTGCTGTCCGGTGCCGGGTTTGTCGCCACCATCTCCACCGGGACATCTTCATAGACCAACTCGCCGTCCCAGTAGCTGAACTGGGCCACGGTCGCCCGGGCGACCTTCTTGCTGCCGCGAAGGATGACGTCCACCTTGGCCGCCTGCTCGGGCAGAACGGCGTCGCCGTGTCCGATGCCCCAATTGGTGAACTTTCCGCGCGGCAGGTGGATGGATCCCACCCTGTATTCCTTGCCATTGATCCGGGCCATCACATCGAAGGCGACATCGACGGGCGGGCGCTTGAGCTCGATCTGGGCATTGAGTCCGTAGCGGATACCTCTCTTGGCGTCGAATGATCTCTGCCACCTGAACTGGTTGGGTGTGATCGTGGACTTCAGTCGTTCCGCCTGTGACGGATCCTCCGTGGCCCGGATGTAGTCCGGTGGTTCGCTGGCCAGGACTTCAAACGTGGCTTCCAGGGGTATGTTCCGCTTGTTCAGGACGGTGCTGGTATTCTCGTCGAAGCTGGTCCCGCTGAACACGGCCACCTCCGGCGTCACCTTCAACGCGTGCTTGCCGGGCACTTTGCATTCCAGCGTAGTGCTCATGGATCCGCCCCCACCGCCCGATCCGCTGCCGTACCTGTCTCCTCGTCCTGGGAGTGCCTTCCCGTCAAGAGACGTGCCCTGCCCTATTCCCACGCGGTACCACATGCCCGTCGAGGGCGAACGCGACTGATGACTGACTTCATAAGGCACGCTGTCGCCGAGGATCACCGTAGGGCGGACGGTCAGTTTCACGGTCGTCATCTGGTCAAAGAACAGCTTCTGTTGAGCCTGGGACAGGAGTCCCCTGAAGTAGCAGTCGCCCAGGTAGTCTATGACGTTGCCACGCATTGGCTTGCCGGTTGCTCCCTGCTCTTTCAGAGCCAGGTCGATCAGCCTGGCGTGCTGTCCGGCCGAGAGCTGCCCGGCCCTGATGCGTCGATCCAGTTCGTTCCAGGCCTTCGAGGCGGTCGCGGGGTCGCCGGAGCTGGTTTGGTAGATGAGCAGGGCGGTGGGGAAGAGCGAGTACCAGTCGAAGTTGCCGACCGCGCCGACCATCAGGGCGGCGGCCAAGAGCAGCAATGCTGCCCCGGCCACAGCCCGCCGTGGCCTTCGGCGTGGTTCACCGTAGGCAATCGTGAAGGGCGTCACCTCAGTCCCGCATTCCGGGCAGTGGTCGCTGGTCAGACCGGTCAGGTTGTACTCGCAGTTCCGGCAGTGGGGCGTGTGTCCCCTTCGCCGGGTGTGCAGCCCGCCGACCAGCAGGAGCAGCCCGCCAACCAGAGGCACGATCAGGATCATGACCCAGGTGAAAGATACTCCCGTACTCATCAGGCAATCGCTCCCTGGCGCGACCGCAAGCAGCGGGTCGCGCGACCTCGACGGCCGCACGGCGCGAACCACTACTTTACCATCCTGGCTAATAGTGTCTACGAAGGTCGGGCGTCGGTATTACGCTCCCCTCATGACGTCTCGGGGTATCTGATCGTATCGGCCGAGATGCAGTCGGTCGACAGATTGCGCCGATGAAGAGACAGGAAGGCTGAACGCGGAGGGACATCCAGAAGTGATCGTGGGATCCTGAGCGACTCTCCTCCTTGATCCGTCCGTCGGGAAGATGAGACTTGCGAATGCCGAGGCGACGGCGTACGCTCCTACGCATGCGAACCAGTGCCTACAAATGCAGAATCGTTTCTTCGATTGCATGGCTGTCGTGTGCTGCCGGGATCGCCAGTGCCGCGGATTCGCTTCGCGAGCAGTTCGCCTCGCCGCCGGCCACGGCTCGCCCGCACACTTGGTGGCATTGGATCGACGGCAACATCAGTAAGGAAGGGATCACCGCCGACCTGGAAGCGATGAAGGCGGCCGGGATTGGCGGGGCCCACATCTTCAATGCCGGCGGATTCGGCGGCGGCAGGGCGGTGATGCCCAAGGGGCCCTTCGGCTACAACACCCCCGAGTGGCGGAAGATGATGGTCCACGCCATGGCCGAGGCCCAGCGACTGGGCCTGGAAATCACGATCCACAACTGCTGCGGGTGGTCCTCGAGCGGTGGACCGTGGGTCAAACCCGAGGATGCCATGAAGAAGGTGGTGTGGTCCACGGCGGAGGTTCAGGGTCCTGCTCCCTGCGAGGTGGAGCTGCCGGTACCGCCGACGAACCACGGCTTCTACCGCGACATCGCCGTGTTTGCGATGCCCGAGACGAAGATCCCGGCTAAGCCCGATGGCCGGCAGGCGAACCTGACGGGCATGGGCGGCAATGACGGCAATCCGTTTGGCGAACTCAAGTGGCCGGTGGTTCAACCGAAGGATGTCTTGGACATCTCATCGAACCTGAAGGATGGGCGCCTGAGCTGGACACCGCCGGCGGGGCACTGGACCCTGCTGCGGCTGGGCTACACGCTGACCGGCACCATGAACGTCGCTTCCAGCGACAGTGGCCGCGGACTCGAGGTGGACAAGCTCTCGACGGAATGCCTGGATCGGTTTCTGGACGTCGGCGTGCTGCCACTCATCAAGGAGGCCGGACCGCTGGCCGGCGATTCACTGACGACCGTTCTGATCGACAGCTACGAGACTGGCGAGCAGAACTGGACGGCCGGCATGGCCGACGAGTTCAGCAGGCGTCGCGGCTACGACCTCCGGCCCTACCTGCCGGCGCTTGCGGGTGTGGCCATCGAGAAGCCCGAGACGACGCTGCGGTTCCTGCACGACTTCCGCCGGACGATCGAGGAGATGTGGGCGGACAACTACTGCGGCCACTTTGCCAAGCGGCTGAAGGAGTACCGCCTCAGCCTGGCGGTCGAGCCGTACGGCAACGGCACCTTCAACGCTTTCTCCTATTCCGATTCCGCCCAACTGATCATGGGTGAGTACTGGGTGGGGGAGGGATCGATCGGTTCGAGCGTCAGGCTGGCCGCCTCCATCGCCCACGTGTTGGGCCGGCCGATCGTTGGGGCCGAAGCCCTAACCGCTGTCCCTGACCGGGCTGGCTGGAAGAACCACCCCTGGGAATGGAAGCCCTTTGCCGATCGCGGCTACACCAACGGCATCAATCGGATCATCTACCATCGGTTCACCCACCAGCCCTGGCCGGCCCACATCCTGCCCGGGATGACCATGGGACCGTGGGGTTCGCATGTCGACCGCACCCAGACTTGGTGGCCGATGGCCTTGTCGTGGAACGAGTACTTGGCTCGCTGCCAGTACCTGCTGCAAGCCGGGCGGTTTGTGGCCGACGTCTGCCTCTACACCGGTGAGAACGCCCCGCAGGCTTACCGCGAGCAGATGCACGGGCTGGCCCAGGTTCCGCGCGGGTACGATTACGATGTCTGCGGCGCTCCCCAAGTGATGCAGGCTTCGGTCAAGGACGGGCGAGTCGTTCTCGCCAGCGGCATGAGCTACCGCGTACTGGCTTTGCCGGCCGCCGATGACATGTCGCCGGCCATGGCCCGCAAGATCAGGGACTTGGCGGCTGCCGGGGCGACGGTCGTCGGTCCCAGGCCGCGAAGGGCGCTCGGCCTTCAGGATGCGGGCAAGGGTGACGCCGAGGTTGCGGCCCTGTTGAAGGAAGCCAAGGTGATAGTCGACCGGCCACTCGACGCGGTGCTCGGCGATCTGAAGTTGCCGCCCGACTTCCGGTGTGAGGCTCCGAACGTCAGTGCCATTCACCGTCGCATCGGGGCTGTGGACGCCTACTTCGTCGCCTGGTTTGGCCGGTCGGTGGCCGAGCACACTTGCTTTTTCCGCAGTGAAGGACGACGGCCGGAACTCTGGCACCCCGAGACCGGCCAGGTTGAGGCTGCCCCGATCTGGCGGGCGGTGCCGGGTGGGGTGGAGGTGGTGCTGCGATTCGAGCCCGCTGGCTCGGTATTCGTCGTTTTCGCGGAGCAGGCCGCCGGTGCCGACTCGATCGCGGGGGTGAAGGCGGATGTTCGGTCCGAGCCGAAGGTCGCCGGTCCTAGGATCGTCAAGGCCGAGTATGGGGTGCTGAACGACCCGTCGAAGACCAGGGACGTGACCCAGTTGGTGGCCGACGCGGTGGCCGGAGGGGGCGAAGTGCGGGCGGAAAACGATGCTTTGGGCGGCGATCCTGCCTACATGGTGGTCAAGGCGTTGCGTGTGACCCACGTCGATGGCGGCAGGGAGCGGACGGTCACCATTCCGGAGCATGAGGTCTTCGTGGCTGGGGCCGCGTTGCCGACGCCGCCTCCGATCTGGCAAGTGTGGACGGAGGCAGGAAGGGCCAACTTGCTCGCCTGGCAGTCCGGCAAGTACGTGGTCACCACCGCCTCGGGGGCACGCAAGGAGATTGCGGCGGAAGTGCCTTTGCCGGTCGCTGTTGCCGGGCCGTGGGAGGTTCGCTTCCCGGCCGGCTGGGACGCCCCCGAGACTGCGACGTTTGACAAGCTGATCTCCTGGACCGACCACGCCGCGTTCGGGATCCGGTATTTTTCCGGCACGGTTACCTACACCAAGACGCTCACGGTTCCGGCCGACCTGCTCGGCGCGGGTCGGCGGCTCATCCTGGATCTTGGCGTTGTCCGCGAGGTTGCCCAGGTGCGGTTGAACGGCAAGGATCTGCCGGTCATGTGGTGGCCGCCGTTCCGAGCAGATGTGACCGGTCTGGTCAAGGCCGGCGCCAATGCGTTAGAGGTCCGCGTGACCAACCTATGGGTGAACCGGCTGGTTGGCGACGAGCAACTGCCCGACGACATCGGCTGGCAGGGCGAGACGATGAGCAAGTGGCCCGAGTGGTTGATCAGGGGCACGCCGCGTCCCGAGCCGCGACGGAAGACTTTTACCACCTGGCACCACAATACCAAGGACACCCCGCTCCTGCCCTCGGGCCTGCTGGGACCGGTCATGCTCCGCCCGGCGAAGGTCTGCCCGGCGTGGTAGAAGAGACCCGGGGCCGGATGGGCAATCTGCGGTCAGCGGCTCCGCAAGGCCTTGGGCGTGCTGGTCGGAAGCCGTGTGCCAGGCTCAGGGCTCGAGCCTGGCGGAGACAGCCGGGTCGCGTGGGTGTTCCGGGCTCTGCGTCCTACTCTCGCTCGAGGTAGGTGTAGCCTTCCAGCCCGCGTTCGTACATATCGATGAAATGTCCGGCCTCCTCGAAGGAGATGGTTCCTGCCCGGACGGCGGATTCAACCGATTGTCGCAGGCAGTGGGTGAGGTCCACCCTGGAGTACTGCACGAACTGGAGGACTTCGCCCACCGTGTCGCCCTTGACCACGTGCTCGATGCGGTAACCGCCGGCAGGGTCCAGGTTGACATGTACGGCGTTGGTGTCCCCGAACAGATTGTGCATGTCGCCGAGGATTTCCTGGTACGCGCCGGTGAGGAACACGCCAAGGATGTAGTCCTCGCCGTTGTGGGCGTGCAGTTCGAGAACATCCTTGACATCGCGAAGGTCGATGAAGTGGTCGATCTTGCCGTCGGAGTCGCAGGTGATGTCCACCAGTAGGCCGCGCCGCGTCGGCTGCTCGTTCAGGCGGTGGATCGGCATGATCGGAAAGAGCTGTTGCACCGCCCAGAAGTCCGGCAGCGACTGGAAGCAGGAGAAATTGCAGTAGTAGGTGTCGGCCAGCGATCGCTCCAGTCCTTCGAGATCGTCAGGCACGTATTCCAGTTCGTGGACGATGCGCAGGATCTTCTGCGTGCAGGCGTAAAAAAGCGTTTCTGCCTGGCTTCGATCCTCGAGCGACAGGTAACCGTGACGGAAGAGGCTCATGCACTCGTCCCGATAGTGAATCGAGTCGTGATAGCTCTCCTGGAAGTTCTTGCGGGTGATGTTCTTGTGGACCTCGAGCAGGTTGAGCAGGGGATCCGGTTTGTCCTCGGGAATCGAGTCCGGGACTGTGGCCTCGTCAAAGGCGTTGGTGCCGAGCACATCGAAGACCAAGACGGAGTGGTGGGCGGTGACGGCCCGGCCGGATTCGGTCACGATGGCCGGGTGGGGGACTTCGGCCGCCTCGCAGGAGTCGTACAGGGCGGACACGATGTCGTTGGCGTACTCCTGCATGGAGTAATTCGTGCTGCTGGCGAAGTTGGTCTGGGAGCCGTCGTAGTCCACCGCCAGACCGCCGCCGACATCCATGAAGCGGAGCGACGCGCCCAGTTTGCACATCTCGGTGTAGATGCGGCAGGCTTCCTGGAGGCCTTCACGGATGGATCGAATGTCGGTGATCTGGCTGCCGAGGTGGAAGTGGAGTAGTTCCAGGCAGTCGAGCATCTCGTGCTGGCGGAGAATGTCGATGGCCCGCATGAGTTCGCGCACGCTGAGCCCGAACTTGGATCGGTCGCCGCCGGACGCTTCCCACTTGCCCGCTCCGCGGCTGGTCAGCCGGGCGCGCACGCCGATGTGCGGCACGACGTTGAGTTTCCGGGCCTGCTCGATGATCATCGGAAGCTCGCTGACCTTCTCGACGACCAGGATCACCCGCTTGCCGATCTTGGTGGCCAGCAGGGCCATCTCGATGTATTCGAAGTCCTTGTAGCCGTTGCAGATGATCAGCGATTCGGTGGAGTCCAGGAGGGCCAGGACGGCGATCAACTCGGTTTTCGAGCCGGCTTCCAGCCCGTACTGGTACTTCCGGCCGTGGTTCACGATCTCCTCGACAACGTGTCGCTGCTGGTTGACCTTGATCGGATAGACACCCAGGTACCGGCCGCGGTAGCTGCACTCCTTGATTGCGTTCTGAAAGGCCTCGTTCAGGGCGTCGATCCGGGACCGGAGGATCTCGGAGAATCGGATCAGGATGGGGAGTTGGATGCCCCGCCGTCTGAGTTCGTCCACGATCTGCTTCAGGTCCACGGCCGGGCCGGCGGGCCCCTGGGGCCACACCGATGCGTTGCCGGTATCATTGATGCCGAAATAGCCTCCGCCCCAGTTGCGGATGTGGTAGAGGTCCATCGAATCGCGGATCGTCCATGCCCGGAAGGTATCCGCCGTCGCGAAAATCGGGTGATGAAGTTTTGCCATGCGAACATTGTTGCATTTCTTGACCCAGGGTCAAGAATCCTCGCCTCGGAAACCGCAATTCCTACAAAAAAAAAGCTACGCCGCGCTGCCCGATTGGTCGGCCGGGTGCCAGGGACGATTCTGCCGTGATGAGGGATCGCTCCGCGATGATCGCTGGCCGGCGTGGTCTGTGGAGGCTGGACGTGTGGGCCTTCCGCCTGCCCCGGCCGTAGAGGGTGATGGGTTTCGAGCAAAGCCGGTTTGCCGGCATGGGCACGAGGCCGCGTCCCTTCGGCGTGTTGTCGACGCTCCGGTGTCACACAGCAGGGACCGGAAGGACGTCGAGCCAACCGGCAGGTCGGTCTTGTGCCCATGGATCGAAACCGAACACGCCGGCGGTCACCTGGAGAGCGAATCGGCAAGGCAGATTCACGGGTCTTCTCGGTTCGAGCCTCGCAGCGGTGTCATTGCGGGCCGGAGAGTTCTTGCCGTTCGGGAACTGGCGGTTGAATCCGGCTTGTTCTCGGGCGGTGCCTGAGGCGCCACGGGACGGGCGTGGGTCCGGCCCGGGCCGACCAGGGAGCTCTGTTAGCCAGAGGTGTGCCGTTTCGCCGCTTCTCAGACTGGGCTGGGGGGGCTTGTCCGGCAGGATGACCTCAGAACAGATCGCTACGCGCCAAGGTCCCGAACGCGCCCCCGGTGTGCAGGAAGACCGGCAGGGCGTCCTTCCGGAGTCCCCCTGCGCGGACGGTCGCCAGCATGCCGGTCATGGCTTTGCCGGTGTAGGTGGGGTCCAGGACCAGCCCCTCAAGGCGTGCGATCTGGCGGATGGTCTCGACCTCTTCGGGATAGGGGATGGCATACCCCTCGCCGATGAAGCCATCGATCAGTTCGATGGGGCAGGCGGACTCGTCGAGCCCAAGCCGGTAGGTGGCCACGGTCTCGCGCTCGAGCTTTCGGAGATCGGCCCGCCAGAAGTCGATGTCATCACAGATGGGTACGCCGATCACCCGCCAGTTTTCGCAGCGAAATAACGCCTTGCCCAGGATGAGGCCGGTCATGGTGCCGCCGGAGCCGACGGTGCAGACAAGATCCACCCGAGTGGCCGGGCCAAGCTGGCGGGTCAGCTCCTCGAAGCAGCGGATGTAGCCCCAGCAGCCCAGCGGGATCGACGCCCCAGTTCCGAAGTAGTAGGGTTTGCGGCCCGCTACCCGCTCGGCGGCCATGATCTCCTCGACCAGTTCCTTGCGGTGCTGGTTGTACCTGGCGGGTTCGTGGAAGCTCACGTCTGCACCGAAGAGCCTGTCGAGCAAGAGGTTACCGACATTGGCGGGGTTCGGGTCTGCGGAACGCAGGACAAGACGGACACGCAGCCCGAGCCTTGCCCCGAGAGCCGCGGTCGCTCGGCAGTGGTTGGACTGAAAGCCGCCACAAGTCACTAGCGTGTCTGCACCCTGAGCGATGGCGTCGGCGATGACGTACTCCAGCTTGCGTACCTTGTTGCCGCTGGTCTCGAAGCCGGTCAGATCATCGCGCTTGACCAGGAGCCGGGGCAAGCCAAGCTCGGCCGCCAGGTGCTTCAGTTCGACTACGGGAGTCGGCAATTGGGCCAGTTCGAGTCGTTTGGGTTCTTTCGGATGCATGAGAGCATGTTACTCTCGATGCCGCGTGCGGCAAACCCGGCAAGCGAGAACCTCGAGGTGAGAATCGATACCTGACGACGCCGTCCATGCAGGTTTCACGGCCGCTTCCCGGCCACTCCCTGCGACGGCGATCGGGACCAGCCGCGAAGCCCCTCGCGAGGCCGGCCTCGGGACCGCAGCCAGGGTCCGATAGTCGACACCGACCGGTCCGTCCAAGCCTGATGCCGGATCCGGATGGTAAGCCTCGTCGAGATATGCCGATAGAATCCGGGACGCGTCCCGGACCAGAGCTGTCGCAACACGGCCGGCGCGGCTAGAATCTGGATGTATTCAGTTATAGGACAATGCTAGAGCTATGAGCTTCTTCATCCCAACTGCCGCGGCCGGGAACGGGTTGAGTCTTGCCACCTTCGGGCGAACCGGCGAACTGATGGGCTTCTTCTACCCGAGGATTGACTTCGCCCAGAACGTACGGGAAGGCATGACGGCACTGCGGTTGCTGGACGGATCCTCGGCCGGGCAGTTCCTCTGGTGCTTCGACCCGAACTGGCAAACGGCCCAGTCGTTTGAGCCGGCCAGCAACATCCTGGTCACCCGGCTCGCTCATCGGCACATGGACCTGAGCCTGGAGATCAGCGACGTGCTCCCGCCGGGCCAGCGAGCTCTGCTGAGGCGCATTGTGGTCACCCGGGGTGAGAACATGCCGCCCGCCCAGTTCGTGCACTACTTCCGCCTGTGTCTGGGCGACGTGGAATGGCGTAACGGCGTGCAGGCCTACCCCGAGCAGAATGCCGTGATTCAGCACTTCAGGGACATCGCCCTGGCTGTCTCCGCGACCGAACCTTTTGCCACCCAGTGCAGTTCCGTGAAGCACATCGGTGACAGTCCGTCGAAGAACGCCATGGTCGCGGGGCAGTTCGGGAGCTCGCCGCAGGCTATCGGGCGTGTGGACTTCGCGATCGGCTTCGAGCCGGTGCGGGAGTATCGCTGGCAAACCACGCTCGTATTGGCCGGTGCCCCGTCGCGTGAAGGTGCCTTAGCGCTCGCCAAGCGGCTGCTCGGGACGGGTTTCGAGGGTGCGGTCCACGAGGCCAACGACCGGGCGGCCGGCGAACTCGCCGACGCGGGCAAGTGCCCGCTGCCCGAGCTGGCCGACGCCTTCGACCGAGCGGTGATCTCGTTACACGACCTGTACGACGAATCCCAGGGGACATTCATCGCGGCTCCGGAGTTCGACCAGGCCTACGAGCTCTCCGGCGGCTACGGCTACTGCTGGCCGCGGGATGCAGTCATCTGTGCCTTGACCGCCCAGCGGATCGGGAGACCGGACATCGCCCGCCGCTTCTTCGAATGGAGCACGCGGACCCAGCTGGCCAATGGGCACTGGTTCCAGCGGTACTGGACGGATGGATCAGCCGCTCCTTCGTGGTGTGTCCGCAACGACCAGATCCAGCTCGACCAGACGTGCGCGATCCTTCACGCGGCGGGCCTGTACGCCCGACGGCTGGGCGACTCTGCGGCCGCTTTCGTCGATTCCTACCGAGCGGTGGCCCAGCGGGCCACGCGCGCGATCCTCGACTATGTGGGTGAGGATGGGCTGCACAAACCGGCCACGGACCTGTGGGAGAACAGCCTCGGGTCCTTTGCGTACACCCAGGCCGGGGTCATTGCCGCGTTCCGTGAGGCCGACGAGGTTTTCGGAATCGAGCAGCAGTGGACCGGTCCTGAGGCCCGGGCTGGCTTGCGACAGCGGCTCATCGACACCTTCTGGCAGAATGACCGCCAGCGCTGGCTCCGCCGGATCACTCCCGAAGGTCATCAGGACGCGACGCTCGATTCCTCGGCCCTGGGCATCATTGAGCCGTGGGGCATTCTCGACCTCCGCGACCCGGCTGACCGGCAACTGGCCATGCAGACCGTCAGCGGCATCAGCCAGGACCTGCGGAGCGACGTCAAGGCGGGGCGAGCGGTGCTCCGCTTCGCCGGCGAGGCCTATATGGGCGGCGGTCCGGGCTGCGTGAATACGCTATGGCTGGCCTTGTGCCGGCTGCATCTGGCTGCCACCGCCACGGACCCGGCCGAACGGAACGACCTCGTTCAGTCGGCGATGGACGATATCCGGGTTGTCCTGGCCAACACCAGCCCCACCGGCCAGCTGCCGGAGTTGATTCCCAAGAATGGCTTCGATTACTGGGCCGCCCCGCACGGCTGGGCGTGCGCTTTGTTGATCGAGGCCGCCCTCACCTTCCGGACCATGCTCGAAGGCAACGGCTCGGCCTTCGACGCCGAGCGGTCCCGGATCCGGCGTAAGGCGCCTTCACGCTGAGCATCGGTTTTCAAGACAGGCCGCGAGCCTCTATAATGGGCTCGAACGGCCGTGCGCCCGGTAAGTCGCCGATCGGCGGCGGCGCAAAGCCCACACGGAACCCGCGGCATGAAAAGCATCCTCAGAGAGTTCGTCTGGATCGGGGTGATCGGCGTGGTGATCAGCCTGGGTCTGAACACCGTCTCACCGCGCGGGTTGCGGCTGAGCGAGGACTACTTTCCGAGAAGCTCGCCGCCGCCCACTCAGCCCGCACCTCCCGCCACGAGCACTGCCCCGTCAAGCCAGGGTGCGACGACACTCCCCGAACCGGCGGAGGATGAAGGCTTCAAGTACGTTCGCGAACAGGGCCTGCAGCCGATCTCCCATGCCGAGGTCAAGGCCCTGTACGAAGATCCGGCCTATCCGTCCGGCGCCTATGTGTTCGTGGACGCCAGAACCCGCGACCTGTACCTGGCCGGTCACATCCCCGGTGCGTATCACATGGAACGGGAACGGGCCAAGGAGAGCGTCGAGTCACTTCGGCCGGCATTGGACCAGGCGATCAAGATCATCGTGTACTGCAACGGAGGAAACTGCGAGGACAGTACCTTCGCCGCCATCCAGATGCAGCGGGAGAACGTCAACGCCATGGTCATCTACGTGTATCCGGGCGGCATGGACCAATGGAAGGATCGCGATCTGCCGGTGGAGAAGGGCGAACGGGGCAGCGGCGACCTGGTCAAGGGCCGCACCCTGCTGGGAGAACCGCATGGATAACCGACCTGGCCTGCTGAGGAGACTGGATCAAACCGGTGTGCCCTTGTTGATCGCCCGCCTGATCCTGGGCGGCGTCTTCGTCTACAACGGGGCGGTCAAGGCGTCGCACCCCTTCGACTTCATGAAAATGGTCCGCGAGTACCACATGGTGCCCGATCATCCGGCCATCTTCCTGAACCTGATCGGTTCGGCCCTTCCGTGGCTCGAGATCTGGTGCGGCTTGCTTCTGATCCTCGGCCTGGCCATGCGCGGATCGGCCCTGCTGATCCTGACCATGCTGGTGGGATTCACCATCGCGGTGACGGTTCGGGCTCTCAACATCTACTTCACAGAGGGTAAAGCCTTCTGTGAGATCTACTTCGACTGCGGGTGCGGCACGGGGATCGAGTGGATCTGCGGCAAGATCCCCAAGAACCTGGGAATGTGCATCTTGAGCCTCGTCATCCTGTTCTCCAGATCGCGACGGTTCTGCCTGGATGCGGTCATCCGACCCCCAGGCGCCACTGACTCGGGTGTCGAGGTGGCCCCCGCAGTCCGCTGACCGGCAACTCGCGGCCAACCCGACTGGTTCACGGCGGCGTCATCGCCGGCTTGGGCAGCGACTTGTCCGGGAACTTCGCCGGCGCGGGCCGGGTCAGCGGTTGATCCTTGATCCGCTTTCGCAGATACTCGATCGCGGCCTTGAGTTGGGCATCCTCGCCCTTGAAGGTCGCGTGCGGGAGGTTCTCGACCACAACGTCGGGTTCCAGGCCGCGGCCTTCAATCAGCCAGTTCCCGTCCGGTCCGTAGGTGCCGGACTCGGCGGCCGTGGCAATGCCGCGGTCCACCAGGAAGTTGTTCGCGGACAGCCAGATGGCACCGCCCCACGTACGCGTGCCAAACACCTTGCCGATCTTGAGACGCTGGATGCCGTCGCAGAAGGCCTCGCCGTCGGAAGAGGTACGCTCGTTGCACAGCACGGCCACATGGCCGGAGAAGGCGTACTGCATCGCTCCGATCGGACTGCGGCCGAAGCGATCCGCCCAGTAGAACCACTCCTTTCGGAGCAGCCGGCCTAGAATCCAGGGGTCGATGTTCCCACCGCGGTTGTTGCGGACGTCGATCACGAGCCCTTGCCGATCCCATACCGGATAGAAGCCCTTGGCCCACTCGGTCCAGTTCTCGTCACCCATCGCGCGGAGATGCACGTAGCCGATCTGTCCCTGGCCCAGCTCCTCGACAGTCGATCGGCGGGAGTGCTCCCAATCGTGATACCGGAGGTTCCTCTCCGCCTCCATGGAAATGGGCACGACAATGACGTCACGGCTCTTGCCGCCGGCTCGGGGCTTGACGCCAAGCAGCACCTGTTGACCCGCCTGGCCGCGAAGGAGTACCCCGATATCCGGTACGCCCAGCGTCGGCCGGCCGTTGACCATCTCGATGACGTCACCCTCCTTCACATCGACCTCGAGCTTGCGGAGCGGTCCGGTCAGGTCAGGCTCATCGGGATCGGTGTGGTAGACGCGCCCGACGCGGTAGCCGCCGGCACGGGGATCGCGAGCGAGAACCGCACCCAGCGACGACGGGGCAATGTCGTCGTCCCCCTTGCGCAGGTCGCCGCCCTTGACGAAGATGTGCAGAGCGCTGAGCTCCGAGACCATCTGGGCGAGCAGGTCGGACAGCTCTTCCCGGCTCGTGACCCGATCCACCAGGGGATGGTACTTCTCGCGGACCGCCTTCCAGTCCACGCCGTGCATGTGCGGATCGTAGAAGTAGTCCCGCTCGAGGCGCCAAGCCTCGATGAACATCTGCCGCCATTCCCGCCGAGGGGTGACGGACAGCGACCACCGGGAGAGATCGACAGCGCTCTTGCCCAGATCGGCCGGGGCCGGGTTGGCGTCGATGATGTGGTAGCCCCCGCCGCGGGTCTGCACCAGCATCTTCTTGCCGTCGTGAGACAGCTCGAATCGGCTCACGTTGGGGGCGACGGTCTTCACCTCGTGGGTCTCCTTGCCGATCTCCATGGCCTGCAGCGACGAGGTTTCGCCGGCCGTCTTCGCCAGCCAGAAGAGGGCCTTCTCGGTTACCTCGAGCGATTCGTAGTTGCCCGGCGGCACCGGTACCTGGATCAGTCGCGACTGGATCCCGACGAGATCCACGCGGGCCTCGGTTGCAGGACGGCTTGCCGGCCGGCTTGTAGGTCGTTTGGCCACCGGGAGCCATCGGCTGAGCAAGGAACGGGTGGTCGACGGGGCCCGGTGGCTGCGAGTGTCAGCCGGGGCGGTTTGGGTCGCGGCTCGGCCGGCAGGCAGGGTTGTGGCCGTCTTGTCGTTCTTCTCGGTCTTGTCGGGGTGAAGTTCGTCCCTGGCTGCGAAGGGGCTGCGAGTCTCGTCAGCCCTCAAGGCAATGAGGAAGATCTCGGTCTTCTTGTCCATGAACGGCTCGGGCTGGTAGTTGCCCCACGGGCTCGTGGTGCTGGTCTTGAGATTCCGGTCGGACAGCAGATAGAGCCATTTGCCGTCCGGACTGAAGGCCGGGTCGCGGCTGTCGAAGCGGTCCCTGGTGACGTCAGTGATTTCACCGGTCTTGACGCAGTACAGCCGGACCCGCTTGAACTGATTGTCGGCGTAGGCCACGTAGGCCAGCCACTTGCTGTCCGCGGACCAGCACAGGTCGGCGAAATCCTCGTATTTCGATTCGTCGATCCTGCGGTTCTGCTTGCTCTGGCAATCGTAGAGGAAAAGCCGGCGATTCTTGTCATGGTGGGCGATGGTCTTGCCGTCGGGTGAAGGCAAGCCTCCCCAGCGGAGGATTTCACCGTCACGGGTGAGCTGCTCGTCGTCGCCGACGCCGTTGGCCGGCAGCTTCCAGAACTCAACCTCGCCGGACTCGTCCGACATGACCAGCAGCGTCTTGCCGTCAGGCAGAAAGCGTGCGTCACGATAGCGCACACCCTCCTTCCGGGTGACTTGGGCGAGCCGGCCCTGCGACCGGGGGGCGACAAAGACCTGCCCGCGGGCGGTCAATGCGAGCCGGTCGCCGTCGGGGGAGACATGTGCCGAGGTGATGTACTCTGAGGGCTTCTTCACCCAGTGTTCGCGGGTCTGGTCCAGATCGGATTCCAGGGTGATGGAAAGGGCCTGGTCGAACTCGATCGCGGCGTCGTACAGACGCAGGTCGGCGCCGAGCTGGTAGACAATCCGGTGGCCGGACATGGCCGGGGCGATGACGTCCCAGCCGACGTGGCGGGTGTGCTGACGCAAGTCGCCGCCATCCGGCCTCATCGACCAGAGGTTCATGGTCCCGTCGCGGTCGGAGGCGAAGTACAGTCGGCCGGACCACCACATGGGGGCCTTGCTCGTGCCGGCATAGTCTTGGGTCAGCGGGACTGCCTCCGGGCCATTCAGGTCGAACCGCCAGAGGTTCTGGGCTGTGCCGCCCTTGTAGCGCTTGGTCGAGCTGCCCTGAAAAGCGAACCGGGTGAAGAAGAGCGTCCGGCCGGTGTCGTCGAAGCACCCCTCGGCCGCCTGGGAGAGTGGCAGGAGCTCGTCGGCTGCGACGTCACCTGCTCCGGACAGGTTCACGAGCATGAGCTGCATGCCCGGCAGGGTGGTCCGCCCGGCGGTGGCGTAGAGCAGTCTGCCGTCGGGCGAGAAGCCGCAGACCGATTTCTTCTCGCCGTCGTAGCTTCGCCGTATCGGGAGACCACCGGCCAGGGGCATGGTGTAGACTTCCATCGGGCCTTCGTAGCCCGCGACGAAGCCCACGGTGGTGCCGTCCGGCGAAACGCGCGGCCAGGACTCCTCGCCCGGGTGGCTGGTGAGCCGCGTCGCGACGCCGCCGGTGATGCCCACTTTCCACAGATCCCCCTCGGCCACGAAAACGACCGTCTGGTCATGGATGGCGGGTTGACGGTAGTAGCCTGCCGGCCCAGCCCCCCATGCTGGGACAATCACGCCTCCGGTGAACAGCAGTGCGATGGTCAAGTCTCGGGTAACGGCCATACCACCTCCTGAGAGGGCATCGAAGACGTCCGAACGGCCATGCTAAGCGGAAAACGAACTCAACGCCAAGTCATCGCAGCATGTGCATGACGTGCACTGCACCCGACCGACAGGCGCGGGTTTGCAGGTGCCTTCGCGCCACCGGCGCAGAACAAATCCGCAGTGGTGAGCCGAATCGCAAACCAAGAGAGAGCTTCCCGATCGAGCAGGCCGCCCGTCCCTCCGCCCCGATGACATCCTCTTCACCGGCCCGACTGCCCACGACCCCAGGAGAACGAGACCACGCTGGGTCTACGGCACGCCGTGAATCTCCTCGACCTTGTAGTGGGTCGCAAGCTTGCCGTCGTCGTTCTCCTGACGCTGCACCTGATCCAGCATCGGGTAGATCATTTCATACCGGAACTGGACGTTGAAGTCCGGGAAGTAGTCATCGTTTCCATCGTCCTCATCGTAGACATTCTTGGTATAGAGGCTGACCGACTCGTCCTCGCCGATGATGTAATCATATGTTTTGTTGATCGCCCATCGGCCACCCTCGCTCATCTCCACGATGCCGAAGAGCGTTACCTCGACCTCGATCGCCTTCTTGATGTACAACTCATAGTGCATGTCCAGCCAATAATTACCAGCGGCGTTATACGCATCGTCGGCACGCTCGCAGATCACTGAGTCGATCGTGAATCGCAGGTACTTGTCCTTGGCGCACGGGTTCGAGCTACGCGTGGGGCTGACTTCGATGTTGTCGTTCGTGGAATCCTCGTCCGTATCGACCAGCAGCGGATCGGTGGGGCCGAAGGTCAGCATGCCGGTCTGCTCTTGAGCATCGTTCAGCCCGTCGCCATCGGAATCCGACGCGTAAGGCTTCGAGTAAACGTCGCGGGACGGCTGGCCAGCCACGGTCACGACCCAGCCCAGTTTGAGTTCGAAGTAGTCGCTCAGTGTGTCGCCGTCGGTATCCACCATGCAGACGTGCGAGCGCAGCCGCTCCGCAAGCGGTTTGACCTCCGGCGCCGCGCAGTGGTCCGCGTTCACGCAGCGAGACGCGGCATCGCGCAGGGCGGCCGCGGAATAGTAGAGATCCGTATCCTCCGGATCGAACTCGGCTGAATCGATCAGGCCGTCGCCGTCGGTGTCCGACCGTTGAGGATTGGAGCCGATCGCCCGCTCATACACGTCCGGCAGCCCGTCGAGGTCCGTGTCCGGTCGATTCCTGTTGGATTTCACGTTCTCCATCTTGGTGGACGTTCCGTCCGCAGCATAGACGGTGACATCCCATCCGGCGTCCTCTTCGTCGTCGAACAGGCCGTCGCCATCGCTGTCGATCACCTTGCCTGCGTCGCGGGCGTTCGGATTCGTGCCGACGAGCACCTCACGGCCGTCGCCGAGGCCGTCATTATCGGTGTCCTGACTGAGCGGGTTGGTGCTGAACAGCCGCTCGTGCTTGACGCGGATGTAGTCGTCGCCGTTGGGGTTGGGCGTCGAGTCGATCACCCCGTTCGGTCCTGCACGGACGACCACCTGTCCAGGTAACGCCAGGTCGCCCGGATCGATGATCTGCAGATCATCTCCCGCAGCGAGGGTATCGCAGGTGCTGTTCGGGCCGTTTGCGATCGCCTCGGTCACGCCAGCCACGTCATCCCCGGCCGGTGTCGTGTCCATGACGCCGTTCGGCCCGGGCTCGATCACGACGTCGCCCGGGGCGACCGGATCTCCCGCCGCGATGACCTGCAGGTCGTCGCCGGTGGCCGTAGTGTCGGCCAGCCCGTTTCCGCCGTCGGTGATGGCCCAACTGCTGTAGGGCGTGACGATCAGCATCCGGTCGTTCGTGTCATCGGCATCGCCGTCGAAGAGCACGATTTCGATCTGGCCTGAGCTCTCATCGAGGTCTGAAAGGGCGTCATCGTCGGTGTCGGCGCGATTGGGATCGGTCGCGAACTTGCGTTCCTGGTCGTCGGGCAGTTCGTCGCCGTCCGAATCGGCCAGGGCCGGGCTTGGAAACGCCTTGTACGGGAGTCCGGGCAGACGATACACCAGCCAACCGGTGCGCACTTCGAAGAAATCGTCGAGCCCATCGCCATCCGTATCCTGGCTGTGATCGCTGCATCCGTACAGGTACTCCTCGCGTTCGAACAGGTTGTCACGATCCACATCGCGGGTGAACATCAGGACGAAGTCGTCGCCGGCGTGCAGCGGGATCGTGCTGAAGCTGGCATCCGGACTCAGATTCGTGTTGGACGAGAGGATGGCCCAAAAACGTTTTTCCTTTGCGGACACGGCGCGGAGATCGTTCTGGACGCCACGAATGCGGGTCAGCCGTTCGACGCCGTCGCCATCGATCCAGGTGCCGTAGGTATCGCGTATCTCGGCGGGTACGGGGTCGTCGATGACCACGACCGGCGCGTCGTTGCCGACGACCCGGGTCAACCCGGCGATTTCGAGCCCCCGCTCCATGGTGATGCCAAGGGCACGCCCCTGGGAATCGAACTTGCTGGCCGTCGCAATGCGATAGGCTTCCACGGTGCCATCGCCAAAGTCAATCGTGATGCCGGCGGTGCGGTCGTTCGTCTCCTGTGACGCGAAGACGAAGTTGCGTCCGAACTCGTCGAGAATGTCGTAATTGACCACCTGGAACACCAGGCCGGCGGGCTCGCGCATCAGGTCGTCGACCAGATTCGGGAATACCTCGACGTTGCGGAAGATGATCGGGCCGCGCTCGGGATCGAAGGGGCCAAGGTTGTACTTCGGCGAATCACCGGCGATTGCCGAGGAGGGCCACAAGGTCGCAATCGGCCGGAACTGCCGGCTGTTGCGGCGGTCCTGCTGTTGAACCGAGATCTCGAGATTGGTGACCGTGAAGGCGATATCGCTATCGTTGGAGATGTTGACGTTGGCCACAATCTCGGCCTGGTCGATGCTGCGGGTGACCGCCCGTCGCTGGCTGCCGATCAGGGCGCGGGCGACGGATTGCTGGTACTGCTCCTGGGAGCTGCGGACTTGTTCACTGCTCACCGTGGAGGTGAACCCGCGCGATTCCTTGTTGTTGTATGACGATTCGCCGTAGACCTTGCCGAAAACCCCTTTCTCAGCGCTGCCACCGATTTCGGCGCCTAGCTTCGCGCCGACCGTGTTTTCAGCCATGGTGCTGGTCGTGTCGCTGCGACCCTTGGTCTCGCTGCGACTCTGCGAAAAGCTCGCTGATGTGGCATCGGTGACCGCTTGGGCCTGGCCCTTCTCGTCGGTGTACTGCGATCGAATCTTGAGGGCGAGGCGGACTTCGTCGACGGTGATCTGCGGCCGCGGCAGATCCGCGATCAGCGGGTTGCGGTTGCGCTCGATGAGTTCGACCTCGTCGCTCAGCTGGTCGCCATCCGTGTCGGCCAGGACCGGTGAGGTCTTGAAGAAGACCTCGATGGAGTCCGACAGCGTGTCATTGTCGCTGTCCTGGTCCGTCGGGCTGCTGAACCACTCGTTCCACTCCGCGGCATCCCCGAGCATGTCCCCGTCGGTGTCGGCGTTGCGCGGGTCGCTGCCGATCGCCAGTTCCTCGGCGTCGCTCAGGCCGTCGTTGTCGGTGTCCTTGCGGCTCAGGTCGCTCGTGACCGTGCGGGCGACGGTGGTCCGGCTGACCAGTTCGACCGCCACCATCCATCCGGATTGCTCGACGTTGTCCGCCAGTCCGTCGCCGTCGGTGTCGGGAATGCCGGTCCCGTCATCGGTGTCGCCGGCGAAGGGCTTGCCTGCGAACTCGGTCCGCGTCGGGTCCACGAGCAGCTCGGGGGCGGCCAGCGGGTTACCGGCAAGATCCTTGATGCCGGTGACATGGAGCTCGTAGGTCACCTCGTTCTGGGGGGCCGTGGTCAGCAGCACCGTGGTGCCGTCTACCCCAGGCACGGCCTGTTGAACGATGAGCCGGCCAGACTCGGGGTTCACGTTCGTCTGGGTGATACTGTAGCGTGCCGCATCGCCGGCGCCCTCGCCAACCGCTTCGCTGAACGTGACCAGCACCGTGGTGTTGCTCGTCGCCACAGCCGAGACGAGACGCGGGCCGTCCTCGGCCGTGATGACGCCGACATACTGGAACGCGTCCGCGAACACAATGTCCTCTCCGCCGACGCCCTTGAGGGTGATCGACACCGCACCGGCGGCGTGTGGCGGCGTCACGGCGGTTACCGTGGTTGAGTTGACCACCTGAACATCAACCGCAGGGCTTAGATCGAAGAGCACCAGCAGACCTGTGTCGGGAAAACCAGTGCCGAGAATCGTGACCTCCGTTCCGCCGCCGATCGGCCCGACGACCGGAGACACGGAAGGCGCGTATTCAAAGGCATCGTCGAGCGAACCGATCTCCCCGGTTCCATTCCGCACCGTTACGGCCACCTTGCCTGCGAGTTGAGGCGGCGTTACCGCCTTGATCGTGGTCGCGTCGACCACTTCGACAGCCAGGCCCGCGAGGTCGCCAAAGAGCAGGCCGGCCTGGGAATCGAACTGCTGTCCGGTCACGGTCACCGGCGTGCCACCCTCGATCCGGCCGAGATCCGGCGTGATCTGAAGCACAACCGGCGGTCCAGCCACAGGTCTCACCGGATCGCCCGATTGACCGTTCGGCAGTTCCTGGGGAGGGGCACATCCGGTGCCGAGCCACGCCGCCCATGACGCGAGAAGAATGAGAGTGAGCAATCCGCGGTGAGAGAAGGAACAGCGCTGACACATGGCATGCCTCCCTTTGCCCGGCAAGACGGGTTCGACGCCCGGAGCACCTTGGTCAGTCGGACATGCCTGTGAATCCGGCGTCATCGGCCTGAGGACCGAAGGGCTCGGGATCCCCGGCATGGGGCACGTCATCTCAATCGGCGTCCGGGGCGATCTCAATGGCCTGCCCATCGCAGTCGGCGTCACGGGCCTGATGGTTCGGTACCTTGTCGCCTTCGATGTCCCTAGTCCTTCTCATCGGGCTTGTCGTCGGCTTCGTCATCGGGCTTGTCCCCAGGCTTGTCCCCGGGCTTCTTATCGGGCTCGTTTACGCCGTAAGGGTCCTCGTCCTGTTCATTGGGTTTCTCATCGCCGTCGATGTTCTCGTCTTCTTCGTTGGGCTTGTCATCGCCGTCGATGTCCTCGTCTTCTTCATTGGGTTTTTCATCGCCGTCCACGTTGGGGTCCTTGCCGTTGGGAACGCCGTCGCCGTCGGCATCATCGTCCATCCCGTTCGGTACCCCGTCGCCGTCAATGTCGTCGTCGACTTCGTTGAGACGGCCATCGCCGTCGGCGTCGAAATCGGCCCCATTCGGGATTCCGTCGCCATCGGCGTCGAAATCGGCCCCATTCGGAATTCCGTCACCGTCGACGTCGGGGTCGACCAGATTCGGAAGACCGTCGCCATCCGTGTCCGCGTCCCACCCGTCGAGGAGTCCGTCACCATCCAGGTCATCGTCGAGGGCATCGGGTACACCGTCAGCGTCGGTGTCCGGGCCATCGGAGGCGTCGTTGGGATCCGCACCGGTGGCCAACTCCTGCAGGTCCGTGCAGCCGTCGCCGTCGCTGTCGAGCAGCAGCAGGGCAAGCACCGCCGCCTCGAGTTCGTCTCGGTCGGAGTCTGAATCACTGTCCTCGAGCGGTGCTTCGGTGGCATTGTCCGAAGGAGAGGGGATTCGCGAGGCCTCGTCGGCAATGGGCATTTCCGTGTCCGTGACCGCGGCCGGGTCTGGCGGTGACGGGGCTGCGAGGCAGCCTGCGATTGCCAGGCCGATGCAGGAGACGACGAAGGCAGGCAGCTGGCGAGACATCGGGGGCACTCCAGCGTGGCCCGACCCTCTGTTGGCTACCGGCGGGCCGCTGTAATCGGGACTTGACACACCGGCCGGAATGCTGAGTTCGCGCCGAGGCTTCACTCGCTCGTCAGCACAACAAGGGCTCTTATTTCCCCGGTCCGGACACGTGAGGGGAAACAAATCGTGACCGGCCCAAGGCGGGGTCCTCTACAGCTCGAAGCTTACCGGACGATGATACAAAAGTCAAACTGAGACCCAGTCAATCTCCTTACTAGGCGCAGAGAGATTCCGGATCTCCACCCGCCGGGTCGGCAAATCTCTGGGTTGAGCGCGAGGGCTTCAACGGACAGGAAGTGCGTCTTCGCCCGGTTGGCAGGGCTGGAAGGTCGAACACAGCCCGAACATGCGTGTCTTCAGGCCTTCAGGTACCCGTGCCGAACAGGAGCTCCTCGGCACTGGCGAATGGCCGCACGCCGGTCATCACCCGCCACGGGGGGCCAAATGGGGCCTCGGCTCATAGGGGAGGCAGTGCGGACGAGCCGCTTCCGTTGCTGGCCAGCTGGGGTTATGATAAGTGGCCGCGTATTGGAGACTTGCGACATGCGGATTCCTCTCCACCCGGGCGGGACTCGGGAGATGCTCATGCTCAGCCTGCTGCTCGGTATCCCCGGTGCGGTGCTCGTCTATGCGGCCGTCGCGTGGGCCTGGGGCTGGGCCTGGGTGCCAGGCGTTCTGCTCCTGGCCCTCTGGGCGTTCGGCCTGCTGTTCTTCCGTGACCCGGAGCGCGTTGTACCCGGCGTCCCCGGGATCATGGTGTCCCCGGCCGACGGGACCACGACCGAAGCCATCCGCCAGGATCACAATGATTGGGTGGCTGGGCCGGCCACCCGAATCAGCATCTTCCTCAGCGTCTTCAACGTCCATGTGAATCGCAGCCCGTGCGCCGGCGTGATCCGGTCGACTCACTACAAGCCGGGCAAGTTCCTGGACGCCCGGGACCCGAACTCCGGCTCGCTGAACGAGGCAAACACGATCGTGATTGAACCCGACGAACCGGGTCTGGGGCCGGTGGTCGTCCGTCAGATCGCCGGCCTGATCGCCCGGCGCGTGATCTGCACCGTCAAGGCCGGCGACCACGTCGAGCGCGGCCAGCGGATTGGCCTCATCAAGTTCGGTTCACGAACCGAATTGATTATTGCCGGGCATGACGCCTATGAACCGGCGGTCGCGGTCGGCGACAAGGTTCGCGGGGCCATGACCGTCCTGGCCCGTCGGATGCCCCTGGTCGGCATAAACGCCGGGCCGTCCTTGCCGCCTCGCTCGGTCGGTACCCAGGCGGAACGGGAGAAATCGCAATGACGCTCAAGCCCGTGTGGCAGCCGAATAAGCCATCGTCCGATCCGATGAATCCGGAACCGAGGCCCAAGCACCGCCACAAGCGTCTGCGTACCGTGGCCATGCTGCCCACGCTGTTGACGTTGGGCAATCTGTATTGTGGTTTCCTGGCGATCTACTACTGCGGCCGCGAGATGCACGACCTGGGTGCCAAGGTTGATGCCGCCACGGTTCTCACGCTCAAGAGTCAGCGGCTGGAGGCGATCGCTCCCTCCTACCTGGCCGTCGGCGTGATCATGCTGATCGGGGCGATGATCTGCGATTCACTGGATGGCCGCGTGGCTCGCATGACCGGTGCGGCCAGCAAGTTTGGCGTCCAGATGGACTCTCTGGCGGACGTGGTGAGTTTCGGCGTGGCCCCGGGTTTCATGATGGTGACGCTCCTGCGACGGGAACTCACCGAGTGGGCCCAGGTGCCGCTCGGCTTTGAGCGGTTCGGGCAGGCCGCCGTGCTGATCGGGGCGGTCTTCGCCTGCTGCACGGCGCTGCGCCTGGCCCGGTTCAACGTCGAGGCCTCGCTCGAGGAGGCCGCCCACTACGGGTTCAAAGGGCTTCCCTCGCCGGGAGCCGCGGCGGCCGTGATCAGTCTCATCTTCCTGCATGATCACCTGGACAGCGTGGGCGGGTTCGACCGGCTGACGAGCGCTATCACCGTCTTTCTGCCCATCGGCACGCTGGCGGTCAGTCTGTTGATGGTCAGCCGAGTCCCGTACACGCATCTGGTCAGTCTGCTGCTGAGCCGCCGACCGTTCGGTCAGCTTCCGCTCATGCTGCTCGGCGCGCTGCTTCTTCTTCTGTATCCCCAGCAGGTCCTGGTCATCCTGGCCTGGGCGTTTGTGTTCAGCGGCCCGGTTCGTCACGCCTTGCGGCTGATCGCGGGTCGTCCGGCCCATCCGGCCGTCGTCCCAGACTCCGACTCGCAGTCCGCCTCGTCGACCCCAACTTCGGATCGAAAAGCCCAATGAACGAGAAGTCGCCCGTTCGCGTTCGTTTCGCGCCGTCGCCCACCGGCCACCTGCACATCGGCAGCGTCCGCACCGCGCTGTTCAACTGGCTGGTCGCCCGCCAGAGCGGCGGCGTGTTCATTCTGCGCATCGAGGACACGGATGTCGATCGGAACGTCCCGGGCGCTGATCGCCAGATCATGGAGGACATGCGCTGGCTTGGCCTGCAGTGGGACGAGGGCATCGATGTCGGCGGCACGCACGGCCCGTACTACCAGATGCAGCGGCTCGATCGATACAACGCCGCCGTGAAGAAGCTCCTCGACGCCGGCCAAGCCTACTACGCGTTCGATACGCCACAGGAACTGGACGTGCTGCGCAAGCAGGCCGAAGCCCGGAAGCTGGCCTTTCGCTATCCTCGTCCCACAAGATTCGCCACCGGAGAGGAAGCGGAGCAGGCTCGCCGGGCCGGGCGGCCGGTGGTAGTCCGATTCAAGACGTTCGATGAGGACATCACCGTCCACGACGAGGTGATGGGCGATGTCACCGTCGGCGCGGCTGAACTTGACGATTTCATCATTCTCAAGGCGGACGGCATTCCCACCTACCACATGGCCAACGTGGTCGACGACTTTGACATGCGGACCACCCTGGTGATCCGCGGGCAGGAGTTCCTTGCTCAAACGCCACGGCATATCGCTCTGCAGCGGGCCTTGGGTTACCCCACGCCGCGCTATGCTCACGTGCCCACCATTCTCGATATGAAGGGTCGCAAGCTCTCCAAACGCGACGGCGACGTGGAACTGTCCTCGTTCCGCAAGGCAGGCTACCTGCCCGAAACGCTGCTCAACTTCGTGGCCCTCCTCGGCTGGTCCCCCGGCGGGGATCGCGAGAAGTTCACCCTGGCCGAACTCGTCAAGGCGTTCAGCATCGACCGCATCAGCCGCGTGAACTCCAAGTTCGACCGCGACAAGCTCCTCGCCTTCAACACCGATGCGATCGCTGCAGCGGATCCAGAGAGGCTTATGGAGGTGTTCAGTGACTGGCTGTCGGTCAACCCCGACTCCCCGTTGAGCAGGGCCGGCCTCGACGAGCCGACCCGGCGAGTCATTCTGGAGATCAACCGTGGGTTCCGCACCTTCGGCGACATCGAACGTAAGTGCGGCTTCATCTACCAGAACGACGCGGCAATCCCCTACGACCCGGCGGCGGTCAAAAAGGTCCTCGCCAAGGGCGACGACGCCGGCTACAAGATGCTCCAGCTCCTTCTGCCCAGGCTGGAGGGGCTCGAGCCCTGGACGGCCGCCAGCCTCGAGGCTCTGATCAACACGGTCTGTGAAGAACAGTCGGCCGGCATGGGCCAGGTCGCCCAGCCGATCCGGGTGGCGGTCTCCGGAACCACCGTCAGTCCGGCCATCTACGACACCCTGGTCCTGCTGGGCAAGGCCAAGACCGTCCGCCGGATTCGGCGCCTCCTCGTGGAGCGGCCGTGAACCACCGACGGGCATCGGACCGGCCCCGGCTTGACGCGGCCACCGTGTCAGAGACAGGCTTCAGCGTCGACCCAGCGGGATGGTCCGGTCGACGCGGAAAACGTCGTCCGGGCGGGCGTTCCGGTAGATCAGGTTCAGCTCCCGAACCACGAAAGACAGCGGCTGCCAGTCGGCCCGCACTTCCTCCTTCAGCTTCTCCAGAACGTCGTTTCGCCGGGCCTGGCCGAGACTCAAGTGGGGGATGAAGCCCTGCGGGTACAGAGAAGTGTCGTCATATTGCGGGAAAGCGGCTACCAGAGCGGCCTGCAGACGAAAGAGCGGATCCGCCGGTTCCGGAACCAGCCAAATCGTGTAGCTGTGCGGATTGTGCTCGAAATGGCCCAACTCGGCCAGTCGAATCTCGAACGGCTCAAGCTGTAAGCACACCTCTCCAATACGCGGTTCCAGCGCAGAAAAGAACACCCTCGGCAGGAACGGATAGATGAGCGTGAGGTGCGGCATCCACCGTCGGGCGTGCCGGTCGTGCACTCGACGGATCGCCTGGATCGGCGGCCATATCTCCTCCGGAGGGATGATGGTGATCGCGGTCTGACTGGTCTTCACGAGTCGCATGTCATCCCGTCCCGCCCGGGGACTGTGCCCGCTGGGTCTCGATCATCGAACGCAGGTAGTCCTCAACCCGGCAGGCTGCAGTCGACGCGAAGAAGTCCTGGATGTCGATTCGGACAACAACCGCCTTGTCGGCGTGAAAAAGGGCGTGGGTCACGATCGAGTGGCCGCGCTCGAATCCGGTGGCGGCCGGATGAGCCCTGAGGCGGCCGAGAGCACGGCGGAGAATTCGCTTCTGCAGCGCTTTGAGGGCAGGATCGGGGGCCGCCAGCCGCCGCGTGCCGCCCGACCGCTTGGGCACGTCGAACTCTCGATAGGAAGGACGGACGGCGCGCAGTTCCGCCTCCGATAAGCCCAGTCGGCGGGCCAGATCGCAGAGGCCGAAACGCGGCGGGCTGTACTCCACCGGCCGCCTCGCCTGACGCCGCCTGCCCAAGAGCCAGTCGAGAATCCCCATGTCGCGGTCCCGATGTGCGAACCCAAGGATGGGCGGGGCGATCAGCCGGCCGGCCGACCGCACCCGCCGCCGCTTTGCGCAGGAGTGCGACTCCTGTAGCCTCGATCTCACTGGGCCTGACTCAACCCGGTCGGCGAAACACCGACCCGTGCTCTGCGTTTGAGCACCGCCAAAGCAGCACCACGCTTGTATCAGGGTCCCGCGCGGTCGTCAATCGCGGTCCGGCGGCAGCAGCAGGGACTCCCCGTGGCGACCAAACCGATGGCAGGTGGTCGTCCGGGAGAAGCGTGGTCGGATGCCGGCGGATCGGCATGGGCGGAGACGGCGGTTTCACGGGGCGTTGAGGGTGTTGTGCACGACCGCGGCCGGACGGCCATGATCGGTCCACCGCATCGGGGCAGGCAGGCCAAGCGGCCGACGGCGGCGTCGGAGCCTTCGACCACCGCTCCGGAAAATCACGTTCTTCTCACCAGGTCGTTGCCCGCGTGGGAATGAGATACAGCTTGAGCCGCGGATCGTCGTCCTTCCACGGGCTGGGCTGAGTGGTGATCGGCGCGGTGTCCTTGGCGATGAGGGCCATGATGCACTGGCGGGTCTGCTCCTGGAATTTGCGGTACGCCAGGTAATTGACATCGCAGCGCCGGAGGTCGCCCTTCCTGCGGTCGGGTTGCGACGGCTGGAAGTCCTCCGGCCCGGCCTGGGCCTGAACGAACGCCACTTGGTTGCCGGTCTGGGTGTCCAGGATGATGCCCCACAAGCCGGCATAGCTGGGCTCGGCCGGACTCGGGCCGTAGACCAGGCACAGCGAGGCCCGCAGCCGCCGAGCACTCTCCACCAGATCCGGCAGCGTCGTTTCCGGAACAACGGGCGACTTGGAGTCCATCACGATCATCTCGCGGACCTGGGGGATCGTGTTGCACAGCGAGTTCCACTGCATTCGCTCCTCCCAATCGATGTCCCCGGCCCACCATCGCTGGCGGGTCGGACCACCTTTATAGTCTGCTGAGAAGTAATCCTGTGGGGGCTCGAGCCGGCTGAGGGCGATGGCCGCCGGGAAACGACCTTGTGAGCGCGCGGGTTCCATGAGAATGAAGCTCGACGGGTCGGGCGGCACCTGCTTGACGCCCAGAACGGTGCTGGCCAGGGTCTCGCCTGTGTAGGCGACCGGCGGCGGTTCCGGCTTGTGACAGCCCGCGGGCATCGCAAGCACGATCACGATGACCGCGGCCACGCCAGCCGTCGCACGACTCAGACTGCCACCACTCCGCACCCGCATGGCGATGCTCCGGATCACTGTGGGCCTATGACCTTCCGCGCAAGTTATCGGTAATTGCCGTCCCGGCTTGAGTTATATCCGGACGAATCCGAGGTCCGGTTTTAGGGACCGCATAACTCATTCAGAGTCCGCTTCGCGACGATACCAGAACAAGTCCAAGGAGAAGATCGTGGGTTTCGACTCATCCATAGGCATGGGCGCAGTGGCAGTCGGGACACGGTCGCCGGCATCCGTCGATCGTTGGCAAGTCTATCCCCGCCTGGCCTACACGGAGCCGGCTGAACCGGCCGCTCGCCGCCATTGGCTGGCCGCCCTGGGCAGCACCCTCCTGGAACTCCCCTGGCTGGCCTGGATCGCCTTCGACGCCATGCTGGTCAACCTCGGCGTCTATCTCGGCTATCGGGTGATCGCATGGGGGGAGGGCCTCGAGTGGCTGCGCCTGGCTTGGTGGCAGACCGGCCTGATCCAGAGCGGGGCCTTCCTGTTCGCCAGCCTCATCTTCGGTCTCTATGAACAGCAGGCCCTCCTCCGTCATTCGCGGATTCTGGCTCGTTCGGTGCTCGGCACCGCGGCCTCGGTGATTCTGGCTTCGATCTTCATTCACCTCTTCCTCTACGAGGAGTTGAGTCGACGCGTGCTGTTCATGGCCGGCGTTTTCTACCTGGCCGTCGGGCCTTCGCTACGCCTGTTCGTGGGCTGGTGCGTGAACAGCCACAGCCGCAAATTCGTGATCGTGGGGACAGACCGCAAGTCCAGACTCTCGCTGACCAGTCAGGACACCCGGCATGGCGACGCCCTGTCGCGCCGCTATCGGCTGGTCGGCTACATCGCGATGGATTCAATCGAGGTCGGACGCGAGATCGACGATTCACGCGTGCTGGGCACCATCGACGATCTCGAACAGATCTGCATCGACCACGAGATCGACGAGGTGGTCGTCGGGGCGGGGCCGGCCCGCAACCCGCGCGTCCTGGATCGCGTCCTCGGATGCCTCAAGCTCGGCTGCCGAGTGACCAATCTGGCCACCTTCTACGAACAGATGATGAGCGAGGTTCCCGTCGTTCACCTCGAGCCCAACTGGTTCCTGTTCGCCGATCTCAAACACTACCGTGAAGCTCAGCTCATCATGAAGCGGGTCTTCGACCTGATCGGCGCGACCATCGGCCTCCTGCTGAGCCTGCCATTCTGGCCGCTCATCGCCTTGCTGATCACGATCGACAGCGCCGGGCCGGTCTTCTACTCCCAGCGCCGTGTGGGACTGAACGGCCGGCCTTTCCGGCTGTACAAGTTCCGCACCATGAGGCAGGGAGCGGAACGCAACGGCCACACCTGGGCCACGGAAGACGACCCGCGGATCACACGCGTCGGCTGGTACCTCCGCAAGACAAGACTCGACGAGCTGCCGCAGCTCTGGAATATCCTACGCGGTCACATGTCCGTGGTCGGCCCGCGCCCGGAGCGTCCGGAGTTCGTCCAGGAATTGGCCACCAAGATCCGGTTCTACAACGAGCGGCACCTGGTCAAGCCCGGCCTGAGCGGATGGGCACAGATCAACTATCGCTACGGAGCCAGCGTCGATGACGCCCGCCGCAAGCTCCAGCTCGACCTCTGGTATCTCAAGCACATGTCCGTGGAACTGGACCTCATCATTCTGCTGCGCACCCTGGGAACCGTGTTCTCGGGCTCGAGATAGACCGGGAACCTGCACCGCCAGGCGGTATCGCCACGCATTCTCCGCCCTCGCCGACGGCTGCAGAAATGCCGGTCACTCCCTAGCCCAAAGCAGATAGAAACGGATCTCACCAACGGGGTCGGCCGGTCCCTGTCCTCCCGACCTCCCTGGCGCCGGGCCCCCCGGCGGGCGAGCGGTCCGATGTTATCGGTCCATGCTGTGGACGGCCCGGTGATTCGGGTCGCGTGCCCGTTCATCCAGCCGCAAGTTGAGCCCGTCCCGGCTGCTTCCGATAAACACGCATGGATGACAATGTCGCGAGGATTCCATGCCCGCACGCCTGAGCAGGCTCGCCAACCGTGCCGCGGAAACCTTGGCCATTCGGACCGGATGGGCCAAGCACCGATTCCGTTCGTCAACGGGTCAGTTCCGCGTCCTGGCATATCACGGGCTGGTGCCCGACGAACTGGCCGATCGGCCCTGGGTGCCGCCGCACTATGTCACCGTGTCACAGTTTGAACGGCAGATGAATCTCCTGGCCGGCCTCGGCTCCGGTACCGTCCACCCGCTGGGAGAGGTGGTCAACCGTTGCCAGGGCGGTGGGACCATGGACCAGCCCGTCGTCTGTCTGACCTTCGATGACGGCTTTGGCGATAACGTGTCGCTTGCGTTGCCCATGCTCCGGCAGTACGGTTTCCTCGCCTCGTTCTTCCTTACAACCGGCTACATGGGCGAGGATCGTCTCCTGGCCAACGATCGCATTCGGCTCCTTCGCCAAGTGCAGCGCAGCGGACGGCTGGAGGGGCCCCTGTCCCCGTTCATGCAGGCGGTACTGGCCCACCCGGGTTTTCACAAACAGCACAACCACGTGCTTCTCGAATCCGAAATCGAACCATTGTGGTCGACGAACATGGAGAAGATCGACCCGGCAGCGGTTCGGTCGCTGCGGATGATGTCGTGGGAAGATGCCGGTTGCCTCCGTGATGCGGGGATGGAGATCGGCGCGCACACGATCAATCACGTGATTCTGGGACGCGAGGACCTCGAGACCCGGCAGCGGGAAATCACCCGTTCCGTCGCCGAAGTGGACGCTCGGCTGGGGCTCGATCGCGTGCCATTCTCCTATCCCAATGGCCTGGCCGGCGATTTCGGCCCCGACGACGTCAGCTGCCTCCAGGCTCTGAACGTGCCCTATGCGGTCACCGAATTACCCGGGTGCAATACCCCAAGTACGTCGGTATGGGGCCTGCGGAGACACTGCGTCGGCCTGCACACCTCAGAAGACGTGTTCCTGGCCCAGGTCTGCGGCTTGCGTGACAGACGGCTGTCGGTCCCGGAGCGGACCATCGGATGAAAATCGGAATTCTGGCATCCACCGAGAACCACATCACCGATTTCTACCTCGGCAACCAGGTCATTCGCCATTTCGATGTGCCGATCATCCTGGTGCAGCGGGTGCGGTCTCGCAGCACGCCGGAGCTGGCAGAGAAGGTCGTGGAAACCGTCGCCAAGAAGGGCGGCCGGGCGCTCATCTCCTCGGTGCTCGATTGGTCGTTCGAGCGGCAGCGGCAAAGGGAGATCCGTCAGTACCTGAGAAACCGATTCGCCGAGCTTGGCGAACGCGCCGAGTATGACTCGGGCCCGCAGGTGGTCCTGGTAGACAGCATCCATGATCGCTTGTCACTCCAGATACTTCGCGACGCGGGGGTGACTGCTCTGTTTCAGAATGGCGCCGGCATCATCCGCTCCCCGCTGATTCAGCTTGCCCGGCGGGGAGTGGTGAACGTCCATCACGGATTCCTGCCCGATATCCGCGGCTGTCAGTCGATCGCCTGGGGTCTTCTGGAGGATCGCCACGAGTGGATAGGAGTCTCCGTGCACCTGATCGACGAGGGGATCGACACCGGGCCGATTCTCAAGCGACAGCATCTTCGCGCGGTGGACACGGACACCTACCCGCCGCTCTTCGCCAAGGCCACCGTGCTTGGCGGCCGGCTCCTCGTGGAGGCAATGCACGAACTGGCCATGGGGCGAGTGGAGGTGCTGGCCCGGACGTCGCCGGGAACGTATCGTTCCGCGATGGGCCGCCGACACTGGCTGGCTCTTGCCCGCAAAGTATCCATGGCTCGCGCCGCCGGCGGAGACCTGCACCCTCGGCTCAGACCGAGCACCGGCCGGTCGTCCTTCACCAATCCGCCAACTCCCGTGATGTGACACCACACGTTTGACCCGGCCGGCCTGATGGGGGAATGGAGCCGACCTTGCCGGACCAGCCCGCCGCCAGGCTCTCTACTGCTCCGCAATGGTGTCGCTGCTGGGAGTACCGGATTCGTTACCTCGCGTTCGATCTCGTTCTCTTGGTTCCCGCTGCGGATTTCCCGGCCCGGGCTGAGCCGCTTCAATTCGATGAGCACCTATCCGCCCCCCGCCCTTCGGTCGCGTCCCTACGAAGGGCAGATCGTCGCCCGCAGGCCGACTGTCGCCGGGCCGAGGCGCCGCACGCTCGCTGGCGCTACCTCTCGGGCTGGACCGGCTGCACCCAGGCCGCCCGGCTGCCCGCCGCTGAGGGTGCAGTGGCGGTCCGATTCTCGGCCGTGACCTTCGCCCGGACGTACAGTTCTCGCCCGGTGAGCCTGTAGCTCACTCGGGTACCGGATTGTTCGCTGAGCACCTTCCCGATCTCCGGGCTGTATCTGCCGGTCAGATGGGCCTTCGGGTCCTTGGGGTCCGCCGGCTGGCTGGTCGGGTTGAAGCCGGCTAGCGTGCCGATGAACTGCGTTCGGTAGGTGACGCCAGGCTTCGGATCGATCTCGATCGCGAGCGTGTTCCTCTCGAAACGAACGTCCTTGAGTGTAACCCCGTTGCTGGCGTAGAAGTCGCCTCGGTTCATGGCCTCGATCAGGGCCCCGGGCTCGAGGCTCCTGGCCCGGACCATGATCCAGGAGCGCCCGCCGGCAACGGGGCTGGTTTTCGTCGCCACGAAGCGATGCGCGTCGTCGGTGCCCACACCGTACATGACTGGCAGCCCCAGCTCCCCTAGTCGCTTGGCGAGAACAATATCCCACACCCGTTCGGTCGAGGTGTGGAGCCGGTCACCCGCATCCCGCACCCCGGCTCCGTTCTGGACCTCGAAGAACTTCGTGCCCTTCACCAGGAACAGATCCTCCGCGGTAATGCCCCACTTGTAGTTCGGGTGATTGATGTGCACCAACATGGGCGTGTTGAGCTTCCGACTCTGGGCCACCACCGCATCGACGTTGTTCTGGATGGTTGCGGCCACGGTGTCGCCATGCTGCGTCTTGATCGGCCGGCGAAGACTGATCCCGCAAAGGTGGACCGGCTTGTCGCCGCAGGCATCAGTGATCTCCTCGCCGGTGATCAGCAGGAACCGCCCGGTTTCCCCGAATCGCTGACGGATCTGATCCAGCGTCTTGAGGTGGTACTCCGTCTCCTTGCCCTTGGGGCGTTTCTCCACCCACGGCTGGCCGAAAGCCTTTTCGTACCGGGCGGCCGCCCGCTGGCGAGCGGCGTTGTTGGGTACGAACCACCGATCGCCATCGTCGATCGAGCCGTGGTCGGTCATCACCAGGAAGTGGTAACCGTGCTCCTTGTACCACGCGGTGACCACCTCGGGCGGGCTGTCGCCATCGCTCCACCAGCTGTGCGTGTGCGTGTTGCCCTTGTACCATTGCGGTTGGCCTGCCGCAGCAGCGTCCTTGCCGGTCACCTCCGCCAGCGCGCAGCCCGCGGGGCAAAGTCCAATCCCTGCGATCACCAAACCCATCCAGAGACATACTGGCCTGTGACCGATCATCGCTTCCTCCTGACATGACGGTGGGGTTCACTTGCCACAACTGAACGCAAGATAACCGCAATGCCGGCGCCCCGCCATCGTCATAGGCCAGGCGAATGCTCAGATTTTGCTCCCGGGCGGGCCGGGCATAGAATAGAAGCCTGGTGGAAAAGCTCACCTTGAAGGCAGTGAGTCGTGGTGGACAATCGCGCATGACCGGAGAACCGTACATCGCACGACGCGTGGCCTACGGCGCCATTCTCCTCGCCCTCTATGGGGCGTGGACGGCCTGCTTCCGTATGGCCGGCGATCTTGCCCTGGGCACGCGACTGGCTGCCTTGGCCTGGGCAGTTGCCCTGTTTGCCGCCGTCGGGGCGGCCGCGGGCGGCGGCACGGCGGTTCTGGTCTCGCTGATCAGTGCTCAGGTGCCCGCAAAAAGCCGGGCCTCGGTCGCGGCCGGCATCGAGACAGCGCTGGTTGCCCCGGCCTTCCTCTGGCTGTTGCTCAACGAACTGCTGTACTGGCAGACTTCCGAGGTTCTGGGGATCGGGGCTCTGGCGATGCTATGGCACGACACCGCCGCGGTGCTCCAGAATGCCTGGCGCATGGCCGCCCGCTACCTCGTGCTCGCTGCCGTCCTGACGGTGCTGGTTATTGCCCTCGTCCATCGCCGCGCTCTTCGTTCGCACCGGACGATGGAGTCGCGCGGACAGACGGATCCACCGCCGTACCGTTCGTCGCCGCGGCGTCGGATCGGGCTGCTCGCGGCGGCGGTGCTGGTGATCGCCGTGATGCTGGCTTGGCAGTTCCGCGCCAGGCCAAGCCTCGGGCTGGTCGAGCTGGCCCGGTCTTCGCCGCCACTGCGAGTCATCGGATTGGCTCGGGCGCTGGTTGGCATCGATCTCGATCGGCCGGCTCCCGCCCGCTTCGGGTCACCGGTCATCACCGAGCAGCAGTACCAGGCGTCGATGGGCAAGCCGCATGACCCTGCGCCGAACATCATCTACATCCTCATGGAATCGACCTCGGCCAAGGCTCTCCACTGCTATGGCTATCCCAGGGAGGACATCACTCCGAACATCGACGCCCTGGCGGCGGGGGGCGTCCTGTTCGAGCACTGCGTGGCCGGGGCCTCATTCAGCAGCTGCGGCCTGACCTCGATCACAACTTCGCTGTATATGCTCCGCGGCCGGCGTTTCGACTACTTCGGCAACGAGTTCCCGTTCATGGGTCTGCCTCGGGCCCTGAAGCTGGCCGGATACCAGCTAAATATGTTCAGTAGTGGTAATGAGAGCTTCGACCACATCAACCGCTTCAGTCCGCCTTCGGACTTCGATCTGTACTTCTCGCACGATACGTGCGGTCTGGCCCAGGCCGACTGCATGAGGATGGACGACAGGATCGCGGTGGGGCGGTTCGAGGAATGGCTGGCGGCGCGCCGCGACCCCCGTCCGTTTTACGCCGGCTTCTACCTGCAGTCTCCCCACTTCAACTATGAGGTGCCGGAACCCTGGTTCAGCCATTATCAGCCGGTCCCGCCGCTTTACTCGAACGGCGACGGCATCCTCCACATTCCCGCCGAGATCGTGCCCCAGCTTCGCAACCAGTACGACAACGCAATGCGCTACGCCGACTACTGGGTCGGCCGGATCCGCGATGCCCTGGCGAAGGCGGGCCAACTCGACCGCTCGATCATCATGATTACCGGCGACCACGGCGAGGCTTTCATGCAGCACGGCCTGGCACGCCATGGAACACACACCTGGGAGGAGATGATCCACATCCCGCTCATCGTGTACGCCGGGTCAGATATCCGCCCGCGCCTGCCGGCGACCATCCCCGCTCGAGTGCCGCACACCGTCTCCGGCATCGACATCGCTCCGACCGTGGCCGCCCTGGTCGGCTTCGCCCCCCACCCGAGCTGGCAGGGGGTCAACATCCTGGACCCGGCTTACACCGACCGCGACCGGCCAATCTTCTCCATGACCCAGTACACGCGCTGGCAGGAAGTGGCGTGCGTCAACAAGATCAAGTACACCTACGACCTCACCGACGTGCGGGAGTACCTGTTCGACCTCAAGGTCGATCCGGACGAAACCCACAACCTCGTCGACGAACGCCCTGATCTGCTCTCTGCAATGCGCGATCTGCTCGCCGGCTGGCACACCCATCAACTGGCCTACTACGAGTCATCCGCGCGGCCGTTCACCTGCTACATCGGCCGCTACGAGCCGGATTCGACGCTGCTGGCCCGGCTCGGCAAGGCCCAGGCGGCCGGAGAGGGGACCGGAGCGGCCGATCGCATCACCCCCCTCGGCGGCTGAAACCCCATCCGTCCTGCCGGAAGACAGATGCCATCCCACGCACCCCTTGTCCGGCAACGCGTGATCCTCGGCTCGAATCCGTGCGTCAGCGCTTCTCCGGGGCCGACGGGGCCAACTCCTTCAGCAGCTTGACCGCGGCATCGACCAGCATCTCGCCTCCGCCGGGCAGGATGCGGCTATTGACCGTCTCGTAGCTGCCCTCGGCGAAGGCCTTCCTCGTCGGGATGTAGGCGGGGTACTCGTTGGCCAGCTCAATGACCAGCGTGGTCTTGAAGGGTGAGGCGCGCTTGATGGCCAAGCCCAGTTCGACGAACACTTCGCCGGGCAAGGTGACGACCGCCAGCTCCGCCCCGATGCGCAAAACCTGGACTTCGAGGGGCAAAGTCGGACCTTTGTGCGTCTGGAGGTCCAGGATCTTGGTGGCCTCGACCAGTTCCATGAACGCGGTCTGACCGGCCTCGGCCTCGGCCACTACTCGCTTGGCCTTGGCTACCTGCTCCGGCGTGGTCCGCTGCAGCGGTACGTCGACCGTCGCCGACCTCGCTGCCAGCTGTGGCTGGCCAAGCGGTCGAAGCCGTGGAATCTCGGCTTGGACCATCTTGGCCAGGATCGTGCCGATGGCCTCCGCATTCCTGCGATCAGCCGTAGTCACGTCGATGTGGTTGATGTCGCCGCAGCAGCCAACCCCGAACAACGAGGTCAAGGCCGGTCCAAACGCCCCCTTCAGCTGCTTCTCCAGGTAGTAGGGGTAGTCAGCCGAGTACTCCGTGCCGCCGGTGGTGTCCAGGTGGAGAGTGAGCACGGTCAGTGTGGCCAGGGGCGCTCCGGTGCCCCTGTCACGCAGCACCACCACACCCACGTCCGAGTCGATCGGACCCGCGGGCCGCACGATATCGGGATTCTTCTGCCCGGGATTGAACCGGACCGTCCCGTCCTTCATGTGAAACCGGCGGTTGAACGACAGCAGAGGGTCCTGCTGGGTAAGACCGGCTTCAAGGACCACGGGCCGCACGGCGGCGTCGGCGCGTTCGATCGCGGTGGCGATCTTCTCCACGAGCTGCGCGGGGTAGTCGATCGGTTCGCAGGCGTCCCGCCCGTGTCTGGCGATGGCCCGCCCATGGTAGTCGTCGCGGCTTGCTCCAAAATAGAGCGGCCCGGTGTGACTGTGGGTGCCGGCCACCACGATATGCGGAACCGGAATGCCCGTGCGCGTACTGGCCAGCATGCGGGCCTTGGACGATACCTCCGCCGGCACGCCGATGAGGTCGCAGAAGACCATCGCCATCCGGGTCTCGCCCTGACGCAGGACCGCTGCCTTGGCATGAAGCGGATCGTGCGTGGCGGTGTTGATTCGCTCGTGGAAGTAGCCGCAGAGCCGCCAGCCTTGCGGAGGGGTGATGTCCACCGAGGTCACGCCGGCAGCCAGGTCGGCCGCCGTCGTGTAGCCCCCACTTTCACCGAGCGCCAATGCCATCAGGCAGGTACACACGCGTCGCATGCACCATTCCTCCCGCTGAGTCTGTAACCGCCGCCCGGGCACGCCGGCCCAGCAACTCCTGGGTCGTCACCTTCCTCGAACTCGTGGCCGCTCGACTGTCGTCGGCCGGTTCAAGCCGCGAGGGCGTCCAAGACCAGTGCCGCACGGATTCGAGAATGCACGCCTACATGTATTCGGCGGGCATTCGCCACGGATCGCGATACGGCGGGAAGAGCAGCTTGGCTGCCTCCCGGTCGTTCGGGATCGTCTCCGTGGCCGGGTCGAACTGGACCGACCGCCCCAGCTTGAGCGACATCATGGCCAGGTTGATGGCCACGTCAATCTTGTAGTGATACCCGACGCTGCAACTCGCCTGCTGGCGGCTGCGGATGCAGTCCAGCCACTCTCGGTGGTGGCCCGGCGAGTCGCCGACCACCTTGGGCACCTCGTCGATCTTGACCCCTTTCATCCGGCCGGATTCCTCTACAATCTTGAGGTAATCGTAGTCGGCGATGATCGTGCCGTTCACGCCCTGGAAGTAGATGCCGCGCCGACGGTGCAGCCCGGGACCGCCCTGAAGGTCGAACGCAAAGCTGTTGATCAGCGAGGTCGTCCAGGTCATGGTGAAGCCCGGGAACTGCCAGAGGACCTCCTGGAAGTCATAGGCGTCGCCGCAATCGCGAATCAGGTACCGCCCGCCCGAGCTCGTGGCACACAGAGGATGGCCGAGCTCCAATGCCCAGAAGGGAAGGTCCACCAGGTGTGGAGCCATGCCCGGCGTCCAGCCGCCGCTGTAGGCCATGAACGAGGGATGATGAGCGGAGTCCTTGGCCAGCAGGGCGTTGAAGCCCCGCTTGGGGCCCGGCCCTAGCCACATGTCCCAGTCCAATCCGGGCGGCGGATCGCTGTCCGCCACGTTGCCGATGCCCTCGGGGCCTTGGTTGAAGACGTGGAACGTGCGGGCAACGCAGATCTTGCCCAGCACACCGGATCGCACGATATTCACGATCTTGCGGTAGTTCGGCGTGGCGTGGATCTGGGTCCCAACCTGGGTGACACAACGGTTCTTCTTCGCGGCTTTCACCACGGCCAGGCTCTCGCCCACGCTCAAGGTCATCGGCTTCTCGCAGTAGAAATCCTTGCCCGCCTCGGCGGCGGCGACGGCCATGATCGCGTGCCAGTGCGGCGGCGTGGCGATCAGCACCGCGTCAATGTCCTCCCGGGCCAGCACTTCGCGGAAGTCGTTGTAGCCTTTCGCGTTCCCGCCGCACTTGGCCAGCGTGGCATCGCGTCGATCTTTCCACACTTCGCAGACCGCGACCACCTCCACATCCGGCTGCTGGAGGAGCTGATCCAGGTTCCAGTTGCCCTGTCCGTTGGCCCCGATGAGACCGATGCGGATCTTGTCGTTGGGGCTGATCTTGCGGCGCTCGCGTCTCGCGGCCGGCGGCTGCCCCATATCCTGGCCTTGCGCAAGTGCGGCCAGGCCGGCAGCCCCGGCATACGCCAGGCCTGCGTTCCGGCCCTGGATCATGAATTTGCGGCGGGTAATGCGTTCCGACGACATGAAGGACCTCCTTCCAGCGATTGACTCTGTGGCGGTACAGTACCTGCGTTCAGGTGAATGCGGATGCTGAACGCGGGCGATCTCTACACAGATTAGGGGAACTTGATGATCGCGTCGAGTGGGGGCCACAAAAAACCGCGGATGGGGCGGGGATTCAAGGCCGGCCAAATGAGCCCTCCGCGAGCTGCGAACCACCGTGGCTCAAGTGTGGATGGCCGGAGCTGAGCGCCGCGGCTCGCGAAAATGACAGACCGCCGACCCGGAGGCCCTCGCGCGGCGCGGACGGCGTGGTCGGATCCTGCGGGCGGCGACGGACGGCGGAGAAAGGAACCGGAGCAAGAACCAAGGCCTTGCCGGTTGCCCGCGGTCCGAGCCGGCGACGCCCACATGCCAGAAGGGCGATGACCTCCGCTCAATTTGGAGCGGAGAAGATCCGAGCCTACCGAGGCACCACCCCGACGGTGACGATCTCGTTGGCCTTCAGCTCCACGCCGACGGCGTTGCCGTTGACCGGCAGATCGCCGACCTTCCGCTCGACCGCGTCAGCCTTGAACGCGCTCGCGACCCGCACCTTCCCGGGTAGCGCGAACCTGAGCGTACATCGCGACGCGGCGCCGCGGAGCTCCAGCAGCCGCACGATGACCGACTCGCCGTCCTCGGCCATCTTGACACAACTGATGATCGCCGGATCGCCTTCGAGCGTGATCGGGGGCCGGCCGTCGGGTTCGCCCCCGCCTTCCTTCGTGAGCCAGGCCGCCTTTAAGGGATGAAACGGCTGCCAGGCGAAATGTGTGGCCCGGATCGGGTCGGGCTCCCCGGCGTAGGACGTCAGCCGGTAGCGGAACGTCAGCGTGCCGCTCTGGCCGGCCTTGAAGTTCGTCGACCAGTAGTTGTTCATCACCAGCGAGTAGAGATGACCCTTGTCGAATCTCAGAGTGTCAGCCCACTTGTAGACGTTCAGGTCACTGGCCACGACCAGGGGGGCCTCGATCGGCACCCAGGTGACGCCAAAACCCTTGCCGGCAACGTCGGCCCAGTGCTGGATCGAGTAGAAGTCATGGCAGGTGTAGGTGAGCTGGTCCTTGCCCGGACGCATGGTCGTGTTCGCGATCTGGAAGCGGATGTCGGGCGAGGGCACGTCAAACGGGAACGCGAAGTAGACCCCCTCGGTATCGAAGTTCTCCTCTTTGTCCACCACGTTGATGACATCGATCGTCTTGAGATCGTTGTACAGCCGAACGGTTTGTTCGATGCGCGGACAGGTGGGCAGTGAAGTCTCGGTTGTCCACTCGCTGAAAACCGGTCCCGACTGGCTCCGGGCGAGGGTGCTCCTGCCGGCCGGTGTGCGTTTGAAATCGACCGGCTGTTTGCGGTCAATGGCCGCTCGCCCGCCGATGGCCGTCTCGAAAACCGGTTGATTCATCGTGAACCGAGCCCCGCGATCCAGCAGTTCGCGACCGAGTTCCTTGTCGTAGCAGCCCGACCAGGAAGCGGAGTCGGCTGACAGCGAGAGTCTGTAAAAGCGGTTCTCGATGGTCGTGGGACGATCGATGGCTCCGGATCGGCCGGATTCCGCGGGCTCGATCGTGTACCGGGCGTGGCTCAGCGGCGGCACCTCGCGCCCTACGAACCACGCGGTCTTGCCGCCGGCGGCCACCTGCGAGGCAACCAGCCCGCCGTTCCTCGTGTCTGTGACCTTGAGACCGGTGGCGTTCTCGAACGGCGTGCCCACCAGGGCCAGCTCGACCAAGTCGGTCCGCACCCAGGTGAGCGTGTTCCACACCGCGACGCTGGGCTTCCCCGTCGAGGGAATACCGGAGGACAAATGCCGGACGACCCGGTCAAATAGCTCGCCGGTCAGTCTCTGGGCGTCATCGGCGCAGGACGCCTTCCATTGCCATTGAACCTGCGTTTCCGGAGACTTGGGCCGGTCGATGCTGCAGGAAGCTCCCCAGGTGTGCTCATCGTAGTGGATCATGCGGTCATATGCCCTCTCGATCTCCTTCGCCGGGTACGTCGCCTCCGGCCGGCCCAGCCGGGCAAGCGTCCACAACGCCTCGACGGCAACCAGCTTGTCGTGAAGCAGCCGCGTGATGCCGGTCTCGGCGGCCGAGCTCGCCGGGCCCTCCGCCCACCAGCTGGGAATATCGCCTCGATACACCTTGCACCGCGGACCGTACCGCCTCTCGAGCAGATCGAGATACTCGCGGTTCGTGGCCACGACAACCTTCGGCCAGACATACTTGTCGTTCCAGGCCCGTGCGTTCTTGCTGGTGTTGAACTCCGGCGGCAGATTGTCACCACCCATGCGGAGCTGAATGTGGTCCACGAACGTGCCCGCAGCCTCGTTCCGGCGGATGATCGCCAGGAACTCGTTTTCGTGCAGGCCCGGGGCACGGAAAAAGTTGCCCTCTCGATAGCTGTCCGTGTACCACACGAAGAGTCTATGACCGGCAGGACCCTCCCAATAGAATGGACGCTCCACCGCCCCGGGCCTGAACCAGAGAAACTGGCCGCGAATGCCGTTGGCCCGGAACGCCACCCTGCGGATGCCGAACTCGTTCAACACCTGCGGCAGCGCCCAGGCGTAGCCGGGCACGTCGTTGATCATCGCCGTGTCGATGGTCACGCCGTATCGGCGGCGGAGACCCTCGGAGTAATATAGGCAGCGGATCAGTTCCTCGTGACCCATCAGCTCGGTGGGCATGTTCAGGTAGTACCCGCAAATCTCGATGCGATTCTGGCGGACCAGCTCGATCAGTCTGGCCACTTGTGCCTCATCGTGCCGTTCGGCAAAGTTGCGAAACAGTGAGCTGACCTCCACCGTCCAACGATAGCAGCTTTCGGCCGGCCAGTCGGCCGTTTCGGCGCAGAACCTGACCGCCGCTTCCATGTCCCGGCTCAGCCGCTCGATGACCTCCGGCTGCGGTTCGGTGAAGCCAATGTCGTAGTGGGTGTGCGGGGTCATGTGGAAGGTCCACTGGCGGACCGGGTCGAGCTTCTGTTCGTCGGCGAATCGCTTGCCGAACGAGGTGGTGAAGCTCACCTCCAGCGTGGCCGCGGCCTGCGGCTCCGGGACGAGCAGCTCATAAGCCCCGCCCTCGAACTGGGCAGCCTTCAGATCAACGGTCCGCTTCACCGCTCCCATCACCGCTTCCAGCTTGCCGTCAACCGGCTCGGGTCTGCCCTCGAGCAATGTGCCGACCAGGATCCGCCGCTTGGGGCCCTCCTGCGATCTCACCACGAACGGCGTGATGTCGACCTGCAGCTTGAGGTCATTCTCGAGCCGCTTCAGTCGCGCGGCCTGTTCCTCCGCCGACCGCTTCCGCATGGCCTCCACCTCCGCACCCCATGCGATCCGGACGGCGCCGAAGTCGATCCGGCTGCCGTCATCGACCAGCAGTCCGACCAGCCCGGCCCGCTTGTCCGGGCACTGGGCTCGAAGCTGCCAATCGGGCTCAGTTGCCGTTCCCGAGGGCCAGATCTTGGCCACGATCCGATCATCTACCGCCGCCGCTTTCAAGCGGTACCATTGCCCCGCCTTCAGATCGAGCTTGGTCTTGGACATCTGTATCCGGTCCGCCAGCGGCCGGCCTTCGGCAAAACCGAGCAGTTCGAGCCGGTCGCCGCTGTCGTAGTACCGCACCGCATGACAGGTGCCGTCGTCTGTGGCTCGGAAGACGATGCCAAAGTTGCGCCGGCCATTGTCCGCCACCCGCACCTCAGTCTCAACCACGGCGTCTGCAACCGGCTTGATCTTGGCCAGTCGAGCGGTAGTGGCCTTCGGTTCGGCGCTGGTGAGTACGCCTTCGCGGGCCGACCAGGCGCCTTCGGCGAAAAGCGGTTTCCACTGTCCCAGCCCGGATGAGTAGTCGTCCTTGAACGTGTCGTCGGCCGCCAAGGCTGACGCAAATGTCACCAGGGACCCCAGGCTTATCGCCCGCAGTGCGAAAGAGACACGCAATCTCATGGCGATGCTCCTGAACGCGCCGGCAGTCGGTACGCGCAGAGGGTGTACACCCAGCCCGCGGTGAGAACCGAAACCACCACAATGAAGAACTGGGCACTGATGCCGATCCATCCCGCACGCCACAACTCGAGAACCACGACTTGCCACAGAACGGCCAGCTGGATGATCGCCGCCAGGGCGGGGGCAACCAGGTTCCACAAGATACTGAACCGCTCAGGGCGAAATCGCAGGTGAAACAGGAAGTTGCACAGGTTGGCGGTGAAGTAGACGACAATGATGAACCACGCAATCACCTGGCTCCACCAGGCGATGGCTTCGCCGGGATCACGGATCAGAGCTAAAGGGACAATGGCCAGGGCCGTGGCCAGAAACACGATGTGCAGGGCGTTCCACGGCGTGCGGTGCCGGGGGTGAACCACCGCCAGGCCCCGTGGAAGCGTACCATCACGGCCCAGCGAAAACAGCAGACGCGAGGCGGCCGTCGAGCACGGGACCAGGGCTCCGATCATCGCAATCATGCCCACCACGGTCACCAGTACATTGAACCGGCCCCAGACCAGGGCGGCCAGCGGGGGAACGGCGTTGTCCACCGAATTCCTGCATAGATCGATGAGCCGATCAGGGGGACAAGCCATGCCGAGTGCACCGAACGCCAGCACGTTCCAGATGCCGACCACCAGCAGCGTCAGAATAATGGCCAGTGGAATCGTCCGCTTCGCATTGCGGGTCTCCTCGGACACCGGCGTAGCCGCGTCGCAGATCAGTGAGAGCATGGCCATCGGCAGGGCGAGCAGGGCCCCCGACCAGCTGCCGGCAGGGGGCAGAAACGGTGCCCAGCTCAGATGCTGCTCCCGGCCGGCTACGAAGGCGAAGGTCAACGCCAGAGCACTCATCACCACCAGCTGCACGATGAGCAGTACAAAAGCCAGGTAGGACGAAACCGCAACCCCGCGATAGGTCGCGAATCCGGCGATCAGCATCGACAGCCCCGCACCCAGCAACCACGTCCCCTTTCCGGTCGGCACATCGGCCAGGTCAAGCAGGTTGTTGAACAGCTGGCCAAACACGATCGGCGGGAACACGACGGTGAGTACGTAGTAGATCGCCGTGGTGATTCCGATCCACCGACCGAAGGTCCTGCCCAGGACGCACGATGCCCAAGCGTAGACTCCACCGGCCGACGGCATCTCGCGGGCCATCATGCCGAAGCTGATCGCCGAAGGGAGGGTGACGGCCAGGCCCAGCAGCATGACAAACCCCGCACCAATCCCCGTCTTGATCACCATCGGCCCGAAAAGAGCGATCAGCGACGCGGCCGGAGCCATGTACGCCGCAGTGAGCGATACCGTGCCGAGCAGGCCCAGGGCATCGGCCCGAAGCTGTCCAGCCGCCTCCAGCCCGGGATCGTGTGTGGAGTCCGCCATGCTCATGCCCGCTCGCTCTGCACCCGGTACGTGCAACGCCGCATCTCAACGCCATGCCGGCGGCTCTATCACGCTCGATACCTGCCCAGGGCATCGTAGTTCAGCTCAATGCCCAGGCCGGGACGCTCCGGCAACGCTACACGACCGTTGTCCATCTTGAGCCCGTCGTCGGCCAGCTCCTTGCGGAGATCCGACTCGGATAGCTCCGGCGGGAGATACTCGATGTACGGACAATGCGCGGTCGCGGCCGCCAGGTGAGCCGAGGCGGCCACGCCGATGCCCGTCTTCCAGCAGTGCGGGACGATCAGCCGGCCACGAACAGCGGCCAGGTCGGCCACCCGCCGAGCCTCGGTCAGCCCCCCGACCCGCCCCACGTCCGGCTGGGCGACGTCGATCCGCCCCCGGTCCATCAGGTCAATGAACTCGAAACGGGTATTCTGCCATTCGCCCGCCGCGATACGAAACGGGGCACGCTCGGCCAAGAAAGCGTAGCCGTCCAGATCGTCGATGTTCAGCGGCGTCTCAAGAAAAAACAGATTGTACTCCTCCAACCGCTCCAGTACCCCCAGAGCTTCTTTGGCATCCCACCAGGCGTAGGCCACGTCGACCATCATGGTCATCTCCGGTCCGACCGCCTCCCGGCAGGCGGCCACCGTCTCGATGATCGCCTCGTTACTCTCCTGGATCGCATTGTGGCTGTACGGGCCGCGGAGGCACACTTCCATCTTCGCGGCCTTGAAACCGGCGTTCTTGGCCTGGATCGCTTTGTGCACCAGATTCCGTTGGTACTCCTCGAGCGTCCGTCCCGTGGGCAACAAAGACGCGTACGGCGTCAGGAAAGGCTGCTTCGCCCCACCTAGCAATTGCCAGCAAGGTTTGCCCATCGCCTTGCCACGGATGTCCCACAAGGCCATGTCCAGAGCCCCCATGGCGCAGATGCCTAACCCTCGCCGACCGGTCATCGCCGACCCGAGATACATCCTGTCCCATAAAGCTTCGGGCGTTAGCGGGTTCTGCCCAACGAGCATCTCCTGCAAACCCAGTCCCATGCAGTGCGTTCCCGGAGCCTGAATCATCGCCCGGGCCACCCATGGGTTCGTGTCCACTTCCCCGATTCCGGTGATGCCCTCGTCGGTGTGGACCAGAACCACAATGTCATCCTGGGCACTGCTGCAGGCCTCCGGGCTGACATTGGGAACCACGACCACGTGGCATTCGATCTTGGTAATCTCCATCGGTCTCCTCGGCATCCGCCCTTGCGGGCGGTCGTCAGAAGGTAATCGTCAGTCCTCCATCAACGACCAGCATCTGGCCGGTCATGTACTGACAGTCGTCGGAAGCCAGAAAAAGAACCACCCCCGCGACTTCGTGAGGTTCACCCGGCCGGCCCAGCGGGATCTTCCGGCGGCCTGCGTACCACTCCTTGAACAACTCTGTCTGGGTCTCGTCAATCCCGTTGATGACGCTCATCGGCGTGTGAATGCACCCCGGGACCACAGCGTTCACCAGAATGTTGTACGGGGCCAGCTCCACGCCCAGGCTGCGAGTCAGCGCGAGTACGCCCCCCTTGCTGGCCGCGTAGGCCCCGACCAGCGGCTCACACGCGATCGCCTGCGTCGAGGCCACATTGATGATTCGTCCGCAGCCCCGCTCGATCATCCGCCGGGCCGCAAGCTGCGCGGCCAGGAAGTAGGCCTCCAGGTTCACGGCCAGCGTCTCATGCCACTGAGCGAGCGTGGTATCCACGACCGGTACGTAATAGGAGATGGCTGCGTTGTTGACCAGTACGTCGATGCCCCCAAATCGCTCCACCGTCTGGGAAAAGCACCGCTCCATAGCCTGATGATCGGTGACATCGATGGGCCAGGCCACCGCCTCGGGCAGGGCCGCGCATACCGCCTTGAGCGTCTCCACGTTCCGGTCGATGCCGATGACCACTGCCCCTTCCCCGGCGAAGCGTCGGGCGATGGCCTCGCCGATCCCCTGACCTGCACCCGTGACCATCGTCACTCGTCCCTGCAGTCGGCCCATCATGTCACCGTCCCGTCCCGTGAGATGCCGTTGATGGCGGTTCGGCCGGTCAGCAACGTGGCCGTGACCTGCGTCTCGACAACCTGCTTCGGCTCAAGCCTGGCCAAACGCCCGGACGCCGACGCCTCCGCCAGGGTGTCCGGGTAGCCGGTCGCCGGCTCGATCACCGCCACGTTCAAACCCCGCCAACTACCGAAGGTCTGGAATAGCCATACGGTGCTGAACAGCGTCTTGTCAAACGCCAGACCGAAGCCGGACCGGCTCTCACCGTCCAGAATCGCCCACCAGCCGTCACGCAGCCGGGTAAGGTAGAGCATCTCCCAGCCGCGGGCATCTGAACCGGCCGGAATGACGCTCGCGTCAATCAGCTCGCCATCCTTCCCGGGCACATGAGGCCACTCGAAGTCCAACCTCGTCTCGGAGAACCGCCCACACCCCGCTTGTGCCAGCCGCCCCCTCTCCGCCGGAATGACGATCCTGCAGCCAGGTCCCACATTCAGGGCCGGATGCAGCTTCCACAGGTAGTCAAAGGCGTGCCGCCCAAGATGGCTCAACCGATACCGAAGCGTGGTCGTTCGGCTTCCCCCAGTCACCGTAATCCAACGCTCCATCCGGGTGGGCGTGACCGGGCCTTCGGCCACCAGGTACAGGGTCAACGTGTCACCCGAACGCTCGACCTGCCATTCAAACCCCGTGGTCCAGTACTCTCCATGGTCGGGGTAGCTCTCGCCCTGATGAGAGCCGGGCATGTCGTTCGGAAACTGCTCGTCCCAGCCACCGAAGAACCGGTCATCAAAACAGCCGCCCGGGACCACAACCGCGGGCTTGAGCCTGGGGTGCTGCCATAGAACGTCACGGTCAAACCGCTTGTCAATCCAACGATAGATCTTCCCACCAAGCTCCGGCATGATCTCCAGCCGGATCTCGTCGCTCTCGAGACGTAAAACCCGGCAGTCACAGTACTTCCAGTCGGTCTCGATCCGAACATAAGCCATGCTCGGCTCCCCGTTCCCGCCGCGGCAAACCCAGGCGGCATATCCAACTGAACACAGATTCGACTTGTCTGACAATTGAGACCTTATCAGACCTGAGCATCTGAATCAAGGGCAGAACGTACGCTTGTTGGCCTATTCTGCCGGTTCAATTGTCAGACAAATAGCCCTTTTTCTCTTGACCCGTATGGCCGCTCCGCGTACGATGAACCCAGCAGTCCTCCCGGCGGAGTGCGATCGGGACCACGTTCGACTTGTGCGACCAGGAATGCCATGGCCGAGGCCCCCAACAATGTGAACGCCCGCAGGCAGGGCACCCGAGCCGACCACGTGGTACGCCAGGTCAAAAACTACATCTTCGCCAACCGGCTCAAGCCGGGTGATCGTCTGCCCGGCGAACACGATCTGGCGCGGCAGCTGAAGGTCAGTCGCCCCACCCTTCGGGAAGCGATCAAGGGTCTCTCAGTCAGCGGGCTGCTGGAATCCCGCCCGCGCAGCGGCACGCGGGTGCGCGAGTTCGCCTATGAGCAGGTCGTGGAGGCCCTGGTCGCCCAGTTCTTCCTCAGCGATCTCAGTCTTCGGGAGGTCCTCGAAGCCCGAGCCGCCCTGGAGCTGGCCGCCCTGCCCTTTGTGCTCAAGCGGGTTACCCCGGAGCAGATCGCGGGGATGCGCGAGGTTCAGAGCCGGTTTGAGACCGCAACCCGCAGCAATGGTGACCACATCGAGCTGGACCTGAGGCTGCACGAGATGTTCCTGGCCGCCTCAGGAAACCGGCTCTTGTCCAATATGGTCGGACTCCTGAGGGCCTTCTTCACCCATCCCAGCTTGGAGGACGCCATCGTCAAGCGTCACCTCGATCAGGAAGAAATCGACAGGACGGTACACGAGCACAGGCTGCTGATCGAGGCCGCGGCCGCCCATGATGATGCCCTGGCGACACGCGTCCTTCGAGAGCATTTCGACCGCCAGCTGCGTTGGCTGGAGGCCGAAGAGGCGGGAAGTCCGAACCAGACGGTGTGAGGGTCCGACGCAAACGGGAGATACGCCTCATGCGCGACAGCATCTGGCACAGCGGACGCCGTCGGCGCGGCTTCACCCTCATCGAAGTCCTGGTGGTGGTTGCGATCATCGCCTTGCTGATCGCGGTCCTCTTCCCTTCGCTGACCCGGGCCAGGGCCGTGTCCCAGTCAACGGTCTGCCTCCACAACCTCGCCCAGCTGGGGCTCGGGGCGATGCAGTACTCGCACATGCACAGGGATTACATCCCCCCCCTGGACCCGGCCAAGATCGACATCGGCCCGAGTTCCTCCACGTACTACAATCTGGGCGGCGATAACATGGGCCTGTACTACCCCAGGTATGCACCCAACCTCCGGGTGTTCGAGTGCCCCGGCGCCCACAATACGGTCCGGTCCGTCGACTCCGACGCGGACGGCTTCGTGGATGACCTCGAGAACAGCTATGTACGCGGCACGACTCGCCAGGGCATGGCCTTCGAGTACATCCCGTTCCTGTACTACATCAAGGTCGACCCCGCGGTGGGTCCGGGCGAATCCACCCCGGCACGCTGGCGGTTCAACTACGCCGACCCTCCCTACGACAAGACCTGGCCCCTTCAGGTCGGCAAAACCAAGAAGACGACCGAAGTCTGCATCATCCACGACGCGGACAACCCGGGGCAGAACCTGGTGATCGACGATCCGGAGGATCCGCACGTCGTCCTCAAGGGGGGCAACATGGTCTTTGCCGACGGACATGCCAACTTCGTGCGGGCCAAGTACTGGCTCGAATGGTCGGATCGGGGGCGGCCACTGGTGCCAAGCAGGTGATGCCCGCCCGGTCGTGAGATCAGGTCGACCGAGGAGTAGCTACCGGTGAAGCGGATGCGGAGGATGGGGATGGCCGAGGCGAGACGCTGGCAGCGCGCCGCCGGGGTGGGCGCGCTGATCACCCTCGCCACCATCGTGCCGGCCGGTGCCGGTGTCCGGCAGTGGACCCTGTCCAACGACCAGTGGTATCCGACCACCGCCCTCGAAGGCGACTTCGGGCACGGCATGGCCCTCTATACCGCCGGCGGCCTGCCCAACGCCATGGCCCTCATCAACTCGACCGGCGTATACGAGTACCTCGGCTTCACCCCGACCGGCTACTCCATCGCCACTTCCTCCGGCCGCGACATCGTGTCTGACGACCGACGAAACGGCTCCCGGCTGTTCCTCGTCGACGACCGCGGCGTGACTGAGTACCTCTGGGACACAACGACATGGAATCCGGTGTCGATCGTTGCCGCCGGTCCGGGCTTCACCGCCGGGGCGGTGGGCAACGACCAGGATCGCTTCTGGGCGGTCCAGGGCGGCACGGTATGCGAATACACCCGCGCCGCCGGAGGAAATACCTGGTCCGCCGGCCAAACCTTCTCCGGCAACTACGTGGATGTGACCGTTCGCTCCGCCTGCCCGACGGCCGTCGTCTTCCTGCTTCGCGACACCGGCCTCGACGAAATCGAGGGCAACCGCATCGTCCGCACGCATAACAACCTCTTCAGCGGGGCCACCGGCATCGCAACCTGGTCCGATCAGGACAACATCTTCGTGAGTGCGACGGGAGGATTGCTGCACCTGCTCCGCACGACCGCCCCGGGATCTAAAAGCCTCCAGTTCGAATCGGCCAACGTCAGGCTCGTCGATCCCGCCGGTCCCTACCTCGACGTCATCTGCGAGACTGAGAACACCATCGGACCGATCAGCGTGTACGGCCTGACACCCGCGGCGACCTTCAACTACCCCGCGATCAAAGGCGACGGTGATCTCAATTTCGACGGTGACGTCGATGCGGAGGATCTTGGCGGATTCCTCGCCTGCCTGTCGGGCGAGGGCGTGCCGCGATCCGCCGATTGCCTCGAGTCCGATATGGACCGCGACGGCGATGTCGATCTCGGTGATTTCGGCCTTCTTCAGGCGTGCATGTCCGGCCAGGACCTGCCTTCACCCTGCACGCCACCGCTGCTCGGGTGGCGGGAATACGTCCTTCAGCATCTCGACAACCTGCTGGAATACGGCACGGATCGCTACGGCCCGGTCGAGACCCCGCTGCTCATGAGCATCATCGACGTGCACGACCGCATTTCACCGCCGAATCCACTCCTCCTGGATGGCAACGTGCGCTGCGAGGGCCGGCCGCAGCGCCGTAACCCGCGCGGCTCCAACCTCTGGTACGACCAGGCCACCATCCGGGCCCTGTACCGCTGCGGCCAGCTCACCAACAAATCCCGCTACGCCAAGGCGGCCGACGACTACATCGCCTACACCCTGGCCCATGCAGTCAAGCCCAACGGCATGCTCGTCTGGGGCTCGCACATCTTCTACGATGCCTACGCCGACCAGGCCGGCGGAGATGCGAACGGGCCCCACGAGACCCTGATTCTCCACCCGATCTGGGATGACCTCTGGCGGATCGATCCGGTCGCGACTCGCCGCGAGATCGAGGGCATCTGGACCTGGCACATCGTGGACAAGGCGACCGGCGAGTTCAACCGCCACGACGATGCGTCGCGGGGCTGCGATTTCGCGTTCGCCGGGGGCGAGTTCGCCCTCGCCTTCGCCTACCTCTACACCAAGACCGGCGACACGACCTGGCTGAATCGCTCCAAGCTCGTGGTCAATTGGCATTGGCGGCACCGTAACACGACGACCCTGCTCATCCCGGATGCCCCCATCGTCGCCGGGCGCTATGACTCCAATCATTGCTTCACGACTATTCCCGGGCCTTACGCGAGCCTCTTGCTCCGCTGCTACCAGTTGACTCAAGACCCGTTCTTCCGCGACATGGCGGTCTCACATCTCAAGGCCTATGACCGGTATGCCTACGATGCGCCGATGAACGACTACTGGGCCATGCTGGCCCTGGACGGTACCCCTGTGCCGCAGCAACCCAAGGGGCCCGGCTACGACGCGGTCATGCCCTCCGGCCCGATCGATGTGTGGCGCACGCTCATCTATTCCTACGAGTTCGCCGAAATCGCCGCCCAGTCCTGCATGCTGGGGTACGAACTCTGCGGCGATCCGGAACTGCTGACCGCCGCTCGCCGGTGGGCGGCGGTGATCGAGGCAAATCTGCCGGCAAAGGTCGGCCGGCGGTGGTACGATGAACTCACCGCTGCCCTGCCGTTGGTCGCAAAAACGGGCGGTACCTACGCGGAAAACTACGGGCGAGTGATCTCGTTCTACGTTCATCTCTACCTGGCTACGTACGACCCGCATCACCTCGGTATCGCCAAGCAGTTGGGACGCGAGGCCGCACGCAAGCTGTTCGTGAACGGCATGTTCAAGGGTCACCCCGCCAAACCCTACTACGAGAGTACCGACGGGGTGGGGATGTTACTTCAGGCCTTTCTGGAACTGGATGCAGTTCCTCAACGGCTGTTTGGGGCGTTTTGATTGGCCGGCAAGGCAAGTCAGATACGAAGGAGGACGGTCATGAAGTTCAGTCGATTTCGGTTGGCGGGCTCCGGCGGAGTAATCCTGCTGGCAGCTCTGTGTGTCGCTCCATCACGGGCGGACATGAGGGAATGGTCCGGCAAGATCGCCGGCGGCTCCTGGGCAGCAGATCCCACCCTGGTCACAAACGGCTTCACCCACGGACTCGCCACCTACACCGCCGGCGGCCTGACCGGCAACGGTCTCGCCGCTACCAATGCCGCCGGGATCCACGAGTATGTGATGGGCTTCGTCACCCCCGGTGTGTACGACCTCACCGGCACGAACATCCTCGATACGACCGTCATGGATGTCGATTCCGACGACACCCGCAACGGGGCGCGGATCTTCGTCGCCAGTCCGACCGGCCTGGCCGAATACATGCAGAGCGGTTTGCCTTGGCTGCTCCAATCCACCATTTCCACGGAGTCGGGCTTCACCGCCCTGGTCATCACCAATGACCAGGATCGGGTCTGGGCGGTCCAGAACGGCAACCTCCGCGAGTTCAACCGAACCGCGGCCACGACCTGGGAGGCGGGGGCTACCATCACCGGTAGTTACCTGGATGTGGCCGCCAAGTCGCTGGCCAAGGCTCCCGACGCCGGTCTGGTGTTTGCCTTGCGTGCGACCGGCTTCGACGAGTATTCGGGCGGCTCACTGCTCCGTTCGCACAACAACCTCTTCACCGGAGCCGCCGCTATCGCGGTCTGGTCAGATTACGACAACGTCTTCGTGGCGACCGACAGCGGCTTGCTGCACCTGGTCCGCGATCCGGCCACCAACAACTTCACCCCCGCGGGCATGACCGTCATCGACAACACCTCAGGATACCTCGACGTGGACGGTCCCACCGAGGACGCGGTGGGAACGTTGGTGGCCTATGCCGTAACCTCGGCCGGCGAGATCAAACGGTGGGCTCAGATCGGCGGCGTGATGACCTTCAAGAACAGTTCCAGCATCACCGGTGATTTTGCCCACGGTGCATCCGTCTGGATGTACGGCGGCTCGCCCATGCTGGTGGGGCTGATCGGTGCGGCCGGCGTTGAGGAGTGGCTGTACGCCAACGGCAGCTGGTCCCCGACCGGGGCCAAACTGGACCTCCTGAACGCCACGGATCTCACTTCGGATGACAGCAGAAACGGCTCACGCATCTTCGTGGCCGACGAATCCGGGATTGCTGAGTACCTCTGGGGCAACGGAGTCTGGAGCTTCGCGTCCACCGTCGCGGTCGGCTCCGGCTTCACCAGCGCGGTGATCGCCTTTGACCAGGACCGGCTGTGGGCGATCCAGAACGGGAACGCTCGTGAGTTCATTCGATCCGGCGCGGGCGAGCTGACCTGGAACGAGGGGGCGACCATCGCTGGCGGCTACGTCGACGTCGCGGCCAGATCCCTCTATCCGACGGCCCTCGTCTTCCTGCTCCGCGACACCGGCATCGACGAAGTCGAGAACCAGCAGATCGTTCGCTCGCACGACAACCTGTTCTCCGGGGTAACCGGGATCGCCACCTGGGTCGATCAGGACAGCCTCTTCGTGAGCACCACCGGCGGCCTGCTGTACGTGCCCCGCACGATCGGCGGCCCGGATCATCTCAAGTTCGATCCCGCTCATGTTCGGGTCATCGACCCGCAGCCCTATCGCGATGTCGCCACCAGTACCGAGGGCGCCAGCATCCCCGGCGCCCTCCTGTACTGCCGCGGCGTCACCGGCCTGCCCGTCACCGGATGCAGCGTCCCGTTCGCCGACGCGGACGCCGACAGCGACGTGGACCAGGCCGATTTCGGCCGCTGGCAGGCCTGCTACACCGGCGACGGCGGCATGGCGTTCTTTGACCCCGTCAAGTGCAAGTGCTTTGACCGCGATCATGACACGGACGTGGACGGGGCCGACCTCCAGGCATTCAAGAATTGCTTCAAGGGACCGGCCGTCACCGCGGATTCTGCTTGCGGAAAGTGAGCGCGTGGGTACATTTCACCATGGCTTGGCGAGGGCCAGGCCTGGAGGCACAGATCTTCTTGAAGGGAGGAGAGTAGCGATGCATATCCAGCGAGCGATACTGATGGCGGCGTTGACCGGCCTGCTGTTGCCGGGCTTCGCCTTGGCCGGGAACATGGCCGAATGGACCTACACCGCAGGCGGATGGAGCTCGCCTAACTTCGCGCCCGGCAGTTTCACGCACGGCGTGGCTGCCTATCAGGCCGGTGGCGTCAACGAGATTGTCGCCCTGTCCGACGCGAGCGGCGTGGCCGAGTACTACCGACTTGCCGGCCCCCCCGGCCAGTACGGCTTCGCCGGCCAGGTGCTCAACAGCCCGACCGTGCGCGATGTGGACAGCGACGACCTGCGCAACGGCTCCCGTATGTTCATCACCGACGCCACCGGAATCAACGAGATCCGCTGGGTCAGCCCCAGCTGGATCGTCGAATCCACCATCGCCACCGGCTCTGATTTCGTCGCCGGAACGATCGCCAACGACCAGGATCGGCTGTGGGCACTCAAGAGCGACGGCACGATCTACGAGTACAACCGCACCGGGGCGACCACCTGGGCCCAAATGGGCGACATCTTCCCCGGAAGCTACGTCGACGTGGCCTGCCGGTCACGCAACATCACCATCACCTTCGGCCTCCGCGATACCGGTTTCGACGAGTTCGCCGGCGGACAACTGGTCCGCTCGCACAACGACCTCTTCAGCGGGGCAACCGGCATCGCCGTCTGGTCAGACTACGACAACGTCTTCGTCAGCACCAAGACCGGATTGCTCCATCTCGTCCGGGACTCCGGACTCAGCTTCACCCCCGCCGGCGTGCGAGTGATCGACGGCTCGATCGGCTATCTGGACGTCGAAGCGCCCACGGAAATGAGCGGCACGGCGTTTGACCTCTGGGCGATCCAGGTTCCCGAACCCACCACGGCCTTCGGTCTGCTCCTCGCCGTGTCCGTCCTGGTTCGCCGCCGTCACTGACCCCGACCCGGTGGGGGCGTCCGTGTCCGACGCCCTCCCCGGATCGACACGACCCGGTCAACGGAGTGCCCCGGCATGAACGACATCCATGCCGGGGACGACTGCTCCTTGCCACCAGACCAGGCCGAGGTGCCCTTTGCCATCGCGGCGAGCCCCCGAGTATCATGGTCAACACGACGGCGCGATCCGCCAGACGTCACCGCCGTCGCCCCAGCACGGAGAGGCTCGGCACATGACCACCGGGGCGTACGTTCACGGTTACTCGGAGCGGGAGAAGGAGCGGCTCGGCGACCAGGCCAACGCTCTGGCCGACCTCCTCCACCACGATACGGTCTACCCGGCAGGCAGCCGGGTGCTTGAGGCCGGCTGCGGCGTCGGGGCTCAGACCGTCATCCTCGCCGCTCATAGCCCTCGCGCCCACTTCACCTCGATCGACATCTCCCCTCAGTCCGTCGAGCAGGCCAGGATTGCCCTGGCCCCAACCGGGGCAACGAACGTGACTTTCCAGGTGGCCGATATCCGGAAGCTACCCTTCGATCCCGGGACATTTGACCATGTTTTTGTCTGCTTCACCCTGGAGCATCTGACCGACCCCCTCGGAGCCCTTCGCAGCCTGCGACAGATGCTCAAGCCCGGCGGAACAGTCACCGCCATCGAGGGCGACCACGGCTCGGCCTACTTCCACCCCGACAGCCGATTCGCCCGGCGAGCTATCCAGTGCCTGGTAGACCTCCAGGCCAAGGCCGGCGGGGATTCGCTGATCGGCCGAAGGCTCTATCCGCTCCTGACCACCACGGGATTCGCCGAGGTGGTCGTGTCCCCGCGCATGGTCTACGCGGACTCCAGTCGCCCCGAGCTGGTCGAAGGCTTTACCCGCAATACCTTCACCGCGATGGTCGAGGGCGTTCGCGAGCGGGCCCTCGCGGCAGGCCTGATGAGCGCGGCCGACTGGGAGCAGGGTATCCGTGACTTGTATCGCACGGCCGAGTCCGACGGCACGTTCTGCTACACGTTCTTCAAGGCCCGGGGAATCCGCCGATGATCGGCGGCAGGTGAGGTGCTCTATGTGGCGATCGCTCTTGGTTGGTGTCCTTGGGGTCCTTCTGTCCACGGCGGGGGCGGGGGGCCAGTTGGCCGAGAAACTGGACCGCGGCGTTGTCGCCCTCCGAAACCCGGACGGCTCGATTTACATCGGTTGGCGGCTGCTGGCGTCCGATCCGAAAGACGCGGCCTTCCACGTGTTCAGGGCCGCAACCGAGAGAGCCGAACTCCGCCAGGTCACAACCGAGCCGATCCGGGACCGCACCAGCTTCCTCGATCAGTCCGCGGCCACTTCTCCCGGTTCCGACGCACCCGTGTATGCGGTTCACCTGGCATCGCCCGGCGCGCAGGATCAGCCTTCGTCACCCGTTCCAGTGGCCAACCCGAAGCCGGGCCTTCCCTACGTCTCGATCAAGCTGCAGAGTGACTACACCGCCCAGAAGGTGGCCGTCGCCGACCTGGACGGCGATGGCCGCTACGATTACGTCATCAAGCAGCCTAATTTCAACGTGGATCCGTACGAGAAGCCGGGCTATTGGAAGAAGAGCCAGGACACCTACAAGCTGGAAGCCTACCGCGGCGACGGCAAGTTCCTCTGGCGCCACGACATGGGCTGGTCGATCGAGGAGGGCATCTGGTACTCGCCCTATGTGGTCTACGATCTCGACGGCGACGGCATGGCCGAGGTCTACGCCAAGGCCGGCGAGGGCGACCCCCGCGACGCCGACGGTCGCGTCCAGAGCGGCCCGGAGTGGGTGGTCAAGCTCAACGGCCTCACCGGCAAGGTCGAACAGAAACTGGACTGGCCGGACCGCTCCGGATTCGAACGGTACAACTACTACTGCCGCAACCTGCTGGGCGTGGCCTATCTCGACGGCAAGCGGCCTCACCTCATCGTCCAACGCGGTACCTACACCCAGATCAAGGTCGAAGCCTATGACCCTCAGCTCAAGCTCGTCTGGCGATGGAACTCCAAGGACGAAAAGACACGCTACAACGGCCAGGGCATGCACGGCATGCACGCCGCGGATGTCGACGGCGACGGGCGCGACGAGATCATCCTCGGTTCCGCAGTGCTGGACGACAACGGGCACGGCCTGTGGACCCGCGGCGTGGGCCACCCGGACGCCTGCTACGTCGGCGATATCGATCCGGCTCGCCCAGGACTGGAAGTCTTCTGCGGCATCGAGCCGTCCCAGAAGCGCGACGCCGTCTGCCTGGTGGACGCCAGGACCGGTGACAAGCTCTGGGGTTGCGCCGAGCCCAGCAAGCATGTCCATTCCTCAGGTATGGTCGCCGACATCGTCGCCCGCTACCCCGGCCAGGAGTGCTACGCTGGCGAACGCGACGTGAAGACCTACTGGCTGTTCACGGCCGACGGAAAACGGATCGGCGACAAGGAGATCGGCGGCTTGGCTCCCCGGGCCGCCTGGTGGGATGCCGACCCGCAAAAAGAGCTCGTTCTCGGCCAGCGGATCCGGCAGTACGAAGGCACAGCCTACCAAGCCGTCGAGGGCTCCGTGACCACCATCGCCGATTGCCTCGGCGATTGGCGCGAAGAGATCATTACCGCGCTTCCCGGCGAGATCCGCATCCACTCGACCATGATCCCCTCTACCATACGCCGCCTCTGTCTGATGCAGGATCGCCTGTATCGCCTTGACGTCACCATGGCCTCCATGGGCTACTTCTATCCGCCGCAGCTTTCCGGCCCCCTGCTGGCGTCGAAATGAACGGTCAGGCGACCTGCTTAGGAGCGCACACGGGATGACAGACCAGCCACCGGACGAATCCGCGATCGAGTCACGCACCGTCGCCAAAGTCCTTCTCCGCCTGATCCCGTGCATCGTCGTTCTGTATGTCTTCAACTACCTCGACCGGGTCAACGTCTCCTTCGCCAAGCTCACCATGAATGACGATCTCGGGTTCAGCGAGACAGTCTACGGCATCGGTTCGGGTATCTTCTTCGTCAGCTACTTCTTGTTCGAGGTGCCCAGTAACCTCATCATGCAGCGTGTGGGAGCGAGAATCTGGCTCGCCCGGATCATGATCTCCTGGGGGATCATCTCCTCAGCAATGCTGTTCGTGCGCGGCCCGACCAGCTTCTACACCCTGCGTTTCCTGCTCGGCGCGGCCGAGGCCGGTTTCGCCCCCGGCATCCTCCTCTACTTGACCTACTGGCTGCCGCTCCGGCACCAGGCTAAGGCCGTCGCCTGGTTCCTGACCGCCACGGCCCTCTCCGGCATGATCGGCTCACCCCTGGCCGGCGCACTGCTCCGGTTGGACGGCGCCCATTGCTTCGGCCATCCGCTGGCCGGTTGGCAGTGGCTCTTCCTCCTCGAAGGCATTCCCAGCGTGCTCGGCGGCTTCGCGATCTACTTCCTGTTGACCAACCGCCCGCAAGAGGCCCGCTGGCTGAGCCCCGAGGAACAGCAGTGGCTCACCGGTCGAATCGAGGCCGACCGCCTGCAGCGAGAATGCCACGGCCACACGTCTCTTGCGGCTGGGTTGACTCTCCCGGCCGTGTGGCTCTTCAGCCTGATCTACGGCACGATGATGTTCGGCTTCCAGGGCATCAACTTCTGGCTGGCCACGATCGTCAAACAGGTCACCGGCCTGGCCGACAACCTCTACGTCGGGCTGCTCTGTGCGATCCCCTTCACCGCCGCCATGATTGCGATGGTCCTGCTCGGCCGGCACAGCGATCGAACCGGCGAACGTCGCGGGCACGCCGCGGTATGCTGTGCCGTTGGAGCCCTTGGATTGCTGCTCTGTGCCCTGTCCGACTCACCGGTTTGGGCCATTGCCTGCCTGGCCTTGGCGGCAGCGGGGATCTGGAGTTCGCTCGGCCCCTTCTGGGCGCTCCCTCCGTTGTTCCTGACCGGCAGCGCGGCGGCCGCTGGGTTGGCGCTCATCAATTCGATCGGTAACCTCGGCGGCGGATTCCTCGGCCAGTACGCGATGGGAGCACTCAAGGACTACACGAAGACCTACAAGCCCGGCTTGCTCGTGGTGTCCATCTCGCTGGCCCTTGCCGCGGGACTGATCCTCTCTCTGCGCCGGTTTCTCAGTACGTTTTCAGATCGCCGATGAGCCCGCTGCCGACGGGGCCGGGTTCGGTGTAGTCTTCCGGCCGTCCATGGTAGGGCACCTTGCCGACCAGGATGCTCTCCGGATTCGCGTTCATCTGTCCGCCGTGTTCGAACCAGCACACGCGGCTGAAGACTTTCCCGTCGTCGCTTCGCTCGATGATCCCGGTCCGCCCGCTCAGTCGCACCCGCAGCCACAACCACTTGGCGGGCTCCACGCCTGGGATGAACCGCTGGTCGCCGGCGATGTTCGCCTGGATGAGATTGTCCGACCTGACGCCAACCCGCAGGAAGGTCCCGTTAGGCTCGGATGCGAGCTCCGCGCCGGTAGTCACGATATGCACGCTCCCGTCCTTGACGGTGGCGGACTCGACCCGCATGCCGCGTTGCGGTTCCGGCATCCAGTTGGGATCCATCAGGTCGCGGAATGCGGGAGCCGCGGCCCTGAGCAGGTCGGAACCGGTGAGCAGCAGGAGCAATGGCGTGGCGGCGCGGAGGATTCTCATGGCGTTATTCCCTCAGGCAATGCCAGGAGATCTCGGGATCAACGCGGGAATTGTACCACCATGATCGGGCGATGGCTGCAGGGGGCACCACTGCCGAGCGACACGACGAGTCATGAAGAACACGCCGCCCGAGCTACTGCAGGCATGCGGGGTCGGGATGCGCTCCCGGTCCGCTGAAGCATCGCTGGAACAGGCCGAAGTCGGACAGGTCCACGTCGCTGTCGTCATCCAAATCCGCCGCCTTGCAGTCCTCCGAAACCGGACCCAGAGCCGGGCCGCTAAAGCAGGGGGCAAGTGTGCCTGATAAGTCCTCACCGTCCACGTCACCGTCGAGGTCGAAGTCGGCCGCCATCGCAGTGTAGAAGGAGATGCTGGCCCCTCCGCCGGCCAGACCGTCGCCCGACGGCAGGGCGGGCGGCACGCCGACCTCGCCGTCCAGGGCCAGGCTCCCCGCTTGGGAACGTACCGAGTCGGCCACCGTCACGGTCCATGTGTGACCGGCCTCGAGCGGCTGGGCAAGGGACAGCGTGACAGTGTAGGTGCTGGCATCATAACTCGGAGTGAAGGACAGGAGAGTGTCCGCCTCGTTACGGATGGCAAAAGCCTCCGCCGTATAGCTGATGGGCTCGCTGAACTGCAGCTGGACACTGCCCACCGTCGGCGCGAGGGGCACGATCGATCCCGGCGCCGGAGTCACGCCAATCAGCTTGGGCGGCCCGTTCTGGTAGGTGGTGCTGGTGCCGGCTCCACGGAGAATCCAGACATCCTTGTCGAACTCGACCTTGGTGACCGGCCCATCCAGGCATAGCAAGTACCATTGACTGGTTCCCGATTGGGTGACACTGTAGGTCTGCGTGCTCACGCTGGTCGTGACCGTGATGTCGATGGGCATCTTGAACAGCGGATAGTTGGTCTGGTACTGCTGCACGAAAAGGCGGAGCCAGCGCTGGGCCCCGATCTGGACCTGCTGCCAGCCGTAGCGGTAGTACGGTGCGCCACCCTTGTAGATCCACTCGTCGAAAAACCAGCCGAGCTCCTTGCCGGAGACATTCTCGAACACGGCCTGGAAATCCTCCGTGGTGGCCGAACTGCCTTCGTAAGCCGCCCGGTAGGCCGCAAGGCCCTCGAAGAACGCCGTGTCGCCCACCACGTGGCGGAGCATGTGCACCACCCAAGCCCCCTTGTTGTAGCTCAGATTCGTGTTGAAGATGTTGCCAACCGAGCTGATGTCGTAGCAGTAGACCGTTCCACCCCAGGAGGAACTCGACGGCCGGCGCTCGTTCATCCGGTTCTTGTAGGCGGCGAAGCTCCCGCCACTCTTGCGTTCGAACCACAACGCCTCACTGAAGGTCGCCAGCCCTTCGTTCAGCCAGATGTCGTGCCATGTCTTGCAGGTCACCGCGTCTCCCCACCACTGGTGGGAAAGCTCGTGGGCATTGAGCCATTCGGCAAATGCGCCCTGGCTGGTGATGGTCTGATGCTCCATGCCCCCGCCCCAGGGAAATTGGCAGATGCCGTACTTCTCGTTCACGAACGGGTACTGCCCGTAGGCGCCGCTGAAGACCGCAACCATCTGGTAAACACTGGCCGTCTGGCTCTGGACCGACGCGACCGATTCGGGGTAGGCATACAGCATGATCGGCATCGAACCGCCCTCGTAACTGTACGTCTGCGTCCAGATCGTGTAGTTGGTCGCGGTCATCGATACCAGATAAACGTTGATCGGATATCCTTCATGCCAGCGGTAGCGCTTGCGGCTGCCGTCCAGCGTGTCCGTGCCCTGCAGCATCCCGTTGCTCGCCACCGTCAGATTCGAAGGCACGGTAACCCACATGTCCAGCGTGAACTTGTCATCAATGTTGACGTGGGCCTCTTTGCAGGGCCACCAGGTGCTGGCGTAGTAGGGCTCGCTCAACGTCCAAACCACCGGCGTGCTCGGACTCCCGTGGGTGTCAAAACCAAATGCCCCGAAACCGTCGGTGTCCGGCGTGCCATGATAGCTGACCGCAACCTGGAACTGCTCTTGGGCGGCGTACGGCCGGTCCAGGGCGATCAGGATCTGGTCGGCCGGCCGTGTGAACGACACCGCCGTTCCGTTCAGGCTGACCACGTCCACGACCATGCCGCTCCGCAGATCAAGTGTGAACTCGCTCAGACCGTCCGACCGGCTGGCAACCGTGAGCGTGGCCGTCCCAGTCAACTGGTACTGCGCTGGCTTCAGTTCCAGGTCCAGGAACACGTGGGTGATGTCGGTGTCAGTCTGGACTTCCGCCAACGCCGCCAGACCCGACTTCTGCTCCCGCTCGAACCGGGCTATGGCCGCCTGGGCATGCCCACAGATGCCGTCCTTCTGGAAGCCCTCGGCTGCACAAGGATCCACCGGCACTGCGTCGTCGGCCAGGACCGGAAGGCCGGCACCCGACACGACGCTCACTAACACAAAGCCCAGAAGCCATCTGTCGGGGTGCCTGTTCTGGTGATGCATGGTCGCCTATCCCTCCTCAAGTGGGCAGACATACTCCCTAGGACCCGCTGGCGAGCCCACGAACTCCATTCTACCACGGAAAGTACCGTGGTTCCATCGCTCAGCACCAATACCTGTCACCGACCTCTTGCCCCATAATCTCCAGAAGGAGATGATACCGTACGGTCCGGCGCCGACTCCCGCTACACGGGCCGTCCTGCGGCCGGCTGGCGCCAAGCTCCGAGGAGGCAGCCATGTTTGATCGGGTCCTGGTCCTGTCAGTATCCGCCGGAGCGGGGCATCTGCGGGCCGCCCAGGCCGTCGAGCGGGCTTTCCTCATCATGAACGCCGCCCGCGAGGTCCGGCATATCGATACCCTCGATTTTACCAACAAGGTCTTCCGCGACCTGTACACCAAGGCCTACATCGATCTGGTCAATCGCTCGCCCGAACTGCTCGGCTGGCTCTACGACTACCTCGACAAACCCTGGCGGAACGAACGACGCCGGCTGGCCCTCAATAAGCTCAATACCCGCCCGTTCGTGAAAATGCTCCGCCAGACACAGCCCGAGATCGTGGTCTGCACCCACTTCCTGCCATCCGAAATCATCTCCTGGCTCAAGGCTAAGCAGCGACTGGCCAGCCGCCAAGCCATCGTGGTCACCGATCTCGACCTTCACGCCATGTGGCTGTGCCATCACTACGAGCAGTACTTCGTGCCCCGCGACGAGACCCGCGAGCACATGATCAAGCTCGGCGTGCCCGCCGACAAGATCACCGTGAGCGGCATCCCCATCGATCCGGTCTTCGCCGAACCCAAGAACAAGATCGCCATGCGCCGCAAACACGGCCTCGCTCCCGATCGGACCACCATTCTCACCTCCGCCGGCGGCTTCGGCGTCGGTCCGATCGAGCACCTGTTGACCTCGCTGATGGAACTCCGCCATCCGGCTCAAGTGGTCGCCATCTGCGGGCGGAGCGAGCAGCTGCGCAAGCGCGTCGAGAAGATCGTCGCCACCGTCCCGCCCGCCGGGAAGGTCAATGTCCACGTCGTCGGTTACACCCCGGAGATGGACGAGTATATGGCCGCCGCCGATCTCGTCGTGGGCAAACCCGGCGGCCTGACTACCTCCGAGGCCCTGGCCAAGGGACTCGTCTACGTGATCGTCAACCCCATCCCCGGCCAGGAAGAACGCAACTCCGACCACCTGCTCGAGGACGGCGTCGCTATCCGCTGCAACAACCTGCCCGTGCTGGCCTACAAGATCGACCAACTCCTCGACGACACCAGCCGCCTGGCTGCCATGCAGGCCAACGCCCGCCGCATCGGCCGCCCCAACGCCGCCTGCGACATCGTGACTCGGCTCCTGGCCCTTAAGTAGACCGGACTACCGGCTCCCCCTTGCCCCCACGCCCTCCATCCGCATGCCCGCCTGTTCCGCTCGCCGTCGAAAACCACCGAATAGCTGCGGCCGGATCATCCCCAACCGGGGTCAGATCCACTCGCCGGAAGAAAATCTCCGCACCCTCCGACTGAAGCTGGATCCGTCCACGCCGAGGCTTGACCTCCCGGCACGAGTTGGCCAGGACACCGTTGACCTTGATCACCATGCGGTCCGCTACGACCAGGCACTCCACCCGATTCCACTCGCCAATTGGCTTCTCCAGGTCGCTCCGGCCTCGGAATCCCTTGACATCCTGCCACGACGGGTCGCGGGCGAACCAGTTGATCCGCCCACTGTGGATCGTGGCCGTAGAACCGGACTCCGTCGGGTCGTATTGGTAGCACCCTGCGGATCGCTCCTTGCACACCGGGGCGGTCAGACTGTACGCGTCACTCCCATCGCCAACCACGATGAAATCGCCAGTGCCGCCTTCGATGATGTTGCACTCGATCGAACGCATCCACACACCACCATAGGCACCATCCTCGCCTACCGAATGCAGCAGAATCCCGCTGTCCCGGGCGTTCCGCAGACGGGGTGCCCACGTCAGCTCGCCCCACCTGTACTCGACCACCAGAAGGTAGTCCGCGTACTCCGCATCCGTGGTGATGCAGCCCCATTCTTCGCCGGATACGCGGATCGCTCCGTCGGCCACGGTGAACACCCGCCTGGGGTCCAAGCCCCTCCCCCAATCGCGCAAAAAGGTGTAGAAGCCCTCGAGGTTCCGACCGTTGAAGAGCCGGAGGGGCGCGTCCGCGGCTTGAACTCCCCTCTCCGTCCTCGAAACCGCGCCCGCACCGCAGCCCTCGGTCCAGATGGTGCAGAAAGCGGTCGTCAGCAGCAAGATCGCTCGGGCCATGGCCGTGTTCCTCCGAACCCGAACGACGGCTCGTCCATGGCGTGTTCCGTGTCCGCACCCGGCCGGGGCCATGAAGGGCAAACCACTTCTCCGGTGCTCCTGCGCGTCGATCGGTTCGGTGCCACTCTACCTCGGGTGGGAGCACTGAACAACCGGAAGCACATTCAATCTTCCGCCCCAATCCCATACAATCCCCGCCATGGCCAAGCAAAAGCCCGCCATTGACTGGATTGTCTATGTCGCCGTTCGATGCGCCTCGACCATGTTCCAGGTGTTCCCCATCGACTTGAACCTCCGGACAGCCCGATTCCTGGGTCGGATCTGGTATCACATCATGCCCCGGCATCGTGAACGGGCTCGCGAACACCTCCGCCTCGCCTATGGCGACACCCTGACCGACCACCAGGTCAACGACTACGCCCTCAGGTCAATGCAGCAGATCACCATGATGGTCGTCGAACTGATGTTCACCCCGCGACTCGTCAACGAATGGACGTGGCCGCGCTACATACGACTCAAGGGAATCGAGCAGGCCCTCGACGTCCTGGTCACCCGCCGTGGGGCCATCCTCGTAACCGGACACTACGGCAGTTGGGAACTCGTGGGCTTCATGCTGGCCACCCTCGGATTCCCCCTGACCGCCGTCATGCGCCCGCTCGACAACCCCTATCTGAACGACTACCTCATGACCGCAAGAGCCAGGCGGGGACTGCGGCTGCTGTACAAGAAGGGGGCCACCCAGAACGCCGCCGACATCCTCGTAAGCGGGGGGGTGCTGGGCTTCATCGCCGATCAAAACGCCGGCCGCAAAGGGCTGTTCGTCGATTTCTTCGGGGTCAAAGCCTCGACCTACAAGTCCATCGCTCTGCTGGCCATGGAACACAACGTGCCCATCGTCGTCGGCTGCGCCCGACGAGTCAGCGATCGGTTCCGCTATGAGGTCGAGTGCACACGCGTCATTCGCCCCCAGGAGTGGACCGGACGCGATGATCCGCTTCTCTGGATTACCCAGCAGTACTCCTGGGCCATCGAACAATTCGTTCGCCAGGCGCCCGAACAGTACCTCTGGATGCATCGTCGATGGAAGAGCCGGCCGAAGGACGAGGACGCGGCCGCCGAACTGCCCGCCTGATCCCCTCGCAGACACCATAGATACGCCCTGTGCCCGATTCGCGAATCACCCCAGGTTGACGCCCCATGAACCGCTCCCTACAATCCACCCAGCTTGGTCTGGATCGCCTCGGAACGCGTCGGGATGCGCCCCGACGGCACCACGACCCGGTATGTAACCAAGGAGAATAATGCCATGGCCGGCCCCAACACCAGGGAATTCACCGAAGCCAATTTCGAGGACGAGGTGCTGAACGCCTCCGAGCCGGTGCTCGTGGACTTCTGGGCCGAATGGTGCATGCCCTGTCGCGCCCTCGGACCAACCATCGATGAACTGGCCACCGAATACGCCGGCAAAGCACGGGTCGGCAAGGTCGACACCGAGACCAACCCCTCCCTCGCCGCCAAATTCGGCATCATGAACATCCCCACCGTCATCCTCTTCAAGAACGGGCAGGTCCGCGAGAAGTTCGTCGGCCTGCGCGGCAAAAAGGACTTCGCGGCCTCGCTCAACGCCGCCCTGACCAGCTGAAACCGACTCAACAAACCGGCTGTCATCCGAAACAAACGCCCACTGGCCGGCCAAGCACCCATTTCCCCCAGCTACCCTCCGCTGACGACTCTCCTTCTCTTCCCTGAGTTCTCGGTATTGACCGGCTGCGTTCTCAGTATTACGATTCTATTGATCGTAATACGAGAGACTCCCGGCGGTCGGGGGTGTGATTCGGGGGGGGAGTGGGAGGAAAGGGTGATGGAACTAAGCACATGGTCTTCCTTTGTACCGGCAGTGATGGTTCTTTGGTGTGGACTGCCTGCTCTCGGCGAGCCCGACTGGGCAGAAATGCCCTGCACTCCACATCGCGACTATCAGGCGGTCGACGCCGATGGGGTGGGCACGTTTCCGACCACCAGCGCGGTGAAGATGCGAGGTGTCCTCATCAACTGGCCCCAGACCATGCTCAACCAACGACCGGCCGCACCAGGCTTCCTCGGTGGCCAATGGCAGGCATATCTCCAGGCGGCTGACACCGATGACTTCGGCGGAACAGCCATGTTCGTGGGCCAGTACGTGGGGAAAATCACCGGCAATCACCCGGCCGGCAGTTACACGGATGCCCAGTGGCTGGCTGAGGTAGACCGCCTCAACCATGATCCGGGAACCGGCCGGCTCTTCCGCCCGGGCGATCTGGTCGAGCTTCGGGCCCGGGCCCCCGGCCTGTTCTATCGAGGCAAGACCAATATCAACGAGCAGCATCAGAACGACCCGGCCGCCAATTTCGATCTGGTCCTGCTTGAAGCCGGTGCGGGTCCGCCCTCGCCGCAAACCATTGCCCTGACGAATCTTAAAGATGCCAGCGACCAGTTCATCTTCGACCCGGAACGCCGCATCGGCCTGGAACGGGTCCAGGGCACGCTGGTCAGGATCCCGGACGTCCGCATCGCCAGCGGTACCTGGGCTCCGGGCCAGCAGTTGACGATAACCGATGGCATGGGGCGTACGCTGCCTCTATTCCTGGGACTCGGCAGCGGCTTTACCCTGTTCGGGCCACCAACCGGCCTTTTCGACGCGGTCGGAATCCTCGATCAGGAGGATACGGTCGACGCCGACGGCTTCAAGGCGGGTTACCGTCTGTGGGCCATGGACTACGACGGCAGCAGATTGGTCCTCTATCGCTTCGTGAAGCCGGATCTCGATCGCGACGGCGATGTGGACGGTGCCGACCTCGAACGCTTTGCGGCGTGTGTCTCCGGGCCAGCCATTCCGCAGACCAACGCCGATTGCCTGGCAGCCGATTTCGACCGGGACAGCGATGTCGATCAGTCCGACTTCGGGCTGCTGCAGAAGTGCACCAGCGGGATCGACAAGCTCGCCAGTCCACTGTGCGACCAGTGAGGAGTCAACGCTGAGAAGGAATCACAGTCGTCCATTCGCAGGTGAGTCTCGTTCCGCTCCTCCGTTGCTGCGCAAGTGGTGGAACGTGCGGGGATTCACGCTGACTGAAGTCCTCGTGGTTGTGGCAATCACGGCCCTGCTCCTGGCCATCCTTCTGCCGTCGCTCGCCCGGGCCCGGCTACGATCTCATGTCGTCGTGGTCCATTCCGACCTCCGACACATCACCGTTGCTCTGGACGCCTACGCGATGGAGCACCGGGATCAACTGCCGCCGACCCGGCAGTCGTGCGGCACCCGCATCCTCTATCAGTTGCCCATGGAACTCGCCGTTAAGAAGTACTTGCCGAGCGGCCCGGGCAGCCTCAAGCGGGCGTTCTTCGAAGACCTGTTCAACCGCGGCCAGACCTACCGATACCGGGCTCCCGGAGCAGTGTGGCAGAACGGCACGCTGATGGATTTCCCCGATAGTACCTGGCGGCCGCGGGCCAGGATCTGGGTGCCCGACGATGCCCCTCGCTGCGAGAGCACAAGCGGCAAGTACTTCGCCAATCGCACCCACGAGGGTAGAAGCCCGGTGACCTATGCGGTCTGGAGCATGGGGCCGGAACCCGATTCGGCCAGGTTCCCGCACTGGGAGGACGGTACCTTGGACGAGTCGGAAATGCCGCTGCCCAGGCGATTCTGGTTCACCAACGAGGGCCGCGCCTCGGGTTTGATCACTCGTTTCCGGATGCGGCAGGGTTTGACTTACACGAGCCCCTGAACACTTGATGGGAGGATCATCGTGGACTTCTATCTCGATCGGAATCCGGCGGATCCGGAATGGCTCGCCCGCATCGCCGTCTTTCACGGCCATCTCGGGCCGTGGCTGGTCACCGGGGCCCTCGTCGGCCAGGACGCGATCCAGCGGTTGAACACGCCCGGCCACTGGAAGATCGATGTGACCTGCTGGATGCCGTCGGACAAACATCGTACCCCGTTCACCTGCATCCTGGACGGGCTGCAGGCATCCTCCGGCGCCACCCTCGGCAAGCAGAACATCCACCTCGCATGCGCCCCCGACGTGCTCGCCGGCGGATGGCCGGTCGTTCACGTGGTTCGAGTCAAGGACCGAGACCGGCCGGCCGAAGGAGTGGCCTATCGCGCAACCGACGACCTCCACAGCCTGCTCCAAGCGGTCAGATCAGAGAAGCTGGAGGAGTACTCCAGAGATCTTGCCCGTGAAGACGTTGCCCGGCTGTTTGACATCCGCCCGATGAATCAGGCGGAACTGGCCGGGTCAGGCCGCTCCTGAGGGCAATGACACAGGGACGAGGGTGGACATGATCAGGTGCTCGGTCAGGCGAAAAACTGCGGTGATGGGCGTGACCCTGGGCACGGTCTTGGCCGTCGCCGTGACCGGCTGCACCCGATCCTCCAATGCCGGCAAACGCCCGGAAACCTTGGCAACACCTGAAGTGGCGGCCAGCAATTCGTACATCGAATCCGCGGTGCTCGATCTGCTCGGGACCACCACACCGGTGCTCCGGCTGGCGGAGCCAGGCATGTGCCCTGGCCATTTCGATATCCGTCCCTCCCAAGTCAACAAACTGCGCGCCTGCCGTCTGCTGCTGCGGTTTGATTTCCAGGACTCCCTGGACTCAAAGCTCGCCGGCCTGACCGATCGCGGTCTGACCATCAGGGCCATCCGCGTCACCGGCGGTCTGTGTGAACCGTCAAGCTACCAGGCCGTCTGCCGACAGGTCGCCGAGGCACTCGTCACCGCCGGTCTGATCGAGAAGAAAGACGCCGACTCCCGCCTGGAGAAGTCCATCACTCGCCTCCATGAAATGGCGGCCTGGTGCCGTCAACAGATCGCCGAGGCAAGCCTGGCCGGCAAGTCGGTGGTCTGCAGCGTTCATCAGGAGGCCTTTTGCCGCTGGCTGGGCCTCGAGATCCCAGCCACGTTCACCGGAGCCGACAGCGCCTCCGTCGGTGAAATCCAGGAGACCATCCGGCAGACCCAGGGCGCCAACGTCGAACTGGTTGTCGCCAACCTGCCGGAAGGACGACGCTTGGCCGACGCCCTCGGCCAGCGGCTCGGGGTCGGCGTGATCGTGTTCGGCAATTTCCCTGTCCCGACCGACGGCCGCCTCTCCTTCGACGACCTGCTGACCGCCAACGTGACTCAACTCGTGAAGGCAGCCCGCCATTGAACAAGGCAGCCATCCATGTCCGGAACCTCTCCGTCCGTGCGGGACGCAGATCCATCCTCTCGGTAAGCGACCTCTCCATCGAGCAGAACGAGTGCGTCGGCATCCTCGGAGCCAACGGTTCAGGCAAGAGCACGCTGTTGCGGACGTGCAATGGCATGCAGCATCACGTCACCGGCCGGGTCAGCGTCTTAGGGTTGCAGCTGGCCAGCATGAGCTTCCGTCGTCTGGCCGCCCTCCGACGTGCCATCGGATATGTCCCCCAGCTCCTGCCTGCCCGCGGCGAAATCCCCCTCACCCTGCGCGAGGTGATCGCCATCGGCCGGACCGGCATGGCCGGCCTCCTCCGCCCACTGGGCCGCGAGGATTGGCACCGTGTCGATCAGTGGATCGATCGCCTCGGCCTGTCCTCGCTCGCCGGTCAGGGCTACGGAACCGTCTCCGGCGGCGAGCAGCGCAAAACCCTGATCGCCAAGGCAATGGTCCAGGAACCACGCATCCTGCTCCTCGATGAGCCGACCGCCAACCTCGATCCGGGCTGGCGGGAACGTATCGTCGAGATCATCCAGTCACTGCACGCGACCGGCTCGCTGACCGTCGTGCTGGTCTGCCATGAACTCGAAGTCTTGCCGCCATGCTGTCGCCGTGTGGTCATCCTCGACCAGGGCGAGGTCGTCGCCGACGGCTCGCCCGAACTCGTGCTCACAGGATCGCGGATCGAATCCGTATACGGACCGGGTCTGTCGGTATGGCACCAGGGCGGCCGGCATGTCGTCGTGCCCGCGGAGGTTTCCCGTGCTTGATCTGGCCTTCTTCGCTCCGGTCATGGCCGGCGGACTGCTGGCCGGCGGGTCCAGCGGGCTGCTCAGCGTCTACATCGTCGGCATGCGAATTCCGTTCCTCGGCGTGTGCGTGTCGCACGCGGCTCTGGCGGGGGCGGTTTTCGGAGCTCTCGCCGGCCTCGAAGGTCAGATGCTGCTCTGGCCTACGCTGGTCGGGGCAATGGTGACCGCCATCCTGCTCGGCTTGGCCAACCCGCACCGCATCAATATGGATGCCAACGTGGTCCTCGGCCTGCTCTTCTCCGTGACCATGGGGCTCGCGTTCCTCGGCATCGGCATGCTGGCCGTCGTCGGCAAAAGCGACAACGACGTCCGCAGCCTGCTCTGGGGTAGCCTCAACTACTGCCGCTGGGCGGATGTGGTCCTGATGCTCGCCGCCTCGGCCGCCATGCTCGCGTTCGTGCTCCTGTTCCACAAGGAGATGCGGGCTATCCTCTTCTCACGCCAGGACGCGGCCGCCGCCGGCATCCACGCCACCGCCGTCTGGACCGGCTTCCTGGTGCTGACCGCCGTGCTGATGACCGTCAACTTCCAGACGGTGGGCGGCCTGATGATCTACAGCCTGATCACCAACCCCGCAGCGGCCGCGTTCCAGCTGGTCAAGGGCAGCGGCCGGGCCATGGCCCTCGCCTCCCTCCTCGGCGCCGTCAGCGGCCTGGGCGGTTTCCTGCTCTCAGCCGTCACCGATCTGCCCAGTGGGGCGGTGATCGTGCTCATGTCCTCCTTCCTGGTGGCCGTCGCAGTGCTGTGGGCACGGCTGCGGGGCGGCTGAGGACGCCCACGTTTCGTGCCCGGCCAGGCAGAGGCGTCCCTTCCGGTGGTCTCAACATTGGCCCAAGAAGCGAGCCCGAAGAACCATTCCTTCCGGGCTCGCGTCACGCCCAGGTAACCCCGCTTTCAGGCTCTTCCGCTCGGTCAATCGCCGTACAGGATCGGCTTCTCCTTCCAGTTCTTGTCCTTGTCGAAGCCCCATTGCTTCACTCGCGGTCGCCGCTCGCGAAGCTGCACCGACTCGATGCCGATGCCGTAGCCCGCCGATCTGCGGTTCCGCCCGACACACTCGAGCCGCAAAGTGTAATTACCCGGGTCCGGCCAGAAGTCCAGCAGGTGATACTCCCAGTTGTCAATCTTCTCGTTGTAGAAGTCCATCGTCCCGCCGATCTTCACCCCGTTGAGCGTCGCCTGGTACTGCCCGTAGTCGTCCGCCCGGGTCATGCTCAGCACCAGGTGCAGCGGCTCCTTCTCCTTCACCGTGAACGGAAACTCGACGTACGCGCCCTCAGCCGACTCCGGCCGGTAGAACACGTGACCCTTCGGGTAGGTGCCAATGGGCTGGGTCCGGATCTCACCCCTGCCGTGGTTCTTCTGAAAGTCCGTCTCGGTCGCATACACCTTGATCCGCTCCAGGCTGGGCAGCTTCCGTTCCTTGCCACCGGGCGCCCGAGCGGTGAACGTCGGCCTGCCGGTCTGATACCAGAAGGCCACACTGGAGTAGTCGTCCTGCCGCTCATTCCAGCTGTCGGTCTTGTTCTCCGGATTCTCGTCCGGCGAGATCCAGCCGAAATGCTCAATGGTCACCTTGATCCTCTTCTGGAAAACAAACGGGTCGTTGACGTGCCAGCGATACGCCGAGGTGTGCCCGCCAATGACTCCCCATTGATCGAAGTAGGGCGTGCCGAAAAACGGCGTGCTCGTGGTCTGCAGGCCCCACGCGGACAAGAAGTAGTCCTCGGTGCCCGTGCCCCAGATCGACGGCTTGGCGTCGTCGTCGATGTAGATCTTCTCGTCACCTTCGCCAAACCACATCGGGCTGCGGGTGCGAACCGCCATCACCGTGCCAACGTAATGACCCTTGCCCTCCGTCTCCAAAATCACGTAGTCCTTGCCCTGCTCCACCGGATACTCCTGCTTGTACTGGGCGTAAAAGTAGGGGGTGTCCTCGGAGAGCTTCTCCAGCTTGACCCAGTCGATGTTGTAGTACAGCAGGGCGATGTTCTTGTCCTCGCTCTGGTTGGTGATCTCAACCCGGCAGGACTTCCGGAAGGGCATCCGCCAGAAGCAGTTGTACGAGTCGGCATCCTCGACAATCACCGGGATGCTGACCACCGACCGGCGTTCGCCAAAGCAGTTGGCGAAGAAATCGCCCACCGGGGCCTCGACGCCCGGCCGCTCGTCCCCATCGTAGAAGATCCGGAGCAGCATTTCCTGGTGGTTGGCGGCACCCTTGGGGGCCCAGTTCTGCGGCTCAGGGCCGAGGAAGGTCACCCAGATGTGGGTGATGGCGCCCGGTCCCTTCTCGTCCATCAGCACGTGCGTCTGCCCGGGCTTGATCGTGCGGTTGTCACTGTTGCTGTTCGGGTCGCACTCGCTGGGCTTGTCCTTCAGACGAGCCGTCGACGTCGCCCGCTTGCTCCGCCCTTCCTTCGCGGCGGCCAGTTGCTCCATCGTGCCGGCCATCGCCGGAACCGGCCATACATACCCGGCCGCCACGCCCAGGATCGCCACAGCGGCCGCATACCACCACGCATCCCGCATTCGTCGCATCATCAAGACACCTCCATCCTGCATAGGACCAAAACCAAGACTTTGGCCGGTCTGAATCCGTCTGTCAACCGCGCACTTTCCGCCACCAAGGATACACCCTGCCCCATGCCCGGAGATTCGGTTCGGCCACCATCAGGAAACACTGGACAAGCCGACCGAACTCATGGATGATGACCCCGCGGAATGTCGTTCCAGGTGTGCGGCTTCGTAGAGCATAAGAACCGGCCGCATGCTTTCATGCTCAGGCAATCAGGAGAGGAGTGACGAAGATGGCAGGTATGCGAAAGTCCGGCGTCGTTGGGCTGGTCACGTGGGCTTGGGTCTCGAACATCGCGTCCGCCGGCGTCATTATCGTCCCGAACGGCTCTTTCGAGTTGCCCCAGCTGGCGGCGGCGCCACCCTATGCCGGGTCGACCATCGATGTCTGGCAGAAGGCCCCGGTGCCCGCTTGGTGGGCCGGGGCGGGCTACTCGTCCGACCAGTGGCGCGACGCGGGCGGCGTCTTCGTCAATGTCGACCCCACCTACAACACCCCGATCGACAACGTCGACGGCAATCAGGTCGGCTTCATGTTCTCACCCCCCGGCTATGAGCTTTTCCAGGAACTCACCGATACCTTCGAGGCGGGTCAAGCCTATCAGCTCCTCGTCGGTGTCCAGGGCGGTGGATACGGCATGCAGCTCGACGTCCCCATGGCGATCGGCCTCTACTACGTCGACGACACCGGCGCTCGCGTCACCATCGGCTCGACCCTGGCCCCCAACACCAACCCCACGGCCGATCAGACACACTTGACCGACTACCAGCTTGACCTGCCGGTCGTCCGCGCCGCCGATGCCTGGGCGGGCAAGAGCATCGGCATCCAGCTTTACTCGGCGGCCACCTTCGCCAATACGGGTGGATTCTGGGTCTTCGACAATGTACGCCTGACCAGCGCTGTACCCGAGCCGGCCTCCGCTGTCCTGGCCGCTGTGGCCGCCCTTGGCGTGACGACACGCCGCCGCAAGAAATGACCTGCGGGTGACGAGGTGACATTGCGAGGACTGGCGGCATTCAATCATCGGGGCGGCCTCCGGAAATCCCGGCGCAGACCAAGGTCCGCGACGGAAGAAGCACCCATTCTGCCCGGCTCCGGCCTCTCCTCCGGTCGGACCACCATCCCCAAGACTACCTCGCCACGCCTTCCGGCCCGCCACGCCGCGATACCAGGCTTCACCCTCGTCGAACTGCTGGTCGTTGCGGGGGCTATCCTGGTCCTGATCGCCGTGCTCCTGCCGTCGCTCGGCAGAGTGCGCCAGAGCGCTACCGTCGCATCCTGCCTCTCCAACCTCCACCAGATCGGGCTCGCCATCCAGATGTATGCCGGTGAGCAGGGCGGCTCAATCCCCTACGGCCCCAAAGCCCGTCGGGTCATGACCGCAACCGAGTTCTACCCGTCAACCGGCGCCCCCACCAGCCTCATCTCGCTCAGCAACGGAAAACCGGTCGGAATCGGACTGCTCCTCCGCCAACATCTCGCCGCCCAGCCGCGCGTCCTGTTCTGCCCCGGCGCCGACCAGGCCGTCGAGGCAACCGACGAACTCGCCAAGGTCAGCTTCGGGCAGGCTCAAGGCTGCTACTTCTACCGCCATGATTCGGTGACCCGGCTCTTCGATCCGGTCGGTACCCTCGATCCGCCAGAACACGTCCGCCTCGCTAACCTCGGCCTCAACCGCAACGGCAGCCGCATCCACGCCCTGGTCATCGATACCCAACTCCTCGCCTCCACCGGATTCGCCACCTTCGGCATCCGTCCCCGCACGCACCATTCCCAGCGATCCTGCGGGGTACTGGCCGCCGATGGACACGCTCGCCGGGTGGTCAACAAGGACGGCGCCCTGGTCCTCAATCTCGACGATCCCAAGGTCCTGGGCGACGCATTCGGCCGTATCCTCTCGATCTTCGAGGCCGTCGATAACGGGCGATGATGAGGCCTCTCTGCTCCGGCCACCACCGCTGCCAACCGCAATCCTCGTGGCCGGCCCCTTCACCCGACATCACCATGCACAACACCGGCCTAGACATCCCTTTCCCTGAGTCCGATCCGCCGTAGAATACCGGCGTCCGGCCGGTTCCATGCCTGGACCGAGGGCGACCCGCCGGTAGATCGCCTTGTGAGGCTAGGCTTATGCCTCCAAATGCCGGTAGAAAGTGTGACAGTCCCGTGCCGGTGCCTGCGGGACACGCCCCTCAGGCCACGCCCGACCACTCAACGGACCGGCCCCGCCTTCCTGCCCCGGACGATGGTGCGGCCAATCCCCTCGGCGACTCCCTGCGGCCGCTCCCCGCCACCGCGGTACCACCCGTCCCGCCCCCGCCCCCCGACGCGACCCAGGAAGAAAAGGACCGCCACTGGCTCCGGTACGTCTACCAGGGCGACCGCATCCCCCAACTCACCGTCCGGGCCGTGCTCATGGGCGGAATCCTCGGCATGTTCATGTCCATCTCCAACCTGTACACCATCCTCAAACTCGGCTTCTCGTTCGGCGTGGCCATCGCCTCCTGCGTGCTGTCCTACGTGATATGGAACGCGATTCGAAGCCTCTCCCGCAACCGGCTCTCGCCCATGAGCATCCTCGAAAACAACTGCATGCAGTCCACCGCAACCGCCGCCGGAGCCTCCACCGGGCATACCCTGGGCCTGGCCTTCGGAGCCCTCATGCTCCTTACCGGCGCCCATACCCCCTGGTACTACGTCACACCGTTCGTGTTCTTCACCGCCGCCTTGGGCGTGTTCGTGGCCGTCCCCATGAAACGCCAGTTCATCAACGTCGAACAACTCACCTTCCCCAGCGGCATGGCAACCGCGGAAACGCTCCGCAGCCTCCACGCCCACGGCAAGGAGGCCGTGCGAAAGGCCATCGCCCTGATCGCCAGCCTGATCCTCGCAGCCTTCGTCGGATTCTTCAAGTTCGAGCAGGGAACCATTACCCTCGTCGACAAGATCTTCCAGGCCACATTCCACATTACCGACCTGGTCAAATTCACCGGCTGGCTCAATCCCCTCGCCGGCCGGTCGCTGACCCTGAAAGGGCTCGGCTTCGAGCCAAGTGTCCTCATGATCGGGGCAGGGTCGTTCATGGGACTCCGCGTCACACTCTCCATGCTCGCGTCCTCAATCCTGCTCTATGACGTCGTCATCCCCCACTCAATTGGCCACAACTGGCCCGTCTTCGTGGCCGGTCACGAAGACCCCGTCCCCGGATCGAGCATCGCAGCCGGCGCCCTGATCCTCCCCCTTAAGTGGTCCCTCTGGACCGGCACCTCCGTCATGCTCTTCTCCAGCCTGGTCTCCTTCACCCTCCAGTGGCGCACGCTCGCCCGTTCGTTCAACGTGTTCCGCAAGCCCAACGGAAACTCGGATGAGGCCACGATCGCCGCTATCGAGGTCCCGTTCCGCTGGGTCATCCTGGGCGTGGTTCCCACCGGCATCGGCCTCATCGTCGTCAACGCCCTCGCGTTTCAGATGGCCTGGTGGCTCGGCGCGATCGCCGTGGCGATGTCCTTCGTCGTCGCCCTGGTCGCCGGCCGGGCCACCGGCGAAACCGATTTCACACCCACCGGCGCCCTGGGCAAGGTCACCCAACTCATCTATGCCGTGCTCGCCCAAGGCGACCGCGTGGTCAACCTGATGTCCGCCGGATCAACCTCGGCCAGCGGTGCGGCAGCCGCCGACCTGCTCACCGATCTCAAGTCCGGCTACCTCCTCGGAGCCAACCCGCGCAAACAGTTCATCGCCCAGTTCCTGGGCATCTTCTTCGGCACCCTCGCCATCGTGCCCGCCTGGTACCTCATGGTCCCGGACCTCAACGCCCTCCAGGCCTTCCCTCTGCCATCAACGGAGATCTGGCGCGCCGTGGCCGTCGCCCTCACCCGGGGCCTGGACACGATCCCGGTCACCGCTCGATACGCCGTGGTGATCGGCGCCCTGGTCGGCATCGCCTTGCCGCTGCTCGGCACCCTGTTCCCCAAGGCCGCTCCCTACCTGCCCTCCGCCATGGGCCTCGGCCTCGCCTGGGTCGTGCCCTTCCAGACCAGCCTGTCATTCGCCCTCGGCGCCGTCCTGGCGTGGCTGTGGAAAAGAATCCATCACCCAACGGCCGATATCTTCGCCTATCCCATCGCCGCCGGCTTCATCGCCGGGGAGTCCATCGTCCTGGCCCTCCTGGCCATGGCGGCCACCGGCACAAAGCTCACCTGGGGCACGTGATTGTTCTCAATGTCGCCCGCACCAGCATCCGAAACACCCAATAAAGAACCCTCGGGCCGGCAAAGGCCTGGGCGCAATCGGAAGACGCCGTAACATGGCTCAACACCGCCCGGCGGCGTGGCCGGGCAGGAGTATTCGGGACACCTCGGTCGAAAGGAATCTGACATGACGTATCGAACTGCGGCAGCAATGATGCTCAGTGCAGCCTTGGTCTGGGCGGCGGGATGCAGCGCAAGCAGCGCGATTTCCACAACCGGCAACATGGCCATGAACCTCGCTAAGTCCGATACCTACCTGCGCGTCTGGCTGGATGACCAGAAGGCCGAACAGAATCTGGCTAAGAAAGCGGCCGTCGGCTACTCGGAATGGAAGGTCAGCGAACCAGTCTCGACCAGCCCGAGACTCAAGTTCGAGATCAAGCACCCCGAGAAACTCGGCCGGATCACCATGGTTAGCGTGAGCGTCTTCCAGCAGTTCCAGGCAGACTACTCGCACCAGCCCGATTACACCGTCTTCTGCAAAGACACGGATGCCGAGTCACAGATGAAGCCGGGTGTCGAATACGCCCTCGGACAGCCCGGCGGGAAACTCAACGTCATCAACCTCCAAGGCAAGACCGTGGAGGGAGTCCGACTCGATCCCGGCAAGAAGTACAAGCTGGTGCTGACGGTGAGAGCCGACAAGAGCGAGACCGCCCAGATCGAGTTCAAGACCAGGTGACCAGCCGCGAGCCCGGGGGACCACCCCGGCACTCGCCAGCTGCCGGTCTCTCCATCCCCCCCGCATTGCCCCATGCAACCGGAAAGCCCGGCCGATCCGCCACCCGGCCGGGCGCTGCCGGCTGCGCGGCCAAGCGCCGGGCCGCGCCCCACCCCTTCAAACGCCCCCGGACAGGCGGCACCGCTTGGTCGGGCCCCGAAACTCACAGCCGCCTCGCGACCGGCCCGGCCCCTGGGTTTGCACCCCAACGTCTCAGGCGATAGCCTGCCTGCCATCGCCGGCGAACACCGCGGCGGGTAAACACCGCGGCGAACAGCCGTGATGCCGGACGCTCCCGGCTGCTGACGGCCCGGTCGGCGGACGCTTGACGGCGCAGATACCCACTTGCCTAGGTGCTGGAGCAGGAGACCAGGGTCATGGGCGGACTATTCGCGACGGCTTCCCGGGAAGACTGCGTCCACGACCTCTTCTATGGGACAGATTACCACTCTCACCTGGGAACCAAGCGGGGCGGGCTGGCCGTCGTCAACGGCACCGGCTACACCCGCTACATCCACGACATCACCAACGCCCAGTTCCGGTCCAAGTTCGAGGACGACGTCCGCAGAATGAGGGGCCGACGCGGCATCGGCGTCATCAGCGACTACGAGGATCAGCCCCTGATCATCGGCAGCCACCTGGGAACTTATGCCATCGTGACCGTCGGCCTGGTCCGCAACGCCGAGGAACTCGCCCGCCGGGCCTTCAGCAAGCGACGAACCCACTTCTCCGAAATGGGCGGCGGCGGAATCAACCCCACCGAGTTGGTCGCCACCCTCGTCAACCAGGAGTCCTCCTTCATCGACGGCATACACAACGTCCAGGAGTGCGTGGACGGCTCCTGCTCCTTGCTCCTGCTCACCGAGGAAGGCATCTACGCCGCCCGGGATCGGTACGGCCGCACCCCCCTGGTCATCGGCCGCAAGCCGGGATCATACGCGGTGACCCTCGAAACCTGCGCCCTGCCCAACCTCGGCTACGAGGTGGACCGCTACCTCGGGCCCGGCGAGATCGTCCTCGTGACCGAGGAGGGCACCGAGCAGAAGAAACCACCGGTCGACCGCATGCAGATCTGTTCCTTCCTGTGGGTGTACTACGGGTACCCGGCGTCAAGTTACGAGGGAATCAACGTCGAGGCCGCTCGCTATCGCTGCGGCGCGGCCTTGGCGCGTAGCGATGAGGTCCAGGTCGACCTCGTGGCAGGTATCCCCGATTCCGGCACCGGCCACGCCATCGGCTACTCCAACGAGGCCCGCGTACCCCATCAACGCCCGTTCGTCAAGTACACGCCAACCTGGCCGCGCAGCTTCATGCCCCAGGATCAGGAGACCCGCGACCTCGTCGCCGGTATGAAACTCATCCCCATCCAGGTACTCATCCAGGGAAAACGCATCCTCTTCTGCGAAGACTCGATCGTGCGAGGAACCCAACTCCGCGAGACAATCCGCTCACTCTTCGACTACGGGGCCCGCGAAGTCCACATGCGGCCGGCATGCCCGCCGCTCGTCCACGCCTGCAAGTTCCTGAACTTCTCCCGTTCAAAGTCGGAGTTGGACCTCGCCGCCCGCAAGGCCATCAAGGAACTGGGCGAGCGCGAACCCGATCTCGCCGAGTACGCCGACCACCGCAGCACCAAGCACGCCGCCATGGTCGAACGGGTCCGCCAGCAACTCAACCTCACAACGCTGAAGTACCAGCGGCTCGACGACCTCGTGGCGGCCATCGGCCTGCCTAAGTGCAAACTCTGCACCTACTGCTGGGACGGCGTGGACAACCGCCAGGTGGATGAGCCGCCCCTGCCGTTCCCCGAGGCCGCAGTGACCACCCCCAGCCCCGGTTCACTACCGGTCGAAGGACGTGCCGACTGCCGGAAAGCCTCGGCCACCGGACCATGCCCGCGGAACGGCGGCCGTCCAATCCCTCGGCAACAATAACCACACCAGGGCACCGGGTCCGGACCGGCGCCCTCGACGGGGAACAACCCATGAAGCGACGCACGTTCCTGAAAGGCCTGGCGGGGGTGCTGGCCGCTCGAGGACCAATGACTGCCTCCCCAGGCGCTGATCTCAGCTCTCGGCCGACAGCCCCTCCCGCCTTTCCGCCCGCCCGGGCCGCCACCCGCGGGCCCAAACACCACTTCTTCGGTTACTACGATAAGACGCCATGGGATCACACCGGCCGGTACCTCCTGGCTATGGAAGTCGATTTCATCGGTCGCGATCCCAGGCCCGGCGAGGCAGTCACCGTGGGCATGGTCGACCTGAAGCAGGAGAACCGCTTTCTGCCCCTGGACACCACAACCGCCTGGAGCTGGCAACAGGGCACTATGCTCCAGTGGCTTGGCTCCGCACCCGATCGCGAGATCATCTACAACACCCTCGACAAAAACCGCTACGTGTCCGTCGTTCGCGACGTCCACCACGGCCGCACACGCCGGTTGCCGAGACCTGTCTATGACGTCAGCCTGGACGGGAAACAGGCCCTCACCCTCGATTTCGAAAGGGTCAATCGACTCCGCCCCGGCTACGGTTATGTCGCTCTGCCCGAGCGGCTCAAGCACGATCCCGCACCGCACGATGCGGGTATCTACTGGATGGACTTGGCCACCGGAAACCATCGGCAGCTCCTGTCCATCGCCTGGGCGGCCCGGAACCAGCCCCTCCCCGAGTTCGAGAACGCCCACCACTGGTTCAATCACCTCAAGTTCAATCCCTCGGGTACCCGGTTCCTGTTCCTCCATCGCTGGCGCCGGCTCGATAAGGGGTCTTTTCGCACCCGTCTCTATACCGCCGATCGCGACGGCGGAAACGTCCGACTTCTGTCCAGGAGCCCCCTCGTCTCGCACTTCGACTGGCGCGACGACGAGACAATCCTGGTCTGGACAGCCACCGAGGACAACAACCCACACTTCTTCCTGGTCAATGATCGCACCGGAACCTGCGAGATCGTCGGCCAGAACACCCTGACCGCCGATGGCCACTGTTCGTATTCGCCGGACCGCAAGTGGATCCTCCTGGATACCTACCCCGATAGGCAACGCCGACAGCGGTTGTTCCTCTACCGGCCCGCGGATGCCGCCCGTATCGACCTCGGCGACTTTGCCGCCAATCCGAAGCTCACCGGCGCATCACGCTGCGATCTGCACCCGCGCTGGAATCGCGACGGTACCCGGATCTGCTTCGACGGCAGCTTCGAACCCACCCGTCAGATGTACATCGTCGATGTCCCGGAACCGCTCAGGTCCACGTCGTGATCACTGCTGCCCAGCCGGCCGAGAGACTGCCTCGCCGTGCGGGTATACTGCCCGGGTCAGGGTGGGGTCCTGCGGCTTGCCCGCCCGGGCGGGCAGGTCAAACCGCTGGTGGCCGCAACCCAACCCCAGGAGGTGCCCCCGTGTGGATGCCGATCAACAAAACGTGGCCCCTGTCACTGTGCATGTGCCTGGCGAGCTCCGCCTTGGGGCAAAGCAGATGGGTGAGCCCCACCGAAACATGGGATACCGTCGGGCCGCCGACCGGTACCCTGTTGATCCACGGGGGAACACACGGCGGACGCGGCGCCGATGCCTTCATCAGCCTGGTAAACGACCCCGAGGCCCTGATCGTGGTTATCCCGACCGCCGGCCCGGACGCGAACTGCGGCGAGAATGCGCCCGCCGTGGCCCCCTTGCGCGAGCGGGGCGCAAAGAACATCAAGGTCTTGCACACCCGCGATCGGAAAACCGCGAACTCGCCCGACTTCGTCACACCTCTGCGTCAGGCGAGGGCGGTATGGATCTCCGGCGGGCAGCAGAGCCGCTTGGCTACGGCCTACCTCCACACGCTTACCCACCGCGAACTGTTCGCCGTCCTGCAACGCGGCGGTGTGGTGGCCGGAAACTCGGCCGGGGCATCCATCCAGGGCTCCTTCCTGTACGGAGGACATAACGGCGGCGACGTCGGCTTCGGCTTCGTGCGACAATCCGCCATCGGGCAACACTACATCCGACGCCATCGCATGGGCGGTCTCGCCAGGATCGTGAGCCAGGCCCCCGGACTGCTCGGCATCGGCATCGACGAGGACACCTTCATCATCGTGCACGCAGACACGTTCGAGGTCTCCGGCACCAGTAAGGTCGCTCTCTGTGACGCTCGACGCCCCGGCTGGTCCGCCCTACAACCCTACGAGTTCCTGTTTGCCGGCGATCGTTATGATCTCAAAAGTCGCCGCACGCTCACTCAACACCCCTGCGATCCGGCCGGGCAGTGGAACGGCGCCGACAAGGCCTGGCACGACCCGGCCGCGGATTGGAAAACGTGGGGGCCGCCAAAAGGCACCCTGCTGATCTGCGGAGCCCGGCCGGGACAGGCGGTCATGAACCGGTTCCTTGACCTCGTGGGCGACCGTGGGGCCCACATCGTGGTCATTCCAACGGCCGGCGCCGACAGCCTCGATCAACAAAACCAGCCGCTGGCCACGCTCCGCAAACTGGGCGCCAGAAACGCCACCCTCTGGCACACCAATGACCGCAATGCCGCCAACTCCACACAGTTCGTCGCGCCCCTGCGGAACGCCCGCGGCGTATGGATCTGCACCGGTGAGCAGTGGCGGCTGGCCGAAGCCTTCCTCCATACGCTGGCCCATAAGGAGCTGTTCGATCTCCTGGACAGAGGAGGCGCCATCGGAGCAGAAGGCGGTGCGGCCCGATTCCTCGCATCCCGGATGGCGGGCGATGCCTACGGCTGGAATGAAGGCGGGGGGTTCCTGCGGGCCTCGACCGTACATACCTGGCCGACCGAAAACCGCGCCGTCGCAGACGTGGTCACAATCCTGAAGAAGGAAAACTCACTCCTCGGGATCGGGATCGACCACCCCGCCGCCATCGTGGTCCAGGCCAATCAGTTCGAGGTGATCGGCGACGGCAAGGTCGCCGTGTTTGATGCAACCCGGCGCGGTTGGCCGTGGGAGGACGACGAGTCCCACATCCTCTTGGATACCGGCGAACGCTACGACATGCACACCCGCCGTCCGGATTGGTAGCCAATGATCCCCCAACCAGACCACGGAATGCGGCAATGGCAGGCCGCCGGGCACGCCGCCTGCCCACCCCCGACTCTGCTGCCCAGGACCATCCTGTTCGCGGGCGCAGCTCTCGGCATCTGCGACGATCCGACCGGAACACCCGTTGTGTTCTCTCCACGGAAACCCGCACCCTTGACGCGACTGCGCCTCGACCGTTGGGTTCGTTTGGCGCTTCGAAATCCTGGCCTCCTCCCCCGCCCGAATCGCTGCGGCCTAACGGCTGACCTGATGGTCAGCGGCCCAGGGCGGCCGGTTGCTGCTGGCTGAGACAGTGAAGCGTGCCCAGCCCGAGAATCAGATCCCGGCAGTGGATGCCCACCACCCGTCGGTTGGGGAACAGACCGGCTAGGGTGGCCAGAACCACCCGGTCGTTCGGGTCGTTGAACGTCGGCACAACAACCACACTGTTGGCAATGTAGAAGTTGGCGTAGCTCGCCGGAAGCCGTTCGCCGCCGAACAACACCGGCTCCGGCATCGGGATCGTCACCACCGTCAGCGACCGGCCGGCGGCGTCAGTCGCCCGCTTCAGTCGCTCCAGGTTGTCCACACTCATCTCATGGTTGCCATCACTCACGTTGTCTTCGTAAGCCAGCACCACCGTCGCCGGGGCGACGAAACGGGCCAGATCGTCGATGTGCCCGTGCGTGTCGTCACCCACGCAACCCCGACCCAGCCACACGGTCTTCCGAATGCCCAGGTACCGGGCGAATGCCTCCTCGTAGCCCTCGCGGCTAAGGCCTGGATTGCGGCACTGCTGCTCCGACAGAAAGCACTCTTCCGTCACCAGCAGCGTCCCTCCGCCGTCCGTATCAATGCCGCCGCCCTCCAGGACGAAGGGCAGACCGTTGTCGGGCCGCAAGGCCTCCACCCGCTCGAGGCCGGTGGCCTCGGCAATGAACCGCGGAACACCTTCGTCAAGTCGGTAATTGTCATACTTGGCCCAGGCGTTGAATCGCCATTGGATCCAGACGATCTCACCACCCGTGGTGTGCACCGCGGTGGGAGCGGAATCGCGAAGCCAGGACCGGTCGTTCGCAACCTTGTGCAGGCGGTATCGGGTGGCGCCGACGCCGTTCTGCTCGAGAAAGCCGGCCGCCTTCACGCGGGTCGCCTCATCGTGGCAGAGAATCTCAACCCGCTCGGAACCGCTCAGTACGCGGACGATCTCCGCATACACCCAGTGGATCGGTTCGAACTTGCCCGGCCAGTCAGGCTCGTGGTGCGGCCAGGCGATCCAGGTCGCATCGTGTGGTTCCCATTCGGCCGGCATGCGGCAGGGGGGGATTCCCCTCATCGCGGCACCCGTCATGGCCGGTCACCCAGGTAACGCTCCACGATCGGAGCGTACGCATCAACCCGACGGTCGCGGAGGAAAGGCCAGTTCCGCCGAACGCTCTCCATCTTCGAGCGGCTGCATTCGGCGGTCAGGACCGCTGGGCGGTCGCTCGGAGCCTCGGCCAGCAACTGCCCAAAGGGACCGCAGATGAACGACTGGCCGAAGAACTCGATGCCGTCCGTCCCCGGCTCGCTCTCGTGCCCGATCCGGTTGGCCGCGGCAACGTACACCCCATTGGCAATCGCGTGGCTTCGCTGAATGGCTCGCCACGCGGTAACCTGTTCCTGGCCATACGGGGCTTTCTCCTTCGGGTGCCAGCCAATGGCCGTGGGATAGAACAGCACTTCGGCACCGAGGAGCGCGGTGATCCGGGCCGCCTCAGGGTACCACTGGTCCCAGCAGATCAATACCCCGATCCGCGCGTGGCGGGTCTCGAAAACCCGAAAGCCGCACCCCGGGCCGGTCCCGTCCCCCGGCGCGAAGTAGTACTTCTCGTAGTACAGCGGGTCGTCCGGAATGTGCATCTTGCGGTACGTGCCCATCAGCGAGCCGTCCGCATCCACGACGGCGGCGGAGTTGTGGTAGACTCCCGGTGCACGCCGCTCGAAGAGGGGAACAATGACCACAACACCCAGTTCGCGGGCAACGGGCTGCAGGGCTTCAACCGTCGGGCCGGGTACGGGCTCGGCCAGGGCAAACCGGTCCGCGTCCTCCTTCTTGCAGAAGTAGGTCGAGCCGAAAAGCTCCTGCAAACACACGATCCCGGCTCCCTGCAGAGCGGCATCGCGAATCCCTTGCGTCGCCCGGGCGATGTTCGTTCCCCGGTCGTCGGCACAGGCGTGCTGAACCACGGCGATGGTGAAGGTATCCTGCTTCATCGTGCCGCACAGGATACGGTCTTGGCGGACGGTTATCCAGTGGGTGCAGGAAGGAACGTGCCGCAGGACGAATGGCCCGCGTCGTCCTGCGCCCAGGGTCTGTTCGCCCGGGCATGGTGCCTCGTGGAGGAGAATCCGCATCAGTGTCGAACCGAAGTGCGGGGGCTGGTCAGAAGTGGCAGGAATACATATCCTGGGCCGAAACCGGCATTGGGTACCGCCCTCATCGCCGAAGGCGGACCGCCTGCGAATTGCCAAGAGGAGTCATCGTGAGAAGCCCAGTACCGTTCATCGTCGCCGCGTCGGGCGGCTTCGCTCTGCTGGCCACCGGGCACGGGGTCGCCCAGGACTGGCCACAGTGGCGCGGGCCCGGCCGCGACGCCAAGGTCACAGGATTCAAACCCCCGAAAACTTGGCCAAACGAACTGATCCTCAAATGGCGGGTCAAGGTGGGACAGGGAGAGGCAAGTCCGACGCTGGTCGGCGACTGGCTGTACGTCCTCGCCCGACAGGGCGACGAAGAAGTGCTGCTGTGCCTCAATCCCGCCGACGGAACGGAGAAATGGGCGTACCGATACGCAGCCCAGCCGGTAACCGGCCCGGCCAATCCGTTCCCCGGGCCGCGCAGCTCACCGGCCGTCGCCGACGGCAAGATCGTCTTCCTCGGCGTCGGGGGAGTGCTGTCATGCCTGAATGCCGAGACCGGCAAGGAAATCTGGCGAAAGCACGATCCCAAGGAAGTCCCGCTGTTCTTCACCGCCATGTCGCCCTTGATCGTCGACCGCATGTGCATCGTGCATCTCGGCGGAGAAAACAAGGGAGTCGTCGCGGCCCTGGATTTGGCCGGCGGCGAAACCAGGTGGAAGTGGTCCGGCGAAGGCCCCTCGTATTCGTCCCCGGTGCTGATTACCGCCGGAGGAACGAAACAGGTCGTCGTCCAGACGGAGAAAAGACTCATCGGCTTGGGGGTGGCAGACGGCCGGCTGCTCTGGGACGTCGGCACCGAGCGCAAGGAGGGCTACTGGCATTCCGCTACCCCCGTCGTCGACGACCAGACCGTGTTCTACACCGGCCAGGGCACCGGTACCCGGGCGGCGCGCATCGAGAGGCAGGGAGATGGCTTTGCTGTGAGGCAGCTCTGGTACAACGAGAAGCTGGGAACCTGCTACAACACCCCGGTCCTCAAGGACGGCTTGCTGTTCGGCGTGTCCGACCGTGGTCATCTGTTCTGCATGGACTCCAAGACCGGCGCGGCGAAGTGGACCTTCGAGACCCGATGCTCGCCTTTCGCGACTATCGTCGATGCGGGTTCCGTGCTCCTGACCCTCCCGACCAAGCCGGTCTTGGTCGTCTACAAGCCGGATGGCAAGGAGTACACCGAGATCGCTAGATACACCGTGGCCGATGCGGAAACGTATGCCTTCCCGATCATCTCGGGAGACCGCGTCTTCGTGCGAGACCGGGCCTCGATCGCGCTCTGGACACTCGAGTGATCGGCGCCGGGCGGCGTCGCAATGCCCGGACCGGACATGCATCTTCAGGTTGCGGATCGGCGTCGACGCAGTGTCGACTTGCCATCCTGCTGACCATTCCAACGCAAGGAGCCAACTCATGGCGACATTCTTCCGCATGGGATGCTGCATCCTGGTTTGCGCTGGCTTGACCCGCGCCGATCTCAGCGTGCTCGAGACCGGGGCGCTGGGCGACGGCAAGACCGACTGCACGACCGCGTTCCAGCAGGCCTTGGACAAAACGGCCGCCGCCGGCGGTGGCATCGTCAACGTACCCGCCGGGCAGTATCGCATCAACGGCACACTCAAGGTCCCCGGCCTGGTCACCCTCCAGGGAATCTCCCGCACCGCGCCGGCCGATGCCCGCGATGCCCAGGGCCGCTACCAGGGCTCCGTTCTGCTGGCCTACGCCGGACGCGCTAGGCCCGAGAACCCGCCGTTCATCACCTTGGCCGGCCGAACCGCCACCCTCGCAGGACTCGTGATCGCCTATCCCGAACGCAAGATCACCGAAGTCCCCCCGGTACCGTATCCCCCCGCCATCAGCGCCAGAAGCGGCGACAACCTGGCCGTCCTCGACTGCATGATCGTCAACCCCTATGAGGCCATCCACTTCGACGGCGCGGCACGGTTCCTCATCCGCAACGTGCACGGCTACCCGGATTTCCGCGGCCTGTACGTTGACAATTGCTACGACATCGGCCGGGTCGAGAACGTCCACTTCTGGCCCTTCGGCACAAACTACAACCCCAACGACCCCTACTCGAAGTGGGTCAACGTCAACGCCGTCGCCTTCGAGTTCGCCCGCACTGATTGGCAGTACGTGACCAACACGTTCTGCTTCGGCTACGGCGTCGGCTACAAGTTCTCAACGACCAAGGCCGGCTCGTGCAACGGCAACTTCCTGGGCATCGGGGCCGATTCCTGCCGGCGGGCGATCCTCGTCGAGGGCTGCCAGTACCCCGGCTTGCTCATCACCAACGCCGAACTCGTCGGCCGGTGGGGCAGCAACGACTCGGTGGGCATCGAAATCGCCGAAAAGTCGCTTGACAGTAAGGTGAGCTTGATGAACTCCTCATTCTGGGGACCGATCGACCGCTGCGTCTGGTCTCGCAGCCGCCAGACCCAGTTCACCTCGATCGGGACCCACTACTGCGACTGGGACGTCGGCGGCACGGGTTCGCCCGCCATCCAGATCGATGCCGGGCGGGCAATCATCGAGGCCAACACCTTCCGCGAGGGCGAGACCCACGTCCTCGTCGGGCCAAAGGTCCGATCCGCGATCATCATGGGCAACCAGGCGGTCAACGGTCTGGCCGTGACCAACCAGGCCGGCGCACGGACCCAACTCGTCGCCAACGAAGCCGACCAGGCGACCCTGTTCACCGACGCCCTCCGATCGTGCTACCGCGTCGATGTCGGTTCGGTGGGGGACCAGCCGTTCATCAGCCGCGCCCATGGCCGCGAACACATGCCTCACCCAGACGAGCACACCATGCGCTGGACCTCCGGCAATACGCAACTCCGCCTTCCGGTATTGCCCGGTAAGCCAAGCGAGATCGAATTGGACGTCAACCTGCCCCCCCACGCCGTCGATCCCCAGAATGGCCTGTATCTGGGCCAGATACGCCTGGCAACGCTGCCCGACAAGCCGTACCAAGGCATCGTCAAGGCCACGATCCCGACCGGCACGCAGGATCGCGTCACCCTCACGCTCAAGGTCAAGAAGTGGCGGCCGGTAGAGGTTCAACCTGGTTCGCAGGACGGCCGAGAACTGGGTCTGGCTTTGTACTCCGTCACCGTCCGGGCCCAGGGGGCAACCTCGCAGCCGGCCAGCGCGAACACCCAGGAGTGACCGGCTGGGCGGACGTCGATCGCCGCCCTATTGCCCCGCCCGAACTTCGATGAATCGCATCTCACCCGGCTTGAGCGCCATGGGGAGACCCGCGGCCAGCTCGGCTCCCTTGACCGCCTGCGACTTCCCTTCCTCCAGACTCACCCGGTAGGACACCTCCGCCGACACGGTAAACCACTCCGGAAACTGGTTGATGCGCGGGTAGTCAAGCGGCAGATGCATGTTCAGTTTGTGCCGCGGCCGATCGAAGACTACCCGGCCCTCCCAGGCCTTGTCGGCGGTAAGGCTGACCAACAGCGCCTCCCCATCGCGAACCGCTCCAAATCGGACGTCCGCTCGCCACGGCTGCACCGTGACTCCCTGGGTCTTCCACAGCGCGTACATGAGTGAAGTCCGCGCCGAGTTGCCGTCGCCGTGCCAGCCTTCGATGACCCCGTCCGGCTTCTGGAACGCCCACATCATCCGCGTCTGGCTGTCCGCCCAGTCGGCTGCGGAATCGACCGGCTCGCGGTTGAGAAGGCTGATGGCCCCCTCGATCGAGTCGGCAAAACCGTCGGCGCTGGTGTCACCCCAGCAGGCCCCCACGTACTTGCCCTTGAGATTGCCCAGGACCTTGCGGACCGCCTCACGATAGGCCTCCGTCTTGTCGATCAGGTACACGGTGTAGAAACCGTCGTAATTGTAACCCCAGGTATCGCACAGCTCCTTGCCGTGCTCACCCGTCTTGGGGTTGAACCAGGTGTAGAGCAGTCCATCGTCATTGCGACCCTTCTCGAGAATGCAGTCGAACAGCTCGTGCAAAGACTTCTCGTAAGCTCCCTTCTTCTCAGGAAAAGCATGGGCGACCGCGACGTACAGCTCGGTCAGACCATTCACGATCTCGCAGCCATGATCGAACAGGCGAAGCTGTTTGAAATCGCGCGCCGGATGATTCGTGCCCAGCAGAAAGTAGTCGCCGAGCCGGATGGCCCAGTCGAGATACTCGCGATCGCCGGTGAACCAGTACAACCGCGAGTTGGCTTGCAGCAGATCGCCGCAGACTTCCAGGTTGAGTGTCGGTATTCTGCCATACGGCGTATCGACCACGGCATTCTTCCAGATGTCATCAGTGATCCCGATCATGCGTTCCGACCACGGGCTCGGCCCCAGCCATTCGGCAGTGAAAAGCAGACCGTCCTTCACATACTCCGCCCCGTCGAAGACAAGAGCATCAAGATCGAGCTGCTCACGCCGCCATCCCTTCTTCGCGAAATCATAGTCGTCCGGAAGCCGATCCACCCGGCAGGTCAGCCGCGTCTCGGTGCGGAGCATGTCCAGCAGCCGACCCTCCATCAACGGCCGATCGGTGATCGATGCGGTCAACACCATGAACGGGTAGTTGTCCGCCCCGCAGTCGCGGCCGTTCCAGAACCTGCTCTGGGTCAGGTTCCTCGGAATGAGTCCGGTGCCGGGATCGGCGTGGGCGAGCCAGCCGTCGATATACCGCCGAGAGCGGTACAGCGCTTCGTTGGCCAACCGGCCGTTCTTGTCCGCCTGTCGAAGAAGCCGCCGACGCCCTTCGTCCCCGGGCAGGACAGTTGTCGCGGGCAGTTCTCGATCCCACACCTTGCGCATGTCCGGAAATGCTTCCGTGGCCTGCGCCGCGGGGCTCGGAGGCGTCAGCGCCAACCTGGCCTTGTGTTTCGTCTGCCTGAGATCCGGCCGGCTCGAGTCCGCGTCGGCCGCGGTGAGCCGCACTTCACTCAGGAAGGCCGGCCGCTGCTGCCCCCGGGCAAACTCGATCTCGTATCGCTCGCCTTGCACGCCGGCCGGTACGGGCACGCGAATCCACCGGAATCCCCAGTGGCCGCCGTCCTGAACCTGCACCCGCTTGCCATTGACCAGAATCACCGCTTCACGCCAATCGCCTTTCCCGCCCCAGCTCAGCTCCAACGCATCACCCGGCCGCGGCTTGACGTCGAAAACCAACCGCAAACTGGTCGTGCCCAGCCAAAAGTACGGCTGGTCATCGAGCTGCTCCGGGGCTTCAAGAAACCGCGCCCAGGCCACGGCCGCCTTGTCCACCGGCGGGATCTCGCGGACGACTCCCAGCGCCGCCCGAAGCTTGGGGAAGAAGTCCCGGCCGTTGAAAACGTGCGGCCCGGAGTGGACCGTCAGCGTCACACTCGGTTCGGCATCGAACACACGGTAGGCACCACGGACCTCCTCCAACGCCTGACGGCCGATTGCGACGGGAAAACCGCCCGGTGCCCGCTCTTGCTCACCCAACTCGCAGACCAGGGCTCGGGGCGCAATGCAGGCGTAGATGTCGGAGAAATCGAAGCTCTCCTCGAGGCCGGGGAAGTTGTAGCACGGACAGTGCCCGTTCTTCATGTTGGCCACCGTGGTCAGCCACCCACTGCAGCAGGCAATCTTGACCCGCTCGTCGAGCGCGGCCACATACATCGTCGTTTCGCCGCCAAGCGAGAGCCCAGCCACCGCAATGCGCTCCGCGTCCACCTCCGGCATCGTCACCAGGTAGTCAATGCAGCGCAATGCGTCCCACGTCCGTTCCCCCATCAGCACCCAGTTGTCATGCTGCAGTTCATGCTGCCCAACGTCCGGAGCGATCACGACGTAACCCATCTCGATCAGCACCCGACCGTACCAGTAGGGCCCCGAACCCTGAACCACCTGGGCCCCGCTGCCGCCGTGCCCGTTGATCGCAACGACCGCCCCGACCTTGCCCTTGGGCTGCATGGGTCGCGCCAGCCAGACGTGGGCCCGGCGGTCGGGCAGGGACTGCAGCGTCATCTCCTCCAGGACGTAGCCGTCCTCCGGCTTCTCGATCCGGCGCATCACCTTGGCATCCAGCGGCACCGCCGGCGGCTTGCGACCACCCATCATCAAGGCGAACAGCTTCTGCCTCGCGGCTTGCTGCCACGTCTTCGCTTCCGCCGGCGACTTGGCCCTGAAACGCATCGCCCGCACCGTGCCGGACGTCTCGCCCCTGGCCCCGGGCAAGAGCGCAATTCCATGCCATATCATGGCCAAGGTCATCACGGTTGACAGCGATCGGCCAACGTGAATCCGCAGCCGTCCCGAGGTCGAGTGTGAATGTGGGTCCATGAAAAGGAAAGGTATCGCCAGCCAGGACAGGGGTCAATTCGAGGCAGTCCGCAGCCTGTTGAACCACGGACTGCGGCTATCGATCCCGCTCGAACCTGCACATCGCCCATCGCCCATCACCCTTGCTCGACCCGTCGCCGCCCATCGGGTAGAATTCGTCCTTCGAGGACACTCTCTCAGCACGACGGAAACGACCATCGAATCGAGAAATCTCATGACGCGAACGACACTCCGCATCTGCGTCACCGCACTGGCGGGCATCGCGAGCTGCTCGGCCGCGTTCGGGGCCGAGACCGTAACCCGGCTCACCATCCAGGCAGATCGCCCGGGAGCACCGATCAGCCCCACCATGTACGGCGTGTTCTTCGAGGATATCAACTACGGCGCCGACGGCGGTCTCCTGGCCGAACAGGTTAAGAACCGCTCCTTCGAGTTCCCCACCGCCCTCATGGGCTGGAGCGAAGCAAAAGAAGGACCAGCCGCCGGTTCGCTCCAGGTCCTCGACCAGGCCCCGGCCTTCCCGGTCAACCCGCACTACCTGCGCCTCAAGGCCGACGGCCCCGGCGGCTACGGCGTCATCAACGAAGGCTTCCACGGCATGGGCCTTCGCGCTGGCGAAGAGTACCTTTTCTCCGCCAGCGTCCGCGGCCGCGGCGGCCAGGCAACCTTACGCGTCGAACTCGTAAGCCCTGACCAGCGTGTCCTGGCCAAGACCATGCTCAGAGACTTCGGCTCTGACTGGAAGCGTGAGGCGGCCAGCCTCCGACCGGCAGCTACTGAACCGAAAGCCCGGCTGCGGCTGATCCTGGAAAACCCCGGCACCATCGACCTGGACATGATCTCACTCTTCCCGCACAAGACCTGGAGGCAGCGCCCCAACGGCCTGCGCCCCGACCTCGTCCAGATGCTGGCCGACCTCAAGCCCGGCTTCGTCCGCTTCCCCGGCGGCTGCATCGTCGAGGGCCGCGAACTGGCCACTCGATACCAATGGAAGACCACGATCGGTAAACCCGAGGACCGCCGCCTGATCGTCAACCGCTGGAACACCGAGTTCAAGCACCGCCCCGCACCCGATTACTTCCAGTCGTTCGGCCTGGGCTTCTTCGAGTACTTCCTGCTCTGCGAGGACATCGCCGCCCAACCCCTGCCAATCCTCAACTGCGGCATGGCCTGCCAGTTCAATACCGGCGAGCTCGCCCCCCTCGAACAACTCGATGCCTATATCCAGGATGCCCTCGACCTGATCCAATTCGCCAACGGCTCCGAAACCAGCACTTGGGGATCCAGGCGCGCCGAGATGGGCCATCCCCGACCATTCAACCTGAGGCTCCTTGGCGTGGGCAACGAGCAGTGGGGGCCTCAGTATATCCAACGCTACGAGCGGTTCGCCAAGGTACTGAAGGCCAAGTACCCCGAGGTCCAGTTGATCGCCAGCGCCGGCCCACGCCCGGCCGACGATCTGTTCAGGTTCCTCTGGGCCAGGCTGCGCGAACTCCAGGCCGATATCGTGGACGAACACTGCTACGACCGGCCGGAGTGGTTCTTCGACAACGCCGCTCGCTACGACAACTACCCGCGAAGCGGTCCCAAGGTGTTCATGGGCGAATACGCCGCCCAGAGCGTCAAAACCGTCAGCCCGGACAATCGCAACGACTGGCGCTGCGCCCTGGCCGAGGCCGCCTACATGATCGGCCTGGAACGTAACGCCGACGTCGTGGTCATGTCCTCCTACGCGCCCCTCTTCGGACACGAGGACGGCTGGCAGTGGCGGCCTAACCTCATCTGGTTCGACAACCTCAACGTCTACGGCACACCAAGCTACTACGTGCAGCAGCTGTTCAGCCTCCATCGCGGCGACGTCGTCCTGCCGGTAACCATCGACGGCCGTCCCCCGGCATCGAGCAAGACTCCCGGCCTCTATGCGACCGCCTCGCTCCACCGAAAGACAGGCGAGGTGCTTCTCAAGGTCGTCAACAGCGCCAGCGAGCCCGTGACTGCCATCCTGTCGATCAAGGACGCCGGCAAGATCGCCCCCCAGGCCACAGCCATCGTCCTGGCCGGCGCGAAACCCGGCGACGAGAACTCGCTCGCCGAGCCCCGCAGGATCGCCCCTGTCACAAGCCCTGTGACCACCGCCGGTTCCGACTTCGGTCATACGTTCCCGCCATCCTCGCTGACCGTGCTCCGGCTCAGAGCGGGAGGCTGACGCCGCCGAGTCAACACCCGGCCTGCCATGCACCCGACCTGGGCCCGGCCAACTCGCCGTCGAGCCAATCGCCCCCCCCCCGGACCGCCCCGGCCGGCACTTCGAGCGAATCCTCGAGAATTCTCGGCTTCCGATTTGACTCCCGGCCTGACTACATGTATAGTCTATGTGTTGACTACATCAGTAGGCTGGATGCCTGCCTCGGCGTGCACGGCCGCCCGAACCCGGAGTCCGCGGCCCACCCGGGCCCCATCGCCGCACCACCGCGGCAGTGGCCCATCGCCGCCCAGGCTCAGCCAGGGAGCCGGTCATGAGTCAGTTCAACCTCGGGCAAGCAGAGTGGGAAATCCTCCGCTACGTCGGTGAGCGCCATCCGATCACCGTTCGCGAGGTGGCCGATCACGTGGCCGTCAGCACCGGCCAGGCCCGCACCACCGTCCTGACCGTCATGGAGCGGCTGCGAGCCAAGGGCTTCCTCGTACGCCGCAAGAGCGGGGGGATCTACCGATACTCGCCCAAGAAGTCAGTGGCCGAAATGAGCCAGGGGCTCGTTCAGAGTTTCGTGGACAACATGCTGAACGGCGTATTGTCCCCGTTCCTCGCCTACCTCTCACGCTCCGACAAGATCAGCGACGAGGAACTCGCCGAACTCAAGAAGCTGGTCCAAGACCTGGAGTCCAAACGCAACGAGGGCACAGAATGATCCCATCCTCCATCGAGTTTAACGTCGTTGCCCACGACTGGCTCGCAGCCCTCTATCGCGCGTCCTGGCAGGGGGCGGTCGGCATCGTCCTGGTCTGGTGCCTGTGCCGATCGGCCCAGAGCATCCCCCCTTGGGCACGCTGCTGGATGTGGCGGCTCGTCCTGGTGAAAGTCCTGCTGGTCGCTCTCTGGCCGGGAACCATCGACCTGCCCTGGCTCCCGCGACCACAAGTCGAGCCGCCAGCCGTCGCCGAGGCCACGCCCCCTGCCCAACCCACGGTTGCGGCACAGACTCCGCCCCGGCAACCGGTCACCGGGGGCAATCCGACCGCCACCCCCTCAGATACGGCCACCTACGCCTCCCCCCCTCTTCCGGCTCCCGATCGAACCAACCTGATCCGCGGCATCTTGGTCGCACTGTGGGCACTGGGTGTGGCCGGTGCCGCCACCGTTCTCCTGGCCCGGGTCAGAGCCGCTCGGCGATGGCGAAAAGGATGCGTGCTCGTCAAAGACGCAAGCATCCTGAGCCTTTGCGAGAAGCTGGCCGACGAACTGGGTCTCTCCAACCCACCGCTGTTGCTCATCGGAGACGCTTGCGAAAGCCCGGTCGTCTTCGGGGCCCTTCGAACTAGCGTTGTGCTGCCCGCCGCCCTCGTCCGGGACGCCGGTCCGGAGCGGCTGCAGATGATCCTACGCCACGAAATGGCCCACATCCGCCGCGGCGATCTGGTCTGGAACTGGGTGGCCACGGCCATTTGGGGCCTGTTCTTCTTCCACCCCCTGGTTTGGATCGCCCTCCGCGAGTTGCGGTTGAACCAGGAACTGGCCTGTGACGCCTGTGCAGTCGCCCACACCAATGCATCGCTCGCCGACTATGGCACATTGCTGGTCGAATTGGCGGATCGCAACCGGGCGTCGCCAAACCTCCTGGTGACCGTCGGCGTCGTGGAGTCATTCGAGTTCCTGAAACGGAGATTGAAGGCCATGAGAGAACTGCACGATCACTCCCGCTGGATGAAACCCCTTTCCATTTCGCTGCTCATCGTCGCCCTCGTCGGACTCTTGCCGTGGCGACTCGTGGCCCAGCCCCCCAGAAACGGGAACGGCATGATCACCAGGGCCGCGGCATCGAAAAAACCGGCCGTCCGCGACGAGGAGAAAGCCCTTCCGGCCGACGACGAGACCCGCCGGGATGTTCTGGCCACTATCTCGGCCGGCAAGTACAAGATCAACGTCGATGCCGTGCGCTGGGTAGCAGGAAAGGGGATTGCCATGGTCGACACCGGGTTCCCCTTCGAGATGAACCTCGAAACCAGGGAAGATCGCCGCTCCGGGCCCGGTTTCGAGACCCGGACCATGACCCGCACCGGCGGCGGCGGATTCAGCGGGTCCTTCCATCGTCCCAACCTGGTCGTGGATCTGCGCGTCGAGGGACCCAAGGGGCAGGGAAATCAGCTGCTCTGCGCCGTGGTGGGCAAGGTTCAGGCCACCGACGATCGCGGCGCCAAGCTGGACTCGCCGGAGACGCCGTCGTCCATGAAACTGGTACTACCCGGCGTCGACTATCCCCGAGAAGGCGGATGTGCGGCCGTCCACCTGAACATCGCCAACAAGAACGTCGAGACGATCAAGCTGCTCGACGGCAAGCTGCTCGTCGCAAACGCGCGAGTGCAGACCACGGTGTTCAAGCAGGACGAAATGGATCAGAAGCCCACCCGCCGACTCAAGGGCGCGACGGTTCGGCTGGATGACGTTGCCAGCTCGGACGACGGCGTCACGGTCGCCTTGAGTGTCTCCTCGCCGCAGGAAGCCGGAGCACGCGGCGATTCCTTCAAAGCCATGGGCGGCACCGCCCCTCGGGTGCGTGTCATTCTTGAAGATGGTAAGGGGACGACTTACTCTCCCCAGGGTTTCGGGGCCGGCACCGCCGGCGGCGGCAGCGGCGGCGGGTGGGCCAGCGGCGGCGGGTGGGCCAGCGGCGGCGGAACCATGGGCGGCGGACGCCCGTCAAACTCGTTCAGCTTCGGCAGCCGCAGCGGAGCAGACGCTTCACGCAGCAGTCCCGTCACCACGTCGCAGACCTTCACCTTCCCACCGCTCCCGGAAGGCGTCGGCATCAAGAAGATCACCTGCACAATGACCGAACTGGTCGGCAAGCCTCAGAGCATCGCGTTCACGTTCCGCGATCTGCCTGTGCCGTAACGACGTCGACCGCGAGGGCTCTACCGCGGCGTGGGTTCCCGACGATCCGCACCGGAGCCCACCACCGTTCGGAAACCACGCTCTCCCTCAGCTACTCTTCAGCGAGAACGGGTTGAAGTCCGTGTGCCAGTCGTAGTAGTCCTCGTTCTCAGCCCGCTTCAGAAAAGCCACCACAGCGTAGGTCACCGGCGTGAGCACTGCTTCCACGCTCACCTTGAAGACGCAGTTGAACGCGATGACCTTCAGGATCGTCTCCGCCTCCCATAGCCCCAGGAACGCGAGCGGATAGAAAATCGTGCTGTCCACCGCCTGGCCGGCCAGTGTCGAGGTGATCGTGCGGCTCCACAACCATCGGCCCCGGGTCAGCAACTTCATCTTGGCCATGACATACGAGTTGGTGAAGTCGCCGGCCCAGTAGGCCAGCATTGACGCCAACACGATCCGCCAGGTGTTGCCAAACACCAGTTCCAGCGCCGGCTGAATCTGACGGTTGAACGGAACCGCCGGGTCCGGCGGCATCCGCACTACGGCCAGACCCATCAGTCCCGCAAAGGCCAGGGCAACGAAGCCGGCCCAGATCACCTTCCGGGTCCGTGAATAGCCGTAAACCTCGGTCAGCACGTCGCCGAAAATGTAGCTGATCGGAAAGAACAAGTTGCCCGCCCCGAAAGTGACTCCCCACACCATGCAGGCCTTGCCCGGTCCGATCAGGTTCGAGCACAGCAGGACCGTCACGAAGGCGGCCATGACCAGGTCGTAATACTTGTAGCTCCGGCCGGCGGCTTCGGACCTGAGAGCTGGATCTTCGGTCGGTATCATGTCCCGGGCTTCCCTCCGGTCTGCGGCCTCATGACATACTCGCAATCGACCCACCCGGCACCGGCGACGCGAGGTTAAGTGCATCCCCGGTTCGTGTCAAAGCCGTCGTTCGCGTCGTCCCCGCGATTCGCCATGCCAAGTCCTGGGCGCGAGGCCCGCCCTGTAATCCCATTCTGTCGATGCGACCCTGTAGTGCGCCAAAGGATCGGGAGCAGGTGAACCAACATGACTCCCGGACGGACTGGGACCATGCGAACGTCACCTCCATAGGCTGCGGCGATCGCGGCCGTCCCGCAAGGCCGCTTCAGCAACCTTCCCCGCTGAAGGCGCCCCCCAAGCCAGTCGATTGCGGTTCGTCGTGGTCGGCCTCCTCACCCCCGTAACCCCAGTGACCCTACTCAGGCGGCCCGCGGTTTCTGCGTCACCACCCAACTTGCCGCGGACTTGATCCGGCTTCCTCCGTCCTCCACTTACACTCCAACCTGCCATGTGCGATAATCCCGGCGGAGTCATACGATGACGACGACCGTTCTTGTGTTCCTGCTGATGACGACTATCATCGCCGCACCGCGCCCGGGCTTGACCGAGGTCAAACGGGACTGCCCGGTGTGCAAACAGGTCTTCAACGCCCTCTTCTGCCCGGAAGGCGATACGCGAGGGGGAATCGACCGCGACCTGTTCGCCCACGCGCTCGGGCCGGAACCGGTCTACTACCGCATCGCCACCTGCCCCAAGTGCGGTTACAGCGGTTACTCGACCGACTTCGACCCCAAGACCGCCATCCCGCCCGACGTGCGGGACAAGATCCTGAAGAAGCCACGCTTGACTCTGCCCAAAGGCTTTGGCCCCGAGAACGACCCCCGAGATCTGGACGCCGCCGATCGATATGCATTGGCAATCACATGCTACCAGTGGCGCCGGCAATCCAAGGAAGCCCTGGGCTGGCTGAACTTGCGAGCGGCCTGGGTCGCTCGCGACGAGGGCTCCGTGCTGCCCCCCGAAGATCGCCTGGTGCGGGTGATGGCGTTCATCGAACGCTGGCGGCCGCCGCTGCCAGCGGGCGGCAACCCGGTGGACATCGAAATGCAAACCGCTACCCGGGTCGCCGAGGCTATCGCCAGCGGCCGGTTCAACCGCTTCCAGAAACCCTACGTGGAACTTGCCCTGGCCCTGATCCTGCGCCGACATGGCGAGCACACCCAGACCGTGCCGATGCTCGACGCCCTCGTCACCCACCAACCCTTCCCCGAGTCCTTGCGCACTGCCATCAAGCGAATGCGGGACTCGATCGACCTGGAACGTCGCTACCAGGCCGCCGCCCTCGAGTGTTTCGAGGCCGCAGTGACATCAAAACAGGTCAGCCCCGCCAACCGCGCCCCCGCCTGCTACCTTCTGGGCGAGCTCAATCGCAGGCTGGGCCGCGAAGAGGCGGCCATCTCCTGGTACGACCGGGCAACCCAGGACAACACCCTGCCCGGAAACCTCAAAACCTGGGCACAACAACAGCGCGCCTGGTGCGCGGCGGGACGGTAGGGGCGAACCAAGAGGGGTGACTGTGTCATGAGTGAGGAGCGTCAAACAGAAGTGCGGCCCGGAGTCGACACACCATTGCCGTGACTGCGAAACCTCGCTTCCGCCCGCCACGGCCGGACAAACACCTGAACTCAGTACCGGCATTGACCCCACCTGCCCACCCAGATACGCTGGAGAACGCATGGATGTGGATCGCAATGCCCCTGATGTCTCCGCGACGAGTCTCAGAATGGCTCGGCCCGCGAAGCACCCCCTCGGGCCCTTGGTCGTGATGGCCCACGTGGATTCCCCAGTCTGGGGACGGGTTTACGCCGCAGGGATCACCGCCGTCGCTGTGGCCGTCCTGGTCGTGGCCGCCCGCCTGACACCAGACGATAGCCATATGGGCACCCATCGCCAAATGGGCTTGCCTCCCTGCGGCTTCGTGGCGATCACCGGATTGCCTTGCCCGACCTGCGGGATGACCACGGCCTTCGTCTGCGTCACCCACGGACAGCTGCGAGCCGCCCTCCGAGCCCAAGTCGCAGGGGCCCTGCTGGCGATCGCAACGGCCGTAGTCGGCGTGGCGGCGGCCTTCTGCATGATGACCGGGCGATATCCGACCCTGAACTGGTATCGAGTCGACGCCGCACGGCTGGTATACTGGGTGGCCCTGATGCTGGTGGCTGCCTGGGGCCTGACTATCGCCCTCGGCCTGCTGGATGGCTCGCTACCGGTGCGATGGCCAGAAGGGTAGAATGACGCCGCCCGGGCCACGCCCGCTTCCCCCACGAGGGGGTAGCCAGCCCCCGGAATAAGGCTCGACCACCGTTGGCCCGCTCCCGCGCCCCGAACTGGCCGCGGGAAGCCCGCCAAGGCCAGATACAGGTTGCTGCCTGCCCCGCGGACAGGCAACACCAAAAAGAGGAGACTGACACCGCACATGCCTAGGCCTAACCGAAGCTCGGTCAACCCGCGGCTGTCCTGCTTGACGGCCATGACCCTCTGCATCCCCGTGCTGTGCGGCTGTAGCGTCTTCAAGGCAATCGCGATTGCCAGCGGCGAGAAAACCGAGAAAGTCGATGCCGAGTTCAGCCGGCTGCCGGCCAAGAAGACGCTCATCTACGTCTGGGCCCCGATCGAGATCAAGTGGGACTACCCCCATATCCGCCTTGAGCTGGCTAAGCATCTGGCCGCCTATCTCAAGACCAACGTCAAGGACTTCGAGACGGTGGAGCCGGAGGTGGTCGAAAAGTACCTGGAGAAGAGCCGCAGCACCGAGGTCGATCCGGTCGAACTGGGCAAGCACTTCCAGGTGGACGTGGTGATCCATCTCTCACTGTACCAGTTCTCTCTGCGCGATCCGGGCATGGCCCACTTCTACCGCGGGCGAATGTACTCCTCGGTGGAAGTCCACGACTTGACCAAGGGCGATCCAGCCGAACGCATCCCTCTCCGCGAGGTGAAGGTGGTCTGCCCGGAAGAGAAGGAAATCGGCTTCACCAACGTCCGGGCCGACCAGGTCCGCCAGCGGACGTATGAGATGTTCACCGCGGAAGTCGGCAAGAAGTTCCACGAATACGAACGCCAGCTCGATTAGGCCGAGCGAGGGTGATCCTGTGTTTGACGTGCAGCGTGGCCCGTCTTCAGGCAAGCAGAGCAGAGCAACCCCCTCCCGGTACTCGCTGCCGTCGTACGTCACCGAGGATCAAGGCATGCCCAGATCATCATCACGTTGCCCCCCTGGCTCGATCTGTCGCATCCTGCTGCTGCCCATGGTGGCCGGTCTCCTGGCGGCCGCCGGCTGCGCGGGCCAGCAGGCAGGAGCATTCTGGTACACGCTCGGAGTGGTCAAGCCTCCCAAAAAGGCGGTCAGCTACGAGCTGCCCAGGAAGCCTGTGCTCATCCTGGTGGACGACGATCGAGACTTGGCTCAACCGCGGCAGATCTGCGACCTGCTCGTCGACGCCTTGGCCCAGGAGCTTCGCGAGCAGGACTTGGTGGACCGGGTGACGACCAACGAGGAACTCGCCAAGGTACGCCAGAGCGAGCCGAATTTCGACAAGCGCGGGGCCCGCGAGGTCGGCCGGCTGGTCAAGGCCGATATCGTGATCTGGCTGAACATCAGCCGGTATTCCCTCCCCGACGAGCTGGAGTGGTCGGGAACGCCCGCCTACTTCGGCGCGTCCGTCAAGATCGTCAACGCCCAGGCCGAGCGACGGGACGACGTACGCCTCTGGCCGACGACCACCGAGGGCAAAATCGTCGAGGTCAAGGTCTCCCCCCACGATATCCGCCAATGCAAGACCGTCAAGGAAGCCCAGCAAGTCATGGCCGAGTCCCTGGCCGCCGAGGTCGCACGGCTCTTCTACGAATACCAGGAGGAGAGCTGAGCGAACGGCTGGCGGCCGGCGTTGTCACCATCCCAGCGGTCAGATTACAATAGGCCCTGACCTCCTCTGCCTCGCTCCGGTGTGCTGGGGAGGGGAGCTGGAGCCTGTTCATTGGTTGTTGCCCGCACTACCTCAGACTGCATGAGGCTGCTGGAACTGACCGCGCCGGCGTCGGCAGATGACATCCGTCGGGCATATCGAACATTGGCCCGGCGGATGCACCCTGATCGTCATCCAGGCGACGACCAGGCCCGCCGCCACTTCATCATCCTGGCCAGCGCCTATCGAACCCTCATGCGACAGTCTCGCCGGATCGACCCGGGGTGGCGGCTGGGTGAATGCGGGCGGTGCGGCCAGGTGGGCGAGGTCGTCCTCGATCACGACCGACGACCATCCTGCCTGTCATGCGTCGCTCGACGGATGTCGGCCCGCGATTGCATGACCCTCCTCGGCCTGCGAGACCCCGTCGCCGTCGAGGACGTGAAACACGCCTACCGGCGCCTGGCGCTGAGAATGCACCCGGACAAACACCGCGGGGACGAAGATGCCCGCCGGCGGTTCGTCCTGATCTCAAACGCCTACCGCATCCTCATGCGCTCGGCACGGGCCGTTCACCAGGGCCGCAGCGTCGGCGAATGCTCCGCCTGCGGGGAGTTCGGCGAGGTGATGATCGGGCTCAACGGCCGCCCGCGCTGCCCCCGCTGCATCTTCCGGCCCGAGGGCGGACACCTTCTGCCCATGCCTCCCCTCGTGGTCGTCAAGTGCGTCGGCGCCATCGTCCTCCTCACCGTGACCCTGTACCTGCTCGGCGGCGCCATGTTCGTTGAGTCAGACCGGCTGGCCGGCCGGTACGCCGTCGGCGCGTTGATCGCAGGACTCCTTACCTTGGCAGCCCTCGCCGTCACCAGCATCAGTATCGTGCACTGCGTGACACCTCACGAGCGCTACCGGCAGGCGAGCTACCGCACCGCCGAGGATATCGCCAGAGCCTCGATCGGTTCGAAAAGCGCCAAACCCGATTGAACAAACATGGAGCCAGTGAGGAGGCTCCGTTCATGGCCGTGCCCTTGCTCGCCACAGGCCTTGAGGCTACAGTGCCGACATCATCGCTGACTCGAGGAGAAGCACATGCGCCGCAGCCCTTCAAACACCATCGTGTGGGCGTCGACCGTCCTGGCTCTGGTGACCTGGGCCTCATTGGCCGGGTGTGCAGGCCCGCAGGCCCTCCCCCACGCGGGAAGAACAACCCCGCAGAAGGAGCAACTCACCAAGCCGGGTAAGTTCGGAACCGCCGATAAGCGCGCGGCGGCCGATACACGCCGCGCGTTCTTCGATTTCTGGAACGAGGAAATCATCCGCCAGGACATCGCCGTCGGCACGGTGTTCATGGGCGACTCGATCACCGAGTTCTGGGAACTGGCCGCTTACTTCCGGCCGAGCAGCGGCGTCATTCTGAACCGGGGCATCAGCGGCGATCTCGCGGTCAACATGGACAGGCGGTTCGATGCGGATGTGATTCAGCTCCGCCCACGAAACGTCGTCATCTTGGCCGGCACCAACGATGTAGCCCGCATGCTGGAGGCGAAAAAGAGCGACCAGGAAATCGTCCAGACCGTGGTCAGGGCGGTCGAGTCGATGTTGGACAAGGCCCGGGGGGCTGGGGTGAACGTCCTCGTCTGCTCGATCGTGCCCACGAACCCGGATACCCGCGACCATCCAGGCAAGGCTCGCCTGCTGCCGCAAATCAACGAGCAAATCAAGGCCACGGCCGCCGCCAAGGGGTGCGTCTACGTGGACTACTGGAACAGAATGCGCGACCCGAACGGCGCCCTGCTCAAAACCCTCGCCCGCGACGGCCTGCACCCCCACTACGCAGGCTACGAGATCATGGCCGCTACCCTCCACGATGCGGCCAAGGCCCACGGCCTCAAGCTGTAATCCGACCCCCTGCACTACTCGCCGCGGTGGAACCGCAGCCAAGCCTCCCCGCGACCACCCCGCCGACACTCCGGCAGCCCCACGAGATCGCCCCGGCAAGCCCCCGGCCCCCTCCCTCGACCGCTTGACAGCCGCGGACGCGTCCATTAGACTGGCCCGGTAGTACTTCGTATTACGAGGGCGGCATGACGCGGCGCGGGCTTGCCATCGGAACCTTGTGTTGCTGGCTGGGTGCGACCAGCGGACTGATGCTCGCGCTCCACCTGGCCTACGAGCACGACGGCCACGACCAAGGCTCCTGCACGGTCTGCCAGGCCCTGCAGGGCAACAAGGCCTCGGCTCCCCAGAACGAGGCGGGGGTGGCATTTCATGCACCACTGCGCCAGAATGAGCCCCGGCCGGTCACCGAGCGGTTCGCTGCCCCCGATCCTGCCCGCCCCATCGCGTCCCGGGCGCCTCCCGCCCGCTGATTCCCCAGAACCCTCCCGAACAAACCGTCCACAGCGGCCATGCCACCGGAAGACCGGTCACCCCGCCTTCACGGCTGCAAGCCTGAAGCCGAACAACCGGCCGTTCCGGCTGCCAACACGGTCACCAGAGCCATGAACCCGCACCCCGGCCGGAGGCCGTGCGGCGCGGTTCAGGCCACAGGAGGCCCGCCCCATGCGGCGACAAGGCTTTACCTTGATCGAGGTGCTGGTGGTGGTGGCGATCATCGCCCTGCTCCTGGCCATCCTACTGCCTTCCCTGACCAAGGCCCGGCAATCCGCCAAGCGGACGCTGTGCCTGAGCAACATCAAGGGCATGGAAACCGCCCACTGGCTGTACATGACGGCCAACAACGGATATCTGATCCGCGTGGGGCTTATGCACGGCGTCCATGACGACAAGAGCGAGGTCGCCTGGATCAGGAGCCTCCAACAGATCTACAAAGACCGGCTCGCGGCTCGATCCCCCGTGGATCAGAGTCCCCACTGGCCGGAAACGGAGGGCGGACAGGGAATTCCGGTGGACGGCAAACGCGGCTTTCCGTTCCGCCGAACCAGCTACGGGGTGAACAACTTCCTCGATGCGGATACGGTACCCGATCTGACCGGACGGCACGTGACCTGGGAACGGATCGAGAAGATTCCCGCTCCCTCATCCATCGTCCACTTCCTCTACATGGTGGAGGAGTGCGATCCCACTAACTCATACTACCACGCCGGCGAGTGCCTGGCCGCCTCCGACCATCCGCACGTGGAGAAGTGGGCCGATGCCAGCGATCCCCCGGTCATGGCGGCGACTCAAATCGAGATCCAGGCCCACGGCGGACCCAAGTGGTCCAGGGAATCGGTCTCCAACTACGGATTCCTCGACGGGCACGCCGAGAGCCTGCAGTTCCAGAAAGTGTATCGAGATATGGAACGGAATAAGTTCGATCCCGGCTTGCGGATTAACTACCAGAATCGGTGACCCAGGATCGACCTTCGTTGGGTATCGATCGATCCGGTTGCGTCAGAACATTCTGTTGGTCAGACATGACAGGGAGAATACTCGAATGCGCTACACAGGCCTTATCGCTTGCGGTCTCGCCCTCGCGGCGGCTTGCAGCGTCACGCGGGGCGCTCACCTGGACGCGAGACCGTATGTGGCCGACGGCAAAGTAATGATCGGCACGGCTCAGCTCCTGGGCGGCCAGGTCGTGCCGACCGCTGATCACCATCGAGTCTTCGGTGCGGAACTGGGCGCGGACGATCCCGATCAGCCCTTCATGACCGAGGATCCCGGCTTCCTGGCTGAACCCGGTGCTTTCCCGGAGGGGGCAGGCGAGTTCGTCGGATTCACACTTCTCGACGGCCTGAAGGGCTGGACGGGCGCGGGGTTCGGGACGGTCCCGGCCGGCGAGTCCCTCCAGATCAGCCGGGGCTCGCAGTCGGTGACCGTCGCAGACGGCCCGGTCAGCGGCTACTTCTTCGCAATCATCGACCCCGACGGCGGCCTCCACCAGCATCTCACCTTCGAGCTCCTTGGCGCCGACGGCAATCCCATTCCCAACGACGGAGTCCAGCCGACCGCAGGTATCTACCTGCTGACCGTGCAACTGCATACCTCCCTCCAGGGCGTGTCGCCCTCTGAGCCGTTCTGGATCGTGTTGAACAACGGCGACGCCGAGGAGAACCACGACCTGGCCCTCGACTGGGCGGCTCGGCACCTGGCGCCGGAACCCGCGAACGCCTTGGCGGTCGGGGCCGCGCTCTGCCTGGTCTGCCGACCTAGGGGGCGAAAATGAACCGGAACGCGATAGTCGCCGCAGCGGTTCGCACGGTTCTCGGGGCACTCGTCCTGCAAGCCGAAAGCCGGGCCTGCGGGCCTCAGGGGCACCGGGACATCGGAATCCAGGCCCACAACGGCCACCTCCAGACCGGCGTCTACCACCTGGATCATCCCGAAAACGCCTTGCTGTTGGATACTGGCACGCGACTCTGGAGCAGCGCCTTCCAGGTCAACGCCCTGGACCCGTTCTTCACCGACAAGCCCGGTTTCGGAGCCGTGGCCGGCAGCGGCTTGCCTCCGGGCACCCAAGTGGGATTCAATATCCTGTCCGACCTGCTCTATTGGGACGGGACGGGACCGGCCCACTTCGGACCCGTAGTCAACCAGGAGCGGCTCCGCATCAAATTCGGCTTCCAGAACCGCTACGCCGGAACCGGAACAGGCTTCGTGGCCGGCTTCAACTTCGCGACCGTGACCAGCGACGGCGAGATCCACCAGCATGTCAGCTTCTTCTTGTTGGGGGCAGATGGGAATGCCGTGCCCGCCAGCCAGGACGGCCTTCAGGCGACCAGCGGCATCTACCTCATCCAGATCGAAGTCACCCTCGCCGCGGACACGATCAAGTCCGATCCAATCTGGCTGGTATTCAACAACGGCCTTGACGACTGCCTCGACTGCCTTGCACTAAATGACCTGGGCGCCCGGATGGCCATGGATCGTCCCCCCGCAGATCTCGATTTCGACCGCCGCGTTGCCCGCTCCGACGTCGACTCCCTGGCCGCCTGCTTCACCGGCCCGGATCTGCCCTGGACGAACCCGTGCTGCCGGATCGCCGACCTCGACAGCGACGGCGATGTCGATCAGTCCGACTTCGGCCTGCTCCAACGCTGCTTCAGCGGCGAGTCCTTGGCCGCCCCCGAATGCCGGCCATAACATCCACCGCCAAGTGCCTTTCGCCGGCCGAGCCGATACAATGCCCAGCCTCGCGCTGGACAGGTTGTTCAACGCCGCGAACACCGGTTGCCCAAAGAGAGACGGATGGGAATGGCCCTACCGCAGCTTCGACCAGCATCCCTCTTCGTTCCCTCCATCGCTGCCGCCCGCCCCCAGACCGGGTTTCACGGCCCCGCGCGGTCAGGCTTGGCGATGAGCTTGGCTCGCTCGGCCACCGCCGGCAAGGGCTGGTGCTTGTAGCCGCCAGGCGAGTTCTGATACCAGTAGTAGACCGTGGCGTAGTCGACCCAACCGCCACCCTTCGCAATGGCTTCTTCCCACTTCGGGCCAAACTTCTTGTTGCCAGACATCTGCTTCTCCTGGCTCCAGTTCAGGTGCCAGCGGAGCGACTTGCCGAAGCGGATCGGCTGATGATCGTGGAAGCGGTATATCGAAAGCATGCAGGGCAGATCGCCTTTGACCAGCGTCATGCCCGCCCGCAGACCGGTGAACGGCTGCTGAAAACCCCAGCTGAAGGTGAACGAGTCTTCGCTGCCCAGATAGTCCACCCGACGCGGCTGGCCGTCAATGTCTACCTCGTTGTTGGCTTCCATGACCGCCGAAAAACGCTCGAAAACCGGCTCGTCCGTCACCACGCTGAACTGGCGGCCAATGATGTGCCCCGAACCCTCGGTCTCGAAGAACACCTGGTCGGTGGTTGTCGCCATCTGGAAACACCTCCGGCTGTAGGTGGCGTGAAAGTAGCCGAGCCGCTCATCCCATTCCGGCAGATTCTCCCACTCGAGATAGCTGTAACTGGATAGGTTCTTGTCAGTGTCGTTGCGGAGAAACACGCGGGCACGGGACTTGAATGGCATCTGGAAGTAACAGTTGTAGCTCCACGGGGCGCACTCGATGAACAGGGAGGAGAAATCGCGGCCGCTCCCGTTGCACCCGTCGCCGAAAAAGTCGGCCAGCGGACACTGAACCGCCGGCTCCTCGGCGTCGTCAAACCAGATCTCGAGCACCACGCCCCGGGCGGCAAGATCCTTGGGTTGATGGCGGGTGATGTGAATGTGGCGGATGACGCCCGGCCCCTTCAGGTCGGCCAAGGGCATGCTCTTGTTGGCGTCCAGCCTGGGTAGGTCACTGTAGCGGTCCAGGTTCCAGCCGCCGTTGGCAAAGCCGGTCTGCACATCCGTGCGAATGATGGCCTGATCCGGCGGGGCGGCGCAGACCCGAACTGCCGCCGGCAGCAGCCAGGTCGTCATTCCAATCACAGCCCCGAGCCAAAACGTGATCCGATGCATCCGTTACTCCTTTCCTTGATACACCATGCAGAAGCAAGAGACGGCGGCTACTGTACACCAGCAAACCGAACTGGGGAAGCAGCCACCTCCGCCCCCTGCACCCTCCGCGGTGCGGGTAGCCGGCCTCCGTCCGGCACCGGGATCAAACCCACTATCCGGCCTTCACCCCCCCCTCATGAACCTCGGCTCGAGGCCCGGCCGCGTCGACCACTCCTCCCTCAACGCTCACTTCCCGATGTTGTCCCGGACCATATCAGGGTTGACAGTCCCGGTGCAGAGAGTTACTCCTAGCAGCCATGCGCAGCAATCACCTTACCACGAAGCGTACCGTCAGCGGCTTGGTTCTGATCCTCGCTTTCAGTCGCCCATCCCACGCTCAGGAAGTGCCCGTGGTCGAGAAGTCGCTCTCCAACGGCATGCGCGTGCTCATGGTCGAACGCCATACCGAGCCCACCATCGCCGGCGGGTGGGTCGCCCACGTCGGCAGCTCAAATGAGCGACCGGGAATCACAGGTATTGCCCACTTGTTCGAGCATATGATGTTCAAGGGCAGTACCACGATCGGAACCAGGAACAACGCCGTGGACCAGGAGATCATCGCTAGGCAGGAGGTGCTTCGCGCCCAGATGCGCGAGGAGGAGACCAGAATGCGGGCCGGCCTCCGCCGTGGCGAAATCGACGACATCCTTAAACCGGAGAACGCCACCCCCCGTTGGCGCGAACTGAAGAAGCAGTTCGATGAGCTCATCACCCGGCAGCGAGCCAACATGGTCAAGGACGAGTTCGATCTGGTATACACCGCGGCCGGCGGCAGCCACCTCAACGCCTTCACATCGAACGATCAGACAGCTTACTTCGTCACCGTACCGGCCAATAAACTCGAACTCTGGATGTGGATGGAGTCCGACCGCCTGCTCAACCACGTCTTCCGCGAGTTCTACTCCGAACGCGACGTGGTCCAGGAAGAACGCCGCCTCGGCGTCGATTCCACTCCGCTCGGCAAGGCCGGCGAGGCGTTCGAGGCCCTGGCTTGGGGCGGCCATCCGTACGCCTGGCCCGTCGTGGGCTGGCCGTCGGATCTGCCCGCCATCACCAAGGCCCAGGCAGACGAATTCTTCGCCATCTACTACGCACCACAGAACATCACCCTTGTCCTCGTCGGCGATCTCAAGCCCGACGTCGTCATCCCTCTGGCCGAGCGATACTTCGGCCGGATCGCCCGTGGCAGCATCGATCCGCCAGAGGTGATCACCGCAGATCCCCGCCACCCGATCGAGCGAAGAATGAACGCCCAGGTCGACGCCAACCCCCAGGTCTGGATCGCCTGGCAGACCGTCGCCTCCGCTCACCGCGACTCCTACCCCCTGGCCGTACTCTGCGGCCTGCTCGAGGGGCGGACCGGCCGCCTGCACAAGGCCCTGGTTCTCAAGAACCAGATCGCCACCTCCGTCTCCGCCGCCGATGACTGCCGCAAGTGGGCCGGCGGCTTCGCCATCAGCGCTGAAGCCCGCGAGCCGCACACCCCGGCGGAATGCGAGCAGGCCGTCTACACCGTACTCCATCACCTCGCCCGCGAGGACGTGCCCGCCGAGGAACTCCAGAAGGTCAAAAACCAGTTCGCCGCACGCGAGTACCGCAAGCTCGCCAATAACTACGCCATCTTCATGCAGCTCATCCACTACGACGGACAGGGCGACTGGCGCGAGATCAACCAGGCCGGCCCCAAACTCCAGGCGGTCACGGCGGCCGACGTCCGACGCGTGGCCAAACAGTACTTCACCCCCGAGAACCGGGCCGTCGCCTTGCTCACCCGCAAGCCGCCCGCAACCCCGCCAAGCCCCGTGGATCAGTGAAAAGAGTTAAAAGGCTCTTCGGATGAGGAATAAACCATGATCCAGCCACACCGCAATGCACGCTTGCTGGCCAGCTGCCTCGCCCTGATCGTCGTGGGATGCAGCACCGCCGTGACCAGGACGACTATCCCCGACCGCCCGGAAAAGCTCACCTACCCACCACTGGTCTACCATCCGCCGGCTCCCGCTGACTACCGCGTGCCGCTCGCCGCCGGGCCGGTCGCCTACCTGGTACCCGACCGCTCACGACCCCTCATCACCGTGCAGGTGCTCGTCCGCGCTCCGGCCTACGCCGTCCCCGCCGGCAAGGAGCCGCTGAACTCCCTCCTCGCCGATCTGCTCACCCAGGGCGGCACCCAATCCCAAACCGCCGAACAGCTCGAGGAACGCCTCGAGTTCCTGGCCGCCGAACTCGCCGTGCATGCATCCAGTACCGAGATGTCCGCCCGCCTGAATATCCTGACCAAGGACTTCGACCAGGGCCTCGCCATCCTGCGCCAAATCCTCACCACCCCGCGATTCCAGGAGGACCGGCTCGCCCTCCTCAAACAGCAGGAACTGCAGTCCATGCGCGAACGCAACGACGCCTCGGCCAGTATCGAGCAGCGCGAACGCGGCTTCCTGGCATTCGGCGAGCCGTTCTTCACCAACCGCCACGCCACCGCGGCCTCCCTCGAGTCCGTCACCCGTGACGACCTCGTGGCATTCCACCGTCAGTTCTTCCACCCCGCCAACATGGTCCTCGCGGTCAGCGGCGACTTCGAACGCGCCGAGATGATCAGCAAACTCGACGCCTTCCTCAAGGACTGGCCCATCACCGGCAAGACCGCGCCACCATGTCCCACCAACGCCACCTTCGCCGCCCCCGGTGTCTACCTGGTCAACAAGCCCGAGGTCAACCAGGGCCGCGTCGGCGTCCTCCTGCCCGGCATCCGGCGGGATAATCCCGACTACTACGCCGTGACCGTGATGAACGACATCCTCGGCGGCGGAGGATTCACCTCGCGCATCATGAAGCGGGTTCGATCCGACGAGGGACTGGCCTACTCCGCCGGCTCCTACTTCCCGGCAGGAGCGTACTACCCGCTCTTCTTCGCGGCCGGCTTCCAGACCAAGGCCCGGACCGTCGCCTTCGCGACCTCCATCGTCCTGACCGAAATGAAACGCATTGCCGCAGAACCGGTCAGCGATCAGGAATTGCATACCTCCAAGCGATCCTTCATCGACGTCTTCCCGAACAACTTCGTCACCGCCGATCAGATCGCCGCCACCTTCGCCAACGACGAGTTCACCGGACGCTATGCCTCCGATCCCGACTACTGGAAGAACTACCGCCCAAAAATCGACGCCCTCACCAAGACCGACATCCAGCGCGTGGCCGGTCAGTACCTCACACCCGACAAGGTGGTCATCCTCGTTGTCGGCCCCAGAGAGGAGATACTCAAGGGACACCCCGACCATCCCGTCACCCTCCAGTCCCTCTCCACCGGCTCACTCAAGGACCTGCCGCTCCGCGATCCGCTGACCATGAAACCCATGACCAGGTAGGTCGGCACCGGACACTCACCCTGGTCTGCCGCGAGGCGGTAATCGACATTCCGCCGCGAGATCCGAGCCCGCCGCCTTCCGCTATCCACCGGCCACCGCCAGGTTCCTCCGGCGGTTCTCCCCCTCTCTCGCCACCCCCAAACCGCCACTGCCCCGCCTCCCTCCGGGACACGCGCGGTGTTCTTGCCACGGAGCCCGGCGCAGCCTCGCTGCCGGTCAACCACCCACTCACCGTCAGGGTCGATCACCCTCAAGACCGGCAGTGCTTGTGAATCTGGGTAACGGCGTTGGCTTCGTTTGGCGCTCCATGTTGCCGGCGAACGGCACCGCAAATCCCCTCGGCGGGGTCGGAAAGGCGGATTCCACCAGTGACCCTGGCTTCGTTTCGTACCTCGGCGACGACAGGGGCAAGAACACCCTCAATCCGAGCAACTCACCCCTGCACCGGCCACGGACGGGAGCCTCGCCCCGGTTCGGCCCCAGCTGCCGGGACACCGGAACCCGAGCCCCGAACCACGCCGCTCAGCTCCCCGGCAGCCTCTTCCTCCAACTACGCAGCTTCGACGAGATCATCGACAACCCCAGGAAGGCTATTCGAAGGACGGCCGCAAGAGGAGGACTCAGTCTTTGGATCGTGATCGCCTTGGACGGGCAGAGTTCCTGACAACAGAAGCAGCGAATGCAGCCCTTGAGATCGGCCGTAGGCTTGCCGGCATCCATCGTGATGACCTTCGCCGGGCAATGCCTCGCACACAAGGCGCAACCGCTGCACACGGCGTGGTGAAAGACCGGGCGAGCCTTGATCCACTGCGACAGCCGCCCGAGGAGTGCACTCTGCGACCAGGACACCGCGAGCATCTCGCCCATCGCCGGCATGTCAAACCGCTCGACCCGGACGTCATCCACGCAACGACCGCGAAGCGTCACGTCGGCCAGGCTCGTCGGACAAAGACCTCGCTTCGCCGCAGCCTTCATCACCGGAACCTGCATCGGGTCGGCGCCCACCAGGCTCAGGGCAACATAGTCCAGGGCAAAGGCGTCCTCGCTGGCCAGGATGAAACCGAGATGCCGCGGATCGCCGGCCGACGGACCTGCACCCTCCATCCCGATGACGGCATCCATCAGCGTCAGCTTCGGTCGGGTGGCCAGGTAGATGTCAATCAACGCGTCCGCGAACGTCTCGTAGTCCGCCATACGCATGTGATACTCGATCTTGTCCGTGCCCGGGATCGCACCAAACAGGTTCTTCACCGCTCCAGTGTACACCATCTGCCCGTGCGTCTTCAGCTTCGGCAGGTTGACCACCAGGTCGGCCCGGGCAACGGCGGTGATGAGATGCACCCGCTTGAGCAGCTTGCCCGAAGGATTGAATACCTCCGTGTCCGTGAAATCGTGGTTGAGAGTCAGGCCGGTGTCACCGGCCACCTGCTCCATGCCGGTCGCCGAATACACACTCCTGAGCAGGGTCGAGACGAACGGCCCGCCCGGACTGTCGGCCACGCTGACCACGCCCCCGGCCTCCTGGATCAGCCGGGCAACCGCCGCCACGACGGCCGGATGCGTCGTCGTCGCTTCAGCAGGAACGCGAGCAGCCAGCAGGTTGGGCTTCAGCAGAACGCGCATGCCCGGCTGCACAAACCGCGACAGGCCGCCAAGGTCCTCCACCGACCGCCGAACCGCCTCCTCGACCGCCGAGGCGTCGTAACTCTCGCAGCCCATGATCGAGACAACACTCATGCCCTGGATTATCGCGGATTGCGGGCACATATCCAGTCAGTCGGTCTTCCATCGGTTGCGCAAGCACCAAAGGCAGAGGCCAACCTCATGAAACCCGCGAGCGGCGAACGGGGTGCCGATGGCAACTCCCTGACGGGCCGGGCCGTCACTGTCGCCGTCGCTCATCAGAATAACTGCTGGATGCAATACCAGGCCGCCTTGCCTGTTTCCCCCACGGAAGGCCAGCCCCTCCACCAACCGTTCGAAGACCCGTCCGCCGCCGGCCGCGTTCAGCCGTTCCTCATCACCGGCTTCAGCCGGCTTCACGCTTCCCGGAGACACACCCCCCGCCAAGCATCCGCCAGAAGCCGGCCGCCGCTCTTCTCACTTCAGTTCTACATGCCAGTAGGCGTGGTCGAGGAACTGCTTCCAGGACCGGTAACGATGGCTCGAGAGTTGAACGGTCAGGGCCGGCGATCGGCGAGGCTTGGCCGGCAGGGCAATCAGCGTCATGCCCGCCTGCACCGGGGTCCGGCCGCCTTTCTTGACATTGCACTGCAGGCAGCAGCAGACCAGATTGTCCCAGGTCGCCCGGCCGTTCTGACTTCGGGGCACAACGTGGTCCAGACTGAGCTCGCTGGTGGGGAACTTGCGGCCACAGTACTGGCAACGATTGCCGTCCCGGGCAAAGATGTTCCGGCGGTTCAGCTTGACATCCTTGGCCGGCAACCGGTCGTACAGCGTCAGCCGGATGATCCGAGGCACCGCCAGGCTGAACCGGACCGTCCGCACCCAGTCGTACTGGTGCGGCTCGAACCGCTCCTTCAGCTCGGACAACTCGCACCAACTCTCGAAATCGTAGGAGAGATAACGCCCGTCCTCGACGTGGACCACCTCGGCTAGGTGGCGATAGAGCAGAGAGAATGCCCGCTTCGCGCTCGTGACGCGAATCGCCATATAGTGCCGGTTCAGAATCAGGACATGGCAGTCAAGCCCCGTTCCCGGACCGAACACCTGCATTGTTGCCGTCGCGGTGGGGAAAACTTCGCCCTCCTTATGACCGTACGGCCCGAAGCCAACCGGTCTTCAGGGACCACGTTTCGACGTCCCGCACCGACTTCACCAGGTCGTCTTACACAAGTATACCGGACCGTCAGGGGAGCCGCAACCGGCGGGGCGCAAAACTTGCGCCGCCCTTCCGCCCCGGACGGGCCGGAAATCTCACCCCCGCGATCAAACGTGAACGCAGCAACCCGCTGCCAGCAACTCAGGCGACGCCGTGGCCGCCCGGGCAGTTCAGACCTCCTCGATTTCCTTGGCCTTGGCCGTGACCAGGCTGTCGATCTGCCCTTCGTACTTCGTCGTCAGCGTCTGGATGCTCTCCTTGGTCTTCTCGGCATCATCCTCGGACATGGTCTTGGCCTTCTCCTCGGTGTCAATCTGACGATTGGCGTCTCGACGCGTGTTGCGGATCGCAACCTTCTGGTTCTCGCCAAGCTTGCGCACCTGGGCGAGGAGCTTCTGCCGCCGCTCCCCCGACAGCGGCGGAACGGGCAGCCGGATCACCTTGCCGTCACTCATCGGCGTGATGCCAAGTTCGGACGCCTGAATCGCCCGCTCAATGTCCTTCAGGACGCTCGGGTCATAGGGCTTGATCAGCAGCAGGTTGCCCTCGGGAACCGAGATGCTGGCCAGCTCGCGCAGATCCATCGTGGAGCCGTACGATTCGACCGGGACCTTGAGGTGCTCCACCAGACCCGGAGAGGCACGCCCGGTCCGAATCGTCCGCAACTCCTGCCGCAGGAAGTTGACCGCCTTGTCCATCAGCTCTTCACACTCAAACTCGATTTCGTCAGCAGGCATGCGTCTCGGCTCCCTGATAGTCCCATCATCCAAGAATCGATGACCGCCATTGTAGGGACGGGAACAAGAACGGGCAATATCAGAACACGCCGAAACTGCCGTAGAGAATGGCGGCCGTGGCCAGGCCCCATAGGATCACCGTGGCCAGAAAGGCCTTGTCCCGGATGAACAGCTCGGTGGGCCCGGTGACCTTGCCCAATTCGATGAGCATGGCGTATCGGAAAATGCCGTAGATGACCAGCGGAAGGGTGAATCCCAGATACTCCTTGCGAGTGTCGAACGTGGAGAGCGGCGGAGTGTGGTCCTTGATGTAGAGCAGAAAGGTGACGATCGCGATGCCGCCCGATGTGCTCAACAGGTTGTTCAGCAGATCGGGGGTGTAGCGGACCAGGAGCGGCCGATGGCCGATGAGGTCATCACTGTCGCCAATCATGGCAATCTCGCAACGCCGCTTTCCAAAGCCCAGAAACAGGCAGAGCATGAACGTGCAGACCAGAAGCCAGAAGGACACCGGTACGTCAATGGCACAGGCGCCGGCAAGGGCTCGCAGTACGAAAAGAACGGCAATCACCAGAACGTCCAGGAGCATGCGATGCTTGAGCACCAGGGAGTAGGACATGGTCAGGGCCAGGTAGCCGCCCAGAACCCATCTGAACTGCGGCGGAAGAAACGCGCTGATCACCGCGGCGGCGGCCAGCAGGACCACCATCGTGACCCCGGCGGTGGGAAGCTTGACCGCACCGCTGGCGATCGGACGGTTCTTCTTGGTCGGATGGTGGGCGTCACGCTCGCGGTCAAGGATGTCGTTGAGAATGTACCCGGCCGAGGCGGCCAGGCAGAAGGCGGCAAACGCGGCCAGCGACAGAGCCACCTGGCGGCTGTTGCCCATCTGGTTGCCGAAAACCAGGGCGGCGAACACGAAAACGTTCTTCACCCAGTCCGCGGGTCGAAGCAGTCGCACGTAGGTCAGCATGGGGTGATAGTGTAGAATGGCGAACGAAGGATGCAACCGTGAAAAAGGACCGGGCCGGACTCCCCCAACAGCCGTCCGGCCCGCGTACCCCTATAGACCCCTCCGAAAAGCACCCCTGGTTGCTTACTTCCCCCTGCGTGTCCCCCTTGCCCCGATCTCGCGTCGGGGCGGTCGTGTCCCCCCTGTCGGTCCCTCCGGAAAACCTCCGGCCCCCGCATGGAATCGGCAAGGCGGGCAGGCCAACGCCCGCCTTGCCGGTGAGAGCTTACTGCAGCAGAGCCAGAGCGTAGGTCTGCTGGGAGTTGGCCGTGCTCAGCATGGCGATCGCCGCGTTCAGCAGAGCGGTTTGCCGCTCAAGGTTGGCCGTCTCGGCCGCGTAGTCCACACTGTCGATCTGGTTGACAGCCTCGGTCATGCCCTCCTGGGCGGCGGCCAGGGCATTGATCGTCGAGCCAACCTGGTACTTGTTGAAACTCCCGATACGCGCCTGCATGTCCGAAACCTGCAGACTGGCCGCCCGGGCAATCTCCACCGCCTTGGAGTTGGTGGCGGTCAGCGAGTTCGCCCCGCCGCTCTTCAACGTGCTCAGGTAGCCGCCGTTGGTCGCCAGATCGTACTGGCCGAGTTCCTGCGCGTTCAGGTAACCCATGCCGATCGTGGCTCGTGTGGTGCTGTCCGTTCCCAGCTGGAAGGTGGCACCACCACCCGCCACAGTGATGGTCCGTGTGGTCCCTGCCGTGTCGACGGCCAGGTTGAAGCTCAGACTGATGCCGTTGCTGTTGACGAAGACCTTCGTGCCCTGGGCATTGGCCTTCTCACCGTTGACCAGAACCTGGGCATCGTTGCCCGAAGTCTTGGTCGTATTCGTGCCGTCCAGCTTGACGGCGCCGTTGATCTTGGACACCGCCACGAACGAGTCGGAACCCTTGGTCGTGGACATGAAAATCAGTCTCTTGCTGGCTCCCGTGCCGACGATGGCGCTCACCCCGGTCACTTCCTTCTGGGCATTGATCGCCGCACGCTGCTGGGCACTGGTCAGCCCGGCCGACAGCGTGATCGTCGCGGTGCCGAGCTTGCCGGTGATCTGCAGCACCGTCGTGGCCGACAAGGTCACGGAGCTGGCGGCAGTGGCCGACGCGGCATACGCATAAGTGGCCGCCGCGGTCACATTCAGAGACAGCGAGACGTTGCCGCTCTGATTGGGATCGCGGGCGTACACCCGGATGTCCTTGATGGACGGCGAACTGTTGGTGTAGGCGTTGATCCGGTTCTCGCCGTTGAAGATCTTCTCCCCGTTGAACTCGGCCTTGTTGATCAGGCGGTCAATCGAGGCGATCGACTGGTCAATCTGGGCCTGGTAGGCCATCTTCTCCTCGGTCGAGACGCTCGAACCCCGGGCCTCCAGAACCATGCGCTCGATCTCGGAGGTCAGGGTGGCAACCTCGGTCAGGGTATTGTCGGCGACGTCAAGCAGAGACTGAGTGCGCTGATTGCTTTCAATGGCCGTGTTGATCGAGACCAGCTCGGCGTTCAACGCGTTGAGCGCGATCAGGCCGGCCGGATCATCCGATCCCTTGTTGATCTTGTGATTGGTCGCCAACCTCTGCATAGTGGTTGACTGCTCCTGTTGGATTCTGGAGATCGCGGAGAGGATCTTGAAAGACGCAGAGTTCATACCAATTGTCATTGCCATCTTCGTGCCCCTTTGCATTCGGCGAGGTCTAAAGGTCGGACAAACGGTAAGATATAACCGCGCTCCGCCAAACGGATCGGCGTCTTTTTTTGGCCGATTTTCGCACCTCGCTGCGCCGCCGCGAGTTGCGCGCATCGCCTCGTACTTGACTCCAAGGTCCGGATTCCTTGCGGTCCTCGGAGAGACCGGTATGATCGCGAGATCCGAACGCATGGGAGGACGGATATGGATCTCTCACTGGCCGGGTGGAGCCTGCATCGGCGCTTCCAGAACAGGGAGCGTCCGCTGAGCCTGCTCGACTTTCCGGCAACGGCCCGCGAGGAGTTCAAGATCGACCGGGTGGAACTGAACAGCCCGTTCTTCGAGTACGCCAACCGGGATGCAGCGGTCGCTGGCCCTTTCCGGCGAGGCTACATCCGGGAGTTGCGGCGCCGAGCTGACCAGGCGGGCGCCAAGATCGTGGCCATCGCCGTGGATGGGCACGGGGATCTGTCGGACCTCGACGCCCGACAGCGAGCCCAGGCCCTGGATCGTCACCGCAAGTGGTTCGATGCCTGCCACGAACTCGGCTGTCCTGCGTTCCGGGCTAACTCCGGGGGACCGCGCACCGGGGAGATCGGCGCGAACCACGTGGGCTGCTGCACGGAGTCCTTCGCTAAGCTGGCAGAATGGGCCGGCGAGGCGGGCCTGACCGTGCTGATGGAAAACCACTGGGGACTGTCGGCCGATCCGGACCGGCTTGTGGCCGTGATCCGAAACGTGGCCAGCGACTCCTTGGGGGCCCTTGCCGACTTCCGGAACTTCCCCCCAACGCTCGATCTGTACACCGCCCTGGCGAAGATCGCCCCCTGGACTCGTTATGTGCACGCCAAGTTCTTGAGCTTCGACGGGCGGGGCGAGGATCCCGACTTCGATACCGCCCGGGTAATGGGCATCTTTCGGGACGCAGGTTACCGGGGCTTGTTCGGCATTGAGTTCGAGGGAGCCGGAGATGATCACGACGGCGTGTTACGCAGCCGCGATCTGCTCGAGCGCCATGCCTATACCCTGTAGCCTCGGCCCGGCAGTCCAGGTCCGAATATCAGCGGGCTCGTTGCGTTCAGGTGACTTCACACCTACACTAGCCCGCCGCCAGCATGGCAGGATCATTGAATCGCTGGCCGGACATTGCCGAAAACGGACTACAGGTTATGGAAGGCCGATGGTCCATTGAGGAGTCATCATGGCGAATTACGCACTGCTGTCCGCCAACGGGGGTGATCGTCCGGGAATCGTGGCCGCCATCACCGCCGTGCTGCTCGAGAGCGACTGCAACATCGAGGATTCTCAGATGGCTCGCCTGGGGCCGGAGTTCGCCTGCATGCTGGTGATTCGCATGCCCGAGGGCATGGTGAGCCATCAGCTCGAGGCGCGGCTGGCAGGCGTCATCACCGACCTGGGATTGCGGTTGAGGGTCCAGGACCTTCGCCCCGAGGAGGCCAGCGAGACCCGCTCGGATCAGCCCAAGCACCTCATCCACGTGTACGGCGCCGATCGCAAGGGCATTGTGCATCGCATCAGTCGACATCTGGCCGACCGCAGTGTGAATATCACCAACCTCCAGACGGAGGTCATTCACCATGAGACGCCGCTCTACGTCATGATGATCGAGGTCGAGATCCCGCCCTTTGTCGATGCGGCCCGCCTCCAGGACGAGCTTTCCGCGCTCGGCCGGCAGATCGACGTGGTCGTGTCAATGAAACCGAAGGACGACGCCAGGTTCTGATCGTCCCACGGCCCAGAGCACGGGGCAAAGCGGCAGGAACGAGTGACACCCGGGGACAAGGACCGTCGGCGGAGTCATTTTCAGCCGGAATCATGGCAATAGCTGACCTCGACCGGCGTCTATATTCATATCATGACCGCTGAGTCCTTCGAAACGATCGAGATCGCGACCTTGGGGGTGAAAAGCTCGACTTCCCCCGAGAACTGCCGGTTTGCCGCGGATGGCGGCGTCGGAAACCGTTTCGCCGTTGTCGAGACCGGCGATCTCGACTACTTTCCCTCCGGTCTGTCACCTATCGCGGAACTCGCCTGGGAACTGGGGCTGGCCGACCCGGACTGATACTTACTGGTCAAGGCGTGGCTGGCGTCGCACGTTCGATCTCGCTACATTATCGCTGCCATCAGAACAGGCCGCCGGCCTGTCGAGCCGACGGCGTTCGCAGGCGGGAGTGACTGAACATGCCGACGCTCAGCGCATTTGCCGACGAGGTGAGCCAGAATCCCCAACTCCAGATGGATACCCTGGGTGCTAATGGCATCAGGTACATCGAGTTGCGCGGCGCCTATGGCCTTAACGTCCTGAAGCTGTCCGACGCGCAGTGTGCGGACTTGAGCAAGCAGTTTGCCGATCGAGGCTTCGGAGTTTCGTGTATTGCCTCGCCGATCGGTAAGGTCCGTCTTGACGATGACTACCGCCAGCATTTCGACGAGTTCAAGCACGCGGTCGATCTGGCAGAGCTGTTCGGCTGCCGCTACATCCGCATCTTCAGCTACTATGCCCCGGCAGGGAAGGACATCGCCGACTGTCGGGCCCAAGTGGTCGACCGGCTCAATGAGAAGGTAGACTACGTCGCCAACCGCAACGTCACCTTGGTGCTGGAAAACGAGAAGAACCTGTTCGGAGCGCTGCCCGAACGCTGTGTGTACCTGTTTGCGGCCGTTCGGTCCAAGAAGCTCGTGGGAGCCTTCGACCCGGCCAACTTCGTGAACATGAACGTTCCCGACGTCTATAGCACCTGTTGGGTGCCTTTGCGTCCGTTTGTCGGCTACTTCCACATCAAGGACTTTCGGTACGGCGAAGAGGAACGGGCGGTCCCGGCCGGCCAGGGGGACGGCTGCATTCCAGCGATTCTGAAAGATGCCGCCGCGGACGGCTACGACGGATTCCTGGCGTTGGAGCCCCATTTGGCCAAAGCGGAGCACTCCACCGGGCAAACCGGGCCCGAGTTGTTCAAGGTCGCCGCCGATGCCCTCAAGGCAATCTGTGCCACTATCGGCTGGCGGGTCTGATCCCCCGGGCGTTGCGTCAGAACAACCGTTTCCTAAGTGCCCTGCTGATCAAACGTTATGATTTGTGGAGATCGTCTGGTCACAGGGGCCTGTTGTAGCCAGGCAACATGGATTCCGTCGGGGCCTTTCGACGACATTCCGTCTCGCGGCTCTTCTGTCATTTTAAACCTTTGTCAGGCATTAGGTTAAGCCTGGGCCGGGAATCTCGCTGGTCCTCGTGGCCGGCTGGCCTGGCGCTTGCGTGGTCTTAGTCAAGGTGCCGTAAGGTGTAGATAGCCCTGGGGGGATGGGGAGCAGGCGTGGTGGTCAGCCAGTTCCAGCAGAGCGACCGCCGGCTGCATCGCCGGCTGGTGGTCAAGTTGCCGGTGGAATGCCGGACCAAGACGGATGACCGGGAGTTCGTGCTACGGGCCGTGACCGGCAATATCAGCACGGGGGGTGTCTTCTTCGAGACAGAGCTCTCCAATGGGACCGTCCCCCCAGCCCCTGACACGATGCTTGATCTGCGTCTGCTCGTTCCTCCGGGCGAGGGTCATTTCCCTTACGAAGGTCGGGTGCAGTGCACCGCTCGGGTGGTGCGCAGCGCGGAACTCAGCGCCAGCGAGCATGATGGTGTCCTGCGCAGGCATATCGGCGTAGCCGCTCGATTCTGTGAACCCCTTCGACTCGATTTCTGATCTGTGGGTCATTCAGCCTGGGCCAGCCGCGTGCGTATACCTCGGCACGCGGTAGATCCGGGAAGGCAGCGTTCGGCGTGGCCGTCCTGCATCCCGCTCATCGTCGTAGATCAGCTCGAGGTGGCGAGCGGTGTCCCAGCCTTCAGGGAACGGGGCTCGAAGATGCACGTATTCGACACCAGCCTGCTTGAGTCCGGCGAGGGACGGTCGCAGGTCAGGAAACATGGATCCGGCCGTGAGGGAGTCGATGACGTCATTCCGCAACCCGCGGCCATAGAGAGGATAGCTCAGGGCCCGAGCGTTGGTGGCCAGACTGACGATGCGTGATCCGGCGGGCAAGGTGTCGATGGTGCTGGGGATGCGATAGAAGGCGGCGCGGGACATGTCGCCGGTGTGCAGGCGGTAGAGGAGGGCGTCGAGCGGTCCGGCCAGCATGCAGATGCAGGCTGTCCCGGTGGCGGCGGCGAGGATCGCGGCGGTGATGCGTGGTCGCCGGCGATGGAGGTGGGCAATAGCCAGCGAAGCCCAGCACAGGGCCAGCAGGTGGTAGATCATTCCGTAGCGGGTGCGGAACTGGAGGACCAGCACCAATGCGGCCAGCATCGTGAGGGCAAGTCCGGCGATCACCGCCCGGTTGGGGCGGGCCAGGGCCTGTCGGCGAGCCGCGCTGGACAGGCCGACTGCGAGGATTCCGGCGAGGATGATCGCGACCGAGAGGGGGGCGAAGTCGCTCTCGTAGCCGTCGACGTTGAGGATGGCGAGCCCGATCCTGCCGGGGAGTCGGGCCAGGTCTGGCGGCGAGGCGAGTTGATCCCGAAGCGAGGGACGGTCGATCAGGCTCTCGGGGTTGACGCCGGGCAGCACTTGATGGCCGGCCACGCTCAGTCGCAGGGGATAGAGGGGATTACCTGCCTCGACCGACGCGCGAACGAACCAGAAGGCGGAGCATGCCGCCAGTCCCGCCAGGAAGAGAGGGGCCAGGGTTCGCAGGCCCCGTCGGTCGTCGGCTCGGCGGGCACGGAGCACGCCGAGAATGACCGTTGCCAGCAGGGCAAGGAGCCAGAACACGGGCTTGGAGCCGCAGGATATACCCAGGGCGAGACCTCCCAGAAGCGCCAGGAGACGTTTCTGGCCGGGAACGCGACCGGGTTCGCTGCCGATCATCAGGGCGAGGATTCCCGCCCCCAGAAACGCCGTGCCGAAGAGATCAATGAAGCTCTTGCACATCTGGTCGGCGACGACCTCGGACGCCAGGACGGCGATGACCGCGGTGCTGGCCGCGAACCGGGATCCCTGCATATGTCGCACCAGTCCCCAGGTTGTCGCGGCCGCGAGCAGGCCGGCGGGAAACAGGGCAACCCCGGCTACGGACTCGAGTCCTCCGCGCAGAAACCACCAGATGATCACCTCTCCGTTGGAGGGCAGCGCGTACTGCCAGAATTCCGGCAGCATGATCAGCGCGTCGGCGCGCATCCACTTGACCACGAGTGGCAGGTGGTAGCGCAGCGCATCGCCGCCGCCGATGGGGGGGGCGGTGAGGGCCATGAGCAGGCAAATGCCATGGGCGCTCAGGACGAAGGCCAGCGGGAGCCTGGTGCCGCTGGGCAGCCACCGGCCTTTTCGGCGAACCGGGGGGCAGGCGACTGCCGGCTGGCGGCGGGCCAGGAGCCGGCCGGAGAGCCACAGGACCAGCAGAAAGATGGCGGAGATCGCAGGAATGGGCATCCCGGGAGTCCAGCCGAACAGTCGGGCGAAGGCCAGGATCTGAACCGATGCCAGAAACGCGCTGGTGGTGATGATCATGGCCAGGGCCCAGCAGGTCAGGCGGTCCGCGTCAGGGAGCCAGCGGTCCTCCAAGAGGCGGCTGAGCGGCCAAGTGCTCCACAGCCCGACGAGGGCGACGAGCGCCACGATGGGTCCGGTCACCGGATCGATGCCCGTGAGCCAGTCTCCGGAGAGTGGCCAGCGAGGACGGAGATGGACGAGGTTGGCCAGCGTCCAGTACGCGGTTCTGAAGGCGGAGGAATGAAGGACGAAGACGGCCACGGTGGCGGCCATGGCGACCAGCATGGCACCGCTGACGAGGTGGTTTCGTCCAGGGCGAGGCGCGGTCGCTTCAATGGTGGCCGGCGGCGTGTTCATGTGCGTTCAGGGAGGTTATCGGCCCTGTGTGGGGCGGTCTTGAGGTTGCGCTGATGGGCTGGCCTGGTTCAGTCGTGCCGCAGAGACTCGACCGGCTTGAGGGAGGAGGCCCTTCGGGCCGGAAGCAGGCCGAAGAGCAGGCCGATGGCCACGGCGAAGCCAAAGGGGCCGCCGATGAGCGGCACGGAGAAGATGGCCGGCCAGCCGGTGAGGCGCGAAATCGCGATGCTCCCGACGAAGCCCATGAGGACGCCCAGGATTCCTCCGACGCCCGCCAGCGTCGCGGATTCGATGATGAACTGGCTGAGGATCATGCGCTGGGTGGCCCCGACGGCCATGCGGATGCCGATCTCCCGGGTTCGCTCCATCACCGTGACCAGCATGATGTTCATGATGCCGATGCCGCCGACCAGGAGGCTGATGGCCGCGATGCTCACCAGCAGAGCCGTCATGACGTTCGATGTGCTTTCGGCCATTTCCGCGTATTCCTCGATCGACTTGATGATGAAGTCGTCGGGTTCGCTTTCGCCCAGACGGTGGCGCTGGCGGAGCAGGCCCTTGATCTGGGTGATGGCCAGGTCGATCTGGTTCTCATCGACGGCTGAGGCGACGAACGCCTGCGGTCGATCACCACCGGCCAGATGGCGGAAGAAAGTATTGAGAGGGACGACCACGGTGTCGTCCTGGTCCTCTCCGAGCGGATTCTGACCTTTGGTTTCGAGCAGGCCGACGATCTCGATGAGCGTGCCCTTGAGGCGGATGCGCTGGCCGACCGGATCCATGTCCCCGAAGAGTTGCTCGCTGGTGGTCTTGCCGATGAGGCAGACCTTGGCGGCTGTGTCATCGTCGCCGGGCTCGAGTTCGCGCCCGCTCTCGACGTTCCAGGCGCGGATGGCGGTGTACCGGCAGGTGGCCCCGGTGACCGGGGCGGGCCAGTTGCCCAGTTCGCTGACCGCCTGGCAGATGATACGGGCGACGGGGGCACAGTGCGAAACCGCCGAGCATTCTCGTTCGATGGCCTGGGTGTCCTCGATGGTCAGGGTGACGGCCGAACCGGTTCCGGCCTTGACGCCGCTGGCACTGGTCGAGCCAGGTACGCCGATGATCATGTTGCTGCCGAGGTTGGCGATCTGCCCCTGGATCTTCTTCTTGGCTCCCTGGCTGATCGACACGACCGAGATGATCGCTCCGACGCCGATGATGACGCCGAACATGGTCAGAAAGCTGCGGGTGCGGTGCCGGCTCATTTCGCGGAAGGCGATGTGGAAGCTCTCGATGAAGAGTGCCCAGTTCATCAGGTTGGCCCTCCCGTTGCGGGAGCCGCCTCCGAGCGAGGTTCCTCTTCGAGCGTTGCTCCAAGGCTCTTGATCGGCGGAATCGGGGGTCCTCCCGCCACCGGGCCGGGCTTGTCGTAGACAACGCGGCCGTCGTACAGAATCACGATGCGGTGGAGGTAAGCGGCGATATCCGGATCGTGGGTGACCACGATGAGGCTGAGTTTCTCGTCGCGGTGCAGGCGGGCGAGAAGCTCCAGGACTTCCTCGCTGGTTTTGGAATCGAGGTTTCCGGTCGGTTCGTCGGCCAGGAGGATAGGGGGGCGGTTGGCGAGTGCCCTGGCCAGGGCCACGCGTTGTTGCTGGCCGCCGGAGAGCTGCCAGGGCATGTGCTCCATGCGATCCACGAGGCCGACGATCGCGAGTGCCGCCCGGGCCCGTTTGTCGCGTTCCCTGCGAGGCACGCCCATGTAAACCATGGGCAGTTCGACGTTCTCGAGCGAAGTGCCGCTGCGGAGCAGGTTGAAGTTCTGGAATACAAAACCGAGCTTGGTTCGCCGGCAGTAGGCCAGCTGAGCTTCGTTCATCTGGTCGACGCGCTCGCCATCCAACCAGAAGACCCCGCTGGTCGGCGTGTCCAGGCAGCCGAGGATGTTCAGGAGCGTGCTTTTGCCCGAGCCGCTGGCCCCCATGATGGCGATGGCCTCTCCCGTGGCGATGGTGAGGTTGATGCCCCGCAGGGCGTGGACGCGGACCTCACCCATGTCGTAGACTTTGTGGACATCACGTAGTTCGACGATGTTGCTCATGTCGAGGGCGTCTTCCGGCTACCTCAGGGCTGGCGGTTCTCCGGCCGGGCGAGCATGATCGCGCGTTGCAGGGCGCTCTGCCCGTTTGCGTGCATGCGGACCTCGGTGGCGAACTCATCGCCGGCCTTGACCGGGCTATTCTCGGCGACGATGGTCTCGCGGTTGTCGGTGAAGACGGTCCAGACCGGCACGACCTGCCATTTCAGGTTGACGTATTGCCACAGCGTACCCTTGACCGGCTCGAGGGGCGGTGGCGTGAAGCTGACCTCACTGGGGCGTGTCTCGACGGGGTGTCTTCCGATCACCGGGGTGGACGCCGGTGCGGGGGGCCACTTGAGGGCGTCCAACGTGTGGCGGATCTCGGTTGGCGGCAGCGGGGGGCGGAATCGCAAGGCCGAGTTGGCGATCTTGAGGGCGTTCTCGCGCTGCACGATTTCAATGGTGACATCGGCGGGCATGCCCGGGCGAAGCAGCTGTTCGCGGTTTTCGACATCGATGGTGACCGTGTAGGTGACCACATTGCCCAGGGTCTTGGGCTGGTTGCGAATCTGCCGCACGGTGCCGGTGAATGTCCGGTCCCGGTAGGCGTTGACCTTGAAAGTGGCAGCCTGGCCGGGGCAGATGTACCCGACGTCGGATTCGCTGACGTCCGCGAGGAGCCTCATGTGGGAGAGATCCTCGGCCAGGGAGATCAGTTCGGGAGCCATGAACGCCGCCGCGACGGTCTGGCCGACGTCCACCCGGCGATCGATGACGACGCCGTCGATGGGGGAAGTGATGACGGTCCGGTCAAGGTGGTACTTGGCCAGATCCACGCGGCTCCCGGCTCCTTTGACGCTGGCCTCGGCGGCGGCGACGTCTGCGACTGCAGCTTCCTTGGCGGCTTCCCGCATGGCGAGCTCGTCCGGACTGGCGGCTTGGCCGGCCTGGAGACTCTTGGCTTTCTGATACTGACGTTCCGCCTCTTTGGCCTGGGTCTGGACCTGCTTGAGCTGGGCCTGGATGCGAGCGACGTCAGCTTCGGCCTGTTTGAGCTCGGCCTGGACGAGCTCAGGCTTAAGCCGGATCAGCTCCTGCCCACGTTTGACCCGGTCGTTGTGTTCGACTAGAACGCTCTCGACCGTGCCCGAGGTTTCGCAGCCGATCAGTACCTCCGTCGTCGGAGCGAGCTTGCCGGTTGCCGAGACGCTCAGGGCGAGCGAGCCGGTGGCGGCCTTGGTGGTGCGGACTTCCATCTCCTCTTTCTGGTTAAGGGCCTTCCAGCCGAGCCAGCCGCCGGCTCCCAGAGCCGCGATGATCAGAAGTTGGACGGACCGTTTGAACACAGTTCACTCCAGTGTGGGGCAACGTATAATCCCATCGTCTTCCTGAGTCTCCGGCTCAGGGGTCCTGGCCGGTCGGGAGTGCGGTCCAGGCAGGCGATCCGGGGCCAGTTGACATCCGTAAACCCTTGCGGCACAATCTGGCCTCTTGCATCGCTTTTGGGCAAAGCCGAAGCGTAACACGGATGTGCCCTGAGGAAAAGGGCCTTAGCGTGAGTTCAGCGTGCGATGAAAGGGTGAAATTGTGAACCCCCAGTTGAAGCGTGTTTCCATAGTCGGTACCGGTTCGTTCCTGCCGAACGATCCCGTTCCCAACAGTCGGCTTGACGAGGTGTTGGGACCGCTGACCGACGCTCCCGAGCGGGTCAAGTCCTTCATGGAGACGATCGGGACGCGCATGCTGGCCAACAGCGGGGTGGAGTTCAGACATTTCGCGATCGACATCAAGACTCGGAAACTCACGCACACGGTTGCTTCCCTGGGCGAGGAGGCGGTCCGCCGGGCCCTGGATGCGGCGGGGATCAAGGCGACGGATGTGGATCTGCTGATTCTGGCCAGCTCCAACTATGACGAGACTACGCCACCCACGTCGGCTTTGCTGCAAGAGCGTTTGGGGATCGAGACTTGTGCGGAGATGGAGGTTCACTCGAACTGTTCAGGGGTGGGCAAAGCCATCCAGATCGCCTATGACGCTCTTCGGGTGGGGCGGTACAAGACGGCGGTGGCGGTTTACCCTCAGCTCTCCAGCGTCTATCTTCGCCGCGAGTACCTCAACCAGCCGTTCATGACCAAGAAGCAGGCGGCGTTGAGGTATATCCTGGCCGATGGGGCCGGGGCGGTGGTGTTGCAGGCGGTGGACACTCCCGCGGGCAAAGCGGTTCCGCACGAGCTGCTCGGGACTTTCGTTGAGTCGGTGGGCGGCAAGCGTCCGCCGGGCATGACTGCCGGCGGCGGTGTGGGCAACCTGGTGGAGCCCGACAAGCAGATCGTTCACATGTGGAAGCAGGGGCTGCACCATCTGGATCAGGATTTTGCCGCGGTCAACCGGGATGCCGCGCGGACGCTGCATGAGGGCGTCGTGCGAATGATCGCCCAGCTGGGCATCGATCCCAAGAGTGTCTCGCAGTGCGTGTTCTCGATTCCAACCCGGCAGCTGTATGAGGACGGCGTCGGGCCGTTCATGGAGTTCTTCGGGCTCACCCGGAACGAGATCAAGTTCCGTGCCTGCAACACCGGCTACTGCGGTGGTGCTTCGCTTCTCCTGCACTTTGACGAGATCGCCCGGAACGGCGAACTGAAGGCGGGGGACGTGGTTGTTGTTCACTCCGTCGAGTCGAGCAAGTGGATGACTGCCGGCTTCGTTGTGAGGTGGTAGCCATGGCGGATGCCGGCCACCGCGGGTCGGGGGGTAGGGCGCCGGTCAGGCCGGGCGTCAGAGCGTGGTTGGACTCCATACCATTGACCGCCCGGATGATCTTCTACGCGATCTTCTTCCTCACCGGGGTTCTCGTGGGATTGCCCTATCTTGCCTATCAGATCGACGTGCATCTTCCTGCATGCCGCGTGGATATCGGCGTGTTTCGCTACGTGGGCGTGGCGGTCTTCGTGCTTTTCTTCGTGATCTACGCTCGCGGCTCGTACACGCTGACCCGGCTGGGGCGCGGGGCCTACGTGGAGTTCGACCCGCCCAAGGAGTTCGTGGCCACCGGTCCGTTCTGCTGGTGCCGAAACCCGATTGCCGGATCCGTGGTGGGCATGATTCTCGGTGAGGCTCTGGCGTTTTCGTCCGTTGGCATCTTCCTGCTGTTTCTGGTGGCGATTCCCCTTGCCCATCTGCAGGTGGTCCTGCTGGAGGAGCCCCTGCTGGAGAGACGATTTGGATCGGCTTACAACGACTATCGGGCTCGTGTGCCGCGCTGGTTTCCGCGGCCTCCCGGAAACGAGGGCGCCCGGTGATAGTGGCACTGACCGGCGGCACGGGCTTCCTGGGCCAAGCCTTGATCCGGTTCCTGGTGCCCGCCGCCGAGCAGGTGCGTGCGCTGGTGCGCCGGCCTGCGGACGAGGATCGGATTCGCTCCTGGGGCGCCGTCCCCGTTCGCGGCGATCTGGTCGTGCCCGGCGGATGCGACGGACTGGTGGGCGAGGGCAACACCCTGATTCACTCGGCAGCCCGTGTTGATCTCACCGGCACCTGGGCCGAGTTCCGTGAGACCACCGTAGAGGGTACGCGCCGCCTCCTCGCCGCCGCCCTTCCCCGACAGCCGGCCCGGGTAATCTACGTCAGTTCGGCGGTGGTTTACTCCCCCGCGGCCCAAAGCTCGCCGATGTGTGCCGAACGGACTCCGGTCGAACCCGCCTCGTTCAACTACTACGGCCGGGCGAAGCTCGAGGCCGAGAATGTGGTTCGCGAGCAGTGCGATCGGGCGGGGTGTCCGTGGACGATCGTTCGCCTCGGCTTCCTGTACGGCCCGGAGAACCGGGCGATGGAGAGCCACTTCATGCCGCTGATCAAGGGGCGATGGCTGTTCATCGTCGGCAGCGGAGAGAACCGCATTGCGACGCTGTATGTCGATGACGCGGCGCGGGCGGTGGTCCTGGTCGCTGCGCGCCAGGCGGCTGCGAACCGGATCTACGACGTCGCCAGCGACGAGTCGGTCAACCAGTGCCAGTTTCTAGACGGGACATGTGACGCCATGGGTTTGCCCCGATCCCGACAGCAGGTGGGGTGCGGGCTGGCTCATTTCTTCAGCGGTGCGGTGGACCTGTACTCTCGGATCACGGGCAAGAGGTTCTCGTTCTCTCGGGCGATGGTTGCCCTGATGTCCGCCGATCAGGTCATCGACTCGGGCCGCATTCGCACGGAACTCGGCTGGCGGCCGGAGGTGACCTTCGAGGAAGGCATCCGGTTGACTCGCCAATGGTGGCTGCGGACGCACTGATGTCGTTGCCGGAACAGACTGAAGCGATCACGCCGCCGGCCGGTCGGTCCCGAGGCGGGCTTGTAGTCCTTGGTCTCCTGGTCGTTCTCCTGGCCGGCCACGGCACTTCCCTCTGGGACGGGGTCTTTCTTGACGACCATTGGCAGCGGGCCGCATCCGCCCACTATGGCTGGGGCTGGAACGACCTGATCGAGTCGGCGACCATTGACCTTTCGGGCAAGTGGAACCACTTCTGGTGGCAGGAGAAACCGATCGTCTGGCGCTATGCTCGCCCGGTCGCCATGCTCGTGGTCAAACTGGAGTATGTGCTCGCCCTGGGGAGTCCGGTGGGTATCCACGCATTCGCCCTGTTCTGGCACGGCCTGACCGGCTGGCTGGTCTATCGGCTGGCGGCCTGGGCCGGGCTGGGCCGTTTCTGGGCGTTCCTGGCGGGGGCCCTGTTCATCCTGCACCCGCATTCGACGACCACGGTCAGCTGGGCATCGGCCCGCAATGCCCTGGTCAACGCCTGTTTCTTCGCCGCGGCCGTGCTGCTGTATGCCCGGGCCTCGTTCGGAGCGGCAGGTCGCCCCGGCTCCTCGCAATGGACGCGGTTTGTCCCGGCCATGGTGTTCTGGCTACTGGCCCTGTTCAGCCGCGAGACGGGGATTATCTTCCCGGCGATCATCGTCCTGCTGGACTTGTGCTTCGGGGGCAGGCGGCACGCCATCCGCCGGTGGCCGGTGTATGTGGCCGTCGGTATTCTGTCGGCGGCTTTCCTCTACTACCGCTTGTTCGTGTTCTCCGTGGATGCGGTACCGCCGGTCTACTTCAGCAAACCGAGCGGGCTTGAGTACGTGCCTTGGGCGCTGGGCAAAATACTGACCTGTCTGTTTTCGGAAGTGTTCTACACGCCCATGGTGATGGGCTTGTCCACGCTGAGGAATCTCTCGACGGAGATCATTCTTGCTTATGCCGTCGTCGTCGTGCTGACCGGCCTGATTCTGTGGTGGTACTTCTGGGCGTCGCGCGGGCATTGTGGCCGATGGTTCTGGTTCCTGTGGACCCTGGGTGCCTTCGCCCCAGTGATCCCCGTGTTTACCGCTCCGCATTTCGCCTATCTGCCGACGATTCCATATGCTGTCATGATGGCCCTGATGCTGAGGCGGCTGCCCGGGCGATGGCGGCACGTGGTGACCACGCTGATCATCCTCGCGACGGTCTGGTCGTTCGGTGTCTACCGGTTCGTTTACCGCGGTACGGTGCGGGCCGAGCAGCTGGTGCATGCGGATATGCTCTTCGAGGCTCGGCCGCCGCCGCCGGGCACCCGGGTGTTTTTCATCAATCTGCCGGTTGCCAACGCGTACGCCGGGCTGGTTCTTCGCGAAGCCTGGCAGGCCGAGGGTCTTGAGGGCTACACCCTGACGCTGGCGACCCACACGCTGATGATGGATCGTCCGAGCGTCGTGGAGCGTACGGGCCCACGCGAACTGACCGTTTCGATTGCACCGCCGGGTTACTTCACCGGTCTGACCGGCGGGATGTTCCTGAAGGTGCTGCGGCCGAACGGCAGACTGGACGCGGGAACCACCGTCAAGAGCGAGGAGTTTGATGCGACCGTGCTTGAAGCCGGCGGCGACGGCGTTCTCAAGCTGAGGTTCACATTCCCCAAGCGGTTGTCCGATACGGACTACTACTTCTATGTGGGGTCGCCCGAGCGACCTGCGTATCACCTGAGATTCGATACCGCCCCGGTCAATCTCGAGGGGAGCCGATACGGTGATCTCTTCGCTTCCGCTCGGTCATCCGATCCTGTGGTGCGAGACATGGCTCGCCGCGAGATCCACGACCTGACGCGGCCGTTGGCGATCCAGACGGCCAGCCCTTTGCAGCAACGCCTTGCCGGCGCCGCGATCATGTCCGACGGCGATCTGGATTTGATCGAGGAATGGTGGGAGCAGATGGACGCTCCCGGGATGATCGAGGAGAACCGCCGCTGGCAAGAGCAGCATGCCACCATGTTGGCTGAACGCGGGCACTTCCTCAGGATCATGGAGATCGTCGGACGGATCGTCAGGTCGGATTTGTTCCTCACCGGAGCGAAGAAGTGATGAGAGCATAATAGAGTCTTCTTGCTGCTCCGGGGGCTACTCATGACTGATCTTGCAGCTCTTCGATCGCCCGGCAGGCCGGTTCCGCCGGATTCGCGTGGCGCAGCCGTTCGGCGCACTCCCTGCATCGGGCGGCCACCTCGGGAGACTCCAGCAGGGTGCGCAGCCGCTCGGCCAGAAGGGGGGCCTGATACTCCTCCCTGCGGATCGTGAGCAGGGTGCCCAGCCTCTTGAATCGGGCGGCGTTGTCCGGTTGATCCAGGCCGAAGGGGATCGCCAGCTGGGGCACGCCCGCGGCCAGGGCCAGCGAGCCGGTGCCGATTCCACCGTGGTGGACGATCGCCGCGGCCCTCGGTAATGCCGCTTTGAACGGTAGGAACTCGAAATGCCGCACGCCGTCGGGCAGTGTCTCGGGCAGGAACTGTCGATAGCGGGTCAGCAGGATGCCTCGCCGGCCAAGGATGCGGCAGGCTTCGGCTGATGCCTGCAGGAACCACTGCACGTCGTGGAGCGGGGATCCGGATGAGAAGATGATCGGCGGAGTACCTTCGCTCAGGAACGCCTCGGCGTCGGGGGGCATCGAAATGGCCTCGGCTCCGTCGTACATGGGAAAACCCGTCAGCCGGACCTGGGGCGGCCAGTCCGGCTGCGGTGGGGCGAACCAGTCGGGGAACAGACCGATCACCCGTTGCGGCGAGTTGTACCACTCCTTGAGAATCCGGCGAACGGGGGGCAGTCCCAGCTCGGCGCGGAATGCGTTGATGGGAGGGCCGATAACGCGGTCCACCAGGGCGTCCACCATGCGATAGGTCACCGGGCGCAGGAACCGGGGGACCAGGTGGAAACGGGGCAGGGCGGACATCACCGGAGGTTGATGGATACTCCGGAGCATGAGTGGGTAGACGTGAACTGTCGCCAGGGGCACGCCGAGCTCGTCGTGGGCGATGCGCGCCCCGAAGGCTCCGGGGCAGGCGGCGACCACAGTCTCACCGGGCACGTAGCAGTCGCGAATGCAGGCGTACCAGCGCGGCAGCGTTTTGGGCAGGATCTCTCGGGCCAGGATCTCAAAACTGGCAGATGCACCCTTAAGCTGTGGATTAGGGGTGTCCGAAGCGGTGGCGAATTGGATGCCGAGCGGCTCAAAGTTCAGTCCTGCCCGGCGGGCGTGCCGGTCGTAACGGTCTTCGGTGAAGAGGGTCACCTTGTGCCCGCGAGCCTTGAGCACCCGTCCCAGCCAGACGAAGGGGTACACGTCCCCGTCGGTGCCGAAAGGTATCAGCAGAACATGCATCAGCGATCCGCTCCCGCAAGGCGTTCGACGGCCGCACAGGCCTGGCTCAGAGGATCTGTGGCCCGGAGTCGGCTCGCCAGCTCGCGGCACTGGGCGAGAACGGTCGGCCTGTCGATCAGCTCACCCAGCACCCGGGCTGCCGCCTCGGCGGTGTATTCATCAGGGCGCAAGCTGCGGCCGACACCGAGATGTTCGAGCCGGGCGGCATTGTCGGGCTGGTCAAGGCCCAGGGGGGTGATCAGCTGGGGAATCCCGGCGGCCATGGCCTGTGACAGGGTGCCAATTCCCCCGTGATGGACCATGGCGGCGCACTGTGGCAGGAGCCGGCGGTACGGGAGATAGTCGAAGTGGCGGACGTTGTCCGGCCGGTTGGGGGGAACATGATCGCGGAAGCGGGTCATCAGGATGCCTCTTCGGCCGAGCATTCGGCACGCTTCCATCGAAGCGGCGAAGAAACGCGGCCAGTCGCCGACATTAGAGCCGGTACTGAAAACCAGGGGCGGATCGCCGGCTGCAAGGAAGCTCTCGGCCTCCGGGGGCATGGGCTGGTGATCACCCGCGTCGTACAGCGGAAACGTGGTCATCAGGGTCTGAGGAGGCCAGTCCGGCTGCGGGGGTGCGAACCAGTCCGGGAACATGGCGATGATCCGCTGGGGGGAGTTCCACCAGTCGGCCATGATTCGCCGGATGGGAGCCAGACCCAGCTCGGCCCGGAAACTGTTGATTCCGGGGCCGAGTCTGCGGTCTAGAACGGCGTCGAGCAGCCGGAACGTCAAGGGTCGAATGAAACGCGGGATCTTCCTGAGTCGTGGCAGCGCCGGGATGACCGGGGGGGCGTGGGATGAACGAAGCATGAGCGGCTGAAGGTGGATGCTGGCCAGGGGGACGCCGAGTTTCTCCTGGGCGACTCGGGCTCCAAAGATGAGCGGGCACGCGACGACCACCGTCTGGCCGGGCTCGTAAAGATTAGCAATCGACTTGAAGGTGGGGCGGAGCATGGCAGGGACGACGACGCCCGCGAAGAATGCAAAGCTGGCCTTCTCGTCGCCGCAGTGGGGATTGTTGAAGGCATCGAGGTACTCCTGGCGGCTACCCAGTGGGGCGAACCCGAGGCCGGCACCACGGACCCGTTGCTCGAAGAACTCGCTGACGATGACGGTGACTCGGTGGCCGCGGTCGCGCAGGGCGCGGCCCAGCCCCACGTAGGGCAGGACGTCGCCGGCGCTGCCGAAAGGCAACAGCAATACGTGCATGCACGGTTCCCGAGCACAATGACCCATGGCCTTCTCGCCCGATCGCCCGCAGGGCCGGGGTCGGTTGATCGCCACCGACCGGGCACTTTACCACGTCGCCCGACGATTTCACACCTCGGCTCCTGTTCTGCAAATCAGCGGTGATCGCAACGCTCGGCTGATTGGGTTCGATCAGGTGTCAGGAGACGTCCAGGGGATGCTGGTGTGCTCCTGCTGACAGGCAATCCCGTTCGCGGTTGTGCAGTGGCCGGGACGGAAGGCGTGGATGCCATGGGCTCGCGCCTCAGGTTTGGGCTCCCGGTGGCTTGGTCTGGTCCACGGCTGATCGGGGCGGCGCAGGCTGGTGACTCTCGGTCCTGCGGGCAGCGGGCATCAAACGATCGATCAGCCGGGAAGCCGGATCCTCATGAACGCCGCTAAGTGACAAACGCGGACGGCGGACAGCCGGTGGTCACGCGAGAGGTTCCACCGCCCAGCTGTTCGGTCAATAGGCATGCTTCATCCAGGGGATCGGACATCTTGATTCTGTGGGCCAGGGTGTGGCAGTTGGCGGCGGTTTCCCTGGATCCGAGGAGGCGGCGGAGCCGGTCCGCCACTTCCGGTCCGCGGTAGCGTCCGGGGTGCAGGGCGTCACCCACGCCCAGGCGAATGAGGCGCGCGGCGGTGTCCGGCTGATCGTTGCAGATCGGCATGATCAGCTGCGGGATGCCCGCGGCCATGGCTTGGGCGGCTGATCCGATGCCCCCGTGATGGACCAGGGCGGCGGCCTGCGGCAGCAGGCGGCTGAACGGGAGGTAGTCGAAGTGCCGGACTTCGGTAGGTAGAGACTCCGGGACCTGCTCCGGGAAGCGGGTGAGCAGAAGACCGCGACGGCCAAGCAACCGGCAGGCTTCAACCGATGCCTGGAAGAACCAGCGGACCTCTTGGATCGGCGAGCCCGGCGTGAACACGATCGGGGGCTCGCCCGCGTCGAGGAACTCGCGGACTTCGCTGGGTAGTGGTTCTATCTCGCCTCCGTCATAACGCGGGAATCCGGTGAGCCGGACCTGCCGGGGCCAGTCACGCTGGGGTGGACTGAACCACTCCGGGAACAGCCCGATGATCCGATCGGGCGAGTTCCACCAATGAGAGACAAAACGACGGATCGACGGCAGATTCAGGCGGGCTCGGAACCGGTTGATGGCCGGTCTCAGCATGCGATCGAAAACGGTCAGGTCAATCAAGGTGTAGGCCACCTTGCGCCAGCGCCAGGGTATCCACTGCATGGCCGGGAACTCCGAGAGCACGGGCGTTCGGTACACGCTCCGCAATCCGGAAGGGACGGTGTGGATGGTGACCAGGGGGAGGCCCAGTTTCTCCTGGGCGATCCTTGCTCCGAACGCGTTCCAACTGGCAGCCGCCACCGTCTCCCCAGGGACGTAGCGCTCGGCGACGCGCTCGTAGATGGGCTGCAGCGTCAGGGGAACGACCCGCTCCGCGAAGGCCCGGAAGGCTTGCCGGTGATGCCACAACTCGCCGTCACGGATGATGCTCCGGTACTCCTCGGCGGTGCCCAAAGGCGCGAAATCAAGCCCGGCTTGACGCACCTGTCGCTCGAAATAGCCGCTGGTGATCGCGGTCACGCGATGGCCGCGAGCTCGAAGACGCCGGCCGAGCCCAAGATAAGGATGGACGTCACCGGCAGTTCCCAGCGTCACCAGAAGAACATGCATGGAGGGCATTCTAGCTGAACTAACTGGCTCGGGCTACCTGCCGAGCCGGGCTAGGCAGGAGACCTTCGATGATCTCGCAGGTCGCCGACAGGGGGTTCGCACTTTCGAGTCTGACCGCCGCATCCCTGCACGCGTCGGCCACCGACTTGACCCCCAACAGCTTGTTGAGACACCGGGCGACCACCGTGCCGTGGTAGTCTCCGGGTTTGATGGCCAGGGCCACTCCGAGACTTAGCAGGCGGGCGGCGTTGTCCGGCTGGTCGTTGGTGAAAGGCATGACCAGCTGAGGAATGCCGGCCGCCAAACCCTGGGCCAGGGTGCCAATGCCGGCATGATGGACCAATGCAGCAGATTTGCCAAGAATGAAGCTAAATGGTACGTAGTCGAAATGCTGGACCGTGGCAGGCAGCGATCTGGGGACTTGCGTACGGTCCCGGGTGAGCAGAATTCCCCGCCGACCAGACGCGACACAGGCCTTGACCGAGGCATCAAAGAACCAGTCCCAGTTCTGGATGGGGGAGCCGGGGGTGAAGACCACTGGTGGCTCGCCGGCGGCGAGGAACTCCTCGACGCCGGGTGGAATGGGCTCGACCTCGCCGGCGTCACACAACGGGAAACTGGTAAGCCGCGTCTGGGCGGGCCAGTCGGGTTGCGGCCGGCCGAACCAGTCGGGGAACAGTCCGATGACCCGCTGCGGCGAGTTCCACCACTCGCCCAGGATTCGCCTGACGGGTGGCAGCCCGAGCCTGGAGCGGAAAGCGTTGATTGGCGGGCCCAGGAGTCGATCGGCCACCAGGGCATCGGCCAGATTGAAAACGGCTCGCTTCCAGAGCCTGGGCATCCATGGCCGCACCGGCAGGCCCGAGACCAACGGGGACTCGTATTCGCTGCGGAACATCTCCGGCTGCAGGTGGACGGTGGCCAACGGAATGCCCAGTTTGTCGTGTGCGATTCTGGCCGCAAAACCAAATCCGCAGGCGGCGATGACCGTATCGTTGGGCACGTGTCGTTCGACAATGGCCTCGTAGGTGGGAGGCAGCATCTGGGGAACCACGCGTTGTGCAACGACTTTGAAGTACCGCTTGGGATGCCAGATGTTGGGGTCGTTGATGACCGCCTGGTATTCCTTCTCCGTGCCCAGACCGCAGAAGTCGAGGCCTATGCGCCGCACCAAGGGCTCGAAATAGCCGCTGGTGATGATGGTGACCTGGTGACCGCGAGCCTTGAGCCCGCGTCCCAGCCAGATGTGAGGGTACACATCCCCCGGAGTCCCCACCGGTACCAAGATGACGTGCATGAGCGCTTCCCAAAGAGCCGAGGGCGGAGTTCCCTGACGAGCGTGCGTTCCTCATGATGCGTGCGGGTCCCGCCGCCGACACAACGTCTTGATATACAGGATCATGAAGCGTCCAGCAATGCCGCCGCAAAGTCGTCCATGAGCCGGTTCATGGATGCAGGCGTGATCCGCGACTCCAGGAAGGTCGAGGTCACGTGGAGCTGGCCGTGGATCAGGTTCAGGTCGATCGCGAATCCTGACAGGGGGGGCGGAATACCCAGTCCATAGGTGTGGGCCTTGTTGGCACCGCAGAATGTCGGGAGCAGCGTGGGGGCATCCGCGGAGAAGCCCACCTGCAGCGATGGAGGCGTGCCGAAGGCTACTGGGAGGGCGGATTCGCGCTCCGGGTTCATGTTCTGATACATAGCCTCGGTCAGGAGGGCCGGTGGGAGCCTGGAAATCAGCTTCACGAGAGCCAGGTGGCGTCGGATTCCGTCGCCGGACACGATCTGCTCGGTCTGATGACGCAGAAGGGCCGCCACCGCCTTGCGGTCCTCGACCATACTGGCCGGAACTCGCAGCAGGAGGCCGCTGAAGAGGTTGTGGCAGACGGGCGATCGCTGGCGGCGCTTGCGGTGGTCGAGCACGTTGAGCGTGGAGTAGGTGGCGCCCACCGGAGGCGGCGAGGGCATGGCCCGGTGCATGGCCCGCAGAGCACTGGCCCGTACGAAGTCGCCGTACTGGGCGAAGCCGCAGACCCGCAAGGCTGCCTGCTGCGTCTGCCGGGTTTGCTCGGCGGAGAAGAACCGTCTGATGTGGCGGATGCGCCCGATGGGCCGTCGCACGCGTCCGGCGGGAAGCCACTGGTCATGGGTCGCGATTCCTTTGGACCTGGGGCGGTCTCTGGCCAACAGCTTGACCTGATCGAGAAGGGTAGGAATCGCGATGAGGGCCTCGAAATCGCGTCGCTCCTCGTCGCCGGAAGGCCGGATACTGGCCAGGTCGGGCTTCTCACGGTAGATCCGGTCGATGTCCTCGGCGAGGAGAATCATCCCGCGGACGTCCATGAACGCGTGAGGCCAGCGAATAACGACCCGGTCGCCATCCGGCAGCCCGCGAAAGACGTGGAACTGCACGGGTGGCAGGGTGACCAGATCCATGGGCTGGTGGAGCAGGTCCTCGCCCTGGCGGATCCATTCCGGTTCGGTGGGCGGATCGAGGGCATGGAGGCGGACCACGCGGTCCAGGTCTGGCGGTGGCACCTCCAACCGCCAGCGCGGCGTTCCGGTGACGGGGTGGCGGTCCAGCCGGGAGCCCACGGCGGGATACAGGCGGTAGATGGCCAGCAGCGTGCGTTTGAGGCCCTCCACATCGATGGGCCCGATCATGTCCAGATGGGCCTGGATGTGGATGCCCGGCAGCCCCAGGCGTCTCAGCGCCCGGTCGTAGGCGAAGAACACGCGGTCCTGGGGGTTGAGTTCCGCGAAGCGGGCCATCGGGGTCTCAGCGGGCCTCCATTATTGCGGGGCGGCGGTTAGAGGCTGAAGCGGGTTGCGGGATTGCGTTCCCTCGGCCGCAGGTCGGTCGTCGGGGCACTCGATGGTGTAGCCGGTCTCGGCGGCCTGGGTGCCGCAGAGCGCCCTGATCGCCCGCTGGTGGTCGGGTGAGAGATTCTTACCCCGCCCGACCGAGCTGGTATCGACCGGCTTGGGAGCCTTGAACAGCACTTCTGGCGCACCGATACCGCCGAAGCCCGGGGGCATGTGCTTGTGGTCTATCATCCGTTGGTGATAGGGCATGCCGACGCTTTCGCAGATCCGCATCATCGCCGAGGCTGGATCCTTGACCAGGTCCTCGTACCGAACGATGAACAGCTTGCGGTCCCTGGCCCAGTCCATGAAGTGAGCCCAGTTCCGGGCGGCCCAGCGCACGATGTGCTCGTCGTCGGCAAAGCGTGGGACGGATGGCCACATCAGGCGGATCAGCATGCCGGTGTAGCCGAAGAACAGTTTGTTCAGCAGTTTCAGCGTGGAGGCGATCGTGTCGCACGGGTGCCGGGTGATGGCGATAATCGGGTGCCCGGCGGCGGCGAATCCGTCCAGGAGCTCAAAGTTGGCCCAGGGCTTGTTCAGCTCCAGCTCGTGAAAGCACTCTTTCATGACCAGATAGTTCATCTGGTTGGCCCGGGCCAGGTTCTTCAAGTAGGTGAAGTACTCATCGTAGTTGCGCACCCGGGGCATGGGGACGCGGACCATGCCGGCCCGTTTCAACAGCGACCTGAACCAGTACTTCAGCGCCCAGTGCGGAAGGAGGTCGTCGAGGTGAAAAGGCTCGCTCAGGGACAAAACCTTGTCACCGCCGCCCATGAGCTTGGCCAGCAGCGTGGTGCCTGTCCGTGGCGGACCGACGATGAAGATCGGCTTGACATCCGGCATCATAGTATCTACGCGGTCACCAGCCTCACAAACCGCAGCTTAACTGGCCCGGGCGACATCGTCAATCGGTTGTCGGCGGCTGGACCACAGCCCATGTGAAATCTCGGACTGCCCCATGCCCGGCCTCCGAGAAGTCTCTTGCTGGTCGGCCGGGTCCTCGCAATATGGCTCGTCTCGACATCCTGCGTCTGGGGCCGGGAAACAACCTGGAGATGCCGCCCTGAAGCAGCGGCGTCCCTGCTCATGATGCCCGGTCATGGTTCCTGGCCGGAGGTCGTGCCGCGGCGAGCAGGGTGTCGGCCAGGGATTGGCGGCGGCTCCGCTGTCGCCGTGCGTCCTGCGTGACTGGCCTCTCGACGCGCTCGTTTTCAGAAGCACGCGGACAAGGGGCCAAGCAGTGCCAGACCGACGATTCCCGCCGCGGTCAGGGCAATCGCCAGGATTGCCGGCCACTTGTCCAGGTCCCTGGCGAGTCCCAGTGTCCCGAGGATCAGCGCAATCGGAAGGGTGACGATGGTGAGGCATCCTCCAAGGACGCCGCGTGGGTCACCTCAGCCAGGCTTGAGGAAATGCTGGGCGAACAACGCGACGACGCCGATGCACGAGAAGACGATTGCCCTCTTGCCGAATCGAGCTTTCATGGCTTCGTGTCACTCCAATCTGCTCCACGCCTTCTCAGCCGTTCACTCCGGCTCGAAGATAGCGTGTGTTGTTCACCCGCCGGGTGAGCCCGGTGCGGTCAAAATAGTCCAGGAGCGGGAGAGCGTACTTGCGGGTCGTATCCAGCAAGTACTTGAACCTGACGCTTTCCAGACGCCCCTCGTCGTGGATGAAATCCACCAGAATCTGGCGGGCCTTTTCCACGGCCCGTGGATGGAAGATCATGTCCGGGCCGACGCGGGTGAGCCGGTTCTGCTGCAGCAGAATCCTGATGGCCGGCGCCACCTGGTCGATGGCCGCGCCGGTGAGCCTCGCCAGTTCCTCGGACTCGGGGGGGCTGAAGAGACGTTCGAGGAACAGCGTCTCGATCTTGTCGATGAGTCGCCGCTGATCGTCGGTGAACTGTTCGCGGTGGCCGGCCAGAGCCAGGCTCTGGTTGCGTCGGACGAGAGTGCCGGCGGCGAGAGACAGCTCGACCATATCCTTGAACAGCTCCCTGGACCATCCGGTCAGCCCGTGCAGCTCATCGGCATCGGGCCCCGGGCGTTCGGGTGCACGCCGGTGAAAGTCATCGAGCAGGCTCGCCAGCCGCCGGCTCAATTCGGCGGTCGTGTGGCAATGTGCGTATCGCCCGGAGGTCAGCCTGAGAACGCTCCCCCCTTTCGCGAGATCGGCGAGGATGGCCTGCAGCCGGAAAAGTGGCACCTTGGCTCGGCGGGCAAGCTCAGCCTCCGTGGCTGAATGATCGGTGGCTCGTCTGATGCAGTATTCAACAAAGCGATTCTCGTCGCCGACCGCCTGAGCGCGTTCGGCCAGGTCCTGCAGGAGCTCCGGCCGGCCTCGCCTGGCTCGTTGGGAGACGCCCTCAATGATCGTGCCGCCGCCGATCGTCTGAACCGGCGACAATGACCGGAGGATGAACCGGTCGCCGGGAGCGGCCACCAGCGGCCGAGACGACCGGACTTGGACAAGCCCGTGTTCCCCGGCTTTCATCCGCTCGGAATCCAGAAGGTAGACGGTGGCCATGACCTCGGAGGTTCCGGTGTGCAACTTGACCTGGGATGCGTTCTTGAGCGGGGCGCGCTCGTGCGGCAGAAGTCGCAGCCGACAGAAGAACCATTGCTGGGCCTCGAAGAAACCGGGGACGGCCACGGTGCAGCCCCGGTCAATAGCGTGGTGGTCCCACTGCCGCACGTTGAGGGCGACGCACTGGCCGGCCACGGCGGCGTCACCGGTGTGCTGGTAGACCTGGATGGCGCTGATCCGCCCGCTCAGCCCTTGGGGAAGCAGGGTGACTTCGTCGCCGATCCGGGCGGTGCCTGAAACCGGGATGCCGCTGACCACGGTGCCAAAGCCCTTGATGGAGAAGGTCCGCTCGATCGGCATTCGGAACACGCCGTCGGTGGGCTTGCGGCGGAGACCGGCCACCAGATCCTGAAGGGCGGTGACCAGCTCGCCGAAGCCGTCGCCGTTGAGGTTGGATACGCCGACGACGGGGGCGTTCGCCAGGAAGGTGCCGCCCAGGAAATCGCGGATCTCGGCCCGGAGCCTTTCCGCCCGCTCGGCCGGCACGCGGTCGAGCTTGGTCAAGGCCACTACGCCCGCCTGAGTACCCAGCAGGGTGAGAATGTCGAAGTGCTCGCGGGTCTGGGGCATGATCCCGTCGTCGGCGGCGATGACGAAGATCACGCCGTCGATTCCGCTGGCTCCGGCGACCATGGTCTTGATGAAGTTCTCATGTCCAGGGACGTCCACGATACCGACCTGGGTGCCGGCTACGGTGCAGGGCGCAAAGCCCAGTTCGATGGACATGCCCCGTTCTTTCTCCTCTTTCAGGCGATCCGTGTCGCAGCCGGTCAGGTTCTTGACCAGCGCGGTCTTGCCGTGGTCGATGTGGCCGGCGGTGCCCAGCGTGATGTTGATCCGCTCCATCTGGTTCTCTCAAGCCCGGCAGGCCGCGATCACGGTCTCGATGAGCGGCTGCTCGTCGTCGGCAAACAGGGTGCGGGAGTCGATCAGGACCCGGCCCGCGTGGGTGCGGGCAAAGACCGGCGGTTGCCCGAGTCGCATGCGGCGGGCCAGCTCTCCGGCCTCCATTCGCACCGGGACAATGGCCACCACCGTGGTGGCCAGCTTCTGCTCCGGCAGCGATCCGCTGCCCATCTGCGAGAAACCGGCTTCGGTCGTCACCTTCGCTTCGGGCAGGCGAGCGGCCAGGGCCAGGGCAATCCGATCGGCCTGGGCGGCGACATCCGTTGGCTCGCGCATGAGCATCGCCAGGGTCGGCACTTCACGAAGGGCACGCTGCTCGTCGAGGAACAGAGCAAGCGTGGCCTCCATGATCGCCAGGGTCACCTTGTCCACTCGGACGGCTCGGGCCAGAGGGTTCTTGCGTACCTGGGTAATGAGCTCCACCTTGCCCAGGATGATCCCGCCCTGGGCGGCACCGATCAGCTTGTCGGCGCTGCAAGTGACGATGTCCGCCCCGGTGGCGACAGAGTCGGCCAATCTGGGCTCGGGCTCGAAACCGAATCGTGCGAAGTCGATCAACGCTCCCGCGCCCAGGTCATCGATCAGCACCAGTCCATGGTCGTGGGCGATTCGCTCCAGATCCGCCAGCGGAACCTCGGCGGTGAAACCCTGAATGCGGTAGTTGCTCGGGTGCACCCGCATGATGGCCGCGGTCTCGGGCGTGATCGCGCTCTCGTAGTCGCGGGCGTGGGTCTTGTTCGTCGTTCCGACCTCGATGAGCCTGGCCCCGCTCGCGGCCATGACCTCGGGCAGGCGGAACGAGCCTCCGATCTCCACGAGTTGCCCACGAGAGACGATCACTTCGCGGCCCTTGGCGAGCGTACTGAGGACGATCATTGTGGCCGCCGCGTTGTTGTTGACGACGGTGGCCGCCTCGGCTCCGGTGAGTTGCCGGAGGAGCCATTCGATGCGCTCGTCTCGCCGCGACCGCTGGCCGCTTTCGGTGTCGATTTGCAGAACGGAGTAACCCTGCAACTCGCGTCTCACCTGGTCGAGGGCCGCCTTGGCCAGTACGGCGCGTCCCAGCCCGGTGTGCAGGATGATGCCTGTCGCATTGATCGCACGCCGGTAGTGGGGGCCGGCTGCGGTGCGGGTGATCTCCAGGACGCGGGCGATGACGCTGCCGCGGACGGCGTCAGGGGTGGTGCCGCATTGGGTGCCGGCCAGGAGCCGTTGCCTGGCCTCGCTGACCGCGGCGCGAACGGCCTGGACCACGATCTGGCGGGGCAGCCGGGCCAGGCAGTCCTGCAGCTCGGTCTCCTGGAGGAGAGCATCAACCGAGGGCAGGAAACGCAGTGTGTCTTGGCGTGAAGCCGGCATGGTTCTGCTCTCCGTTCAGACGAGAGGCCCGGTCAGCACGAGCGACGAGCGGTCCGGCTGCTCGGGCGAGGGCCGGATGTCCACGCCCCGCGCTCCTGCCGGCTGCGTCCTCACGCTCGGAGGCGGCCGACCTCTGATTCTACAAGGCAAGAGTGGGGAATGCGACAGGGGCAGGCTTCGCAGGGGTCCGGATCGCCGTTTTCGCAGGGTCGCCGGTCGATTGACCTTGGTCTCACCGGCCGGTAGGATAACGGTTGAATCCCATGCTCCTGGCCGCAAGAGTCGTCCTTAGCTGGAGAATGCACGTGAGGCCCATCCGCCGAGTGCTGATCACGGTAGGGTTTCTGGCCGCAACCTTCTCTCCGGTATGGGCCCAGGAGTGGGTCCCGCTGGAGAAGAAAGAGGTCAAGGAGCGGCGATCGCTGCTCGGCGGAGGGAGTCAGTGGCTGGGCAAGACGAGCGGCAAACCGGCTCGACTCAAGGGCCTGCCTGAGGAGATGGGCACGAAGCTGAGCTACTTCTCCGCCAGGATCGGCGGCCAGCAGACTTGGCTGGTGATCGGATCGCCGCCCGCGGGCTCCAAGCCCAGGACTTCGCCCAGGTTCATCGCCGACACGGACCAGGACGGCGACCTGTCCGACGAGAAGATCGTCGCCGGACGAAAGAAGCGCGAGGGCGGGTGGCTGTTCGGGCGGACGGTGGACCACTACGGACCGCTGACCTTCAAGCCGGCCGATGACGCGGACTCGGCGGACGTGGAGCTGACCTTCCAGTACTACGGTGCAGACGGGCTGGCGGCCTCTCCGGCTTTCGAACGCGCCGGCGACGTCACGGTCGACGGCCAGGAGTATCATCTCATCCTCTCCGACGGCAATGCGGATGGCCGGTTTGACGGCTTCTATGGGCCGTCCAAGAAGCAGAGCCAGGAGGAAGAGACGGATTCGAAATGGACGGTGTTTTCCGAGTTCGACGCCATCTCGATCACGCTGAAGGACGCCAGGCCCGCGGCGGAAGACGCCGTGATCTACCGCTTCTGGGACACGCCGCCCTTGACCAAGACGCTGCGTCTCAAGGACGTCTACTACCACCTGGAGGTCAAGCCGGACGGCTCGGCGATTCGCCTCGCCAAGACGGATTTGCCGGTGGGTACGCTGGACGTCGGGTGCGCCGATGCCTACCTCACGCTCTTCTCCGAGTGCGGTCTCCAGGAGCTGCAGGGCTCCGGCGGAAAATGGAGGCTGCCTGCGGGCAGGTACGTCTGCTGGTCGCTGGGCCTTCGGCTGACGGATGAGGCCGGTGTCGTCTGGACGCTGCAGGGCTCAGGGGACACGGGCAAACTCGGTGAAATCGTCATCGAGCCGGACAAGACGGTCGCCCTCAAGATGGGGCCGCCGCTGAAGGTCAAGACCGAAGCTCGGCAGATCAGCGGGTTGTTCGGCAGGAATCGCTACGTGAGTATGGGGCTCACCGGTCAGGCCGGCGAGAGCTACAGTCACGGAGCCTACAAGAACAGGTGGCGCCTGCCGCCACCCAAGCTGAAGATCCTGGACGAGAGCGGCCAAGTCATGGCCAACGGCCAGTTCGAGTATGGCTGAGGTGGTACCTGCCAGTACTCGTGGCGAGTACCCAAGAGCTTCAAAGGCAAGTTCCGCGTCGAAGTGGCCCCCAATCTGGGCCCGTTCAAGGTCGATGTCGCCAGCAACAGCGATGAATGGCACGCGGTGAGCAAGTGAGCGCCCAGCCAAGCTTCTCGGGATTCGTGTTCTTGCCAGGCCGGGGCGTTGTCGTCGGCGTGTCTGCCGGGGAGGCTGGCTGTTGTTGATCTTCTCCGTCCCCCGATGCTGAGAGGCCCGGTCAACAGTCGGTGACCGGGGGTTTGGGTTCGGTGATGGGCCTTTGTGTCACTCATATCCGGGAGACGGAGCGTCGGTCGACGGAGCTTGCCTCACCTGGGACGTGCGCGACCCGGAGACGCACATCTGGCGATAGTCATTCCCGGTTCACCCGCGCCGCAGTTGCGGCCACCTTGCTCCCGATGCTTCTCTGCCCGGTAATCGCTCGAGCGTTGGCCGGCGAGAGGGAACTTGTCCTGGCCTGCAAAGTGGACAGCGACCTCTACCAGGTCCTGAAGGCCTCGGGCATGACCTGCCCGCGCTACGATGCCGCCGGTCAGGCTGTCGGCCAAGCGCCCTCCGGCGCGACGGTGATGATCTTGGCGGACGGCTACCCCGAGCAGACGACCGAGCTTGCCCCGGCCTTGCTGGAGAAGGCTGCGGCCAAGGACATCCGCCTGTATGTCGAGTATCCAACGGCCGTGCCGGGTCTCGAGGTCGGCCCGCCGCGGGAGACGCAGTGGGAACGTGTGGTCGTCTCAACCGACATCTTCGGCCCGGCCCTGCCGCGGTTGCGCATTCTCATGGTACACGGTTGCCGTTTCGTTCCCGCGGGGCGCGTGGACTGCCTGCTCGTGGCCGGTCGCGTCGCGGGCTTCGACCGGGCGGTGTTCGGACTGCCCAGCCAACTGTCGCCCATCCTGTTCGAGCTGCCGCAACAGCGTCTGGTCGTCGCGACCACCAAGTTGAGCGCCTTCGTGACCGGTCGCTATGCCCCGGCGAGCGACTGGCAGGTCTTCTGGCAGCAGATGCTCGGGCGACTCACCGATCGCCAAGCCATTGCCCTCCGGGTCACGCCGATCGTGACCCCCGCGTACGGTCCGGCCGATCCGCTTCCCGCCGACGTCGAGAGACGCAGCCTTGCGGCCTTCACCCGGTGGGCGGTCGATGCCCGGCTGCTCGTGCATTCATCCCGCGAGGCCGAAATCCATCGACTTCTGACCGCCCATGTCGAAGCGGCCGCGGCCCCCGGGCCCGGCGCTCCCAGCGGTGACGGCAGTCTTGGCCTGCTCGAGGGATTCGAGTCGCTGATCGCCTGGGATGGTAGCCAGAAGCAAAGACTTCCGCTGCGGTGTGACTGCCACGCGGAGATGGCCGCCTGCATGGCCCTGGACTGGGCGGTGAACCATAATGCCGGCAGTCGCAGGATCGCCGAGAACCTGCTGGATTTCGTCTTCTTCAAGTCGGAGGCCATGCGCGGCCCGCGCGGCGATCCAACTCATCCGGCGTTCGGTCACGTGGCTTGGGGGTTGATCGCCCCGGCCTGGCAGATCGCCCATTACGGCGACGACAATGCCCGGGTCGTTGAGGGCGCAATCGTGGCCGCCGCCTGCCTGAAGTCGGATCGCTGGGATGAGCCGATTCTGCGAGCCTTGCTGGCCAACCTGCGAACGACCGGAAGACTCGGCTTCCGGGGCGAGCGAATCGACCTGGCCCCCCTCGAGCGACGCGGTTGGAGACCCTACCACGATGCCGACACAATCGATCTCTGCGCCCACTACGAGGCTGGGCTGTGGGCCTGCTTTCTGTGGGCTCATCGGCACACCGGTCACCGGCCGTTCCTCGAGAAGGCGAAAAATGGTATCCGCCGGATGATGGAAGCCTACCCTGGCCATTGGCGATGGCAGAACAACCTGGAGCGCGTCCGCATGGTCCATTGCCTTGCATGGCTGGTCCGCGTGGAGGATACGCCGGAGCATCGCGACTGGCTCAGGCGGATGTGCGCCGATCTGCTCGCCTGTCAGGATCCCGCCAACGGAGCGGTCGCCGAGGTCATCGGAGCCAAAGGCTCCGCCCACTTCCTGCCGCCGATGAGCAACGAGGAGTACGGGACTCGCGAAATGCCCATTATTCAGGACAGCGGCGATCGGGCCAGCGACCAACTCTATGTCACCGGCTTTACGCTGCTGGTTCTGCATGAGGCGAACGCCGTTCTCGGGGATCCCAGGCTCAAGACGGCCGAAGACAGGTTGGCGGAGTACCTCTGCCGCATCCAGGTTCGCGCCGATCGGATTCCCTACCTCAACGGCGGGTGGTTCCGGGCATTCTGCTTCGGGCGATGGGAGTACTGGGCAAGCTCGGGTGACGCCGGTTGGGGAGCCTGGAGTATGGAGGCAGGATGGGGCCAGGCCTGGGCCGCGGCGACCATGGGTTTGAGGGCGTTGAACACAACCGTCTGGGATCTGACCGGTGACAGCAAGATCGATCGGCATCTGCCCGCCGTCCAGCAGCTCATGGCGGTGAACAAGGGCGGCCCGTGGCAATCGACGACACCGCCTCGCCCCGTGTCTCGGCGAGAATGAGATCGCGGCACACGCGGGTGGCGCATGCAGGCAGGCGAAGAGGTGATGTCCGCGATCGTCCAGAATCGGTTCGCCTGCCGCTCCCCATACTCCTGCCGGATGGGTGAGCGACGTGCGGAGCGGTAGTTCATTGACGCCCCTCTGGTTCGAGGATAGCATGCAAGTCGATCAGCCTTCGCGCGACTGAAGGACGATCGGGAGGCCCAGGGGTGGAGTCCTCCGGTCCGGTTGTCTTCAGGCTGGAAGGCATAGCGGACGATCCGGGTGTCGAGTTGATCTTCAGTGACCTCAGCTCCAAGGGCTTGGCGGTCTGTCCGGCTTTCGATCGCGAGCTTCAGGTTCGTGTCCACGGCACGGCCTGTCGGGTCATCTGGTCCGACGGTCACGTCAGCGGACGCGATGAGGGCTCCCGGCCGGGCGCCGGGCATTACTACCCGGCGGGCCGGACCGTGGATCGATACGCACTTGGGACATACGACCACGCGGTGGACCTCTCAGCGGGCAGGGCCGATGCGCGCGTCACACCGCCTCCAAGGCGGGTCCTGCGAAAGGTCGGGTATGGCTGAGGCAGCTTCGCGTACTCGTGGCGAGTACCCAAGAGACCGCCAGGCCGTGCCCACGAGGATCCTCTCGCCGATCAGTGCATCTCCAGGGGCAAGGAAACCGGCTTATAGAGTCTTTTGGGTTCAAGGAGCCGGCCTCCGTGGTCGCCTGCGCTGGTCCACGCGCCGGGTGCTTTGGAGCCCGCCCGCCCGCCCGGGTATGCGTCCCTTCCTTGTTCACGCTGACGCGGTCTTATCATCAAAGCACCATCCCTGCGAGGAGTCATGGTCATGAAGAGAGTCGAGGGTATCGATCTGGGGAGCGTTCAAGCCGTGTACACGGGTCCCGAGTGGAGGCTTTGGGAACTACTGATGGGAGAGCAGATACACATTGGAGGGCTGGTATCGTCCCAGGATTTGGCTCGAAAGGCGGGAATCGCCGCAGGCATGACCGGCACCGATCTCTGCTGCTGCACCGGAGCGGGCATGCGTTTCCTGCTCCGGTTCTGCCAGGTCAGCCGGATGGTCGGTGTGGACGCCACCGAAGCGGTGGTGCGCAGGGGCGAGCGGCGATGCCGAGACGAGGGGATGGAGCATCGCATCCGCTTTGTCCTTGGCGACGCCTGTGAAACGGGCCTGGAATCGGCCGGCGTCGATTTCGTCTGGGGTGAAGATGCGTGGTGCTACGTGAGCGACAAGGCTGCCCTGGTGGCCGAGGCGGCCCGATTGGTCAAGGGGGGTGGTCTGATCGCCTTCACCGACTGGATCGAGGGCTCGCGGCCCATGTCCGACGCCGAGGCCGATCGCTTCCTGCGGTTCATGAAGTTCCCGAATGTGCAGGATCTGGGCGGCTACCGCGGCTTGCTCGAAAGCTGCGGCTGCAAGGTCGTGACGGCCGAGGACACCGGCCGCTTCGCGCCTCATGCGGATCTGTACGTCCAGATGCTCTCCACTCAACTCGGGTACGATGCCCTGAAGATCGTCGGCTTCGACTCGGCTATGATGGAGGGCCTGATGGGCGAACTCCGCATGGTGCGTGATCTTGCCCATGCCGGCAAGGTCGCCCAGGGTCTGTTCGTGGCCCGCAAAGCCCGCTGAGGGCTTCTCGGCCGGGTCCGATTCGATGTGGTCCTTGGCGTGGGGGGGGCAGGAATAGGAGTTGAGCGGTGAGTTCATGTTGCGGGCAGAATCGCGAGCCGGCCGCCGGATCGGTGGCCTGCGGATCGGTGGGCGGAGGAGGCGACCCCCGGTCCCATTTCGCGGGCATGATTCCCAACTGCCTTGCCTACGCCACGGAGGCCAAGCGTCAGGGCCGGCCTGTCGTCGGCATCATGTGCGAATACACGCCACGCGAGCTGATCATGGCGGCCGGAGCGGTGCCGGTGTGCCTGTGCGGGGGATCGGCCAAGACGATTCCGGCCGCCGAGGAGCATCTGCCCGCCAATCTCTGCCCGCTGATCAAGTCCACTTTCGGTTACCACGTGCAGAGGGGTAACCCCTTCCTCGAGATGGCCGATCTGGTTGTGGCGGATACGACCTGCGACGGCAAGAAGAAGATGTTCGAACTCATGGGCGAAACCCGGCCGGTGTTCGTTCTCGAACTGCCCCAGAAGCCGGATCGGCCCGAGGGTCTGGCCTTCTGGCAGTCTGAGCTCCTCCGCCTGAGGGACGAGCTCAGTCGGCGGTTCAAGACGGAGATCACCGACTGCCGCCTGAAGCGGGCGGTCGAGGCGATGAATGAGGAACGATCGCTCCGTCGGCAGTTGGCGGAGCTGATGAAGCGCGAATCGCCGCCCCTGACCGGTCGGCAGCTGCTGGATCTCAAGAGCAGTATCTCGTGCGTCCCCGTCGATATCGAGCAGTACAGGAAAGCGATCGAGCTGCTCGGGGGCGAGGCCGCGGATTCGGCGATGAAATCCCGGGTCCGGGTGCTCATGACCGGGGTGCCCATGGCCCACGGGGCCGAGCGGGTGCTGGAGATCATCGAGAACAGCGGCGGCCTGGTGGTTTGCATGGAGAACTGTACCGGGCTCAAGCCGATCATGGAGGACGTCGAGACCGTCGGCGATATGCTCGAGGCCATCGCTCGGAAGTACTATCACCTGCCGTGCTCGGTGATGACCAGTAACGAGCGGAGGCTGGACCTGCTGCGGCAACTGGCGGCCGAGTATCGCCCGCAGTGCGTGGTGGAACTCATCTGGCAGGCCTGTCTGACCTACGACGTCGAATCCAACCGCGTCCGGCGGCTGGTGGAACAGGAGTTGAATCTGCCGTATCTGCGGATCGAGACGGACTACTCGCCCTCCGACTCCGCCCGGATCGCGGTTCGCGTCGAGGCCCTGTTCGAGATGGTTCGCGGCCGGGGCAGACGATGAAGACGGTGTTGTCCACCTGTCCCTATGTGCCTCCAGAGTGGGTTGCAGCCCACGATCTGCGTCTGCGGCGTTTTCGGCCGGGCGACGCTCGCTCCGCCGCGGGTCTGGCCGGCGGAGCGGGTGTCTGTCCGTATGCTCGCGATGTCCTGCGGGCCATGGAGGCGGCGAGTGTGACGGAGGACACAGCTGGGGTGGTCATCACCACGGTGTGTGATCAGATGCGGCGGGCGGCAGGCTTGCTGCCGGGGACAGACTCCCGCCCGGTGTTGCTGATGAACGTGCCGACCACCTGGCAAACGCCGGCCGGGCAGCAGATCTATGTCTCCGAACTGCGGCGTCTGGGACGGTTCCTGGTCTCCCTGGGCGGCAGAGCGCCGGACGATCGCCGGTTGGCGGACACGATGGTGGCCTACGACCAGGCGCGTTTCGCGCTCAAGGAGTGTCGGCGGCGATGCTCGGGAAGCCGGTTCAGCCGGTTATTGGCAGAGTTCGACGAGCAGGGGCCGGGCGTGTCGTTCTCCCCTTCGGCATCCGGACCTGCCGACGCCGTCAAACTGGCCCTGGTTGGTGGCCCGCTCTGGGCCGAGGACGCAGAGCTGTTCGAGATCATCGAGAGTCTCGGCGGCAACGTGGTCCTCGACGCCACGACCAGCGGGGAGTTGGTCATGCCGGACGCGTATGACCGCTCCCACCTCGCGGACCGGCCGCTGGAGGAGATGGCGCGGGTGTACGGCCGCATCCCTGACGCCTTCCGTCGTCCCAACCGCGCCCTGTTCGAATGGTTGGGGCGCGAGTTGGCGGCTCGAGGCGTGCAGGGAATCGTGTTCCGCACCTGCCTGTGGTGCGACACGTGGGTGGCGGAACTGGTGCGGATCCGGGAGGGGTTCGGATTGCCGGTCCTGCACCTGGATGTTGACGGAGCGACCCCGGGTTGCCGTACCCGGATCAGCGGCCGGCTGCAGGCGTTCATGGAAGTGCTTCGATGAATGGCCTCGCGTCCATCACGCTCGAGCAGTGGGATCGTCGCTACGAGGAGCTGCGCGCGGCGGGCCTGCGCGAGCCGGAGTATGGGGGGCCGCTGCGGCGACACGTCGAGGACGGTGATCGGCGGCTGCTTCGGCTCCGATTTGACCCGTCCCCGGCGGCGTTGCGGTTGTGGAACTTCCTGCTGACCGAGGAGGATCGGCTGCGTAAGGCTCGCCGGGACGGCAAGAAACTGGTTGGAGTCATGAAGGACCTCGGGACGACAGCGCTGATGACTCACTGCGTGCCTGAGCTGGTGGCCTTCTATCCCGATGGGGCCTGGTGGATCCCCTGTGTCATGGAGATGCGGGCGGGCCTGTTCTCGATCGCCGATTCGCTGGGTATCAACGACTCGTTCTGTCCGGTGCGGGCCATGCTGGGGGCATTCGTCACTGGTGCGCACTTCCCGATCCCGGACATGCTGGTATGCAGTGCGGGGGCGACGTGCGACGACTTCTCGGCCATCGCCCAGCGGCTGGAGGGTCTGGGGCACGCCATCTTGTGGTGGGAGATCCCGCATCGGCGGAAACCGGAGTCGGGGGAAGGGCGGGTCGAGCTGCCGGGCGGTTTCGTCGCCCCGGCCGAGCAGGTGGCCGTGGTCCGCGCGGAACTCGATCGGGTGCGGGAGGGGCTGCAAAGCCTGGCCGGTTCCCGGCTCGATGATGCCCGCCTGGCCGCCGGGATTCGCAAGGCGAATCAGGCTCGGGGGCTCCTGGCCGATCTGCGGCGACAGGCCTTCACCGCGGCGCGATGCCCGATGCCGGCCTTGGAGATGCTGGTTGCGGAGATGCTGGCCATCCACTTCTGTTCTGATTTCGACGAGAGTCTTCGAGTGCTCAGCGACCTGCATGAGGAGGTATCGGCTCGCGTGCTATCGGGCAAGGGCACTCTCCCGGCCGACGCGGTTCGCGTGTACTGGGTGAATCCAGTGGCGGACCTGCAGGTCATGAACCTGCTCGAGTCATGCGGCGGGCGGGTATGTGGGACGGAGTACCTTTTCAGTCACGCCCTGGATCCTATTCCGGAGGATCTTGGCCCGATGGAGGCCCTGGCTCGGATGGCTTTGGCTGATCCGATGGTCGGGCCGGCGTCCGATCGGGCGGAGCGGATCTGCCGGGATGCGGTCGGGTTCGGGGCCGAGGCGGTGCTCGTTTCGCGCATTCCGGGTGCCAGTCACTGTGCCCTGGAAGGTGAGGCGATCGCCGAGGGCGTGCGGCGGCTGGGGCTTCCGGTGGCGGAGATCGAGGTGCCGTCGCTTTCGGACGCCTGCAGACCGCGGCTGGTTACTCGGCTGGGTGGCCTGATCGAGACCGCGTTGAGGAGGAGGGGCTCATGATCGTCGCGGGTATCGACGCCGGTTCTCGAACCATCAAGATCGTTCTATGGGATGGGTTCCGTGGCGCGATGGTCGGCGCGGGGATTGCCGACCAGGGTGTCGAGCAGGATGCCCTGGCCGGAGCGTTGCTTGATCGGCTGCTGGGCGAGACTGGACGGGCCCGGTCGGATCTTGGCCGGGTGGTTGCCACCGGTTACGGGCGGAACATCATGAGCATGGCCGACAGCACCGTGACGGAGATCACCTGCCACGCGGTGGGCGTGGGGCACGTGCTGCCCGGGGCCCGGACGGTGATTGACATTGGTGGGCAGGACAGCAAGCTGATACGGCTGGACGGTGACGGCGGCGTGCGTGATTTCGCGATGAATGACCGATGCGCGGCCGGGTCTGGAAGGTTTTTAGAAGTTATTGCGGCTCGCCTGGGTGTTGAGCTGTCCGCCCTGGGTGCCCTGGCCCGGCGGAGCGAGCGGCCGGCGGCGATCAGCAGCATGTGTGTGGTGTTTGCTGAGACGGAGATCATTGGTTTGTTGGCGTCGCGCACGCCGCCGGCGGATCTGGCTGCGGGGGTTCAGGCCTCGATGGCGAACCGGGTTGTGGCCATGGCCGGCCGGCATCTGGATCCACCGATCGTGTTCACCGGCGGGGTGGCCCTGGTGCCGGGCATGTCGGACGCGTTAGCGACCGCCCTGGGGCATCCGCTGCAGGTGGCTCCGGATCCGCGGATGACCGGGGCGCTCGGTGCGGCCCTGATTGCCGCCGGCCACAGGGATCCGGTTCCGGCGAGGGTGGCACCGGCGTCTCCCTGGTGACACCTGGCCTTCGGCTCGCCAGGGTCAGCGCCGGGTCAGCTCGTCGGCCAGGAAGCCCAAGTCGTAGACACTTCTTAAAGCCTCTATAATGGCCCGGATGTCGACGGCCACGGCCCGGCCCTGGCGATCATCGTAGGCGATGTCCCAGACGAGCGACTGGATATTGCCGTCGAAGATCAGGCCGGCGACCTCGCCGCGGGCATTGACCACCGGGCTGCCGGAGTTGCCGCCGATGATGTCCGCCGTGAACACGAAGTTGAACGGGGTATCGAGCCGGATCCGGTCGCGGCGGTTGAGCCATGACTTGGGAATCTCGAACGGGGGTTGCGGGCCGCGCTCCTTGTATCGCTCGAACCACCCCGCGATGGTAGTATAAGGAGGTATGGTTGTGCCGTCGTGCTCATAGCCTTTGACCTGGCCGAAGGCGAGTCGGAGGGTGCCGGTTGCGTCGGGGTACAGGGACTCGCCGTACAGGGCAAACTGGACGGCGGCGATCCTGGCATAGGCATCGCGCTCGACGCCTTCGATCTCGTCCTCGAAGCGTTTGCGGAGGGTCCGGCTTTCCGGGTCCATGGTGATGGCCAGGCGGATCATGGGATCCGGGCTCGCCTCGACGGCCTTCTTGCCCTCCTTGACCAGCCGCTTTCGGGTCTCGATGTTCTTGAGCGTGCAGCCTTTGACGAGCTGTTCCGCCCGGGCTGCCGGGGGCCGGCCGTCCAGGGCTCTGACCACGGCGGGGTCGTCGGCTCCGAGGGTCTCCGCCAGAAGCGACAGTCCGCTGGTCAGGGCTTCGATTTCGAGGGCCTCGTAGATGGGTGACGGCGAGTAGAGTCCCAGATACACGGATTCGAGTTCGGAGTCGCGGTATTCGCGGAGGCGGTCCGGCGACGGCTTGGGTAGTTCTTCTGACAGGCGGACGACGGTCACGGCCATTCCGAAGAGGGTTGAGCCCAGCCCGCCGCCCAGGGCACGGTGTCGCTGGAAGAAGGCCCCGTAGAGCTTCCGGGCGGTGACCAGGCGTTCCCACGGATTGCCGTCGGCCAGGGCCGGTTGGGTGGCGGCCACGGCCTTCAGCCTGGCATCGGCCTGCTCGCGGGCGGTCATGACCGCCGGATCGAGGAGGCCGGCGTAGATGCCGGTTCGGGCCTTGCGGCCGTTCTCGATGCCCAGGAGAGCGTCGTGCCCGATGCGGGCGTGTTCCGGGCTGCGGCTGCAGAACACGTTCATTTGGGCTTCGCGGCGCCAGAGGCGGCGGAGGCTGTCGGGCATCTCCACATCGCGCAGGAAGCGGAGGTGGTCGGCGGTGATCAGCCGTTGGGTGTGGCCGGGATGGCCGGCGACCAGGAGGAGTTCGCCGTCGTGGGAACCTTCGGTGCTCACCCGGAGGTAGTGTTCGGCCTTGAGGGGTTTGTCGTTTTCATAGACGCGGAAGAAGCAGCAATCGAGGTTGAAACGCGGGAACTCGAAGTTGTCAACGTCACCGCCGAAGAAGGCGGCGCTCTGCTCGGGGGCCATGACCAGGCGGACGTCGGTATACCGGCGGTACCGGTAGAGGTGGTATCGGCCGCCTTTGTAGAGGGTGACGATCTCGCTGTCGAGCCCGGTGGCGTCTTTGGATTCCTGTTCGATGCGGGTCATGGCCTTACGGCGGGCTTCAAAGGCCTTGGCCACGGACAGGGATGGATCGGCGGCCGCATTGACCTTATCGGTGACGTCCTCGATTGACCAGAGAAGCTTGATCTCCAGGTCCCTGCATTTGAGTTCCTGGTCGCGGGTGCGGGCGATGAAGCCGGTCTTGAGGAGGTCGCGATCCGGGGTGCTGAGGTTGTAGATCTGGTCCGAGCCGACGTGGTGGTTGGTCAGGATGAGCCCGTCGGCGGAGACCAGTGAGCCGGTGCCACCGCCTATCCGCACGGTTGCCTTCTGCAGGTGCTCCAGCCAGGCCGGCGTCGGGTCGAAGTTGTACTTGGAGCGGAGCGTGGCGGTCGGCGGGTTGCTCAGCAACCACATGCCCTCATCAGCGGCCGCGGCGGAGGCGATGAGCATCGACAGCAGGATCGGCGAGCGGACGATCATCGATCGCATGGTCACTTCCTTGGTACCCTGTTTTTGGAATGCTGGGATGGACGCCAGCGACGTCTGGCCGCCTCACGGCGGTAGTGTGGATCATGGCCGGGACAGCCCTCGAACGCAAGGGCGGCAGGGGGAGTTGGGAACCAGGATGAGAAACACCACAGGTGTCCCGGTTGAACGCGGGAAGTGAAGGTCGGCTGTGGTGGGGTTCTGGACGTTTGCAGGGCTTCAGCATCCCGGGGGCTGGTCGGGGCCGGTGAGGCAGGGATAGAACAGTCGGAGGTCCTGCGGGTCGGCATCGCCGTCGGCGTCCAGATCGGCGGAGGCGCAGCCTAGTGCATAGCTGACGGCGTTGCCCGACAGGCATCGCTGGAGGAAGGCGAAGTCGTCCAGGTCCACGTCGCTGTCCACATCGAAGTCGGAGCATTGGATTCTGGCAACCGGGGTGGCCGGCCCCGGGGCGTAGTTGAGGGCCGCGTCGTAGGCGAAGATGGCGTAGTAGTACGGCGTATTGCAGTCCGCGCCGGCATGCACGTACTGGTCGCGGGCGTCTGGGACGCCGGGCTGATCCGTGAGCAGCGTGCCGTCGGTCGGGCCGGTCGGATAGCCGGTCGTCTTGAACACGATCCTGGTTCCGGCGAAGTCCGGGTCGGCGGGGTTCGTCCAGGACAAGGTGATGTGGTGGTAGGCGGTGGTTGTCGTGACCTCCGCGACGGGGCCGGGAGGCGTGAGGTCGACGGGTGTGCCGACCAGTCTCATTTCGGCGTACTGGACGCTGTTGGCGATGCCGCGCTGCGATTTCACCATGACCCGATAGCTGCGGTACGGCCGGTCATTGTTGAAGAGGATGAGCGGACCGTAGCTTTGCCGGCCGGGGTCGGTGTCGATTCCCAGGTTGACGTTGTCGGCGATGGGTGTCCAGGTCGATCCCAGGTTGAAGTTGCCGGTTGCGCTCGTACCTTCGACGGAGACGGTGAGGGGGTCGCGGCTGGGGGTGTCGCCGGCGGTGACGATCTGGATGCCGGTCACGATGCTGGCCCCGATGGTGGCGGCGGGGGTGATGCAGAAGCCGGTACCGACGCCCTTGGTGGGGCTGGTCGTCGCCGAGCTACCGTTGCCGTAGTTCAGGTATTTCGTGGTCGCGTTGTCGTCGATCGCTTTGGCCGGCGGCTGGGTCGCGGGGTACTGGCCGGCGCCGCTGCCGGCGCTGGAGGCGACATGGTTGCCGCCGAGGGCACCCTGGTAGAAGCCGGTGATGGTGTCGTCGGCGGCGGTGACGAACGGTCGCGGTGTCGTCACGGTCGCGGCGGTGTACAGGTAGGATCGGGCGACGGCCGCCTGGTCGTTCAATTCCCAGGATGTGCGGATGGTGCCGGGTGTATAGGGATCGCGGGACCACAGTCGGCCATAGTGGCCGTTGGGGTCTTCGCGGTTGGTGTGGAGCCAGGTCATGGCGGTCACGACGGTCTGGAGCCAGGTGGGATTGCAGTCGTGGAGGTAGAGGTTGTCGAGGGCGTCTACGAGCTCGAAGGCCCAGTAGCCCTCGTCTCGGATGGCTCCGTCGGTGAAGTAGGCCACGACGGATGCGCGGCCGATGCGCTGGGCCTCGCGGAGGTCGGCGATAGTGCCGGTGGCATCGTAGAAGAGGAGGTTGCAGGAGATGCCGATGCCGGCGCTGTTGATGAGCGTGTGTCCGTCGCTCGTGCCGGCGTTGCTTCCGGTGAGCAGGAATCGCTCCTTGAAGAGGCCGTTGGACTGCTGAATATGGGAGGCGGCCCAGGCATAGAGGCGGGTTGCGTCGTCGAGGTATCGCGTCTGGCCGGTGATTGGGTAGAGCAGCAGGGCGGCGCGCACCGCCTGGAGCGTGGAGATGGCGTCCTTGGATGAGCGGTCGGGTACGCTGAAGTAGATGCCGCCTCCGCCGGCCAGGTCCTCGCCGGATATGACGAAGTTGTAGGCTGCGATCGCGCGGTCGAGGTACCGTGGCTCGCCGGTCAGGTTATAGGCCTCGGCCAGAGAGACAACGAGGTGGCCGTTGTCGTCGTAGAAGAGCGTAGCGCCGGAGCTGACCCCGGACCGGTAGCCGCCGGCAGCGCCGGTGCCGTTTCGCCAGTAGCGGGCGTGGAGTTCGTCGGCGAAGGCCTGGAGAATGGGGGCGTAGGCGGTCGGGTCGATCCGCACCAGGGCGTTGAGTACGCGAAACTGGGTGGCGACCGGCCAGACGTAGGCGAAGCCGCCGTCGCCGCCATAACGGTCCCCGCTGAGCGAAGCGGCCTCGGCGTACAGGTTGGAGCCCGGCACCCTGAGTGACTCGTTGATCTTCTGATAGACGTTCTGCCCCCAGGCCTGCAGCGGCGGGTCGGCCGACCAGACGGTTGCCGGACGGGCGACAAGGGTCATCAGCAGGGCGATGACCGGAACCGGGCGTCGCAGTGGCCGAATCGTCCAAGTCGCCACGTGTGGGCGGCAGGTACTTGCCACCGGAATCCACGGCGCAGTGACTCGCTGGTTCCTCCTCAGCATAGGCCAGAAGCGTCCAACAGGGGCTTTGTTCCGCAGCCTCATTGTACCATGGCCTGAGGCATCTTCCTAGCGGCAGAGTGAGTCTGTCACCGTGGCGTGCCGCGTATCGTCGGAAGGGAGAAGGGGATCCGATCGGGTATGATGTCGGCCTGGGCCGAGGCGGCTTTGCGAGGAGGCAGGGACGAAGCCCCGGCCAGGGCGGGTAGGGCGCCGTAGGGCGGAGGAGTGCGGTCGTGTTCAGATGGTCCCGTTTCCGAAGGCGTCGTCTCGGCACATGGACTGGGCAGACGATGGGAACGGCGTATACGGTCAAGTATGCAGGTCGCGGCCGGCCTGTGCCGGGCGATCTGGAATCGCTGCAGGAGGCGGTCGAGGGAGCGCTGCGCTCGGTGCAGCAGGGGATGTCGGTTTACCTGCCGGATTCGGAGCTGTCGCGGTTCAACCGGCACGAGGATGGCTCTCCGTTTCCGATGTCGGCCGAGACTTTCCATGTGTTCCGGCGGGCGATTCAGATTGGGGAGGAGTCCGGCGGGGCGTTCGACATCACGGTTGGGCCGATCGTCAATCTGTACGGGTTTGGCCCGGATCCCTTTCGGGTGAATCTGCCCTCCGAGGAGGAGCTGGTTGCGCTGCGTCCGTCCATCGGGTACCAGAAGCTGGAACTGGATTCCGCGGCGGGGACCATTCGGAAGAGGCACTCGAAGGTACGATGTGATCTGTCGGCCATCGCCAAGGGTTACGGCGCCGATCGGGTGGCGGCGGTTCTGGACCGGCGCGGCATGGGCGACTACATGGTGGAGGTTGGCGGCGAGGTGCGGGTTCGGGGATGCAATCTCGAAGGGCAGCCCTGGCGGATCGCGATCGAACGTCCGGTGGCGGATGACGTGGAGATCCACCGGGTTGTTCCGTTGATCGACCAGGCCATTGCCACGACCGGAGACTACCGGGTCTTCTACATCCGGGATGGCAAGCGGATCTCCCACACCATCGATCCGCGGACCGGTCGCCCGGTGGGGCACTCGCTGGCCTCGGTCACCGTGATTGCCGACGATGGCGAGTCGGCGGACGCATGGGCCACGGCCTTGATGGTTCTGGGGGCGGAGGAAGGCGGGGCTCTTGCCGAACGAAGGAAGATGGCTGCATTGTTCCTGAGTCGTGGCGAAGACGGCCGGATCTTGGAAAGAGCGACCGCCGCCTTCCCGGGTTGAGGATGAGGCTCTCATCTGTTCCCGGTTTTGCACGGATTCACAGGGCTCGCCAGGGCCGGCTGCGGTCGTTTGTTTTCGCCAGGTTGGCGAGGATGGACGAGACCAGGTTGACGTCGGGGACGATCTGGAAGTCGTACATTCCGGCGCAGATGAAGTCGGCGCCGTTCCGGAAAGCGTACAGAAAGCCGTCTTCCGGCTTGATGGCGCCGGCCGCCATCACCTTGAAGGCGATCCACGGCTCCGGCAGGTCCCTCATCAGCTTGATGGTCTCGTCCGGTTCCAGGCAGAAGTTGTTGTCGTGATCGCCCTCGGTGGTTCGTGAAGACCAGTAGTTGTGGTGGTGGAGGGTCTTCATCCAGAAGTCGGGGTGGATGCTCTTCTCGACGCAGGCTTGGATTGTCTTGAGGCGATGGCCACCGATGCCGGCGGGCAGGCCGGCGGCCCTGATGGTCTGCACCGCGCGGTAAATCTCATCGATCTTTCCTTCCTCGACCAGCCGGTCCGCTGTTCCACCCTGGACGTAGGCGGCATGAGCCCCGCCCTCGATGGACAGCTTGACCGCCGCAGCCAGATCGCTGCCGCCGCAATCGGAGACGAACTGGATCTTGCCACCGTACTCGTTCCAGTACTTCTGGGCGATTCGCAGCAGCATGGGGTGAGTCAGGAACGTGTTGATGCCGCACTTCTCGGCCAGGCGGAAGGTGTTGATGACTCGCTCATCGGTGTGGTAGGCCTTGACCAGGTCGGAGACGTACAGCAGGTCGCGTGCGTGAGCCCAGCCGCCGATGAGGTTTCCGCCCATGATGAGCCGGCTGAGTTTCAGCTTGCCGATATGGCCGTAGGTCATGGTGCCGGTCAGGTCCTTGAGTCGGGAGAAAGTGAACTTCTTGAGGGTGGCGGAGGTCCGCCCGTCGGCTCCGGCCTCGACCAGGAGTCGTTCCTCGTGGCTGTCCCACTTGCGTTTCCGGTCCACGGCGTACCAGAAGGCTCCGAGGGCTGGGATTCCGGCCAGGTCGCGCAGGAAGATGCGCCGGTGGGTGAGGCGCGGGTCCTCGTCGGTGGCGGGTTCTGCCGGGGCGACCTTGGCGGTTCGGTTCGCGGCCGGCTGTTGTCGCGCCCGGATGGACCGCAGGATTCCGTCCAGCCCGTACATCCAGCCCCGGGGGATGAAGACGAACATGATCAGGGCGGCGATCTCGATCAGGTTCTTGTTGATGATCAGGTAGTTGCCCTCGCCGTATACGCCGCGCAAGCCGATGAAGGGCGGGTTGGATATGTAGTAGAGCGAGAGGAGTACGGCACCGGCGAAGGCGGAGAGGCGGGTGAAGACACCGAGCACGAGGCCGAGGCCGATGAGACCCAGTCCCCACATGTTGAGCAAGTCCACGGCATGAAGCGTGGTCGGCGACTCAGTCAGTCCGCGGAAGAACGGGGCCAGCCGCCACGTTGAGTCGGTCAGGTAATCGGCCGAGCTCCAGTCCTTGGCAAGGACCTTGATGACACCCTCGTAGAGAAAGTGCCAGCCGATGACCATTCGAAGCAGCGTCAGCACCCAACCCGATCGCCAATTCGCGCGCATGGATTCACCTCGTTTTGTTCCTTGCCGGCTCTATCTTAACCGATCCATCTCAGGGTTTTCCACACTCGATCGCGGCGGCCGAAAAGGCGGGTAGCGTCACCTTGTTGCCCTTGACCGCCGTCCGGGTCGCCGCGACGCGGCCGGGGGCGGTCCAGTGGTTCATCACGTCCGGCTGCCGGGCGTCCAGGGTGTCGGAAACGGTCTCCATGGCCAGGCACGTGAAGGCATCACCGAACTCGGTCAGGTCAAGCACCAGCTCGGTTGGCTCGTTTTTCAGGCTGACCGCGAACAGGCAGACCGCCTTGCGGTCGAGTGTCGCGCAAGCCATGCCGTCGAGGCCGTCGGGTAGATTCCCGATCGCCAGCGGAATCGGCTTGGCGTGTTCGCTGTACAGCTTCATGACGTGGTAGCTGGGGCGTTTGAGCAGACCGGCCGGGCTGGTGCCGATGATGCCGCTGCAGGAGCTGTTGGCCATGTTCGAGCGGCAGGCGATTTCCACGAGGTCGCTGTAGCGGGCGAGCAGGTTCAGATAACGGGCGTTCAGCAGGGCACCCTCGAGTGTCAGCATCTTGCCGCGCATAAGTCCCCAGTCGCCGGCGGTGAAGTTCCACTCGGTGACTGCGACTCGGATGTGGTCGCATCCGGGCGCGTTGCGGATCATGCGGTCCAGCTTGTTGAAGTCGGCCTCGCACCCGCCCAGGTCCGGCGTGTAATGGTGCGGGGCGATGTAGGCGACGCTCTTGCCGAGGGCGTCGAGCACCTTCTGGGACGGAAACGAGGAAAGGAGCCGGACGCTCGGGTCGGCTCGTTTCATGGCCTCGAAGAAGGCCGGGCACTTGGCGACGTAGTTGTCGTCCTCGCCGCTGATCTCGTTTCCGAGTTGCCAGTACTTGACGCGGTACGGCTCGGGATGACCGTTGGCGGCGCGTTTCGCGCCCCATTCGGTGTCGGCCGGGCCGTTGCAGTACTGGACCAGGTCGGCGGCGTTCTGGGGCCCATCGGAGAAGCTCAGGCAGATCAGTGGCTCGGCCTGGACCAGCTCGCAGAACTGGCAGAACTCGTCTATGCCGACGTCGTTCGAGTCAATTCTTCCCCAGATGGTATTTGGGAAGGGCACACGCTGATCGCGATTGCCGATGCCGCTCTTCCAGCGATAGCCGCCGGGATCGATCGCGCTCCCGCCCCATCGGATGACCGCCGGCCTGGCCGCCCCGATCGCTCCGATCACATCCGTTCGCCAGCCTTTGAGGTTCTGTGCGGGCATGAGCGAGAGCTTGTCCGCCCAGACCGTGCCCTTGCCGGTCACTCGGATTTCGAACACCGCCCGGTCGGTTGTCCCGCCGGAGATCAACTGGGCCGCCGCTCGGGTCCACGTCGCCCCTGGCGGCGGAAGGCTTGCCGCGGCCAGCTCGGTCCAGTCGCCCTGCGCAAGGGCGGCCTTGATCACGACCTGCACGCGGGTATCGGCGGCATTAGCTCGGAAGTGGCCGGCGAAGTGGTAGGTCGCACCCTTGGTCACGGCCAGGCCGGGCTGGGCCATGCCCGCGGGCCGGTCCAGCCGGCCGGTGATGCGAGCGCAGCGTGGCCCGTTGAATGCCCCGGCGGTCTCGAGACTCCAGTCATCGCCGGGTTCCCACTGGCGGTCGCAGGTATTCGCCGCTCCGTCGTAGTAGACCCAATTGGCGCATCGAACGACCCCTTCGAAGCCGCGGTCGTTGAGCATCTCGGACCACATGCCGGGTATAAGATCGTCGAGCGGCTCCATGAAGTTGCCGAAGAGCATGGGGTTGACCTTGCCTTCGTGGAGCGGGCGGCTGGATACCTTGACCTGCACGTCGCCCGCCTGGGCGAGCAGGTTGCCGCTGGCTACGAGGGCTGCAATCAGGCTGATGGGAATGGGCGTGGGTCGTCCTGGGCCGCGGGTGGTCATGATGAGCCTGCTCCTGGATGGACCTTGATCGATCGACTTAGCCAACATCATGACCGATGGGATGAGCGGTGTCCAACGCGCGGAGCAGGCTTCGAACACGAGACCTCTGGGCGGAAGTTCGCTGGCCAAGCGGATGGCGTTCGCGGGCTCGCGGCGGCCGGCCGAAGGCCGGAGCGGCTCAGATATCGTCGGACGATTCGTCGTCGGCCGTATCGCCCAGGTCGCATTCCATGATGATGAGATTGGTGCCGGTATCCGGGTCAAGTCGCAGCCCGACGATATCATAGCCTTGCCGGATGGCCAGGTGGAGCATGGGGCGCTGGCTGTTGTAGCATTCGAACCGGATGATGTGGTAGCCGTTGTCTCGGACCCAGGCGGTCATGGCCTCCATGAGCTGGGCGGCAATGCCGGATCGGCGGTACGGGGCAAGCACGCCGACCAGCCAGCAGTAGAAGGTGCCCGGCTTGAGCTCGTAGCCGATGGCAAAGCCGGCGGGTTTGCGATCCACCTGGGCCAGAAGCAGCAGGGGGTTGTATCGTCCGCGAAAGCGGCGTTCAAAAAAGGCTCGCTCGCGGCCCGGCCGAAAGACCTGCCGGAACAGATCGACCAGCAGGTCCAGTTCGCCCAGCCCGACAGGTGTGATCTCGGCGTTTGCCATGCGTCACCTCAACCCGGCTGGGGCAGGGGTCCGGAGCCGAGTTCGGGTTCCGGCCTGGCCGGTCGGCTGACCGGCGTGGGCGGTGGAGTACCGGCCCGGTCGGCGTCGAGCAGGTCGCTGATCGTCGGGCGATCGAGCGTTTCGCCGCGGAGCAGGGCGTGGACCTCCGACGCGTCGAGAGTCTCGTACTTCATGAGTGCCTGGGCGACGGCGTCGAGCTTGTCGCGGTTCTGGGTGAGGATCTTGCGGGTGTCCGCGTAGGCTTCGTCGATGATACGGTGAACCTCCTCGTCGATCATCTGCGCGGTCTGCTGGGAGTGGTCCCGGCCGCCGGGCATGTCCCACCACTTGCTCGCCCGGGAGGGGTCATCGCCGTAATAGATGAAGCCCACCCGATCGCTCATGCCCCACTCGGCGACCATGCGGTGGGCCATTTCCGTTGCCTGCCGGATATCGGAGGCCGCTCCCGAGTTCATGTCGCCGCAGGCCATCTCCTCGGCCACACGGCCGGCGCACATGATCCGAAGCGTGGCCCGGACGTACTTGGCGCCGTAGGTGGTTCGGTCTTTTTCTGGAAGGGAGAAAGAAGCTCCGAGATACGGTCCCCGGGGGATGATACTCACCTTGTGCAGGGGGTCGGCCTCGGGAAGCAGCCCCTGGACGAGGGCGTGTCCCGCCTCGTGGTAAGCGGTGGCAATCCGTTCCTGGTCGTCGATGACTCGGCTCTTCTTGGCTCGGCCCCAGCGCACCTTGTCCCGGGCCTCCTCCAGGTCGGTCATCTCGACGTAGTCCTTGTTGGCCATGGTCGCCAGGATCGCGGCCTCGTTGATGATCGCCGCCAGATCGGCTCCGCTGAACATCGGCGTGCCGCGGGCCAGTCGCTGCAGATCGACGTTGGGGCCCATCTTGATCTTCTTGGCGTGGACCTTGAGGATGTCGAGCCGTCCCTTGACGTCCGGAAGAGGGACGAACACCTGGCGGTCGAATCGTCCTGGCCGGACCAGGGCGGGATCGAGCACATCGGATCGGTTCGTTGCGGCGATGACGATGACCTGGTCGGACGTATCGAAGCCGTCCATCTCGACCAGGATGGCGTTGAGGGTCTGCTCGCGTTCGTCGTGTCCGCCGCTGGTGAAGCCGGCCCCGCGCCGCCGGCCGACGGCGTCGATTTCATCCAGGAAGATGATGCACGGCGAGTTGTCCTTGGCCTGCTTGAACAGGTCGCGGACGCGTGAGGCTCCGACGCCGACGAACATCTCCACGAAGTCGCTTCCGGAGATGCTGAAGAACGGTACGTCGGCCTCACCGGCGATGGCCTTGGCCAGCAGGGTCTTGCCGCATCCCGGCTCGCCGACCAGGAGCACGCCACGTGGAATGCGCCCTCCCAGCCGCTGGAAGCGTTTCGGGTTCTTGAGAAACTCGATGATTTCCGAGCATTCCTCCTTGGCTTCCTGGACGCCGGCCACATCGTTGAAGGTGATGTTCGTGTGTTCCTTCGAGGTCACGCGGTGCTTGGATCGGCCGAAGTTGCCGAGCATGCCGCCCGGCCCGCCGCCGACGCCGCGAAACTGCCGAAAGATGAAGAACCAGATGAACGCGAAGACGACCAGCCAGGGCAGGAAGCCCAGCAGTATGTTGATCAGGATGCTCCCGCTGCCGTCGTACCGAAACTCCACCTTGTACTTGTCAAGTTCGGCCCGCAAGGCGGTATCGTCGTTGTGGCCGGGGAGGAGCTCGACCTGGAATTGCCGGGTATCGCCCTGCCCGCGGACCTCGATGAGTTCGCCGATGATGCTGTCGCTCTTGATGACCACGGATTTGACGTTGTGGCTGCGGACCTCGGCCATGAACTGGTCAAAGCGCAGGGGGGCGCGCTCGGTGTAGCCCTGCATCACCATCATGACCAGGGTGAGGGAGATCAGAATGACGACCACCCAACCGAAGACGCCTCGCGACATGCGCATGGGCGGGCCCGGCGGCCGGGAGCGGGAGGGGCGATCATCACGTTCAGGATTGTCGGACATCCTCACACTATCCTCTCAGGGATCATAGACGCGCTACCAGTCCGTAGCCATCCGATCCACCACCGCCCGAGCCATCTTGGTCACCGCGTCAAACCGGCCCTGTTCGATCGTTTCGCCCGCAGGGCGAACGTACTGGATCGTCGTGATCAGTCTGGGATGCTCCACGATGATCTTGCCCGTTCGCATATCCTGCCAGCGGAAGCGAATCACCAGCGTACCCGCGGTGTCGCGCGGCAAGGCGGCGATGTGGTCGTGGCCGATGGCTGTCTCCTGCCACTCCAGGACCTCGCCGGACATGACCGAGTCCGCCTTCTCCTTGGGCGCGTTTTTGTAGGGGGTGCGGCGATCGATCTCCTTGCGCACCGCCTCGGTCAGCTGAAACTCGATCCCTCGACGAAACTCCTTGGTCTGGAACATCTCCACGTAAACCGTGCGGATGTTCTTGCGGTACAACGAATCCGACGAGTAGCCGCAGCCCGCCATCATGAGTGCCAAGCCGGCCATGGGCAGCCAGGGTCCGAGAAAAAGGCTGCGCGGGGCTCGGGCGGGCTTCTCCCGTCGATCGACTAGTCTCATCATCGGCTGCATCTCCGCACCATTTTATCAGCTCGGTCCCATCCGACCGTCGTGCTGCTTCATCTACGGTTGGGCAGACTCCGCGGGTCGACTGACCGCCTCTGGGTCGGCGCTCCGGGATACCGGTTGACCATCGGCTTCAGGGGCGGTTTCGGCTCCCTCCCCTGCTTCGCCCAGGGCCGCCAGCCGCCCCCGAGCCTGTCCGGCCGCCGGCGTGCCCGGCCAGCGTGTCGTCGTCGCACGGTAGTAGTACAACGCCGCCTGCTGTTCGCCGGTCCTCTCGTAAAACCTGGCGATGTCGTAAGTCTTGTCCGCTCTTGTGGATGCGATCTGGTCGAGGAGCAGGGGGACATCCAGCTGCCGGGCCTGATCGGGGTAGTCGCCCATGAACTGGCGGAACCGTTCCTCGGCCTCGACCAGGGGGGCATCGTCGAACTTGATCCCCGGGAAGGCGGCCAGGGCCGAATACGCGCTATACAACTGGGATTTCGGCGCAAAACGGCTCTTCGGGAAGTCGCGGGAAAACCGGGCGTATTCCTCCTGGGCGACGTCAAACTCGCCGCGTTCGTAGTAGTAGTTTGCCTTGGTCAGCTGGGCCTGCTCCGCCAGGGGGGTGTCCGCGTAGTTGGCAATCATGTCGTCCATGATCTTGACCCCGCCCTCCCGGTCCTTGATACGAAACAGACCTTTGAGTGCTTTGCGGCGTTTGCCGGCCAAGTACTGCTCCCCAACCCGAAACAGGGCCGACAGCGAGCGCTCCGCATACTCGGAGCCCGGATAATCGTTGAGCAGCGTTTGGTAGGTGTCCTGGGCCCCTCGGTAGTCGCCGGTTTCCAGGTAAGCGGTCCCTTTCAGGTACAGGGCTTCGGCGTGGCGGGGATGATCAGCACCGTACGTTTTCAGCCAATTCTTGACTTTCGCCAAGGCCGTCTTGAAGTCGCTCCGGGCCACGTCCTGGCGGATAAGATCCAGGTCGCCATCGGCGGTCCCGCTCACTGGCGGCCGGGCCTCCGTCCACTGCTGAGACTGGGGGTCGTACTCCAGACGTTCGACTCGTTCGCGCTTGGGTGCAGAAACAGGGTCGGATGCCGCGAGGGCTGTCCCGGCAAGCAGGCCGAGTCCCGACAGCCAGCAGGCAGCCAAGCGGAACTTCCGTTGGGACAGATGTTGCATGAAAGTGGCTCGCATAGCGGATCCCGTCACCCGCCTGATACCCTGAAGTCCTTACAGCGGGGGCGATTATAGGCACCGCCGGCGCACGCTGCAAACGACCGGTCGGTCTAGGATGGCCGCCTTCAGTCGCGGTCACACCTGGATCGCGACCCACCGCCCCCGGGTGAAGCGGATGGCGTTGCAGATCGCTCGAAACGTCATGTCCAGGCACATGCCGATCCATGCACCCACCAAGCCCCCGTTCAGGGTGACTCCGCACAGATAGGCCAACGGCAGACGCCAGATCACCATACCCAGCAGCGTGTACAACAGGGGGTATCGCGTGTCGCCCGCGCCGCGCAAAGCGTTGGGGTAAATGATCATCAGTGCGCAGGGGATCTGAAAGAAGGCCAGGAGTCTCAATGCCGGAACGCCGATGGCGGAAACCCGTTCCAGGTCGCCGCTGGAGTTCATGACCGCATAGATCTGCTTCGCGAAAACAAAGTAGCAGACGCCCATCAACAGACACAAGCCCGCACCCTGAGCGGCGGCCAAGTGACCGCTTCGCCGAGCTCGATCCGGTTGTCCGGCGCCCAGCGACTGGCCGACCATCGTCGCTGCCGCGACTCCCCATGCCCATGCCGGCAGATAGGAGAGGGCCTCCACGCGAATACCGACGAAGTGGGCGGCGACCGTGGCCGCTTGTTCCTCGCCCGTCGCCAGGTTGCTGATGATCATGAGAAAGGCGAACTGTCCGCTCCAGAGCAAGATGCCGTCGATGCCGGCCGGGATGCCGACTCTGAAGAGGCGGCTCATCGAGTCGCCGCGAAAGGGCAACTCCCGGCGGAGAAGCTGCAGACCGCTCCGCCCGCGGAACAGCAGGGCGACGGCAATGGCTCCGCCGAGGATTCTCGCGCACAGCGTGCCGTAGGCGATACCCATGACTCCGTAGCTCGGGATCGGTCCCCAGCCGAATCTCAGGGTCGTGGACACCACAATGTTGAACAGGTTGGCCGCGCACATGATGTAGAGCGGGGTGCGGGTGTCGCCCGTGCCGCGCCAGCACGCTGACGCGATCACGACCAGGGCTCCGGTGATGTGCCCGCACGCGTCCACCCGAAGGAACCGGACGCCGATTTCAGCGGGCTCTCCCTTCCAGTGAAGGAAACCCGGCATGTAGGGGGCCGCAAGCTGGAGCAGGGCACAGGCGGTGATGCCCATGAGGACGGCCGCTCCCATGGCCTGGTTGGCGAAATGATTGGCCTGCTTGGGGTCACCCATGCCAGCATGTCGGGATACGAGTGCGGTGGCACCCACCCCGACGAAACTGAAGAGCAGACCGGCCAGCCACCCCACCTGGGAAGCGAGTCCGATGGCCGTAGTCGCTTCCTTGCTGATGGTCCCTGCCAGGAACATCTCGGTCAGCCCGAGCAGCAGGAACAGAGACTGCTCGGCCAGCACCGGGAGTGCGAGCCAGAGCAGCGCGGAGGTGACCGACCGGCTGAGCAGGTGGTTGGCCGGCGCGGGCGGGCGGGAAGCGCTTTCCGCCACCGGGCCCTCGACGGAAGCAGACTCGTCAATCGCGTCTGGCAAGGGCGAGGGGCTCCTGCGGTCGGGTGGCGTTCATGGCGACAGTGTAACCGAGCCCGGGGACGACCACCATGCGCCGCGATCGAGGAAGAAGGCGGCTACAGGTGTCGGAGGATGTCCCAGTAGGCCCCGCGGTGCCCGGCCCGGATCGCGTTCTCCAGCACCGAGTTGTCGTTGTAGTTGTAGTTGCTGGCGTCCCGTATCCGCGGCGGCGGGAAGAACCGCTGATCGCCGCCGATGAGATCGACGACCAGATCGAGCGGGCGCTTGCCCATCCCGCGATCGACGTAGAAGAGCGGCCCGAGGAAGCCGTCGTTGTCCTCAACCTGGCCGTGCAGGTGGGGGTTGCGTGTCAGCGGTCCCTGGGATCGAATCAGGTCAGCCAGGTCTGTGCCCGGGTAGACCCGGACGCCAGTGGTCGCGCCCGCCCGGTCCGGACCGACCGCCTTGATGAACTCAATCGACTCGCGGGTCGTGGCCACGGTCTCGCCCGGTCCGCCGATGAGGAGGTCGAGCATCACCGCGAGGTTCGACTGGCGGCAGTAGCCGACCGCAGCTCGGATCGAATCCCGGGTGTAGCCGCGCCTCAGGGCGCTCAACATCCGGTCGCAGCCGGAATCCACGCCGAAGTTGATGCCGACGCACCCGGCCGCGCGCATGGCGGCCGCCAGTTCGGCGGTGAACGGGGACACGGTGCAGTAGCAGTACCAGCGGGCCCGCTCGCCCAGTCTGCGGCTCATCAATGCCTCGCAGACGGCCATGGCATGGTCGATGGGGATATTAAACTCGCCGTCACACAGGTGCAGGCAGTCCACGCCTCTGCCGAGCAGGTTGTCGATTTCATCGGCCACCTGGTCTGGCGGCCGGCAGCGTACCGATCGGCCCTTGGCCACGGGGTCGGCGCAGTACATGCAGCGGTTCGGACAGCCGCGTTTCGTCTCCACGTTCCCCTGGCCGCCTTCGCGGAAATAGCGGGCGTTGTCGATCGTGCCCCGCGAAGAGGGAATGTCGAGCGCACTGCGGTATCGCGGGGGGTTGACGGTGTACCTCGCCGGGGCCGACCGGAAAACGAGCCCGGGCACGGTCTGCCAGTCGGTGCCGTTCTCGAGTGCGGTCGCCAATTGGAGAAAGGCCTCCTCTCCGTCTCCGGCAATTCCCAGATCCGCGCCCGCGGCGTCGAGGACTTGCTCCGGGAAGATGCTGTAGCCGCATCCACCGAGGACGATGGGGGCCGCGGTTCCGGATCGAATGTCGCTCACCAGCTCGCGCAGCCGAGGCACGAAGTAGGCGCCGCTGGGCAGGCAGCAATCATCGGTGTTGCGGAAGGTCACCCCGACGACCAGCGGATCGGCATCCGCTGCTGCCGCCGCGACCACCTCCGGTTTCCGGGAGGCGAAGGCCAGGTCGAGCAGCCGGACGTCGAAGCCCGCCGCCCGCAGCCCATCGCCGATGTAGTCGAGGGCCAGCGGGGCCACGGGCGGTCGCATTTCGTTCGAGTTGACGAGCAGTACGTTCGCGTGGGTCATGGCGGCATTAGATCCGAAGTGGGCCGGGATCACAATCCATCTTGGCGATTTCTTTGGGATCCGTTACCTTGTCCCCCCATGCGCAATGAGCCGAAACTCGCACCGGTGCACGTTCGGGATGCCCGCCCAGAGGATGCCGAGGTCATCGCCGATTTCAACAGCCGCATGGCCGAGGAGACCGAGCATCGCCGGCTCGACCCGGCGACCGTCCTGTCCGGCGTTCGCGAGGGTCTCAAACGCCCGACGATGTGCCGGTTCTTCGTGGCGGAACTCGACGGCCGAATCGTCGGCCAGGCGATGGTGACTTACGAGTGGAGCGACTGGCGGTGCGGAGCGTTCTGGTGGATCCAGAGCGTCTACGTGCACCCGGACGCCCGGAAGTGCGGCGTGTTCCGATCGATCTACGCTCACCTGTCGGCCATGGCTCGCCAGGATCCCTCGGTCTGCGGACTGCGTCTGTACGTCGAGAAGGACAACCATCGGGCGATGGCGACGTATCGGCGGCTGGGGATGGAGACTTCCGGGCATCTGGTGTTTGAGGAAGACTGGTCCGGCCTGGCGAGCCGCTGATCGCTGCGGGCATCAATCTGGCCTGCCCAGCATCCTTCTTTCGGGCCGGTCGCACCCGCCTTCGCGCTTCCCGGGTTGGGCCTGCTTGCCAGGCACCCAGGGTGTTGCGGCATGGTATTAGCTCCGCATGAGCCATATGATAGCGGCATGGACGAAGCAGCGATCAAAAACTTGCTCGTTGACGTGCGGGCCAAGCGTCGGACCGTGGACCAGGCGGTGGCTCAACTCAGGCATCTGCCGTTCGAGGATCTGGGTTTCGCCAAGGTCGATCACCATCGGGCGATCCGCTGTGGATTCCCCGAGGTCATCTACTGCGAGGGCAAGACCACCGAGCAGATTGTGGCCATCGCCGGCAAGCGGCTTGCGGGCGGCGGCAACCTGCTGGCGACCCGGGCGAATCCGAACGTCGCCCGCACGGTCCGCCGGCGATTCCGCAAGGCAATCTACAACCCCACGGCTCGAACGCTGACCGTTCGCCAGCAGCCGCCGGCGCCCGCCAGGGCTTTTGTGGCCGTGGTCTGCGCAGGCACGTCCGATCTGCCGGTGGCGGAGGAGGCCCGCGAGACCTGCGAGATCATGGACCAGCCGACCCGCAAGTTCTATGATGTGGGTGTTGCAGGTATCCATCGTCTGCTGGCCCACTCCGCCGAGCTTCAGCAGGCGGGGGCGGTCGTGGTCTGTGCCGGCATGGAAGGGGCCCTGGCCAGCGTGGTGGGGGGGCTGGTGTGCTGCCCGGTGATCGGCGTGCCGACCAGTATCGGCTACGGGGCCAGTTTCGGCGGCATTGCTCCCTTGCTGACCATGCTGAACAGCTGTGCTGCCGGCGTCTCGGTGGTGAACATCGACAACGGTTTTGGCGGCGGCTACATCGCCGCCTTGATTGCGCGCGGCGCTCCTCCGGAAGCGGAATCCGGGGAGTGATCGGGAGGCCTCCCATGAAATCGGCTTCGACATCCTCGTCGCTGGTGCGGGTGCGGCGTATCCCTGTGTTGCCCGCCCGGCACAGCGAAGGGCACAAGGGCGACTACGGCCGCGTGCTGGTCGTCGGCGGCAGTCTGGGCATGGCCGGTGCTCCTGCCCTGGCGGGCATGGCTGCCCTGCGTGGCGGGGCGGGCCTGGTGACGATTGCCGTACCCGCCTGCATCCTGCCCACGGTGGCTGCGCTCTGCCCTTGTGCCACCACCATCGAACTGCCCGCCACCTCGGATGGCCAGATCGATCCGGTTGCATGCCTGAAGATCTTCGGTCGACGTTCGCTGCTGGCTCGAGGTGGGGCCACACCCGATGCCCTCGTGGTCGGGCCTGGCCTCGGTCTCGCGCCTGTTCCTTACGGCCAGCAGCTCTGGGAGCTGATCGACGCCTTCCGCGAGGGGGGGCGGTGCAAGGCGGTGGTCGATGCCGACGCCCTCAACCTGGCAGGGCTGGCCGGCGGCTCGGCGCCCGAGAATTGGGATTGCCGCGAGCATTGGAGCACGGTCGTCACGCCGCATCCCGGCGAGATGGCTCGCCTGCACGGGGCGACCACCCGCGAGGTCCAAGCCGATCGGGAGGGTTTCGCCGTTCGCACCGCCCGGCTGCTCAACGCTCGCCAGCCAGAGGCCAAATGCCTGTCGGTCGTCGTTCTCAAAGGGGCGGGCACCGTGGTTACCGACGGTCGGCGAATCTACGTGAACAAGACCGGCAACCCCGGAATGGCCACCGGCGGAAGCGGCGATGTTCTATCCGGCGTGATCGCCGCGGCCATGGGTCAAGGCCTCGACTGCTTCGATGCCGCGGTGTTCGGCGTTCAGGTTCACGGCCGAGCCGGCGACCTCGCCGTCAAGGTCAAGGGCCAGGCATCGCTCATCGCCACGGACATCATCGAGGCTCTGCCGGCAGCCATGAAAGGGAGTTGAGAATCGAGAGTGGAGGATGGCGAAGGGAGGATCCTCGCACTGACTCGCCGTGTTTCGACGTATTGACGTCCGACTCCTCTTTCTGTTGGTTTCCGGCATTGCCATGCTTCGCAGCACCACTCATCTTCCGCTTCATGGTGGGAAGGCTCCGGCCTGGCTGTTCGATCGCATGCATCGGCTGGCCGGGTCGGTGGTGCAGCTCATCGTCGAGGATCGCGGACCGGGGGAGATGCTGCGGCGGCTGGCCGATCCGCTGTGGTTCCAGGCGTTCGGGTGCGTGCTGGGGTTCGATTGGCATTCCAGCGGGCTGACCACGGTGACCTGCGGAGCGATCAAGGAGGCCTACCGGCGACTGGGTGACGATCTTGGCGTTCACGTGGCCGGCGGCAAGGGCGGAGCTTCACGCAAGACGCCGGATCAGATCGCGGACGTGGCGGATCGCGTCGGATTGCCCGGCGACCGGCTCATTCACGCCTCACGCATGTCGGCCAAGGTGGACAGCAGCGCGGTCCAGGACGGCTACCAGATCTACACCCACCACTTCTTCTTCGCCGCCGACGACTGGTGCGTGGTTCAGCAGGGCATGAACGACACCAACGGCTACGCCCGCCGCTACCACTGGCTCGGCAGTACGGTCGAGGATTTCGTGTGCGAGCCGCACAACGCCGTGGCCTCGCCCCCAGCCGACGGGACCGACCTGCTCAACATGGTGGCCCGGCCGGCCACGGGCTCACGGCAGCGATCGGTGGAATTGGCCCGCATGGAGCCCGGGCGGGTACTCCGTGAGGTGAGCGTCGGGCCATCGCTGTTCATGCCCGTCCATCATCCGGTCGAGCGGGCGGACATCAACCCCGGCCGCCTCGAACGCGTCCTGCGGATGACCTGCGAGCATCAGCCGGCCGACTTCGAGTCGCTGCTCAGCCTGCCCGGCGTCGGTCCGGCCACCATCCGCAGCCTTGCCCTCCTGTCGGAGTTGATTTACGGCGAGCCCGCGTGCCGGCGCGACGTTACCCGCCTCTGGACGCCGACCGATCCAGCCACCTTCAGCTACGCCCACGGGGGCAAGGACGGCCACCCGTTCCCCGTGGACCGGCCGACGTACGACCAGTCGATCAACTTACTCGAATCGGCCGTCCGGCGAGCGAAGATCGATCCGGCCGGCAAGGATCAGGCACTATACCGGCTCAGCACGTGGTGCGGGCACGTGTCTGCCCGGATGTAAGGCCGGCCATTCCAGTATCCCAGCGACGCGGGCAACGACGCTGTATCCGAATCGTCCGCGGCGACAGCAGTCCTCACGGGCAACACAAGGACGTTGTTGCCTGACATACTGCTGGTGGGTAGCATCATCCCCGAAGAGGTCATCTGCCATGAAGAAGCTGGCGATCATCCTGATAGTCTCGGTGATCGCCTTTCGCATATTCTTCCCTCCTCTCCATCGCCCTCAACCCGAGCCTCTTGCGCCCCAGGATGATGTCCAACTGGGCTTCCTGGCCACCGCCCTGAGCCGCTACGCCTCGGCCCACGAGGGCAGGTATCCAGGCAACCTCGATGATCTCGCGGCATCCGGGAGCGTGCCTTCCGGCACCTTGGTCGTGCCGTCGGTCACCAAATGCTCCGGCCAGCCATGCAAGTACGTTTATGTTCCAGGGCGGTCTTCTGCGGACTCCCCTCCTCGTGTGCTCCTCTATCCTCCGATCGACGTCTTCCGCAAACACCGCCCGGGGTTGCCCATCGGAGTGCTCTTCAGTGACGGATCCGCCCGGCGGGTTGACTGTGATGCCCTCGAGGAGCATGTGGCCACCGGCAACCCTGTCAGCGGATTACTCGTGGCTCACGCCCAGGTTCCGGACAGGGAGGCGATCGCAGCGCACCTGGCCACGGGAAGACCTCTCTCCACGCCGGATACCCAGCCGACCATTCGCCCAACGCCAACCACGGAGCCTGCGGCCTCATCCCAGCCGCACTCTGGCGACGGCGCTCCGGAGTGGTTCGTCGGCGTCGAGGAGGTAATCGCCCGGCCCCCGCTCGTCAGGCGGCTCATCCGGATGGACCCGCTGACCGGCAAGATCACCGTGCTCATGGAGCGGAAAGACTCGTCTCACATGCCCAATGTCAACCTGCTGGATTCGCGAGGCAGGCACCTGGGGGTCAATTCGATGACCCTCGCGGGCGAGGAACAGCCTCGAATCGTGGTGGACGGGGCCGGCGAAGGGGAACCTATCCAGATCTTCCGCGCGCTTCGAGTGCCGGTCTACGCGCGCATGGCCTTGTCGCCCGACGGCCTCAAGCTGGCGTGCTTTGATCTTGTTACCGATCCCAATCGGCTGATGATGGAGCACAACGGCATGCTGCACGAGGTGCCGACCTCATGGTGGGTGCAGGACAGGCCTTTCGCCTGGAACCGTGATTCGACCCAAGTGGCGTTCTACTATTCGGCCGACCAGTATGACGACGATATGCACATCCAGAAGCATGGTCTGGCCGTCTTGTCGGTGGAGGGAGTCCTTCGATCCTTGATTCCGCCGGACGAGAAGACCAGGACGCCGGAATCGACAGCCAAGTACGTTCCGCCCGGTTGGGGACGCTCGGGACGGTACGTTTACTACACCGCGGCGTTGGCACCGGATGACCCGGACCGGGCCGGCGAGGCCGTCCGGTCGCTGGTCGCTATCAGGAACGGGACGTATCGCATCGAGGTGGCGACCGGCAAGATCGAGAAGTTGGGGCTCGGCGATTTCTACTGCGTGTCTCCGAATGAGGACTATCTCCTCATGTATCCCGCGCCGCGCCGGACCGAGGATGGCAAGTGGAAGTACGGCACGTCGAAGGTTGATCTGAAGACCAAGGCGGTGACCGAGCTTCCATCCCAGGTGTGGACTCCGATCCTCTCACCCAGCGGGCGTTACGCGGCCTGCTCGCCGAACAGCGCCAACTATGCGGTGACCTTCTTCAAGACCGAGGATTGGACGCCGTACGGAAAACCCGTCCAACTGAGCCGCGAGCGGCCCCTGCTGTGCGGGGATGCATGGATCAACCATTGCCGCTGGATCACGCCGGATGAAGGCAAGACGCCCTGATCACCCCTCCTCTCGCGAATCAGGTGTACAGGATCCCCGCGCAGGTCGTGACGCACGAGCCGCCGATTCTGGCCGCCCATTCGGATTTTCCCTGACGTTGGACGAACGCGCGGACCAGCCCCGCGCGCCCCGTGCCGGAGGACTGAACGCAGCGCAAAGCGGCCAGGTTCTCGACCATGGGCACAAGACCGGACGCGACCAGATGGGCGGCCAGCGGACCGTGGACACTGCCCGTCACCGGGTCCTCGTCGATCCCCGCCGCGGGGGCGAAGAATCGCGACTGGACGTGCACCGACGGCGTGACCGTGGCGGTCGTCGCCACGCACACGCCACGGATCCGCTTCTGCCGGCATAGATCCCCCAACTCGCGAAACGCCGGTCGCAGCCCGTTCAGGGTAACGAGATCCTTGACGAAGACGATCAGGTCGCCGTCCTGCGTGTTGGTCGCCGCGAGCCGGCCGTCAATCGACTCCGCTCGGGTGCCCAAATGTTCCAGAAGGACGGGCGGGAAATCCCGCACCGGCGTCAGCACCGGATTCACCAGATCCAACCAAACAACATGCTCTTCGTCGATCATGGCGGTCAGCGTGCCGCCGCGGGTCTTGATCCTGACCGGTTCGCAGGCAGGGGGTTGGGCCGCGGGCAACCGGCCGGCTTCGGCCAGGGCATGGATCGTCGCGATGGTCGCATGCCCGCACATGCACTCCTCGTGGACGGGCGTGAACCAGCGGATCTCGAGATCGAAGTCGGTGCTCGGTTCGACGGGCAGCACAAAGGCGGTCTCGCTCTGGTTCATTTCCAGGGCAATCCGCTGCATCTCCGCGTCGGTCAGGCCGGCGGCGCCGAGTACGACGGCCGCGGCATTGCCCTGGAAACGCCGGGTGGTGAACGCATCGACCAGGCGATAGTTGATCTCCCTGACAGCCAAAAGCGTTTCCTCCGATCCGGCTCCTCGCACCGTCGGCCAGCGGCCGCGACCGAGGCCGGCTCAACCCGTGGCGCCGGTGCATGATCACCTGCTTGACCCGCTCTGACAAGCTCATTTACACGCCGACGCGAGCCTGCTAATCTGGTGCCGAGGGGAGATGTGCCTGTGGCAGTAGCGGTGAGCCGTTGTGAGGAGGTCGGGCGATGACAACAAGCGGCCGCTGGGCGTGGCTGGTGTTCGGGCCGGTTGCCTTGCTGCTCGGCGGATGTGGGGGTGCCGATTTCGGGGGCGACGTCGTCGTGCCGGTGACGCAGCGATCCGTGCTTGCCGCGGAAGTCGCCCTTGCGGACCCGATTCGTCTGCCCGGCGACCGGACGTTCAACATCCACCTCAAATCGGGTACACGCGATCCGGGTGCAGACGGCACCGCTCGCGAGGAGTCGGACGCCACTGCGGCGGGCGACGCTCGGGCCCTGGCCGAGACCACCAACGGCGGCACGGCCGCATCCGAGTTCCGCGTCGGCCATGCTCTCGACAACCAATCGAACAAGGCGATCAGGGTCGGCATCCAGGTCGAGCTCGAGCTGGCCCATGCCTTGCGGGCCTCTCCGCAGCCGGCGTCCCAGACCCAGGCGACCGGAACACTGCGGCTTGTGGTTCTCGATGGCCGCAAGCGGACGCTCGCAAATCTGGACATCGCCCACCTGGTCAGCGATGAAGCCCGGGCCCAGTCCTCGAGCCTCGAGCGGCACGCACTCGACGTGACCTTCGATCCCAATCAGACCTACAGCGTGATTCTCTACGGCAAGGCAGCCGCCTCGGCTGCGGCAGATCAGCAAGCGTCGGCCAGCATCGACGTCCGCAACCTCAAGATGCGGCTGACCTTCACGCCGGCTGCGCCGTCCAGCCAGCCGGCCGAGAAGTAACATGGCCCTACTCCAGATCACGACGCCCGAGGGCACCCGGGTTCTCGAACTCCCCGCGGGCCAGGTCACCATCGGCCGCAGCGGCGGCAGCGACGTGGTCATTGAGGATGAGCGGGCCAGCCGGGCCCACTGCAGCATTCACCCGGTGGCCGGTGGAACGCTGCTTCGCGATCTGGGCAGCCGCAACGGCACCAAGTTCCGGGGCCGGCGGATCGTCGAGCAGATCCTCGTTCCCTTCGGCGAGCCGTTCACCATCGGCCAGACGTCACTGCGGGTCTTCGAGCAGTCCATACCGCCGGTCGTGCCGGTGTCGCCGTCCGAGACCGCCGTGGACGCCCAGGTCGACCTCCCCGTCGCCGAGGTGATCGAAGAGGACACCCTGGGCGATGAAATCGGTCCATCGGACGAGGATCGCCTGGTCAGCGAGGCCCGCCGCGACCTGAACAACCTCCGAACCACGGGCGAGGATCCCGGTTTCTCGCTCAACGAGATCTCGCTGCTGGATCATACTGGCAAACCAGTGCACACCCCGCAGAACGCCAGGACGGCCAGCCCGGCGGTACGCACCCTCCGGTTACTCTGCTACGGGGCGATCCGCGCCCGGGCGACCGACCTGCACTTCGATCCAGTCAACGACGGCTGCCAGGTCCGCTTTCGCATTGACGGCAAGATGGTCCCCGTTGTCCTCTTGCCGGCCGGCGTCGCCCGGTCGCTGCTCAGCGTGGTCAAGGTCCTGTCCGAGCTCGATATCACCGGAAAGCACAACATCCAGGACGGCAGCATGACCATCGAGGCCACCCGGCGGATCGACTGCCGCGTGTCGCTGACGCCCACCATGCACGGCGAGAAGCTCGTCCTTCGAGTGCTCGATAGCTATGGCGTCCCCTCCCACCTCGAGGAACTGGGCCTCTCCGCCTTGATGCTCAAGCAGATCCGCGGACTCTGCCAACTCGACGCCGGCATGATGCTGGTCAGCGGTCCGACCGGCAGCGGCAAGACAACGACCTTGTACACGGCCCTCCGGGCCGTCGACTCCAAGAGCCGCAACGTGGTCACCATCGAGGATCCGATTGAGTACCACATGGAGGGTATTACTCAGATCCAAACCAACAACGACAAGGGCCTGACCTTCAGTCACATCCTCAAGTCGGTGCTTCGGCAGGACCCCGACGTCATCCTGGTCGGCGAAATCCGCGACCGCGAGACCGCCCAGACAGCCATGCAGGCGGCCATGACCGGACACCTGGTCCTCACCACCCTGCATGCCCGCGATACCATCGGATCCATCTTCCGGCTGCTCGACCTGGGCGCCGAGGCCTACATGATCGCCAACTCGATTTCGCTGTGCCTGGCTCAACGGCTGGTCCGCGTGCTCTGCCCGCACTGCAAGCGGACCTACCGGCCCAAACCCAGCCAACTGGTCAAGATGAAGATGGAGAGCCAGGGTGTCGATCTGCTGCACACCAACGTCGGCTGCCGCCGGTGCATGAATGTCGGCTACTGGGGCCGGACCGCGGTCTTCGAACTGCTCAACTTCAACGACAACCTGCGCGACGCCCTCATGACCACCAAGACCATCCACGACATCCGCCGCGCCGCCGGCGAATGGACCTACCAGAGCCTGCTGGAAAGTGCCTGCAGGAAGGTGATCGACGGCACAACCACGCTCGAAGAAGTGGAACGTATCGCGACCCGGGATTGAGCGGAAGAGAGCGACAATCGCTGTCCCCTGGTTCGCCGGCCGGAGACGCGGCGTCGGTGCTGCGGGATTCTCTCGCCCCCGGACGGCGACAGAAAAGCCGCGCGGCGAACCGACGGCTCGTCGCGCGGCAAAAAGGCTCAGGATTCCTGCCGATCCGCGAGGGTCACTCGCCGCAGTGCGGGTTCAGGGGGATCCCCGAACCGCTGTAGCACAGCTGGAACACGCCGAAATCCATCTGGTCCACGTCGCCATCCTTGTCCAGGTCGCGGGTCTTGCAGGCCGCGTTCACCGCAATCGTGGGCCCCGTAACGCAGGCCACGGCCTCCGGGGTCTGCACGAAGAGAGCCAGATCCATGCCGTCCACGTCGCCGTCGTTGTCGTAGTCGCATATCTGGCCCACAAACGGGTTGCCGAACACTTCCAGCTCGAAAGCCCCGACAAATCCGTCGGTATCACCGCCCCGCGGCGTGCCGTTGCCGATGATCCGCAGACCCTTGATGCCGTTCAACTCGTCGAAGGTGAACAGCCAGGCCACCTGCGGGTTGAACCCCCACCGGCCGATGCTGGTCCATTCGTCGGTGTACCGGCCCTTGTCGAGCCCGGTCACTTCCGTCCAGGTGCTGCCGTCGGTTGTGTACTCGACGCGGAGAGGGTGGGTGCAGGCATCGCTGAAGACGCCGCCGTCACTGTACTGGTTGAGCATCACGCCAATGGCGGCCACATGGAACTGTTCCGATTCCCACAGCACACCCAGGGCATCCTCGCCTCGGGCACCGAAGGTGTCGACCGCAGAGGTCAGATCGCCGTCGGTCAGCTTCTCGGCCGGCCCGGACCACGAGCTGAAGTGACTCATGTAGGGGGCCGCCCCCAAGGCGATGTTCTTCTGCAGGTTGAGCTCGCCGAGGTTGAGTTCCCCGTAGACCGTCAGTTCGCCCACGCCGACGAACCCGCCGGGATCGCCGACCGGAGGATCGACCACCGGGGCCGGCGCAGACTCGCCGTACAGGCGGATGCCCCACACGTTGGTCAGAGGCGTGGCGAAGGTGATGTTGTACTGGCGACTGCCGCCGTCGTAGGTCGTGAGATACGGCGTGTCCCAGACGACGTTGGCCGCGGGCACGGTGAGCCACGAGCCGTGGACGTCGTCCAGGTATTGCACATCCGGCGTGGCGCTGAACGTTCCGCCGTCCCAGAACGTCCGGTTCGTGTAGGCCAGGCCGGTAACCGTCTTGGCCTGCAGCTTGAACCGATATCCGAAGAACTCCGGATTCGGGCCGCCGTAGGTATCGCAGTAGGAGTTGATGTCACCGTCGTTCATCGTCCAGGAGGCGCCGTGCAGGTGACTGATATAGTCGAACAGGCCGCTGGGGAAGCCGGTCCATTCAAAGGCCGTCTGGCCCCCACTGCGGCCGAGATTCACCATGTAGCGTCCTTCGACGCCGGGGTAGGTCGTGAGGTCGGCGGCCTGGGCAGACGTCCCGGCCACCAACGCAGCGAGGCATACAGCTACGATTGTCTTCGTTCTCATTGGTAGGCTCCTTTCATGACGTCCGCTCACAGCGCGACGATGGTCCACACGTACTGAAGGGTGTTCACGATGCGATGGCTCAAGGCCGGCTGGACCGCTTTCGCGGAGGACAGGCCGGTCACCTTGTTCGCAAACACCTCCAACTCCGAAGCGCCGATGAATCCATCGGCGTCGCCACTGTAGCCGTCCGGGTTGCCGATGATCCGCAGGCCGGTGATCCCGCTCACCGGATCGAAACGGAAGAGGAAGGAGGTGTCGGGGCCCCAACTGGATGCCCGCAGGATGGTCCAATCCTCACTGTAGCGGCCGAGATCCAGGCCGCTGACCGCGATCCAGTTGCTCCCGTCGGTGGTGTACTCGATACGCAGGTTGCTGCAGGGATCGAAATAGCCGCCGTCCCCAAAGCCGGCGAAGGTGACGCCCATCGCGGCCACGTTGTTCTGAGGAGTCGCCCAAATGACGCCCAGGTAGTCTTCGTGAGCGGGCGTGGAATGGGCCGGACTCCACGTGGTGTCATAGTTGCCTTCCTCGGTGGCGCCGTTGGTCAGGCTCACCCAGTTCGAGTACTGCGAGTCGTTGGCGATCGCGGTGGCCCCGAAGGCCAGATTGTTGCTCAGGTCGAGGGCCCCCAATTCCACTTCGCCGTACAGCGTCATCTCGGTGACGCCGACAAAGCCTGCCCCCGCGATATCCCCGTCGTCATCCACCGCCGCGTTCGAACCCGGGCCGGGGGTTTCCGAAGCGTTGCCGATGAAGCGGATGCCCCAGGCATGTTCGACCGGGGTGTTCAACGTGACTTCGTACTTCCGGCAACCGGGGCCGTAGGTGGTGAGGTACGCCCGGTCCCAGGTCACATCGGCGATGGTCTGCCAGGTGCCGTTCGGGGCATCGAGGTACTGCAGCTCAGGCGTGGCTGCGAAAGTCCCACCATCCTCCCAATAGAAGTAGGCCTGATTCCACCAAACGACCTGCTTCACCGTGGCAGGCAGCTTGAACTTGTACCCGAAGAAGTCAGGGTTGCTGCCGCTGAAGGTCACCATGACGCTGTTGCCGTGCGGGTTGCCGTCGTTGATCCGCCACCAGGGCTGCTGGTTTCCACCTCCGCTGGTGATCTCATGCAGCAGGCTGGGCATGCCGGTGCCGGTGACGCTCGTGTCCCCGAATGCCCGGCCCAGGTTGACCAGGTATCGCGCCTCGCGGCCCGGATAGGTGGTCAAGTCGTCGGTTCGCACCGGCGGCGGGGTGGGAGTCCAGGGTGTGATCGACAAGTCGTCGTAGTACACGGGGTTGCCGGCGACATCGGCCCAGAGGTCCAATGCGGCGATCGACTTGGCGTGATTGGCGGGGTCGTCGCGGTCATACCAAGGGGCGCTGCCGACCAGCGTGCCCCCGTAGTAGGTATTCCGGAGGTTGCGGTCCAGATCGATTTCGACCCGGATGTCCATCCATGCGTCGTAGGTGATGGGAACCGGAACGTATCCGCCCTCGATGTCAAACACCAGGTCGAGGTTGAGGTTGAACTTCAATGTCACAGCCCAGCCCTTGGCACCGCCAACGTTGTAGTTGTTCATCAGAATGAAGAAGGTGCTGCCGGCTCCTTTCTGGCTGCTGGGGATGTACTGCTTGGCGCTGTACACCCATCCACCGCTGGTGTATCCGCTGTGTTGACAGACCAAGTCATCGTTCTGGAACAGCTTGGCCGCCTTGTCGCCTGCGAACTTCGCATGCTCGTCGCTGGCGATGGCGTTCGCGGTGCCACCGTCCCACCCAGCCCAGCCGTTCTGACCGGCCAGCGTGCTGTTGAGTGCGTACGACTGGAAGTCGTCCGCCCAGTCCCCCAAAGCGGGCGCCGCCATGAGGGCCATGCAGGCCGCCGCTAACGTGAGGTGCTTCATGATATGTCCTCCCATCTAGCTTGCGCGAGGCGCCTGAAGCAAGCACGTGCCCACTGACCAGGGATCACCCCGCTCGAGCAAAAAAACCATCGACTCGTTTTCAGACGTCAGACATCTTGTCCACTTTTGTTTTCCCTCCGCATGCCACCACGTGTCCTGCGCAAAGACCGGCCGGCCCCCGAAGTCAACGAGGAGATGCTGCCGCGAAAGCCATGGTGCCCCAACGCGACGACGGAATGGCCTCGCAGGGCTTTACAGCACAGAGCCCTGCTGGACATCTCCAGGGGACCGGATCATGGATGCGTAACCTCTGCGGAAACGGAAGTGAGCCAGACGCCCCCCTTCGCTCCCGAAGGTCCCCGCGGGCTCTCAGAATGAGCTCCTCCTCATTCCCCTATACTGGAATGGAGTCGGACCGTCAAGCGAAATGACTTCCCGTTTTGCGTCACGGAACGGTCATTTTGCGGGAGAGGGCCCTGGCTGCCGTCGTCACGACGGAGTCCAGGGCAGCGATCCTGCCGCTGGGGTGACGCACCACCCACGGCGGGCAGGCTGTCCGGCGCGAGGTGATGGCGAGATCGCCATCGTGCTGGACTCGCCCGGGGTGCGGAGGATCCAAGTGAATCGCTTCCTTTCCACCCCCAAGCCCGTATCCTTCCGAAGTAGTCGCCCCTTCAGCTATAATGGCAATCAGCGTGCGGAGTCAGTGGGGATGTATTCCCTTTGTGCGCCAAGTTGGGGCGGTTTTGCGGGAGGAGGGCGAGGATGGCTCCATCCCAGCCGACGCGGATGATCGGCACCATGGTCACGGCAGCCGCCTTGCTTCCGGTGCTGGCCGGCGCGGTGTCGGGCGGCGAGCCCGTCGGGCTCGACGCCCTGACCCAGTGGGGCCGCCTCATGGAACTTCGGGATGCCGTCAGAACCTGCCAGGCGTCCAGCCACGATCCGTCCGGTGGGAATGGTGACACCGGCCACTATCGCGCCCTTGTCGGAGAGGAGAAAGTCCTGCTTGATGTCCTCGGCCCCGGCTGTGTGTATCGCATCTGGATGACCGGCCAGAGTTCGACGGGCTTCGTGCGCATCTACCTCGAACAGGCCATGGCCCCGGCTGTCGAAATGCCCCTCGGCGACTTCTTCAGCGGCACGGTGCCGCCGTTCCTCTCGCCCTTGGTCGGGAACGACATGGTCTCCTCCGGCGGCTTCATCTGCTATCTGCCCATTCCGTTTCGCACCGGTTGCCGCATCACCACCACCGGGGTCGGACACTACTACAACATCACCTACCAGATGTACGCCGATGACTCGGGAATCACGACCTTCACCGGCGGAGAAGCCTCCTCCGCCGCGCGAACACTCTGGCAGAACGCCGGTGTCAATCCCGCCCCCGGCAGCCAGAGTCTCAGCCGAACGGTCACCATCGCCGCCGGGCAGACGGTCACGCTGGGCGAACTGGTTGGTGCCGGTACCGTTCAGGGTATCGAGATCCGCCTTCCGGGCATGCAGGTTCCCGACCAAACGACCGTGACCGACGACGGCAGGGCCTTCACCGGCAAGGTCAACTTCCGCGTCGCGATCGACCCCGCCAACCAGGGTGTGCGACTGGTCCGCCGAATCGACTACGGCATCTGTGACCAGAGAGGTGCGGTGTACATTGACGGGCTCTCCGCCGGTGAGTGGTACACCCCGGGCGGGTCCGGCGGCGGTATGTTCTTCGACGCCGTCTTCGACCTACCCGCCAGCTTGACGGCCGGCAAGTCGAGGCTCAGTGTGGAAATCCGCTTCGTCAGTGCCTGCCTCGACTGGAACGAGTTCTACTACTGGATCTACAGCCAGGTGGCCGGCCAGTCGAGCCCGACCGACCAACTCGATGTCGGCCACCCCGCTTCCGAGTCGGCTCATCAGTATGCGATCACCAACCAGACATGGAGCGGCACGCGCACCTTCGACTACTACGTCGCCCCAACCGGGCCGTTCCGCGAGATTCTCCAGAAAAGCCGGCTGGTGATCTCTTGGGACAATGAGCCGACACCGGCGGTCGACGCCCCGCTGGCGCTCTTCTTTGGAGCCGGCACCGGACCCGCCCGGGTCAAGGCCCTGCCGGTCGGCATCCTGAATGAGACGCTCTACTGCTACTTCCCCATGCCCTTCGCGACCGGAGCCCGCGTGCAACTCGTCAACGGAGGCACGCAGGCCATCAGTTCCGCCGAGTTCCTGCTCCGCTATACGCCCACTGCACGGATGCCGGAAAACCTCGGTTACTTCCACGCCCTCCACCGGAGCGAGTCGCCCACCACCACCGGCAGGGATTACACCATCCTCGATGAGACGGGCACCGGGCACTTCGTGGGGGTCGTGGAGATGATGCACAGCTCGGACGGCAACCGCGGCTACCTCGAAGGCGATGAGCGGATCTATGTGGACGGCGCCCTCACCCCGGCCCTGTACGGCACCGGCACCGAGGACCTCTTCAACGGAGGATGGTACTTCAACCGCGGCACCTTCACCCTGCCCGTGCACGGCAACCCGGTTCACGAGATGGCGTCCGGCGATACCACCGTCGCTTACCGGTTCTTCCTTAGTGATCTGATCCCGTTCAACGCCTCGATCCGCGTCGGCATCGAGCACGGTGCGGTCAACGATTTCAACAATGACATCGCGTCGGTGGCCTTCTGCTACAAGCGGCCCGAGGTCACCGCGATCCTGACCGACGAGCTTGACGTTGGGGACTCGGCATCCGAGGCCGCCCATGCCTATGCCGTGATCCAGGGCGGCGATTGGATCACGTTGACCCACACCTACGAAGGCGATGACGACAACGTGACCCTCTCGGACAGCGGCCGACACCTGGCCGTCTCCGTCGGGCAGTCGGCGTTCACCGTCGGGATCGCCCGCGGATGTCGTTCGGTTCTGCTGCGACGGCGCATGGATTACGGCACGGGCAACCAGACCGCCCGGGTCTACGTGAACGAGGTCCTGGCAGGCGTCTGGTATGACGCAGGATCGAATAGCTCGCATCGCTTCCGCGATTCCGAGTTCATGATTCCGCCCGCCCTCACCCACAACCAGCGCTGGCTCGCCATACGAATCGAGAACGCCTCCTCGGAATCTGACTGGACCGAGTTCCATTACCGGGTGTATTCGCTGTACCCGCCCGCGAATCCCCCGGCGAGAGCCGATTTCGACGGCGACGGGGACGTGGATCTGGAGGACTTCGCCCATCTCCAGGCCTGCCTGACGGGTGCCACCCTGAAGCCGCCGTCGATCGCTTGCCAGGACGCGCTGCTCGACGACGACAACAACTATGTGGATCAGGAGGACATGGCGATTTTCCGAAGCTGCCTCAGCGGTGCCGGCATTCTGCCAGGCGACGATTGTCCTCGTTGACTGTGCCCGTTCAGGGTCTCGTCCGTCGTGAGGCCATCTCCAACGGCCGGCGAGGGCCGGCTCAGTAGTTGTTCAGCACCTGCTTCTCTTTCCAGTTCCAGTTCTTCTCGTGGCCATACTCCTTGACCCTTGGCCGGCGTTCACGCAGGCGAATGCTGTCCAGGCCGAGATGGCGTCCTGAGGAGTTGGCGTTCTTGCCCGTGCATTCGAGCCGGAGGGCGTACCGGCCGGGATCGGGCCAGAAGTCCATCAGATGGAACTCGGGCACCTCCACTTTCGCGGCGTAGAGGTCGATCGGCTTGCCGAGTTTGATGCCGTTGAGCGACGGCTGCCAGATGCCCCCGTCCGGAGACTTGGTCATGACCAGCAGCAGGCGGAGCGGCTCCTTCTCCTTGATCTCGAACTGGCCTTCAATCCACGCCCCACTCTCGTCGGAGGGTGAGAACACGAGCTGGTTGCCGGATTCGCGATACTCCGGTCCCTTCTGCAGCTTGGTCTCGCCCGGGCTGTGACAGGCCTGGCCCTGCAGGTCCTTGCCCCAGACAACGACCCTCTCGATGTTGGGCAGTCGGCGCTGCTCGGCGGTTGTACTCGGGGCGAAGTCCTTGGCCGGACCCATCTGGTACCAGAAGGCGACGCTGGCGAAGTCATCCTCGCGCTCGTTCCAGTTAAGCTGCTCGTACTTGGGGTTCTCATCCTTGGTCATCCAGCCGTAGTGCTCGAAGGCCACCTTGATGCTCTTCTCAAAGACGATGGGGTCGTACAGGTGCCAGCGGTAGCTGCACGTTCGCTGGCCGACGATGCGAACCTGGGTGTTGAGATATGGCACGCCGAAGTAGGGCGTGCTGCATTCCTTGAGGCCGAAGGCGGATAGGAAGTAGTCTTCGGTGCCGGTGCCGCGGATGGAGGGGGACTCTTCGCCGTCGATGTAGACGAGTTCATCGCCCTCGCCGAACCATTGCGGGCTGCGGGTCCGGACCGACAGCACGGCGCCGACGTAGTGGCCCGGGCCGTCGGCGTCGAGCACGATGTAGTCGCGGCCGGCCACCTGTGGGTATTCCTGGCGGTACTTGGCGCAGAAGTACATGGTGTTGTCAGGGACCGTCTTCTTCTCGATCCAGTCCACGTTGTAGTAGAACCAGTTGATGTTCTTGTCCTTGCTCTGGTTAATGATCTCGATGCGGGCGGACTTGCGAAAGGGCATCCGCCAATAGCAGTTGTAGCTGTCGGCATCCTCAACCACGACGGGGACGCTGATGACGGGCATCTGGCGGCCGAAGCCGCTGGCGAAGAAGTCGCCGAGCGGGGCCTCGACTTCGGGACGCTCACGACCGTCCCAGAAGATACGCAAGAGCATATCCTGCGGACTGGCGGAGTTTCCGGGAACCCCCTCGTAGCCTTCGAGCTGGAGGAAGGTGATCCAGATGTGGGTGATGATGCCGGGGCCTTTGAGATCGGCCAACACGTGGGTCTTGCCGGGTCCGATCTCGATCACGCAGTCGTCGTTGTTCAGCGGGTTCCTGATGTCCTTGGGAAGATAAACGTTGGAGCTTTCGCGGCGGCTGCGACCCTCCTGCCAGACGGTGAGGTCCGGCCAGGACTGGGCCAACACCAGTGGGAGATAAGGGGAGAGGGCCAACCCTAGGTACGTCACGCAAGCGGTGAGTCGAATCATCGGACCTCCTTCGTTCGACCGAGCCATCGCCGGTCATCTCCCGCGCGCTGCCTGCGGCCCGCCCTCGACGAGGGGCGGGCCGCCAGACCACGAGAGGGGCGCGCATTATGGAACGGAAAAGCCGTTCCGGCCAGTGCCAACGGGGCTCACCGAGTCTCTTGGGGTTCGGCGATGCCGTGAACTCCTTCGCATGCGGTTGCTTGGCTCTGGGCGGGAGCGATTCTCGAGATTTCCCTGTCCGGTGACCGGCTTCTGGATCCATGCGGCGATACCACTTGGCTGTGCGGCCGGTCGGTGACAAAACGCCCGACCACCGCAATTTCCTTCCCCGCGATCCGTCTACAATCCTTGAGTGACGGCGTTCCTCGGCGCGCGCCCGTGCGAAAACGCTTGGCCTGCGGTATATGGCTCGGGAGAACCAGGAGACCCCTATGCGTGGAAGGAAATCAACCACCCGGCTGGCGGCTCTGGCCGTGTCTGTGCTTATCGGAGTGCTACCCGCCGATGCGACGCCGAAGATCGAGAAGCCATCGCCGGCAAGCCAGCCTTCGCCGGCGATCAAACAAACCTGGGCTCGGAAGCTGACCGGGCTCAAGGGAGGGAATTGGCGCACAGCCTTCCAGGTTGGTCAGGAGCTCGCCGCCCTCCCGCCCGAGCATGGATACGCGATCCTCAAGGACAACTGGGCCAAGATCGAATCCGTCGAGGCTCGCCAGCAGATCCTCAAGGCCTGGTACTACACCCTGCCGTATCCGCTCAAGCCTCGCAACCACCCGCGACTGGCCGATGTGCTCGAGTTGGGCACGCGCGATCCTTCCCCGGAAGTGCAGCAGTGGGCACGGGAGTTACTGCAGAAATCGAAAACGGCGGCGGAGACACCGGAGTCCCAGCCGGATCCCGCCGACGTGGCCGGCGTGCCCGTTCAGGACCTCCGAGCCGGCGGCGATGCGAACAAACGCTACTTCCTCGTCGGGCCGGTAAAAGCCCCGCAGGTTCCCCCTCAGGGATTCCGCCTGTTGATCGTCCTGCCCGGCGGTGATGGGGGTGCTGATGCTCAGTTTTTCGTCCGCCGAATCCACAAGAACGTCCTGGACAAGCGTTGGCTGATCGCTCAGGCCGTCGCCCCGGTTTGGGATGCCAGACAGGCCCGTGAGACCGTCTGGCCCACCGAGAAGTCGCGATACCCGACCGCGAAGTTCACAACCGAGCAGTTCATCGAAGCGATCGTGGCCGACGTACAGGCCAAGGTGAAGATCGACACGGCACGGATCTTCCTCCTCGGCTGGTCCAGCGGCGGGCCGCCGTGCTACGCGATGTCGGTCCGCAAGAGCACTCCCGCGACCGGTGCCTTCGTCGCGATGTCCGTCTTCAAGTCCAAGGAGATGCCGCCGCTCGATAACGCCAGGGGGAGGGCTTTCTACCTTCTCCAGTCACCAACTGATCGGGTCACGCCCATGCGGTTTGCCGAGGAAGCTGAGAAGGCCCTGCAGGCGGCCGGTGCGAAGGTGAAACGGGAGACCTACGAGGGCGGCCACGGCTGGCACGGGGAAGTGTGGGTCATGATCCGCAGGGGTATCGAATGGCTCGACCAGCAGGTGGGGGCAAAGGACTAGCCCGGGCACAGCCGAGCTTCGATGCCGCGGCAGTCAGCGATGCCCATAAGCGCCTCCCCGGCGACGCCGCTCGGAAACCAGCTCGCTCAGAGTCGGCCGGACCCGCCGGTTCGCGACGGTCGATACGCTGAACCTCGAGTGGCCCTCACTCGTCCGGACAACCGTGCCTTCGAGGACTGGCTGCCCCCCAACACGGCGAGCGCGGCGTCGGCCGCATCAGGGCTGAATTGCCCGCCTCGTTCACGACGCAACTCGGCAAGCGCCATGGCGGGACTCCCTAACCTGCGGGCCGACGCCAAGGCCGAGAGCAACGGGCGAACATTGACGCCGCGCGACGGGCCATACAGAATGAACCCATGTTCATTCTGCACAGGGAGTCCCACATTGCTTGAATCCGCCCTGAAGGCCTTCGATCAGAAACGCCAAGCGTACCTCGCGGACCTCATGACCTTCCTGCGTTTTGAGACCATCTCCGCCCAGAGCATCCACGCTGACGACATGCGCCGGTGCACCGAGTGGATTCGCGGCCAACTGGACCTCGCGGGGATCGAGGCCCGCGTGGTGCCAACCGCCAGGCACCCGGCCGTCCTCGGCGACAGCGGCCCCGTCCCCGGCAGACCGTCCGCCACCACACTGCTGGTCTACGGCCACTACGACGTTCAGCCGGTGGGTGACCTCAGACTCTGGAAATCGCCCCCTTTCGAGCCCGCCATTCGTGACCAGACCATCTTCGCCCGGGGCAGCGCGGACGACAAGGGTCAGATCATGACCCACCTGGCGGCTATGCGCGCCTGGAAGGAGACCAGAGAACCGCTGCCGGTCCGGGTCAAGTTCCTCATCGAGGGCGAAGAAGAGATCGGCTCAGCCCATCTGCCCGACCTCGTCCGCGAACGTGCCGACGAACTGGCGTGCGACTACGTCGTCCTCAGCGATACCAGCACGTATGACCACGACACACCAGCCATGGACTACGCGACCCGAGGCCTGGTCTACAAGGAGATCATCGTCGACGGCCCGGCCCGCGATCTGCACAGCGGCCAGTACGGCGGAACCGTCGCGAATCCGGCCAACGTCCTGGCCGGCATCCTGGCTTCGCTGCACGATGGAAATGGACGGGTCACGATTCCTGGCTTCTACGACGACGTCCGCCCGCTCTCCAGCGATGAACGCCAAGCCCTCGCCCAACACGGCATGAGCGACACTCAACTCCTGGCCGCTACGGGAAGTCCCGCCCCCTTCGGCGAGCCGGGCTTTACGACCACGGAACGGTACGGGGCTCGCCCGACCCTCGATGTCAACGGCTTGGTCAGCGGCTATATCGATGAAGGGGCGGCGACGATTCTTCCGTCTCGGGCGGCGTCCAAAGTCTCCATGCGGCTGGTCGGCGATCAAGATCCTGACAAGATATCCAAAGCCTTCGACGCCGCCGTGCGGATGGCCTGTCCCGCCACCGTGCGACTGACCATCCTCGAACACTCGAACTGCGCCGCCTACCTTGCTCCGACCGATTCGCCGGGGATGAAGGCGGCCATCGCGGCCCTCACCGAGACCTACGGCAAGCCACCCATCCTTACCCGGGGAGGTGGCACCCTGCCAATCCTGCCCATGTTCAGGAAGATCCTCGGGGCCGACAGCATCATGCTGGGCTTCTCCTCGCCCGACTGCAACGTCCACAGTCCCAACGAGTTCTTCCACCTCCACGAGTTCGAGACAGGTACCCGTTGCGTGCTTCGATTCCTGTCCCTGATGGGCGGTGTTCACAGCTAACATCATTCCTGTCAAAGAGTTATGTTCTCGCGGCGACCGGACGGTTCACCCCCCGCCGCGCCCGAACAACTTGTGTCCGAATCACATCCGTCGTTTCTGGAGCCGCCTTGTCGTCAACGTGTCCGGGGATTTGGCCGATGGATGGTTAGGCTGATACCCCCGGGTCGACTTGACGTCGCCCGGGCGGAGATGCACATTACTACTTGTGCGCCATGGAATTAGAGCCGGGTGCACGTCTGACAGGCCTGGCAGAATGGGAGGTCAGTGATGGTGTCGCTACGTAAGAGCATGATCGTGGCCGTACTCGCTTGCGCCGCATTGCTGCCTGCAGCGGCGGTCCGAGCAGACATCAGCCTCAAGAAGGCGTTCCTCATCGGCCTCAACCAATTCGATAGCGCCGTGGGCATTGAGAAGAACCTCCTGGGCAAAGGGTACAACTTCGCTGCAGCGGCGCCTTACGTCGGTCAGAACTACAACTTCGGCTTCGCCGATCTGACGCTCGGGGCGACGTCGGCCAGCACCGTGCGGCTCGCCGCCGGATACACGACCCGAGGCATACCCACCGCCACCTTCTCTCTGGCTACCGGCAACAACCCCTTGAGCTACGTCTTCCAGATTGACCCCGGCTTCCAGAATCTCACCGCCGCGGGCAACGTGGCTATCAACGTGAACACGAAGATCAACGCCTTGGGTTTCTACGACCAGACGTTCCAGATCTCCAACCGCGGCACGTACACGGCCGAAGGGTGGTTCGGGAATGACCAGCAGAGCCTCGATTTCGACGCCGGCCCGATCGTGGTCTCGGGCAACATCTACACGGACGCCGCCGCCGCCGTAACCAAGCCCTTCTTCGATGCGGTCGGCACGTTCAACCCATTTGAGAAGCTCAGCAGCCGATCCGCCAGGATCGCAGGCCTGGACGCCAGTATCGACGCCCTGAACGCCAGGCTGGTCGCCGGGCATGCCCTCACCAGCGAGGAGACCAATACCTTGGTCAACAACACGATCCTGGCCGCGCTTCTCGGTGAGCAGCCGTCCAGCAACCTGTTCGACGCGTTCATGCTCCCCGACGGTCTCCTGAGCGAAGGTAGCGGGATCGGACCCATGGCGGTGAACGTCCCGGAACCGAGCTGCCTTGGGCTGCTGATCGTCGGCCTCCTGGCGCTGCCCCCCAGCCGCCGGTCTCGACGCTGAACGCGCCGCTCTTCGCACGCGAGTGGAAGCCATCGGGCCTGGAGCAAACCGCTTCAGGCCCGCTTCATTGGTTTGACCCCTGTTCGGCAAGCCCCTTATACTCGCCCAGTGTCATCGTGGAGATGAGCCTCTCAGGGGTGCGAGCTGGCATGCCGTCAATTCAGGTTCTTCCCGATCTCCTGGTCAACAAGATCGCTGCTGGCGAGGTCGTCGAGCGTCCGGCCAGCGTGGTCAAGGAGCTCATCGAGAACAGCCTCGATTCCGGTGCCCACCGCATCGAGATCGCCATCGAAGAGGGTGGTCGGAAACTCACCCGCGTGGTCGACGACGGGTCTGGCATGGACGCCGAGGACCTGGCCCGCTGCGTCCTTCCACACGCGACCAGCAAGATTCGCGGCGAGAGCGATCTTTTCGCGATTCGCACCATGGGTTTCCGCGGCGAGGCCCTGCCGAGCATCGGATCGGTCTCCCAACTCCGCGTCGTCTCTCGCCGCCCCGACGCCCACGAGGCCCACGAAATCCGTATGGCCGGCGACCGGGTCGAACCTATCATCGCCGCGAGCGGCCCGCCGGGCACCACCGTCGAGGTGCGCGAGCTGTTCTTCAACGTCCCTGCCCGCCAGAAGTTCCTCCGCACTGCCCAGACCGAGATGGGACACATCACCGAACAGGTCGCCCGCATCGCCCTGGCCCACCCCGGCATCGAGTTTCGGCTGACGCACAACGGCCGGCTGATCCACCACCTCCGCCCGGCGGGCCAGGTCCGCTCCCGCGTGGCCGATCTGTACGGCGCGGAACTGGCCGACTCACTCCTCGAGTTCGCTCGCGACGAGCGCGGCCTCAAAATCCACGGTTACGCCGGCCGGCCGGCCGATAGTCGCTCCTCCGGTAAGTGGCAATACATCTTCCTCAACGGTCGCTACATCCACGACCGCTTCGTCTCCGCCGCCGCCCGCGAGGCCTACCGCGGGCTCATGGAGGCCAACCGCTACCCGGTCTTCTTCATCGCCCTGGAAGTCGATCCCGCCGCCGTCGACGTCAACGTCCACCCGACCAAGAGCGAGGTCCGCTGGCAGGATTCGAACGTCGTCTACTCCCAGGTCCTCTCGGTCCTGCGCGATCGCTTCCTCAACGCCAATCTGACACCCCAGTACCGCCCCGACGCGGGCGGCCGGCAGGCCCCTTCACCATCCGCGGCACCCGCCACCGGTCTGCATGCCCTCTCGCCCGATCCCTCCGACAGCATGACCCAGGATGAACTCGATGCCGACCGCCGCCGCGAAGTACGCCAATCTGTCGCCGAGTTCTACAAGCGCAGTCTGCCCGCAGGCCATCTGCCGCCGCCGGGCGGCCCGGCCTCCACAGGTGCGTCCGCCGAGTCGGGCTCCGGCGGGTCCAGGCACTCCCCGATGGTCCGTACCTCATGGCCGTCGACACCGGCAGGGCACCCCGCAGCCACGACCGCCGGGGACCGGGAGACAGAGTCAGCCGCCGCCGACCCCCAGCTCGCCTCGCCGCATCCGCCAGGTTGGAATCCTCCGGTCGGCGGCTTGGGCCCGGCAAATCGTGCACCACGGGTGATTCAGGTTCACAGGGCATTCCTCGTCACCGAGAGCGACGATGGCTTGACCATCATCGACCAGCACGCCCTTCACGAACGCATCCTCTACGAGAAGATCTCCGAACAGATCAGCCGCGGATCCCTCGAGTCGCAACGCTTGCTCCTGCCCGAAACGGTCAATGTGGCCCCGGATCACGTCGCCCTGATCGAGTCCCATGGCGAGCTGTTTGGCCAGCTCGGCTTCGAGCTCAGCCCCTATGGCCCCAGCACCATCGCCGTCCATGCCGCACCATCCCTGCTGAGCCCCGAACGGGTCGCAGACTTCGTCCGTGATGCCCTCGATCGACTGGTGGCCCGCGATGCGCCCGCTTCCGGCGAGATGCTGATGAACGACCTGATCGCTATGTGCGCCTGCAAGGCGGCCGTCAAAGCCGGTGATCCGCTCTCCCCGGCGGAAATCGAATCGCTCATGGCCCAACGCCATCTGGTCGATCGTTCGACCAACTGCCCCCACGGCCGACCAACGTCGCTCAATCTGACCCTCGGCGATCTCGAGAAACAGTTCAAGCGAACGTAGCCGGCAACCCCGCGGAATGAGGTCAATGGTGTTTTATAGAGGTGACAGATGGTATCGGTGGCCGGCGGCCGCTCTCCGGGCGCCGGGCGGAGGGGCGACCCGCGGTGGCGGGCAATGGACGGCCGGGCACCCCGGCGCCGGGGCCGGACCACGGTCTCAATCTCTCCTCCTGCGCAAGCTGGATCCACCATGCCGGGCCGGCCCCCGGTCACCCCTTGCTGGCTTGACTTTACCCGTTCATGCGGACTAGCATGGAAAGAGAACGGGATGTGTGCGAGGCGATATGCGCAGGTGTGTCGGCCATGTTTACAGGCATCGTACAGGCCGTGGGCGTCGTTCGCTCCATGCAAAGGAGCGGTGCCGGCGCGCGCCTGCTGGTCGATGCCCCCAACCTGCGGCGTCCTGTCCTTGAAGGGGCCAGCGTCTGCGTGAGCGGCGCCTGCCTCACCGTCGTTCGCAGTGATCCGACCCGCATCGAGTTCGATGTCGTCCCGGAGACCCTCAACCGCAGCACGCTGGGTGCCCTCGCCGTCGGCGACCGCGTGAACCTGGAAGCCAGTCTCCGGCCCGGCGACGGGCTCGACGGCCACGTCGTCCAGGGCCACGTCGACGGCACCGCACGCGTGGATCGTGTCCGCACCGCCGGCGAGTGGGTCGCCTCATTCCGGCCCGACGACGGCCTGATGCCCTACATCATTCCCAAGGGTGCGGTAACCGTCGACGGCGTCTCCCTCACCGTGGCTCGGGCTGAACGCCATGCCTTCAGCATCGCCTTGATTCCGACAACCCTTCGACAGACCACCCTGGCCTCGCTGAACGTCGGGGACCGCGTCAATGTGGAAACCGATGTCCTCGTTCGCACCATCGTCACCACCCTGGAGCGGTGGAAAGAAAACGGGTCGGGCGAACCGCTGACCGTCGACATGCTCCGGGCGAATGGGTGGTGATGTCATGAGTCGCTCCACCCCCGAAAACCTGACAGCTGACGACCGCCGCTATCAGGGCAAGCGGCCGCTCATCGGGATCACCATGGGTGAGCCCGGCGGCATCGGCGCCGAAGTCGTGGTCAAGGCCCTGGCCGATCCCGCCGTCCGCCGCCTGGGACGGTTCATCATCTACGGTCTGGCCGAAAACCTGGAGTACGCCGCCGATTTGGCGGAGGTCAATCCTTACTGGTTCCGCCTGCCCCACGAACTCGTGACCCGCATCGAGAGCGGAACGGTCGTGGCCGATTTCGACGATTTCTCCGTCTTCGGACCGGCAATCCGCCACCCGACCGCCCAGGGCGGCGAAGCCTCCATGCGATTCCTCAACGCGGCCATCAAGGGCGCCCGCGACGGCTTCCTCGAGGGAATCGTGACCGCCCCGATCTGCAAGGAAAGCTGGGCCATGGCAGGCTACAAGTTCCCCGGCCACACCGAGAAACTGGCCCACGCTTTCCATGCCGACCGCGTCACCATGATGTTCGTCACCGAAAAACTGAGAGTCGCCCTGGCCAGCATCCATGAGCCGCTGTTCGATCTCCGCAACTCCTTCACCATCGGCCGGGTCTTCCAGCCCGTCGATCTCATGGGCGAAGCCCTGGTCAACTGGTTCGGCATCGAGAACCCCCGGATCGGCGTCTGCGGACTCAATCCCCATGCCGGCGAGAACGGACTCTTCGGCGACGAGGAGAAGCGGATTATCGAGCCCGCCCTCGTCATGGCCCGCGAGGTCGGATGGGACGTCGCCGGCCCCTATCCGGCCGATACCCTCTTCTGGCGCACCGTCCAGGGCCACTTCGACGGCGTCGTGGCCATGTACCACGACCAGGGCCTTATCCCCGTGAAACTCCTGGCTTTCGACAGCGCCTGTCAGACCACCCTGGGACTGCCCGTCATCCGCACCAGCGTCGATCACGGAACAGCCTTCGACATCGCCAATCGGAACATCGCCAACCCGGAGAGCATGAAGTCCGCCATCCGCCTGGCCTGCGAACTGGCCATCCATAACCGCAGCCGGCCGGCCACACCCACCCATCGACCACCGCTCGACGTCCCCGGCGAAACGCTGGGGACAGTCAGCGACGAGTGAGCACCTTCCGACCACGGGCTCGACGCCCGATGCACGACCACATCCCGGCCATCGAACCGAGCCCAAATCTGACCCTCCCCGTACGTTCCACCCATTGACATCCTGCTCATCCGGCTCATCCTGTGTAGATCTTGTTCGTCGAGGCAATAAGGGAGGTAGACATGAGATCGAGCTGGAACAAGCGTTCGACCCGGGCGGTGATCAGGGCCAGCCTGCAAATCGCCCTGCTGGTCGCGGCAGGAGCGGCCTCGGCCTGCACTGCCGCTGAGCCAAGCTATTACGAAGTCGTGGTTTACGGCGGAACCGCGGGCGGGGCCATCGCCGCCCTGGCCGCCGCTCAGGAAGGCGCGTCCGTCGCCCTCCTCGAGCCCCATCGGCACATCGGCGGCATGGTCTCCGGCGGGCTCGGAGCCACCGATTTCGGCAACAAGATCGTCATCGGGGGTATGTCCCGCGAGTTCTTCGTGCGCGTCGGCCGGCACTACGGACAGCCACTCTCCTGGTACTTCGAGCCCCACATCGCCGAGCAGGTTCTCAACAGCTGGCTCAAGGAAAAGGGCGTCCAGGTGCTGGTCGGGCACCGCCTCGATCGGGTCAGCCTCAAGGACGGCCGCATCCATACCCTCCGGACGGAAAACGGCGCAACCTTCGCCGCCAAGGTCTTCATGGATTGCTCCTACGAAGGCGACCTCATGGCCCAGGCTAAGGTGAGCTACACCTGGGGCCGCGAGGGCATGGACCAGTATGGCGAGACTCTGGCCGGCGTGCGCGAGCGGTGCGAGTTCCACCAGTTCAGCGTCTCTATCCCCGGCCGCGACCAGAACGGTAAGCTGCTCCCCCTGGTCTACCCCGGCGAGCGGGGCAGCACCGGCCAGGCTGACCACAAGGTCCAGGCCTACAACTTCCGCATCTGCTTGTGCAACCGCAGGGAGAACCAGGTCCCGTTCAACAAACCGGAAGGATACGATCCGGCACGCTACGAGATCCTACGCCGCTACCTGGCCATCAAGGGGAACGACCTCCGCCTCGGTCAGATCCTCAGCATCATCATGATGCCCAACGGCAAAACCGACATCAACAACAACGGGCCGATTTCAACCGACTACATCGGTGAGAGCTGGGAGTACCCCGAGGCCGACTACGCCAAACGGCAGCGGATCTGGAACGACCACCTTCGCTATGTGCAGGGTTACTTCTATTTCCTGGCGAACGATCCATCAGTGCCTGGGCACATCCAGGACGAAATGAACAAGTGGGGGCTGGCCAAGGACGAGTTCGTCGACACCGGGCACTGGCCGCATCAACTCTACATCCGCGAGGCCCGGCGCATGATCGGCGAATACGTCATGATCCAGAAGGATCTGCAGACGGACCGCGAGAAGCCCGACTCGATCGGCATGGGGTCCTACAATTCCGACTCCCACCACGTTCAGCGGATCGTGCGCCCGGACGGCATGCTCGAGAACGAGGGTGACATGCAGGTCCGGGTCAAGCCCTACGAAATCGCTTTCAGCACCGTATTGCCCAGACGGGCGGAGTGCCCCAACCTCCTGGTCCCGGTGTGCTTCTCCGCCTCGCATGTAGCCTACTCGTCCATGCGCATGGAGCCGCAGTACATGATCATCGGGCAGGCCGCGGGACTGGCGGCCTCCGCCGCGGCCAAGTCGGGCAAGCCCGTTCAAGACACCGACGTCGCCTGGCTTCAGCAACGGCTCCGCGAGGGTAAGTCCGTGCTGAAGATGAGTGAGGCGATCAAGTGACGAATGCCGCCGAGATCCCGTGCCTGGTCTGCGGCCGCACCGGCTTCGAAACCCATCTCGACATCCTCCTGCGCTGCCCGGCGTGCGGCTTCGTGACGGCCGGGCTCGAGCCGCCCGCCGAGGCCCGGCGCCTCTACGAAGGCGACTACTTCACCGGCGGCGAATACCTGGACTACCTGGCCGATGAAGGATTCTTCAAACGCAACTTCCGCCCGCGCCTCGACGCTGTTCGCCGGCAGTGCCCCGGTGGACGGTTGCTCGAGATCGGCGCTGCCTACGGCTTCTTCATGGACCTGGCGAAAGAGTCCTTCGACACCGTCGGCTTCGAGGTCAATCCCGAGGCCGTTCGCTACGCCCGCGAGCGGCTCGGACTCGACGTCCGCTGCGACGATTTCCTGGCCGCAACGACCGAGAGTGTCGGCGGGCCGATCGACGTCGCTGTGATGTGGGACGTGATTGAACATCTGGAACGTCCGGACCGTTTCCTGGGCCACATCGCAAACCTTTCCAAGCCCGGCGCCTGCCTTTTCGTCACCACCGGCGACATCGGCAGTCTGGTTGCCCGAATCCGAGGACGCACATGGCGGATGATCCACCCGCCCTCGCATCTGCACTACTTCAGCCGGAAAACGATGACCCGCCTGCTCCAGAGAACCGGCTTCGAGGTCGTGGACGTCCGTCCCGTCGGCGTGGCCCGCAGCCTGCGCCAGATTCTCTATTCCGTGCTGGCACTCGGCCTGGGAATGAAACCAGCCTACACCGCGGCAACCAGAGTCGTCCCCGCCACCTGGGGCTTCACCCTGAATACTTACGACATCATGCAGGTCACGGCTCGATGTGTGTCCCCAGGACCTTGAGGAATGCCGCCAGCCAGGCGGGATGGGCCGGCCAAGCCGGAGCCGTGACCAGGTTGCCGTCGACGTGAGCGGCGTCAAGGGCGATGTGCGCGTACACCCCTCCGGCATTCGTCACCTCGGGCCCGACCGCCGGGTAGGCACTGCACGAGCGGCCCTTGAGGACGCCGGCACCGCTCAACAGCTGGGCTCCATGACAGATGGCCGCAATCGGCTTGTCCGCCGCGGCAAAGTGCCGGACAACCTTGAGCACCTTCTCGTCCAGGCGAAGGTACTCCGGAGCTCGCCCACCCGGAATAACCAGGGCGTCATAATCCTCGGGAGTGAGCCCGGCGAAGGTCGCGGTCAGGGCAAAGTCGTGGCCCGGCTTCTCGCTGTAAGTCTGATCACCTTCGAAATCATGAATCGCGGTTCGAACCTTCTCACCCGCCCGCTTGCCCGGGCAGACCGCGTGAACGGTGTGTCCGACCATGGTCAGGGCCTGGTAGGGGACCATGACCTCGTAATCCTCGACGAAGTCGCCGATGATCATCAGGATCTTCTTGGCCGACATGCACGCCTCCTCCTGCCATAACTTCCGCTGTTCAATGGGATTGACGACGCCGGCAGCTTATCCGATGCCCTCGGGCGACACAACCGCCCCGGCCGGCCATACCCCTGGTGAGGACTGCCGATCACGAGATTATCGGACTGGCCCGTCGATCCGACCGGAACTCAAGAGCCCCCCTGGAATTGTCCGATAAACGCAACGCACCCATGGCCGATGTCCTTGACCAATCTGAAGTCGATGCCCTGCTGTCCGCGGTGGATGCCGGGGCAGGGGGGACCGCCGCCGAGCCGGAGGTTCCCAGCCGGGTCAAGCCCCGGGCTCAGGACGTCCGTACCTACGACTTCAAACGCCCCGAGCGGGTCAGCAAGGACCAGATCCGGGCCCTGGAGGCGATCCACGAGAACTTCGCTCGCAATTTCGGCGCATCCCTCTCCAACTTCCTGCGAACCATCGTCGAGGTCCGGGTCGCCACCATCGAGCAGCTGACCTACAGTGAGTTCATCCACTCGCTGCCCAACCCGACCTGCTTCAACCTCCTGAATACCAGCCCCCTGGAAGGGCAGTTCTGTCTCGAGATCAGCCCGCTGATCGTCTATCCGATCATCGACCGGCTCCTGGGCGGCTCAAACGCGGAACTGTTCATTCCCCAGCGCCCCTTGACCGCGATCGAATGGCGCCTGGTCAAGCGGATCACCGATCGGGCCTTGAACACGCTCACCGAGGTGTGGTCCAACCTGGTCGAAGTGAACTTCGAACTGGCCGAGACCGAGTCCAATCCTCATCTGGTGCAGATCGTCGCTCCGAACGAAGTCGTGGTCGTGATCGGCCTCGAGCTCAAGATGGGTACCCGCGCCGGTACCATGACCTTGTGCCTGCCGTTCAACGTCATTGAGCCGGTGATGGGAAAACTGGCGACCCAGAGCTGGCTGGCCTACCAGCGCAAGGCGGCCAGCGACGAGCAACGCGAACAGATCAGCCGCCACCTCAAGTCAGCCGAGGTCGGCGTCCGGGTCTTCCTGGGCCAGACTATGATCACGGTCAACGAGCTGATCAACCTCCAGCCGGGCGATATTGTCACCACCCGCAAGCCCGCGAACTGCGATCTGATCCTCCAGGTGGAGGATCGCAACAAGTTCGCCGGGCGGCTCTACCAGTACAAAGGTGCACGCGCCCTGCGCATCACACGCCTCGCGGGGCAGGAAGAGTCGCTGTAGGAGGGGACGACGTGTCAGACCGGGCTCGTGGCCGCGTCGTGGATGGTGGTCACAACCTCGTCTAGACTGAAGGGCTTCTCCAGCACGCGGAAAACACCCTGCCGCGTCTCCCGCGGAATCTCCTCCACCAGGCACCCGGTGATGAGGATGGTCAGTAGATCAGGAATGGCCGAGGCCAGAGCCCGGGCAACCTCGATGCCGTTACGGCCGTCGGCCAGCCGCCAATCGGCGACCAGGAGATTCGGACGAAACTCGAGACCGACTTGGATGCCTTTCTCCACGCTGGAGGCGCTGCGGACCTCGTGAGACTCGCGCATCAGGATCAGCGTGAGCTGGTCGCAGTAGATCTTCTCGTCATCCACGATCAGTACTCTGCTCATCAGCCGCCCCCCTGGTCCATGGAGCCTGCTTGACGCGGCAAGAACACCGCGAATGCCGTTCCGCGCTCGGCATCGCTGGTCACTTCGATGGTCCCGCCGTGGTCGGCGGCGATGCCGTGGGCGATGCTCAGGCCCAGCCCGGTACCGCCTTCTCCGTGTCGCGTGGTGAAGAAGGGATCGAACAAGCGGGGAATCTGGCCGGGGGCGATGCGGGCGCCGTCGTTCGCCACGGTCAGCCGAACACCGCCGGGAGCACCGTCCGTTCGGACGTCAATGCACCGGGCCCCCGCCTGGATCGCATTCCGAAGCAAATTGGTGGTAACCTGCTCGATCCCGGTGGTGCTCATCGCCAGCGGCTCCAATCCTGCATCCAGGTGAATCGAGAGCCTGCAGTGGTTGTCCGCGGCGTACGCCGCCACCGCCTCACACGCCTGCCGGACCACCACGTTGAGATCCGCCGGTGCCTTGCTGGAGGTCTGGGCCCGGGCAAATGAGAGTACGTTCTGCACGATCAGCTTGCATCGCTGGGCACAGCCGACGATTTTCTCCAGGGCGTCAACCATGTCCTCCGGCTCGGTCCGGCGGCTCAGGGCGTACTGGGCCAGCAGCAGGATGCCGCCGACCGGGTTGTTGATCTCGTGGGCGATGCCACCGGCCAGCGTGCCCAGGGCGGCCAGCCGCTCGGCCCGCAGCAGGTTCTCCTTGGACTTCGCCAGCTCGTGTGTACGATGCTCGACCAGCTCTTCCAAATGGTTCTTGTAGCAGTCCAGCTCACGCTCGGCCTGCTGGCGAGCGGCAATCTCCCGGGCCTGCTGCACATTGCGCAGGGCGAGCGTCGAGAGCTGGTTGGCGATGAGGCCCAGGGCGTCGCACACCCGCCGGAACCGGGAAAGCGGCATGCGCGTCACTTCGCCCAACGCGGCCCGATACTCCTCGACGTCCACCCCGATCCGGTCGGCATAACGCAGCAGCTGCTCGTCGTCCTGGAACTCGTCCAGAACCTGTCCGACCAGCCACTTGGCGATCCTGCGATCGCCGGCACAGATGCTCGTTCCGCCACCCCAGAGCCCGGCGCTCAGGCACGGCTGAACCACCGGGCCGTCGGGTCGCATCTCGCCCAGCTGGGCGTCCGAGTGCATGCAGTTGAGCCGGCCTTGCTCCGTCCTGCGGACCAGCTCCAGGCAGAGCCGGCAGAAGTTGCTCGGCTTGGTAATGGGCTGGCCGTCGAGATCCGTGATCAGTGAAGCGACCCCGGTGGCCTCGGCGAAGGCGTCCGAGATGGCCTGGATGTCCTCCAGCTTGAAAAGATCCTCGATACCCAGGGAGGACGTCTCGCCTGGCGGTTGGGTCAGCGCCTCGATCCGCTGGTGCAGGGCCTCTTCCGACTGGACACGCTCCGTGACGTCTCGGGCAATGCCGGTTGTTCCAATGATCTCACCCCGGTCGTTTCGCACCGGCGTCTTGATCGTCTCAACCCGCGTGATCCGGCCCTGGAGGTCCTGCAAGGGCTCCTCGATGCGGCGGACCACGCCGGTCCGCATGACCTCGAGATCGTCTTGACGGTACTTCTCGGCCAGCTCCGGCGGCCAGAGATCGTAGTCCGTCTTTCCGACCAGTTCGTCCGTGCTCATGCCGCACAAGCGGGTGAAGGCCCTGTTGGCGGCCACGTAGCGGAAGTCGCGGTCTTTGAGCCAGGCAATGTCCAGGATGTTGTCCAGAATGGCCTTCTGCCGGGCCTTGCTCTCGATGAGCGACTCTTCAATGAGCCGCCGCTCACGATGGGCGTGCTCGAGTTCGGCCACTCGATCGCGCAACACCTGGACCTCGTCCAGAGTCGCCGTCGTGGGCTCGTCGTGTCCATTCACCGGGGTATCTCCCCGCTAAACGCGAGAGCTCTCCCCCGGCCGCCGTCAGGTTTCGTCGTTGACGTTGCTGGCGCCGACCGGCTCCGGCGGCTTCTCCTCGACGGGGGGCTCCTGGGCATAACCTTCGAAATGCAGCTCCGGATCGCCGTCGCTGTTGTCCTTGATGGTCACCTTGATGTGGTTACGGCCCTCGTATTCGCCGCGGAGTATCGCCTCGCTCAACGGGTCTTCGATCTTGTTCTCGATAGACCGGCGGAGCGGCCGAGCTCCGAACTTCTCGTCGGTTCCGTGTTCAATCAGGAAGTCCTTGGCCTTCTGGTCGAGGATCAGGTGATACCCCTTCTCCGCGAGCCGCTTGGCGACCTTGTTGACCTCCAGATCCACGATGTTGACCAGGTCCTGGTGAGTCAGCTTGTGGAACACGACCAGCTCGTCCACGCGGTTGATGAATTCGGGGCGGAAGTAACGCTCAACTTCGCCCTGCAGCATGGTCTTCATCTTCTGGTAGCTGACTTCCTCGTCACGCTTGCCGAAACCGAACTCGCTCTGGTTGGTGATGCGGTCAGCCCCGATGTTGCTCGTCATGATCATGATCGTGTTCTTGAAGTCGATGTGCCGCCCGAACGAGTCGGTCAGCCGACCTTCCTCCATGATCTGAAGCAGCATGTTGAACACGTCCGGGTGAGCCTTCTCGATCTCGTCGAGCAGAACCACGGAATACGGCCGGCGGCGGATCCGCTCGGTCAGCTGGCCGCCCTCCTCGTAGCCCACGTAACCCGGCGGGGCACCGATCAGACGGCTGACATTGTGCTTCTCCATGAACTCGGACATGTCCAGAATGACCAGGGCATCCTCGTCACCGAACATGAACTCGGCCAAACACTTGGCCAGGTAGGTCTTGCCCACGCCCGACGGCCCGATGAAGATGAAGCTGCCCATCGGACGGTTCGGGTCCTTCAGGCCGCTCCGCGAGCGACGCACCGCCCGGGCCACCGCCCGAACCGCTTCGTCCTGGCTGATGACCCGCTTGTGCAGCTCGTCCTCGAGCCGCAGCAACCGCTGGACTTCGGTCTTCTCCAGCCGCGTCAGGGGCACGCCGGTGATGCCCGATACGACCGAGGCAATGACCTCGTCGTCGACCACACCGTCCACTTCCTTCGCCCGGTCTCGCCACTCACGCTGCATTTCCTCCTTCTTGGACCGCGAGACCTCGGCCTTGTCGCGAAGCTCCGCCGCCCGCTCGTAGTCGGCATTCTTGACCGCCTCATCCTTCTCCATGATCAGCTTCTCGATCTCACGCTCGATCTCCGCGAGATTCGGCGGCTTGGTCATGGACTTGAGACGAACGGCCGCCCCGGCTTCGTCAATGACGTCGATGGCCTTGTCCGGCTGTACCCGGCCGGTGATGTACCGGTCGGACAGCTCCACCGCCTGCAGCAACGCGTTGTCGGTGATCTGAACGCGGTGGTGAGCCTCGTACCGGTCCCGCAACCCCTTGAGAATCAGAATCGTCTCGTCCCGGCTCGGCGGCTCAACGATGATCTGCTGGAACCGCCGCTCCAGCGCTCCGTCCTTCTCGATGTACTTGCGGTACTCGTCAAGCGTGGTCGCCCCAATACACTGAATCTCGCCACGACTCAACGCCGGCTTGAGCACGTTCGAGGCGTCAATCGCACCTTCGGCTCCGCCCGCGCCGACCAGCGTGTGCAACTCGTCGATGAACAGAATGACGTTCCGGGCTCGCCGGACTTCGTTCATCACCGCCTTGATACGCTCCTCAAACTGCCCGCGGTACTTCGTGCCCGCCACCATCATGGCCAGATCCAACACCACAATCCGTCGATCGGCCAGCAGCTCGGGAATCTCACCATTGACGATCTTCTGGGCCAGACCCTCGACAATCGCAGTCTTGCCCACACCCGCCTCGCCCAAAAGCACGGGATTGTTCTTCTGCCGCCGGCAGAGGATCTGAATCACCCGGTCAATCTCACGCTGCCGGCCAATCACCGGGTCAAGCTTGCCCTCGCGAGCCATTTCAGTGAGATCGCGGCCAAACGAGTCCAGGGCCGGCGTCTTGCTCTTGCCCTTCTTGGCTTCACCCCCGGGACCCGGAGGCCCCCCGCCCGCCGCCGCTTCCTCGTTCTCAATCCCCGCCCCTAGCAGGTTCAGAACCTCCTCGCGAACATCCTCCAGCCGCAGCCCGAGGTTCATCAGCACCTGGGCAGCCACACCGTCCTGCTCACGCAGCAGGCCAAGAAGCAGATGCTCCGTGCCCACGTAGTTGTGATTCAGGCTCCGGGCTTCCTCGATCGCGTATTCGATAACCTTCTTCGCCCGAGGGGTTTGCGGAAGCTTGCCCATCGTGACCATGTCCGGGCCACGCTTGACCAGCTTCTCCACCTCAAGCCGAACCTTCCGCAGGTCGACATCCAGGTTCTTCAGAACGTTCGCGCCGACACCCGAGCCTTCCTTCACCAGCCCAAGCAAAATGTGCTCGGTCCCAATGTACTCGTGGTTGAAACGCTGGGCCTCCTGGTTGGCCAGGGCCATCACCTTGCGGGCCCGATCAGTGAAACGTTCGAACATCAGCCGCTCCTTGCTGCGGTGCCGTCCATCCGTCTGTCATGTGGCCGGGTCTCCTCTGAAGCATCTCCACGCCGCACTCCGACCACCTGGGATCCCCCAACCGCACGCCCGATTGTAGCACCCCCTAAGGTACCCATCAACCAAAGGCCCGGCGCGCAACTGGGGGCAAATACACCACTTCCTGTATATCGGCTGACCAAGGAGCCGAGTTGTGGCCTTTCGCCCGCGGAAGTCGCCAGCAGCGGGGGGCGCTACGTCGGGGCGAATCGCTCCAGAGCGGCTGTGATTTCCGCACTGAAACGGTGCTCGCGATCATACTGAGCGGCCGCCCGCCACGCCGCCCAGGCCCGCCGACCACCCGCCGTCTCGGACACCAACCGCGCCCACAGAAGACGCGTCTCCGCGTCCCCATCATCGACCGACATGGCCAGCAGCAAAGCCGAGCGAGCAGCCTTCCATTTCCCGTGGGCCAGACAGCCTCGGGCCAGCCGACGGAGAATGGCCAGCTCACGCGGCAACGCCGGATCGAGCAGGAATCGAATCCTGCTGATCAGCAGGCCCTGAGCCACAAACCACGCCGCCAGGGCGAATCCACCCACCGCCAACGCCGCCCACCGCTCGACCACCGCCGGGGCAATCAGCAGCCCCGCAATCGCAACCTCCGCCGCCAACGCAAACCACACCGCCAGGGCCAGACCCAGCCACCCCCGGCCCAGCATCATCAGACCCGTGCCCGGCACGATCAGGTTCATGACCGTCACTTGCAGAAATCGCTTCACGACCGGCAGTATACCTGTTCCTTGACTTGCCCGGTACGCATCCGATAATGCCAAACGTGCCAATACCGGGAGTGCCCTTCATGACAGCCACCCTTCGCCTCAGCGCTCTTCTCACCATCGCTTCGGCAAGCAGCCTGCTCTGTGCCTTGGGTTGCTCCGACATCGAGACCTCGTCAGCCGGCTCGCCTGCCTTCGGGCGACCGGGCGACTATGCCACTCGCCGGATCGACGGCCTTGCCCTCCGCGACGTGCGGCCAGCGGCCCTGCGCGCCTTTCGTCAGCATTTCCGCGTGGACCCCAACGCCTCGGCCGGCGACCGGCTCGTCTCCTACCCGGCGGAAATCACCGAACAGGCCCAACCCGAACGGCTCCGTGATATGCTCGGCGGCAAGAACCGTCATCGCCAGGTGGCCGTGCTGATCCTCAGCCAGGAGGGAACCTCCGTCCTGGCTCAGTGCCAGGTCCGCAACCAACGCCTCGACACCGCCGAACGAGCGGCCTTCGCCCGGGAAACCGGCGACGACCGGCCCGGCGATACCCCCATCGAGCGGCGGGGCGCCTCCTCGCCCATCGCCCGCGAGGAATGGACACCCATCGGCCGCGACCGCACCACCGAGGCCGCCATTCTCGATTCCATCGTGCACGCAGTCACCAGCAGTCAGCCGGCCGGCGAATGAGCCCGCCCCTTCCGCCTGATCCCACGAACCTGCGAAACCGCCAAGCCGCCGGCTGTAGCGGGACGCTCGCGTGGTCAACGCCGTCCCACAACACCCTCCGGCAACCACGATCCGTGCCTCACATGCATACCCCCGAGAAGATGATCATCAGCCCGACAATCATCAGTACAAACAACACCCACCAGAGCAGAACGCTGCTGTACCAGTGGCTCCCGATTTGGCCAAGAATGTTCAGCTTCCGCCAGTTGAAGGTCAGATCGTCGGAAACCTGCTCCGGACGCGGGGCCGCGGTCAGGACGCTCACGATGACGCAGACCGCAACGGTGGTCAGCCAGGTCACAACCGCCTGATTGCCGAAGGGCGAAAGCCAGGTCACCGCCGCCTCGCTCAGAAACGCCGGCGGACGAGTCACCCCAATCTTGAGCAGAACCGCAACCGCGAAACCCACGCAGGCCCCAACGCCGGCGCCCACTCCGTTGATCCGCCGCGACAGAATCCCCAGCAGAAAAACCGCCCCAAACGGCGGGGCAAAAAACGCATACAGCATCTGCGTGTACTCGAAAAGCCCCATCCCGAGCCAGACAACCATGTGAGCCAGGACAATGGCCAGCATCAGGATGCCCACCGAGGTGATCCGCCCGGTCAGAATCTGCTCGCGGTCCGAGGCCGACGGCCGCATCCACCGCTTGTAGATGTCCAGCGTGAAGACCGTCGCCGTCGAGTTCAGCACCGCCTGGACCGTCGATTGAATCGCCCCGAACAGAGCTGCCAGAAACAGTCCACGCCAGCCGCTGGGAATCAGCTCCTGCAGCATCGTCACGTAACCCTTGTCCGCCTGGCTGCCGGCCTGCTCCCACGGGAGCATCAGGACCTCGGGGTGATGGGCAAACAGCACAAGACCGGGAAGAACCACCATCACCGGCAGCAGAACCTTCAGGTAGCCCGCGAAGATAATGCCCATCCGGGCATGGTACATGCTCTTGGCCCCAAGGACGCGCTGGATCATGAACTGGTTGATGACGTTGTACCAGATACTCACCGTGAAGGTGATGAAAACCAGGCTGGTCCAGGGCACCAGAGCATGACTGGATGGCTGGATCACCGACAGACGGTTGTACTCAGCCTGGTCCGGAGTGATGTTCCGAACCGCGGCGGCCACGGCGTCGCGCCATACACCCTCCCTGGCCCGGTTCCGCTCAATCATCACCCGGAAACCCTCAATCACCGAGCCGGATTCGGGAGCCAGGCTGTAAAGCCCGAGAATCGCTACCATCATCCCGCCGGCAACCATGACCACGACCGTGCAGACATCCGCCCAGGCCGCCGAACTGAGCCCACCGTAAATGGCCCACACGCCCGAAGCGAAAGCGAGCACCACGATCGCCACCGTCAGGTTCCAGCCAAACAGGCTCTGCAGGGCCAGGCCGCCGCCGTACAACGCCCCACTCAGGAACGCAACCACACCCGTGATCACCGTCACCACGGCAAACAGCTGACGCAGGAACGGATTGAATCGGCGCTCCATGAACTCAGGCGTGGTGAACACCCGTGAGGCCAGAAGAAACGGAATGAAAAACCAGATCAGAATGCTGAAGGTGGTCAGATTGCCCCATTCGAACATCGCGGCGCATACCCCGAAAAGCACCGCCGCTCCTACCGTCCCGATGAACTGCTCGCTGTGAATGTTCGAGGCGATGAAGGAACTGCCTACCACATACCAGGGCAGCGAACGGCCGGCCAGGAAGTAGTCGTCGGAAACCCTCTTCTTCCGTCGCCCGGCCAGGTAGCCAATCAGCGAAAGCACCACGAAGTAGCCAATGAAGGCCACGTAGTCCAAAACGCTGAGCTCGAAACCCTCCAGGCCTTTCATGCCGCTCACTCGCCTCGGGCAAGCAATGCCCCAATCGTCCGTTCACACGCCGCGATCAGACCGGGCAGGGCCGCTCGATCAAAGGGACTCTGCCAGACTTGATAAATGTCGCTGTCGTGCAGCTCCGGCGGGCTGAGGTAACCGCACGAACCGTTGACCAGGTTCAATACCGCTACCGCCACCTGCGGGAAGCGCCGCCGCAGTTCCACCTGCAGCCCGGAGTAGGCCTCGTTAGCCTGGCCGACAAAGACGGCTCCCCCTACTCGCCAGATCCACGCGGGCATCCGGCAGCTCGGGCCCGAACCGACAAGACGAAGCACCCGCACCTTGCGCCGCAGACGCTCGACCAGCACCCGATCCCCGCAGCACTCCATCTCCCGCCGCACCTGATCCTCCGCGGGTAGCGGCTTCAACGGCAGCTCCACGTCGATCCGCTCGGCCAGAACCACCGACGAAGGCGCGAAAGTCTTGCGCGCCCAGACCGCCAACGCCGCACCCGACTCGACCAGCCCCGCGTAGGTGAGACATCGCCCCGGCGGGAGCATGGACTCCAACACGGCCAACACCGCATATCCCAGCCGCCGCCCGTTCGCGTCGGCCAACGCCGTGTCACCGGTATACTGCTCGCGAGGGGCAAGATCACCGGCCGCACCAAGCAAGAAGAGGCACGGAGCACCCGCGGTGTCCCGCTCCACCAGGGCCCGCATCGCCCCAACATAGTCCGGCGAAATCAGCCGGTTCTCCCACGCCAGGGTCGTCGGATGACAGGCGTAGTTCACCAGCGTGGCCTTGATCCGCCCGGCAGAATCACAGATGCGCCCGACCAGAACCGTGTCGTCCGCCGGATGCGCCGGATTGAAGCCGCAGACCACCCGCGAACCGCCCGGCTCGGGCAAATCACGATTGGCCGCCAGATCACACCGCCCGTAAGCCCAGGTCATGATCACCGGAGCCAGCCGGGCCAGCGCTTCCCGTGCCGCCTCAATCAACCCCGCGCGAACCTGATCGAGAAAGCCCCCAATCAGGTTCCCGCCCGGCTTGTCGGCATCCTCCAGGCAGATCGACGCGCCGGCATGGGTGTGAACGCAGGCCACCATCACCCGGGCCGGGTCGAGATGCAGCCCCTCGATCAGACCACCACGAACGTGCCATTCATCCTCCGACCGTTGCCACCAGCCGAGATCCATCGAGGCCAGAAGCAGCGGCGGCCGGTCAGCACCCTCGCTCATCGCCAGAACAGTCGCGTACAGCGGACGATGGATACCCTCCGCTACATCACCCGCCGCGGCTCCCCACATGCGCGCGTAGATGCCGACCGGCGGCGTTATCTCACGCCGGGCCATCCCCGCCCACAGCAGGCCCGAAGGGGGAACCAGGTCCGCCGGTATCGGTCCGCTCACATCACTCACCGCCGCTGCCCTCCGGGGCCGAATAGGCTCAACCCGCCATCCATGGTCAGCGCCTGGCCTACAACCTGCCGGTTCAACGGGTCACACAGCCAGACCACCTGGCGGGCCACTTCCTCGGGCGCGATCAGCTCGCCGACAGGAACCGACTGCCGCGCTTTCTCGCGACGACCAGGATCCTCCTTGAACAGCCGCCCGCTCAGACCCGCATCGACGTAGCCGGGAGCTACCTCGTTGACCAGAATGCCGTCCCGGGCCAGGTCGGCGGCCATACAGCGGCACAGCATGCTCACACCGGCCTTGGAAACACAATACGCCAGAATGCCCGGGTGCGGCACACGCCCCGCCCAACTCCCAATGAACACCATCCGACCCCCTCGACCGTGACGCAGCATCCGCAGCGAACAGCAGCGGGCCAGATGAAACGCCCCATCCAGATTCGCCGACAGCTGGCTTCGCCATTCCGCGTCGCTCACCTCACGCACCCCGCCTTCATGAACCACCGCGGCATTCGGAACCACCAGCGTGATATCACCCAGATCACCTTCCACCGCCTCGATCCAGGCCGCAACCGCCGCGGCATCGGCCACGTCCACACGATCGTATCGAGCCCGTCGCTTCAGAGCGGCGATCTCTCCCAGCAAGGACGTCGCTTCCGAGCCGTCGAGCACATCTCCCAAAGCCACGTCGGCTCCGCACGCGGCCAATGCCAGGGCAATCGCCCGGCCGATGTCACCGAGCCCGCCGCTGATCACCGCTACCTGGCCCGTCAGATCCACGCAACCACATACGCCCATGGTGCTCCCCTTGCTGTTTTCCCGGTGAGCAAAACACCCTCCCGCAAAACCCGGTCAGACGTCGCGAACCGCGGCCATCAGCTGGTCAAACAACCGGTCCACCTCCGCGCGGGTCTCCTCGTCGAGCATGAACCCGACCGGCCCGCGGACCAGAGTGTTGCGGAAAACACCTTGCTTGACTAGCAAATACTTCTCAACGGCCAGAAAACCGTCCAGCCCGCTCTGCATGCCGATGAGCGATGACAGCGGCAGCGAAAGACGATAGGTCCGCTGCTCGTCGCCCGCAACCAGCGCCCGCCAGAGAGCGACAAGAGCCTCGATCAGCTCCGCACCCGGCATCGTGCCAACAATCCCACGCCGATAGCTGTCCACCAGGGCAATCCCGCCGCTGCCCTCGAAAACCGCCGCCTCACCCCCGGTCGCCTCCCGCAAGGCGCTCAGCCGCGGCCCGATCGGCGTCGCCTCCGGCTTGAACAGCACCCGCGAGCCAAACGCACGCTGCATCCGGACCAGCAAATCCACCGGCATCGGACGCCCAACGTAGCCGCTCGCGTCCTGAACAACCACCGGAATGTCCACCGCCTCCAGAATGCGGTCGTAGTACCTCAGAACCTCCGATTCCATGGCCGCAATCGATACCGGGGGAATGGCCATCACCGCCGTGGCCCCAACCGACTCGGCGTGCCGCCCCAGACGCACCGCCACCCGCGCGCTCTCCGCTCCAACGCTGATGATCACCGCCCCAAGACCGTGGCCCAGGCGACAGGCGTGCTCGGCCAGCAGCTCGCGCTCGTCTGTCGAAAGCCGCAGCACCTCCGACACCATCGCCATCACGATTCCGTCAGCGCCCGCGTCAAACAGCCAGTCGATCTCCTTCTCCAAAGTGGCATAATCGATGCTCTCATCGTCGTGGTAGGGAGTCTGAAAAACCGGCAGAACACCACCGAGAACTGGCCGTTCAGATTGTGCCGCCGAACCCACCATGTGCACTACCTCCTCGCCGCCCGGGCCCGGCGACATTCTATCCCCAGAACCGGGACGTGCCAGCAGCCCCCGGACCGGCCGCTATGCCCTCACCTCCGCCAACCCACACCACCCACGACCTCGCCCTGCCCTCCTTCCTGCCCGGGACACCCGTCGTGTTATTCCCCGCAGACGCGAGTTGAGCCGTAGCCAACGCAGTTGGCTTCGTTTGGCGCTGCGGCTCTCACGCCATCAAGGGAGAAAACAGCCCCGGCAGGCTCGAGAACGCGGTTGACCCACCAGAGCCGTGGGTTCGTTCGGCAGAGAAACCTACACTCCCCGACGCGTTCATCCCGCCCCCGGGTCCGGGTACAATGGCCGATCGAAACGACCGCCGGTGTGAGGAAACCCGGTCGGCTTCCGCGATTCACGGACACTCAGGAGCATGAGTATGCGGCGAACCTTGGCTTCGTTTGGCGCGGTGCTGTATTCGATCACGGCGACGACGGGAGCCGAGCCCCCCAAGGTCGACCAGGGATTCCTCAACTGCAAGACCGTCTTCCAGACCAATACCGGCTACGACCCCAGGCTCGCGATCGCCGTCGACGGCGTCATCGTCCACCAGCACGGGGCAGCCCCCGAACGCCTCGCCAAGACAGTCAACTCCTGGCGCCGGCACGGGTTCACCGTCGGCCGCATGTTCTTCGCCGATTCCGATGCAACCAACGAGTACTGGACCGGAAAGTGGGACGGCACCCCACACCCTGACGAGGTCGAACGCGATGAGAAGAATGACGTGGTCATGTGCGCCGGCGTCCGCCCGTACATGCTGCCTACGCCCGGCTGGACCCGGTACCTGCAGGAAATGGCAACCGAGTCAATCGACATCGGCACCCAGGCCATCCTGCCTGAGGAACCCCTCGCCCACGCTCACACCGGCTACGAGGACGCCTTCCGCAAGACCTGGCAACAACGCTACCACCGGCCATGGGAACCCGAACGAGCTTCACCGACCGCCCGGTTCCTCACCGGCCAACTCAAGAACGAGCTCTACCTCGAGCTCCAACGTCAACTCGGCCAGACCGTCATCGAGGGCGAGAAACGCACCGGCCGAGCCATCCCCTTCGTCTTCCCCGTCCACAGCCTGTACAGCAATGTGGCCGCCCACCTCGTCGCACCCCTCGGAACCTCGACCGCCATCGAACAGATCGACGGCTACATCGGCCAGGTCTGGACCGGCCCGGTCAACTGGGCCTTGCACAACTACAGCTCCCCGGATAAGTCCTTCTTCGCGTCGGCCTACGTCCTCTATGACTACTTCGACCAGCTCACCCGCGGCACCAACCGCAAGCTGTGGCTGCTCACCGACCCCGTCGAGGACGATCCCAACCACAAGTGGTCGGAGTTCGAGGAATGGTACCGCCATTGCGTGGCCGCCGAACTGCTGCTGCCTAACGTCGACGCCTTCGAGGTCATGCCCTGGCCCGACCGCATCTTCCTGCCCGGCTACTCAACCGGCGGCAGTACCCCCGCCCCCGAACGATTCCGAATCATCGTCCTGTCGGCCATACAGGTCCAACAGGAGATCCCCAGGTCGGGCACCTGGCTGCAGGATCCAATCGAGCGGCCGACAGCCGGCATCGGCGTGGCCGTCACCGATACCCTGCTTTGGCATAAACTGGCCTCACCCCTCCTCGACGGCGTCTACGGCATGTTCCTCCCCCTGGTCAACGAAGGCGTCCCGACCTCTGCCTGCCTCCTGGAACGTACCCTGGATGTAGGATACCTCGATCAGTTCAAGGTCATCGTGCTGTCCTACCAGGAGATGAAGCCGATGGACCCGCGAATCAACACCGCCTTGGCCGAATGGACCCGACGCGGCGGCTCACTCATCGTCCTCGGAACCGGCGGCGAAATCTCCGACGGCTCGCTGTGGTGGAGCAAGCTGCCAATCGGCGATCCGCTCGCCCATCTGCTTGAGACCGAGCTCGGCGTGGAGCCCGGCGCGGAAGGGGATCGCCAGGTCGGCCAGGGCTGGCTCTATCGCCGACTCGGCTCGCCGCGACGGTTCGTCAATCCCACCGTCGCCCAAGAGGAATACCTGCGGCTCATCGAACGCGCCCTGCGATCGGCCGGAGGCGCCGCCAGACTCCCCAGACCCGGCGGATTCCTCATGCGACGCGGCCCGTTCGTCATCGCCCACGCCATCCACGAGCCAGTCTCAGTGCAGGGCCCGGTCGTCGATGTCTTCGATCCCGAGTTCCCGCTCCACGATAAGACCGAGCTCAGACTCGGCGAGAGCGGCGTCTACCGGGACGTCACCTCGCTCATGACCCAAACCGGCCCCGCCAAGCCCTGCGTCCTGCATGCCACCCACCGCCTGCTAAGCGAACAGTTTGCCGACAACACAACCCGGGCCCTGGTCCGCGGCCCGGCCGAAACCCCCGCCGTCGTCCGCCTCTTCGCCGCTGGATGCACACCCCAGTCCGTCACCGCCACCGATACGAAAAACACCACCCTCCAAGTCACCTGGAAAGCCGACGGCCCAACCGTCCTGGTCAGGTTCCCCAACGTCCCCGAAGGCGCTACCTTGACCGTGCAGTGGACAAGATGAGAACAGGAGCCAGATCACTGCGATTATCGGACACTCGGGCCCGGGTCCGGGCCACAATCCGATAACCTCAGCCTTGCCATGCAATCGCCGATAATCCCCGCATGAGCCCAGTCGTCCTGGAGTCCCAGAGCACCGAGGCCCTGCGCGGCCACGAGACCACTCGCCGCGAAACGGACCGCGTCGCCACGCCGAGCGACGCGAGCCAAAGACCCAACGCGGCCGATACGCCGCCGTCAGACGGCCTACTCGATGACCTCGATCGGCGACTCGTTCGCCAGGCACTGACTATTCGCCGAACCGAGGAGCGACTGTTGTCCCTGTTCGCCGAGGGCAAGCTCTTCGGCACGGTTCACACCTGCATCGGCCAGGAGTGGATCGGCGTGGCCGTGGCCAATGCCCTTCAGAGCGGCGACGCGATCTTCACCAACCACCGCGGGCACGGCCACTACCTGGCCCGCACCGGCGACGTCGAGGGACTCATCGCTGAACTGATGGGCCGGACCACCGGGGTCTGCGGCGGACGGGGCGGCAGCCAGCACCTGTGCCGCGAGTCGTTCTACTCCAACGGGATCCAGGGGGGCATCGTCCCCGTCGCCGCCGGCCTGGCTATGGCCCGCAAGCTGATCGCCAGCGGCACGATCGCGGCAGTGTTCATCGGCGACGGCACACTCGGGGAGGGCGCCGTCTACGAAACCCTCAACATCGCCGCCAAGTGGTCCCTGCCTCTATTGATCGTTATCGAGGACAACGGCGTGTCCCAGTCGACCGACCAGTCCCAGACACTGGCGGGAACCGTCGCCGGCCGTGCCCAGGCCTTCGGCATGGATGTGCGGCTGGCGGACACCTGGCACCCCGCGGAACTGATCCACCAGGCGGCCCTGGCCGCCGACCAGGTGCGACGGAGCGGCCAACCGCTCATCCTCCATGTCCACACCTACCGGCTCAAGGCCCACTCCAAGGGCGACGACGAACGCGATCCGGCCGCGGTGGCCGCATATGCCCAACGCGACACGCTGAACCGCCTCATCGCCCAGAACAGCCTGGAAACGCGGCAGACTCTCGCCGCCATCGATCAGCGGATCGAACAAGCAGTCGCCCGGGCGTCGATAGATCCCTGCACCACCGTCGAGATTACCACACTCACAAGGCCGGCGATCGCTGCGGGGGGGCGATCGCCGGCCCACGCTTGCTCGTGGAAGCCCGTCGACTTCCAGCCACAACGCGCCGTGGACGCCATTCGCTCCGCCCTGGGCGATGCCATGGCGGCCGACGAACGGATCGTCCTGCTCGGCGAGGATATCCGCGATCCGTACGGCGGGGCCTTCAAGGTGACCGCCGGCCTGAGCACCCGATTCGACGGACGCGTCTTCAACACGCCCATCAGCGAGGCCGCGATCACCGGACTCGGAAACGGTCTCGCCCTCGCCGGCCGTCACCCGGTGGTCGAGATCATGTTCGGCGACTTCCTGCTCCTGGCCGCCGATCAGTTCGTCAATCACGCCGCCAAGTTCGCCGGGATGTACGACGACCAGGTCACCGTTCCGCTCGTGATCCGGACGCCCAGCGGAGGCTACCGCGGATACGGCCCCACCCACAGCCAGTGCCTCGAGAAACACCTGCTGGGCGTTCCCGGAACACGCGTCCTGGCCCTCCACAAACGGTACTGCCCGGGCATTCTCTATCACACCCTGCTCGCGGTACTCGATCGCCCCACGCTGGTCATCGAGAACAAGACGCTCTACGGACGGCGGACCGACCCCGCGCCGCCCGCCGACTGCACGATCGCGGCCACCGATTCGCCGTTCCCCACCGTTCGCCTGCGGCCCAATGGCCCACGCCAGATCACGCTGGTCGCCTACGGCGGCATGGTTGAAATCGCCGAGACGGCTATGATCGCCCTTCGCCAGCAGGAAGAACTGTCCGGTGATCTGCTGATCCCCGCCCAGCTCTATCCGCTCGATATCGAGCCGATCGTCGAGTCGGCGGGTGAGACCGGGAACGTCCTGGTCATCGAAGAAGGCCAGGGTTTCGCCGGCTTCGGGGCCGAACTGATTGCCCAGCTGGCAAGCGATCCGCGCCTGGCCGGGCTGAGAGCCGCCCGCGTTCACGCCGCCGACTGCACCATCCCCAGCTCGAAACCGGCCGAACTCCAGGTCCTGCCAGCAGTTGACCGCGTGGTCGGCCAGGCCGTTCGGCTGATCACATCCTGAAAGCTGGAAATGCAGCCCCGGAGGAGACTCCCGCTTTGTGACCCGATGCCGGAAAGCTCACGCCTCGGGTTCGGCGGTCGCCGTCAGGCCACAACTGGCAAACTGTTCCACGTAGAGTTCCGCGCGCTCGCGATGCGTGACCAGCAACAGGGCCAGGCCCGTCTGGTGCGCTTCCAGAGTTCGAGCGACGGCTTCCTCGGTGTTCAAGGGCGTGAGTTTGCAGATCGCCTTGACGACATCCTCGATGTCGTTGACGTCATCGTTGTGCAGAACGACGCGCCAAGGCGGAAGCGGTTTTCGCTTGGCCTTCTTCACGGACTGGCGAGGTTGGGTCTTGCCCGGCCGAGCGCTCACCGGGATGTCTCCGAAAGACTCTTGATTGTTCTGATCGGTCATCGGCGATGCTCCTCGTTCCCGCCCCCGATGCTCCTCGAATCTGGCCCCATTGTATCGATGCTTGCCTATCTTGCCAATACGGCTCCGCGCGAAAACGCGAAGATGACCCAAGCATGCCAAACGATGACCACCTCCTCGTCCTTATAGGACGCAGACTGGTTTGCGGACCCTCACCCTGGCAGGCGAACACCCTATGGTTCAAATAAGTGGGAAGCCGATCAGCGGGCGGTTAAGGGGGTGACCTGCCGGACCGATATCACCCCGGGGTCGCCGAGCCATCGCCGAGGTCTCGCCGACACGGGAATCGCCTATTCATGTTCACGCCTTCGATCCGTTTCCGGATCGCTCATCCTCGGCTGGCGATGGCGGTCATTGCCATCGTTTGGATCTACTGCTCCGCGATTCCCGTCGGGGGTCAGGTCGAGTCCCGAGGTGCGGGCGACGACGCGGAGGTCGCCGTCGCACCCGGCCGATCCGTCGTTCTTCGCGGAGATCCGTCCGTCCCGGGTCGCCTCGGCGGGCCTTCTGCCAAATCCGCGGAAACGGCGCCTCTGCCGAACGCGTTGGTTAGGGCGGTAGGTGATCCCGCGAACGGACTCGTGACCTTCGACTACGGTTCGTTCGGCGATGCCCCGCGCACCGTTCATCTCAGCAGGCCGCTGGTCCGAGGAACGAGCACATCGGGCCCGGTGACCATCGACGGGAGCCGACTGCCCGGCGGCCTTGTCCTCGACGCCTCCGCATGTCGGGAGGCCGCCGTCATCGTCGAGGGGGACGGGCGACTGACCATTCGGGCGGTGACACTGCGCAACGCACCGCAGCGGGCCATCGTGGTCAAGGACCACGGGCAGATCATTCTCGAACACGTGACCGTCGAGACAAGCGGCGGGCCGGGCGTGGCCCTCTTCGGTCAGGCCTCGACCAGCCTCCGAGACTGCACCCTCTCGGCCAGCCGCACGCATGGCCTGGAGCTGCACGGTCGGGGCTCGGCCTTGCTGGTCAATACGTCGATTCTCAATGGCGGCCAGTCCGGCCTGGCCGTCTTCGACGACGCCAAGGCCGAGGGCTCCGCGTGCCGGCTCGACGGGAATGGCGAGTGGGGGGTCGTCGCGGCCAACCGCAGCCAGGTCAGCCTCACCGGGACAACCATTCGCGGCGGCCGATTCGCCAACATCGATCTGAGCGATATGGCCACCCTGACCCTGACGGACTGCGTCGCCGAACACGCCTCGCGCTTCGGCGTCTTTGCCACCGGCGACGCGGTGCTGACACTGGTCCGCTCGCGGCTGGCCAGAAGCGGTGGCCGGGGGGTCGAACTCCAGGATCGTGCCCGGTTGGCGGCAACCGACGCCCGGATCGAGGCCAACACCGACTACGGCCTGGTGCTCTTCGGCAAGGCTCGAGCCGAGGCCGAGGGCACGCTGTTCACCGGCAACGGTGCTCACGGCGTGAGCCTGCTCGACAGGTCCAGTGCCGGGTTTGACGTATGCACCTTCTCTGCCAACCGGTACAGCGGCGTGGCCTGCCCGGATGCCGGCGACGGCGGTGCCTGCCTGGTGAGCCGGTCCCTCTTCCAGGGAAACGGCATGCGACCGATCTATCGCGGTCCGCTGCACATCGACCCGCTGGTGCCGACGCCCGTCCGCATCGACGGCCCGCGGGTGGTGTGCATGGCCGATCCCGGTGCCCGGATCGAGCTCTTTCTGGATCGCGCCGGCGAGGCCGCTCGTTTCCTTCGAACGCTCCATGCCGATGATGGAGGGCGGTTCGAGGTCGACGTTCGCGACGTGCCCGCTGGTTGGGTGATGACCGCCACCGCGACAGTGATGACCGCGGGACGCGGGCTAGGCCATTCCGGCGGTGACCCGGGTTCAACCAGCGAGTTCAATGTGATTGCGGGTTCGCCCTCGGGACCGATCCTCGCCGCCCTTGCCGGCCGCACTGGCCCGCTTTCCGATGACGGCGGGGACATGAGTCTCGATGCTCGTCTCCGCCGGTGGCAGCGGGGCACGCGACTGGTCCTCCAGTTCGATGGGCCGCCCGGTCGAACCGCCGAAGCTTACCTGCGGTTCCTCTGCCCGCGGATCGGAGAGTGGACGTTGAACCAGGTCGCGGCGGAGGCACGCATGGGTTCCGCCGATCCGCGCGGTGCGGACCGGGTGGTCGTGCCGGTGCGGTACATGCCCTCGGAGGCGGTCGAGCTGCAGGGTCGCGGCGGGGTGACGTTCATGAAGTGGAGCCCGGAAGGGTGCTTCATGCCGCCGATGAGGATCACGCTTGCCTCGGCCCCGGATCCGCGAGACTGCTGCCCACGGGTACTCGCTCATGAGATTGGCCACGCGCTGGGGCTGGGGCACGTCCGCGTGGGCTTGCTCTCACGGATGCAGGGCTCGGCCCGGCCAGTTGGCGAGGGGATGATCAACGACTTCTCGCCGACGTTCACCTACTACGATGTCCAGGCCCTGCACCTCCTGCACGATCCCAGGGATTCCTCCGGGGCGACACTTCGCAGACTGGCCGAACGCGGCCTCCTTCCTCCTGGACCCGACATCAGCGTGGCCCGGTCCGGACCGCCGGTCGCCGATCCGACTTTCAGCCCGCCGGTGCCCAAGCTCGACTCCGCCAAGACGCCGACACCGCCTCCCGCGGCGGGCGTGAAATGAGAAGTGACCGGCGGCCGGAAACAAGCCTCCGCCTGCCGAACAACCGTGCTGTTTCTCCGTTGACGGCGCCCGGCCGGTCTCGTATCCATCATTCCGCGGCTGACCGTGCTATCGGCTCGATCTTGGTCATTTCGACGAACAGCTCGAAGAAGTCCGGTTCCTGTTCGAGTTCCACGTGTTCGATCGTTCGGACCAGGCGCTCGATTCGCTTGCGGCAGGCTCGGTTGAGCAGGGCGGCCTTGGCCCCTTCGATGCTGGCATTGCCGATGCGTACGATTCGCTCGTTCGGAACCGGTAGAATGAGGCCGATGCGCCGGGCGTTCTCCAGGTTCATCTTGTTGGCAAACGCTCCGGCCAGGAAGAACGTGCCCAACTGATCCACGGTGATCCCTGCCCGGCGCAGCAGTACCGCCTGCCCCACGCCGTTGGCCGCCTTCGCCTGGGCCAGTTCACTGCCGTCCTGCCGGGTGAAGAACAGATTCGAGGACTCGCAGACGGCAATGCGCGGCTGCTGGTCGCGGAATCGTCCGAGTGCGTCCATCTCCCCGCTGGTCCGCAGTTCGGCCAGGATGTCCACCAGTCCCGACCCGCAGAGTCCCCGTGGGGGCACGTCGCCGATCTTGGTGATTCGCCAAGTGCCGTCGCGTCGCTGCAGTTCGGTGATCGCTCCGTCGGCCGCAGGCATGCCGCAGCCCAGCCGCCCGCCTTCAAACGCCGGACCGGCCGGGCACGAAGCGCACAGCAATCGGCCGTCCCTGCCCGCCACGACCTCGGTGTTCGTCCCGATGTCCACCACCATGAACGAACCGGCCATCTGCTCCTCGGAGAGCGTGCCGAGGACGGCCGCCATGTCGGCCCCGACGTGATTGGAGATGATCGGCAGGCCGTAGACCCGCGCCGCCGGGTGGGTGGCCAGACCCAGATTGGCCGCCTCGGTCCAGAGGGCGGTGCTCGGCTGCCTGCCGGCCTGGTACTCGATCTGGGTGTGGGATACGTACGGCTTCTGTCCGATGGTCTGGACGTCCAGCCCGAAGAACAAGTCGCGCATCGTCGGGTTGCCGGCCACGGCCACGGCCCAGATCGACTGCGGCGGCACCGAGGGAGACCGGAAGGCAGCGTTGAGGTGGGCGATGAGGGTCTGGTGGAGCTGCCCCGGCTGCCGGGCGTCGTACGAGATCCGGTGCATGACATCGCTGCCGCCGTACTTCTGCGGATTCTCGAACGCATGCTGGGCGACTTGCCGCCCAGTGGCGAGGTCAACAATGTCCACGACGACTGTGGTCGTGCCCAGATCGATCGCCGCACCGTGGATTGGGCCTTCGCAGCTTCCGATCAGCTCATCGCCGAACCAGAGCGTGCCGTCGGCCGCCTGCCGGACCCAGGGGTCGATCTCGCAGGCCACTGCCCGGCCCTCGGTGACGATCCGCAGATGTCGTTTGAACGTTTCGACCTGGATCACCGCGTGGGGCTGAAGCACGCGAGCCTGGCACGCCAGGCGGAACACGGGTGCGTTTGGATCCTCGGGCCGAGCCAGGAAAGCCTCCGAGGCGGTGGGGGGGCTCAGGGCCTCATTTCCGCATCGTACTTCGACCAGACACTCGCGGCAATGGCCCGCGCGAGGACAGGAGCTGGCGATCTCCTGCCGGGCGCGGCTGGAGCGGTCCGCGGCCTCGAAGAGCGTCTGCCCGACTTCGATCTCGATCCGTTCACCGTCCAGGTTGAGTGTTGGCATGGGGCTCCCATTGTACCGTCTGGGGTTTCAGTGTCGCGGGGGATGGTCCTGGAAAAGCCGACGATCGGCGGCATCGCTGAGGGTGTTGACGGTCAGCGTGGCGCTCGGCCCGAAGATCCGCATAGCGGACGCGGCTGTCGGAAGCTCGGCATACGCCGCGGGGGTGCAAAGGGCCAGCCACGCCGGCAGGAGGCTCCTGGTCTTCAGGCGGGTCACTCGGTGGGCAGGCAAGGCATGGAGGATTCCTTGTCGGTCCACTGGGCACAGTGGTTCTTGAAGTCATTGTTCCACCGGGCCCGCATTCGCTTCTTCTTCTCGATCGCCTTCTTCTGGGAGATCCACTCCGCGTGTCCGTCGCAGAAGGCGAAGTTCGCTCCCTTGTTGTGGCGGGCGCCGGGGTACTCGTTCGGGTTCGACGGATCGATGGCGGTATCCCAGGTCCCGTAGACTTGGCTGAAGAGGTTCTCCTTGGTGACATCGTTATCGGCGATGGCCAGCATCTCCGCCGGGGCTTTCACCTTCTCCACGGAGGGCTCGCCGTGCACCTTGTCGTTGATGTGCCCACCCAGGCCGCGATGTGGGGCCTGGACGTTGGCGACCGCGCCCCAGTCGTTGTAGCCGTAGGAGAAGGTGCCTTTCTCGTCCGATCTGGTCACATACGTCATATAGGGAAGGAGGCAGTCCTTGCCGTTCCACAGCGTCTCCTTCGGGGCGGACGGGCAGGAGAAGGCTTGATTCTGTTTCTGCGTGTACTTCAGCAGGCGGACAGGCCACAGGATCTGCCACTGGCGGTAGCCGCTGGCGCCGGGTGCGAGGCCTGGGGTGAGATGGTGACCGGGGTACGCCTTGTGGTCGATGGTGTAGATGGTCAGGGCCACGGCCGTCTGGTGCACGTTCGACTTGCAGACGGTGCCCTGGGCTTGTTCGCGGGCTCGGGTGAGCGATGGGATCAGAATCGAGATCAGCAGGGCAATGATCGCCACCACGACGAGGACCTCAATCAGGGTGAAACCTCTCGCTCGCCGCATGCCGCATGCCTTGGGCAGACTCAATACCACGTCAATTCCTCCTGGATCATTCCTGTTCTGGACGGACTGAGTCGTCACATGTTCCATTTAAGTATATCGGAAGGTTATAGGCACTTCCAGTCCCGCAGGGCGTGTTCTTGAAGAATGGGGTGGTACGCCACCGCCGGTTTCTGCCGATAACATCCAGCATGGTAGTTGATCCCGAGCCTTCGGAGGTTATGCCCGTTGCCCCGTCGGCCCGTCCTGCCGTTGCGGTCGTGGAGCCGGCTTCGCCGCTGAGTGAGTCCGATTTCCTGTTGCTTCGGCAGGTGGTGGCCGCTCGCCGGCCGGTGCGTCAGGCGGCCCGGGTGGCCCACATCTCCGCGGTCACGATCCTTGCGGTCGGGGTGCTCAGTCTTCCGTGCCTGCTGTGGGTACCGGGTTGGCTGAATATGGGTATCGTGTTCGGAATTTGCGTCATCGGGCTCCTGGAGTACTCGGGGGCGGCTCGGATGCGTCAGGGTGTGCCCGAAGCGGCCGGCATGCTGGCCTTGAATCAGCTGGCCCTGCTGGGCTTGATCGTGATTTACTGTCTTCTGCAGATGCTCTCGTTCTCCAGTGAGGAAGTCACGTCTTCGCTGTCCGGCATGGGGGCGGACATTGAGAGGATGGCTCAGTCGCTGGCCCCGCTGGTCACCTACGGGATGTACTCTCTGATCATCGTCTTGAGTGCCTTCTTTCAAGGGGGCCTGGCCGTGTACTACTTCAGCCGGCGGCGGCATCTGGAGGCGGCCCGGCGATCGACGCCCGCATGGGTGGGTCGCGTGCTGACCGAAGTCGGGTGCTGAGCGGGGGAGGGGGGCGTCAGTTCTTGTTGGTCGTTGCCCGTGCGAGGCAGTCGCGGATCAGTTGGGCGCGAAGGATGGATCGGTGTTCGCCGTCCAGCTTGGTTCCCTGGCGCTTCTGCAGATGGGCCGACTGGATGGCGAGGAATAGTTCGTTGATCGCGTCCAGATTGACGTTCTGGACGCGTTTGAGGACCACGCCCATGCGGAGATGGGACAATAGGTAGAGGGCCTCCTCGGTGCTCATGGTCCTGGCGTTCTGGAGCAATCCGAATGCCCGCCAGATCTTGTCGTCCAGGATGGCGAGCTGGTCCTTCTGAAGGACGCGTCGCGCTTCCTGCTCATACTTGACCACCGAGGGGATGACGTTGGCCTTGAACGCGGAGAGGATGTCCTCCTCATTCTCGCCGAGGGTGACCTGGTTGGAGACCTGGAAGAAGTCACCGAGGGCGTCGGTGCCCTCGCCGAACAGGCCGCGAACCGCGAGCCGCATGTCTTTGGCCGCCCGGAAGACCTTTTCCATCTCACCGGTCAGCTTGAGTGCTGGGAGGTGGAGCATCACCGAGACCCGCAGGCCGGTGCCGACGTTGGTGGGGCAGGCGGTGAGATAGCCGTACCGCTGGTGATAGGCGAAATCGACGAGCGATTCGAGGGCGCTGTCCACGCGTGTGGTTTCCTCCCAGGCCTCGTCGAGGTTCAGGCCTCGGCGCATGACCTGGATGCGGAGGTGGTCTTCCTCGTTGATCATCAGGGCGAACGTCTCGCTCGAGGCGATGGCCACGCCGCGGCTGCCCTCCGCGTCGGCGTGTTGCCGGCTGATCAAGTGCCGTTCGACCAGAAGCTGCCGGTCGAGTGGATCGCTCTTGTCTACATCGATGTAGAAGGTGCTCTGGCCGAAGTTGCACGCGGCGACTGCTTCGAAGAGGGTGCGTTCGATTTCCGTTCGCTGCTCACGAGAGGCCCGGCTCAGAAACGGCTGGTCGGCCACGTTCCGAGCGAGACGGATGCGTGATGAGATGACCACGTCGCTCAGAGGGCCGCCGGTGGCCAGCCATTCGCCGGTCGATCGTGCCAGTTCGTCGAGGGTCATTGGGCGTCCAACTCCGCGAGCTGATCGCGCAACTGAGCGGCCAGCTCGTACTTCTCGTTTTCGATCGCTTCGCGCAGCTCCCGATGGAGCCGGAGCCGCTTCTGCTGTCGAGGGTCGACGACTTTGGACTGCCCGGGTGCCTTGCCGGCGTGCTGGGTATGCCCGTCCTGGGCGCGTTCGATCATGCCGTTCAGCACCTCGCCGAACACGTCGTAGTCGCGCGGGCAGCCCAGCAGGCCCTGGCTGCGAAACTCGACGAACGACATCCCGCAGTCCGGGCACTTGAGTTGGGCCAGTTGCTGAACGCCGGTCTGCGACATCAGGAACGAGTTGAGGACGTCGTTGATCGAGATGTGCTGTTTGACGGTGACGCCTTCGTGGGCGGCACACTGCTCGCAGAGGTGCTTCTCGCGTTTCTCACCCTTGACCAGGTCGGTCAGGTGGACGGTGGCCGTCTGCTTCTTGCATCGTTGGCAAACCATGGTTTCGCTGCAGGATCGCCGGGATCAAGCGATCAGTCCTTGCTCTCGAGCATCCTATTGGATGTTAGACTGCCGAGGTTATATCGTCAAGATTGGGGTGATTCTGCAGTATAGCCGGCCACGCATCCGGGTGCTTCCCTGACATACACGGCCGCCAACGTGGCCGGGTGACCCATTGCCTCGGCCAGGCGCTGGAAGATGCGTTTGGCGACCAGTTCGGCGGTGGGATTCAAGCCGGCCATGAAGGGCGAGCCGTTCAGGACCGCGTGTTCCAGCGGAACGAGCACTTGGCGAAGCGCTTTCTGTGCAGTCGTGAAGTCGATCAGAATGCCGCTGGCGTCGAGCTGCGGTCCGCGGAAGACGGCCTCGGCCTCCCAATCGTGTCCGTGGAGGGGCTCGAGGGTGCCGGTTGGGAGCGGAACCTGATGGGCTGCGCAGAAATGAGCTTTGATTCTGACTTCGTACATCATCATTACGTTACCCGCCTGATCCGTCGGTGGGCAAGACCTGCCCGGTTGACCGTACCCGGCGTTGGGGGCTACCATGCCGTCCATGGCACAGTACTTCCCTGATTTCGCGGAGTTTGAGCGGCTGGCCCAGCGTGGCAACGCTGTTCCGGTCTACTGCCAGTTGCTGGGCGACAATCTGACCCCGGTAACGGCCTTCGCGGCCATCGCCCCGGAGAGTCCGTACGCGTTTCTGCTCGAGAGTGTGGTTGGTGGTGTCGAGGTGGCCCGGTACTCGTTCCTGGCCGCCCATCCGCAGGTGACATTTGAAGCCACACGTGACCAAGTGACCATCGAAGGTCCTCAAGGCCGTCAGCAGCAGAGCACCGGCGACCCGCTCCGGCGGCTGGCCGACCTGGTGGCCTCATATCGCGCCGTGCATCTACCCAACTTGCCGCGTTTCGCTGGTGGGGCGGTCGGCTATGCCAGTTATGACACGGTTCGCTACTACGAGCCGCTGCCGGCGCCCCCGACGGATGATCGCCATCTGCCCGATTTGCTGTTCAACATCTACGACACGATGGTGGTATTCGACCATGCGAGCAAGACGATTCTGGTCATCAGCCACGCCCACGTGGAGAGCGAGGGGGTCCGGGGTGGGTATGACCGGGCGTGTGAGCGGATCGAGGCCATGGTCCGGAGGCTGGCTGCTCCGCAGTTGACCCGTGTCGGGCGTGTGACACCTTCCGGCGATCCTGCCCTTGCCTTCGCAAGCAATTTCCAGCGCCCAGCGTTTGAGAAGGCGGTTGAGGGGTGCAAGGAGTACATCCGGGCCGGTGACATCTTCCAGGTTGTGCTTTCCCAGCGGTTGCTGGTCAAGACGGCCGCCGAGCCTTTCGATATCTACCGTGCCCTGCGGGTCGTGAACCCGTCGCCGTTCATGTTCTACGTGAAGACGCCGCGGGTGATTCTGGTCGGGGCGTCTCCCGAGATCATGTGCCGCGTCGAGGACGGGATCGTGACCAATCGTCCGCTGGCCGGCACCCGGCGTCGCGGCCGCAACGAGCAGGAAGACCAGGCCCTCGAGGAGGAGCTGCTGGCCGATCCGAAGGAGCGGGCCGAGCACATCATGCTTGTTGACCTGGGCCGCAACGACGTTGGCCGCGTCGCCGAGTTGGGCAGCGTCGAGCTCAAGAAGATCATGACCGTCGAGCGCTACAGCCATGTGATGCACATCAGCAGCACGGTTCGCGGCAAGCTTGCGGCGGACAAGAGCGCATTCGATGCCCTGCGAGCCACGCTGCCCGTTGGAACAGTCAGCGGCGCCCCGAAGGTCCGGGCCATGCAGATCATCGACGAGTTCGAGCCCACTCGGCGGGGTCCCTACGCCGGGGCCGTTGGTTACGTTGATTTCGCCGGCAACATGGATACCTGTATCGCGCTGCGCACCATCGTCATCACGCCGGGCGATACCTTCGGCAAGCACCACGCGTATGTTCAGGTTGGTGCCGGAATCGTGGCCGACTCAGAGCCTGACAAGGAGTTTGAAGAGACGATCAACAAGGCTAAGGGCATGCTCCGGGCGATCGAGATCGCTGAGCGGGGTTTTGAGTAGGTTTTAGTGACCGCGAGGCGAGCTGCCCCGTTTGCCGGTTGCCGCGATTTTCGGCCGAGGTTCAAGAGGTGTCCCGCAAGAAGCGACCGCGACGTCGGAATCCGCCTGGAACAGCGCCGGGCACGCTGGTGGCCGACCCCTTCGCGTCGAGGCCGGTGATTCGCGTCATCGCCTATGGCAACGAGGGTTACACGGAGCAGACCATTGAAGACGTCGCCGTTCTGGGCGAGTATTTGGATCGCTGGCCGGTCACCTGGGTGAACGTTGACGGTCTCGGCGATGTCCAGATGATCGCGCGTCTGGCCGACATCCTCACCCTGCATCGCCTGGCGGTCGAAGACACGGTCAACACTCATCAGCGAGCCAAGGTCGAGCAGTATCGCGATCACCTGTTTTTGGTGGCCCACATGGCCACGTACAGCGACGGTCTGGAGACCGAGCAACTGAGCTTGTTCCTGGGCAGGAACTTCGTGGTCACTTTCCAGGAGGGCCGCCCCGGCGATCCGTTTGACCCGGTGCGCGAACGCATCCGGAACGACGTCGGTCACGTGCGGAAGACGGGTGCCGATCACCTGGCGTACTGCGTCATTGACGCGGTCATCGACGGCTACTTTCCCGTGCTGGAGACGACCGGCGAACGGCTGGAGGAAATCGAGGACGAGATCCTCACTTCCCCCACCAGCAGGACCGCTTCCCGCGTTCACCGGATCAAGCGCGACCTGATGACGCTGCGGCGGACGATCTGGCCTCTGCGTGAAGCCATGAACTCGCTGCTGCGTGATCCCTGCCCCTACATCGCCGACGAGACCCGGCTGTACTTTCGCGACTGCTACGACCATACCGTCCGGATCATTGACTTCGTCGAGACCTGCCGGGAACTCGGCTCGGACCTGATGGATCTGTACCTGTCGAGCGTGAGCCAGCGGATGACCGAGGTGATGAAAGTGCTCACGATCATTGCCACACTTTTCATTCCCCTGACGTTCATATCGAGCATTTACGGCATGAACTTCCACACCGAGAAGTCGCCGTGGAACATGCCGGAGCTGAGCTGGTACTTCGGTTATCCCTTCGCCCTGACCCTCATGGCGGCGATGGCGATCGGCATGCTCACGTACTTCCGCCGCAAGGGCTGGTTGGGTTCACCCGCCGACCCGTCGACGGGCCGCGACTCGATGGATCGGGGGGACGATTCCACCGGCCGGTAGACGGGTGTCGACCGGCTTTGGGGCCAAGGCAGAGGCATGGAGCGGAGATGGGGCAGCGGGTGGGCTCTATGCCGGACCGGGTGGGCCGGCGATCATCTCATAGGCCTGTATGGCGGTCTGGTCTCCGCTCTGGATCAAGGCGATGTCGCGGCGCAGGGTGGCCACACCGGTCTCGATGAACCGTCGGGCGACCACCTTCTTGCGGTCGTTGGCTGCCGCCTGGCGGAGAAGCAGGTGTCCGACCAGCACGGTGATGGCGCAGTCGACCAGCTTGCGGCCGTACAGGTCCATGTATTCGTTGCCCTGGGTTTTGATGAGCTTGATGGCCTCCAGGACCAGTTGCTTGGCCTCGAGGAGCCTGACCTTGAGGGCAAGCAGGGGCTCGCCGGAACAGTCCGCCGCTTCGAGCTCTTCGACGCGTTTCTCGAACGAGCCGGAGCAGACCCCGCGGACTGCGGCCACGATCTGGAGCTGGCTGGTACCTTCGTAGATGGTTGTGATGCGGGCGTCGCGCAGATACCGCTCCGCCGGGTAGTCGGCCATATAGCCGGAGCCGCCGAGCACCTGGATGGCCTCGTTGGCGACCCGGATGCACATCTCTGAGGCGTAGTACTTGCTCATCGGCGTCAACATGCCGTTGAGACGCTTGAAGGTTCGCAGGTCGTTGCGGAGCTGCTTGACCTCGTTCGGGTCGCTGGGCGTGTGCCGTTCGAGAATGCGGAGGATGTTGTTCTCGAAGTCGCACACCCGGCTGGTCTCGTAGACCAGGGCTCGGGCGGCCTCGATCGCGATTCTCATCTCCGTGATCATGTCGGCCACGGCGGGCAGCTTCTCGATCGGGACGCCGAACTGCTTGCGGGTGCTGGCGTATTTCCGGGCGACGTGGTAGGCGGCCTCGGCGATACCCATGGACTGGGCGGCGATTCCCACGCGCGCCCCGTTCATCAGGGCCATGACATAGGTGATCAGTCCCCGCTGTCGCTCGCCGATCAGCTTGGCCGGTGCGTCGTCGAAGACCAACTCGCAGGTGGGCGAGCCGTGGATGCCGAGTTTCTTCTCCAGGTGGCGGACCTTGATCCGCTCGCTCCGCTCCGAAAGGAAGAGGCTGAGTCCTCGGCCGTCACGGGTGTCCGGCTCGCTGCGGGCTAGGGTGAGGAGGATTTCCCCGCAGCCGTTGGTGATGAACCGCTTCACGCCGGTCAGTCGCCACTGCCCGTCGTCGTCCTGCCAGGCCCGGAGGCTGACCGATTGGAGGTCGCTGCCCGCATCGGGTTCGGTCAGCACCATGGCCCCGGTCACTTCGCCGTTGGCGAACCGCGGCAGGTACTCGGCCCGGATCTGCTCGTCGGCGAAGGCATTGATGGTCTCCGCGATGCCCTGCAGGCCGAAGAGGTTCATCAGGGACGCGTCCGCACGGCTGATGATCTCGATGGCCATGGTGTAGATCAGGTTGGGGCAGTTGATCCCTTGATATTCGCGAGGCAGGGTGAGCCCCATCAGATCCGCCTGGGCGAGCAGCTGGAGGTTTCTGCGAACGCCCTCGTGGAGCGTGACGGTGCCGTCCTCGTTGAGCGTATTGCCCTCGCGGTCAATCTGCTCGGCCCGGGGGGCGATGTGGTTGCCGGCCAGGTCGCCGACGACTTTCAGAATCCGCCGATAGTTGTCCAGTGCGTCGGCGATGTTCCGCGGCGCATACTCGCGCCCCGGCCCGTCCACGCGCGTGAAGTTGTCTTCCTGCAGCGCGGCCAGCTCGGCCATGTTCAGGTGCTCGAACAGGAACTTGATGTCGTCGTTGTCTTCGAAGAAGTTGGGCATATTATTGTCAGCTCATAGCGTTCAGCGGTCAGCAATCAGCAATCAGCGAGCCGCCGGGCCGGTCCCGGCCGTCTGACCGATCACTTCGTTTCATTCCCTCTCGATCGGATTGTCTCGATCAGCATGGGAATCACCTTGGCAGCATCTCCGACGATGCCGTAGTGAGCGACCCCGAAGATCGGGGCGTTCTTGTCCCAGTTGATGGCGATGATCTTGGCCGATTCCTCCATGCCCGCGCGGTGCTGGACGGCGCCGCTGATGCCGCAGGCGATGTACAGTGCCGGCCGCACGGTCGTGCCGGTCTGTCCGACCTGGTGTTCCTTGCCGACGAATCCGCCGTCCACCGCCGCACGCGATGCGCCGACGGCCCCGCCGAGCACGCCTGCCAGATCATAGATCAGCTTGAAGTTGTCCTTGCTGCCCATGCCACCGCCGCCGGCCACGATGATCCGGGCGCTCTTCAAATTGACCTTGCGTTTCTCCCGGTGTCGCTCGATGACCTTAACGGCGAGGTCGAAGTCCTCGAACGCGATTCTCTCGTCCACGATCTCGCCGCCGCGCCGGGGATCGCCTTCCTGCATTCGCATCACGCCCTCGCGAACCGTGGCCATCTGCGGCCAGCGGTCGTAGTTGATGATCGTGGCGATGATGTTGCCGCCGAAGGCCGGGCGGATCTGCAGGAGCAGGTCCTTGTGCACGGTGCTGGTCTTCTTGTCCTCGTAATCACCGAGGTCCAGGTCGGTGCAGTCGGCGGTCAGGCCGGCCCGCATCTGCGAGGCGATACGCGGGGCCAGGTCGCGACCCAGCGGCGTAGCCCCGTAGAGCACGATCTGCGGCTTGTGCTTCTCGATGAGCTGGCACATCACCCGGGCGTAGGGGTTGGTACGGTAGTGCTCCAGGCGGGTGTCGTGCACGTGGTACACCCGGTCCGCCCCGTGGGCGATCAGCCGGTAGGCCAGTTCGCGAACGTTCCAGCCGGCCAGTACCGCGCCCATCTTCACGCCGAGCCGGTCCGCCAGTTCCCGCGCCTTGCCGCACAGCTCCAGCGAGACGTCGTTGAGACTCTCGTCTTCCTGCTCGGCAAACACCCAGACTTCGCCGTTACGATTCGGTTCGATCATGGAAAACCTGTTCGCTATCAGTTGTCAGCTTCGACTCTCTTGGATCCGGAAGTGGGGCTCGGTTCGGTCAGTCCCACTGACGCGGCGATTTCACCCTCGCGTGTTCTCCGGCTGACAGCTGAAGGCTGACCACCGCGAGTTCCGCCTCATCCCAACGTCCGGTCCACGATCAGCTCGTGGATCAACTGCCTTACGCCCTCCTTGGTCGGGGCGATTTCCGTGTACCCTTCCTTGGTCAGCACGATCGACTGGATGCGATGTACCTTGGTGGGAGAGCCTGCCATGCCGCACCATTTCAGATCGGCGTTGACCTTGTCCAGATCCCACTGCTCGATGAGCAGGTCTTCCTTGGCCAGGGCTGCGGCCCGGCGGGCGCACTCGGTCTGCTTCTGGGGCTCGGTCGACTCGGGCATGGCCTCCGCGACTTCCCTGGCAATCTCGATCGGCGCCCGGGCGCGCTTGTAGCGCATGAGCCGTCGAACCGCCGCCGGTCGGGGTTCGTTGGCCGTGTCCAGAACGGTGACCAGAACGGGCAACCGGGTCTCGAGGATCTCCCAGCCGTTGCCGACATTCCGTCGGAGGCGAGCGGTCCGGCAGTTGAGCATGGCCAGGCCCTCGTAGTAGGTCACCTGGGAAATGCCGAGCTTCTCGGCCATCTGGGGTCCGACCTGGGCGGTATCGCCGTCGATGGCCTGCCGGCCGCAGAAGACGAAGTCATATCTGCCGACGGTTCGCACTGCCTGGCTCAGAATGTAGCTTGTCGCCAGGGTATCACTGGCGGCCGCCCGGCGATCGGTGATGAGGATGGCTCGGTCCGCGCCCCGGAAAAGGCAGTCGCGAAGCACTTCGCAGGCCCCGCCCGGCCCCATGGTGATGACCGTTACCGTGCCGCCGTGGGCGCTCCGGATTGCCAGGGCGGCTTCCAGGGCGTTGAGATCCTCTGGGTTGAAGATCGCCGGAAGGGCTTGCCGGTTGACGGTCCCGTCTTCCTTCATGGCGTCCCCGGTGATATTGCCCGTGTCGGGGACCTGTTTGACACAAACGACACAGTCATAGCCCACGATGATCGCTCCTGCCTTCCTGTTGGCGGTGGATTCCAAACGCCGCAGGGGAGTTCCAAGCAGCGCAGGGCAAGAATGTTAGCCGGGCGCTCCCGAATCGTCAAGGACCGTCAGGAGGCTTGATCGGGGGGAGCCGGCCCGGTAGTGTTTAGGGCTCACGGGGCACCGCGTGGGGTGCCCTCCGGACGTATCAAAGACGGAGCGGGTCATGCAAGAGCTGGCCGGAACCCTGCTTCAGCCGCGGTCTGCCGAACGGTGCGACATCGCCCCGCGGGCGCTCCTCCAGATCGCGGACGACGGGCGCATCGCCGCCGCCGGGCCCGGGCCGGTCAAGGCCGGCAAGACGCTAGGTGGTCCGGGTTGCTGGATCATCCCAGGTTTCATCGATGCCCATCTGCATTTGCCGCAGTGGGACCGACGGGGAATCGACGGCCTGTCGCTGTTGGACTGGCAGGAGCGGGTGGTCTTCCCAGCCGAAGCCCGGTTCAGGGACGCCGCCCTGGCTGAGAAACTCACCGAGGATTTCGTCACCGGACTGATCGCCCACGGCACGACCACGGTGGCCGCCTTTGGCAGCCCGTTTGCCGAGGCCACTGACCGGTCCTTCAAGGTCTTTGCCCGCCGAGGTTTCCGAGCGGTGTTCGGCCAGACGCTCAATGACGTCGACTGCCCGCCCGGACTCTGCCAGGAGGCGGACGAGGCCCTGGATGAGTCTCGAGCCCTGGCCGCCAGATGGCACGGGGCCGAGAACGGGCGGCTCAACTATGCCTTCAGCCCGCGCATGCCCAATTCCTGCAGTGACAAGCTGATGCGCGGAGCCGCCGCTCTAGCCAAGATGCTCAAGTGTTACGTGCAGACCCATGTGGCCGAATCGGCGGCCGAGGTCCACGCCGTCCGGCAACGGTTCCCCGACAACGTGGACGATGTCGATGTTTTCGCCGAGACCGGCCTGCTGACCCCCCGAACGCTTCTGGGCCACGGGGTCTTCCTGGACCGCAACCAGCGGCGGCAGGTGGCCGAGGCCGGGACCGCCCTCGTTCACTGCCCGACGGCCAACCAGTTTCTTGAGAGCGGTCTGATGGACTACGTCGCCCACCGGGCGGCCGGGATCCGGATCGCCTTGGGCAGCAGCGTGGCGGGGGGGTACGAGTTGTTCATGCCCCAGGTCGCCGTCGCGTGCCTCAACACCGCCAAGACGGTGAAGGTTCATGCCATGCCCAGGCGGTCGTATACCGTGCCGTCGCCGGCCGAGGCCTGGTGGTTGCTGACCCGGGGTGCGGCCGAGGCCTTGGGCATGGCCGACCGCATCGGCGCGCTGGAGCCGGGCTTCGACGCTGATCTTCTGGTGGTCCGGCCGGAGCCTTGGATCGCCGGACTTCCGACCGAACAGCAAGCGTCGGCTCTGCTCTATACCCTGAAGCCTCAACACATCGAGCACGTGTTCATTGCGGGCAAGCGGGTGAGCAAGTAGTCGATGGCATTCCTGTGCCGTCATGAGCCCTTGCGTCTCTGCGGCAAGGGGGGACGGTTTGCGGCATCGCATCGTGCCTGCCCTGCGTTCTGGTCGCCTCCGTTGGCCCAACCATCCCCGCCTCCTCCGCGTCCCTCGGCATCTTCGGCGGTGAACTTGGTAGAAACTGGACCGTTGACGGGGATCGAAACCAAGAGGCAACCCGGCATTCAACGCGCCGCGTCTTTGTTTTGACGTTCGGAGCTGATCGTGTGGTCCACGCGGGCAGGATCGATTAGCATGGTTGCGTCCGGTCCCGGGTGGGATGTAGTCGTTCCGGGGCGTTTCACGGTTCTTGGCGACACAGTGAGGCAGAGACATGAGCATCCCAGGTGGTCTCGCGGTCCTGGTGATCGCGTTGGCGGCCGATCCTGAAGCTACTCGACCGTCTGGGGTGGCGCCAGCGTGGGCGCCCGGGCCGTACCTCATGCTCGACGAGACACTGATCGTTGAGCAAGACGGCTTGGGCCGTGAGGTCAATCATCCGTCACGGCTGCCTGAGCCGATCGTGACCGGCTACGAGGACGGCTGCTTCCAGCCCTGGTTGACGGTGGTTCGGGACTTGCGGACGCGGCGGTTTCGGATGTGGTACAACGTGCCGGCGAGTCCGGGCAACACGGGCGAATCGCGCCTGGCGTACATCGAATCCGAGGACGGGATTCACTGGATTCGGCCGCATCGTCTGCTGGAGACGCCGCCCATCACGTTTGGTGCGAGTGTGATCGACGAAGGGCCGGGTGGTCACGATCCGAGTCGGCGTTTCAAATTCGGATGGTGGAAGAACGGCGGGCTGCAGGTGGCCGCCTCACCGGACGGCCTGTCGTGGACGCCTCTGGCCGATGGCGTCGTCCTTCCCGTGAACCACGACATTTCGGCCATCGATTGGGATCCGATTCGCGGCCGCTACATGGCCCTTGTTTCGGTGAACGTGGCGGTAGGTGCCCTGAAGGGTCTCCGGATGCCCCATCAGAGTGTGAGCGCCGACCTGGTGAAATGGAGGAGTCCGCCCTGGTGGATCGTGGGTCCGGATTCGAAGGCGGCGATCGAGAAGGGGGAGACGCAGTTCTATGGGATGAGCGCGGTGGTGGCGCGCGGCGGTCTCTTGGTGAGCATGGTCAAGGTGTTGCGCGATGACCTGAATTGCGAACCGGGCAAGAAAGCTGCTGAGCTCCACGATGCTCAACGTCCGTTTGCCGGGCTGGGTTACACGGTTCTGGCATGGAGCCACGACGGTGAGCACTGGAAGCGAGAGACGGAGCCGTTCCTGGATCGCAATCCGCATCCCGGGACGTGGGATCGGGCGATGACGTGGGTGGATGACCAGCTTGTGGTGGGGGATTTCACGTACTTCTACTACGGTGGCTACAGATGGGGGCACAAGGCGGAGCGGTTCACGGAGCGCCAGATCGGCTTTGCCCACATGCCCCGCGATCGATATGTTGGCCTTGCGGCCGGCGGGAACTCAGGCCGCCTGTTGACGCGGACGGGGACGATGTCTTCGTCTGACATGACCGTCAACGCGCGGGTGGACCCTGGCGGAGGCGAGTTGAGGGTTCGAGTCGTCGATAAGGAAGGCCGGCCTCGTGCCGGGTTTGACTGGGAGGACTGCACGCCGATCAAGGGCGACCGGGTCGATCATCCGATCGCGTGGGAAGGTGAGAACCGCGTTCTGAGGGGTGAGATCGTGCGGTTTGAGTTTCGATGGAAGCAGGCGACCGTCTATAGCTTCGATCTCAAGTAGTCCGATGGCAGGTTGCGGGACCGTAAATAACGGACCTGTCCCGTTATCTCGTCCCGGCCATGATCGGCCCGGGCTTGTCCTGGGGCGCGATTGGGGGGAGGCAGGCGGTCTGGAGATCAGCCATGAATCGGGCCAGAGATTGGTACCGTTCCTCGGCCAAGACTCGGGACGACGGGAACTGAAGGCAGTCGCGGATCCAGGTTGGCCAGTAGCGATACTCCTGTTGTCGCCGCCAGACTTCGACCAGATCGAGAAGCGACTTGCCTTCGGTCAGTTGGCGTCGGACCATGCCCCAGATCGCCTGAGGGCCGATCTCGTCCAGGCTCTCGGCTTCGGTCAGGATCTGGACTTCAGGGAGCCGGGCTTGGCGGTCGCTGCATTCCCGCACAATCCGAGCGGCCAGCTGCAGCCCGCGCGGCGCAAGAAGGCCCTCTAGATGGTCGATCATCCACTCCGATGCCATCTCGCGCTGCCGGCCGGTGGTTCGTTTGAGCAGCAGGTCGGAGGATCGGATCTGCCCGGCTCGGAGCTGTAGCAGCCAGCCGATGTCGTGATAGAGTGCCGCCAGGGTCAGGGCTGCTCGGTCGAGCACGTGTCTGCTCACTTCAGGGAAGCCGGCGATGATCTCGGTCAGTCTGGCCACGCGGGTGGAGTGCTCCCAGATTGTCAGATCAGGCAGCCCGCCGGCCGTCGATGGACAGAGGTCATTCTGGGCCCTGGCCCATAGATCCGTGAACATGGTCAACCCTCGTGCTGCTGGATTATCGGCATAATCATCCCTGAACGAGGAGTCAACTGCCCTGGGCGACGGCTATACCTGGAGGCGGATCTCCAAGCCATCGGGCTGGCGCTGCAGGACGAGGTGCTGGCCGTCGAGCTTGGTGTTGGCGTGGGGAAAATCGGTTCGGAAGTGTACGCCGCGGGATTCCTCCCGTCGGGTGGCGGCCACGGTCATGAGACGGGCGACGGTGAGCATGTTCTGCGTCTCCCAGCCCTCGTGGTCGTCGAACACCTTGTCCATGACGTAATGGCCCCAGAAGCCGATGATCTCGCTGGTTTCGGCCAATCGCGGGCCGTATCGCTCGATGCCCACGTTTCGCCACATCAGGCTGCGGAGCGAGTTGCGGACGTCGGCGAGGTCGAGCATGGTCCGGCCGGACGGCTGCAGCCTGCTCTGGAGTTGCTTGGGGAATCGCGGCTGGCCGCCCTGCTGGGCGACCTGGCCGGCGATGGCACCGGCCACGGCCCCGAAAACCAGCCCTTCCAGGAGCGAGTTGCTGGCCAGGCGGTTGGCTCCGTGTACACCGCTGCTGGCGGCTTCTCCACAGACGAACAAGCCGGGCATGCCCGAGCGGGCCTCAAGATCGACCTGGGCGCCGCCGACCATGTAGTGGGCGGCGGGCCGGACGGGGATCGTTTGGCTGCTGATGTCGATATCGAATTCCTCGCACAGTCGGCTGATGGTGGGGAACCGCTTGCGGAACTTCTCGCTGTTCAGGTGACGGACGTCGAGGTACATGCAGGTTGCGTTCTGCTTGGCCATTTCGCTGAGGATGGCTCGGCTGACGACGTCGCGGGGGGCGAGTTCGGCCTGGGGGTCGTATTCGGGCATGAATCGTCGGCCCTGGCGATCGACGAGATAGGCCCCCTCGCCGCGGACCGCCTCGCTGATCAGTGCCCGGCTGGCCCCGGCGATATACAGGGTGGTCGGGTGGAATTGGATCATCTCCATGTCCCGCATGGGCACGCCCGCCCGGTAGGCGATCGCGTGGCCGTCGCCGGTGGCCACCTCCGGGTTGGTCGATTCCCGGTAGAGCTGCCCGCACCCGCCGGTTGCCAGGATGGTCTGGCGAGCCCAGAAGATCTGGTGTCGGAAATGGCGGTGGTAGGTTGCCACGCCGCAGCATCGCCCGTCGAGGTCGATCAGGTCGATTGCGAAGCAGTCTTCGAAGACGCGGACGTTTTCCTTGTTGCGGACGACGCGGATGAGGGTCTCGGCCACCTCGCGTCCGGTAGCATCGCCCATCGCGTGGATGATCCTGGGGGCTGAGTGGCCGCCTTCGAGACCGAGCAGGAGTTCCTCTCCACGTCGGTCAAACAAGCCGCCCCAGTCGATCAGTTCGCGGATCCGCTCCGGCCCCTCGCGGACCATGCGATCGACGGCCGCCCGGTCGCACAGGCCGCACCCGACGGTCAGGGTATCCTCGATGTGGCTGTCAAAGGTATCGTCTGGGGCAGTGACGGTGGCGATGCCGCCCTGGGCCCATGCGGTGTTGGACTGCTCGATGCGGTCCTTGGTGACCAGGAGGACGGAGCCGTAGCGGCTGGCCTCGATGGCCGCCCGCAGGCCGGCTACGCCGCTGCCGATGATCAGTACGTCGGTGAAGAGGTTTCCGGTCCGCTGCACGTCGAAGTTGGTGAGGTACCGCCGTGTGTCGTAGAGTTCTGCCATTTCAGGAGATATGGTACGGTGCTGCCGCGGGGGTTTCAATCCCGGCGTTCACTGATGCCGACCCTTTGGGGTGCCGATAATGCTAGAGACTGCGCCCCCGAAGGGCGCGAAAGGGTGTCTGGATAGCCGCGGATCGTGGTGATGCTGATCGGTCGGCTGGTTGCTGTTGTCTGGCTGTGGGTCCTGGGCCAGGGTGCGCCCGCATTTCCTTCGGGGCCAAGCGATGCGGTGCAGGCCGCTTCCCGGCCGGCGGAGGTGATGGGCGACGCCGGTCTGGACCGGTCTCCCCTGGCTGCCCGGCGCGTCGTGAAGACATTCGATTTCGACGAACAAGCGGCGGGCAATTTCGGGAGTGTCCCCGCCGGCTGGCGGAGGCACGAAGGCGTCGGCTTCCCGCTCTTTCTGGAAGGGCAATTCGATCTTCAGGACGGCCACGACAAGCCGCCATGTTACCGTCTGGACCTTAACGGCGGCTCCCTGGCCTACCACTATCAGGGGCGCGACATTGCCGTTCGCCCGAACTGTGACTACCTGGTCATGGTTTGGGTCAAGACGAGCCGCTTAAGCACTGCCCGGGCCTTTATCTCGGCGGAGTTTCTGGATCGCAAGAACATGCCCATCCAGGGGACCGACCAGCGCAGCGAGCTCGTCGGGGGAGAGAGTGAAGGCGTTGACTGGCGAGCGTTGACGCTTCGGATGCGTTGTGATCTCCCGGAGGTGCGATACCTGGGGGTGAGTCTCTGGCTCGCGCAGAAGCGGGTGTGGGATTCCGGGCCGACGCCGCTGAGGGCGATTGAACGGGAGGATATCAGGGCCTCGGCCTGGTTTGACGACCTGACGGTATATCGAATGCCGCGAGTGTCACTGACCACTTCCCACCCGGGCGGTGTCTTTGGCAGTCACGAGCCGGTGGAGGTGTTTCCTGAGGTCAGCGACCCGGACGGTCTGAATCTGGTTGCCCGGCTGAAGGTTCATTCGACGGATGGCCAGTGTCGCGATGAGCGGACCGTCGCGGTCAGAATGACCGAGCAGAAGCCGGTCGAGCGGTTTCTGTATCCCGACCTGCCGGTCGGGCTCTACCGGGTTGAGCTGATCGTGAGCACGCAGGATGAGGTTCTGGTTCGAAGGGCGTGCACACTGGCCCGGGTGGCGGATCGGAACAGTGCCCCGGTGGCCGTGGGCCGGGGTTTTGGCGTTGTGCTGAGGAGTATTGAGCCTGCGGCGGTTCGTGCTCAGAGCGAGTTGCTCCAGGATCTTCGTCTGGAGCTGGTCAAGGTTCCGGTCTGGTATGCCCAGCGTGCTATGGCCGGTCAGTTGTCCATCGGGCTTGCCCTGGATGCTTATCTGGAAGCGATACGGGCCACACACGCTGATCCGGTGGGCGTCATGATGGATGATCGTGTCTATGAGGCGGCCTCGGCTCGCGGTCAGATGATGTCCATACTGGACGTGTTCAGCGAGGCTCCCTTGGGCTGGAAGCACCTGATCGCCAGCATCTGGACGCGATACGCCGGTCTCATCCATGTTTGGCAGGTGGGCAACGACGGGGATACGTGGGTCGCCCTGGACGATCGTCTTCCCGGTCTGCTGCCGCGCCTGCGGAAGGAAATGACCGAGCTCATGGCCACCCCGATGCTGGCCGCGCCTTCTTCGCCGTTGTACGTTCCGTCCGCGGTGCCGGCCGACTACCAGTCTTTGTCGTTACCGTCTCTGGTTCCGGCCGAGGATGTCGAGCAGTACCTAGCCCCGTTGCTGGCCGCCTCGAAGGACCGCAGTCGAGCGTGGGTGGCGGTGGCACCTCTACCTGAGGGCCCGTACCCCCGGGAGCAACGCTTGGCGGAGTTCGGGCGGAGGCTGATCGAGGCGGCGTTTCAGAATCCCGGCGCGGTTTTCGTGGACGCGCCGTGGGATGTCCGGGTTCGCTCGTACGGCGTTCAGGTGGATCCCCGTGAGGAACTCCTCGTTTTCCGGACGGTCGCGGATGTTCTCGGTGATGCTCAGCCGCTCTCCCGAACCACGCTTGACGGCCAGATTCAGTGTGTGGCCTTCGAGCGGCAGGGTCAGGCGATTCTGTGCGTATGGGACGGCACGGCGCCCCCCGAGGGCCGCGTGCACGAACTCACGCTGGGCGAAGGGGCCCGCGTCGTCGATCTCTGGGGCCGCGGTGGTGAGGTGCCCACGGTCGGACGTCGCCAGCTGTTGCGTGTGGGGCCGCTACCGGTGTTTGTGACGAACACGTTCGCCTGGTTCGTCGAGTTCCGGCGTCTGTTCACGGTTACGCCTGCCACGCTCGAACCCAACTTCGACAAGACCGAGTTCGAGGTCAGCTTCCGCAACACGTATCGCGAGCCGATCAGCGGGCAGGTGCGGCTGGTTTTGCCGGTTGGCTGGGAGGTGCGGCCCGACCGGTTGTCCTTCTCGCTCGGAGCGGAAGCGGTCTTTCGAGAGAAGGTGGTGATTCGTTTTCCGCTCAACGCTCCGGCGAGGGTCATGCCCCTGGTGGGCGAGTTCATCGTCGACGCCAACGCTCGATACTCCTTCACCACGCCGGCGTGGTTTGATTTTGGACTTGAGGGCATCGATCTCAGTGCGATCAGCTACCGCTCCGGCGATCGGGTCACGGTGCGGGTGTCCATGACCAACCGGACCGCGAAGGAGCTCTTCTTCGAGGGTTACCTGGTTATCCCCAATCGCCCGCGATTACAGCAGCTCTTTCACAATCTGCAACCGGGCCAGAGCATGGTAAGGAAATTCGTGATCCACGACGCCGCCGAGCTGGCGGGCAAGAGTCTCCGCGTCAGCCTGAAGGAGACGCAGGGTTCGCGGATCTGGAATCGGATCGTGACCGTTCCGTAGCGGCAACGCTTCGACTCTCGGCCATCGCGAATCCCATGTCGGACATTCGGTTCGGGGTCGTGTCGGGGGTCTGTCGGAAGAGGGCCGATGGTCAGAAGGGCGGAGCGCAGTCCGGAGTCAGGGTGACTTCCTGGCCGGACAGGCAGTCTCGGAGGATCCTGAGGTCGGCGGCATCCACGTCCCGGTCCTGGTCGAGATCCAGGCAGTGGCACCGAGGTCTTTCCTCCTCGGTGAGGTACACGCCGGACCCGGTCAGGCAGTTCTGGTACAGAGCGAAATCGTCCAGGTCGGCGTCTCCGTCCCCGTCGGCATCCGGCGAGAGCCGGAGGCACTGGACCTGAGGCTCGACGTAGGTCACGACCTGAACGCCATCTCGGAGGATCCAGTTGTCTTTGTCCAGGTCGACCTGCGTCACCGGCCCATCCGCGGGCAGGAGGTACCACTGCTGGGTCTGGTCATTCCACACCGTATGGGTGACGCTCCCGGCGGCCGAGGTGATGGTCAAGTCGATCGGCATCTGAAACAGCGGGTAGTTCGGTGCGCTTTCCTGCTGGCACTGGTTCAGGTAGCAGCGGACGTAGTACCGCCCGCCGAGCCGGATCTGTTTCCAGCCGTAGCGGTAGGAAGGCCCGCCGCCGCCGTAGACCCACTGGCTGAAGAACCAGGTAAGATCCTGCCCTGAGACCTCTTCCACGATGGTTTTGAAGTCCTCCGTGTCGGCCGCCTTCTCTGCGTAGGCGGTTCGGTAGGTGCGCAGGGCGGCGAAGAAGACATCGTCTCCCAGGACTCGTCGGAGCATGTGCACGACCCAGGCGCCTTTCTTGTAGGAGTAGTCCTGGCTGAATACCCGGCTGTAGTTGCTGATGTCATAGCAGTAGACCGTGCCGGCCAGGTTCGCCGGTTTGCGGGCCAGCATCTGGCCGATGTATCCCTCCTTGCTTCCGCCAGGTTTGCGTTCCAGCCAGAGGGCTTCGCTGAATGTGGCGAAGCCCTCATTGAGCCAGATGTCGTTCCATGTCCTGCAGGTCACCAGGTCGCCCCACCACTGGTGGGCCAACTCGTGGATGTTGGTGCGCCAGTTGACGGTGCCCTGGCTGGTCACCGTCTGGTGCTCCATGCCGCAGCACCACGAGAATCTGACGATGGCGTATTTCTCGTCCACGAACGGGTATTGCCCGTACGTGTCGAAGTCGCTCAGTGTCGCGATCATGGTGACCAGATCGGCGGCGTTGCGCTCGTCGTCAGCCCGTGTTTCGGGATAGGAGTACAGCTCGACCGGCATGGAGCCGCCGGGGTACTCATAGGTCGAAGTCACCTTCTGGTAGTTGCTGGCGGCCAGGGAGACGAGGTAGGTCGCGATCGGATGAGTTTCCTTCCAGCGGAAGCGAGCCCGTGATCCGTCCAGTTCATCTCTCCCCTGGAGCCGTCCGTTCGAGGCCGCGGTCAGCGTGTTCGGCACCGTGACCCACATGTCCAGGGTGAACTTGTCCTCCACGTTCTGCTGGTTCTCCTTGCACGGCCACCAGGTATGTGCCCACCACGGTTGGCTCAGGGAACAGACGATGGGTTGGGTTGGCGAGCCGTGCGTCGAGAACCGGAACGACTGCCACCCGAGATTCGACGGTTTCCCGTGGTAGGCCACCTGGACCTGGAAGCTCTCACCCTGGCTGTAGGTCCGGCCGAGGTCGATCAGGATCTGGTTTGTCGGCCGGCTGCAGGTGGCGGCGGTGCCGTTGACCCTGACCCAGTCGACGGCCATGTTGCTCCGCAGGTCGAGCGTCAACTGGGTCAGAGCATCCGCTCGGCTGGTGACGTCGATGGTATTGGAGCCGGTGATGCTTTTGGCGGTCGTGTCGATCTCAATGTCCAGGAAGCAATGGGTGATGTCCGTGTCGGCCTGGCTGCCGAGCGGGATAGGATTGCCGATATTGGGGGACGTCCAGAGGGCCTCGGCCACGGTCGCCCGGGAGCAGAGTCCGTCCTTGCCGTCCTCGTTCAGCGGGCAAGACGGGCCGTCATCGACCTGGCCCAGGACTACAGCTGCCGCGCTCCATCCGAGCATGGCTGCGAAGCCCAGTCTGCGGGCTCGAAGAATCACGGATCTCATGGGTATCTCCGCGGTGTGGCGTTCGCCGAGGTTGCTGAGCCGTGCCGGTTCGCCCGTTGGTCCTCCTCCTGGTATCATGCTACCTTCCGGGTGGTGATTCTCCAAGCAGGCGACGCGGATGGAGGCGAGGGCAGTCATTGCTTGGCACTCGTTCGGTCCGGGCGGCAACTCGGCGGGAGAAGCGGGGAAATCCGACATGATCCGATGGCCGGTGGTGATCGTCGCAGCCTTCCTGGCGGTTCCGTGTCTCGGTTGCCAATCGCCGTCGCGGCCGAATGTGATTCTCATCCTGGCGGACGATCTGGGTTACGGTGATCTGGGCTGCTACGGCCAGAAGCTGATTCACACGCCGCGGCTCGACCGTATGGCCGCCGAGGGCATGCGTTTCACCCAGTTTTACGCCGGCAGCACGGTCTGTGCACCCTCGCGCTGCTGCTTCATGACCGGCCTGCACACCGGACATGCCCGTGTTCGCGGCAACAGTCTGGTGCCCTTGCGGCCGGAAGATACGACGATGGCCGAGGTCCTCAAGCGGGCGGGATACGCCACCGGCATCGTGGGCAAGTGGGGCCTTGGCGAGCCCGGCACAACCGGTGTGCCCAACCTGAAGGGTTTCGACTCCTGGTTTGGCTATCTCAATCAGGTTCACGCGCACAACTACTACCCGGATTACCTATGGCGCGATCAGGAAAGACACCCGCTTGACGCCAACCGTGACGGCCGCAAGGGTTGTTACACCCACGACCTGTTCACCGAGGAAGCCCTTTTGTTCGTGCAGCGGAATCGCCACCGCCCGTTCTTCCTGTACCTGACCTATACCATTCCGCACGCCAACAACGAACTCGGCGCCAAGACCGGCGACGGCATGGAGGTGCCGGACTACGGGCCGTACCGCGATCGTGAGTGGACCTCTGCCCACAAGGGCCGGGCGGCAATGATCACGCGCATGGACCGTGACGTTGGTCGCCTGCTGGACCGGCTCGAGGAGTTGGGGCTGGATCGTGGCACGCTGGTCTTGTTCACCAGCGACAACGGGCCGCACAAGGAAGGGGGCACGAAGCCGGCGTTCTTCAATGCCGGCGGTCCGCTGCGGGGCATCAAGCGGGACCTGTACGAGGGGGGGATCCGCGTGCCGCTGGTGGTGCGGTGGCCTGGACAGGTTCAACCGGGTCAGGTGAGCAAGCATGTGTCGGCGGCATGGGATTTCCTCCCCACCATGGCGGATCTTGCCAATGTCGAGGAGCCGGCTGGTCTGGACGGCATCTCCATGATGCCCGCGATTCGCGGCCAGCCGCAGAGGGGCCACAACTTCCTATACTGGGAGTTCCATGAGGGTGGTTTCTTCCAAGCGGTGCGGATGGGCGACTGGAAGGCGGTCCGCAAAGGACTTGCTGGCAGGATGGAGTTGTACGACCTAGCGGCCGACGTCGGCGAACAACACAACGTAGCGGCGGCGCATCCGGACATCGTGGCCCGAATCGAGGAGTACCTGAAGACCGCGCGCAGCGAATCCGCCGAGTGGAAGCCGAAGTGAACGGGAGCCGTCGAGGCCGGAGAACGGAGGGTGAGGAGACGTGGGCCGCCGCCGATCCGCCGGTCCGCCCCTTGCGTCTGGTGTATCGATTGTCCACTGTCGGTGCTCCATTCTCACCTTCGTCCGAGTCCACTATAATCATCTCGAATGGATCAGCCGCGTTATTACAGCTTCAGCCGTTACCTGCGCCGCAGGTTTGGCTGTCGGGTGCAGAAGGTGACGCTTCACGCGGGGTTCACCTGCCCCAACCGGGACGGTCGGGTGGGCTACGGCGGCTGCGCGTTCTGCAACAACGCCGGCTTCAGTCCCAACCTGCGCGTTGGCTCGGCCGAGGTCGGCGAGCAACTGGCCCGGGGGATCGAGGGCAATCGCGGACGCAGGATCGGCAAGTTCATCGCCTACTTTCAGGCCTACACCAACACGTACGCTCCGGTCGAGGAGTTGAGGGTTCTCTACGACGAGGTCTGGAAGCACCCCGAGGTTGCGGGGCTGGCCATCGGCACGCGGCCGGACTGCGTGGATGACCGGATCCTTGATCTGATCGTCGGCTATCTGCCGCGCGGCATGGTCTGGATCGAGTATGGCCTGCAAAGCGCCCATGACAAGACACTCGAGCTGGTCAACCGCGGTCACGACTACGCTTGTTTCGAGAAGGCGGTGTTGGTGACGTCGGGGCGGGGGATCGAGATCTGTGCTCACACCATACTTGGCCTGCCGGGCGAGGATCGCGAGATGATGCTCGAGACTCACCGCCGATTGGCTCGCCTGCCGATCAAAGGGATCAAGATTCACCTGTTGCACATCATGAAGAACACGGTCATGGCTCGCCAGTACGCTCAGGGTGGAATCCGGCTGTTGACTCGCGGTGAATACGTTTCGCTGGTCTGCGACGTGCTTGAGCAACTGCCCCCGACGGTCGCCATCCAGCGGATGCACGCTGACGCTCCGGGCGACATCCTGGTTGCCCCTGACTGGTGCCTGGACAAGGCCGGCATCCTGGAGGACATTCGCCGCGAGCAGTTGCGGCGCGACAGCTGGCAGGGCAAGGCCCTGGGGTTTTCGATGGCAGACATTCCCTCCGTTCCGCCCACCTCGCTGGTCCGGCCGGCCGGCGTAGCTTCATGACCGTATGACTTGCGGCTCCACTCCGGCTTTCCGGTTGAGGGGCTGGTGGTGCGGCGTTGGCCGTCCGCCGCGGAGGGGATTCGCGCTCTTGGCGCTCTTGCCGGGCGGTGCGGTGCGCTTGCCCGGGACGTCTGCCGGGCGTATCGTAGCCGGCGCTGTTGCCGAGGAACGCTGACTTAAGGAGGACTGAGCATGATGCGTGTTGGTCTCATCGGTGCCGGATTCATTGGGCGAAACCACTTCAACCAGTACGAGAGGCTTGGGGGGCGAGCGAAGGTCGTGGCTTTGTGCGACAAGGAGGCCGATCGCCGGTCTGGCGACTGGTCCAAGGTCGGCGGCAACATCGCCGATACCCAGGGTACGCGGCGTGACCTGGGCGGCATTCGCCAGTATGCGGAGTGGAAGAAGCTGCTGAAGGACTCGGAGGTGGACATGGTGGACATCTGCGTGCCGACCTACCTGCATGCTCAGATCGCCATGGCTGCCCTCAAGGCCGGCAAGCACGTTCTGTCCGAGAAGCCGATGGCCCTGAACGTGCGCGACTGCAACAAGATGCTGGCGGTGGCGGCCGAGTCGCCGGGCAAGTTCATGATCGCCCAGTGCATTCGCTTCTGGCCGGAGTGCGTCTGGCTCAAGGAGGCCGTTGATGACAAGCGATTCGGCGAGTTGAAGGCCCTGCACCTCCGCCGCCAGGCGAGCACCCCGACGTACTCGGAGGGCAACTGGATTCAGAACCCGGAATTGTCCGGTGGGGCGATTCTCGATCTGCACGTGCATGACGTAGACTACGCCCTGTTCATGCTGGGCAAGCCGAGGTGGGTGTGCGCCCAGACCTATCAGCGAACCGGCGGCGGCTACGATCGCGTTCATGCCCTCTGGCAGTATCGCCCCGATCTTGTCGTTCAGCTTGAAGGTTTCTGGGACATGTTCCCGGCCTACTCGTTCAACATGGGATTCACCGCCCGGTTCGAGAACGCGGCGGTGGTCTTCGATCTGGTCGGTGGCAAGCCGCTGACCGTTCAGAAACCGGACGGCTCGATCGAGACGCCGCCGATGCGTCCCGACGACGGCTACTTCAACGAGATCTGCTACTTCCTGGATTGCATCGAGAGGAACGAGGCGCCCAGGGTGAGCACGCCTGCCGAAAGCCGTGATGCGGTTGCCATTGCATTGGCGGAAGTCAAGAGCGCGCTGACCGGCAAGGTGGTGGCGATCAAGTAGAGCCGGCTGCACTGACCTACCCTGGCTTGGAGAGGACGTTTTCGTGCGGGAGTGAAATGCTGCCGCAGTGGACGGCTTCGACCGGGCCGAGGATCTTGCCGGCGGCTTCCTCAATACTGATGTTGGCTCCGGTGGTGGCTTCGAGCCGGCCGACGTCGCCCAGGAACCGGCCGACAAACATCGACCCGCTGCTCGCCCAGATGCTATAGCCAAAGGTGCCGCGGAGTTCGATGTCGTTGCAGGTGAAGGTGCTCGCCTTCTGCAGGGCGATGGCCATGTCGTTCTCGCCCTGGATGGTGACGCGGGCGTCCTCGCCGAGGATGTGGCCATCGTGTTCGAGGCCGACGGGCGTGTTCCGTTTCACCCTCGCCTGGAGCACGACTTGGGTGCCGTGCAGGTCGATTCTCCCGCTGTTGTTGACTGCCAGGGTGTTGGATTGCTCGCCCCAACTGGTGATGCGAGCAGTCTGACAGCCGAGACCGATCACACCGTAGTAGCTCGCCGACAGGCTTCCGTTGCCGATGTCCAGGGAGGCGTTTTCGCGTTCTCTGAACTCGACCAGGCCATGGTCGGTCGCGACGATTCCGCAGAAGGTTTCCTGGCCGCCGCGGTCGTGAAGATGCTCGTTGAGTCGGATGTCGCCGAAGAGGGACACCTTGCCTCCTCGTGTGGCGTAGATGCCTGCGTCGGACTGGCTGCGGGTGCGGAAGGTGACGTTCTTCAGGGTAACATGCGCCGGTCCGGTGACCTCGAGGCCACGTCGCTGGCGGGTGGAGCCGGTGCCGATCTGCAGCTTCTCCAGTCGCCAGTCGCCTTCGCAGGCGTAGACCATGGCCGAGCCGCCTTCCCAGGCCAGCATCGTCGCATTCCCCTTGTCGTCACGGCTGCCGGCCAGCAGGACGTACACTCCCGGCCGCATCCGGCGCATCAGCTCGAGCCGATTGGCTTCCATGCCGACGCCGCCGGTGTTGCGATGCGTGCCGGGGGCGAGCTTGATGGTGACGGTTCGCGTCAGTGGGTCGGGCAGCAGAGCGACGGCTGCCGAAATCGACTTGAGGGGGTGCCCTTCGGAGCCTGCGTTTCCATCGTTACCCAGGGCAGGGTCGACGTGGATGGTCTCCGGTACCGACAGGCCAGGCGGCGTGGTGGTACTCCGTGCCCGGGTTCCGGGGGTCTGTGCCTCGGCTGCGATCAGGATGGCTGTGGACACGGCCGCAAAGAGGATGATCCGGTCTATTGACATGGCTGGGTTCCCTCATGCACGTCATGGTGATCGGCCGGCGGTCTTCTCTGGGGGCCTGCACCCGGTTCCCGCCGTCGTTGACCATAAGAACGCGTCCACCAAGGTACTCCGGTCCCCGGCGGGAGGCCAGGGACTTGGTCGTCGTGTCGAGCCTCTCGTGACGAGCATATCATGGGTCGCGCCATGGAGCGGTAACGAGGCGGCAACAACTGTCGTCTCAGCCCTCGGCCTGGGTCCGCTGGTCGAGTGCAGTCGTCTCCTCGATGTCGAGAAGGATCAGCGGGTAATCAACCGAGGCCGTGTTTCCGACTATACTACGCCGGCGTACCAAGGAGTGACCGGTTCATGAAGCAGGCATCCGCTCCTCGTCCGATCCTCATTTCGGCGTTGCTGGTTGCGTCCTGCAGTCCTGTCGTGCTGGCCCAGCTCGAAGCCATGTCCAACGGCAATCTGCGCGGGATACGGATCGACGGGGAACTGATGGCTTTCACCGCCGGCATTCAGGTGATCCCTGCTGAGGGCTCGAAAGGCAGACCGACCGGTGTGGGGAGAAGTGGCGGCAGTCGGTACTCGCGTCAGGGTATGGACTTGGTGGTGACGGGCGACCTTTCCTCCCCATCCGGCGGGCCGGGGCGAAGGGGACGCCGGGGGACTGCGACCTTCCGGACAACCTACAGGCAGACGGCTGCAGATGCCATCCGTGTGGACATCCAGATGGACGCCATCGCCGAGACGCCGATGGGCGGGGTCAACTTCGTTGTCGCTCTTCCGGGTGCCGAGTACGCCGGCAGTTCGGCGTACTTGGTCGAACCTGTAAACACTCAGATTGCCCTGGCCACGACCCGTCCTTCGGCTCCGAACCTGTACCTCCGCGCCTCGGCCAAGGGTGTTCGCGTTGGCTGTCCGCGTCGGCAGTTCGAGATCGCTTTTGATGCTCCGCGGGAGGTGATTATCCAGGACGATCGCACTCGCGGTAACGGCGACATTGAACTCGCGTTTCCCCTGAGTCGGGGCAGCCTGGCCGCGGATCAGCACATCCGCTCGGATTTCTCGATCAAAGCCACGGGCGAGGTCGACAGGTCGCCGGTGGCGCTCGCGATGGACGCATTGCGGCCAGGCTGCGCCTATGACGGTATAGGCGGCAATTTCCGCATCCAGAGCTGGGCCGACGCGGCGCACATTCAGTACAACCTGGACCATTTGCGTGTCGCCTGGGGTCGCGTGGCCATGCCGCTGGACCGATGGCAGCCCGAGGAGGATGCGGATCCGGTGGCGGCGGCCGCGGCGGGGCAGTTGGATGGCGCCGTCAGGCAGGCGATGGAAATGGCGGGAGCACTGGCCAAGCGGCAGATTCCCACGATTGCCAGCATTTGGTCGGCCCCCCGCTGGGCGCTGGGCGACGATGACGGGAAGGGCGGACAGAAGCGGCTCAATCCTGAGAAGTGGGACAGGGTTTGCGCGGCGATCGGCGGATACCTGGAGTACCTGGGGCAGCACTATGGCGCCGAGCCGGTGCTCTTCTCGTTCAATGAGTCCGACATGGGTATCGACGTGCTTCAGAGCCCACAGGAGCACGCGGAGGCCATCAAGCGGCTGGGGGTTTATTTTGCCTCGCGCCGGCTGGCGACGAGGATGATCCTGGGCGATACCGGCAATCCCACCGCCACCCACTTCATCGAGCCGGCTATGGCGGATCCCGAGGCGGTCAAGTACGTCGGTGCCATCTCGTTCCATTCCTGGTGGGGCGGCACTGTCGAGCAGTACACTCGATTCAGCGAAGCCGCCTGCCGGTTGAAGGTACCCCTGATCGTGGGTGAAGGTGGCATCGATCCCTTCGCTTACCGGGTTCGAGACGTGTTTGTCGAATCCTGGTATGCCCTCGAAGAGATCAGCCAGTACGTGGAGATCTGCCGCGTGGCTCAGCCGCGGTCGATTCTGCATTGGCAGCTCACGGCCGACTACTCGGTTCTGACCGGTGGCCTTGATGGCCGCTCGCTCGAGCCTACGCAGCGATTCTGGCAGCTCAAGCAGCTGGGCATGACCTCCGTTGGTGCGGCCTCCGTACCGGTGACCTGCGACAGGCCTGGTGTGGTCTCCTGCGCCTTTGTTGATCGCGGATCGTACGTGGTCCATCTGGTCAACAAGGGAGCGGCTCGCAAGGCCAGGATATCCGGTCTTCCGAGGGGGGTGCGGACGGTGCGCGTCTACGTGACCGATGGCCAGCGTGGTATGCAGGAAAGTGGCAGCGTGCCGGCCGTCGACGGCAAGGCGGAGTTGATGCTCGACAGGATGAGTCTGACGAGCGTCGTGGCGAAACCTGACGGGGGGGAAGGGGTCTCGCCAACCGGCGCCGGTGGATCCGGGTTGGGGAGGTGACCGCGCGAGGGTCGGCAGGGAGCCTGGTGTGCCTTTGAAAGGGTGCGCCCCCAGATGGGAGTGGGCAGCCGTTCAATCGGACGGAGTCTCAGCGCTGCGATTCATCAGGTTTGACCTGGTTTGCCGAGTACCCGGGCAGGCTGGAGGTGCCTCAGGCCTCCTCCAGATCGAAGGCAGGGGCGGGATCCTCGCCGGCGTCGGACTGACTGGCGTGGTTGCCGGGCCTGGTGGCCAGTACGAGAATTACCGATCAGTTGTTCAGGAATTGGGCGGGTCCAAAGACGGTCCACAGGCTGGTCAGGAACCATCCTGGCCGCAGGTATGAATGGGGACGGGCGTCGTGCCGTCCGGGCGGTGGCCGGTACTCTCAGTCCTGGAGATCGACAACGCAGTCCTGGCCCGCGAGCGGGACCGTTTGAGCTATCTCTGGTCATAGAGCCGGGGTCGCGTCGATAATGGAATGCGATCGGTAGTTACCCGATTTTCTCTTGACAATGCGTCGAGAGTGGGGTAGTTTGGAGATGTACAGCCCGGACCTGTCACGTCGAGTCCGTGAGCGTACTCGGAGGGCGACCCCGCGGTGGGGGCAACTAGTCGTACCTGAGTGGTCAAACAGTAAGTTCATCTGTCAGAGGAGAAAGATGCCATGTGTGTGCGTACCGCCAAATGGATGACCGTCGTGACGTTGGCCCTGAGCTTGGCCGCGCCGGTCGCGTTCGGTCAGATGATCAGTAATGTGGTTGAGACCGGGGGCGACAACGAGGCCACGGACACGATCACGGCCAAGTGGACGGGCCAGACATTCGCCATCACGGTGGCGAATGAGCCCTTCCCGGGCGCGGTCGTTGGCGAGAACTTCACCGTGCCCGCCTTCGGCAGCCTCGCACCCACGTTTGTGGACCGCCCGCACCGTTACTCCGATGATCTCGCCAACAGCCTGCCGGTACCGGCGTACCTGGTCGGTGGCGAGTACATCATGTCCGGCAACGACAACCGCGACAATGTGCCGTACAACCTGGCGGTCACTGTCGGCCAGCCGGTGACGGTGTACATGCTCATCGACAACCGGTTGTCAGACGGCGACAACGCCACCCCGCCGACCTTTGACGCAACCCACATGCAGTGGATTGTGGATGAGGGCTGGCTGGCTACTGCGAACGGGCTGAACCGTTTTAAGAACACCGCTGTTCCCGACGAAGTCGCCATTGACGAGGCTTCTGACGGCACCATCAACCAGTGGTATTCGGTTTACTACAAGGAGTTCGCGGCTGGCACACTCAACCTGCTGCAGGCCGACAACGGCGGCCGGAACATGTACGGTGCGGTGATCACGCCGGAGCCTTCGTCGGTTGGCCTGCTGGCGATCGTCGCCGTGTTGGGGCTGGTTCGCCGCCGGACGCGGTAGTTGCAGCGATCCGAAGACCGAATGTGTAGAGGAGTTGTTGTTCACCCGGCGTGCTCCCCCGCGCCGGGTGAACTTCTTTATTCCCCCGACGGGGCCATGGGTTCCTCGGACGGACCGGCCCAGGAGGGCAAGCGGTCGCGTTGGGGTTCGAGGGCCTCGCGGTTTCCTGAGGTGTTACCGCCCCGGCTCGGCGGGTCCACGCCAGACACTTCCGCCGAAGGTTGCGAGGTAGATCGTCGCTGAGTCCGACGGATCGAAGGTGACCCGCTGGATGTTCCGGAACGGCAGATCATCGAACGGGACCCACGTCTCCCCGTCATCGCGGCTGAGCCACAGGCCGGCCCCCGGGGCTCCTTCGCACAAGGTCAAGTAGATCCACCCCTTGTGGTGCGGACTGAGGGCGACACCGAAGTGCTCCGGTCCCTTGCGGGCCAGGAGGTTCCATGACCGGCCTCCGTTGCGGGTCCTGTACAGGCCGGCCTGCTGGTGCGGCCGGGCGTTAGCCGCGGCCAGGTAGACGACCTTGCTGTCGGCCGGGTCGACAGCGAAGTCCTTGGGCCACAACAGAGGTTGCGACTCGTTCAGCAGCCGCCAGGTCGAGCCGCCGTCGCTCGAGGCATACAGGCCTGGGCCGTCGGCCAGCCAGCCGTTCTCTTGGCGCATGGCGGTCACCAGGGCGAGCAGTGTGCCGTCGCGATGCAGTTGCACGCGGCAGACTCGCCGGTTGTCCTTGGAGCCCACCTGCCCCGCGCGGCTCCACGACTGACCGTCGTCGGTGGACTTGTAGACACCGTGGCCGAAAACGCCGGCGTAGAGCGTTCGATTGCCCTTGGGGCTGTTTGGGTCGAGGACGACGGCGGTGCAGGGGGCTTCCGGAAGGCCCTTGCTGACGGTTGTCCAGTGTTCTCCGTGATCAACACTGAGGCAGACGCCGCCCGGCCCCTTGGAGTTGTGTCGGCCGCTGATGATGTTGTCGTTGGGGATGTCGTGGACATTGGAGAAGGCCCCCCAGGTTTTTCCGCGTATCTCCGGATCGAAGGCCAGTTCGTAACAGGTGTTGCGCCAGGGTGCCTTTTCGCCTTCCGCCCACCAGCGCCAGGTACCGCCGGCGTCCATCGAACGGGCGAAGCCGATGTCGGTGTAGCAGATGTACCGGCGGGCAGGTTCAAACGGGTCGAGGTAGTAGTGCCACGTGGTCGTGACCACGAGGCCGGTGCACTCGAAGAAACCGGCCTGCTTCGCCTGCCGGGCGTGGCCGTTGTACCATTGCCGGCCGCCGTTCGTGGTGATGATGCAATTGCCCGAGTCGGTCTGGATCAGGATATCCGGGTCGGTTGGGCAGATGGCGACGTTTTCCGGTATGGACTGGTAGTATTGCCGATCGCCGACGGTGGTGTAGTCGGGCTCGACGTTGTAGCCCGGGAAGCGCGGGTCGGGGAAGAAGGTTGGCCGGAAGGTGTTGCCCCCGTCGTCGGAGCGATAGACGGCCGTCTGGTGGGGTGGAATGACGCCGGTATTGGCGTTGAGGGCATAGACCGTGAGCGGTCGGACACTGGTGGTGAGCACGCGGTAGTATTGAGCCACGGGATGGTGGGCCCACTGGTCGGCCGGCTTGATGTCCTTGTTGAGTCCAAGCCCGGGCACGCTTTCCCAGGTGTCGCCGACGTCCCTGGAGCGATACACGCCGCCGGCGAATTGTCCTCCTTGGTTCTTGCTGGGGATGGCGCAGTAGAGCATTCCCGTCTTGCCCTCGTGGTCGAACCCGCCGGTGAATCCGCGGAGGTTCTTCCAGGGCAGGCCGGTGCTTTTCTCCGCCCATGTTTTGCCGTCGTCGTCGGATCGCCAGATGCCTGCGTGGGTGGCCGCCAGGATCGCCCCGCGGCCGCCTGATCCCGCCTGGCGGAAGCAGAAGCCGACGGCTTCGCCCTTCGGGCCATCGCATCGTACCCAGTTCGTGCCGCCGTCTTGTGATTGCCAGACCTCCTGGTTCACGCCGGCGAGCATGGATTGGGGTCGGTGGGGGTTGATGGCGATTTCACCGATGAGATCGCCGCGCAGGTTTCCGATGGCCTTCCAGGTCTCGCCGCCGTCGCGGCTGACAGCGAGCCGGCCGGACCATCCGTTAGCCGCGAAGATGGTATCTACCTCTTGAGGGTGAAAGGTGGGGCGACAGCGAATGTTGCTGAGCAGCTGGCTTTCGTGGATCATGCGCCACGTCCGTCCCGCGTCGTGGGAGATATAGGCCGCGCTCATGTCGCAATTGACTATCATGCGCCGGGGATCCACCGGGCTGATCGCCGGTGTGAACATGGCTCCGCCGCCGGCCAGTCCCTCGGGCTGCCAGGTGATGGGCTCGGCGGCGATTGCGATCGAAGCTTCGACGGTGAACACGACGAGAAAGCGGGTCAGAGCGACTCTCATAGGATTCTCCGGTTTCTGAAAGTTCGTTCTCGTTTTCGTAGCCAGACTCTGGTGGGTGGGTAGGGTCGATTCCGGGCCTGATCCGGCAAAGCTCTCGTGCTGTGGACCGCGATACCCGGCATGGGAGGCGATTCTCCGATCGTCGCAAGAGGGCGTAGGTGGTTCTGGGGCCGCCGATGGCGGAAGCGTCGCCCATGGCGGGGATGTCTTCCGGTTCGGTCCTGGCGGTCCCGCGACCGTCGGTTGTAGCGGCCGTGGCACGGGCAGGGTGAAGCGTCGTGCCGGCCGGGGGCAACGCGTTGTCAGAAGGAGTCGATCTCGATCGTGCCGACGTCGGATTGGACATCGACGGTCGCTCCGCCGCCGTTGAGCTTGCCCTGCACGTAGCCCGAGTTCCGGCGGATATCCGAGGTCGCGTCGAAGTCCTGCTCGTGGAAGTGCACGAAACCCACCTGGGTCAAGGCCATGAGGTCGGCCTGGACGTCCTTGGGAAGCTGCAAGCTGATGTTGCCGGCGTCCACGCGGACCTGGGCTTCATCGGTGGAGGCCAGTGAGACGATCTGCAAGCTGACCGAGCCCGCTCCGACGGTCACGTCGGCGCTTCCGCGATGGGCCTCGATGGTGACCGATCCGGCCTGAGCGCTGGCGGTGACGTCCGCCTGGGCCCGAATGGAGCGGATGGAGCCGGCCGAGGCGGTGAGCGTGCTGGCGGTGTCAAGTTCGATTGCCCGGATCGGCCCGGCGAGTTGGGTGACGTTGACCGCATGGGCCGGCGGCAAGGTGATCTGAAGGCGGTACTGGGCGACCTGGGTGTCGCTCAACAGGGCAGTGACGCTGACTTCGTCGTCATCGTTGAAAGTGAACTGGATCTGGCTGGTGTCAGTCGTCGCTGCTGGCGGAGAGACGGCCTTGATGAGCAGCGTATTGTCGGGTGCTCCGGCCGGTGTGACCGTGACCTCCATCTGGGCGAGCAGTGCCTCAGCGGCCTCGGTGGTGGACGCGATAGCCGTCTTGGTGATCCTGATCGTCGCCTCGGTGGCGGTGGGATCCACGGTAACGCGGGTGCTGCCATTGTCGTTCTCGATCTTGACGATCGCCCCAGCGGGGACGGCGGCGGTCTGGGTTTCCGTGGATTCCTTCTTTGCCGGGGGGATGAAGGTGACATTGCAGGTGAACGTGCCGCCCATCAAGAAGGCACTGACCGCACCGAGCACACTGAGCTTGAGCAGGAGCCACCGTGTCATGTTAGATCCTCTCTTTGTATGGTTGATCAGACTCGAATCGTGTGGCCGTAGGGCGCCCTTGCTGGGTGCCGTTGGCCTGGCCGCGCATAGCATCCCTGCCGGGTTGACCGCTTGCCTCTATTATCATAGTCCCCAGGTGTCTGATGGCCACGTAGGGGAGTATCGGGAGTCGGAGCGCATGCCCTGGAGGCGATTGGGCGGCGGATGCCTGACTTGTCAGGGCGTCAGATCAGCGGTCATGTTCTCTTGCTCGTCGAACAGGGGTTCAACTTGGCCGAGCACCTCGATGCCTGGCTGGTTGCTGAGCTCTTCGAGCACCGCCGGGGAGGCCAGAAACCGGTCGATGCGTAATGTATTGTGGATACGAATGATACGAGCCGTGTTGGTGTCCTGCAGGGCAATCGCCTGGAGTGCGAAGTCGAGTGCCTGCCGATCGGTGTCCGCCACCATGGGCACCTTGGCTCGCTCGAGGCAGGTACTGGTTAAGGCATTCTCATAGGTGGCACGGAAATCGAGTTTGTTAAACAGTCGGCGGGTGGTGATATCTGCGAGCCCGATGCCGACCGCGTTGCCGCAGGATGCGGCCGCCAGATCGCGAACGATGATGATGCGGATCGTGGGGGTTTGGGGCTCTGGTTGTCCGCGGATTCCCAGTCGACCGATCACGTTGGTGTCCATCCCCAGGCCGCTGATGTTCTTGCCGATTTCGTCCACGATGAGGATATCGAGATTGGTCACCGGCAGGGCGGGGGCATTGGCGCGGGCGATCTCCAGCAAGGGTGGCTCCTCCTCCTCGATATCTCGGGCGGGGATGGCCTTGATCCGCATGGTTTCGTTGCAGGCGTTTTCCACGACGGCCAGGCCGAGGAGGATGTTGCCGTGTTTGAGGATCTGGCGGGCGATCCGGGGCATGGTATCGCGGAGTCCCTGTGCGCCGAGTTGGTGAATCACGAGCGCCTGAGGGCGTTTGCCCAGCCCAATGGCGAGCATCTTCATGATGCCGCTTTCGTAGCGTCCGTGGAACGAGGTGTGCGGTTTGACCCGGTTGATGAGGATCGTGCCGTCGGCGGCCGCGGCCTGGGCATCGAGATAGACGGGGGTGCTCAGGTCGCCCCGAGGCAGTTCGACAACCTCCATGGAGGAGCGGATCTCAGCTCCGGTCGCTTCCTGTGACAGCCCGTAGTATTCGAGGATTGCCTGCTGGCCGGCGGCGGTGGCTCCTCCGTGGCTGCCCATGGCGGGCACGAGAAATGGTGTCGCGCCCTGGGACCTGACCCAGGTGACCACTTCGCGGACCATGTCGACGAGATGGGTGATGCCGCGACTGCCCACGGCGACGGCGATGCGGTCTCCGGGTTTGAGTCGGACGCCGCATCGGATCAGTTCGGCGCGCACGGCGCTGCTGACGTTGGTGAGGTGTTCGGTCGGGATTTGTCTGTGCACCCGGAAGAGTTCCAGACCTGTTCTCATGGCGGCAGTCTAACCGGTGAGGCCGTCCGAGGGCTAGATGCGCCGGTACCACCTATTAAAAGCTGGAGGGCGAATTGAATCGGCCGGGCCGGCCGTGCAAAAGGCGAGGGCCGAGAGCCGGTTAGGACGCCTGCGCCAGTGGCGTGGTGTTCCGCGGAATGGGCGTGGCCTTGTCCTTGGCGGCTTCCGGCGCCGACCCTTCGTCCATCCGGTCGTCGCGGCTGAACTCGTATTCCTCCATCCCCTCGTTCAGCCAGCGGAGGATATCGTCTTCGGTGGGGTGGGGGTTGTACTCGGAAACCCGGAACACGCTTTTACACTTGGAGCAGGTGGCCCGATGTCCGACAGCCGTAGGGGGTACGGTGTACGTGCCCCGGCAGGTGGGGCACCGCGTCGTGATGGTGGTTTTGTTAAGCATGGCTCCGCTCCAGGCATTCAAGGCTTCCTTCCGGATCCGCCTGGCTTCGTGCCTCTACTTGTTACTACGCCCCCCGATTGGCATAGTTCCATGTGTGTCAGTCGGACAGAAACGGGTTGAACTTAACTTCCCTTTCGATGGTGGTCACCGGTCCGTGGCCGGAGTACACGCGGGTTGCCGGAGGGAGGGTCAGGAGATGGCGGTGGATGTTGGAGATGAGCCGGGCGTGTTCGGAACCGGGGAAGTCCGTACGGCCGATGCTTCCGGCAAACAGAGCATCCCCGGTAAAGACCACGCCTGCGTCGCGGCAATGTAGGGAACGTCCCCCAGGCGAGTGGCCGGAGGTGTCCAGCACGGTCCATCGCAGGGTTCCCAGGGTCAGATCCATGTCCGGCTCGAGGTGCTCGGCGGCCGGCGTCTGAATCTGCAGATGGATGCCAAACGGGTCTGAAAGGTTGAGCGTTGCGTCGGTGAGCATGGGCTCGTCGGCGGCGGCGATCATGAGTTTCGCGGCGGGATGGCGGCGGGCTACGGTATCGACGCCGGCGATGTGGTCTCCGTGGCCGTGGGTGAGGAGCATACGTTCCAGCTGGATGTTCCGGGCCTGGAGGTAGGCCAGGATTCGCTCCGCTTGATCGGCCAGGCCGGGATCGATGAGCCAGCCGATGCGCTGGTTATCGGATCCTGGCGTGCTGAGGACGTAGGCGTTCTCGCCGAACATGGCGTCGATGAACGCCTTGATGTCGAGGTCCGCTTGGGACATGTCGCCCTCCTTGCCCGGGTCGCGGGGTTGGACACAGGGTTGCCTGGTCGCGTATCTATAGGGAAAGCGGGCCTGATCCGCAAGAGGTCGGGTTCCTGGCTGGCAAGGATTAGGCGCGACGATGGGATCTGAGCAACTGCTGCTGTTGACGATCGGCCTGGTAGCGGGTGTGGTCGGCGGACTGCTGGGTGTGGGCGGGAGCATCATCATGATTCCGGCCATGACGCTGTTGCTGGGGCCGCGTCAGCACCTGTACCAGGGTGCCGCCATGATGGTGAATTTCTTCGTGGTCCTGCCGGCCTTCTACCATCATCGCAAGATCAAGGCCGTGCTGGAGCCGATCGTCAAGCCGATGGTGCCTTTTGCGGCGATTGGTGTGGTGATCGGCGTCTGGTTGAGCTGCGGCGAGTGGTTTCGCGGAGATCGCCAGATCTACCTGACGAAGGTCTTCGGCTGCTTTCTGGTTTATGAGGTTGGCTACAACCTGTACCGCCTGATGAGCAACCGGCGACTGCCTGAGATGGACGAGGCTGCGGCGAAGGCGCTTCCGGTGTGGAAGGTGGCCTTGACGGTCGGATTGCCGACCGGCCTGGTTGGTGGGCTACTGGGCGTGGGTGGAGGCGTGGTTGCGGTTCCGTTGCAGCAGCTCATCCTCCGGGTGCCGTTGAACCGGGCGATCGCCAATTCCGCTGCCACGATCATTCCGCTCAGCGTGATCGGTGCCACTTTCAAGAACCTGGAGAACGCCGCGGCGGGAATGCCGTTCAGGAGTGCGCTGCATCTGGCTTTGCTCTTGGCCCCGACGGCCATCCTGGGCGGTTACCTGGGGGCTCGCCTGACCCACGTGGTCCCGCGTCGTGCCCTGCGGATTGCCTTCATCGTGTTCATGTCGTATGCGGCCGTCATGCTGATTCGCAAGTGATCGCATGTTCAGGGCCTGAACAGGTTCGGGGGGATGGGTCTGCCGACGGTGCCTTCCTGGCCCAGTTTCGCGTTGACCAGGCGATGGTAGTCGCTTCGTGCGGCGTCCCAGAAAGGCCGCACCGGCTCGCCGGCCAATCGGAGAGCGGCGGTGGCGCTGCGTGCCGCGAAGGCGGCGTCGGCGGCGGCGTCGTCGACGCACACGGAGGCGGCGCTGGCGGCGGCCGCAGCTGCGGCCCGAGCGGCCTCCATCGCGACGCGCGAGTCGCTGGTCTTCTCCTGGGCACAGGCCGCCTGCAGCGAAGCCGCCCGCAAGGCACGAATGCGCGACAACGCTCGTGAGACCGAGCCGCCGGTAGCGCCGTCGGCCGACTCCTGAAGGGTGGCCTCGGCCATGGTCAGGGCGCTTTCGATTCGCGGATCGCGGTTCAGATCCTGAACCCGGCGGGCGCATCGGCAGGCCCAGCACACAATCGCCCGCTGGGGGAGCAGCATGAGCTGTTTGCGGATGGCGGCCACATCGACGCGGACACCGTGTTCCGGTCCTTCTTCCGGCTCGGCCGGAGGTTCGATCGTCGGCTCGGCCAGCAGGGCTTCGCCCAGCTCTCCCGCGTTAGCGAAGCGGGCCTTAGGGTTCTTGGCCAGGCTCTTGAGTACGACGCCGGCCAAGTCGCGCGAGACATCGGTTCGCCAGGTTCGCGGGTCGGGTGCCGGTTCGCTGATGTGCTTGAGCATGATGGCGAACGGGCTTGCCTCTTCGACCTCGAACGGCAGCCGGTTGGTCAACAGTTCAAACAGGGTAGCCCCGAGGGAGTAGACGTCGCTGGCCGCGGTGACCCGCTTGCCTTCGCACTGTTCGGGGCTCATGTATCCGGGTGTGCCGATCTGCTGGCCGACACCGGTCAACCAGGTTGTGCCTTCGGTGACCATGATGGTACCGAAATCGGCGACCTTGATGCGTCCGTCGGCGTCGAGCAGGAGGTTGGAGGGTTTGATGTCGCGGTGAACGATTCCCAGCTTGTGGGCAGCGTGGACGCCTGCGGCCGCCTGGACGATGAGGGAGATGGCCTCTTGGACCGGGAGGTAGTGCCGCTGGGCCCGGGCGGCCAAGAGGCGATCCTGCAGACTCCCGCCGGGCAGCAACTCCATGACGATGGCTCGGACCTGCCCTTGGACGGGGAAATCGAGGATGTGTACGACGTTCTCATGTTGAATCTGGGCCATGCCGCGGGCTTCGCGCTCGAAACGGCCGGCCAAGGCCCGATCGGTCGCATACTGTGGCTTGAGGATCTTGAGGGCCACCCGCCGATCGCTGGCCGCGTCCAGTCCCTCGTAGACCCGGGCCATGCCGCCCTCGCCGAGGAGGCGGCTGACCACGTAGGGTCCCACGGTCTGACCGATGAGCTCGTCGCCCGTGCCATTCGACCCGGTGGTCACGGTTCGCCGATGGAGAACCACGCGCAGATCATCGAGGAGCGGGTCCTCGCTGCCGCCGCCGGGTGTCTGAAGGGATGTGGGCTGGTCGGACATAGGCGCAACTCGCTACACCGCTTAATATTACGTCCGGGCAACCAAGCGAGCAAGGAGTGTTCGGGAGAGCTCGGTGGGCATGGCTGGCGTTGTCCGCGACGGGTGATTCGGGGCTATCGCCGGTTCGTCCGACGGGGTAAACTCTGGAGCCTGAATTGGCCGCCGGCTGGTGAGAAGGCCAAGTGGGGCGGCACTTGCGGAAAGGGGCTTGAAAGGCCATGGCAGACGTCATACGGATTGGCATGATTGGCTGCGATACTTCGCACTGTGGGGTCTTTGCCGGCTTGTTTGGCGACGAGAAGGCCCCGGAGGATCTCCGTGGGCTTCGCGTGGTGGCCGCCTATCCCTCATTCAGTCCCGATCTGAAGTCCAGTGTTGGGCGGGTGGAGGGATACAAGAAACAGCTGGCCGAGAAGCACGGCGTCAAGATGGTCGGCTCGATTGAGGATCTGGTGGGGCAGGTCGACGGAGTGATGATCGAGAGCGTGGACGGTCGTCGGCATCTGAAGGAGCTGGAGCCCGTCGCGGCTGCCGGCAAGCCGTGTTTCATCGACAAGCCGTTCGCGGCCAGCCTGACGGATGCCAAGGAGGCCGTGCGGATCATCAAGGCTGCGAACCTTCCCTGCTGGAGCGGCTCTTCGCTGCGGTTTGACAGCGCGATGGTCGGTTTCCTCGAGGAGCAGGCTGAGAAGCGCGCGAAGGCCGCGAGCCAGCCGGCCGGAAAGGACGCTCGGAAGGGCGAGGTGCTGGGTTGTGACGCCTACAGCCCGGCCGAGCAGGAGCCGACCAATCCCGGCTTCTTCTGGTACGGGATCCACGGGGTGGAGATTCTGTATACGTTGATGGGCCGGGGCTGCCGCAAGGTTCAGTGCTCGACCACGCCGGACGCAGATCTGGCGGTCGGTGTCTGGCAGGATGGTCGGATCGGCTCGATGCGCGGGATTCGGCGTGGACCGTACAGCCTTGGGGCGACGGTGCTGCATTCGGAGGGGTTCACGTGTTTGCCCTCGAAGGGCGACTACTACAAGGGGCTTGGTCGGCAACTGGTGAAGTTCTTCAAGACGCGGCAAGCGCCGGTGCCGATCGAGGAGACGTTGGAGATCTGTGCGTTCATCGATGCCGCGTTGCGGTCCGGCCAACAAGGGGGCTGCGACGTGGAAATCGATCTATAGACGAAGGGTCAGCACGTGGGCATTCTCGACATACCGGGTACGCTGTTCCGCAAGGTCATCGGTTCGCGCAATGACCGGCTTCTGAAGAAGTTCCGATCCGTTGCGGACGGCGCCGCGGTCTTTGAAGACCAGATGCGGCAGCTGACTGACGTACAGCTCCGCGCGTGCACCGACACACTCAAGGAGCGTTTTGCCGCCGGTGAATCGCCGCTGGGGATCCTGCCCGAGGCATTCGCCGTGCTCCGCGAGGCCTCCGACCGGGCTCAGAAGCACCGCCATTTCCACTGCCAGCTCATTGGCGGGCAGGTGCTGTACAGTGGCAGCGTGGCTGAGATGAAGACGGGCGAAGGCAAGACGATCGTCTGCCACTTGGCCGCCTATCTGCGATTTCTGCAGAACAAGAAGGTCCACATCGTCACGGTGAACGACTACCTTGTCCGCCGTGACGCCGAGTTTGCCAAGCCGATCTTCGCGATGCTGGGGGCGACGGTGGGGTACATTCAGGCGCAGGTTGACCCCGGCGGGCACGAGGGCGTTCGACAGCGCGAATACGGCTGCGATATCACGTATGGGACCAACAGCGAGTTCGGCTTCGATTATCTCCGCGACAACATGAAGACGCAGTACGAGGCCCAGGTTCAGGGTCGGCTGGACTACGTCATCATCGACGAGGTAGACTCGATTCTGATCGACGAGGCCCGCACGCCGCTGATCATCAGCGGTCCTGCTCACGACGACGTCGGCCGTTACAAGTGGGCTGACAGTCTGGCTCGTTCGCTGGTCCGCCAGCAGCAGACACTCAACGCCGAGACCGCCGCGCGCATCAGGTCCTGGGGCGACAAGCCTCCCGAGGAACTGGTCCGCAACCCGAAGTTCCAGGATGCCATCAAGCGGTTCAGGGTCGATCCCTACATGCTGATCGAGGACGAGGCTGAGGCCCTCCAGCACGTTCAGCTTTTCGTCGTCCAGGAGGATCGCAAGCAGGCCCACCTGACCCACGAGGGGGTGGCCCGGGCCCAGGACGAGGCCGGTATCGGCAGTTTCTACGTTGGGGCGAACATGGAGTGCCCGCACCTCATCGAGAACGCCTTGCGGGCTCACACCGTGTACGAGCGCGACAAGGAGTACGTGGTCCAGGATCGCCAGATCATCATCGTGGACGAGTTCACCGGCCGGCTCATGCACGGGCGCCAGTGGTCCGACGGCCTGCATCAGTCGGTGGAGGCCAAGGAAGGCGTGCCGGTCAAGGAGGAGACCCAGACGCTGGCGACCATTACCATCCAGAACTTCTTCAAGCTCTATGAGACGCTGGCGGGCATGACCGGCACGGCCATGACCGAGGCCAACGAGTTCATGAAGATCTACAAGCTCGAAGTGGTGGCCATTCCGACCAACCGCCCGGTCAACCGGGCGGATCACAACGACCGGATCTACCGCACGTTCAACACCAAGTACGAGATGATCGTCGAGGAGATCCACGCCATGCACCGCCGTGGCCGGCCGGCCGATCCGTTCCTGCTGGCCGACGTCTTCAAGCGGCTCAAGCCGCTGATCGCGGCCGACGGTCGCTCGTCCGACACCCAGAGCAAGCTCGGCCGGCTGGACGAGGCTCTTCGACGGTTCGATGAGGCCGAGGAGGCCGACGAGAAGACGGTTGAGTTCATGACCGAGACGTACGACACGGTCATGGGCAATCTAGCCCACGGGCGGCCGGTCCTGGTCGGGACCACCAGCGTGGAGAACTCCGAGAAGCTGGCCGTCCTCCTCCAGCGGACCTACGGTATCGAGCACGAGGTGCTCAACGCCAAGCAGCACGCTCGCGAGGCGGAGATCGTGGCCAAGGCCGGCCAGCGCCATCCACCCGCGCGTGGCAGCGAGAAGAGCCTGCTGGGCAACGTGACCATCGCCACGAACATGGCTGGTCGCGGGACGGACATCAAGCTGGAAACGGGTGTGGTCTGCGAGCACTGCAAGGTGGGCGAGGATGTCCGCAAGACTGCCCCGCACTATCCGGAAGCGTCGCTGGCGTTGTTCCCCGTGGGCAGCACCAAGTGCTGCATCCACTGTCCCGAGTACGACCCGCGCACGAATTGCGCTCATTGCTTCAAGCCTCAGCTCGACTACCGGTTTCCGGAGGTCGGCCGTAAGATCTGCCCGGTGAACTCGCCGTGTGGCCTGCACATTGTCGGTACCGAGCGGCACGAGGCCCGGCGCATCGACAATCAGCTTCGCGGGCGATCCGGCCGGCAGGGCGATCCCGGTTCGAGCCGGTTTTTCCTTTCGCTCGAGGATGACCTGCTCAAGCTGTTCATGCCCGACTGGATGCTCAAGATGATGGAGCGACTCGGCTTTACCGAGGGTGTCAGTCTCGAGGACAAGAGAATCACCAAGGGTATCGAGCGGGCCCAGAAGAAGGTCGAGGAGCGCAACTTCTCCACCCGCAAGCACCTCCTCGAGTGGGACGAGCCGATGGACTACCAGCGGCGGGCGTTCTACCGCGAAAGGCAGCAGATTCTCGAGGGTCGCAGACTCAGCGATCTGATCTGGCGGATGATCGACGACACCGTCAAGGAGGTCGTCGCCAGCTACCTCGCGGACGACTATACGGCCAAGCGGATCAGCGAGTGGGTCAAGAGCACGCTGGATGTCAACATCAGTGCCGATTCGCTGCGCGACGATGACGTGACCTATCTCGAGAAGCGGATTCGGCAGAAGGCCAAGGATGAGATCCGCGACATGGTACGCACCTCGCTCGGAGAGTACATCGACGAGGAGGAGTCGCCGGAGGCCTGGGACGTCGGCGGTCTGCTCAAGTGGGCTCAGCGGCTGTTCCCCGTGGCTCTGACGCAGAACCACATGCGGAAGATGAGCCCCACGGAGATCGAAGACGCCCTCTACGAGGCGGCCGATGCCCACTACGACAAGATCGATCTCTCGCCGATCGAGGTCTGCCTCGACCCCCAGTATGGGCGCGGCGCTCTGGCCGACTGGGTCCGGTCCAAGTTCGGCATCGACTTCAAGCGGGAGGAAGTTCTTTCCGGTACGGTGGCGGAAGTGACCGAGCTGATCACCCGCAAGGCCCGGGAGACATACAAGCTTCGCGAGGTTCGCTATCCGATCGAGGCGATCATCAACCGGGCCTTCGGAACGACGGGCACCGACAGCGTCTATTCCCTGCAGATCATCACCGACTGGGCCAACTCCAAGTACCGGGTGGGCTGGACGCCGGAGCGGCTGGCCGGCAAGAGTATCGACGCCATCGCCCGCGATCTCGAGAGCGTGAGCCTGGCGTTTCTCGAGGGCGGGCTGACCAGGGAGATCGACGACGCTGACAGCCGCTACCGCCACAGTCCCGAGGGGCTGGTTCAGTGGGCCCAGGAGCGGTTCAACCGGGCGCTCGATCCGAACAAGCTAGCCAAACCCGATGCCGATGTGAAGAAGGTGCTTCAGCAAGCCGGGTACGAGCTCGTCCGGTGGGAACTGACTCACCTGGAGCGGTATGTTCTCCTGCGTATTTACGACCAGGGCTGGAAGGACCATCTCCTCGAGATGGATCACTTGAAGTATGCGATCATGCAGCGTCCCATGGGCGGCGATCAGACCCACCCGCAGAGCCAGTACGCGATCGAGGGGCGCGAGCTGTTCGAGCAAATGTGGCGAACGATCCGCGACCGGACGACCGATATCATCTTCAAGGTCGGGGGGGGGCCCGGCGGAGGCGAGGCGACCGAGACGTCGGGGACCACTGGGGGTCCTGGCGGGCTTCTGTCGCGGGCCCAGTTGCGTTACGACTCCGCGACGGGGGCCGGTTTTGCCGGGGCCGACCAGGAAGCCGCGATGAGGGCCCAGGGCGAAGCCAAGCCGGCCACCATCCGCCGTGATGAACCCCGGGTCGGGCGGAACGACCCTTGCCCCTGCGGCTCCGGCAAGAAGTACAAGCAATGCCACGGACGGAAGTGATTCACCGGCAAGATGACTCAAGTGCGCGAGGAGCACACAGCGATGACGATGAAGGATAGAGAGATCACCAACCGCTATGACAAGAAGCGCGAGAAGGAAGCTCAGATCAAGGCGGGCCTGCCCGGCGAGGACGAACAGCCGTTGCCGCCACCGGTTCAGCCGATCCACAAGGAGAAGGCGGAGATCGGCCGCAACGATCCGTGTCCGTGCGGTTCAGGGAAGAAATACAAGAAGTGTTGCGGCAAGTAAGGTGGGGCGCCGGGGCCGAGGCAACCGAATGACCGACATCCACAAGATGCTGCGCGGTGCCGCGGTCGCATGGCTGGTGTTGATGGCGATTCCCGGTCCGCTGATGGCCGCCGACGAGGGGGCGGTATCTCGGTGGCTAGCTCAGCTCCTGGCCAAGATCATTGATCCGTGGTTCGTGTTCGGGATGGTTGCCCAAGCGGTCTTCTTCGGTCGGTTTCTGGTCCAATGGATCGTCAGCGAGAAGCGGAAACGCAGCACTGTTCCGGTCGCCTTCTGGTACCTGTCGCTCATCGGCGGCCTTCTGACCCTGGTATACGCGGTCAAGATGGCCGAGCCGGTGTTCATGCTTGGTCAGCTCCTGGCGTGCACGATTTACGCGCGAAACCTGATGCTGATCTATGGTCGCCGGGGGAGGATCGAACAGCGACGGCGGGCCCGAGGGTTACAGGAGGAACTGGCGGATCGCGACGGCCAAGGGGCCGAGTGAGCGGGTGGTCGACTCAGGCGGGGACTGGTGGGTCGGTCAGGCGATGCGGGCTGCACCGGCGATGGGTGGTTGGGCCCCGGTTCTCGCGACTGGGGAGGGGAAAGAACGGCCGGTATGTCCTATAATACCGTTGACGGAGGATCATGGTGGACTGGATCGTTGCGGCTCTGACGGCGACGCGCAGTAGCCAGATCATTGTCTGGGGCCTGATTCTGATGGGGGCCGTGGTTGTCCTGTTCGGAGGCCTCTGGTATTATCGCCGTCGCTGGCTTCAGGCGGACGACAAGGCGGAGGCCGACCGGACCCCCTGGACGCTGGATGATCTGCGGCAGATGCGTGAATCGGGCCAGATCAACGAGGTCGAGTACCAGACCCTCCGGGAAACGATGATCGCCGCGCTTCGGGGTGGCCGGCCCGACTCCGGGGCTTCCGAGGGTGGCTCATCCGATCCGTCCCGGCGGTAGGGATGGGTCGATTTTGATCTAAGGGAGCCACCTCGCGGCTGACGATAGTTAACGCGTATGCGAGCACGGACAGCAATATCGGGCCTTGGCCCGCGAGCCTAGGGAGAGGATCCAGATGGCGGGAACGCGTGGCGGACAGACCGGTGGCAGCGGCGGCAAGGGGGGTGGGCGCCGTACCACGACCTGCAGTTTCTGCGGCAAGTCGCAGCGAGAAGCCGGCCCGATGGTCGAGGGTCCGGGTGACGTTTACATCTGCGCCGCTTGCGTCGATCTCTGTCACAACATCATCAAGCAGGAGAAACGCCGCACCGGCCCTGCCCGTCAGGCCGCTGGCTCTATCCCGACTCCCCGCCAGATCAAGGAGTTCCTCGATCAGTACGTCATTGGACAGGAACTCGCCAAGCGCTGCATGTCCGTCGCGGTGCACAACCACTACAAGCGGCTGGCGCACAGCGATGCGGCCGACGAAGAAGACGTCGAGATTGACAAGAGCAACGTGCTCCTGGTGGGGCCGACCGGCTCAGGCAAGACTCTGCTGGCCCGTACTCTGGCGCGCATGCTGAACGTGCCGTTCGCGATCGGAGATGCGACCACGCTCACCGAGGCCGGCTACGTCGGCGAGGATGTGGAGAACATCCTGCTGCGCCTGCTCCAGAATGCCGACTACGATCTGGAAGCCGCTCAGCGCGGGATCGTCTACATCGACGAGATCGACAAGATCGGCAAGACCAGCCAGAACATCAGCATCACCCGCGACGTCAGCGGTGAAGGCGTTCAGCAGGCCCTGCTCAAGATGCTCGAGGGCACCATATCCAATATCCCGCCCCAGGGCGGTCGCAAGCATCCCGAACAGCAGTACATCCAGATGGACACCACCCACATTCTGTTCATCTGCGGCGGCACCTTCACCGGCCTCAAGGAGATCATCTCCCGCCGGATCGGCCACGCGGCCATCGGCTTCTCCAGCGAGATGGAGATCGAAGACAACGTGTCGCAGCTCCGCCATCTGCTGGCCCAGGTCGTTCCCGAAGATCTGGTCGAGTTTGGCATGATTCCCGAACTGGTGGGGCGTCTCCCGGTTATCGCTGCGCTGGAGCCGATGGGACAATCCACGCTGGTTCGCATCTTGACTGAGCCCAAGAACGCCCTGGTCCGACAGTACGGCCGATTCTTCGAGATGGAAGGCTGCGAGCTGGACTTCACTCCCCAAGCCCTGCAGGTCATTGCCGAGAAGGCCATGCAGCGTGACACCGGGGCCCGCGCTCTCCGGGGCGTGATGGAAGAGATCATGCTTGATGTGCTCTTCCGCCTGCCCGAGGAAGGTAACAATGGCCGTTACCTGGTGACCGAGGAGGTTGTCCGCGGCCAGGTGGACCTCTTCAGTCAGCGAACCCTGCGGAAGGAATCGGCGTAACCTTCAGTACTCCACTTTTACGATGAGTCTGCGATCCGGCTTGAAGATCCGAACCGTGTCTTTCCCTGTCTCGAAGCCGCTGGCGTCCTGTCCTTCGATGGCGACCTGCCTGATCGGCTTACCCTCGGGGTGTCGCAATCTCAGGACAGCGGCCTTGGGCGGCGTCCTGGTGGCAGGATCGAGTTCGGCCTTGACGACTCCGGACTTGATCGAGGACTCGATCCGGTAGCTGACCGGGCCGAAGCGGGTCGGTGCGTTTCTCACGCCGACGATCATGCCATCCTTGAGCCACTGATCGGTCACGAAGGGAGCGAGCCAGAGTTCGTCGCCGCGCTCCATGACCATCATGAGTCGGCTCTGATGGAGCAAGTAGCCGGTTTCGTGGGTCTTGTTCCAGGCCGCCGCCCCGTGGAAATGCTCCTGCAGGGCGAGGTCTTCGGCGCTGACCAATGAAGCCAGGGCATTGAAGTAGGAGCGGATGAAGGGCTTGACGTCGTCCCGCAGGGCGCTGATTTCGGCGTTGCGGCAGTAGTAGGGCTGGACTTTGGCGAACCCGCCGAAGTTGAAGGGGTCCTTGGCGTTATCCACGGCCGCATAGTCCAACCATCCGTCGGCCAGGAACTGCACATCCTCCATGTGATCCATCATCCAGGTCACATCGCGACTCTTCGGATCGAGCATTCCGAACGGAACCAGGTGATGGGCGCCGAGTTCGATGTCGTAGCACCAACTGCGGTTGCCGTCCTGGCCCGGGAAGAAGTCGTTGAGCGGACCGGCGCTGTGTACCTGTGAGGGGTACCCGGGTACCCAGGTTCCGTTCTGGAGTGGATAGACGGGTGTCCGGGCCTGTGTCCAGCGATACGCCCGGAAGATATCTTCGGTGAACCGGCCGGCCTCCTGCACGAACTTGTCGGCTTCGGGGTAGCCCACGTCGACGAGGGCTTGGCCGGCCTCGCGCAGCCCGGCGCAGTAGTACCCGTTCAGGCAGAAGTGGAAGGCGAACGCGTTCCAGTCGGCCATTACGCCTGGTGGCATGAGTCCGTATTCCGGCGGTTTCTCGCCGAGCGCGTCTACGTGGCTGGTTTTGGCTCGCTGGGCAAGGATCCACTTGCACACCCGTCCGATTTCGGGGGCGACCCGGCTCAGCCACTTCTCGTTTCGGGTCAGGCCGTAGAACTCGCCAAGCGTCCAGAGATGCCAGCCGGTACCCATCAGGGTATAACCGGTGGTCAGAAATCCCTCCTTGCTGAAACGCTGGATGAAGTAGTCAAAGGACCGCTCCGCAAACTCCTGATGTCCGAAGACGCCCATCCCTCGGATAATCGAGTGCGACTCGCTCTCCAGCGGGCCGTAGTAGACCGAGGCGATCCACGGGGCCACGCGCCGGCCGGCCTCTTCGTTGCGGGCTGCGAGCATGCAGTGGACCTGTGACGCCCGGATGATGTTGTTCAGCAACCCGTCGGGCGTTTCGATCTGCATGCTTGATGCCAGCATCTGCCGCCAGTAGGCCTTGGTCTGAGCGATCGCGGCCGCGGTGTCCACGACCGGGGGGATCTGTTCGCGGGCGGCACGAAGCAGAGGGATCACGACGACCAGCTTGGCGGCTCCGTTGGGCGGCAGCTTGCCGGTCAGTCGGGTCGTGCCGCGGCGGGTTTCGAATTTCAGCCCGCCGGGTTCCTCCGCTGTGAGCGTGGCGAGCAGCCGATCGCCTGATTGGGCGAGGACGCTGGCACTGGTGGTCCTCAAGTCGGCGGGAATGCGCTTGGTGATGTCTGCCGTCACCGTCAGGACCAGAGATGCCGCTGCCTCGGCCTGGGATTCGTTGGCCAGGGTGAATTCTGCCACGCACACCGACGGGCGGGGGGCGAAGAGCGATTCGTTCCCGGCGGCCTTGTCGCCGACCGGGACTACGAAGGTTCGTTGCTGGTAGAGAATCCCCTCTTCTCGCACTCGGGTCACCGGAATGGGGTACCAGCCGTCGTCCAGTTGCCGGCTCAGAGCCTCGTTTTTCCCCGAGCCGAACACCGGCTGCAGCTCGCATCCCAACCCGAGGCAGTTGCTGAGCATCTGATCGTCGGTCCGCGGATCGCTGCTGAATCGGATCATGCCGTTGCGATACACCACGCACTTGTGGTTGTCGCAGGCCAGGGAGAGCATCGTGGGCAGGACATCTTGCTCCGGGTGATGGGTCCTGGCCATCGCCTGGGCGAGCGTCTGGTCGGGTAGCTTCCGGACCCGTTCGAGCATGGTCTCTCGCCCAGTGACCTTCTTGAGGTAGTCTGGCAGGGTCACCTTGGCCGGATCGGTGGTGACAAACAGCCCGGCGTCGCGGACGTACACACAGTCGTTCTCAAGCACGTCCTGGACGGCCACTCCGAACGCTATTCCCGACAGCTCAAACCGAACCACGGTTCGATCCGGTTTCCATCGCCGGGACTTGGCGTAGCGTACTTTCAATCGGAGTGGTTCTTTCAGATTCCAGTCCGTGCGGATCAGGCTCGTTCCCCCGCTGCCCAGGATCTGCCCGTTGTACAACTCAATGCGGCCTTGCTGACCGCTCTGGGCGTTCTCGAACTGGCAGAGCAGCGTGACCTCCTCGGTGGGGGTCGGAGCCAGAGCGGTCAGTGACTTGATGATGATTGGCGTCGGGCTGGTCGGGAACAACCCGCGCAGCTTGCGTGTTGCTCCGCGCGCCTCCGGGCAACTCGACCAGTCCGGTTCGATGATCCAGCTGTTGTCGTTCTGCTGGACCTTGGCGTCCAGCGGCTTCCAGTTTCCTTGCCATGCAGACTCGCCCGTCCAGCACTGCAGCTGTACTCCGTCGGGTGAAAGTGGGGCGGCGTTCTTCGCGAACTCGACGACCAGCCGCCTGATCCTTCGCTCTTCCAGCCACTTCATGCCGATGCAGCCGGCGTAGGTCCCGTCAGCCGGCACGGTGTATGAACCCTGGGCGTCAGGCTTGAGCGGCGACTCCAGGTAGATGTCTTCGGCGCGGTACTCCTGGATCCGGCTGGCTCGCGAGCCGTCGGTTCGCCTCGGGTCGCAGGTTACCACGCGGGCGAAGGGAGCCACGTCCAGGAGCGGTCTCGGCTTGACCGCGGCGGGATGGGCTGCCCGGATGAGCCGCGCCTCTCCCCAGTTGGCACAATCACAGCTGATGCCGTCACCGGCGTCCGTCACAATGAGCTGCAGTTCATGGGCCCCGCCCACCGGCACCGATACGAGCTTGGCTTCACCCCCGGACTTCATGATCCCGCTGTCGAAGAGTTGCTTGTCGTCCGCGAAGACCTGGAAGACGACACTGCCGGCGCCGGGCAGAGGTTGCACGCCGACCTCGGCCTCAAACCGCTCGTATTCGCCGGACAGATCGATCACAATCTCGCCGGAGGCGTGGTGGCCCAGGCCTTTCGCGTAGGTCTTCTGGCCGATCTTCATCGGCTCGCCAGCCTGCCCGGGCGCGTGGGCACAAGTGTTGATGCCGAGTTCGCCCCACGCCTGCAGGGTGAGCAGAAACCGTCCCTGCAGCTCGGAGAGGTACTCCGTCGTCGGACTCTTGCCGCCTGCTGAGGTCTCATTGGCCGCTTGGGAAGCGAGGCCAAGACTCAAAAGTGCACAATAAATGGTTGACAAAGCGAACATTCCAGCCTCCACATTACGGAACAATCTCGAACACCGACCAGTCAGGAGGGATGATACCGTTTTGAAAGAGGAATGACCATCCGGGTTACTGGCAAGATCCAGGATTTCTCCGCTTCCGGCCCGGCCCGGGTCTGTTTCCGATCTGTCGGAAGCCGAGCTTGGCGGCTTGGCTGGGCCCCAGATGCCGAACCGGGCAGGGCGCAACGTGGGCGAATGCCCTGCGGCTTGGGTCGGTGGTACGGGCGCTGATGGCACGCTTGCCGGCCGGATGAACCTGCGGCGGGGCTGCGTCAGCGGGTGTCGTGTAGCCCCCGGCCATGGTCGCTGCTCGCTTCTTGCTCCGCTGGGCCCTGTCAGCTAAGTTGTAGCCCGTCCCGGGCCCATGCCCGGGCGCAAGGACCGTCAGGAGTTGCCTCTTTCCGTTGACTGGATTTGACGCGATGTGCACAGGCTCGATCAGCGTGAATCGTTATGCTGCACTGCTCGCCCTGCTGGCGGCGGGCGGGGCTCATCTACTCGCTGGCGAGAAGGTGTCGGCTCCAGCTCGGCTGTCGGCCGCGGTCAGAGATGGCCAGCTGAGCGGTCTGCGCCGGCTGGGCGACATGTCACTTCGTGATACCTCCGTCTGCCGCGGGCCAGATGGAATGTGGTATCTGACGGGGACGGTTCCACCCTTCTGGTCCTACAACGAGGGTATCAAGATATGGAAGTCCAAGGATATGGCCGCCTGGGAGCCGCTCGGGATGGTCTGGCGGTACGGCGCAAGCCCCTGGCACAAGCCGTATCTTGAAGCGAAGAAGCCGCTTTGGGCCCCGGAGATTCACTATCTCAAGGGCACCTTCTGGTTGACCTACAGCCTGCCTGGCTGGGACGGGACGGCCAAGACGTCTGGTAGCGGACTGCTCAAGAGCACCAGCGGCAGGGCCGAGGGACCTTACGTGGATGTTCAGGCGGCTGAGCGCATGGGGGATGAGATCGACGCCTCGCTGTTCGAGGACGACGACGGATCGGTCTACTTCCTCTGGCACAGCGGCAAGATCGCCCGGATGAAAGACGACATGAGCGGCCTGGCCGAGCGTTACCACGGGCTCAAGACGACTGGTGCGGATCCGGATCCGCGTCATCACTCCGGGCTGTGTGCAGGGATCTTCGGCAAGGACTCCTTCGATCATGTGGGTTACGAAGGAGCGTTTCTGTTCAAGGTGAACGGGAAGTACTATCTGTCCTGTGCCGAGCACTGGGACGGTCGGTACAGCTGCTGCATCGCTACAGCCGACAGGATCTACGGGCCCTACAGTCGTCGCTACGAGGCCGTTCCGCACGGCGGGCATAACGTGTTCTTCAAGGACGAGGTGGGGGACTGGTGGTCAACCTACTTCGGCAGCGACGGCAAGGCTCCCTGGCAGGAGAAGCCCGGAGTACTGCCGGTGCGGTTGGATTCCCCCGGCCGGATTCGTCCGGCGGGCAGCCAGCCTGCCACTGAGCCTCAGTGAACCATTGCACGTGGTGCAGATTGTTAGGCAGTGACCGAGTCTACTCACACCCATAAGGAGATTCTCCGCATTGGATATTCCACGGATCTTCAACATCACCGAAAGTGCTCACCGCATCCATAATCCGTTCACACCCGAGAAGCTCGCCACTCTCGGCTCGGCGTTGCGTCTGGAAACGGGGACCCGAGTGCTCGACCTCGGCAGCGGTTCGGGCGAGATGCTGTGCACCTGGGCACGCGATTACGGAGTCATCGGCACCGGCATCGACATGAGCCAGTTGTTCACCGAGCAAGCGAGACTCCGGGCTGAAAAACTTGGTGTCGCCGATCAAGTCAAGTTCATCCATGGCGATGCTGCCGGATTCGTCTCTGCCGAGAAGGTCGGTGTGGCAGCCTGTCTCGGTGCCACTTGGATCGCCGGGGGAGTCGCCGGCACCATCGAGCTTCTGGCGCAGAGCCTCCGCACCGGAGGGATCATCCTCATCGGCGAGCCCTACTGGCGGCAGTTGCCGCCGACGGAAGCTGTTGCCAAGGGGTGTCTTGCCGGCTCAATCTCCGACTTTCTCCTGCTTCCAGGACTTCTCGCGTCTTTTGGCCACCTCGGCTACGACGTCGTGGAAATGGTCTTGGCAGACCAAGACAGCTGGGACAGATACGAGGCGGCCAAGTGGCTCACCATGCGGCGATGGCTTGAAGCCAATCCCGACGACGAGTTCGCGAAAGACGTTCGAGCCACACTAACCTCGGAACCCGAGCGCTACGCCGCTTACACGCGTGAATACCTGGGCTGGGGCGTGTTCGTGCTGATGACGCGGTGATGAGGGGATTACCGGGCGACTCAGAAAGTGGGGACAATCCAATCATGCCTAACAACTCATTCAAGCCGACGCCGCCCCGCGGCGCGGTTCAAATTCAGGCATTCGACGACACGTATTCTCCGCTCCTCTTCTCGTACTGAGACACCTGCCCGCCAGCGTCATTCTCCTCCCGGTGTCGAACGGATGGCTTCGCGGACCGATGTCGGTCCGGAGGGAAGCCAGACGTGATTCACGGGGGCGGGTGCTCACTGGCAGGGTCGCTCGGTTGGGGATCCGGCCCGCAACGGTTCGCCGCCCTGGCGGGCGCGGGCCATGGAAGCCAGCCTATGCGGTCGGCCCCTCTTCCTCGCGCAGCTGCCGGTCGATCTCGTCCAGCTCGGCCATGAGATCGATCCGCCGCTCGTTCTTGTCGGCGTAGGTGAACGTCGACGTACCCGAGACCAGTGCGTCGAGTTCGCGTTTCAGGTCGCGCTGCTGTTCCACGAGCCACGCTCGTTGTTCGGGTGTCATTCGCATGGGTTCACCTGCCTTCGGGCGAGCTTGCCCAGCTGAATCATAGTGGGGTTGTGGCCGGGGGGAAAGGCAGCCCCGGGCTCGGTGAGACCGGCTTACCGGACGCAGGCCTATTGCCTGGGAGCGCTTTTCGGGTAGGCTGACGGTGGTTTGTGCGATCTGATGGAGGTTCTCATGATGTGCGCGTTTCGGAAGGAACTCGGTTTCTGCCTGGCCCTGGTGATTGTGGCGGGTCTCGGATGCACGACCGGCCCGCTATCGACGTCCGTCCGGTTGACTTACCCGCCGACGAAGACCCAGGACGTGGTGGACGACTACCACGGGACCAAGGTGGCTGATCCATATCGCTGGCTGGAGGAGATCGAATCGCCGGCCGTCAGGGAATGGATCGACGCCCAGAACAAAGTGTCGCGCGCATACCTGGCCAGGCTGCCTCGTCGTAACGAGATCAAGCAGCGTCTCACGCGGTTGTGGGATTACGAGCGTTTCGGCGTTCCAGTGAATCGGGGTGGGCGGTATTTCTTCCTGTACAACAACGGCCTGCAGAATCAGTCGTCTCTCTGCGTCGCGGACTCGCTGACCGCCGCCCCGCGGGTCCTGCTGGATCCGAACAAGATGTTCGCCGACGCAACCGTCGCCTTGGCCGGCTGGGAGGCGAGCGAGGACGGCAAGCTCCTGGTCTACGGTACTGCATCCGGCGGATCCGACTGGATCGAGTTCAGTGTCTGCCGTGTGGATACGGGCGAGAAGCTGCCCGATCACATCAAGTGGGTGAAGTTCTCCGGGGCTTCCTGGACCAAGGACGCCCAGGGCTTTTACTACAGCCGGTATGACGAGCCCGCCGGCGGCCAGGAGCTTAAAGGCGTCAATTACTTCCAGAAGCTGTACTACCACCGCCTGGGAACGCCCCAGTTGGAGGACCGCCTGGTCTACCATCGTCCCGACCAGAAGGAGTGGGGATTCAGCGGCTCGGTCACGGATGACGGGCGCTACCTGATCATCACAGTCATGCAGGGTACCGAGACGAAGAACCGGGTGTACTATCTGGATTTGCAGGCCAACGGCGGCGAGGTCGTCCGGTTGCTGGACGGATTCGACGCCCAGTACCGCTTCATCGACAATGAGGGGCCGGTGTTTTGGTTCTTCACCGACCTGGATGCTCCGCGCGGACGAATCATCGCCGTGGACATCCGCCAGCCGGACCGGAGGAACTGGCGGGAGCTGATTCCACAAGCTGCCCAGACCTTGCAGGATGTGGCCGTTGTGGGCGACGCATTCGTGACTGTCTATTTGCAGGACGCCCATTCGCAGGTCAGGTTGTTCGACCTCAAGGGTCGTTTCACCCGTGATCTAGCCCTGCCGGGCATGGGTACGGCGGGGGGGCTGTCCGGGCGCCGCTCGTCGCCGGAGTTGTTTTACTCGTTTGGCGAGTTCACGACGCCGACGACCATCTATCGGCATGACGTGCGCGACTCCCGCAACGAGGTTTTCAGGGCTCCGCAGGTGGACTTCAAACCGGCGGACTACTGCTCCAAGCAGGTTTTCGTCACCAGCAAGGATGGCACCCGTGTTCCCATGTTCATCGTTCACCGGAAGGGACTGAAGCTCGACGGGCTGAATCCGACACTGCTCACCGGCTATGGCGGCTTCGATATCTCGCTCACGCCGTACTTCTCGCCCGCCAACCTGGTGTGGATGGAACTGGGCGGGGTGTTCGCTCTGGTCAATCTCCGCGGCGGGGGCGAATATGGGCGGGAGTGGCACGACGCCGGTCGGCTGAAGAACAAGCAGAACTGCTTCGACGACTGCATTGCCGCAAGTCAGTGGCTGATCGACGGTCGCTACACGAGCCCGAAGAAGCTGGCAGTTGCGGGAGGCAGCAACGGTGGTCTCCTGGTTGGGGCGGTCATCACCCAGCGGCCGGACTTGTTCGGTGCGGCCCTGCCCGCGGTCGGCGTGATGGACATGCTGCGGTTCCACCGCTTCACGATCGGGTGGGGGTGGGTTTCTGACTACGGAAGCGCCGACGATCCCGAGATGTTCAAGGTGCTGTACGCATACAGTCCGCTGCACAACATCCGTCCGGGCACACAGTATCCGGCCACGCTGATCACGACCGGCGACCATGATGACCGGGTCGTGCCTTGCCACAGCTTCAAGTTCGCCGCGGCTCTCCAAGCTGCGGCGGCTGGACCGAACCCCATCCTGCTTCGGGTCGAGACCCGTGCGGGGCACGGCGCAGGCAAGCCCACGGACAAGATCATCAACGAGACCGCGGATCGGTGGGCGTTTCTGCTGGCGGCGCTGGGGAGATGAGTCGCCCGCGTCTGGGTTGACACGGCGGCTCGCAGCGGCGGTTGGCGATTCGTGTTGGGCGGCCGGGCCGCGACGCGGAGTTCAGTCGGTTTGCAGCTCGTTTCCCGGCAGGCTTTGACCTCTGGAGACGCGGTTCACTCGCACTTAGGATTCGGATCGATGCCGGTCCCGCTGAAGCACCGCTGGAAGAGACCGAAATCGAGCTGATCCACATCGCTGTCCTCATCGAGGTCCCGAGTGCCGCATGTGGATGGGTTGGAGAGCGGCACGCAAGGCCCGCTGAAGCACGCACGGAGCAGGCTCAGGTCGTCGACGTCCACGTCGCCGTCGCGGTCGAAGTCGGCCTTGACGATTGGCGGCAGGTGGACGATCCACGCCTCACGGTTTCCGTCCGGGTTGACCCCGTTTCCGGCGATTTCCCGGCCGTCGTCAGACACGGCGATCGCCTCTTCGAGTTGCCAGGAACCCAGGTCGAGATGGAACTGCTGGGTCAGCACGTCTTTCAAGTCATGGATCCCGCCCACGTCCCAGATCACCGCACGGCTGCCTTCCAGCGAATCGCTGGAGCCGACGATGATCGAACCATCCGCTGAGATGTCCATCGCCTGGCTGAAGGCGCCCTCGGGCAGAAAGCCGAGTCCGGTCATGATGCCGGCCTGCCAATGGAATGCCTCAATGCCGCCGGCGGACCAGCTGTACCCGACAGCCATGGTGCCGTCCGGGGTGACCGCCAGGCACGAGCCCAGGTAGCCGGGTGTCGTTAGGTAGCCTAATGCAGTGACTGTGTCCCCCACCCAGCGAGCGGGTTCCTCATCGCCATTCGGCTGGCCGCGTCCTACGATGACACTCCCGTCGGCGGATACGGCGTACGCTCGACTGTTGAATGCTCCACCGGGGATGTCGCCGAGCCCGATGATGGTGTTAGCCTGCCAACGGACGGCTTCATCGCCGACCGGCGATGTGCCCCACCCGACGATCACCGAACCGTCGGCGGAGAGGTCCAGAGCCTCGCTTGCGGTGCCGCCCGAAAGGTATCCCAGGCCAACGATCGCCCCCTCCTGCCAGCGTGCTGCTTGCAGGCCGGTGGACGATTGAGCCGATCCGACCACGATCGCGCCGTCGTTCGATACGGCTCGGGCGATGCTCTCGAATACGCCCCCGGCGAGATCGCCAAGCCCGGTCATGGTGCCGTTCTGCCATCGGAAGGCCTCGATGCCGGATGCTGATACGCTTGAACCGACCACCACGCTGCCGTTGGCAGCGATGCCGTGAGCCGTACTCTCGTAGATTCCCTCTGGCAAGTCGCCGAGGCCGGTGAAGCTGGCACCGCCAAGAGCGACCAGCGGGAAGATGGCCACCAGGACTAGGCCTGGGATACTGTTTCTCATGGGTCCTTCCTCTCCTGTTGCCCCCATTTTGCCTTAAGGGGAATACCGAACGTCGTGACACTCCACGGCTGCCGCCCGTTCAACCACACCGAGCTCACGCCCGAGGCTCGATAACTGGTGACGGCTGCCAGGGAATACCCTGTCTTGGATTATTCTCCCGCATGGGCTGCGAATCAAATCTCCTATTGACGGTCATTCGTCTGATCCTTGCAGCACATTCCCCTTCGGGCCTCCCGGTGCCTTCCGGAGACGCGACGCGGGTCGCGCAGACAAAACGGGCCGACCACCTTCGATTGGCCGGCCCGCGTGTTGCCTGTCTCGCATTTTGATCGGGTATCAGCTTTCTCGGACTTTTCGGAACCCGCAAAGCCCGAGGCCCATGGCGGCCAAGACGACCGCGGCGGGGGCTGGGACGACGGGCGAAGCTTCGGTCGGCTTGCCGTAGAGCTTGGTGCCGCAGTAGCCAGCGTTCTGGTTCGAGACAAACCAACCACTTCCCCACTTGGACCAGTTCAGACCCGGCGCCTCTCCGCCCGTATAACAGAGCGTGAGCGCGCCAGTCAGATTGAAGTTCGCATCGGCCGTCGCCACCTGGATCGTCAAACCGGCGTAGTCGCTGGGCTTGCCCGTGCCGCCCGTGGTCTCAAAGGTGGCAGTGAAGGCACCGGATTGGCCCAACATCCACCAGCCATCCGTGAGCCTGCCGCCGGCATAGGCGTCGGAGCTTGGAACAAAAGACTTGTCCACGCTCTGGATGTGGCTGTTGGCGGTCATCACGTGCATGCCGATATAGCGTGCCCCGCCGGTGGCGAACGCGCTCTGGGCGATGCTATTGGTGAAGCGAGGTGAGCCAATCGGCTGCAGCGTCATGCGCGTCAGATCGCCAAATGCGAGAGAGGCGCTCAGCAACACGGTCACAACAATTGCTGGTTTCAAGAACCTCATTCCCGGTCTCCCGTCTACTTCGGCCGCGATTCTCGGGTGATCGCGCCTGGCTGATGCCCCCCGACTCTGAACTCCATTCACTGTAGCCGAAGCTGCAGATGCGGTCAAGGGCCTGCGAGCTTTTTTCGCGCTTTTCCTCCGATTCTTGCAGGAGTTAGGACAACGGAGGTGATGCTGCGTGGCGGGCTTCCGTCATGCGGTGTGGGGCTGGTTGCGGGGCTTGGAGCCCGGCGCGGCGTGATTCGGGCGTGGGGCGCTGGACTTGCGGCCAGTTCAGGGGCGATAACTTAAGTGAGGGCAAAGGGGATGTATGGATCCGCGAGGAGACTTGACGTTTGGATGGGTCGATCTATCATCCGTTTCGATCGTGTCGTGGACAATGCCGGAGGTTACGAGTTGGTGGGTAAGGCAGGCCGCTGGCGGTTGGACGACGCGTGCTTGGAGTATGAGGCAGGGGTGGCAGGCCAGGTCTGGGTCTGGGGTCGCCGGAGCCTGAAGAAGGTCGTGGATCATACTCGTCAGTTCCACCGTGTCCGATCCCGGTTCGCTGCTAAACTAGCTCGTCTTTGAGGCTTAGAATGACGACAAAATGTGCAGCCGCCTGGCCGATGCCGTCCGGTATGAAGTGAAAGTGGTTTTCGTGTTGTCGGGGGAGACGATTGGTTGGGAGGGCTGTCGGAGGGGAGGCGGTTTTGGCTGGGCTGTGGCGTGGCGACGATCGGCGGGCGGCCGGGGGCTGTGACCGGCGATCCAGGGTGAAGCCATCGTGACCGCCGGCCGGTGTTGGCCGACCGGGGCGATGCGCCGACGGCCCGTCGGTGGTCCAGATCATAAGCTTCTGGATTAAGTGGGCTTAAGGGCAGGCAGGCCTGCAGCCGACGGGGACGGAGTCTAGTCAGTGATGGGAGAGAGTGGTGTGCTGAAAGCTCTGAGAGGGACTCATTGCCCAGGTCCCTTGCACAGAGGGCGGTAACTCGAATCGTCCGGGAAGGAGGGCAGAATTGGAGCATTGTGTTGACTACATCGGGGCTCAATGGTATGATTGCGTCTAGAATGAAACTGCTACGGTGATTATCGATTTGCCTCGGGGTAAGACAGATGCAATAATCCCAGGAAGCAGCACCGGTCGGCGCGGATGAGAACCGACAACGGTGTGACAGGAAGGATCGGGAAGTGGCGGGGTTTGAGGATCGACAGTTCGGCCCAGTGCGCTCCGACTTGGATGAGCCGGCAGCTCGCGTTAGATCGCTGGGCGGCCGGCGAGAAGCTCGGAGAGGTGTGATCCTTGCGGGTGTGCATGCCTGGGGTGAATCACCCCTTGAGCAGGTATGTGCCCGCCCCCTCCTGCCAGTGGTGGGTCGGCCCTTGGTTTCCTATCTTCTTGAATGGCTTTGCTCGGGTGGAATCACCGAGTCGAGCATTTGCGCGAACAGTGACACGCCCGCGTTCCAGAGTTGCCTGGCGTCGGGTGAACGTCTTGGGCTTCGTCTGAGCTACGTAGAAGACGTCATGCCGCGCGGTCCCGCAGGTTGCCTGTTGGACGCGGCTGCCAAGTGCGGTGCCGACACGTTCGTCGTTCTCGACGGAGCCCTGATCCCACAATTCGACTTGGCGGCGCTCATCGAGGCTCATGATGCTTCCGGGGCCGCAGTGACGATGGTGGTCAGCGACCCGAGAGGACGAGTGGAGGGTGGCCGCGAGGCCAAGCTGGAGCCGGTCGGCATTTACGTTGTGTCGCGTGCGGCATTGGCGCATATTCCCGAACGGGGCTATCAGGACATCAAGGAAGTATGGATTCCGCGGCTGTATGAGTCGGGCGTGCGCGTGATTCCGTACGTCGTGGATCGGGATGCGACGCTTCGCGTGGTCGACGCGGCGTCCTACGTGGCGGCGTGCAACTGGGCCCTGCAGCGTTCTCTGCGATCGGACGCGATTTCGGACGAGTACCTGCGCGTGGGTCAATCGCTGGTTCACCGGTCGGCAGAGGTGGCCGCCAGTGCCCGCCTGGTGGGCGCGGTGGTGGTGGGGCCGAACTGCAGGATCGAGGCGGCGGCGACCGTCGTAGGCCCGGCGACGATCGGGCAGGGCGCGAGGGTGTGCCGCAACGCGGTGGTTTCTGGATCGATGATCTGGTCCGGTTGCGTCGTCGGCCCGCAGGCGTTCGTTATTCAGTCGATCCTGGTAGACCAGACCAGCGTTGAAGCGGGTGATACCGTTCGAGGAACGGTTCTCGGTGTATCGGTCATGGACCGAAGCGTCTCGTCCAGGGAGGTGGACTACTGGGGCGAGATGAGTGGCAGGCCCCGGCCGAAAGGCATGGGTGTGGGTTTTGCCGCCGCCGGGTGAGTTGCGGTGAGGTGACAGGGCCGAGCGAGTGAACCGCGGCCTGCGGAGGGCCAAGGGTTGCTCGGGAGGCGGCGGGGGATCGATAGCTGTCGTAGAGTCTGTCCTGGGATCTGGATGTCGCGCTGGGAGGGTTGGCCGGCAGCCAGGATGTAATGGGGAGGGAGGCAGACTCGCAGTTGTCGTGCGGACTTCAGGACACCCTCTGAATCAAGTCTCGATGGCCTGGGGGGATCGACCGGGTTCGTCGTGTCGCGGAACGTCTTTTATCGTGACCATTCGACACCGCTCGTACTTGAGGGCCCCGATCGGTTTCCTCACAGACAACCGCTGCCATCTTTCAGCGGGTTGGGTGACTCCGTGCATCTGATACCTGTCCTTCTCGATTCACGATTGCCCTTGTGTGGAAACGGGAATGCCCGGGACACGCTGTTGACACTGCCCTTCGGGACCGGGTCGATTCTGGACTACCTGCTCAGCGGTCTGGAAGGCTGTGGAAGCAGCAGCACGCTTGTTTACGCCCACCATCCGCCCATCGATGGGCACGAGTCTCGATTGAAGGGGAGCGCATCAGGCCGCATCGAGGTCGTAGGTCCCGAGGAACTTAACGACATCGCCGAAAGGTCGGAGACATCGGACTTCCTGTTCATGGTTGACCCGCGACGATGGCCCACGGCCGGCTATGACCTGGCGGAGCTGATGCGCCGTGGGCGGCGGTACCGCGGGGCCACGCATGCGGTCGCGATCGGCGAGGATCCGGAGCGGACCCGGGAGGTTGTGGAACGGGATCGGCAGGGCAAGGTCAAACGAGTTCGGCGCCTGTACAATCGGATGAGCTGGCCGGAGGTTCAATCGACCGGCGTTTTTGTTTCGATCGTGCCGGCGCAGTCGCTGCGGGATGTGCGGTTCCTCTCGTTGGCCGAGCTGAGAGCGGCGCTGGCCGCCAAAGGTGTGTTTACGCAGGACCTCCCGGTGCGCTCGGATGTTCACGATCTCGGCGACGAGTGCGGAGTTCTCGCTCTCGGCGAGAGCATGGTGCAGCAGGTGCTCAGTGAGCCTGTGCCGGACGGCTACTCCGTGGCCAAGCCGGATGTCCTGGTGGGGAAAGGTTGCCGGATTCACCCGTCGGCCAGTCTGGTCGGCCCGTTGGTCGTTCAGCAGGATGCGGTGATTGATGAGGGCGCGACGGTGATCGGTCCCGGCCTGGTCGGCCGCGGAGCGAGGATCTGCAGGCGGGCGGTGGTGTCCCAGGCCATGGTCGGACGTGAGGCGGAGATTATGGCCGATTGTGGCGTGACCCAGAGAGTGGTCAGCGGGCGTTACGACAGCGCGAGCGAAGGTGCCTCTTCCGCGATCGGGACGTTCGTTGTTCCGCGGAGCATTCGGGGCGGAGCTCGGATGGGGACCAACGGAACGTTGCTCAGACCACAGAGGGTCCGACTGGATCGTCGTCGTCGAATGCAGCTGGCCGCCAAGCGGATCATGGACGTGATCCTCTCGTCGGTCGGCCTGATCGCCCTGTCACCACTGTTGCTGCTGACCGCCGTCCTGGTGAAAGCGACTTCGGCGGGTCCGGTGTTCTTCGTTCACCACCGCGAGCAAAGGAATGGCCGGGACTTCCCCTGCCTCAAGTTCCGTACGATGCGGGCCGACGCCCACAAGATCCAGAGAGAGCTGTATGAGAGGAATGAGGTTGACGGCCCTCAGTTCAAGATGGCCGACGACCCGCGCATCACTCCGCTGGGGCGGTTGCTGCGGCACGCCAACATCGACGAGCTGCCCCAACTGATCAACGTTCTGCTGGGGCACATGAGCCTGGTGGGTCCCCGGCCGTCGCCGTTCAGGGAGAACCAGATCTGTGTGCCATGGCGGAGGGCGCGGCTGTCCGTCCGGCCGGGAGTGACCGGCCTGTGGCAGTTGTGCAGGCGGCGGGGCGAAGAAGGCGATTTCCATGAGTGGATCTACTACGACATGGCGTATGTCAGGAACCTCTCCTTCTGGCTGGATCTGAAGATCCTGTTCTACACCGTCATGACCAAGGGTGGGAAGAGGCGCGTGCCACTGTCGCGCCTGATTGGCGAGGCAAAGCCGGAGAGCGGTGCCGGTCAGCGGCCGGCGGTCGGCGATCAGCGATCGACTGCCCGTGGTCAGGTTTCCGCAGGTTCCGCCGAGGCGCGGTCGGAGGCGGAGAGTCACTGCGAGGAGACCGGCGAGGGGGCGCGGGCGGAGGTCGAGTCGGCGGCGGGGTGACGGCCTGCTGCTGGCCTCGACAACGAAGCTTCGGAGTCCGGCAGGATGGATGCCGGTTCCTCGACGGGATGTCAGACACCCTCAATTCCTCCTGGAGAAACAAATGCACAGCTTCTCAATCCATGGACGGTTCCGACTCGTGTTGGCCTTGCTTGCGGCCGCCTTCGGTTCGGGCGGCTGCGCTCCTTCGTTCGATGTGGGGGCGCTGAGCGAGTACTTCCTGTATCTCGGTCTCGCGGATGAACTCGCGACTGCACCGGTGATCGACACATTCGACGGCGAGTGGATCAGCTCAGTGCACGTCTACGCGGTTCAGATCACCAACCGGACCGGGGTGCTCACCCTCTCCAACTCGCTGTTCCGGCAAGTAGGTGATCCCATTCTGGTGATCCCCGAAGCCACGGGCGACTCCTTCACCGGCCGGCAGATCTTCAGCGACGGGAGTGTTTACGACGTCAAGGGACTTCTGGCCGACGCCAACACGCTGGTCATGGCCGGGCACGGTATCACCTGGACGATGAGCCGCATCACCCCCGTGAATGAGGCCCCGGCGGTTAGCGCCGGCTCGAACGCGAGCATCACGTTGGCTCAGCAGGCGTATGTCGATCTCAACGGTGCAGTAATCGACGACGGATTGCCGGCGGGCAGTACCGTGACGACGACCTGGACCTTGGTCAGCGGTCCCGCGGCCGTGACCTTCGGAGACAGCCACGCCCTGTTCACGACCGCAACATTCACCCTGGCTGGAACCTATGTTGTCCAGCTCGAGGCGACCGACGGCGAGAAGAGTGCCACGAGCACGGTGACAGTGATTGTCCATTGAGTAGCGGTCAGCGGTCAGCAATCAGCGACCAGAGGTCAGCACGAGTGGGAGAGACGAACGCCGGAGGCCGATCGCGTTGCGCCAACAGCCGATGATTGACCGGCGATGACTTCTCGATGAGGAATTCTCGATGATCAAGGACGTGACGGTCAAGAAGCTGCGCGTGATGTGTGACGAGCGCGGGCGGCTGATGGAGATGCTGCGCAGCGACGACGAGTGCTTCAAGGGGTTCGGGCAGGTCTATCTGACCTCCGCCTACCCCGGCGTGGTCAAGGCGTGGCACTACCACCGCAAGCAGTGGGATCACTTCGTCGTGGTCAAGGGCATGATGAAAGTCGTGCTCTATGACTCGCGCGAGGGCTCGCCGACCCATGGTGAAGTCAACGAGTTCTTCATGGGTTCGCACAATCCCATTCTGCTGCAGATCCCGCCGATGGTCTATCACGGCTTCAAGTGCATCAGCGAGACCGAGGCGGTGGTCGTGAACACGGTGACCGAGGTCTACAACTACAAGGCACCGGACGAATACCGGGTCGATCCACACAGCAACGACATTCCCTACAACTGGGCCAGAAAGGACGGCTGAGCATGAAGGGCGTTATCCTCGCCGGGGGACTGGGCACGCGATTGATGCCGCTCACGCGGGTGACCAACAAACACCTGCTGCCGGTCTACAACAGGCCGATGATCCACTATCCCATCGAGTGCCTGGTGAATGCGGGGATTCGGGACATCATGGTTGTGACCGGCGGTGACAGCGCGGGCGACTTCCTGAAGCTGCTGGGCAACGGGTCGGACTTCGGGCTGGACGACATTCACTACACCTATCAGAAGGGTGAGGGCGGGATCGCCGATGCCCTGCGGCTGGCGGAGCACTTCGCCGACGGCGACAAGATCGTGGTGGTCCTGGGCGACAACATCATCGAGAAGAGCATTCGCAAGGCAGTCGGGGACTTCTTCACCCAGCGGCGCGGGGCCAAGATCCTGCTCAAGCAGGTGGAGGATCCCGAGCGATTCGGGGTGGCGGAGATCAAGGGCAACTCGGTGGTCAGTATTGAGGAGAAGCCGTCGAACCCGAAAAGCAACTACGCGGTGATCGGCATTTACATGTTCGATGCCCAGGTGTTTGAGATCATCAAGACACTCAAGCCGTCGGGGCGGGGTGAACTGGAGATCACCGACGTCAACAACGCCTACATCGCCCAGGGCACGATGACCTACGAGATCCTCGACGGCTGGTGGACAGATGCGGGCACGTTCGACTCCCTGCTGAAGGCGACGAACCTGGTCGCCCAGGGCGGAGCGAACCGGACCGACGACGAAGTCGGAGGACGTGCTGGGGAGTTGGCGGCCGCGGGGATCCCGGCATGAAGAACTACCTGGTGACGGGGGCCGCGGGGTTCATCGGCACAAACTTCGTCCGGCAGGTGATCGAGGAGTGCCCGGATGTTCGGGTGGTTGCCTTCGATCAGCTGACCTACGCCGGCAACCTGGAAAACCTCGAGGGACTGCTCAACCAGCCCCGGCTCCAGTTCGTCAAGGGCGACATCTGCGACGCGAAGGCGGTGGAGAGCGTATTGGCCGGCGGCATCGACGTGGTGGTGCATTTCGCGGCCGAGAGCCACGTCGACCGGAGCATCATGGGTTGCCAGGAGTTCATTCGGACCAACGTTGCGGGCACGCAGGTGCTGCTCGACTCCGCTCGGGCCCACAAGGTGGGGTTGTACGTTCAGGTCTCGACGGACGAGGTCTACGGGTCGCTCGGGCCGACCGGCCTGTTCACCGAGCAGACACCGCTGCATCCCAACAGCCCGTACAGCGCCTCGAAGGCGGCGGCCGATCTGCTGGTGCTCTCCTATCACCACACCTATGGCATGCCGGTCGTCATCACCCGCTGCTCGAACAACTACGGGCCCTTCCAGTTCCCGGAAAAGCTGATCCCGCTGTTCATCACCAACCTCATGGAAGGCAAGAAGGTGCCGGTCTACGGCGACGGCATGAACGTGCGCGACTGGATCCACGTTTCCGACCATTGCCGTGCGATCCGGCGGGTGATCGAATCGGGCAAGCCCGGCGAAGTCTACAACGTCGGCGGCAACAGCGAGCGGACCAACATGACCATTACCCGTCGGCTGCTCGAGCTGCTGGGCCGCGACGACTCCTCGATCGAGTACGTCCGCGACCGGCCGGGCCACGATCGCCGATACGCCATTGACGCGTCAAAGATCGCCCGGGAGCTGGGCTGGCGTCCGCAGGTCGTATTCGAGCAGGGTCTGGCCGACACCGTCGCCTGGTATCGAGAGCACGAGAGCTGGTGGCGGCGGATCAAGAGCGGTGAGTATCTGGCGTACTATGAGAAGCAGTATGGGAGGAAGTAGCAGTCAACGATCAGCGGTCAGCGGTCAGCAGGGCATGAGTAACCTAACGCCGAAAACCGCGACGCCGATAGCTGATGGGGCCGCTGAGATGAATCGACGCTCAGCGCTTGTTTGTGTCGTCGGCGCGAAGGGAATGCTCGGGCAGGAGCTGATGAGGGCGGCGAGCCGGGGAGGCAATCAGCGGTCGGCGGTCAGCGGTCGCCAAGAAGGAGGCCGCGGATCGGCAGAGTACCGCGTGGTTGGCTTGGATATCGAGGAGATCGACATCACCAAGCCGGCCAGCGTGGATGCAGTCATGGACGAGTTGCGGCCGCGGCTGGTGTTCAATGCCGCCGCGTACACGGATGTGGACGGATGCGAGAGCAACCAGGCGACTGCCATGGCAGTCAACGCCGAGGGGCCGGCGAATCTTGCCCGGGCGTGTCACCGGCTGGGGGCGCGACTGGTGCACGTGAGCACGGACTACGTATTTGATGGTCGCAAGGACTCGCCTTACCTGCCGGACGACCCCGTCGATCCGCAGAGTGTTTACGGACGTTCCAAGGCAGAGGGCGAACGGGTGATCCGGGAGATCCTGACGGACTACGCCATCGTGCGAACGAGCTGGCTGTTTGCCGCGGGAGGCAAGAACTTCCTCAAGACGATTCTCAAACTGGCCGGCGAGCGCGACGAGCTGCGCGTGGTGACCGATCAGGTGGGGCGGCCGACGTACGCGGCAGATCTGGCTCAGGCGCTGGTGGAAATCGGAGAGCATCCGGCGGCCGGCACTCAGCCGCCGGCGGTCGGCAGCCAGCGGGCTATGGGGGCACGAACCTGTCACTTCTGTAATGCCGGGGCGTGCTCGTGGTTCGAGTTTGCGGCCGAGATCGTTCGTTTGAGCGGAAAGCGCTGCCGGGTGCTGCCGACGACGACGGCCGGTTTTCCGCGCCCGGCGAAGCGGCCGGCTTACTCTGTCCTCAGCACCGATAGCCTGGAGCAAGAGTTCGGTATCCGGCCGCGTGATTGGCGGGCGGCGCTGGCCGAGTGCTTGGCGAAGCTCTAGCGGAGAGGATGGAGCGGGAGCGTGGGAGGAAGAACGTGTCCGGCGATGGCGGTTTTGGACACTTGTTGCTGAAATGGGAATTCCTGGTAGAATCCCCTGGGACTCAGCGTCCCAACCTCAGGTTGTGAAGGGCGGGCCTTCCCCTGATGTCCATTACAGGCAGAGAGGGGCGAGCACCGGGCGAACGCTGACTGCCGATCGGCCAATACGGATGGCTTTACCATGAGCACCCGCGCAGTGAAGACTGGACCCGGTTCGACCGGTAAACATGGCGGATATGCGCCGGCGGGGCAGGACCGTGCCGGAGGGGGACCTCATGGACATGGGCAGGGCGGTCAGAATCGTGGGGGAATGGCCTTTGTCGGCGTGGGTGGCGAGCGGGACATCAGCCGATGGTCGATGGTGGTCGTACTCGCGGCGGGTTTCGTCTGGAGCTACTGGCCGACATTGACCGCCCTGTGGAACCAGTGGCAGATCAACCAGGATTATTCGGCGGGTCAGCTCGTACCGCTGGTGGCGTTGTACGTGATCTGGTCGCAACGTGCGGAACTTGCCAAGTTGCCGATGCAGGCTTCTTGGTGGGGATTGGCCGTTCTGGCCGTTTCACAGCTCGCCCGGATGGTCGGCGTGCTGATGGGTTACGGCTCAGTCGAGCAGTATTCGGTCGTCTTGGCGATCTTCGGATTGACCCTTTTCACCGTGGGCTATCCGATCACGCGGCGACTGATCTGGGTGTTTGTGTTCATGCTGCTGCTGGCCCCGCTGCCCCGGCGGATCCATGACCTGCTGGCGATGCCGATGCAGAGTTTCGCGACCAGCTCTGCGGTGTTCGGGCTCGAGTTGTTGGGCTATCTGATCGAGCGACACGGCAACGTCCTCACGCTGAGCGCCGGTAACACGATCGCGGTGGCCGAGGCGTGCAGCGGGCTGCGGATGCTGACCGCGTTCATCATGGTGGGGGCGGCCCTGGCATTCGTGATTCACCGGCCGGGGTGGCAGAAGGCGGTGCTGGTCTTGGCTACGATTCCGGTCGCGGTGCTGGCCAACACGCTTCGACTGATTGTCACCGCCGTGCTGTACGAGTCGGTGAACAGCGAGGTGGGCGAGAAGTTCTTCCATGATTTCGCGGGCTTGACCATGATGCCGTTCGCGTTTGCGGTGTTGATCGGGCTGTTGTGGGGAATGAAGTGGGTTTCGGCGAAGCCGGTGGCTTCGCGGTGATCAGCACTCAGGAATCAGCGGTCGGCGATCAGAAAACACGAGCGATCCGCAATCAGCGGTCGGCAAGGGGACGTTGAAACGTCGAAAGCAGAGGCGAGAGCGTATTGACAGCGGAGAACCGAGCGACCATTTCGAATGCCTGAGAACAAAGGAAAAACTGGGAGAGTGAGTCGGGTAACGGTGGTGGTCGCCCTGGGGGTCCTGCTGGCCGGCGGCTTCGGGCAGCGGTGGGTGGAGCGGCTTTTGATTGCCGCCGACGAGACGCCGGTGGCTCTCAAGCGGCCGTTGTCCGAGTTTCCGATGCAGATTGGCCCGTGGCAGGGAAGCGACGTACCGATGGACAAGCGGGTGCTGGAGGTGGCCGGAAATGATGCCCAGGTCTACCGACGGTATGTGAATACCGAGACCCGGGACGTGGTGGACTTCTATCTGGCGTTCGCTGTTCGGCCGGCCAAGATGTTGGGGCACCGCCCGCAGGTCTGCTACCCGGCTCACGGCTGGGTGCCGGCGGAGACCCGCAAGGAGCGTTTGCCTCTGCCTGACGGCCGGGAGCTGGAGTGCCTGCTGCATCGGTTCACCCGCAAAGGGGGGGGGAGCGGGGGTGTCGGGCTGAGTGATCCGAACGGCGAGGCCATGGTGGTGCTGAACTACTACATCGTCGCCGGCCGGTATACGACGGAGTGGACGGACTTTTGGGGTCCGAAATGGCGTCTGCCGAACTTGGCTCGGGATCCAAGCATCTACGTGGCTCAGGTCCAGGTGAGTGCGGCCCTGGTGGATGTCAAGGGCGCGGGTGCGGCAGAGGATTTGATCAAGCGGTTTGCGGCCGGTGTGGGGCCGATGATTGAGGGCATATTACCACTTGCGACCAACACTACTCTGGAGGTGGGCGGGTGAACCGCCGGTCAACGGCTCCTGGCTGGGCGAGGCGTGGCTGTCACGCTAAGAGTCTAAAAGAGGTTTAAAGATGACCATGGTGACAGTGACGAAGCCTTCGCTTCCTCCGCTTGACGAGTACGTTGAGTTGCTCGCGGACATCTGGGACCGTCAGTGGCTCACCAACCGGGGCCATTACCATGAGGAACTCGAAAAATCCCTCGCGGTGTATTTGGGCGTTCCGTACGTATCACTATTCTGCAATGGGATGATTGCCCTGCAGGTTGGCTTGCAGGCCCTCAAGATCACTGGTGAGGTTATCACCACCCCCTTCAGTTTTGTAGCTACCACGCACGCACTGTACTGGAACCACTGTACTCCGGTGTTCTGCGATATCGACCCCGTAACATGCAATCTGGACCCGACTAAGGTCGAGTCGCTCATCACGCCCCGGACGACAGCAATCATGCCGGTTCACGTCTACGGGACCCCCTGCGACGTGGAGGCGCTTCAGAGGATCGCCGACACCTACGGTCTGAGGCTATTCTATGACGCGGCGCACGCCTTCGGCGTGCACCTGAACGGACAGTCGGTTCTGAACTTTGGTGATCTTTCGATGCTGAGTTTTCACGCCACGAAGGTGTTCAACACCGCCGAGGGCGGGGCCCTGATTACGGGGGATGCGAAGCTCAAGCAGCGGATAGACTATCTCAAGAACTTCGGTTTTGCCGACGAGGTCACTGTTGTGGCGCCTGGAACCAATGGGAAGATGAACGAGCTTCAAGCGGCCCTCGGTATTGTGCAGTTGCGTCATGTCGACGTCGAGATCGCGAAACGCCGCGAGATTGATGCGCTGTATCGGGAGGAGCTTGCTGACGTGCCGGGCATTCGGCTATTGCCAGAAACGACTTCTGCTAACCGCAATTATGCCTATTTTCCGATTTTCGTGAATGAGGCCTGCTATCCACTGAGTCGGGATTCTCTGTACGCGGCACTAAAAGGCAGTGGTTTTCTTGGTCGCCGGTATTTCTATCCGCTTATTAGTGAGTTCCCAGCATACAGAGGACTCCCCTCGTCGATGTCGCTTCCTGTTGCGGCGACCGTTTCGCGTCAGGTTCTCTGTTTGCCCGTCTACGCGTCGCTCGATTGCGCCGCCGCCAGGACAATTTGCGAGGTGATCAAACGCCCGATCGCCAAAGAGACATTACAACAGTCCATTTGCGGAGGATCATCATTGCCATGATGCCGACGGGGTACGTACACCCAGACTATGCAGCTGCCTTCGGCGATTTCGGAGAGCCTCTTTCGCTGCCCAAGTGCCAGGGCTGGCTCCTGAAGCGTACCATTCCTGGAACGGACCACCATGATGCCATGGGATGCTACCCTCTGTTCTCGTGCAGAGACTGGGCGCACTTGCCGCAGGATCTTACCGACCGGGCTGCTGACTTGGTCAGTGTATCCTTGGTGCTAGATCCCTTCGGAGAATGGGAACTTAGCGGACTTCATGCCTTCTTCGATCGCGTGGTGCGGTTCAAAGAGCATTTCGTCGTCGATTTATCGGTGCCGCTCGATTCATTTGTGCCCAAGCACCACCGGTACTATGCGCGCAAGGCTCTTCGAGAACTCAAGGTGGAGCGATGCGAGAACCCATCTTCGCGAGTTGAGGAATGGACATCGCTGTATTCCATTCTCGTCAAGAGGCACCAGCTCACAGGAATCAAGGCGTTTTCGATGCAGTCGTTTGCCCGTCAGTTGGCAGTGCCTGGTCTGGTGATGTTTCGGGCTCTCAAGGATGACCATTGCCTTGGCGCACACCTCTGGTATATCCAAGGCGACGTAGCGTATAGCCACCTGCTCGCTCTCAGTGAGGCTGGGTATGCGATGAACGCCTCGTACGCACTCTACAGCGAAGCGCTGCGGTTCTTCGGTAGCTCAAGCGCTGATCACATTCACTGGGCTCAGATTGGCGCAGGAGCCGGCAGTTCTGGCACGGCAACCGATGGCCTCACGCAGTTCAAACGGGGTTGGTCTAACGCAATGCGACCCACCTACTTCTGCGGTAAGGTTATGGACTCTTTTCGGTATGAGGATCTATGCAGACTTGCAGGCGTGTCGGCTACAGCGTATTTCCCCGCCTACAGGGAGGGTGAACTCGGTTAATGCAGCACGCTCTCTGGCTTGCTTCTCCCTAATACTACAGTTGCGCATCACTGAAATCTGCCGATATGTGTGTTGGCGGGCCAAGGAAGGCCCGGGAGGAGCGGTATGGGCATGGACGCTGGGATGGTTCGGAGCTGGTCGACGCGGTTTTAAGAACTGGCCCATCGGTTTGGGCCCTATTTCGGGCGGCACGATCTTCGGTCGCAGGCCACCAATTACCTTCGGGGCCTGCTGGGTCCGGTGGAACGTAAGAACAGCGGGCAGTTGTCGGAGCATCTGGGCCGCGAGAAGCCTTACGGTCTTCAGAGGCTGCTCGGCCGGGCTAGTTGGGACGCCGACCAAGTTCGCGATGAGTTGATTCGTTATGCCGCCGATCATCTGGTGGGTCCCGGCGATCGCGGCGTGTTGATTGTCGACGAGACGGGCTTTCTCAAGAAAGGCGAAAAGTCCGTTGGTGTTCAACGTCAGTATTCCGGCATGGCCGGCCGGATCGAGAACTGCCAGATCGGCGTGTTTCTGGCGTTGTCGACTTCGCGAGGCCGGGCCCTGGTGGATCGGGCGTTGTACCTGCCGGCGTCGTGGTGCTCCGATGGCCCGCGCTGTCGAAGAGCCGGCATACCCGAGGACGTTACGTTCGCCACCAAGCCACAGTTGGCCACCAAGATGCTCGATCACGCCTTCACCGCCGGGCTGAAGCCCGAGTTCGTGCTGGCGGACGAAGTCTATGGAAACGACAGTAGATTCAGGCGATTCCTGGAGAATCGGAAACAGCCGTTCGTCGTGGCGGTGAAATCCGACCAGTTCCTGCGGGCGAGCCTCAGGCAGCGCCGCGTGGATCAGCTTGCGGCGGAGGCTCCCCTGGACGCATGGTTCCGTGTGAGTGTCGGCGAGGGTGCCAAAGGCCCTCGCGTGTACGATTGGCTGGCGGCGCGGTACGGCGTCGCGACGGAGAAGGGACACCTTCGGTGGCTGCTCGTTCGGCGGAACATCGAGACTGGAGAGCAGGCCTACTATCTTTGTGTCGCATCGCGAAGAACCACCGCGAGAGACCTGGGGGTCGCTGCCGGGCGGCGTTGGGCGATTGAAGTCTGCTTCGAAACCGCGAAGCAGGAGACGGGGCTGGACGAATACGAGGTCCGTTCGTGGGCTGGCTGGCATCGGCACATCACCCTGTCCATGTTGGCCTTGGCGTTCCTGGCCGTTGTGCGTTCGGCGGCAGATTCGCAGGAGCGGCCGCGGCTAAAAAGCGCGACGACCTGATCCCGCTCACGGAGCCGGAAGTCCGACGACTTCTGATTCGAATCGTCTGGCCACGACTCAACGAGAATGAGCGAACCCTGATGTAGTCGGCTTGGCGCCGTAGGCACCAAGCCATCGAACGGAAATGTCACTACAGGACCCGGAAATGCGATGCGCAACTGTAGTACTAAGAGAAAGGAAAGACGATGGTCGTTGTCTTTGGCGCTTCCAGTTTCATTGGGACTTATCTGCTGGACGGTTTGCTCGAACAAGGACGGTCTGTGTTCGCCACTGCGTTTACGAGTCCGAGCCTGCGATGTTATAACGACCGGGGAATCCCCTGCACTCAGTTGGACATGACCCAATGGGATCATTATACGAAGTTGCCGGCGTCGGGTGTTGAGGCGGCCGTGGTGCTTGCAGGGCACCTTCCTGCCAACGACTCAAATTACGATCCAAGGCGGTATATCGATGTCAACATCACAGGGGTGCTTAATGTGCTCGAGTACTGCCGCCTTACCAAGGTAAGGAAGATCATCTTAGCCAGCTCGCACTCTGATGTTGCTGGGATTTGGGCATGCGGGCGGCCAATAACGGAGGAGGACCCCCGGTCTATCGTCTACACAGGTGACCATGCCGTCTACATCATTACCAAAATCGCAGCCATGGACTTGGTGGAGCATTACTCTCAGAGCTATGGCATCCAGGGAATTTCCTTCCGTCTTCCTGCCGTCTACGGCTATGGTCCGCATACTGAGGTGTACGCTGACGGCAGACCAATCGTCCCGGGTTTCACCGCCTTCATTCGTAAGGCCATCGCCGGTGAACCCATTGAGATATGGGGCGATCCACATGTTGGGCGAGACATGGTCTACGTGAAGGATGTGGTTAGCGCGTTCGTCGGGGCCCTTGACAGCGGGACCGCGCACGGCCTGTACAACATCGCAAGTGGTTCCATCACTTCGCTCGAGGATGAGGTCCGCGGTATTGTAGAGGTGTTTTCGCCGAGGGACCATCGCTCGGAGGTGAGATATCGCCCCGACAAGCCCACGGCAAAGAACTACGCGTATCTCTATGACATTTGCAAGGCACGGCGGGATTTTGGCTACGAAGTTCGGTATCCGCTGATGCGAATGCTTGAGGACTACAAGGAGGAGATGAATGGCCGACGCTTTCAGCATCTCATTTGCCGCGAGCATAAGGGACTGTAAGCAAGGCATGGACAATCAAGAAGATGACAAAGTGCTGCCCTAGGGCAAGTTGCGGAGTCTAGGGACAGTGCTTGATTTGCATGGAAACAGCAGTTTCGAAAGCACTCGCGTGGTCACTAATCGACCAGCTAGGCCGACAGGGCATCCGGTTTGGCCTGTCCATTGTCCTGGCGCGCCTTCTGACCCCGGCCGAGTATGGGCTGATGGGAATGCTGCTTGTCTTCCTAATGATCGCCCAGAGCTTCGTGGACTTTGGTCTGAGCGCTGGCCTGATTCAGCGCAAGGAAATAACGGCGGACTACGCGACCTCCGTCTTCTGCTTGAACGTGGTGGCGGCCATCGTCTTGGCCGGCGTCTTGTGTGCTATCTCCCCGCTGGTCGCCTGGTTCTACGCCCAGCCAGTCCTTCGGCCTCTGCTTTGTGCTGCGTCGCTTAGCATTGTGATTGGGTCGTTCGGGATTATTCAGACGACCCTTATGACTCGCGACATCGATTTCCGCACGCAGGCAACCGTTGCACTTGTGGCCACCAGTGGATCAGGAGCGGTAGCTCTGTTCATGGCCTGGCGGGGTTGTGGTGTATGGAGTCTGGTTGGCCAAAGCCTCGCTGACTCTCTGGTGGGCGTTGTCGCGATTTGGTGGCTTAGCCCATGGCGGCCGACGGGACGCTTCCATTGGGCGTGCATTCGGGGGCTCTGGCCATTCAGTTCGCGGCTTCTTGCCTCGGGATTGCTAAACACGGCCTTCCAGAACCTGTATGCGCTGATCATCGGCAGAGTCTATGGGCCTTCAGATTTGGGCTTTTATACGCGGGCGTCTACGATGGCCTCATTGCCGGCTAATTCTGTGACAGCAATGACGCAACGGGTAATGTTCCCCGTGTTCGCGCGGGTCCAGGATGACAAGTGCCGACTTTGCCGGGACTTTAGAAAAACGCTCCGAGGGATCGAGGCTGGGTACTTTCCTCTCATGACTGGCTTGGCCGCTGTTGCCGAGCCAGCAGTGCGATGCCTGCTCAGCGATAAGTGGCTACCGTGTGTGCCATACCTTCGCATCCTCTGCTTCTGTGGAATGCTCTATCCGTTACATGCCCTGCATCTCAACGTGCTGACTGCCCAGGGACGAAGCGACCTTTTCTTTCGCTTGGAGATTATCAAGAAACTCCTGGTGGTTCTTGTCATTGCGGCAACGTGTTGGATAAGTGTGCAGGCGATGGTCGTTGGCACGCTCATAAGCTCGGTGATTTGTCTGTGGGTGAACGGGTACTATACCCGCAAGTTGATTGGCTACGGCTGGTGGATGCAGATAAGCGATCTGTTGCCGGTAGGGGCATTAAGCACGGCGATGGCGGTGCCCGTCTGGGCGGTGTCCTGGACGGAGACCTGGAATCCCTGGGGGCTTCTTGCAGTGCAAATGCTCGTTGGCGGGATGCTCTACGCGGCTATGGTAGTGCTCTTGCGCCGGAGTTTGTACGCGGACATTTTCGAAGGGCTGATGGTGGCATGGAGCCGTCGACCTGGGGCGGGCGGTGTTTCGCAGAATGTGAGTTAGGTCAAGGATGAGTGGACCGAATCTCGTACAAAGGGACCTTGGGGGCGGTGACGTTGAGGTGAGCGCCCCGGATGCACTCCACACGAATCCGCTAGTGAGCGTCTGGATGATTACCTACAACCACGCGGCCTATATTCGGGAAGCCCTGGACAGCGTGCTCATGCAGCAAGTGGACTTCGCGTATGAGATCTGCCTTGGTGAGGATGGATCGATGGACGGCACACGAGAGATCTGTCTAGATTATGTGAGCCAGTATCCCGACAAGATCCGCCTCTTCCTAAGGGATCGCACCAATCCCGAGCGAGAGAAGTACGTTGTGCCGTACAGGCATAACACTGTGGCGACATTTGAGGCGTGCCGTGGCAAGTACATCGCGATGCTCGAGGGAGACGATTACTGGACGGATGCGCATAAGCTGTCCCTGCAGTCAGATTTGCTGGAATCTGACCCCGGGCTTGCCGTTATTGGCCACTACGCCACCTGTTGTCCTGAGGGGCGACCATGGGACGCCCGGGTAATTCCACCCGGGCCGGTTGGCCGCTTCACTGTCGCCGACATCCTGCGTCGAGATATCGCTAACATCCATACGGCTACGTTGATGTTGCGCCGCAGTAAGCCGGTCGACTGGAGTCTGTTTTCAGAGTCGAGCTTCGCAGATTACCCACTGCTTGTCTGGAGCCTGCGAGGCGGCTGCGGCCAGGTTCTACCGCGGGTGATGAGTACGTACCGAACGCACAGCGGGGGCAACTTCAGTGCTCTTTCGATGGTGACAAGGTACCGCCAAAATGTGGTTCTGTGGAGGATCCTGCGGGATATCGTGCCGGTAGAGCAGGCCGAGGCTGCTGATATCGGTATGCTCAAGATCATGGTTTCACTGATCGCAGAGCTTCGTAAGGAGGGCCATCCGTTCGAGGCTTTTCGGTCCTTTTCGGAGGTGATTCGGCGTGTTGGACAAATGCGCGGCTGTGCGCTGCATCAGCAGGCGCAGATGTACGTGTCCGCTCTCGAGTCACTGCTAGTGCCTCGTTTTCGTGGGGCTCGGCGTTGGCTGTTTGGCTGTCTTCGGCAGAGACACGCGCCATTAATGAAGTGTAACGGAGCAGCCGGGTTATTGCGGTCGGATGCTGGAAAATGCGGGCCGACCAATAGGGAAGGCATTGGCTCATACCGAGAGGTGTACTCGGCTGATTTAGGGGGTCCTAGCGGGCATGAGTAGCGCGTTAAGGGACGGTAGTACACAGGGTCGGCATGCGGAACGGGTTGTTTCAGTGCGATGCCGTGTAGGAAAGCGGTATCGTCGCGCGATTCCGGCCTTGTTGCGGGTGTGCCGGTCGGTCTTGCTTAGACGGCGATTTCGGTGCTTTGGCCGCAAGTCATATATTGCATGGCCAGCGGATATCATTGGACACGAATTGATCAGCATCGGCTCCAAGGTTCGCATCTGGCACCATGCTCGTATCGAGGCGATTGGCACCGGCGCTGGCGCTACCGTGATTGAGATTGGTAATGAAACGGTGATTCAGCCTTATGTTCATATTGGAGCATGCACTTCGGTCGTCCTGGGAAGAGGCGTATTGATCGCCTCGTTTGTGTACATCACAGATCACGACCATGATTTCGCCGATCTCGCATTCCCAGTAGTCTCCAGCCAGCGAGTAGTGGCTTTGCCTGTGGCAATTGGAGACTATGCATGGCTGGGAGAGCGGGCGATTGTCCTCAAGGGAGTCCACATTGGTGAACGTAGTATCATCGGTGCCGGTAGCGTGGTAACTCGAGATGTCCCTCCCTACTCAATTGCTGTGGGCGTACCGGCGCGCGTCGTCAAGCGATTTGACTGTGCGACACAAAAATGGGTGAACGTCCTGGCAGGCCAAGGGACTGTGAAGTCCCCGGCAGGCTAGTGCTTTGTCAGCCATGATGCTGTGGGCTCTAAGGCAGCTCTGGCGATATACCGTCGTCACAATGGCGTATTGGCGTGGCGAAACTCTGGGCGGCAACAGATGCTCTTCCAGGCAACTCGGTGATGAGTGGGCCCACTGCCGGAGGGCGCGCTCGCGCGAAGAGCCGTTTTCTAGGAGTTGCGCGATAGCACTGCGCCTGCCGGTCGCGGACCAGCCCGTCGCCATGACGCGAATTGACAGCGGGCGCATTGCTGGCCCGGAGTGGCTGCGTTTTTTTTGTTCAATCGGAATCGTGTGGTTCCATGCTAAGGCGCCTGCTGGAGATTGCGCATACGCAGCCCTGCCCGCACTCATGATGCTGTCAGTGTATCTCGCTGCGTCTCGTTCCCACGCTGCTTTCGGAGAGCGGGCTATCGTGCGTCGGCGGGTGATGCGCCTTATACTCCCGTGGTTGTTTTGGTCAGCAATATACGGTCTGGCCACCTGCATCAACTGCCGCTGTAACGGGCAAATATGGCACGAGGACTTGCGGCTGTGGATGCTCTTTGCCGGTACCGCTTTGCATCTATGGTATTTGCCTGCTGCTTTCGTATGTACCACGCTAGTGGCCTTGGGCGCCCGAAAGCTGTGTTTTCGAAGACAGTGGTTAGCGTGTTTGACCTGGGCCGTCGTGGGTGCCGTTGCCATCCTCGTCTCTTCGTACCTCGAGGCAGGAACAGCCGGGCGAATTCTCCCACTTGCCCAATGGTTGTTTGTGGCTCCGTCAGTCCCTCTGGCCCTGGCACTGGCGACGATTCCACGTGGACCTGGCCGTTGGCCAAGGGTTTGCGCAAGTATGGCTATTGTGGCCGCCGTTGTTCTCGCCTGTGTGGTCGCCTTGGAGAGGGGCGCCCCAGGCCTGACGATACCATACTCTATTGGCATAGTAGCTTGTACAGCGAGCATTCACGCGACATGTCGGGCGAGCGCGTTCACGGTATGGGTGTCAGGATTGTCGTTCGGATGCTATCTCACTCACCCGCTAGTTATAGCTCTGCTAGGCAAGGCCGCAGAGTTGAGTCCGACGTGCTTGGCCGTCACGGCATCCGCCATTTCGTTGGCTGTGACAGCGGTGCTGCGAGTGACGTATATTCGGCGGTTCATCTGAGGGACCCAGTGTATGGTGCTGGAAAAAAGCGCGAAGGTGGTTCCTTGTTGGTGGTGGATTCTTGGAGCAGGACTGCTTCGGAGTCGACTACAGCAGTTTCCCTTCTGCCAGGGCGGCGTCAGGACGTGGTCCAACTCCAGGAGCACGTCGTTCGGATAGAAAGGAAGCAGCAAATCGTACGCGCCCTGCGGAGATCGGGACACAGAAGAAGGCCTCGTGGGCGAACCCAATCGAATGCCAGTTAGCGCTGGTCGTCGGACGCACCCATAGCTGGATAGACCGGCTTGGTCGCGTTTTCGTACGCTGCGAAGACTCAACCTGGGGATTGCGCCAGCATGCTGCATGTGTCACTCGCGTGTGTGGCGTTCGGTTGCGCCAAATTGATATTGGGATAGGGCTGTATCGCCTTCAGCTCGCGGATAAGCACAGGACGTCTGGCCTGACAAAGCATGGATGAAGCTCAGTATACTGTAGGTAGACCGGCTTATGCGGATGTCACTGTAGTGCATCCGTTAGGAATATGCGCGGTCGTTTTGTGCGGCCTAGTCCTGCTGAGTGTACCCAGACGGTATGCGGTCTGGCCGATGATAGTCATGGCGTGCTTTGTAGCTCCAGCTCAACGAATCGTCGTTGTTGGCCTGGATCTTAACTTCCTGCGGCTGATGGTACTGGCGGGATGGACTCGTCTTGTGTTGCGTGGCGAGATAGGTGCATTTCGCTGGTGCAGGTTGGACGTGCTCTTGGTGACATGGGCTGCGAGTTCGACTATTGCTTACACGGTGCTGACAGGTAGCGTTGAGGCTTTCATCAATCGGATGGGAATGAGCTACGATGCTGTGGGGATGTACGTCCTGTTTCGCTGTCTGATCCGCGATTGGGACGATGCCACAACGGCGGTTTACGGTTTCATGCTCGTCAGCGTCCCAATCTTGTTGTGTTTCGCAATCGAGCACGCCAGCGGTTACAATGTATTTGCCTTTCTAGGCGGCGTCCCTGCTATTACGGTGATTCGGGAAGGCCGGCTGCGTTGCCAGGGAGCATTTGCCCATCCGATTCTGGCGGGCTGCTTTTGTGCATCGATGACTCCCTTGTTCGTCGCCCAGTGGTGGAGAGCTCGGCGAATGTCACTTGCCCTCGGGGCAAGCGTTTTCTCGTCGCTGGCTATTATCGTCTTGTGCGCGTCTGGTACGCCAGTCACAGCGGTCGGGTTTGGTCTTGTAGGAGCCGCGATGTTCTGGCTGCGCTTTCACATGAAGTGGATTTGCGCTATTGCTGTTGGAGTGACTGTTGGACTGCATATGGTAATGAAGGCGCCGGTGTGGCATCTAGTATCCCGCTTGGACGTGGTCAGCGGCAACACAAGCTGGCACCGTTATCAGGTAATTGACCAGGCCATCAAGCATTTCGACGAATGGTGGCTTGTGGGGTCTGCATCGATCAGTCATTGGGGAGTCCACGCAGGCGACATTACGAATCAGTACGTGCTGGAGGGTGTGACTGGTGGCGCCGTAACACTGGTGCTGTTTCTGTCCATTATTTTCGCTGCGTTTGGAATGGTGGGACGGATGTGGCGTGTCTTTCAAAGGGACCCATACCGGCTTGCGTTTTCATGGGCTCTTGGAGTCAGTCTCTTTATTCACTGCACGAGCTACCTTGCGGTGACCTACTTCGGGCAGATGATCATGGTATGGTACTTGCATCTTGCCATGATTGCGAGCCTGTCTTGCGCGAGTGATCGACGGCGGGCGCCCAGGGTCAGACTGTCCACTCAAGAGGTGACAGTCGTGAGAGGGCTAAGTTCTAACAGCGGGGTGGCAGCGCCGGCGAGTTAGGCGCGGTGATGTGCATCGTGGATGTCTCTGTCATCATCGTCAGCTATAACACACGCAGTCTCGCACTGGCGTGCCTCCGGTCTGTGTTTGCGCAAACGGCCGGCCTCGCTTTTGAAGTCATCGTTGTAGACAACGCTTCGACCGACGGCTCGGCGGAGGCGATTGCGGAGGAGTTTCCGCAGGTTCGCCTAATTCGCAGCTGCAAGAACCTCGGCTTTGCCGGAGCCAACAATGTGGCTGGCCGGGTGGCTACGGGTGATTGGTTGCTGCTGCTCAACCCGGACACGGTCGTTTTGGATCGGGCGATCGCCAAGTTGAGGGCCTTTGGTGACCGGGCGGCGAAGGAGTATCCGCGGGTCGGCATTTTTGGCGGTCGGACGCTATTTGGGGACGGCAGTCTCAACCCAACCTGTGCCTGGGGTCGGCCAACGCCGTGGAGCATGTTTTGCAGGGCAATCGGAATGGCCAGCCTGTTTCCCAGGAGTCGGCTGTTTAATCAGGAGGCGATGCCAGACTGGAATCGCGATACCGTGCGCGAGGTGGACATCGTCACCGGGTGCTTTTTTCTACTGCGTCGGTCGCTGTGGGAGCGTTTGGACGGATTCGATCCAGCGTTCTTTATGTACGCGGAGGAGGCTGATTTCTGTCTGCGATCTGCTGGACTTGGGATTCGTGGCATGATCGTTCCCGATGCCACTATCGTCCACTATGGGGGGGCTTCGGAGAGGGTCCGGGCGGACAAGATCGTCCGCCTGTTTCGGGCAAAAGCGATGCTAATGCGGCGGCATTGGGGGCGAGTGGCTGCTGATCTCGGTGTGGCTATGCTCAGTATTTGGGCCCTGACGCGGCTGATGGCCTATTCCGCGAAACGACTGATCACAAGTGCGTGCGGAGACAGCCTGCAAACGTGGCTCACGGTGTGGAATCAACGGGCACAATGGTCGCTACAGCAGGGAAGCAGCTGGGAGAAGGAGACTGGCGATGGGAGCGGTTCACCACCAGGCAGTCGTGTCAGAGCTATCTAGCCTACGTATCTCTCGAGTATGTGGCAGCAGGTTGGCGAGAGACAGGCTGTTACGCCGCCTTCTGGGAGTAGCAGTGAGGGGGCTGCCGCTGATGCGCTATGACAAGCATGGGCAGTTTGGTTTTTCAAGGCGTGTAGGGGGTGACTTCCGGTGCTCGCTTGTCGGGGTCAGCGATCGCTATGGCGCCATCGCTGTGATCGGCGCTTCGCATGCCACACCTGACTTGCAGCGGTCAATCTTCGGCGGGGAATCCGCACAGGAAGTGTGCGGTCAACTCATCGAGCGGCAGACCGCAGACACGGATCTCGGTGATGCTGCGTTGGTAACTTGGGCTGCCGTTAATTGCGGACATCCCGGAGTGACTAGGATGGTCGAGCTCTTGAGAGTGCGCAACGCCGACAGCTGCCCGACGCAGACGGTAACAGCCGCCTGGATCCTGATTGCCTTGTCGGCAGTCCAGAGTACCATTGACCTACGGATCGAGGCCCGGCGAGCGCGGGATCGGCTCAACGCGTGCTTCTCGCTGCGTGCGGGAGTGTTTGCGCATTACACGGCCGATTCGATTTCAGCCTGGTGGCGGTCGCACGTCGCCTGCTTTGCGGACCAGGTCTACCCAATCCAGGCCTTGGCTCGCTATCATCGAGTGTTCGGTGACAAGGAGGCGCTGGCAGTCGCTGCCAGGTGTGCGACACGCATATGCCAGTTGCAGGGCTCGGCAGGACAGTGGTGGTGGCACTATGACACCAGGACAGGAAGCGTCATCGAGGAGTACCCCGTGTACACCGTACACCAGGATGCCATGGCCCCCATGGCCCTGTTCGATCTTATGGAAGCCGGGGGTCCAGACTTCACGACTTCGATTGCACGAGGTTTGGATTGGATGGGCGAGCATCCGGAGACCAGACAGGAACTGATCGATGATCATCATGATCTGATATGGAGGAGCGTGAGAAGGAAGGGCCTGCCTCGGATGGTGCGCAGGCTCCGAGCCGGAGTCTCACGTTGGTTACCACGAGTTCGAACAGACCGTTTGGCTGCTTGTTGGCCTCCGGGAGCCGTCGACTACGAGGATCGACCGTATCATCTGGGGTGGATTCTTGAGGCTTGGTTGGGAGGGCGCGAGTAATGGTGTCATCGCTGCCGATCAGGTCGATCCTGGGAGTCCGGGTCCACGCTGCCATGCTGGAGGAGGTGCTGGCGCTGTGCAGTCATGCTGTTGAAACCCAAGCACCTATGATGATTGGTGTTGTGAATGCAGCGAAGATTGTCAACATGAGAAGGGATGTCCTGCTGCGTGAGTCGGTGTGCAGCTCCGACCTGGTTCTGGCAGACGGGATGGCCGTGGTCTGGGCATCGCGCTTGCTGGGCCAGTCCTTGCCGGAGCGTGTTGCTGGCATCGATCTGTTTGAGAGTCTACTGGGTGTCGCCGATAGGGAGGGCTGGTCAGTGTACTTCCTGGGTGCCCGACAGGAAGTGCTTGAGAACCTCGTCAGAGCGGTGCAGGTTAGGTATCCAGGAGTGATGGTGGCGGGCTGTCGGAATGGGTACTTCGACGAAGACGAGGCCGAGTCGGTGGCGACGACGATCAGGAATGCTCAACCGGACCTGCTCTTTGTGGGTATGTCACCACCCAAGAAGGAGCTGTTCTTGGCAAACTACGGGAGACGGATGGGTGTTCCGGTCTGCCACGGTGTCGGTGGGTCCTTTGATGTTCTTGCTGGCAAGACGAAGCGGGCGCCAGTTCTGTGGCAACTTGTTGGCCTGGAGTGGTTCTATCGTGTCCTGCAAGAGCCGTCGCGCCTTTGGCGACGATATCTTGTGACCAATCTGGTCTTCGCGTGGCTTGTTGCATGTGCCCTGGTGCGGCGTTTCTTGAAGATCTCCGAGGGGTTGCCGCACGGCAAGGCGGTACCGGATGAAGGGCTTCCCAAATGATCTCGATCGTTGTTCCGGCACACAATGAAGAGACGGTCATTGCCCGGTGCCTGCGGGCCTTGGTCACGGGCGCGGCTGCCGACGAAGTGGAGGTTATTGTAGCCTGCAACGGCTGTACGGATCGCACGGCCGAGATCGCCCGCAGCTTCGGTCCACCGGTTCATGTGATTGAGGTGGGCCGGGCCTCCAAGGTTGCCGCACTCAACGCGGCGGATGAGGTGGCAGGCGGATTTCCGCGTTTCTACGTGGATGCCGATGTGGTGCTGGACGTGGAGTCAGTACGCCGCATGGCTGATATCCTGGAGCGTGGTCCCGCCCTGTTTGCGACGCCGGCGTTGCGCATGGACTTGTCCCAGACGACTTGGCCGGTGCGGGCATTCTATCAATTCTGGACAAGGCTGCCGTACAATGTCAAATACGGTCAGGTGGGTACGGGTGTTTACGCGCTCTCAGAAACGGGACGAAAGAGATTTGGCAGATTCCCAGACATCATCGCAGACGATGCGTTCGTGCGTTTCACGTTCCACCCGCATGAGCGCGTTCGGGTGGCGGAGGCGGTCTCGTGGGTTGATCCGCCAGGCACTCTGCCGAATCTGATCCAGATCAAGGTCCGCAGCCGGCTTGGCGGGTATCAGCTTGCGCAGGTTGCAGGTGTCAATAACTGCGCAGACCCGAAGACTGCCAGTGAGACGCTTGCGTTTCTTGTACACCATCCCTCGTTGCTCGTCTGTCTGCCTTGGTATGTTGGGGTGAACCTGTTGGTGCGCTGGAAAGCCTCAAGACAACTGGCCAACCGGCAAGCTGTTGTCTGGGTTCGGGACGATAGCAGAGATCGGTTCAGGGCTGGAGGAACATGAGATGCCCGCCCTCCGTCGCCTGGCGGATTCTGGCAGTAGCCACTCGATGGCGAACAGGTTCCGCGATAGGCGATTTCGCCTCTTTCAGCGGTTGATCTCTGCCCTTCCCAGGCCGGTGAGGATCATTGATGTTGGGGGCACCTCAAGATTCTGGGAATTGAGGGGTTGTGCCGGGAACACCGACTACCAGGTGACCACGCTCAATCTGGAAGCCGAGAAGCAGAGAGCCGGCAACATCATGCCCGTCATCGGAGACGCCACGCACCTGTCGGCCTTTGGGGATCACTCTTTTGATGTTGCCTTCAGCAACTCCGTTATCGAGCATCTTGCTACGCCTTCCAAGCAGGCGAGCATGGCCGAAGAAATACAGCGCGTTGCCGTAGCTCACTGGGTCCAGACGCCAAATTACTGGTTTCCGATCGAACCGCATTTCCATGTCCCTGGGTGGCAGTGGATGCCCCAGTCGCTGCGGGTGGCTGTGCTTCGCCGTTTCCGCTGCGGTTGGCGCGGTCCGTGCCCTGACGCCATCGTGGCGCAGCGCATGGTCGCAGAGATTCGCTTACTCACCTATCGCGAGCTGAGGAGGTTGTTCCCGAACAGTACGATTCTGCCGGAGCGTTTTCTAGGCGTTACCAAGTCCTGGATCGTGGTCGGTGGTTTCGTGCAGCTGCAGACTTCACTTTCGGGACAATCCCCTGCTTCGTGAACGCTCGTCGTGATCAGTAAGCGCCCCGGTAGGTGTCCCACATGTTCTCGGTGAAGGGGCGGTCCCACGATCTCGTCCATTCGTGGACTGTCTCAGTAGTCATGTAGCGATCCTGGTAGTCGAAGATGGCATCATGGCGCCATAGCCCACGAATGCCCATTATCCGAGATCCGAGGATATACCCCGCCCAAGAGTTGGCCGTGCAGCATCGGCGGTAGCTTGCGTCCCAGCTCTTGTTATCAGTATTCGGATAAACGACGTGAGTGATTCCCCACTCGGGCATGCCAAGGTCAGCCTGGGTGTACTGAACAAAAGGTACCCCGTGATCGTCCTGAGGGGAACCATACGAATTGTGAAGGCGATCGATATCTACCTGAGTGACGTAGAACGTCTGCTCGAGTTCGCCGAACCGGTACGGGCCGCCGTTGACCGTCGCCAGCTGTCCCACGTTGGTCATTGCGGCATCATGTAGTACTACCCCAGCCAGTAGGATCAACGGGAATCGCCCCGACGCCTCTCCGCCCTGACCGACCCAATTGTCCTGACCTCCGTTGACGAGAACACCATACAGGTCGATACCAGCTTGTACCATATCGATGAGGAGACGCTCCTTCTTCTCCGGAGCGACATTGAGGTTCAGCAAGAGGTATCCCGTTCCGACCGCAGATGAAAACTCCCGACCGTAGCCGGGGACTCCACTTCGGTGATGGCTGTAGTCGGCCCCCATCCAATTCGGCACGTGGTCGAGGCACACTCGCTGAAACGCGGCAGAGCGGACACCATCTGGATCTGGTGTGCCCGACACCGGGGCGAGATTTGCGAAGCGCGAATAATCGAGCTGGGCTCGGGTGAAACGGATACTCTTATCGGAACCCGAATATGGTGGCCGGAAGCTCCCATCTCCGACGAGCCCTGTCGTAACGGTCAGGACAGATGCCGACAGCAGAACCTGCTTCTGAAGGGCATTGGGCGACGATTCTAGTGGATTCACGGAGATGGTGGAAACAAGCGAGGAGTTGGCCGGGACCGTTCGTGGCGAGCCAGGCGACAAGCCGAGAGCTACGTTAAGCGCCGGTGAATACGCAGGACCATATTCGCGGTACATCGCCGAATCATATCCTTGTGTGGCTCCATTCAGGGCGGACGGATCGAGCATCGAACCGTTCATGATGCGTCCGCCCACGGTGACCGAGGGCGGATCGATTGCTGTGACTGTTACCGGCCCCTTCACCCACCAATCGCCGTTGACGAACTTGCCCACCCGATAACGCTTGTCGAAGGTCCACGTAATACCCCATTGCGATAGGCTGCTCGCGAAGACGTCATTGACAGTGATCGTGGCGGAGTCGCTGGCGCTGGCACCCTGATTGTCGGTCACAGTCAAGGTGACGACGTGGGTGCCCTTGGCAAGTGTGACGACAGCCCCGGACGAACTACTCTCGACTAGCGTTGTCGCCCCTTTACTCCACTTGTAGCTGGTGATCAGTCCATCAGCATCGGAACTAGCGGCTGCAGTCAACATGACCTGCTCAGCGCCGCTGTCGTCCTCATCGTTCAAGCTCTGGTCGGGCCCGGCGTTGGCTAGGGGTACGAGGTTGTTGCCACTGGTTACCTCAACTCCCAGTGTCCCAAGAGCGACTGTGCCCAGCCCGCCTGCCAGGTTAAGGCTCAGGGCTACGGTGCGGGTTCCAACGACGGTGTATCGGTGGTTTCTTTGCACGTGAGTCGTCAATGGTCCGGTCTCGGCCGCTGAGCCGTCTCCGAAACTCCATGTCAACGTGCTGCCCGTCGGAATGGTTGTTGCCAAGCCGGCACCTTCCCGGGCCGCAAAAGTCACATCCAACGGCGCGGCGCCACTCGTAGCGGACGCTTGAATGGTCAGCACTGGGATGACGAAGACCGTCATTGCGCTGCTGGTCGTCAGCACACCGTCATTACCGGTCAATTGCAGCACATAGGTGCCAGCGGCGCTGAAGCTTGCGGACGTTGACGCTGCGCTCGCGTTGGCAAAGCTGACCGTGCCCGGGCCAGAGACCTTTGACCATGTGGCGGTTAGCGCCGCGGGAGGATTCGGTGTGCGGTCGTCGGTCATGGCACCGGATAGGGTGACACTGTTGGCCGGGAGGACGACGTACTTGTTGGGGCCGGCGCTGACTATCGGAGCCAGGTTGGGCGCCGAGTCGTTGTCGGTGATGGTCACGGCGGCACTGCCGCTCGAATAGCCAGCGACGGTTGCCATGACGGTGGCCGTCTCCGTGCCTTCGACCGAAATGTCGTCCACGCACACCGCGTTGAATGTCGCTGAGGCCTGGCCGGCCGGGATCGTAACGGTTGCCGGCACGGTCAAGTCGGCTTGATACGCGGCGTTGACGCTGAGGTTGACAGTGAGGGCACTGGCGGTTGAGCCGGTACGCGTCACCGTTCCCGCTTTCGTCTGGCCTTCCGTTCCATCTGCAATCGCCAGTGTGAGTGCAGGGGCAACCAAATCGTTGTCGGTGATGGCCATGGCGGCACTGCCGCTGGTGTAGCCGGAGGCGGTCGCGGTGACGCTCGCGATCTCTGTGCCTTCGACCGAAATGTCGTCCACGCACACCGCGTTAAATGTCGCTGAGGCCTGGCCGGCTGGGATCGTGACGGTTGCCGGCACGGTCAAGTCGGCTTGATACGCGGCGTTGACGCTGAGGTTGACAGTGAGGGCACTGGCGGTTGAGCCGGTACGCGTCACCGTTCCCACCTTCGTTTCGCCTTCCGTTCCAGTCGCGATGGACACAGTTACGGTCGGAGTCGCGTTGACGGTGACATAAGCCATCCGGGTATCGTTACCGTTTCCGTTTGTTACGTTCGTAAAGGTCACTGCACCGGTATGACTTCCCGCCACGAGTTTGCCTGCCTCTGCCTGGTTGATCGACATGGCCACGTGGGCGGGGATTGCCCCGCCAGGGTCGAGGAAGCCGCTTGATGACGAGATCGTCAACCAGGAAACATTGGTGCTGGCCGACCACTCGATTGCAGTGCCGCCAGGATTCGTGAGTGTGTAGGTGACCTGGGTGTTGGCGGCTGGACCAAACGGGCCTCCCTCAGGACCGCTGCAGGAGATCACATCGGGCGGACTGACGGCGAGTCGACCCGGCGCAACCGGGGGAGTCGCAGGCGGCGCGACGGGCGGGTTCACCACCTGGGGGATCACGACCACCGAGGCGGACGCAAGAGGACTGGCGATTCGTTCATCCGCATCAGCCGTGGCCGGAAACACCCTGGCGGTGACCTGCGCAGATTTGCTCAGGATGAACGAGCCCATGTAGAGCGATGAGCTCCTGCTCGGGACTGAGCCGTCCAGTGTGTACCGAATCTGGAGATCGGCGGCCGGCTGGGATATGCAGGTCATCGTCACGGTGGCAGACCCGCCGTTCAATGCGGTGACAACGTTGAGCTTCGGAGCCGGGTATCGAACTACCGCAGTGCCTTGGCTGCAACCGACCTGGGTGGTCAGGCTCGGGCCGATGAACAGGCACGCGGACACAACGTAGATCCCGGGCTTGAGGAATGTGTGAGCCACTTCATCGCCCTCGCTGGTGGAGTTGTCATCGAAGATCCAGCTGCACTTTCCCTCGGGTAGTTCCTGACCGTCCACTGTAGTGAGGGAGTAAGTCACGTTCAATGGTGCGTCACCTTCCACAGCGGCCGGTACCACGGCGAGTTCTGTGATGATCGGTGAAACGATGGGTGTCACGTTCTTGACGAGTACCTTCACAACATCGGAAACGGACGTCGAACCACTGGTTAGGGTCAGCGCGAAAACGAGTTCGGTATCCTGCGTGACTTCGGGGGCCGTAAACTCGATGGTGTCCTCGCCTATCTTCTGCCACATGAGCGGTGAGCCGGTTGTCTGCGTCCAACTGTACAGCGTCCCGCTTACGCCGACGCTTGCCGAGCCGTCCAGTGTGACGGCGCTATTCTCATCTACGACGAGGTCCGGACCCGCATCAGCGGTGAGCGTGGAACTGGCCGGGTTGATGGTAGTGTTGCCAGACGTGCTATTCGTGCTCGGCTGCGTGCTTGGATTCTGCGGATGGAAACCAGCGACCTGATCGTCCTGCGGAGCAGGATTGGGGATGCCGCAGCTCTGTCCCAAGCACGCGGTTAGGCAAAGACAGCCCAAGAGGGTACGGACAGCACAACGGTGGAGATTGCGTTTCAGGGAGATGCTCAACATCGGCGGACGCACCTTTCCTTTACGTGAGCGCTCGCAAGCAGCCCATTTCCACGGTCCTTCTTGCGATGGGTAGGTTCTCGGACGGATCATGGGTACCCCTTGTGTCACTCAGGTTTCCCATACTTCCATAGTGGGAGGCTACAATACAAGGGACGTACGTGCAAACCTCCTAGACTTCCCATGCTAACTGCTATCGCAAGTGGGCCCCAGAATGGGGTCTGATACTTAAGATGGGGAATATGTCCCCTCCCAGGTTATGAGTCATACCAGACTTGCTCCTCGACGTCAACTCACGGGAGGAGCCGATGGTTTCCCGTCATCAGACTAGGCCCGCCTGACGCAGATCCCGCTCTGGCAGGGTCATGTGTGACCGTTGCGTGCGGGCCAACGGCTCAGCCTGGATAACCGGCCGTCAAGACGACCGCCATGCACGCGGGCCTGCGGGCCCCCGATAGGCCGTTATCACGCTGGCTGGGGGGTAATCCTGAGCGGTGCAGCGGACCTTCCTGGACCATCGGTATTCTATCGGCGGTCTCTGCGCCCGATGACAGAGGGAATCAAGGATAACCTCTGCAGGTGAATGACAATCAGGTGGACACCCCAGCTAGCCGACCGAGGACCGATAGCTGATGGCAGCTCGATGATCACTGAGTGCTCTTCGCAACGCGCCCTCAAATCACGATCTTGGCCACCCGGGTGATGTGCTCGTGAGATCGGAGCTGCTCGAGAACCGGTGCGGGCAGGTCCTTGCCGACCCGGATGAGGAACATCGACCGCTTGCGGGCGTGACTGTGAGAGAACTCGAAACTGTTGATCACGACTCCGTGCTGATCGAGGATTGACGAAATGCCGGACACCACACCCAGCCGGTCGCGGCTGTGGATGGCCAGGAAGGTGCCTTCCGGCTCGACCTCGAACGGGAAGTCGTCGATCATCGTGATCCGCGGGTGCGGTCCGGTAAAGACCACCCCGGCGATGGTAAACTCGCGGCCGCCGCCGGTGAAATGGAAGCCCACCGCGCTCTCGTAGTTGGTAAATCCGGGATCATCGGTGACCCCAACGCTGAGCCCGACGCTCTTTGCCCGCAGCTCCGCGTTGACGTAGCTGACATAGTCCAGCTTCATCTTCAGGTAGCCCTTGAGGAACGCCAGGCGGAGCAGGGTGCAGTCCTTGCCCGAGATCGAGCCGCGCAGAATGACCTCCAGATCGGTCGGGGTGAAGTCCATGAACTGGGCAGCGAACTGGCCGAGCTTTTCCACCAGCACCGTGTAGCTGGTCATCACGTCGCCTTCCAGCATGCGAATCTGCGGCATGTTGACCGGGTAATCGACCACCCCGCCGCGCAACGCGCGCGGAACCTGCATCGCGATCGTCTCGGCCACGCGGATCTGTGCCTCCTCGGTCGAGGCGCCGATATGCGGGGTCATCACCACGTTAGGCAGCTCGCAAAACGCATTCTCCTTGGGCGGCTCTACCGGCCATGTGTCGATGCCCGCCCCCCCCACGTGCCCGCTCTTGAGCCCCGCCAGCATGGCAGTCTCGTCAATGATGCCGCCCCGGGCCGCGTTCAGCAGAATCACGCCAGGCCTCATCCGGGCAATTGCATCCCCGCCGATCATCCCGGTCGTCTCCTTGTTCTTGGGCGTGTGCACCGAAATGATGTCCGATTCGCGAATCAGCGTCTCGAGGTCGGCCTTCTCCACCCGGTTGCGCTGGAAGGCCTCATCCGGAATGTAGGGGTCGTAGGCCAAGACACGCATGTCGAATCCGAGGCAGAACTTGGCCATCCGATGGCCAACGTTGCCCAAACCGATAATGCCAATGGTCTTGCCCATCAGTTCCGTGCCGTTGAAGCGGTGGCGGGCCCACTCCAGCCGCTTCATGGCCTCGTTGGCCGGGCCGATCTTGCGCATGACGGCCAGAAGCAGCCCCATGGTCAGCTCGGCCGCCGAATTGGTGTTCTTCCCCGGTGTGTTGGTGACCAGGATGCCCTTCTGGGTGGCGTACTCCACGTCGATGTTGGCGATTCCGACGGCCGCCCGGGCGATGACCTTCAGAGCCGTACCCCGGTCGATCAACTCGCGGGGAATGTCCGTCTCGGAGCGCGAGACCAGGCCGTGGTAGGGCGGGATGATCTCCAGGACCCGCTCGTAGGGAATATCGGGCTGAAAATCGACCTCGATATCCGGCTCGCGCCGGAGCATCTCCACACCGATCGGATGAATAGCACCAGTAATCAGGACACGATACATCATTTCACCCTTCGTTTTGAATCCTGAAGCAGCGGCGGAATCGACCCGCCCCCGCCCTTTGTCCGCCACGGCCGCATGATATCCGCTGGGCCGGGCGGCTTCTACAAGTCAGACCGCTCAAGTCCATCGCTGCCCGGCCGGGCAGTCTCACCGCACCACACTTCGGTCCCGTCGAGCCAGCAGCAAATAGAGGAAAAAGCTGCCGCCAATCAGGCTGGTCAGCACACCCACGGGGATCTGCCGCGTTTCCCCCGCAAGCCACCACATCGCGTTGCGGGCCAGCAGGTCGCACAGCGGCAGGAACGCCGCCCCCCCCAGGGCACAGGCGGGAATCAGCCGCCCGTGGGTCGGGCCGACCAGGGCCCGGCAGATGTGCGGGACCAGAAGGCAGACGAAGCCGATCGGCCCGACATGGGCGACGACACCGGCGGTGAGCAGCGACGCCGAGAAGTAGATCAGTCGTCGGGAATGCCGCACCGCCACGCCCCGGCTGGCGGCCACCACCTCACCCATCATCAGCAAGTCCAGATCCCGGTGCAGATACGTGGCCACGCCACCCGCCAGGGCAGCCAGGGCCAGCGACTCGTACACCGGCGACATCCCCACCACCTCCAGCGAGCCCATCATCCAGCGCAGGATCTGATCCGAATCCCGGATCTCGGCCAGGAACATGACCAGCACGATCAGGGCCGAGCTGATGAAGCCCAGTGTCAGCCCGGCGAGCAACAGCGTGCCCGTCGCCTGCCCCGGCCGCACCCGGGCAATCCCATACACGATGCCGACGCAGACCACGGCGCCGAGAAACGCCATCACGCTGACCATCGGCACGCCGTGCCACAACCCCCCGCCCGCCGCCATGATCGCCAGGGCCGCGCCCAGCGACGCACCGCTTGACACCCCCAGCGTGTACGGCGAGGCCAGCGGGTTCCGGAACAGAGACTGGAACATCGCCCCGGCCACCGCCAGCGAACCGCCGGCCAGCATGCCCATCAACAGCCTGGGTAGGGCCAGCGCGCTCAACTGCCGGAGAATCTCCATGACCGGATCAGCCGCGCCCGATGCCTGATGCCAGTAGGCTGCCAACGACGTGCCGGTCGTGCCAATCAGCAGCGAGGCCGCGGCCACCGCCAGCCAGACGCACCCAAGAGTCAGGTAAAGCCGTCGCAAACCAGGTGGCATCAGCTCGGTTCCATCTCCAAATGAATCGATACTGTCTGCCCGTCGGCGCCCCGGTGCAGGGCGAACCGGGCGCCGTACAACTGCTCCAGCCGCCCGGTGTCCTGCAGGGCCTCCACCGGCTGGTCAAAAAAGACCCCACCCCGGTGCAGGGCGATAACCCGGCCACCGAGCACCAGGGGCAAGTTGAGGTCGTGGCAGATGACCAGGAGCGTACCACCGGCACGGTGATGGTCACGCATGATGCGGATCAGTTCAACCTGATGAGCGGGGTCCAGGGCGTTGGTGGGCTCGTCCAGAAACAGGGCCGGGGACTGCTGGGCCAGGGCGGCCGCGATCCAGGCCTTCTGCCGTTCGCCGCCCGACAGCGTCTCCACCGCGCGCTCGAGCAACTCGCCGATCCGGCAAGCATCGACGGCCGCAGCCACCGCCGCGTGGTCTTGGCCCTTCAGCGGTTCCAGGGGATCGAGATGGGCATAACGGCCAGCCTCAACAACATCCCGGACGCGGAACCCCAGGTAACCATCGTGAATCTGGGGAACATAGGCGATCAAGCGGGCCAGTTGGCGCCGAGGCAGGCGGTGAATCTCCGCCCCGTCTATCCGAACGACTCCGCCGTCCGCGGGAACAAGTCCGATGAGTGCGCTCATCAGCGTGGACTTGCCCGCTCCATTGGGACCGATGATCGAGACGCATTCGCCGTCATCGATCCGCAGAGAGATGTCACGCAGCACATGCCGTCCAAGACGTCGCACGTTCAGACTCTCGGCCTCGATGACCATGGCGGGATCTTATCTTGGGGGGCCTCCGTTTGCCATCAGTGAGCGGTCCCCGGCAGTTGCTCCGCCCTCCGGGTTGGGCCTCAACTCCGTCGCCGAGCATGCGGGATCTACTCCGGGCGGCTACGCAGGGAGGAAACGGACACCCCGGAATTCACTTCGTCTGGTCGCGAAGATAGGAGAGCATCGCCGCCCAGTCGTTGAGCGGCTGCTCGAGCTCGTATCGAAGCGTGTCGCAGACGACCACGAAGTCACGGTTCAACATGCCGTCCCGCAGCGTTGTCAGGCTGTCGCGGATCGGCTCGAAGACGTCGAGGAAGCTGCGGTTGTTCACTCGGACGGTGGCCAGGTCGATCTCCAGTGACCGGGCACAGAGCAGCATGGTCTCCTGAATCTGGCGCCAGAGCTCGAAGAACCGCTGCAGGCTCTGAAGCGCCTCTTCCTGCTGCCCCGCGTCGAGCAGGTCTGCAGCCCGCCGCCGGGTCGCCGTAGCCTCTTCCAGGAGATTGACAGCCTGATCCAGCGTGGCTTTGACCACCGCCTTGATCGGCTGGGTCAGCATCTCGATCTTCTGGTACTGCTCGACGGCGGAGGCGAGGACCTTCTCGATCCGCTCATTCTCGACATCCTGCCCGTCGCATCGGAGCGAAACGACCATTCGAGGGCTATCAGCCTCGGCCCGGCAGACTTCGCTGGCCAGCTCGGCCACGGTCTTGACACCGCTTGGGGGTGAAGTATACGGCCGGTCGTTGACCAGGATCTCGGGCATGGGACAACACTCAGCTTTCAGCGGTCATCCAGCATCGCGGCGGACGCCGGTACCGCCCGGCGAGCAGCGCCGCCCGCCTGCGTTCCTCATTCCACGGTGACGCTCTTGGCCAGGTTCCGCGGCTTGTCGACGTTGCAGCCGCGGAGCACGGCCGCATGGTATGCCAGAAGCTGCAGCGGCACAACGGTGAGTAGCGGCTGCAGCGGCTCGGGAACGTTGGGAACGTAGAACACATGTTCGGCCTTGGCCGTGATCTCGGCATCCCCTTGCGTGGCTACGGCGATAATCCGTCCGCCCCGGCTCCGGACTTCCTCGATGTTGCTGAGCACCTTGTCGTACTGGTGGCCGCGCGTGGCGATGAACACCACCGGCATGCCTTCGTTGATCAAGGCGATCGGGCCGTGCTTCATCTCCGCGGCGGGCATGCCTTCGGCGTGAATGTAGCTGATTTCCTTCAGTTTGAGGGCACCTTCCAGGGCGATTGGATAGTTGTAACCCCGGCCGAGGAACAGCCAGTTCTCGCGGTCGACCACGGATTCGACTGCGGCGCGAATGGCGTCGGACTGCTCGACGACCTGGGCAACCTGGTCCGGAATCCGGTCCAGGGCGTTGACCAGCCGGTGGGCGTCCTCCTGGGAGAGAAAACGCCGTCGGCCGAGCTGGATCGCCATCATGGCGAGAACGGCAATCTGTGAGGTGAAAGCCTTGGTGCTGGCGACGCCGATTTCCGGCCCGCAGTGGAGGTAAACGCCAGCATCGGATTCACGGGCGATCGTGCTGCCAACCGCGTTGACCACGCCCAGACACAGGGCACCCTTGACCTTCGCCTCCCGGACGGCGGCCAGGGTGTCGGCCGTCTCGCCCGACTGGCTGATCGCGATGACCACCGTCCCGAAGTCGACCAGCGGATTGCGATAGCGGAACTCGCTGGCATACTCAACTTCTGCGGGGATCTTGGCAATGTCCTCGAACATGTACTCGCCGACGATGCCCGCGTGCCAGGCGGTGCCCTGGGCGGTGAAGATGATCCGCTTGGCCCGGGCCAGGTCACGGGCGTGGTTGGCGATGCCCCCCAGAATGATCTGCCCCTCGCGGGTGTCCAGCCGGCCGCGCAGCGTCGTCGCCAGCGAGTGCGACTGCTCGAAGATCTCCTTGGCCATGAAGTGCTCATGTCCGGCCAGTTCGATCTCCTCGAGCGAAAACTCGACCTCGTGAAGATCCTTCGTGACCGGCACGGCATCCAGCGTCGTGGTGTGAAAGCCACTGCTGGTGACGGTGGCCATCTCCCCGTCGGAGAGGTACACCACCTGGGTGGTGTGCTTGACAATGGCCGAGGCGTCCGAGGCGACAAGATACTCGCCGTTCCCAACGCCAATGATCAGCGGACTGCCCTTGCGGGCCGCGACGATCGTGCCCGGTTCATTCGCACAGACCACCGCGATGCCGTAAGTGCCCTGCACCTCGTGAAGGGCGTCACGCACAGCCTGCTCGAGATTGCCTCGATAACAGTGCCCAATGAGATGAGCCAGAACCTCCGTGTCTGTTTCACTGACGCAACGGATGCCATGACGCTCGAGGAACGTCGCCAGAGCCCGGTAGTTCTCGATAATGCCGTTGTGGACAACGGCGACCCTGCCGTCCCAGGACAGGTGCGGGTGTGCGTTCTTCTCTGTGGGACCGCCGTGCGTGGCCCAGCGGGTGTGCGCAATTCCTGTCGTAGAAACATTCTGACGACAATCCGTCTCAATGCCGCCCAGGCCGAGCCGGGCTTCGAGGTTGCTGATTCGCCCAACAGCGCGGGTGATGTCGATCTTCCCGTCTTGAAGCATGGCTACGCCGGACGAATCGTAACCTCTGTATTCCAAGCGTTTTAGGCCCTCAATCAGAATCGGCAGGGCCCGTTGGTGGCCAATGTAACCCACGATCCCACACATCGGCGGCTCCTTGCTAGTCCCAGCTGCGCAAAACGACGAGAACGCCAGGAAGTTATCGACCATTTCTCCTGGGCGTTTCAGTTGCAGGCCAGAGTTGGGTTCACGACTTGGCGGAGAAGCAGAGAACCAAGCCGTCCTGAGTACCGATGACCAGGCATTCGTTGCCCACCGCAGGCGATGCGATGAAAGGTGAGCCGGCTTCATACCGCCAGAGTTCCTTGCCGTCGGCCAAGGCCAAGCCGTACAGGCATCCATCGCCGGAACCGATGAAAACACGCTTTCCCGCCACCACCGGGGAGCCGTCGATCGCATCCTTGGTGGCGAAGATCCACCGACGTTCACCGGTCGACCGGTCGATGGCATGCAGGGCTTTGTCCCGCCCGCCGATGATGACCAGGTCCTCGGTCACGGCGGCCGATCCGAAAAAGGGAAATTGACTCTCCTTGGGCTCGTACCGCCAAACCACCTTGTCGGCAGTCCAGTCGATGGCAGCCACTTGGTTGCTGAACGTGCCCACGTAGACGCATTTCCCCCCTAAGGCCGCAGCCGCTCCGGAGTAGGAGCCCATTCCAACGCTGGCAACTTCCTTGCCATCCCCGAGGCTGAAGACACGGAGTCTCTCATCGCAGCAGGCCGCCAGCACCCGATCGCCGGAGACGCCCGGAGAACCGTGGACACGGTCCTGGGTCTCCGCCTTCCACAGAAGCTTGCCGTCCGTGATCGAGAGACAGTAGAGGAAGGCGTCGTAGGATCCGAACAGCAGCCTGTCCCCGGCGAAGTTGGCCGAGGAGATGATCTCGCCGTCGGTCTTGAAGGTCCACAGTCTGGTACCGCTGTGGAAGTCGACCGCATGAAAGACACCGTCGTCGTCGCCAAAGTACACCGCATTGCCGAGAACCAGCGGCGATGAACGGATCGGTGCCTTGGCCTCGTACTTCCAGCGGATCGAGCCGTCAGCCAGATGGAGGGCGTAGAGAAATCCGTCGCCGCAGCCGAAGCAGGCGGTCTGGCCGGAGATGGCGGCGGTGCATTCGACCGCCTCGGGCGCGCTGAACTTCCATCGGACTTCGAGCTTCTCGGGCAGGGCGGATGTGGCCACGCCGGTCAACGCCGGATTCCCCCGGAACATGGGCCAGTCGTTGACGTTCCCGGTCGGGCGGGTGGCCGGTTGAGGCTGGGTTGCCGCCTGGGCCGGCTCCGTAGGACGAGTGGTTGCAGGGCGGGGATTCGGGGATGCGGGGGCACTGTCGGGTGATGTCACCGTGGTCCTGTGGGCGAGTGCGTAGAGGTTGCTGCGGGTTGCCAGGTAGAGCGTGCCGTTGGCCGCGACGGCCGTCGCATAGACCGTGTCTTTCATCTTGTTGGTCGCCAGAAGTTGATCCTCGCGGCCATGCCTGAAGACGAACGTGTCGCCGTCTTCGTTCGTGATGTAGACCTTGCCGTCCGCTACCAGCGGGGAGGCCCACATCGTGGCCTTGAGGTCGTGCCGCCAGATCCGCTTGCCGGTGGTGACATCGAGGCAGTTGAGGTAGCCGTCACACTCGGCCACGTAGAGCAGACCATCACGGATGGCGACTGTCGAGCCGGTCCGGCCGATGTCATCGCCGTCCACCTGCCAGACAACGGCGGACTGGCTCACGTCACCCGTTTTGCCGGCGTCGATGGCCCAGATCGCGCCCGGGCCGCCACCAAGTTCGGGTGACTGGCCAATGCCGATGAACACCTTGTCGTCATGCCACACGGGCGTGGAGATCAGCGTATTGGGATCATTCTCCTCCTCGCCGCCGTCCTTGCCCGCCGCGGGTCTGCAATTGAACTTCCAGATGAGCTTGCCGGTGACGGGCTCAAAGGCATAGACCCAGGCATCACCGCCGGGAAACACGACCTGGTTCCGGCCACCAGCCGTACCCGAGGTCGCACACGACCATTGGCCGCCGATGATCTTCTCGCCCGGCGAGTTGTCCTTCCAGACCACTTTGCCGGCATGACGGTCCACGGCCAGGAAGCTCGGGGCTTTGGGGGCCGGCACTTTCGTCGAATCGTCACTGTTGCCATTGCCGGTCACGACGTAGACCAGGTCACCGAGGACCAGCGGGCCGGACGCGGAGGCGTATAACGGCACGACACCCAACTCTTTGCCCATGTCCAGCCGCCAGACGATGTCCGCATCCTGCGGCCCGGTGAGTTCCTCCTCCTTGAAGGGTCCGTCATTAATCCCGTTGGCAAAACCCTCGACGTCGGCGCACACCAGCTGGCAGTTGTTGCTGACGAAGTACACGCGGTTGCCGACCACGCAGGGTGTCGAGCACAGCCCGATCTCGGGCCAGTCGTGCTTCTGGGTAGGGGTCAGCTTGTCGTAGACCGCTTGCCAGAGGAACCGCCCGTCTGCCTCGGCGAAGCACATCAGGACACCCTTGTCACCCGTCACCTTCGGATCCCGGGGCACGCCGTTGTTCGTGCCGATGAAGATCCTGCCGCCGCTGACGACCGGATTGCCGAAACTCCGGTTGCCCAAGGCGGCTTTCCACTTGATGTTCTTGCCGCTGGTGACGTCCCACTCGGTGGGCAGGCCGCGCTGCTCCGACACCATGTTGCGGTCGGGTCTCCCTCCCCACATGGGCCAGTCGCCGCCGGCGGAAACCTGAACCGGGCCTGGCGACGGACTCGTCGACGGAGTGGCTGCTTGTGTCGGGGCAACGCCCACGGTGAACGCAACAACGGCAACGACCATGAAAGTGCGAAGCATGGAACGATACTCCGGCCAACGACTCTCCCGCCTACTGCCGCAGTCCGGAAGAGCGGGGATCACTCGTCTTCATCCGGGCAGGAGAAGTGTAGTCGGCGGGCCGGAGTCGTCAAATCGGGGCACGGCCGGAATTCGACCATCCGCTCCGGCAGCGCAAGAGCCAAGCCGGGCAGAGGTATCGACTCCACCCGGCCTGGCCCATGTTGCCGCAGATTCGCTTACCGAAGCTGCTTGGTCATCTCCTGGTAGCGCTCGTAGAGCTGCGGAGCCTTCTCCTTCAGAGACTGTTCGGAGTCGAACGTCCGGGTCAATTCGGCATCGCCCTCGCGAACGTGAACAACGACTTTCCCGTCGCCCTGGAGCTCGAACCGGACGCGCGGTGCCGGAACGCCCTTGGCCTCGTCATCCGGAGACTCAGCCGGCAGGTGCTTGAATCGCTTGAGCGGTCCCTGGAAGAAGCGCTCGTTCCACTCATCCCAGCGTTTGCTCCAATCCTTGTCCGGAACCGACTCCCTCATGCGGTGCTCGAATTCCTTGAGCTTGTCACCGTGCTTGCGGAGCCAATCGTCCCAGGCCTCGCGAGATTCGAATGCCCCCGGCCCCTTCAGGACTCGGCGCTCGCGTTGGGCGGAGTTGAGCAGATCAAACGCCTCGCGGTCGCCTTTGCGGAGTTCCTCCATGTTGGCGTAGCCCTTGGGTTCGGCATGCCCCTCGCCGTCGGCCTGCCGGTACCGCTTGACTTCGATCGAGCCGTCTTCCTTGCGCAGCACGTGAAGCACCTGGCCCTGCTTGTCCACCCGTCGGCCTTCGGTCGTCTGACTGTCGCCGTCCTTGGTCAGCGTCTCGATGTACATGCGAAGCTGGTTGGGCAGCTCCTTCATCTTCGGCAGCGGACCGAGATCCTCGAGAATCCAGCCGTCAGGGCCGGGCCGGAGGATGCGACCACGCATGTCCGGCGGACCGACAGGCGGCCCTTCGATGAACTCGTCATACTTCGGTTTGAGTCTGGCGGGGTCTTTGGGTCGATCCGCCAGCTTGACCTGCATGGTTCTGGCCTTACCCTCGTGCACCACGCTCAGCTCGACCGAATCGTCCGGTTTCCGATCGGCCAGCCGCTCGATGAATGCCCCGACATTGCCTGATACTCGGTGACCATTGACTTCGGTGATGACGTCGAACTGCTCGATGCCGGCTCTGTCCGCCGGGCTGTCGCGGAACACATTCCTCACCATCAGCCCGTTCGCGTCGAGTTGAAGATGTGCCGCCAGCGGCAGAGGAACCGGACTGAGTTGCAGACCCAGCCAGACAGGACTCTCCTCGGCTCCGTCTTCAATCCTCAGATGCCGCAATTGGCTGTCCGGCCGCATCTCTCCCGGAAACGGCGGGATGACCGGCGCCGGCGTCACGCCGGGAGGCGAGAGCAGCGGCCCGGGCGGAGGCGGTGGCATGAACTGCCCCAGCGCGGCGGCTGGCAGGATCCCCATCACGGCAATCAGGAACGCGAATGCAGTCAGGAATCGCATGTGTGTTCTCCTCAATAGTCGATGTGGGCGGGCGTCACTCTGGCCGGCGCCCCGCTCATTTCTAGTAGATAGAGGCTACGACTGCTATCGTCATAGACACCAAAGACCTGGCCCGGGACATCATCCCAGGGGCCTGTGATGTCCCGCAGACTCGGGGGCAGCTCCCTGTTCCGCCCCTTGCCTGCAAATGCCGGGCCAGTGTCACGGTCTGGCTCACTGTTGGCGACAGGCGGCAGGACCTCCTCGTGGTTTCCGCTCCGCAACGGCATGACCAGCGAGCTCACCAGGAGAGACAGCAGGAACCCGGCGGCCAGGCCAATGCCCCCGTACCACAGATGCTCGCGGCGAGACGATCGCGACGGCCATTCCAGCGGACTTCGGCCACATACCCTCCGTCCGGTCAGATCACCACCGAGGGCGGCCCGCAGGGAATCGCCGGCAAGACGGTCGAGCCTCCCCTGTTCCTCCAGCATCGCTCGTCCTTCCGGCGAGCGGATCAGCAGCTTGTCCAGTTCCAGCGACTCGGCCTCGCTGAGTTCGCCGTCAAGCCTACGATTGATCAGTCGTTCCAGCCGTTCGTCGATCATCTGTGAGCACTCAGCGTTACGCAGCCGGCAGTCGCCGTCCAGCTAATCCTTTCATCCCCGTCGCTAGAGGGGCCGGGAACCATCCCCGCTCAGCCTCCCGACACTCTGAACTCAATGCCCCCGCCATTACCCATGACTCGTCACTTCATCCCCAGCCGCTCTCGGAGCAGTCGCCGGGCACGAACCAGCCGGGTCTCAACCGTGTCAACCGGCATGCCGAGCAACTCGGCGATTTCCTGGTAGCTCCATTCCTCCAGATGCTTGAGCACGAACGGCTCGCGATACAGGGGCGGCAGAGCCGCGATCGCCCCCAGCATCCGAGCTTCCTGCTCCCGGCTTGAGAGCGCCGCATCCGGAGGAGCCTCGGTTCGCTCGGGCCGGCCCTGCTCCAGCGTCTCTGCAAGTCGTTGGCTTCGCCTCCGCGACCGGCCGGTGTCCATGGCAGCGTTCCGGGCAATCCGATACAGCCAACTCCGCCAACGCGTGCCGTCAGTCAAATTCCGGGCTTCACGCCAGACCTGCATCCAGACCCGCTGGGCAACGTCATCCACGTCATCCATCCGCCCAGTGATCCCGAAAACCAAGCCTCGCACCCAACGCTCGTGCCGCTGCACGAACTCGGTCATGGCGTGCGGGTCACCCTGCCGGATGGCCTCGATCACGGGAATCTCCGGGTCATGGCCCGCCTCGCTGGCCTGCATGGTTCTGATCGCGATCGGCCGTTGCATGTCTACCCTAATAGACGACGGCCAAACCGTCCTCCTGTCAGTCAGATGGGAGATGTCACAACTTCCTTATCCACAATGGCTTCCGGTCATGATCGCCCTTCTGGGCCACCCCTCTGCTGTTCCTACTACGCTCCATATCGCCCGGGGTTGCAGAGGTGCAGACGCTGCCCCCATGCCGCGGGCGGCAGCCGGTGTTGCTCCGGTCGCCATGACCACGATAGTGCAGGAACGCGCACTCGGGTGTCTGCCGCTCGCCTGGACCCCAAGTGATGCCTCCGATGCAGCCTCGACCGAGATGGAGAACCACCCCGCCACACTTGACCGAAGGCAAGTGTACGGGCAAGCTCCTCGATCATGTCAGCCCGAGCGGACGTTCCGGGTCTGCCGGGAGGTCTACGAGTGCGCAGGCTGGGTAGCGGGAGGCAAGACCTGAATGGTCCGCTGGGCGTTGATTCGGCGGTCGTCGGCGGTGGCGATGTGGGCAGCGATGTAGTGGGTCCCTGGCTGCCGGAGCACGACGTGAGCCTCGAACGTGTTGTCGCCCACCGGCACCCCGTTGTCAGTCCAGAGGATGCTGGCTCCTTCTCGCATGGAAGCGGGCACGATCGCACTGAGACTCACCCGGAAGGGGGCTTGGCCGACCGCGTCGCCGTGCACTTGGATCGCCGCCGGTGAGTAACGATCCGGCTCCTTCTCGCGACCTGGGGCAGACGTTGGCAGGACCGGCTTCTCGGGTCGTTCGGGCGCCCCTCCGCCGGCGCTGTCGTACGGTTGCCGAATGGGGCGTTTCGGCGTGGCCGCATTCCCTGAGTTCGTGTTGGCCGACGGCAACGCCCGGGCGGTCGGTCTGGCAGGCTCGACCTGCGCAGGCGGCTTCGAGATCGTGCCGCCGGTTGTCGAGGTGGAGCCGCTGAAGAGAAGCTCGCCTCCGGAGGCCGACTTCTCGCGGATGGGCGGTTTGGCTTTCCTGCTTGATGCCTCCGAGGACAGCGTTGCCGAGGCGGCCGGTTCGGGCGGCGGCGTCGTCGGCAGAATCGGTTTGGGCGGCGGCCGGGTAGGCCCCGCCGTAGCCTCGTGCCCGGGGATGTCCATGACAACCATGCTGCCCAGATCGGGCGGGCTCTTGGGCGAGACTCCAATCGCCCGGGCAAAGAAGGCGGCAGCGACTTGGGGCCTTCGTTCATGGCCCAGGTCTTTGACCATCTTGCCTTCGACATGAAAGTGATGCTGACGATACCAGTCGATCGCCTCCAGGCTCTCAGTCCGGCATACCCCCAGGTCGTTCTGGCCGAAGAAGACACCGATGGGCATGTTCCGGTATTTGGAGAGCTGAGCAGGCGACAGCAGGCTCCTGTTGAAGTTGGATCCTCTGACCGCCAAAACCGTGAATCGCTCCGGGTGCTGGTTGGTCATGAAATGGGCAAGATAGCCGCCCGATGAGAAACTTGTGACCAGGACCCGAGTCGGATCGGCGTTGGTGCGACGGCAGACGTCATCCATGATCGCCAGAATGGCTTGCTCGTCCTGTTTGACGTAGGGCAGGTTGGGGTCGTGCAGGGGAAACTGCATCGTCAGGCTGTCGCACGTCCGCAGGTCCGGGGCCAGGATGACAAAGCCGTAGCGATCAGCTTCTTCCTGCCATTCCTTGTTCTGCATGGCGCCGCTGTCGTACGGGCGCAGACCGTGCAGGGTGAGGACCATGGGCCATCGCTCGCCCTTTGGGCGCTGGCCGTTGTTCTTGACGTAGTCTTCGGGCAGATACAGCCAGTAGGTCGTCTTGGTCTCGGGCTCCACAAGCTGCATCTGCCGGCCGCGGCCGGGGGGTTGCGGAATCGCACACCCGCTCTGGGCGAGCATCGCTCCCGCGGCAAGCAGCAGAACCATCCTAGAACGGCTTCTCATGCGATCTCCACTTCAAGGAGCTTGGTTTCAGCTGGAGGCATCTCCACCTCCGCTCCCGGCGCCTTGGTTCGCCCATTTTAGCCGAACTGCCGGCGCGGACCAACCGCGTGGGGCAGATCCCCGACACGCCAATGGTGTATCGGCCGTCCGGCCGGAACCGGATGAAGGAATTGGTCAGAGTTCGAATTGGAGCTTCTCTTTGTACGTTCGGCAGAACAGGCCGAGCACTCGACCGATCGAGCAGGCGAAGTAAAAACCAAAACCGATCACCACCGTCCAGGCAACCACCCCCAGGAGGGCGTTGACCACACCGGACGCGATGCCCGTGGTGCAGACGCTCATGATCATCGGCCAGGCCCAATTGAGCACCGCGGCCATAATGCCAATGAAGATCCCCAGGTACAACAAAGTGACCAGGAACAGAAACGCATAATTGCCGTGCGTGTTGAGGATGGACTTGCCAACCTTGACGGGATTCAGGCCGTCCATCGCCTGGCTGCTGGACAACCCGATCAGGTTCATCGGAACACCGAAGGTCATCAGGGCCAGGATGATGAGCGGGACGGGTTGCCCCAGGGCTGTGAAATCGCTGATCTTGCTCGGGAAGCCTTTCACCGCTGTGACCAGAAGAACCGCGGTGAGGAGATACATGCCCAACAGGGCCCCGTAGCCTCCGAGCGCGGCTCCTAGGTTGATGATGTTCCAGGTCAGGTTCGGCGGGGCTTCGGCCCCGGACTTCGTGGTCCGGATGGCGTCGATCAGCATGTAATAGCAGACCGAACCGAAGTAGATGCCCTGAACTACCAGCGCCGTCGAGATGGCGATGCCTACCCAGCCGTAGTCGATCTCCTCGCCCGGTTTGCGGCTCGCCGGGTTGAGGCTTGAACTGGCGATGAACGCAAGAACGACGCCGACCGGCACCACAATGGTCGCCAGGGCGATCGCCATGCCGGCGCCGATCGAGCCTAACGCCGGCAGGGGGTATGTGGCCGCACTGCTGAAGCCGGAGTAGAAGGTGACCGAGGAGCCAATGCGGTCGGCCATCGAACCAGAGTATTTGGCCTGCTGCCCGGGTGTCAGCGTGAGACCCGGAATCCCGGTTCCGCAGTGACGGCACATGACTTCGCTGTACAGGTCCGCGCACTTCACCTTCTGCTTGCACTTCGGGCACGTTCGGACGTTGGGATCGTGCTTGGCCGGGTCGATCTTGGCAGCCTCGGCCTCGGCCGCCGCCGCGGCGGCCGCCTGCTGGGCCTGCTTCAGCGTCATCGGCTTGGCCTTCTGATCCGGGACGATGACTTGGCCGACCGCTTCGAATGTCTTGAGTGAGCCCAGATCGATACCCCCAGCGTCGCCTCCGCCGTCGGGCTGCGGCAGCTTGATGGGATCCTTGCATCCCGGGCATTTGACCGTCTTCCCGGCCCATCCGTCGGGAGCCTGGAGAACCTTCTGACATTTGGGGCACGTGACTTTCATCGAAATCCTGTCCGCTGAGCAGTTGACATAAGGTGCAATGCCGTTTTGCCAAGGCTCGACCGGTGGAGGATTATCGCACGCGTGGCGCTGAGGTCAAGAGAACGCCCGGCCCGTGCCTGACGACGCTGTGTTGCTGTGAGCCGAGGCTTGGTTTGCGGTGGGTGGCCGGTCTGTCGGGTCTACCCGGCGCGCACAGATTCTAATCCGGCACGAGTTCGGCCTCGTGCTCGGCCAGCCCGAGCTGGAGCTTCTTGATCGCCTTACGCTCGATCTGACGCACCCGCTCCTTGGTGACGCCGATGGCCTGCCCGATCTGATCGAGCGTCATGGCTTGCCCATCGTTGTCCAGCCCATAGTGCCGGACGACCACTTCCCGCTCTCGCGAGTTGAGCAGGCTGAGCCCCTTCTGGATCAGATGCCGGACGCCGTCCAGAACCGAATCGCTGGCTGCTTCGGGTTCACGCGAGGGCTTGATCGCCAGCAACTCGTCGTTGCCGGTTACGAGGCGAGCCGCCTCGTACATCTGCTCGGGAATGGACCGGGCGTAGTTCCGCATGATCGCCCACGAGGCATACGTGCTGAACTTGAAGCCCCGGGCATAGTCGAACTTCTCCACCGCTCGCATCAAGGCCAGGTTGCCGTCACTGACGATCTCGAAGAAGTAGGGCGACCGGCCGACGTGCCGGCGGGCGATGCTCACCACCAGTCTCAGGTTCGATTGCAGAATCTCGTTCCGCAGGCGATCGGCATCTGCCAGGACCGCGTCAACGGCGTCAAGCTGTGCGTCACTCGCGTCGAGCGGATCGATTGCCAACCGCATCCGGTCGGCCTTGAACTTCAGGTAGTTGTACTTCCGGAACAGAGCGCGTTCCTGCTCGGCACTGAGCAGGGGCGAACGGTAAAGCTCCTGCAGGTACGGCGGCAAATCGCTCGGCGGCCGGGGAACGGATTGATCGAGAACGCGAGCCTGGGCACTCGCCAGAATGGCCTCCTCGGCGCCGGGAGCCTCGAATTCCTGGTGGTAAATGTACTGGATCTCCCGAGCCTTCAGCTGCCGGGCACGAACCTCGCGAACAATAGCCTGGATCACCTTGACCGGCTTGCCGAACCTCTTCCCCACCTCGCCGGGCTGCTTCCCGGAAAGCACCTGGTCGTAGATGGCCTGCAACTCCGGCTGAATCACCGGCTGATGGTCCTTGCCGAATATCGGGTCCTCAGGGTGAGCTTCGTCGTGACGCCGCAGCGTGTAGCGGACGGTCTCGACCGCGCGGCCGACCTTGGCGGAGATGATCTGCGACAATTCGTGCAGCCGGACACGCCGCTCGGCGATAACTGCGCGGGCAACGGCGACAATCTGCTGCTTCTCCTTGGCGGTGAGCTGGCTGAACGCCGCGCCCCGTCGGACCGTGTCGATGTGCTTGGCCACGAATCGGCGGATGCACGGCTCACTGAACGCCAGGCGGATCGTGTTGTCCGGGTAACGCAACTTGCATCCGGGTAGACCCCGGCGGCGCCAACGACAGATAGTCTTGGTGGAGACTTTGAGCCGAGTCGCCAGCTCTTCGGTGGTCCACCACGTGCCCGTCAGACCAACCGGCATCGGGCTGGCCGCGCTCAGATCCTCCACCAACTGGACCAGATCCTCGACCAGCGTCCGGCCGGACAAGGGCTTGGGTTGGATGTCGCTCTTGGGACGATACCCGGTGATCTGATGGCAGACGAACTCGTAAGGGTATGACTTGTCGGGCTCTACGAGATCGGCCAGAAACTGGGCCGCGTCCAGCTGCCGAAGCCGCAAACGCAACGGCGATAGCCTCAACTGGTGGGCCAGTTCGGCCAGGGCGGCATGATGGTACTTGGCCATGGCGCGCTCCTCAGGCGGACACATCGCCCGCCTCGCGCTGCCGTCACGGGTTGGCCAATGAGCCCGATTGGCGCCTCAGGGACCGGCAGCGACTCAATACCGATCGTCCTGTATTATTATCGTGCGACTCCCGCCAAAGGTCAACAGGATCCCGCAAGCCCCGGCCGTGACAGGTGCCCGATCCCGTACAGATTCAACGGCCTCTACAGTGAAGCTGGCCTTTTCGAAGACACGATGATTCTGGGAGGCACGCCCGACGTCTGGCTGCGTCCCAACATCGGAGGGGCATCGGTACGATCCCGGGGCATCCTGTCCTCACCCGGAACGCTCTCGTATAATCAGGCCCCAGGCCGTGGTCGCGGAGGTTCGCCGCCACGGTGGATACGAAAACCGGCTTCCTGCATGGAGACGATCACGATGACAGCTTCCTCCACAAGAAGGGGATTTCTCGGTGCCAGCGCCGCCTTGGCCGCGGGTACATTGCTGGCCCCTCCGCCCAGAGCTCGAGCCGAGTCAACCCGGGGCGGATATCGCCTGCGGTTGTCGATGGCGGCCTACTCCTATCGCAATGTCCTCGGCGGTGGAGCGGACAAGGCCACGATGACCATCGAACAGTTCATCGACCTGTGCGCCGACTTGCGGCTCGACGCCACCGAGCTCACCTCCTACTACATCTACAAGACCGGGCCGGCCTATATGCATGAGCTGAAGGCTCGAGCGTTCCGCAAGGGGGTGACCGTCTCCGGAACCTCCGTTGGCAACAACTTCTGCTTGCCGCCAGGGGGGGCCTTGGACAAGCAGCTGGCTGACCTTCGCCAGTGGGTGGACAACGCGGTCGAGATGGGTGCCCCCCATATCCGGGTGTTCGCGGGAAAAGCCGGCGGACAGCGCGAAGAAGACTACAAGCGCATGATCGCGGCCATGAAGCAGGCGGTCGAGTACGCGGGTTCAAAGGGTGTTTTCCTGGGCATCGAGAATCATGGCTATCTGACCGAGACAGCCGCCGACGTGCTCCGGATTGTGAAGGACGTGCCGTCCCCGTGGTTCGGGGTTAACCTCGACACCGGCAACTTCAAGGACGACGGCTACGCCCAGATCGCCGCCCTCACACCCAAGGCGATTAACGTGCAGGTCAAGACACTGGTGTCCGAGGGCGGTCAACGCAAGCCGGCGGATGTGCCTCGCATCTTCTCCATCCTCCGAGAGGCCGGATACCACGGCTACGTGGCCCTCGAGTACGAGGACAAGGAAGACCCCAAGACCGGCGTGCCGAAGTTCCTCGAGAAAATGCACGCCGCGGCTGTTGGGTAGAGCCGCCATTCCGGGCGTCGCTCCGATCGGCGTCGGCCTGGACGTCAGAGCCCGCCTTCGGTCCACGGCAACTCGGCATCCGTCCAGGGGCGCCACGTCGCTCGTGCCGTGGCCGTCCGCCATCCAGGTGTTGCCGGCATGGTGGGCGGCCTATTGCCTCGAGCCGGGAAATGAACCGGTCTCAGCAGACGCCGGCTCCTCCGCATCGCGCTTGCCGCCCAGAATCTCGACAAACTTGACCAGGGCCGGGGTGAAGACTTTCTGATGCAGATGAATGATGCCGATGGGACGCTTGAGGTCGCATCCCGCCAGCCGCAGTGCGACCAGCGATCCTACCTTCACCTCGTGCCGAATCGTTGGCTCGGGCAGGATGCTCAAGCCGACGCCGAGTTCCACGGCCTGCTTGATGGTCTCGACGTTGTCGAAGACCATGACCTTGCGAACGGAAATGTGGTTCTGGCGGAAGTAACGGTCGAGTTCCCGCGAAATGGTCAGCTCCCGATCGAAGCTCACGAAATCCTCCCCGTTCAGCTGGCTGGGCTGGACCACTTGCCGCGTCGCCAGGTGATGGTCCGGGTGGCAGACCAGCACCATCTCCTCCCGCCTCAACGGAATCACGTTCAGATCGCGGCTTTCAACCGGATAGGACAAAATGCCAAGATCAGCTTCGTTACTCTGGACAGCTTCATAGACCTTGTCAGGAAGATGGTATTCCAGGCGGATATTGGCCATGGGATAGTCGGCCATGAACTTCTGCATCGCCCAGTTCATGTCGTAGAGCCCAACCGAGTAGATGGCCGCCACCCGGACGGTTCCCTGAACCAGATGACGCGAGGCTTCCATCCCGGCTTTCATGAACTCGAACTGACGCAGGATTTCGCAGAGCCCCTGGTAGCAGATCTCCCCCTCGTGGGTCAGAATGATGGGCCTCCGTTGGCGGTCAATCAGCTGGACCCCCAGTTCACGTTCCAGGCAGCTGACACTCTGGCTGGCCGCGGACTGACTGATCCCATTCATGGCCGCGGCACGCGAGAAACTCCGGCAGCGAACCACATCGCAGAATAATTTGAAGGCCGGTATGTTCATAGAATAAGTCAATCCTTATTCTGAGAATAAGACAGCACGTTTTCGGCCCAGAAACCGCTTTTTTGGCCCCCCTGGACGCCTTGTTTCCCCAGGGCTTCCGATTATATCATTACCTTTACCTTATGAGAATACAAGGGCCCACATGGCTCGGCGGATCGGGCCGGGGCCAGACCGGCCGGAACCATGTGCGCGTAGTGGGCCGGGGGAATCAACTCTTATAAGAGGAAGGCAAGATGTCGTACCTAACCGATGTGCTTAACGACTTAGTGAGGCAGCACCCTGGCCAGCTGGAATTTCATCAGGCGGCCAGGGAAGTCCTGGAGTCGCTCGAGAAAGCGCTGGCCAGAAATCCTAAGTACCAGAAAAACGCGATTCTGGAGCGCTTTGTCGAGCCGGAGCGGGTCATTCTCTTCCGGGTGCCCTGGATGGACGATCAGGGCAAGGTCAGGTTGAACCGCGGCTTCCGCGTGGAATTCAACAGTGCGATTGGCCCTTACAAGGGTGGCCTCCGCTTCCACCCCACGGTGAACCTGAGCATCCTGAAGTTCCTGGGTTTCGAGCAGATCCTGAAGAACTCGCTGACCACCCTGCCCATGGGCGGCGGCAAGGGCGGTGCGGACTTTGAGCCCAAAGGCAAGTCCGATGCCGAGGTGATGCGCTTCTGTCAGTCATTCATGACCGAACTCTGCCGTCATATCGGCCCGAATACCGACGTGCCTGCCGGAGACATCGGCGTCGGCGGCCGCGAAATCGGCTTCCTCTTCGGCCAGTACAAGCGAATCCGCAACGAGTTCACCGGCGTGCTGACCGGCAAAGGCCTCAATTGGGGCGGCTCCCTGATCCGGCCCGAGGCGACAGGATACGGCGCGGTCTACTTCGCCGAAGAGATGCTTAAGACCCGCGGCGACGGCATCGCCGGCAAGGTGTGCACAGTGTCGGGTTCGGGAAACGTCGCCCAATACACCGTGGAGAAGCTGAATCAACTCGGCGGCAAGTGCGTGTCCATGTCCGACTCGAACGGCACGATTTACGACCCGGCCGGGATCAACGAAGAGAAACTCGCTTACGTGATGGAACTTAAGAACATCCGGCGCGGCCGAATCAAGGAGTATGCCGAGAGGTTCGCGGGGGCCAAGTACCAGGAAGACACTCGCCCGTGGGGCATCAAGTGCGATTGTGCGTTCCCGTCAGCCACCCAGAACGAGGTCACCGGCGCCGACGCACAGACACTGGTGAAAAACGGCTGCATCCTCGTCTGCGAAGGCGCCAACATGCCGACGGACCCGGAGGGCGTGGAGGTCTTCCTCGGCAACAAGATCATGTATGGCCCGGGTAAGGCCGCGAACGCGGGCGGAGTCGCAGTGTCCGGTCTGGAAATGTCCCAGAATTCGCTCCATCTGTCCTGGACGCGCGAAGAGGTCGATGACCGACTGCACAAGATCATGAAGGCCATTCACACCGCGGTCGCCGGGACGGCCAAGGCCTACGACGCACCCTCCAACTACGTGCTCGGCGCTAACATCGCCGGCTTCGTCAAGGTCGCCGACGCCATGCTGGATCACGGTCTGGTGTGACCAGGCGGCTTGACCGCATCGTATCCACGCCAGCCGGCAAATACCCGCCGGACAGAAGGTGGCCCCGAGGACCCGCTACCTGCGGCCTCGGGGCCGCTTCTGCTCCCGGAGGGAGGTCCGGCAAGGCCCGCTCGTCCGCCGCCCGGAATCAGCGGTGGTTGATCACGACCGGGCGAGATAGCAGACAACTTCCTGCTTGACGTTGTTCGCATTGAGGTGGATCGCTTGGCGGTCGGTCAGATCGGCGGCATCAATGACCCGGACCACATCGGCGCGCTGAGCAGCGTTCGGCGTCAGCTCCTCCAGACGGTTGGGCAGGCCCTTCAGGAATGCCTCATTGATGAAGTTGCCCTCCCGCCCAGGAAACAGGGCCAGGTAAAGGATCTCGGCTTCGATGAGTTCGTTGAAGAAGTGCGTTCCCAGGGAGACGTCCGGAACAAGACCCTCGTGCATGGCCACGATTTCGCACAGCACCGAGACCCCGCTGATCTCGGCGTAGGAAACCGGGATGCCCAGCGAGGGCATCTTGGTGCCCCATCGCCCCGGCCCGAGGAGCATCACCTTCTGCCTGGATTGGGTCGTCGGGTGACGCATCAGCCGACCGATCAGCCGGGCGACGGCATACCGCTCACTCACCGGCAGACCGCCGTAGGCCGAGGGAACGACATAGATCAGTCGATCAATCACCTCGGCGCGGCTCTGTCCGACCACGGCGCCGCGGGCGGTAAAAACGATGTCCTTCTCGGCTATCACCTGGGGAAGAGCCGTGACCCGGCCCGGATTCGCCACATGCAGGGGGCGGCACTGAACCAGATTGATCCGGTAGTTCTCTCCGTCGAGGAAGTTGACTGTGAACTCCGTGTCCACCGGGCAGGCATAGGCCGCCTCCAGGGCCTCGAGCATCTGACGCATATCCGCCGGGAAGGAGCTGGTCTCAAGCAGCCTCTCGAAGGTCAGCATGTAGGGGACAAGGTCGCGCCTGCCGGTCTCGACGGCGAGTCGTTCGGCCTCCAGATCGCGCGAGGCGAACACCTCCAAGGGCAGGCCCGGGCAGTCCTTGATGACGTCCAGGAACTCCCGCGAAACCAGCTGGCTGCCCTGCCGGTCGAGCACATCCACCTTGTGCTGGGTGTAGCGGCGGATCTGCTCGATATCCGCCTCCGGTCGTTTGCCAGGCACGTTCAGGGCAACCACCCGCGTGTAGTCGTCGTCCGTTCGATCCACGGCCCGCGTGCCCAGCCCAAAGACGAGACGCAGGACGCCAGCCTTCGGGTCAATCTGCTCGTCCCACGCGTAGGGGTTGAACGACAAGGCCACCCCGGCGGCCTGGGGATAGTACAGGTTTTGGTAAAACGTCCCCGACACACGCTGGACCAGCAGCGACATCTGCTCGTCATCGTCGAGCATGCCTCGCCGCAGTCGGTACTGCAGCGCACGTTCGCCCATGGCGCTCGCGTAGATGGTCTTGACCGCGGCGATGAAGTCCTCGAGCCGCTCTTCACGCGACCCCTGGTTGACGCAGAACAGGCTCTCATACTGGCCGGCGAAGGAGTTGCCGAAGGCGTCCTCGAGCAGGCTGCTCGAACGGACAATGATCGGGCTCTGGCCGAAGTAGTCGAGCATGTCGGCGAAATCTCGGCGAATCACCGCGGAGAAACTGCCGGTCAGAATGCGGCGGCGAACCTCCTCCGCCCCCTCCAGGAGTGTCCTTGGGTCACGCTGCTTCTCGCGCAGCCACCAGCATCCGTTCTGGACCAGGTAGGTGTAGAACACGTCTGAGCCGATGAAAAACGAGTCATGCTCCTCGAGCAGAGTCTTCCAGCGGGGATCACTGTGCCGGAGGATCGCCCGGGCCAGCAGCATGCCCACCGACTTGCCGCCGATCAGCCCGGTGCCGATGGTCCGCTTCCAGATGCGGACCAGATCCTCTACAAGGAAGTGCTTGCGGGCCAGTTCGAGCACACGTTCATCGCGGGAAATCAGCATGCGAAGAAGACGATTGAGCAGGTCCTGGAGCTCCTCGTGATCACTGTCGCCCTGCTTGATGTGCTCCAGGAGATGCTCCGCACGCAGGAAGGTGCGGTCCCACACGTCCGGCCGCGTCCGGGCCGCAAGCCACCCGACCTGGGGAACAGACGTGAGTATCTCCGCAATCGTGGGGCTGTCGATCACCGGGGGCATCTCGTCACCCTTCCAGGCGTGAAGCATGTACATGGTGGGGGAGTGCCGATGCTGCACCTTCAGCGGATGGAGGTAGAGAGACCCCTTATACCGGAAAGTGTCGATCATGATCTGCGTCGTGGACATGATCGTCGAGCAGGCATGAAACGAATGATGGTTGCGCAACATCGCGAAACAGGCCAGCCCTCCAACGTCGTAGACGTAGGGACAGATGAGCAGAAAGAAGTTGCCCAGCATCCGATCGCTGTACCAGTCGGCAGCCAGATCCGAAAGACAGTCGAAGATGTAAACGCCCTGGTCGCGGGTGTTGTTGATCACGCTGTGAATCTGGCGAATGACTCGCTCGAACCCTTCGCCGGGATCAAGGCGGACGACTTCCGCGCCAGAATCTTCCGGCAGCAGTGGGGGGTGCTCGGCAAAGCGAAAGTAGATGACCTTCAAGCCGTTCTTGCGGGCCGCCTCGCAGCACGGGCGGACGAACGGCGCATAGTCGGAAACCGAGTCCACCTGCCAGACGATGTTGTCTCCGGGCAGCAGCGCCTTGAGAACGCCGTCCAGGCCCTTGAGCCCAGTTGTCAGTTGCGCGCCCGTCATGTGGTCAGACCTCCTTCGAGCCCGCACTCGGAACCGATGAAGCCGTCCGCAGCGATGATCCGCTCGTAAGCAGCATATCCGGCGGCTTCATTATCGCGGACCAACGCGGGCTGCCAAGCCCAGCCGCCCGCCACCACCCAGCCCGCTGCGACCGGGTCACTCCTCAACGGACAGACCGCGAGCCCCACATCGATCAGCACGCCAGCTCCGCGAGCCACCTGATCGGATGCCAGACCTCTCCCCAAACGCCCATCGGCTGCTGCCGAACGAGGGGTCGGCTTCGGCGGGGCCATGAGCCGCTTCAGTGGCGGCGGCCGCCATCAACCATCCAGGTCATGAAGAACGCGTCAGGACACTCCAACGGCGAGTGACCGGCCACATTCCCACCTGGGCCAGACGCTCACCCACCTCTCAGCATGTGGACCGCCCCCCGGGCAGAACCGCCGGCGTCGGCCTGAGCATGAACAACGCCGCCCAGGACCGCGACTGCCAGGTCACAGCCGATAATCCCACCAGGCATGGCCGCCCCGCTCAAGATCCACGCATCCGTTGACCGCCATCGGACCCCGGACCGAACCAAAACCCTTCGCCTGGCCGATTTCCGTTCTGCTCTGCTTGAAATCTTCGCTTGTTCGGGGTATCATCAAGAGGTGGGAGTCTGGAGACACGTCAGAGAGGGGGACGGCCAAGCGGTGGCGCCCGAGTTATCCTGGGTTGCCACGGAGACAACCGTTGGCCGGCTCCACGCGGTGAGATCCAAGAAGACCCCGGAGTGGCTTGCGATGGGGGGGAGGCTTATTGCCATGAGGACTGTGAAAAGAGGGCTCCGCCGGGTGCACGGCGTGGCGGTGCTGGCGGCTGCGGCATCCTGTCTGGGGCTTGCCCCAGGAACACACGCGGAGGTTGCCAACCCCAGCTTTGAAGACGCACTCAACGGATGGGTCGTCAAGGCGGGGAGTATCGTTACCCCCCTCGCTGACGGCCAGGGCGGATTCGCCCTCCTCGACGAGGCTGGGACGACGGGGGCCGTTGCTTCTAGTTCGCTCTATCAGGATTTCGTGATCGACGAAACCGGCACGCTCGTGTTCGAGTACGTGCTGGTCGTCGCCGGCGATTTCGTCGGAGGCAGCGCTCTGCCCGACGCTTTTACCGCCCGGTTGCTCGATCCGGATACACTCGCCCCGCTCATCTACACCGCCGGGGTGAACGACTACTTCTACAATGACTCGCCCGGCAACATCGACTTCGACCCCCTGATCGTCACTCGGACGCCTTCAACCACTCGAGACGGTTGGTTCACCGTCACGGCCACCATCGCCACGCTGGCCCCCGGCACCCGCGTTCGGCTGCAGTTCGACCTGCTCGGCACCGGTACGGCCGACGGCCAGGTCACCGTGGTCGGCGTCGACGGCATTCAGGTCACGCCCGGGGGGGGCGTCGACCAGTGCCCGGGCGATCCCGGCAAGACTGCACCCGGGGTATGTGGCTGTGGAGTCCCCGACACGGATCGCGACGGCGACGGCGTGCTCGATTGTCTCGACGGCTGCCCGGACGACGTGGCCAAGGCTGCGCCCGGGGTGTGCGGGTGCGGCGTGCCCGATACCGACTCTGACGGCGACGGCAGCCCCGATTGCAGCGACCCCTGCCCGCGCGATCCAACGAAGACCTTGCCGGGAACCTGCGGTTGCGGCGTGGCCGAGACCGACGGCGACGGCGACGGCACGCCGGATTGCGTCGACAGTTGCCCGAACGACCTCGCCAAGATTGCCCCGGGCGCCTGCGGCTGCGGTGTGGCCGATGCCGACACCGATGGTGACGGGGTTGCAGATTGCACCGACACCTGCCCGGACGACCTCAACAAGACCGCACCGGGGGCCTGCGACTGCGGGGTGGCGGATGCGGATTCCGACGCGGACGGCACGCTCGATTGCCGGGACGGCTGCCCTGATGATCCGTTCAAGACCGAACCGGGTGCTTGTGGCTGCGGCGCCGCAGAGGCCGACGCCGACGCGGACGGCGTCCTTGATTGCCTCGACAACTGCCCGGTCAATCCCAACCCCGGCCAGGAGGATGCCGACAGCGACGGCATGGGCGATGCCTGCGACGCCGACACGGCCCGACCCGATCCATCCATCACCCACGAGGAACGCCGGATCGTGACCGTGATCTCCCATTTCAACGCCTGTGGGGCAATGGGCGCCGCTCCCTTGCTGTGCATGCTGCTGGCCTTGCTGGCACTCAAGTGCACGGCAGGATCATCGAACAAGAAGTGATCCCGCCGCGGACGAACAGGCGGCAGGTACCCGACCGACGAGCGCGCGGTCTCCTGCAGCCCCGGGGCGCTCCCTGGCTCGCTCTCGTTATGGCCGGCAATCCTCCGAGTTCATGCCGGCGGCGGACCGACCGGGCGAGTGTCCACCCTGGGTGTCCAGTTGTCCAAGATTCCGTCCTGGACACAGAAGATGCTGGGCCGGTGGTACGGCGCGTCTTTGCCCCAGAACCAGGAATCGAATCCCATGGTCTGCCTGATCTGGCTCTTGTTGGTGACCGCCGCTTGCGGATAGACACCCACGGCCAAGACGTGCCGGCCGGCCGGGCTTATCGCGGAAACCCCTACGGCCAGACGACCCACGCACCAGCTACGCAGCAGATCGTTCTGTGTGGCCTGGTAATTGGCGACATACTGGACGAATTGGGTCGCGTGGCTGTGACACTCCCAGGTCCTCTTCCCGCGGCTCAACAACTTCCAGACGTAACCTCCCTGCCGGTACTCGAAGTTGCTCTCGTTGGCCCAGAACCAGTCATCAAACAGGCCCCACAGCAGGTAGACCTCGTATTCGCCCCGGGGGTCGTTCCAGCTGACTCGGCATGCAAGTCCGGCGTAGCCCGGGAAGATGCGTTCCTCACTGTACTTGCGGTACGTGGGACAGCCGGCCACGATGAAGCCATACCAGATCACAATGGCCAGCACGGCCAGAATGGTCAGTACGCCGGCAAGCGAGAAGAAGGCGTGACCGCTCGGGTCGATCTTGTTCACCGGGTCGTTTGAGCAGTAAAGATACTTGTGCAGCGAAGCCGGGTCCCAGATCGATCCTTCCCAGCTATCCATGGTCGTGAACCGGCCCAACGACGCGTTGTAGTAGCGGGCCCGCAGATAGTAGAAGCCCGTGTTCGGATCGTACTGCTCTCCCGTATAGAGGTAGTTGTTGACCGTGCTGCCGGTGCGATTCAGCAAGACGCCGAAGGCATCGTACGTATAGCTGTCACTGACCGTCCCGTCCGCGCCAGTCAGTTGTCGGGTCGAACCCTGACCATCGCAGTGATAGTAGCTGGTCCCCGCTCCCGGACGTTTCATGCTGATGAGGTCGTCGCCATAGACATAACTGACTTCCTGGATTCCGTCGTTCTCGACCAGCACCCTGGCGAAGGGCTGTGTCTTGTCGATGATGTACCGGGTGGTCACGCCATTGGTCGTCATCCCGGTACGGATGCCGTCGGCATCGTACGCATAGGTCGTCGCTTTGGCGCCCTCTGTGACCCGGGTGAGTCGGTCCTGGCTGTCGTAGCTGTAGATGGTGGCATTGGTTCCCTCCTGGCGGCTGAGCGTATTGCCGTTGGGGTCATGGGTGTAGTAGACGGTGGTAGGTGAGCCGGGGTCCGCCGCAAGGCCCGCCGACGCCACCGCGTTGTAGAGCGTCGCCTCGATATTGACTCCCCACACTACCTCTGGACCGATCACGAAGGTGGGAAGCAGGAAAGCCGCCACGGTCTGCAGGAGGATGCGACGACGGTGCATGCCTCGGCCCTGCTTCGCGGCCCCAGGCCACAGAATCGTCAGCGGCAGCAGCAGCGTGGCCATGGACACCGCGAGGAACGCCCCCCGGATCCCGCCGGCCCGCGGGGACAGACTCGCCCCCGCATACTGGGTACCACGCCCGCCGACGTTGCCCTCGGCCAGGGTGACCACCCGGCTTTCCTGAATCAGCCGGTCGTTCGCATCGTAGACGTACGTGACCACCGTCTCCGAACCTGTGGTCGTGATCTTCTGAGACAGGCGGTTACCCACCCCGTCGTATGTGTACACCAGAGTCGCGGTCCCGGTAAGCGGATCGTTGATCTTCTCCTGCACAAGACGATAGAGCACATCGTACGCGTAGTCCACCGTACGCCCGGTGTGCTCCACGACTCGGGTTCGGTTGCCCGCCGGACCGAGCGTGTAGTCGTAGCTCGAAAGGACCTCGCCATTCGGCTTGCGGTTGACGAGCCGCGTGAGCCGGTTCAACGCGTCGTAGGTGTACTCCGTCGTGGTGCCGTTGGGCCTGGTTACGCCCGCTCGGTTGCCCACCGCGTCATAGGAGCAGCTGGTCACGCCGCCGTCTGGATCGACCACGGTCGCCAGACGGTTCAGTTCATCGTACGTGTACGTCGTCGTTCCCGCCGACGTGTGCACCGATGTGCGGTTGCCTGACGGATCATACGTGTAGGTGACGATGTCGCCGCTCGGATTCGTCTGCCGGACAAGGTGGTCACTCAGGTCGTACTCGTAGGATGTGGTGCCTTGGGTATCGGTGACCGTCAGGACTTTTCCGGAAGGACTGTGGACATAACGCACCTCCGAACTGTCCGGAAGCGTCTTGACTGAGAGCATCTGGCCCTGGTCATAGCCGAGAACCGTCGTCCGGCCCATGAAGTCGGTGATCGATTGGGCCTTCCCGGCGGCGTCAAACGTGGTCGTCGCCGACATGCCCAAGGGCAGAGTCCTCCGCGTCCGCCGCCCCAGGCTGTCGTACTCAAACCTGGTCACCCGTCCTGCCGCGTCGGTTTGGGCGACCTGATTGCCCAGTTCGTCGTAGTCGTAGCGGGTCACATGACCGGCCGGATCGGTGACCGCTACCAGATGGGCGCTCCCATCGTACGTGAAACGCGTGATCGCACCCGCCTGGTCGGTCTCGGCGACTCGCTGGCCCGCCACGTCATATTCCGTGGAAACCGTGGAGCCGTCGGCGAAAACGGTGCGGACCTTGCGGTTGGCTGCATCATACTCAAAACGAGTGACGGAGCCGCGCGCATCCTTCACCTCGATGACATTGCCCGCTCGGTCGTACTTGAATGACGTCACGTGCCCGAGGGCGTCGGTTTGGGAGAGTCTCCGCCCGGCCTCATCGTAGGTGTACCGCGTCACGTTACCGCGCTGATCCACAATCCGAATCAGCCGCCCCGCGGCATCGTACTCATTCTGGGTCGAGGACCCGTCCGGGTACTCCGTGCGCGTGATCCGGCCGACTTCGTCCCGGATGTAGTGGAGTGTGCGCCCGGCCTGGTCGGTCGACGAAACGAGGCGGCCCTCGGCGTCGTACGCGTAGGCGAGGGTCGTCCCATTCTCGTACGAGACACGGGTGACCTTGCCGTGAGCCTGGTACTCGAAATTGGCGCGAGTCCCGGTCTTGGCGGCAATGGCTGAGACCTGTCCCGTAAGACCATACTCCGTCTTGGTGACCCGTCCCTGAGTGTCTTTCTCCTCCACCAGCCGACCGGTCCCGTCATAACTGAACTCCGTGGCGACGGTCTCCGGCCCTGCAGGCGTTGTTCGCGTCTGGAGCTGGCGCCGTTTGTTGCCGTTGGCGTCGTACACAAGCGCTGTCGTATGTCCGTCCGGATTCGTCTCGCTGGTCTGGTTTCCGGAGGTGTCGTAGGTATACCGCGTGACACGTCCTATCGGGTCGGTCATGCTGGTTCGGTTGCCCGCCGGGTCAATGGTGAAGGCGGTGATCGCTCCGGTGGGACCGACGATCGAGGTGACATTGCCGCGATCGTCGTAGTTCGTGGTCGTCGTGTTGCCGTTGGGATCCGTCTCGGTCAGCAGATCGCCCCGGCTGTTGTACTGGTAGCTGACGCGATTGCCCGCCGCGTCGGTAGCGCTGAGCGTCCTGTTGTTCGCGTCGTAGGTGTAGCTCTTGACGTGCCCGAGTGGGTCGGTTTCGCTGAGCTTGTTGTCTCGATCGTCGTAGGTGTACGCCGTCCGCTGCCCAAGCGCGTTGGTGATGGAGGCGATGTTGCCGCGGGTATCGTATTCGTAGACGGTTGGATGACCCAGTCGGTCGCGAACGATCTCCTGGCGGGTGTCGACTTGATGCTCAAATTCGGTCCGGTGGCCCTGGGCGTCGATGGAGGCGATCAGACGCCCCTGATCGTCATAGATGTTGCGCGCCAGGCTGTTGCCGTTCGGATCGATGATTTCAAGCAGATAGTGATGCTGGTCGTAGGCGAAGCGAGTCACACTGCCCGCCTGATTGGTCACGCTGACCAGGTCCCCCCGATCGTCGTACTGGTAGGTGATCCGGCCTCCGTTGGGGTCGACGATGGCGGCCAGGCGATCCTGAGCGTCGCGCTCGAAGAGGACTCCCTTGCCGGAGGAATGTGTGATTCCGCTGCGCGTGATCTGGATCGTGTTGTTGTTCAGATCCTTGATCGCGGTGAGGTCGGACGTGGGGCTGTTGGGCGCGCCGCTCAGGGTGAACTCCTGGCCCTCCAGCGTGGTGATGCGATAGCTCGTTGGATCGAAGAGGTCTCCACTGTAGAACACCAGGTCACCTTCCGAAGGCGCGTCGGCATCGATCGGCGGACCACCGGTGTACATGCCCGAAGTGTCACCCAGCACCACCAGCTTGGAGGTCGCCGGGGCAATGGGATCGAACCTGACCGAGTTGAAATACTCCAACGGGAAGAACATCTGGTCCGAGGGAACCACCCTCATAACGAATTGCTCGACGCGGCCGTCGGGCCAGGTGATTGAGACGATGTGGGCCCGTTTGGGCACGAGCACGAACCGGTTCATGCCGGCGAGCCCCCGGACAAGGTGTTGCTCCCAGTCCTTCCCGGCGGGCTTGTTCTTCTTGATCCGCAGGCTCGTGATGTCCAGGGTCCAGCCGAATCCGAACTCGCCCTGGGTCTTGTCACGGCTCTCATAGGTCCGGGTCAAGGTGATGGGGATACCCGAAACCGGAATGTCGAGATCCACAAAGCTGATGGAGAAGTTACCCAGTTTCAGATTGCCGGCGACGGAGTAACCCGTGGTCACCTCGTTGACGTTCCCATTCGTGTCCTCGGCCCGCAACCGCACCTCGTACATGCCGTTCATCATCAGGGTGGTGTCCAGCGTGCCAAGCGTGCCACCGACCACCGAGGTGTAGCCGGTCGCGAGCTCGATGTACTCCTCGGTGCCCACCGAGCGATAGGCCAGCGTGTACTTGTAGAGGTTGTCGTCGCTGGCCGTGCCCACGATGGCCGTCGGGGCCTTCAGTTCTGCGTCCGCTGCCGGCGAGGTGATCGCCACCGTCGGGGCGACACTGTCGCCTGGCGTGCGGGCGTAGAAGTCCGTCGTGCCCTTGCCGACGTGGCCGGCCAGGTCGGTGGCCGTCGCCCGGGCCACAAACGCGCCCGGGGCCGCCGGCGTGAACACCGCCTGCCCGTCCGTAGTCAGGGCGATCGGAGCGTCATTCACGGTCAGCGCCAACGCGGTCACGATCAGATCGTCGGTGGCCTTCACCGTGAGCGTCACCGGTTCGCCCGGGTTCACCGTTCGCGGAGCGGCCGTAACCGTCACCTCCGGCGCATACAGGTCGGCGTCGGCGCCGGTGTAGACCGTCAGCGTGTAGTTCTGCCGGGCCTCGGCATCCAGACTGTCGCGAACGACCACGACAACCGGGTGCGGACCGACTTGGGCGGCCGTCGGCGTCCAGGTGATCACTCCCGTCTGGGCGTCGATGGCCATGCCTTCAACCGGTTGGTCGAGCGCGAAGCCGAGTCGGGACATCTCCGCATCCGTGGCCTTCACTTCGTAGCGGTAGGGCATGTCCACCACCGCTCGCGTCGACGGCGACGAGACAATCTGCGGCGGCTGGTTGACCCGGACCTCGAGCTCATACGGCTGCATCGTCCAGGCACCGTCGCTGTCCGTCACCTTGATAGTCACGGGGTGGCGGCCGACGTCCTCCGCCGTCGTTGCCCAGCCGATAGCACCGGTGGCGGCATCGACGGTCATACCCGCCGGCGCAGTCTCCAGGGCAAAGGAAAGGGCATCGCCATCATCGTCGCTGGCCACGACCACATACTGGTAGTTCTGACCGGCCATGACCGTCGTGATGGCGGTCGATACAATCCGCGGAGCCCGGTTGGTGCCGTCCGCGGAAACGGTCACGTGGAACGACTGTTGGGTGTATCCGCCTTTGCCGTCCTCCGCCCGCAACACCACCGGGTGGGTGCCGAGCTGGGTGGCCTGGGGTGTCCACTCGATCAGGCCGCTCGCCGCAATGACGACCATACCGTCGGGGGCCGTCACCAGACTGTACGTGATCGAATCTCCGTCATCGTCCACCGCCTTCGCCGGGTAGCTGTACGCCGCGTCCGCCTGGGCTGCCGTGACGGGTGCGGAGATGAACCGTGGAGACGTGTTGCCGCCCGCCTGGGAAACGGTCAGGGCGTAGCTCTGGATCGCCCATCCACCCTTGCCGTCAGTGGCTTTGACGGAGACCTCGTGAACGCCGAGATCGGCCACACCGGGTGTCCATCCAATCAGCCCGGTGGTCGCGCCGATGGTCATGCCGCTGGGCTTCGTTTCAAGGACGTAGACCACCGGGTCCAGGTCCGGATCGACAGCTACGACCTGATAGGCGTAGACCTGATCGACTCCGGCCGCCAGCGCCGGCGTCGAGGTGATGTCCGGCGAGCGATTCTCGCCGGTCAGGGATACGGTCAGTGAGTACTGCTGCTCACCCCAGCCGCCACGTCCGTCGTCCACGCGAACGGTCACATCGTGTCGGCCGACCTGCTCTGCGCTCGGCGTCCAGGTGAGCTGCCCGGTGGCCGAGTCAATGCCGGCGCCAACTGGAGCTTTCACCAGCGTGAAACGCAGGGCGTCGTTGTCCGGGTCGGTGGCGGCGACGGGATAGACGTACATCTCGTCCACCCGGGCGGTGAACGGCGGCGTGGAAGTGATCCGCGGCGGACTGTTGTCGCCGTGCAGCGAGACCGTCACGAAGTAGGTCTGGACGGCATACCCGATGCGCCGGTCGTCCACTTTGACGTGCACTTCGTGGCTGCCGATCTGGGCGGCCGTCGGCGTCCAGGTCACCAGGCCGGCGTTGGTGTCGACGGCCATTCCGGGAGGAGCGAGGAGCAACGCGTAGAACAGGGGGTCGCCGTCGAGGTCCTCCGCAATGACCTGGTAGCGGTATTGCTGATCCACCTGGGCCGAGAAGATCGGTGTCGAAGTGATCTGCGGCAGCGTATCGTGGCCCAGTTCGGACACGAAGAGAGTGTATACCTGGGTGACAAAATGTCCGCGATCGTCATCGACCCGAATGATGACCGCGTGATTCCCGAAATCGCCCTCGCGGGGAGTCCATTGAACGGCTCCGCTAGCCGGGTCAATGGTCATGTCCTCCGGTCCTTCGATCAGGCTGAAGACCACGGGGTCGCCGTCCGGGTCGCTCCCCACGACGTCGTACGTGTACGGCTCGTCGACCGTCGCGCGGTCTTCGGGCGTGGAGGTGATGATCGGCCCGACATTCACCTCGGCGACCGTGATCTCGAACGATTGCTGCACCGTCTCTATGCCATCGCTGACCGCGACGGTGACGGAGTGCGGGTTGGCTGTCGCTGCGGTCTGGGGCACCAGCCAGTCGATCAAGCCGGTCCGCGGGTGAATGTTCATGCCGCCGGGCGTAGTGACCAGCGAGTAGGTCAGCACGTCCAGGTCGGCGTCGGTCGCAACGACCGAGTAGCGATAGACTTGGCCCTCGACGCCGGCGGTCGCCGGTTCGGAGGTGATCTCGGGAGGTACGTTCACCGCCCGGACGAAGACCTGGTACACCTGGCTGGCGAGATGCCCGGCCGGGTCGGTCACGCTGATTTCCACGATCTGGGGATTGTGGGCGGCCGCATCCTGCGGGGGCCCCCACTGGATCAGGCCCGTCGAACTGATGGTCATTCCCGTCGGTGCGCGCGGCAGGGCGTAGACCAGTTGGTCGTCGTCGGGATCCTCCGCGACCACCTGGTATTCATAGAGCGCCCCCTCGACCGCGCCATAGATCGGCTCGGAGACGATCCGCGGCGGCATCTCCTGGGCGGTGACCTGGATCTGGAACGTCTGCACGGTCCGGGCCCGCAACGGATCGGTTGCAGTGATGATGACCGTGTGCGGGCTGCCTGCCGCCGCGGTCTGAGAAGGAATCCACTCAATGACCCCCGCAACAGGGTTGACCTTCATGCCCTCCGGACCCTGGATGAGCGTGTAGGCGACCGTTTCACCATCGTGATCGGTCGCCTGGGCTCCGTACCGGTAGTAGACCCCCTCCGTGGCTGCGGTCACTGGCACCGTGATGAACGAAGGTGCGCCATTTCGGTTTTCAACTTCTATCTGGAAGATCTGCTCTGCCTGGCAGTCGGGTGTGGCCGTGGCCACGGTCACCTTGACCGTTCGCGCACCCGCCGCATGGTAGGGCGGCGTCCAGGAAATGAGTCCCGATGGGCTGATGGTCATGCCTGCCGGTGCCGTTGCCAGAGAAAACGCCGTGACTGCACCGTCCGCGACCACTTGATACGTGTAGGGCTGACCTTCCGCGGCGGCGAGCACAGGCTCGGACGTGATCCGGGGAGGCGCTTCGCAGCCCACCGCGGTCAACACGTAGTCCTGCCCGGTCACATGCCCGTGATCGTCCGTGACGGTCAATCGAATCTGCCGCCCGCCGGGTGCCGTCGGTGTCCATTGGACAAGCCCGTTTGAGCTGAGGGTCATGTCCGTCGGAGCTTCCGTCAGGGCATAGCTGATCGGGTCGCCGTCCGGATCGCTTGCCTGCACCGGGTAGGTGTAAACAGCATTGATGATGGCGGTCGTGATCGGCGTGGAAGTGATCGTCGGGGCAACGTTCACTGCGCTCACCGTGATCTCGAAGGCCTGCTGGGCGGTACTGCCTGGCATGCCGTCGTCAACCACGACGGTGACCGGTTGGGCGCCCGCCGCCTGCTGGCCGGGCATCCAGTCGACGAGGCCGCATAGCGGATGAATGGACATGCCGGCCGGGGGGGCGATGCCGCCGGTCGCCGTCAGTCCGAAACGAATCGGGTCGCCGTCGTCGTCCACCGCGACGACCTCATAGCGGTACCGCTGCCCCTCGGTCGCGGTCACCACCGGCGCGGATGTGATCCGCGGAGGCGAGTTGAACAGATAGGCGAACGCGTCGAAGGTGAAGGCCACATCCTGAGGGCCCTGGAACTCGACCCACTTCGGTCCGACACTCGCTCCCGCGGCCAGGGTGTTGTTCGTCAACAGGCTGCTGAAATCTACGTACGCAATCTGCCTTTCGGGCTCGCTGGGGTGCGGCACCGTGCCGCTCGCGTTCAACAGGACGACACTGGACGGATTGATGTCCGAGAATGCCAGGCCGATCGGGCCGGTCATCGGCACAGCGCTCTGGTTCAGAAGCGCAAACTGGGCCATGTGCACGTGTCGAGCTACGTCGTAGTCACGCCGGCCAACAATGACCTTCATGCGCGTGTCAGCGTAGACCCTTGGGGTGTCGGCAGCGCTGATCTGCACCACCTTCGTGCCGATCGCGGCCGCTCCGTTCTTGTCCGTGACCCGAACGGCCACCGCGTAAGTGCCCTGGGACACATAAACATGCTCCTGGGCGGCGCCGGTGTCGCCCGAAGGATTGAACTCCGTAGAATCGAAGTCCCAGTCCCACTCGACGGCCTCAACCTCGCACGCGGAAGCGACCAGGGCGTCGAACAGGCCAAGCTGGCCGGCCGCTCGCTTGTCCGGGCCGATGACGGTCACTTGCGGCGTGGAATCACCTACCGTCACTTGCACCTGTACCGCTTGACTCGACAACAATCCATCCGAGACAATCAGACCGACGGTGTAGACCCCGGCCGTGTCCCATGTGTGTGACGGCGCTGGTCCGGTGGCGTCGTCATACTCTCCGTCGCCGTCAAGATCCCAGGCATAGGTTATCGCATCGCCGTTGGCGTCCGACGACGCTGTTCCGTCAAGCTGGAGGGGCCGGCATTCAACCGTGTCGTACGGCCCGCCCGCATGGGCGATCGGCGCAATGTTGCCGCTGACGGTCACCGTGGTGTAAACAGGAACCGAAGCCAGTTTCGTCAATTCGGCGTGAAGAACAGCATTATCCCACACCCGCAGACCGATGTTGTAGACGCCGGGGGTGTCGAAGGTCCACGAGACTCGCGGGCAGGCCCGGGCCGCGGGACAGTCGACGGCCGCGTCCGGATCCTCGAAGTCGTATCCGTCGCTGCCGTTGAAGTCCCATTCCTGGCGGGTGATGAAATCGCCGGGGTCAATGTCGTACGAGCCGCTCGCGTCCGGCTGGAAGGGCACACCCGCCGTAGCCTGGTAAGGACCTCCGATCACTCCTATCGGGGGGTGCGGCGGCTCGGCGATGGTGACCTGCCGGACATCGGTGTCCGTCTGCCCGATGTCGTCGGTCACACGCAGCCGGGCCGAGTAAACCGTCGGGTACACAATCGCCGGATCGAAAGCGTAGATGTGCTGAACGGTCGGCTCGACGCCCACGTATTCATACGCTCCGTCCCCGTCGAAGTCCCACTCGTACTGGACCACCAATCGGACCGGGTCGGTGTGGTACGACAACGAACTGTCAAAGGTCAACGGCCGATCGAAGGCCCAGACCACGTCGTCGCCGGCCATTGCCACCGGTGGACGGGTGAAGAGCGTCGGGGTCAGTATCGTGACCTGCCAGGCCGAGGCAAAAACGCGACCGTAATAGTCCGGCCATCCGCCGTCGGTCTGCTGCCGGTTGAGGATGTACTTGGTCAGACCCGCGGTCAGGTGGTCATACCAGTCCATCCCCGTCGCGGTCAGTTGGGTCACCGGCTGCGGCTGAGCCAGCCGCATGGCCTTGGCAAACGCATACCACGCGTAGACGTTGTTGGTCTTCTTCCACCACTCCCAGTTGTTGGCGATCCATGCTTCCGCCGTCTTCCATCGGTTATCCTCGACGGTCTTGCCGCAGAAGGCCAGCTGCACCATGCCCGAAGGAGTCGTCGCCTCACCGTTGCCGGCCCCAGTGTAGCCAAACCCCGTACCATTGTAGCTTCGCGTGAGCCAGGCATCATTGCGGTCCTTGACCCAGGCGGGAGCATCCAGCCCAAAGGCTATCCGGGTTCCCATGAAGCCGATCGCCGCCCATTGGCAGGCGGAGTTGTCTTCATCCGAGTTCCAGGAGTATCGCCAGCCGCCGATGTCCGTCTGACCCCAGGCATACTGATCGGCCATCTCCCGGGCGATTTCGCGATACGTCCGTCCTGACGTGATCGCGTCGCCTCGGCAGGCCATCAGGTCGGGTGCGCCGCTGGCCGCAATCGCATCCATCACCATCCCGCCTTCGTAGATCGGACGGTCCGAGTTGACCGAAAGACCGACGGTGTTCGCGTTCGAATCCGGATCGCCATAGGTCTGCGGACCAATCCAGTAGCGGGTCAGACCGGTGAACATCGTGTCCAGGGCCCTGGACACATCCTCGGCGTACGGATCCTGTTCCGCCAGCCGGGTGGGCACGTGCCCGTTGATCTCCATCGCGTGAATGGTCGATGCCGTCGAACCCATCCAGTAGCCACCGTACGAACGCCAGGAGTAGTCGACGTTGCCCGTACCGCCGATGGTCTGATTCTTGTGCAGCCACCACAGCCCTTCATCGATCGCCGTATTGACCTCAATGGTCAGATCGCGGGCGTGAATCTCGACCGGGTAGGTGTCCACCAGATCACCATGCTGCGGATCATGAATCGTGAGCGTGGCCGTATACAAGGCGCCCGCAGGTCCACGGTACGTGTGGCTCGCTTCAACCGCCCGCTTGTCGCTCACGGTGCCCGTCGCCGGGGCATTGCCGTCCCCAAAATCCCAGTTGTAGGTGAGTTGATTCGCCGCCGTATCCGTGAAGACCACGGCCTTCACCCGCGTCTGCAGCCCGTCCCAGACCGAGTGCGGTACCTCCCGGCCGCTCCGCCGATCGTATTCCCAGGGAACGCAGACGGCCATCGCTTCAATCGTCGCCGTGGTTGCGGCCGTACCCGTCTGCCCGACATGATCCTCAACCGTCAGCGTCACATTATACGTGCCCGCGGCCGCGTAGACGTGCTTGACATAACGACCGGTCGCCGTTCCTCCGTCGCCAAAGTCCCACGCGTAATGGGTGATCGCGACGTCGTCATCCGAGCTCAGGGCATCGAAGGCCACAATGGCACCCAGTGGGCCATGGTAGGGCCCCCCGCAGACCGCCGTCGGCACTTGGCCGTCAATCCCGATTGACGTTGTGTCCGTGCCCGTCTGGCCGGTGGCGTTGGTCACCGTGAGCCTGGCTTCCCCTGCCGCCGCGATCCAGCACTCCGCCACATCGCCCGCCAGACTCTTCGTCGGATGGAACAGGTCATCCATCGACACCGAGGCGGAATAAACAGTGAGGCCGACGACAAAGCCGCTCGCTCCGCCATAGGTTGAGTCATAGAGCGGGAGCCATTCCGAGCAGCCGGGCGGACGAATGGAGTAACTCGCGCCGGTCACCGGCTTGACATCGATCCTGACTTCGTAAGTCGTGCCGGTCGAGTAGTAGCCCACGTGGCCGCGGTCGCTTCCATCCTCGTAGATGTGGAGATACCCGTTGTCCCTGAAGTAGATCGCATAGGGCATCACCGTATAGCTCGTCGATGCGACGTTGTGCTTGACACCCCACATCGCGTGGCACAGCGAGGGACACGTGACTTGGGCCTGGATCCTGATCCCCTCGGCACGATCAAGCGGTTCCTGAGTGAAGGCGTAAGATGGTCCCCAGCTGTTCTTGCCGGCGACGGTGACGTTGTCGTTCTGCACCGTGTTGGCCGCGTTCCAGCGGGCGGTATCCAGCGTCGCTCCGTCAAACGTTTCCTTGCGGAACAGGTGTCCTTCCCACAAGTAGGAGACGATCGCGTTGCCCGGATCGCCGGCGTGCGAGCCCCGGCCATCCAGCGTCACTGGCCACAGACCGCCCAGAACGTCCTGGACCGCAGACTCGGCCACCCTGTACGGTCCACCCGCTTCCGCCGTGGGCCCGGGACCACTCAGCATGATCTGGAACAGTCCGAAATCGTCCAGGTCCACGTCACCGTCGTGATCCAGATCAGCATCGCCGCAGGACGGATCCGATGGGGTCAGCCCTGCACCGGAAAGGCAGGTCGTGAAATGCAGCAAATCGTCGAGATCCACGTCCCCGTCATTGTCGAAATCGGCTGGCGAGAGCCCCGCGGCCGCAGGCGGAGCTTGGGCCATGCCCGCGCTTGACGCAGCAGCGTGAGGGGTCGGGGGCACCGTCGCCTTGGAGGGCGCGACCTTCGAAGCGTCATCAGCCGCGTTCGCTGACGAGCTCTCGGCCGGGGCAGGTGCTAACCCCTGCCCGACAAACGTCTGGGGTGCCTTCGGGCTTGCCCCGTAGTCTGCCGAAGGATACTGGAAGCCGGAGGACGCCGTCGGGCCGGGTGCCGTCGGCGCCGGATCGGCCGCAACGACGGGCGAAAGCCCGCCGGCCTGGAAAGCGAGTACGGCTGCGAGGGCGAATACGCAACCGGCAACGCGTGATCCAAACATGACGTTTTCGGACACAAATGGAAGAGTCATGGCTGCGCCTCTGGCCCAATGTGAATTGAAATCGGCCCCCGTAGTTCGCTTCTGTTTCCCGTTCCGTTTGCCCGTGCGGCACTGCGGAAGACAGTGATCCCTCCATCGAATCACTTGCGAGGATCCCTCCATTGAATCACTTGCGAGATCAAGATGCAAGCGACCGCCGCCAATCCTAAAGCGCGACTTGAAGCCGCTTCCGCCGGCAACGTTTCTTCCCCCACTTGATATCGGTTTGCAGGCCTGGGAATCTGTGACCTTACGGGGTGCTAATTGCGCCAAGATCCGTCCGAAATTCCGCCCAGATTCGTAGATAGTCGCGGCTCAGCAAGCCCGGCTGAAGCCCGAAACCGCCTGCCAGCGCAGTCCGGTTTCTCATGCCAGCGGCCGTGATGGCCTCAGCGAGCGGATCGCCAACCTGCCCTTCTCAGTACTGGGAAGCGGCTATCCCGCCCGGTTTGGCTGACACGGATAGGCCCCGCAAACTCCCTTGTTTCGGGCTGCACCCGATCGACAGGGACACCCTTACCTCGCAACGGCAAGTGCCCAGTGACGTCCGAGTGGGGGGGGCTGCTCGGCCACACGGTCTTCCGCCTGCAAGTACTCCATTCACGAGAAGCTACATCGCGTCTTGTGACCAGTAACGAGGCTTGCAGCTGGTTGGCAACTCACAGGGTACTCGAGAACAGGTCACTACCATGTGACCATTGACCAGCTCAGTGACCAACTCCAACGGGGCGGGCCCAGCTGACTCCCTCGACCCCGGCTTCCACGGTGACGGTTCCGCTCGTCGCCACGTTAAGGTGAAAGGGGATTGTCGCTCGCGGCATGCCTGGCGAGGTACAGGTCAAAGACCATCCGCGCAACCTGTGGTTCGTCCCCGGTCTCAAGGGCGGACCGCATCTGCGACCTGGCCCGCTCGATGGTCTCCTTGCCTCGGCCCGTGGTCGCGGGCAGACCGAGTATCTCGGGCCGGACAATCGGGTAGCCCGTCTGCCGGAGGAACTGCATGACGCCATTGAGGGGGAGGCGACGGTGCCCGCCTGCGGTTCGAATTGAGGGGACAGTGCCTTTGTCGCACCAGCGTTTGAGCGAGGCCTCGCTTACCCCGATGCACCGGGCGACCTGTTTGGGCGTGAGGAGATCCTTCATGATTCAGCGTCCTGAACGATTTGAATGATTCTACATCGAAGCTCCATGACCGGCAAGCCCTCCCAAGTCTTGTCCCAGGATAGTCCAGCACCCATCTCAGCCTAATGCAAGCTGCAGAAATAAGTTATGATCACAAGGCGAGCCCGTGAGCGTTTTGAACGATTTTCTACTTGCTTTTGGCTTCGGCGACCCTATAGTAGCTCATGAACCATTTGAACGACTTTGGAGGCCGACATGATCGCTGAACACCGGACTATAGCAGTACTCGAACCTGACGATCGCGTAACCGGTCGACATGCTAACCCAAGCACCTTCATCGATCTGGAACGGGCCGAGATGGCCGTGAGGAGCTTGCTCATCGCTCTCGGCGAGGATCCGGAGCGCGAAGGACTTGCGGACACTCCCCGACGCGTCGCGAAGATGTACCGCGAACTCTTCGCCGGCGTCTCTGCGGATCCGGCTGTGCACCTGAAGCGGGTCTTCCACGAGCAATACGACGAGGTCGTCCTGCTGAAAGACATCGACTTCCACAGCTTGTGTGAGCACCACCTTCTGCCGTTCCACGGCAAAGCCCACGTCGCGTACCTGCCAAACGGGAAGGTCGTGGGCCTGTCAAAGCTTGCCCGTACGGTCGATGCGTTCGCCCGCCGGCCTCAGGTCCAGGAGCGGATGACCTGCCAGATCGCGGACGCCCTGATGGAGCACCTGGACCCGAAGGGCGTTGTGGTGGTCGTCGAGGCAGAGCACCTCTGCATGAAGATGCGGGGCGTGCAGAAACCGAACGGAACCATGGTCACGTCGGCCGTCCGCGGCACGTTCAAGGAAAGCGCCGCGGCCCGGGCGGAGGTGATGTCGCTGATCAATAATTGCCGCCGGTAAGTTCCGACGGCCTGAGAGTCCTCGGATTGCGGTCAAGAGCTCGTGAAGAGCAAAAGGAGTTCGTGCCATGAGAGCGATGAAAAGTATGGGTTTTATGGCGTTCGTTTCAGTTGTCTCGCTGGCCCTGGCTGTTGCCTACGCGCAGGCCGACGGCGGATGCGCAACGAAGGCGAAAGCTGCGGCTTGCAGCGGTTCGAAGGACATCGTCGATACCGCGGTATCGGCCGGGTCCTTCAATACCCTTGCCGCGGCTCTGAAAGCCGCCGGCCTGGTGGACGCGTTGAAGGGCAAAGGCCCGTTCACCGTCTTTGCTCCGACGGACGAGGCGTTTGCGAAACTGCCCAAGGGCACGGTGGAAGGCCTTCTCAAGAACCCTCCGAAACTGCGACAGGTACTCAAGTACCATGTGGTATCCGGCAATGTCATGGCCAAGGACGTGACTAAGCTCACATCGGCCAAGACGCTGCTGGGCCAGTCTGTTGCGATTAACGCGTCCGACGGCGTCAAGGTCAATAATGCGACCGTAGTGAAGGCGGATATCGCCTGCAATAACGGGGTCATCCACGTGCTCGACGCCGTCATCCTCCCTAAGGATGACGTCCTCGACATCGCAGGCAAGGCGGGCTCTTTTAAGACCCTCCTGGCGGCCATCAATGCGGCCGGGTTGGCCGACACCCTGCGCGGCGAAGGGCCGTTCACCGTGTTCGCCCCGACGGACGAGGCGTTTGCGAAGCTGCCCGCCGGCACGGTCGAGGGGCTGCTCAAGGATGTGCCTAAACTCAAGCAGATCCTTCTGGGCCACGTCGTCCCAGGCAAGAATATGGCCGCCGACGTGGTCAAGATGAGCAAGGCCAAGACGGCCGAAGGGCAGAGTGTGCGCATCAGCACGTCGGACGGCGTGAAGGTGCAGGGAGCCAACGTGGTCAAGACCGATGTAACGGCGTCCAACGGCGTGATCCACGTGATCGACGCGGTCATCCTTCCGAGGTGACTGCTCGAGGCGACGGGGCCGATGGCCTCGTCGCCGGGAGCTATTTGCGGGTGACTCGTGGGGAGTCATACTGTTGGCTGTGTCGGCGGCACCGGGAAACGGGCAGCCGCCGACACGGTTTGACAGTAGAATCAGGGCCACAGGAGACCTGACCGATGAAACGCAGCACGGTTTGTCTGAACGCAGTGGTGTTTCTTGCGGTGTCCGGTAGCACCCATTTCGCCTGGGCTCATCTGCCGGTTTTCGACGACGGCACGGCTGTGGACGCTGACCACGCACTGGTCATATCGGATATCGGCCTCTCACAGGTGGTCTACCACGAGGTGACCGATCCGGCGCAGCCGTTGTGGATCGCGTTCGACGCAGGGGCGGGACAGGAGCTGTATTTCAATCCGGGCGTTCCGGCGATCGATCGTTTGAAGGACTATCGGCCCACGTTCGCCCTCGTCGGCCCTGGGCTGCCCCCGACGACCTTGCCGTTTGCCATCCCTGGCGGTGATGGAGCCGAGGTCTACCCGACGACTGACATCGCCGATCCCACGTTCTTCCATGAGCCGTTCAGCGGAACCGACTCCTGGATCCTCTTTAAGAAGACGGTGACGCTGCCGCAGTCCGGGCGATACTACCTGGTCGGTTACGTCCCCTCGGGCCAGCCGGGCAAGTTCTGGGTCGCGATCGGCAAGCGGGAGGAGTTCGGGCCCGATGCCATTGGCACGCTCCCGCAGGACATCGCGCGGGTCCGTGCGTTTCACGAGTCGAGTGCCACCACCGCCCCATGCTTCCTGATTCCGCTGGGGTTCGTGGGAACACTGTTCGGTGTGCGTTTCATCTCGCGACGAAGAGCGGCATCGGTTTCATCGAGTCCTTCAGAGCGTCTAACATAAGCAGCGATGGCAAGTTACCATGATTCTGTGATCGAGAGAAAGGAGACAGCATTATGTTCTCTAGGCTTCTAATGAGTTCCGTGCCGGCAGCTACGCTGGTCTTTGGATGCGGGGCGTTCTATCCCCCGCTCGATGTGGTCGAGTCCGTTGATCTGACGCGCTACACGGGCAAGTGGTATGAGATTGCCCATTATCCCACGTTTTTCCAGGCCGCCTGTGCGAGTTCCACAGCGGAATACACCGCGCGCGACGATGGTAACATCGGCGTATTCAATACTTGCCTCGCCGCAGACGGCACCACGGTTTCGACCATCGAAGGCGTGGCCGAAGTTGTCGATCCGTCCACGAACGCCAAGCTTGTGGTGAGCTTCCCGAACGTGCCCATTCCCGGACCGTATTGGATCATTGACCTCGACCCGGCGTACCAGTATGCGGTTGTCGGCGACCCGTATCGTTCCACGCTGTTCATCCTCAGCCGCACACCCTCCTTGGACCAGATGACGCTCGATGGCATTCTGAACCGTTTGCCCAGCCAAGGTTACGACCCTGGGCGACTGATTTACGATACGCCGGTTGCAGCCCAATAGGGCTCCGCTCAGGACCGGCCGGATCGCCGGCTGGCCAAGAATCGGAGGTGAGCAGGTAATGGAAACATCGCACTCTCCGTCATCGCTCAAACTCGGCCTGTTCAGTGCCGTCCTGGTGCTCGGGGCGTCCTGTGCCGGGAGTCGACCGGCCATGACGTCCAATGCTGGGACACCTCAGCAGGAGGTGACCAGGGAGAAGCCTTTCTGGATTCGCGAGGCAAGCCTCCCCGAGGGCTTTCCCCTGCCGGGGCCGGTGGACACTGTGGTGATCAAGAAGTACCCACCTGGCCGGATGGCCAGGTTCGCCGCCCGGGAGGGGCAGCCGGCCGATCAGGACAAGATGTTCTGGCCGCTATTCCAGCACATCAAGCGAAACGAGATTGCCATGACCGCCCCCGTCCAGGTAGGCTACCCTGCCGCAGTCGCGACGCAGCCCGGAACCACCGCTCTAGCGAAGCCCACTTCCATGGCCTTCTTGTATCGGCAGCCTACGCTGGGTGCGATCGGGGCCGATGCGGCCGACCCCCGCGTCGTCGTCGAAGATGTGCCCGCATCGACCGTCCTCTCCGTCGGGATACGCGGCGACTGCACGAAAAGCCGTCTGGCCAATGCTCTGGGCCTCCTCAACAAATGGATGGCCGAGAACCCAGGCTGCGTAGAGGTCGTCGGAGAACCGCGATACCTCGGCTACAACAGTCCCATGGTGCCGACCTTCCTGCGTTACGGCGAGGTCCAGCTACCCGTTCGCCACCTGAGCCAGACCAGCCAGCCGACACCAACGCCGCCGTGACTACCACAATCCCCCGGCCCCACACCGCCTGTCGCCATGTGCCAAAACCTCTGCCACGAAGGGCAGCCTTCCAAGATGATCAGGGATTACGTGGCGGCCAGTCCACTCCTTCTTAAGCTCAAATCGGACAAGCACTTGTGTCCAGGACCGCCAAACGCGGCGAGGTTGATTAATCGCCGCAGGTAGTACCGGACCGGCGCGTGATACGGTAGTGTCTTCGCATCAACCGTAATCCCGAAACATGCGTGCAGCTCAAGGCCCATTTGGGCCCAGAGACCGCGTTGGGACTGCGCAATTTGGGACTGAGCAATACTGCCTCCCGCAATGGGACGAAAGCGGCCAAGCAGCTGCCCGCCGACATGAAAACCTGCTCTCCGGAAAAGCTCACCCAGACATGGCGTGCGGGCTGTCTGAAGCCCCTGACTCGCAGCCCTCCGCCCCCTGGATCCCTTCATAACCCACGGCCGAAAACGGGGTCCGCTGAACGCGCCCGACAGGATTCGAACCTGTGACCCCCGGTTTAGGAAACCGGTGCTCTATCCTGCTGAGCTACGGGCGCAACACGCCGCCGACGCCGGCGAAGACGACGCCCCGCTCGGTTCGGCCGCAAGGGCTCCCGGCACCGCTCTCGGTGCCTGCCGTCCAAACCAGGGCCCAACGAGGCCCCCTCGTCCCAGCCTCAAGCTGTTTCAGTCGCCAACCGCCACTTCACTAGCCTAAGGAGAACAACCGGCCGGAGCAAGACGGCCGCCGCCCGGGACACGCCCAAACCTGAGCCCCTGGACAACACCAAGTTGCCCGTTCTATTGCCCCCCCGCGCCCCCCGATCGACCCCCACAAGCTTCCTTCCGGACGACGCCGCGGCTACAGCCGCCCGCGATCAGCAGACCGATGACTCTCTCCGCCACACCCCAGGTACCCCGCCATACCCCAGGGGCTATGCCTTGGCCCACTGCTCACGAATGAGCTTGGCCGCCGCCGGAATCACCTCGCTGCGATCGCCCCGGCAACCGCACTCCAGGCTGATGTAGTCCTGGTAGCCGATCATCTTGAGGCCTTTGAAGCCGTTGATGTAGTTGTCGGCCTCGCCGTCCTCACCCGGCGTCTTGCGGTCCTTGCGACTTGCGATGTGAACGTGACGCAGGTACTTGCCAGCGCTTAGGAATGCACCCATGTCGCAGGTTTCTTCCCAGGTCATGTGCCAGAAGTCGCCCATCAGGGCGATCCCGGGGCTGTTCACGTCACGGCAGATCGACGCTCCGTCGGCCAGCGTCCGCAGGAAATAGCACTCGTCGCGATTAAGAGGCTCAAGGAGTATTCGGGTTCCAGCCTTCGCCGCGTGCTCGCCAAGCTCGCCGAGCAGCGACGTTCTGGCCTTGTCGTTGGACCGGTCCCAGCGGGTGAAGCCGGTCAGCATCTCTCGTGCCTGCTTGTGAGGCACGGACTTCTGCCCGTTGAACGCCGGCACAATGATCAGCCCAGTGGAACCAAGCTCGCCGGCGGCCGTCAGGATCTCCTTCATCGACGACAGAGCCTTCTCCCGAGTCTCCTTGTCGTCGCTGATCAGCCAGCCCTGAAACCCGGCGCAGATCGCGCTCAGCTTGATCGGCCGGCCCTTAAGCGCGTCCTGCAACTCCTTCACCCGCTTCGGCAGATTGCCCCCGCCAACTTCTAACCCGACATACCCCCACTTCTCCATGTTGTCCAGCTTCTCAGAGAGGCCCTTGCCCGGCACGACGCCTTCCTGGGCGGATATCTTCAGCACAGCCTGTTTCTTGCCTTCCCCGCCGGCGGGCAGGGCATCCTCGGCCCGAGTTCGCAGGGCAGTGCTGCCAACCGCGCCAATGGCCGTGGCGGCCAAGGCGGTACGCTGCAGAAACTCGCGTCGGTTGCTCTGGTGGATCATGGACTGTCCTCCGTATCTTGGAGCCCAAGCTCCTTCCATCAGTTTCCGTTAAAGACCTTGTCCCCATGCCAATCAGATTGATGAGGTTAACGCACCGACCCCCGACGGTCAAAATGGAGTCCCGGACAAACCGCTCGCCCGCGGGTCACCTGCGGTGATATCGCTGCCGAAAAGCGACGCGGCTGCCTCGCAAGCTCTAACGCCATGCCCAAACCGATCCAACACCGTCCCCGCTCGGCTCCAGCGCGTCAGGCAGTCGGGCCCGCAGGCTACCGGTCTTGTTCCGGCGGTGCTTTCGCCGCGGCAGGTATGGGTTCGTTTCGCCTCGGCCCTATTCCGGCTCCCAGCCCGCCAACCGCGTCTTGGGGCTCGACAGGCGGCTTTGTGCATCCCGCACCAAGAGCGAGATTGGCTTCGTTTGGTCAAGAATCCCACCTCGTCCGGACCACCCGGCGCCGTCCCGTACCCAGCCTTGACCGTTTCGAGTTACAGCCCTACTGTAAAAGGCGCTTGGCGGCTCGCCGTGTTACGGCTACGCCTCGTCGGGCCTTGAGATCGTGGGAAGGCGGTCAGCAGAGATGAAGGACCCTTAGAACGTGCCGGAGGCGGCCACCGCTCGCGGTCGCCGTCGACCGTGGCGGGTACGTTTACCCGTGACCTGGGCCCTGTGCCGTGGGGCCGGAGAATGCCCACATGCAGATTGCTCATACGCCAATTGCAGGCGCCGTCCTCTACGTCCCCCCATGCCCGATACGGTCACAGGAGCACTCGCCCCCAACCCGCCAATCCAACCCGTCGAATCGGGCACCCCGCGGCCTCAATCGGTGGATGACATCGGACAGTTCGCGGCGTACGATGGTGGTGTCTCCACGGCCGCATGCGGGGCCGCGGATTCGAGGAAACACGTCGTGGGCAGGGACGATGTATTGATGGATCGCGCGGCCGAGCTGTTGCGCCATGCCGGCAAGGTCGTCGTGTTCACCGGCGCGGGCATCTCCGCGGAAAGCGGCATCCCGACCTTCCGAGACTCCGACGGTCTCTGGAGCCACTTCCCACCCGACCAGTTTGCCACCATGGGCGGCCTCCTCGCCACCGCGGCGGGTAGCCCTCGGCGAGTGGGAGAGTTCATCATCGCACTGCTCGAACCGGTCGCCAAGGCCGCCCCCAACGCCGGCCACAAGGCCATCGCTGCTCTCCAGACTCACACCCACGTCACCGTCGTGACCCAGAACGTGGACCGACTCCACCAGGAGGCCGGAAGCACGCGCGTCCACGAGGTCCACGGATCACTCTTCGACATCGTATACCGCCGCGGAGGCACGGTCAGCGTCCTCACCCGACCACAGATGCTCGACATCGTCGCGACCCTCAAGAAGGCGATGATCGGCTCGTTTCCCAGGACCGCCATGCTCGCCGCCATCCGCCCTTTCTTCGGCATCGGGCGATGCGGACTCTATCGGCCGTCTATCGTCCTCTTCGGCGAGGCTATGGCCGAACCCGATTGGCCCAACGCCGTCGCCGCAAGCCACGATTGCGACTGCATGATCGCCGTGGGAACCTCCGGCTCGGTCTTCCCGGCCGCCTCCCTGCCGCTCGAGGCCAGCGCCAACGGCGCCACCGTCATCGTCATCGACCCGGGGCCCGCCAGGGGCGACATCGGGCTTCGCGGCACGGCAGGAACGGTCCTGCCCGAACTCGTGCACAGAGCGTTCAGCTGATGCTGCCAGGGCCTTCAGCCACCATGCTGGAAGTGAATCCGTCTCCACCACTTGGATGGCCCCTGTGGTGTGGCTCGCACACCTGGCTCGCACCTTGCCTTCCCAGCGACGCGGCCTGCTCCCTAGTCCCCTTTCTGTCGCTCTCCGAACGCGATGACCTCGTTCATGCTCCCGCTCCGGAAGCCGCGAAGATCGATCGCCACGTACTGATAGCCGTACTCGCGGAGCGCGGCGTCGATGCGGGCGCGAGTCTCCGGGATCATCGCCCGGTCAAGGTCCGATACGGGCAATTCGATTCGGGCGAGGTTGTGGTGGTGTCGAACCCGGCATTCGCGGAAGCCGAGCGACCGCAGAAACGCTTCCGACCGCTCAATGCGTTTGAGCTTCTCGGTCGTGATCTCCTCGCCATACTGGATCCGGCTGGAAAGACAGGGCATGGCCGGCTTGTCAAACGTCGGCAAACCCAATCGCCGACTCAGCGCTCGGATGTCCTCTTTGGTCATGCCGGCTTCGGCACACGGCGCCCGGACACCGTGCTCCCTGGCGGCCAGAATCCCAGGTCGCCAGTCGGCGTAGTCATCGGCGTTGATGCCACTGACGGCCGCGCACAGCCCCCGTTCAACCAGGAAGGTGTCCAGCCTCTCGTAGAGCTCGCTCCTGCAGTAGTAGCACCGGTTCGCCGGGTTCGCCCGATAGTCGGGATTGTCGAACTCACGGGTCTCAATGATGACGTGCTCGACGCCCAACTGGTCGGCCAGCTTCACGGCTTCCAGAAACTCGGCCTCAGCCAAACTGTCACTCTTGGCCGTGACGGCCACCACGTTGACCGCCCCCAGCGTGTCCACGGCCACCTTCAGGGCAAACGTCGAGTCCACGCCGGCCGAGAACGCTACCACCACCCGCTTCAGCGAGCGGAGGATCTCCTGCATCTTCGCCAACTTCTCATCGAGCGATGTCATCGTAACCTCTGTATACAAGGCGGCCCCGCCTGCCGGCCTCGTATCCGGTGCCCAAGTATAGGTCCTGGCAGCCCGACCAGGAAGTCCGAGACGCGGTTCGGGATTGTAGCCTCCCGGGAGAACGCCGAGGCCGAAGCGCAATCCAAGCGTCTGTTTCAGCAGATGGGGTGCCCGCACCCGGCCGTCGAGGGTCCAGATGGGTTGTCGGCGTCAAAAAGTCTGCCGGGACAGGCCCAGACTTCATGAACCGGCCGAATCTGCCGTTAACTACCCAGAACGGGTGAACATGGGGCCCGATATCAGCTCAATCGAGTGGAGGCCAGACCTTGAAAACCGGCTTGTGCATGACCACCATCCTGTTGGCTGTCGTTGGCTGGACCTTGGTCGGGGCTGGTTGCGCCCCGACACCCCCGTCCACGGGACCGGGTGCAGCGGGCACGGGCGGAACCGGCGGGACGGGCGGAACCGGCGGGACAGGCGGAACCGGCGGGACAGGCGGAACGGGGACGACGTATGTGGCCGGGTTCACCAACTACGACCTGGGAACGCCGATCGTGACCGATCTCTGGGTCGACCCGAACGCCGGTAATGATGCCAACGCCGGAACCAGCCGCAGTCAGGCGCTGCGCACGCTGTACGCTGCCTGGAGTCGCCTGCCGGCCACCAATACGACGACCGGCTATCGCATCAACCTGGTGGCGGGAATCCTGCCTTACGACGCGGGTCAACAGAACTACTACGCAGACAAGCAGGGCACGCAGCAGTACCCGAACATCATCTACGCGGTTGACGGCCGGGGCACCGCGACGGTGAACGGCGGGCTTAACATCAACAACGTCAGCCACCTCTACCTTCAGGACGTTCGGATCAGCGCGGGCGGCGCGGCCCTCGCCTGGGGTAATAACAACGTCCACTTCGAGGCTAGCGATCACGTCCTGCTGCGCGGCGTCACCATCGCCGGACCGGTTCCTGACACCGGCTCCGAACTCCGCGAGGCCCTCAAGGTCAACCAGTGCGAAAACGTCTTCGTCGAAGACTGCGATATCTACGGCGGATACCTGACCGGCATCGACTGGGTCACCGTGCAGGGCGGGCACATCCTCAACAGCTCGATTCACGATTTCGCAGGCGACTGGGCCACCTACCTCAAGGGCGGAACCGCCTACATTGCCGTCGCTGGCAATGAGTTTTACAACTGCCACCTCGGATTCTCGGCCGGGCAGGCCACGAACTTCGAGATCATGCAGTCGCCCTGGCTGCACTACGAGGTGTACGACATCAAGTTCGTCAACAACGTCATCCACGACATCGAGGGCAACGCGGTCGGCGTGCAGGGCGGATACAACATCCTGATCGCCTACAACACCGCTTATCGCGTCGCCGCTGACGCTGCAGGGTTCGGCATGATCCTCCTGGGCCGCGGCACGCGCGGGTGCCAAGACACCGCCGAGAACGGGGCAAACAACGCGGATACGATCTGCAACGGCTTCCTGGCGGCGGGCGGCTGGTGCCCTGCACCGACCAATCCGGCCGGCGACGCCATGGTCGACGACATCATTCCCAACCGCAACGTGTACGTGTACAACAACATCTTCTACAATCCGGCCGGAACACAAACGGCCTATGGCACGCTGGACGTTCACGCCTCGACCACTCCGCCGGCTGGTAGCCAGATCCCTTCACCGACGCTGGCTGATAATAACCTCCAAATACGCGGCAACCTGATCTACGACGGGGGTCCGGGCCACGCTTTGGGCGTCGAGGCCGACGGCTCCACCGGCTGCCCCGCCGCCAATTCCGCCTGCAACCCGACGCAGCTCGCCGCTGACAACGCGATCAACACGGTTGTGCCCGCCCTTGTTGACCCGGAGCACGGCGACTGCCGGCCAACGGCCACCGGTAACGTGTTCTCCGCCACCGTCTATGCCATCCCCGCCTTCGTCTGGTCCGACGCTCCCGCCAGCCCGGCCGTGCCCGCCGGTACGCTCAGCAACTCGGTCACCACCACCGCCGACGGCTCGGCCCGCACCCCGGACCGACCGGGCGCATATTGAGCGACCGCTGACCGGTGTCCAAAAGGTCCGCGAAGGGTACGCGACGGGTGCCAGTCGCTGGCCGTGACCGCCGCGGCCATCAGCTCACAACCTGGTCAGAAGTGGTACAGTGATGCCATGCTGCCGGTTGCCCCCCGGCGCAGGAGCGGCCGAGCACGCTGGGGCGAGAGTTCATGAGGCGTCGGCGCTCCCGGCGTCGCAGGGAAGGAGGGTGGATTGTGTGCGACCACTGTATTCTCACTCGTGTTATCGTCGCGATCCTGGGCCTTGGCTTCGCATGCAGCAGCCATGCACTCGCCGGTCGCGTCTGGATCCAGTACGCCAACGATTTCCAGGGCAGCGTCGGGCCGGAATGGTCGGTGATCCGCACCACGACGACACCGCTCGGAGCCCGGACATTCCTGGGCCAGTTCGGCTCCGAAGCCGTCATCCTCACCGTGAACAACGTGAGACCGCACACCGTCCTCCGAGTGGAGTTCGATCTTTTCATCATAGGCTCGTGGGACGGCAACTATGCGAGACCGGGCGCCGGGCCGGATGTCTGGGACCTCAGCGTCCAGGACGGGGCCACGTTTCTTCATACCACCTTCAATACGCACACCTTCCCCGGCTGTGAAACCACCGATCTGGATGGCGACGACGACGTGGACCTCGACGACTTAGCCATGCTCCAACGCTGCATCAGTGGAACGGTTCCCGCGGACCCGAACTGCATGGATTGAACGGGGCTGGAACTCGCTGCTGTGGCCCGCATCCCGGCCGGGAGCATGGCCGTGCTCGATGGCCCGCTGGGCATCCGGCCAGGGTATGGATCGCTTCACACGGGGGCAACCCGCTTGCACCGCGAACCGCTTCCGTCCGTCGGATTCCGGGGCGGCAGGGACGGCTGCGACGCGCCTCGATACGCCCTTCGGGTGGCTTGCTCCAGGGGACTCATCTGACGGAGAAGCGTCGAACGATCCGCCTGGACATCAACGCCCGATAGTGTGCCAAGAGCCCTCGCTTGGTGGACGATCCATCAGCCATTCGTGTGGTCGGAGGATCAGTTGCCCCGTGTCGGAGGACCACGCCTGTGCCGGGGACTACAATTCAGGGCGGGCAGAGGAGGGGTCCGGCTGCACGCGAAAGGCGATCCGACGAACAGGCATCTGCGCGTTGCTCCTTGCGTGTCTGACGAGAACCGGCGGCGAACCTGGTCCTGGGAGCTGGAGCCACGATCGACGGCGCAGTCTGCTGAGGACGTCCGCACCGCGGTCAAATCGCGGATGACCCAGTTCCGGGGCTTTCAGGTGGTGCGAGCGCGTTTCTCATGAAGCGTCTCGAGGGTGTCAACATGCCGGATGACCAAGCCCATGACCATGATATCCCGGCCGGTTCCGGAAACGGTACGAACCCGATCGGAATCCGGCAGGAATCGACTGGACCGGTTGACCAGGTATCCGCTGAGACCAGGGAACTGGCCGGTTCGGCGGGTCATGTGCCCGCAGCGGCTCCGACGGATGCGGCCTCAAGCGGTCTGCTGCAGGCTGCCGAAGGTGATACCTCTCTTCTTCGCGAGGTGCTGGCCGAGCCTCCCGTTCAGGACAGTATTCCGGGCTACCAAATCGTCCGTGAGATCCACCGCGGTGGCCAGGGGGTGATCTATCAGGCCGTTCAGCGAGCCACCAAACGCAAGGTGGCCGTCAAGGTCATGCGTGAAGGTCCCTTTGCCAGCAAACGCGAGACGGCCCGATTCGAGAGGGAAGTCGAGGTTCTGGGTCAGCTCAACCACCCGCATATCGTGAATATCCATGACAGCGGCGTCGCCTCCGGCAGTCACTACTTCGTTATGGACTACATTTCCGGGCAATCGCTGGACGAGTGGACCAGGGCCAGGCCGCGGACCATCCGCGAGATCCTCCATCTCTTCGCCCGAATCTGCGAAGCGGTGAACGCCGCCCACCTCCGCGGGATCATCCATCGGGATCTGAAACCCGGCAATATCCTGATCGACCACGAGGGCGGGCCACACATCCTCGACTTCGGTCTGGCCAAGGTCGCCGCCGGGACGGAGGCCTCGGTCATGACAGAAACCGGCCAGTTCATGGGCAGCCTGCCCTGGGCTGCGCCCGAACAGGCCGAGGCGGTGCCTGCGAAGATCGATCTCCGAACCGATGTCTACTCCCTCGGCGTGGTTCTGTTCCAGATGCTCACCGGCCAGTCACCGTACGGCTCTGTCGGCAGCATGCTGGAACTCCTGAACGATATCGTCAAAGCCGAGCCGGCCAAGCCGAGCAACATTCGCCGCGAGATCGATGATGACGTCGATACGATCGTACTCAAGTGCCTGTCCAAGGAGCGCGAGCGGCGCTATGAGACGGCCGGGGCACTCGCCCGCGACATCGGGCATTATCTGGGCGGAGAGATCATCGAAGCCAAGCGTGACCGCCCGCTCTATATCCTGCGGAAGCACTTGCAGCGATACAGGCTGCCAGTGGCCGTGGCGGCAGGATTCGTCCTGATGTTGGCTACCGGCCTGCTGGTCGCCCTGATCCTGCTGGGCCAGGTAGCCAAGGAGCGGGCCCTCGCCCAGGACCGTGAGCGCACCGCCCAATCGGCCTATGCCGACGGCGCACTGGAAGAAGGCACCGCCCTGCATCTCGCCGGTCAAGGCCAGGCGTCCCGCGCCGCCTTTCGGCGGGCCCGCGATGCCCTGACGGGACTTGGCCTTTCGCCTCTTCCCTCCGAGGTGGGGCTGTACCGTTCCTTTCGGGAGTACGACGCACCTATCCAGACGCTCAGCGGCCATCTGGATGGCCTCATGGCCGTTGCCTGGCTGCCGGACGGGGTGCGTGCTTGTTCCGCTTCGGAGGACGGGACGGTCAGGCTCTGGGATGTCCGCACCGGCCGGGAGATCCGGACGTTCATCGGACACGCCGGGGCGGTGCATTGCCTGGCCGTCTCTCCTGATGGCAAATACATCCTGTCCGGCGGTGAGGACAGAAAGGCCAGGCTCTGGTACGTCGAGACGGGTGACGAGGATCCACCGGCCTTCACACAGACCGGGCCGGTCAGAGGCGTGGCATTTTCCCCTGACGGCCGGTCCGTCCTGTTTGTGCCGGCCACCACCGGTGGAGCCGTTCTATTGGGCGACGTCCATCGCAGAGAGATCATCCAATCCTTCAAGGCCTCGGACAAGGAGCCCCGTTCGTATTACGGCGTTGCCTTCTCTCCCGACGGCCGCCGCGTCCTGGCAACGACCTACGAGAGAGATATCTGGATTTGGGATTCGGCGACCGGGCGTGTCCTGCAAACACTCAGCGGGCACACGGGATACGTGATCAGCGCCGCGTTCTCTCCCGATGGGGATCGGGTGCTGTCGGCCAGCTTCGACCAGACCCTCAGGCTCTGGAACGTCCAAACCGGTCAGGAGATCCGCACATTCAGGGGTCACACCGCGGGAGTGCGGGGTGCTGTCTTCGTCGGCCGAGAGGAGACGGCTCTCTCATGCTCGATGGACGGCAGCGTCAGGATCTGGAGCCTGGACGGCAACCTCAGGATCTGGAGCCGGGGCAGCTATGAGGCGTCTCGCATTCTCGCCGGGCACGATGGCGGTGTACGCGGCGTAGCCGTCACAATCGATGGACGGAGGGCCGTCTCTGCGGGAATTGACCGCACCCTCAGGGTCTGGGACCTGACGCAGAATGCCGACGCTCCAATCGCCAGCGAAGCCAAAACGGTTACCAGCCTGGATTGCGCCCCTGACGACGGCATGGTCTTCGCTTGTGGTGATCAAACCGGATCCGTGAGGCTCCGTGACTTAGCGACCTTCCGCGTCCTCAGGGCTTTCGACGGGCAACTTGGCCCCGTCGACACCGTCACCATTCTCTCGGGCGGCGATCGCCTCTTTGCGGCGGACAGTGCAGGCAACTGCCGAGTCTGGGACATCATGAGCGGCGATGAACTCCACCGGTATGCTGGCAAAGGGTCCTTTGAAGGTCAACGCACTCGTGGAGAGGGGTGGTCTTTCACCGCGGTCTCTCGCGATGGCCGCTTCTTCCTCAGTTCCCAGCCCGATCACACTGTGGTTCGGCGGATGATCGGGTCGGAGGTCGGTGAGCTGAAACGGTTGGTCTGCAAGGGGCGGGTCACCTGTGTGGCTGTATCTCCGGATTCGCGGTATGCGATTTGTGGTGATGAGAGGGGTGAGGTGTACTACTGGCAGCCTGAGACTGGAGAGTGCCGCCTTCTTCGCTATTCTTCCGGCTCTAAGTCTGCCAGCGTGGACTGTGCGGCTTTCTCGGCGGACGGGAAACACGCCCTCACGAGTGGGCACGATTTGGTCGTTCATCTCTGGGATCTGATCGCCGGCGAGGAGGCAGGCCGGTTTGTCGGGCCGACTCTGGTAGTGAGGGGCGTACGTTACGGGCGCGGAGATCGCACCGTGTTCTCGGTCGGCAGCGATCAGACTCTCCGCATGTGGGACGCGAAACGGGGGCGCGACTTGAGACTTGGGGCTCACCTTCCCACCTATAGCTATGCCCTGGCGGTTGTCCCACCCGGCGATGCGGTGCTGGCGAGCAGCGGGTCGTCGATCAGTCTTTGGGATACCTCCCGGTCCCTGTGCCATCTCGACTTTGGGGCCCGTCTTGACGGAGTGGCCTCAGCCCTGCGCGCTAATCCGGACGACGGTGCTGCGCTGCTAACGCTGGGCGAATGGTATGCATTCCGGGGCGTCAACGACTGGGCCCTGGATTTCCTGGAGAAGGCCCGGGCCCGGGGTGCCGACGTGCCCTCCCTCACGCTGGCCCGTTGTTACTGGCAACTCGGCCAGACGAAGGAAGCCGCCGATCAGTTCCGCGAAGCGATAGTCCGGCGTGAAGCACCGCCCAATTACCTTCGCCTCTGCCTGGACGCGGTGACCGGCGCGCAGGCCCACCGGCGACTGCTGACGGCTCCCGCCCAGCAGAACGGGAGCGCGTCGCCGGGGCAGCAGGGCCGCCCTGAGCTCGTGCGATCGTCTCGTCAGGGGGCGGCCAGGCCGTAGTCCGTTTCGCGGTTGTGGTAATCGATCGCTTTCACCGCCACCCGATTCACCGTTCCGGGGACAGGGCGGCTGCTGACGGACCCGTCGAGAACCTGCATGGGTCCCCAGCCGGACGACCGGGGTCCGGAGTCGTGCAGCCAAACCGCCCAGAACCGGACCCGGGTTCTGGCCTGGGCAGGCAAATGCCACTTGGCAGTGCCTCGGACCAGTGACACAACAGGTGTGTCGGGCAGCCTGCTGCCGGGCGGCGCGGTGCAGCCGGGAACCAGCGCGGGCTGCCGATACAGGTCGTTCCTGAGCAGGTCTCCGAGTGTGCTTCGGGGGCCTCCCTCGGCCGGGGATCGCAGGGCCCGCCACGCGTAGTGGGCTTGTCCCGCCGCGACCGGGCTGCGCGGGTTTACGGCCCACCGGGTCTCGGTGATCTGGTCCCCGATCTCCTTGCCCGACCATGGCTCGCCCGATCCGGCCACAGGTGATTGAACGCCGGCCGTGAACAGCCCGGCGACGACAATCGGGGTGAAATCCGATCCTGGCTTGACGTGGTTGAGCCATCTACCGAGGTTTTTGTGGATGGTGCCTTGTGGTCCTCGGAAATAGAGTTCCGGAATGACGTAGTTGACTTGGCGGTTGCGAAGCCAGTTCATGCTCCTGTCGTCGCTGTGGGCGGGGCTGATGCCGAACTTCAGCCCGTTCTCGAGATAGACCTTCTTGAACGCCCTCTGGATGAAGTCGTCGAGGCTCTTGGTGCCCGGGCGCTGCCTGGATCGCAAGGCCAGCGATTGGACGTCGCGCTGATGCTGGGTCATGCGAGTCGAGGCGGCCCGCATCGGAGATGGTTGGCTGGTCCCGGCGGGGCGGCGTTTGTCAGGCAGGTTGTGGTCAAACAGAAGGCCGTCGATTCCGTCGCCTCCTCCCATGGCCATGAGCATTCCGCCGCCGGGCTCCATCAGGGTCGCGCCGCGTCCCGTCCGGTACTTGACCAGGTCATCGATCACGCTGATCACGTAGTCCTGCACGCTCGTCTGCGTGTAGTCCAGGTACAGCGTGTTGCAGTCGTCGGAGGCCAGGAGGGGGAGAGGACTGCCGTTCGCATCCAACACGATTCTGTCCACGCGAAAGGGATTGACCCATGCGTGAAGCTCGATTCCTGCGGCGTGGCACTGGGTGATCCAGTCTCCCAGTGGATCATACCCGGCCGTCGGGCTCTCCCTGTCCGGATCCCGATCGGCACCGCGGTGCAGAGCCACTGACCATCGCTCGGGCCTGGGAAGCCGGCTACTCCCGTGCATCCGGTCTCCGAAGGCTCGAACCTGCAGGAGGATGACGTTGCAGCGCAGTTCCTTGGCTCGGCCCACGACAGTGCGAATCTCACGAGCCAACAGGCTCTTGGGGAGGCCTGGTCTGCTCGGCCAGTCGAGGTTGAACGCAGTCGCCACGAAGATGCCGCGGAATTCATGGGCCGGTTCGGGTGGGAGATCGTTGGCAGGTCCCCCTGGTCGTGGACCAGGCGGCCTGACCGGTCGCGGTGGAGCATCGGTGGTCTCCTCCATGGCGCGCGGGGCACGGGGCTTCTCCGGCCGGACGACGCGATGCGAACACGCGATGAAGCATGGGGCCAACAGCATGAGAAGGCTGGCGTAGCGGAGCAGACTGACGCCGGGAGCCACGCGAGGGGAGGTGGAAGGGGGGCGCATACGGCCTCCTTTTGCGTGAACGCGGGCGATCGATCGCAAGAGATGCCACGGCACCCGCCTAACCGATCACCCCGAGAGACGACTGCCAGACCGAGCTCCAGATTATAGTCCAACGATGAGGCCGGGGCCGCAACGCAGTTGGAGGCCAGGCAACCGCGCCGTGCACGACCAGCCGGGTCCTGCACGCCGTCCTCAATGCCTTGCCGCAGCCAGACATGGCAGCAAGACCGCGATCAGCGGCGCGAGGATCGCGGGCAGGGCCTCAGGACTTGCATCAACGCAAACCGATGCCGTAGTCACTCTCGCAGTTGGAGTGGTCGATCACCTTGACCGCCACTCGATCCACCGTGTTCTGGACAGGTAGTTCCCTGACCGCGGCGTCGAAGACCTGCATCTGCCCCCAGCCTGAGCACCGTAAATGCCGCTCGTGTAGCCAGACCGCCCAGAACAGGGGTCTGATCCGGGAAGTGGCCGGCAGGTTCCAGCGCGCTGTGCCGTGTCTCAATAACACAACCGGTCTGTCGGGCAGGGTCTTGCCGGGGATCGTCGTACAGTTGGGGACCAACGCGGGCTGAACGTAGAACTCATGCTGCAGCAACTCTCCGAGCGTGTTCTGGGGATCCTGAGCGTCGAGAGGGCCCCCGCAGCAGGGGGCCCGCAACGCGCTCCATGAGTAGTGGGCCTCGCCCGACGTCCGGGTACCGGTTCGGCTCCGGGCGTCGTTCGCTTCCTTCATCTGGTCAGCGATGTCCTTGCCCGACCAGGGCTGGCTGGACGAGTCCTCAGGTGATTGAACCCGGGTGGTACACAAGCCAGTAACGACGATCGGGGTGAACTCCGTTTGCGGTTGGACGTTGGCGAGCCACGGCCCGAGTTTCCGCTTGACGCTTCCAGGCGGGTCCTTCGTGTAGAGCTCGGGGACAACGTAGTTGATCCAGCCTTTCTTCAGCCATTCCATGCCCTGAGCGTCATCGTGGTTGGGGCTGATGCCGAACTTAAGCCCATGCTCCTTGTACACCTTCTGAAATGCTCTGAAGATGAAGTCGTCCATGCTGTTCGGACCCGCTGTCGGCGCTCCGTATTCCGTGGCCAGCCATTTGACCCGCTTCTGATGCTGGGTGTAGTCAGGCGGAGAGGAAAAGATGGTGGGGGTCCGGCCGGCCACGCGGTGATGGTGTCCCTTGGGCAGATTGTGGTCAAACAAGAGACCGTCGATTCCGTCGCCTCCTTTGGCCGCTTTGAGCGCGCCGCCGCCGGGAGTCACCGCGGTGACATCTCGCCTCGCTCGGTACCGGAGCAGGTCATCGATGACGTCAATCACATAGTCCTGCACGTTGGTCTGAGTGTAGTCCAGGTAAACCGTGTCGTATTTCTCGGATGCGAGGAGCGGATAGGGCTTTTCATTCGCATCCTTGACAAGCCTGTCGACGCGAAAGGGATTGACCCAGGCATGCAGCTCGATCCCCGCGGAATGGCACTGTGTGATCCAGTCGCCGAGAGGATCGTACTCCGGCGTTGGTTTCTTGTCTGGATCCCGGTCGCTGCCGGGATTCAGGGCCACGGACCAGGGTTCGGGCTTGGCAAGCCTCGTCCATCGGTGCAGGCGGTCGCCGAACGCTCGGACTTGGAGAATAATGACGTTGCAGTTCAACTCCTTGGTCCGCCCCACGACGGCGCGGATTTCGTCGCTCAATACGCGTGGATTGAGGCCCGGGCGGTTGGGCCAATCGAAATTGTATGCGGTCACCACGAAAACGCCGCGGAGACTGTGATCCGGCAACGGCGGCAGATCAGAGTCCGTCTCGGTTGCATCTCGCCCCATGAATCCCCCGTGTCGCCCGTGCCATTCTGTGCACCCGATGGAGCATCCAGCCAGCAGGACGGCAAGACCAATGCTACTCAGGAAGACGACGGGGAGAAGAACAGACCGGGAGGCAGCAGCGGAGCACATACGACCTCCTTTTGCATGCTATTGGGCGACCGATCGCGAGAGATGACACGGCCTCCGTCTGGTCGATCAACCCGAGAAACGGCTACTAGGCCACGCCCAAGATTGTAGTTCAGCGATGAGGCCGGGGCCGCGGCACCGCCCGGGGCCAGGGCCCAACGTGTGCCGGTCGCTCTCAAGACGCGAGTCCGTCACGAGTTCAAGGACCCTCCGAAATGTCGGGCGACGGAATTTCGGCGGCCCTGAGCCTGAGGCGGGGCAGGTCGAGGCTGACCCAATTCCGTCATGCTCACACGCGACAGGGCGCGAGGCTGAGCGAGATCCACCTGACCTGCTCCGACCGCCCAGACCTTTGGCACGGCGAACCAAGGCTTGTAGAATCCCGCCATGCTCGCACGTCTACAAAGCATGGCGTTGATCGGGATCGAGGCCACGGCTTGTGAGGTGGAGGTGGACGTTGCCCCTCGGGGCTTCGAAAAGACCTCGATTGTCGGTTTGCCGGACACCGCGGTGAAGGAAAGCCTGGAACGGGTGCACAGTGCCCTGAATAACTCCGGCTACTCCTGGCCGGAGTACAAGACGGTCATCAACTTGGCCCCAGCGGATATCAAGAAGGAAGGGCCGGCCTTCGACCTGCCCATCGCGTTGGGGATGATCTTCGGCGGCGACACGGGCACACCTGAACGGGTCGGGCGGTACCTGATCGCAGGGGAGCTGGCCCTCGACGGTCGGGTCCGTCCGATCAAAGGGGCTCTGTCCATGGCCCTGTTGGCCCGCGACCGGGGTGTGGTCGGAGTGATCGTGCCGCGGGACAACGCCCCCGAGGCGGCCGTGGTCACCGACGTCGAGGTCATCGGGATCGAAACGCTGGCCGAGGCGGTGGGCTTCCTGACCGAGCAGCTGCCGCTGGAGCCGACGGCCGTTGATATCCAGGCGGTGTTCGATCGCGCTTCGCGCTACGAGGAGGACTTCGCCGAGGTGCGCGGACAGGAATCCGCCAAGCGAGCCCTGACCCTGGCCGCGGCCGGGGGGCACAATGTCCTGCTGATCGGTCCGCCGGGAACCGGCAAGACCATGCTCAGCAAGAGGTTGCCGACGATTCTGCCTCCGCTGACGCTGACCGAGTCGTTGGAGACGACCCGGATCTACTCGGCGGCCGGTAAGCTTCCGCCGGGCCTGCCGCTCATGGCCCGCCGACCCGTGCGCATGCCGCATCATTCGGCCAGCGGGCCGGCCCTGGTTGGCGGGGGCAGCATTCCGCAGGCGGGCGAGGTCTCACTGGCCCATCACGGGTTGCTGTTCCTCGACGAGTTCCCCGAGTTCCCCCGGACGATCCTCGAGACTCTTCGGCAGCCGCTCGAAGACGGGGTTGTGACCATTGCCCGGTCGCATTCGGCGGTGGCGTTCCCGGCGCAGTTCATGCTCGTGGCGGCCATGAACCCCTGTCCGTGTGGTTACTTCACGGACCCGAACAAGCCGTGCAAGTGCAGCCCGACGCAGATCGACAAGTACCTGTCGAGGATCAGCGGGCCGCTGATCGATCGGATCGATATCCACATCGAGGTCCCGCCGGTCGCCTACCGTGAGCTGCGTGGAGAGCGTGACGGCAGCGACAGCGCCTCGCTTCGCGAGCAGGTGATCCGAGCCCGTCAGATTCAGCGCCGCCGATTCGGCGAGCAGAGCACGATGATCAACGCCCGCATGACCTCGCGGCTGTTGCGAAAGTACTGCAAGCTCGACGAGGCCGGCGAGCAGTTGCTGAGGCAAGCCCTGACCGAGCTGGGCCTCAGCGCCCGGGCCCACGACAAGATTCTGCGGGTTGCCCGAACCATTGCCGATCTCGCCGGCCAGGAGCATCTGCTCCCCGAGCACGTCAGCGAGGCGATCATGTACCGAAGGCTGGATCGGCAGCTGTAGGCCGCGGATTCCAGGCACGGAAAGGGGTCAGAAGCCATTATTCCGCTTTCCCGGGCACGCAAAAGGGGTCAGAAGCCATTATTCCGCTTTCCCGGTCACCTTCCGTGGCCGGCCGACCGGGCGGAGGCTGCTTTCCAGGCCCAACTTGACCGCCGTACGCCGCGTCCAGGCCTCGTCGCCGTACGGC